>CAWFXV010000017.1:0-68536 GCA_963819885.1 uncultured Actinomycetota bacterium | reverse complement strand
GACCGGCTGGATCCCGGACGCCTTCTCCGGGTCGGCGGCCCGCGAGTTGTGGCAGGTGTTCGACGCCGCCGAGCGGTTGTGCGCGGCGGGCAAGACGCTGCTGGCCCGCCGGGTGGCCGAGACGCACCAGCCGCACCGTCGCGGTACCCGTTCGGCGGCGGAGGAGTTGGCCGGCAAGGCCGGCACCTCGGCGGGGGCGGCCAAAGACGCGATGGACACCTCACACCGGTTGCCCGGGCAGCCGGAGCTGGACAAGGCGATCCGCCGGGGTGAGCTGTCTCCGGCGCAGGCCGGGCTGATCAGCAGCGCGGCCGCCGCGAACCCGGCGGCCGAGCGCCGGCTGACCGAACTGGCCCGGCAAGTGTCGCTGGCGGAGTTGCGGGAGGAATGCGCCCGGGTCCGCGCCGCGGCCGATCCGGACCCGGAGGCGACCAACCGGCGGCTACATGCCGGTCGCCGGTTGCGCCGCTGGACCGACGGCGAGGGGTTCTGGAACCTACACGCCAAGGGCAGCCCACAAGCCGGCGCGTTGTTCAACACCGTGCTGGATCCGATCATCGACCGGATCTTCAAAACCGCTTCTCGGGCCGGCCGGCGCGAACACCCCGACGCCTACGCCTTCGACGCGCTGATCCACCTGGCCGAACACGCCGCCGGACACTGTGACTGCGACCAGCCCACCCAGTCGGCGGGCGATGCGGGCGACGGCGATGCCGACACCGCCAAGACCGCCGCGGACAGGCGCGACGCCGCCGCGGCGCGGACTGCCGCCGGCGGCCGACACCTGCGGGACCGAGACCGCCGGCGGCGAGACGAAGCCGCTGAGGCTGACGCCGCCGGAGCTGGCGCCGCTGGGGCTGGCGCGGACGGGGTTGGCGCCGATGCCGGGCTCGATGGCGCGGCCAGCCGGGCCGCGGCCGCGGAGCCGGCGACTGCGAGCGGCGAGCAGCAGACGCCCGGCCCGGCCGGCCGGACTGGCCCGGGCGCCGACGGTGACCACGAGCCGGGTACCGCCACCGTGGGTGATCCGGGGATCTTCGCCGCCAACGCCGGCGCCACCGGAAGCGTTGGCCGCGATCGGGGTCGGGGTGCGCGGTACGGCCATCGACCAATCCGCGGTATCTGGCCCTGCTGCGGGTCGACGCAGCAGCGTTGCGCCGCGGCCACGTCGCCGGTGAGGAACTGTGCGAAATCGCCGGCGTCGGCCCAGTCCCGATCTCGGTCGCCCGAGACCTACTCGGCGAGGCCATCGTCAAACTGGTCATCACCGACGGGGTCGACGTGGCCAACGTCACCCACCTGGGCCGCGGGCCGACCACCGCGCAGAAGATCGCCCTGCTGTGGACCAACCCCCGGTGCTCGGTCCAAGGCTGCGACCGTCGGCGGATCGAATACGACCACCAGAAGCCCTGGGCGCAGACACCAAGCACACCCGCCTGGACGAGTTGGACCCGCTGTGCGGGTTCCACCACGACCTGAAAACCCGCCTGCACTGGGCCCTCGTACCCGGCACCGGCAAACGAGCCTTCGTCGCACCCGACGACCCCCGACACCCACGCAACCAGAACCGAGCCAACGCCGGCACCCGGCCATCGGCGGACGCCGGCCGGACCCCGCCAAGTGAACCGCCAACCCGGCCACGACGACCGAGGACCACGGGGACGGCAGAAGATGCCAGACCACCCACCGTGCCCGGACCAGGAAGCCCACCGGGCAACCCACCGGGCAAAGCCGGCCTGCCCCGAACCGCTCGACGAGCCGCCTCAGCGCAGATGACACTGCCAGAACCACCAGCAGAACAAGCGCCCCAACCGCCGTAGCTCCAGAAGCCCGCGGCGATGTATCGTCCCGGCCGAGTGCGGCGATGTGCCGAACGGACCCACTTGCCGGTTCAGCGGCCCAGGTAATGGTGCACCCAGACGTTCGGCTCGACATAAATGGCGACGTCGTGTTCGGCCGAGCACATCACCGGAACCAGGGCTCCGGGGACGTGCACCGGTCCGGAGGTGTCGAACGGTAGGCCGGTCCACTCCCGCCATTGCTTCAGCGTGCCCGGAATGGTCATCGACATCGGGGCGACATTGAGAATCCGACCGCCGGCGCGCACGTGCACACGCAGCCAAGGATCAACCGGTAGGCCGTCATCGCGCGTCCGCAGGGCATACGAGGCCATCGGTTCGGCTGGGTCCTCTTTGGCGTTGGGTCGCACCGGGGCGACGAGGTCGGTGAACCCGAGGCGGGCAACGTTGCGGCACATGGCGGCCAGCAGAGTCGCCGAAAGTCCAGCACCGCGCCGGTGGGGCTGGATTGTGATCTCGAGGGCGGACACCAGATTCAGTGGAGCGCCTGAGGTGCGGGTCTCGTGAGCGGTGCGGATGGCCCAGTCCCATCCGCCGAGGGGAAGACCTCGTGCCGGATCCCCGTCCCAGCTGAGGGGAACGCTGAACAACCGAGCAATCGGCGCACCCTGGTCGTCGATGGCCAGCATGACGAACTCGGCGTAGGAGCTCGGTGCGTCGGCGTAGTAGAGAGCCCCGGTCGGGTCTTCGTACATGAACGCGGGCCATGCGTGGGAGAACTTCCAGAGCAGATCGGTCAGATCGGGCCGAGAAGCGATCGTGACAATCTCCACGGTCGGCATTGAAACCCAGCCATCGGCCGATGCGCATCCTGATTCGTCGTCGCGGAATGGCGAAGTGAAGCGAAGCCTTATACCTGCGTCTCGTCGATTGTCGATTGGAGCAGCCGCTGATGTCGCTCACCATGGGAACTGGACCATTCGGCCACGAGCCGTGGGGAGTGTCGAATCTCGCCTTGCAGCCCGACGAGTGGCGGTATCTGGAGCCGTCGCCGCGGCGGATCAGGGGCATCATCGGCGACGAAGTCGTGGTCGACAGCGGCCGGCCGATGCTGTTCTTTGAACATGGCCAGCTACCGCGGTACTACTTTCCCCGAGACGACGTCCGCACGGAGCTGCTGACTCCGAATGGGCACACGAAGTTCACCGCGGGCAAGGGGACTGCCCACTTCTTCGACCTGGTCGCCGGTGAGCGCCGTGTGAAGAGAGCGGGCTGGGGATTTGAATCCGACGGCGAGACGGCTCCCGACCTGAGCCCATACATCGCGTTCTACTGGCGGATCATGGATCGGTGGCTGGAAGAGGACATGCAAGCACTGGCACATGCCCGCGACCCTTATCACCGGGTCGATGCCGTTCCCAGTTCCCGGCACGTCCGCGTCCTGCTCGATGGCGAAGTGTTGGCCGAGACAAGTCGGCCGGTGGTGATCTTCGAGACTGGCCTTCCAGCGAGGTGGTACATGCCGCGCGAGGACGTCCAGGTCGACCTCGAGCCAAGTGAAATGCAGACCGTCTGCGCCTACAAGGGGTACGCGTCGTATTTCTCGGCCCGGACCGCGGGCGGGCTGAAGGAGAACTTCGTCTGGACCTATCGGGAGCCGCGCCGTGATGCCGAACCAGTGCGGGATCTGGTCTGCTTCTTCAACGAGCAAACAGATGTCGAAGTCGACGGCGTCGTCGAGGAGCGCCCGGGCGGGCCATGGGCAGACCCGAATTGGTGGCGCGGCGCCGCACTGGCTTTCGAGCGAGCGCTCTAGGCCGGCTATATCACACGTCGACCGGTGTCGTCCGCGGCGAGGGCGCCTCGTCCACGGCGGCCAGTTCGGGCGCCGGTTCGGTCGGGGGAAGCGGCGGGGGTGTGCCGCCGAACGCCGGGCACAACTCCTGGTGGGCACACCAAGAGCACATCGGACCTGGGCTAGGACGCCAGTCGCCGATGCGCCCGGCGCGCTCGATGGCCCGCCACAGGGCCGCGAGCTTGCGCTCGGTGGCCACCAGGTCAGCTTCGTCGGGCTGGTAGCGAAGCACCTCGCCGCTGCCCAGATAGATCAGTTGCAGGAGGCGGGGCACCTGTTCGTAGATCCGCCACAGCACCAGCGCGTAGAACCGCATCTGGAACATCGCGCGCTGTTCGAAGCCCGCCGGCGGGGCATTGCCGGTCTTGTAGTCGACAACTCGCAGCTCGCCCGAGCCGGCGGCGCGATCGAGCCGGTCGACGTAACCGCGCAAGTGCAGCCCTGAGTCCAGCGTTGTCTCGACGTAGAGCTCCCGGTCGGCCGGCTCGAGCCTGCGCGGATCTTCCAGACCGAAGTACCGCGTCACCAGTTCTTCGGCTCCAGCCAGCCACTCGGCCAGTGCAGCCTCGTTGTCCGCGGAGAACAACGTGGCGACTTCGGGTTCTGTCTCGAGCAACAGTTCCCACTGCGGTCCGACCAGCGCTCGAGCCTGCTCCGGCGTGCGTTGCTCGGCCGGCAGATCGAACAGTCGCTCCAGCACCGCGTGCACAAGCGTCCCCCGAGTCGCGGCGTGGCTGGGCGGCTCCGGCAACCGGTCGACGGTCCGGAACCGGAACAGCAGCGGGCAGGTCATGAAGTCGGCGGCGCGGGACGGGGAAAGCGACGGCCCGGAGGCAGCGACCGCGGCCGCGGCAGCCTGGCCAGCGGTAGCGCCGCGCTCGGCCGATTCGGGTACCGGCCCGGCGATGGGTGCTGCCGCCAAGGTGCTCATGCTGGCGACTGTAGGTGAGCGGACCGACATTGCGGTTCCGACACACGTCGCGCCGGAGCAACGAGGGCCCGAGCGAGGAACGAGCGAGGGTCCGAGTGCGACCATCCAACCGGAGCAACGAGGGCCCGAGCGAGGAACGAGCCAGGGTCCGAGTGCGACCATCCAACCGGAGCAACGAGGGCCCGAGCGAGGAACGAGCCAGGGTCCGAGTGCGACCAATCTGACCAGAACAACGACGAGCGCGAGCAAGGGATCGATGCCGGCTGGCCCCCCGCTCGACTCGGGTCAGAGTGCGACCCCTCGAGTGGCTTAGCCTGGCTGATGTGAGCAACGGTGGGGACCGGCGGATGTCGATGGGCAAGATCGCCGGAATCCCAGTACACGTCAGCCCAACGTGGTTCCTTGTCGCTGCGGTCATCACCGTGGCCTTTGCCCCCGTCGTCAGGCGACAGCTACCCGAATTCGGATCGGGGGCCTATGCCATCGCGCTGACGTTCGCGGTGCTCCTCTACCTGTCGGTCCTGATTCACGAGATCAGTCATGCGCTCACCGCTCGCGCGCTGGGCCTGCCGGTCCGCGGCATCACCTTGCACTTCCTGGGTGGCTACACCGAGATCGAACGAAACGCGCCGACTCCCGGGCGTGATCTCGTGGTGTCGGTGGCCGGACCGCTGGTTTCGCTGGCGGCCGCCGGATTGGCGTATGTCGCGTCCAGGCCGGTTGACCAGCCAGTCGCCCAATTCCTGTTGCTCGAGCTCGCGGGCGCCAACTTGCTCGTCGGTGTTTTCAACCTGTTGCCTGCGCTGCCACTCGACGGCGGACACATGTTGCGTGCCGCCGTCTGGCGTGTGACGGGAAGGGAGCACACCGGTACGGTGGTCGCCGCCCGGGCCGGTCAGGTGCTCGCCGTCCTGGTCGTGCTCGTGCCATTCATCCTCACCGGCGGCAGACCGTCGTTCATCGGGATCATCTGGTCGGGCCTGGTGGCTGTGCTGCTGTGGACTGGGGCGGCCCAGGCGCTCGCGGTGGGGCGGGTACGCAGCCGCTTGCCTCGCCTCGATCTCGAGCAGATGACCCGGCGGGCCGCTCCAGTAGCACCGGATGTTCCGCTCGCCGAGGCCTTGCGCCAAGCTCAGGGCCAGGGTGTTCGCGCGCTCGTCGTGGTCGACTCGTCGGGCCGACCGACCGGCCTGGTGAGCGAGGCGTCGGTCGTGGCGACCCCAACCGATCGCCGGCCGTGGGTTCCCGTCGGTCAGGTCGCGCGCTCGCTGCAGGCCGGGCTCGTGCTCCCCGTCGACATCGGGGGAGAAGAGCTGCTGCGCCGGATGCAGGAAACGCCGGCCTCGGAGTACCTCGTCCTCGATCGCGACGGCGGCATCTACGGAGTGCTCGCGACCGTGGACGTCGACGACACACTCGCCAAGGCCTGAGCGCTCTAACCTGCATGCCGTGATCGATCGGAGCGAGGTTCCCGCGCGCCGCACCGGGCCGATGAGATCCGGCGAGCAGGTGCAGCTGACCGACCCGAAGGGCCGGCACCACACCATCACGCTCGAGCCCGGCAAGGAGTTCCACACTCACCAGGGGTCCTTCCCGCACGATGCGTTGATCGGCGCGCCGGAGGGCACGGTCGTGTCGTCGACCGGAGGTATCGCCTACCTCGCCCTCCGGCCGTTGCTGGCCGACTATGTCTTGTCGATGCCAAGAGGCGCCGCTGTCGTGTACCCGAAGGATGCTGCGCAGATCGTCGCGATGGCCGACGTCTTCCCGGGTGCACGAGTGATCGAGGCTGGCGTTGGTTCGGGTGCACTCACGATGTCGTTGCTGCGGGCGGTCGGCCTGCACGGCCGGGTGCATTCGTACGAGCGCCGCTCAGATTTCGCCAGGATCGCCGCTGCCAACGTCGAGCGCTTCTTTGGCGAGCCGCATCCTGCCTGGCGCCTGGTGGTCGGCGACCTCGTCGAGTCGTTGGACGAGGACGCGCCGGCCGACCGGGTCGTCCTGGACATGCTGGCGCCCTGGGAGTGCGTCGACGCCATTGCAGACGTGCTGGTGGCCGGCGGGGTGCTCTGTTGTTACGTCGCTACGACTACTCAACTGGCCCGCACTGTCGAGACGATCCGCACGCACGGCGGGTTCACCGAGCCGGCGTCCTGGGAGTCGATGATCCGGACCTGGCATGTGGAGGGGCTCGCGGTGCGGCCGGATCATCGGATGATCGGGCATACGGGGTTCCTGGTGACTTCCCGGCGGTTGGCACCTGGGACGGTCGCTCCCGCGCGCCGGCGCCGGCCAGCGCCAGCCGCCCACGACTGAGGGCAAGAAGAGTCTGGTCAACTCGTCTACCGCAGGTAGGGTCGAGACAAGACGACGCTCCGCAGGGGGTGAGGACCGTGCCGACCCATGACGGCAGCACTGACCGCCCGCGTCGCGACGCTGCGCGCGAATCCAGCGACCACTCGGCCCAGATCTCCTTCCTGGAGCAGGAGGTGGCCGCGCTGCGACGGCGGCTGGCCGACTCCCCACGGCAGACCCGGGTGCTCGAGGACCGGCTGGCCGACACCGAGGCTCAACTCGCCACCGTCACGGCCCAGAACGACCGGCTGGCGTCGACGCTGCGAGAAGCCCGGGACCAGATCGTGGCCCTCAAAGAGGAGATCGACCGGCTCGCCCAGCCACCGGCTGGGTTCGGGATCTACCTGTCGCGTTACGAGGACGGCACGGTCGACGTCTTCACCGGCGGCCGGAAGCTCCGCGTGGCCGTCAGTCCGGACGTCGAGACCGACGAACTCCGAGCGGGTCAGGAGGTCATGCTCAACGAGGCGCTCAACGTCGTGCGAGCGATGGAATACGAGCAGATCGGCGAAGTGGTGATGCTCAAGGAGGTGCTGACCGATGGCGATCGGGCTCTGGTGATCGGCCACACCGACGACGAGCGCGTCGTCCGCATCGCCACCCCCCTCAAGGACTCGGTCATGCGGGCCGGCGATTCGTTGCTCATGGAGCCCAGGTCGGGCTTCGTCTACGAACGAATTCCCAAGAGCGAAGTCGAGGAGCTCATCCTCGAAGAGGTCCCCGACATCGACTACGCCGACATCGGCGGACTTTCCCGCCAGATCGAACAGATCCGGGACGCCATCGAGCTGCCGTACATGCATGCCGACCTGTTTCGGGAGCATCAGCTCCGGCCGCCCAAGGGCGTGCTGCTCTATGGACCGCCCGGCTGCGGCAAGACACTGATCGCCAAGGCCGTCGCGAACTCGCTGGCGAAGAAGGTCGCGGCGCGCACCGGAAAGCGGGAGGAGAAGTCCTACTTTCTCAACATCAAGGGTCCGGAACTGCTGAACAAGTACGTGGGTGAAACCGAGCGGCACATCCGGCTGGTGTTCCAGCGAGCCAGGGAGAAGGCCGGCGAGGGAACTCCCGTCATCGTCTTCTTCGACGAGATGGACTCGCTGTTCCGCACCCGCGGATCGGGTGTCTCCAGTGACGTGGAGAACACCATCGTGCCGCAGCTGCTGTCCGAGATCGACGGCGTGGAGAGCCTCGAGAACGTGATCGTGATCGGCGCTTCCAACCGCGAGGACATGATCGATCCGGCGATCCTGCGGCCCGGCCGGCTGGACGTGAAGATCAAGATCGAACGCCCCGACGCCGAGGCCGCGCGCGATATCTTCAGCAAGTACCTGAGGGCCGATCTGCCGCTCAACGCCGACGACCTGCGGGAGAACCAGCGGTCTGCGGATGCCACCGTCGAGGGAATGATCCAGCGGGCCGTGGAGCGGATGTATTCCGAGATCGAGGAGAACAGGTTCCTGGAGGTCACCTACGCCAACGGCGACAAGGAAGTCCTCTACTTCCGCGACTTCAACTCCGGCGCCATGATCCAGAACATCGTCGACCGGGCCAAGAAGATGGCGATCAAGGACTTTCTCGAGACCGGCGTCAAGGGCATCCGGGTCCAGCACGTGCTCACGGCGTGCCTGGACGAGTTCAAGGAGAACGAAGACCTGCCCAACACCACCAACCCGGACGACTGGGCCCGCATCTCTGGCAAGAAGGGCGAGCGCATCGTCTTCATCCGCACGCTGGTGTCCGGCAAGGAAGGTGTCCAGGCCGGCCGGTCGATCGACACCGTCGCCAACACTGGCCAGTACTTGTAGCGCGCCCACCAGATGCCAGATCACACGGTCGGCCGATGACGGGCGCCCTCGATCCGATCCGGTGGGGAATCGTGTCGACCGGCGGCATCGCGCGCACCATGGCCGGTGAACTCAGCCTGGTGGAGGACGCCCGGCTGACCGCCGTCAGCTCGCGCTCAGCGCAGCGTGCGCAGGCATTCGCCGCCGAGTTCGGCGTCGAGCGTGTCTACGATTCGGTCGAAGAGCTTCTTTCCGACGATGCAGTCGACATCGTGTACGTCGCCACCCCGCATGCGCAGCACGCGCCGATCGTGGGTGCGGCTCTCGACGTCGGGCGGGCAGTCCTCTGCGAGAAGGCATTCACCGCATCGCTCAGCGACACCGAGAAGCTCGTGCAGCGTGCCCGCGATCGGCGGATCTTCTGCATGGAGGCGATGTGGACCCGGTTCGTCCCGCTGATCTCGAGAACGCGCGAAATCATCGCCGACGGTGGCATCGGGGAGGTGCGCACCGTCGTCGCGGATCTGGGTATCGTCGCCCCACGTGATCCGCGGCACCGGCTGTGGGATCCGGCACTCGGCGGCGGAGCAATGCTCGACCTCGGCGTCTACCCTGTTGCGTTCGCGCAGATGGTGCTGGGGGAGCCCGAAACGGTGGAGGCACACGGTTCGCTGAGCCCGGAGGGTGTGGACGCAGAGGCGGGCCTGCTGTTGGGCTGGAACGGCGGATCCCGCGCTTTGCTCGACATATCATTCCTGGCCCGCTCTGCGGGCGCGGCCACGGTGATCGGAACTAGGGGACGGCTGAACCTGTCGCCGCGGTTCCACCATCCGACCCGGCTGGTGCACACCGGTGCCGACGGCTCCGTGCAGGTCCATGAGCGAGAACACGAGGGCGGGGGATACGTGCCGATGCTGCGGGCCGTACACGAATGTCTGCGAGACGGTCGGACCGAGAGCGAGGCAATGCCACTCGGCGACACCGTGGCAGTCATGCGCGTTCTCGACCGTGCGTTGCGGCAGCTCGGCGTGCACTACCCGCCGCCGGCGCCGGTGCCGTGACCTGCCGCTCGCCGTGCCGGTCGGATCGACGGCTTAGGCTCGTCGCATGAGCGCCCGCCGCGTCGTCGGGATCGAGACCGAGTACGGCATTGCGGTGCCGGGTAACCCGGCCGCGAACTCGATGCTGACGTCGTCGCAGGTGGTCAACGCCTACGCGGCAGCCACGGCACGGGCGCGGCGGGCCAAGTGGGACTTCGAGGAAGAGAGCCCACTGCGCGACGCCCGCGGCTTCGAACTGTCTCGAGAAGGCGCTGACCCCAGCCAGCTCACCGACGAAGAAGTCGGGCTCGCCAATGTCATCCTCACCAACGGGGCCCGGCTTTACGTCGACCATGCTCATCCGGAGTACTCCTCACCAGAGGTCACTTCTCCGCTCGACGCCGTGCTCTGGGACAAGGCCGGCGAAATGGTGATGGCGGAAGCCGCTCGCCTCGCCGCGGCGGCGCCCGGGTCGTCGCCCATCCAGCTCTACAAGAACAATGTCGACAACAAGGGCGCCTCGTACGGTTGCCACGAGAATTACCTGATGAGCCGCCAGACGCCGTTTGCCGACATCGTGCGCCATCTGACCCCGTTCTTCGTGTCCCGGCAAGTTGTCTGCGGTGCGGGCCGAGTGGGGCTGGGTCAGGACGGCACCCGACACGGGTTCCAGATTTCCCAACGGGCCGACTATTTCGAGGTGGAGGTCGGCCTCGAGACGACACTCAAACGACCCATCATCAACACCCGGGACGAACCGCATGCCGATCCCGAGCGGTACCGCCGCTTGCACGTGATCATCGGCGACGCGAACTTGTCCGAGGTGTCGACCTACCTCAAGCTCGGCACGACGTCGCTGGTCCTGGCCATGGTCGAGGAGGGGTTCCTCGCCGTCGACCTATCGGTGGAGCGACCGGTCACATCGTTGCACGAGGTCTCCCACGACACCTCGCTCAAGCAATTGATGACGCTCAAGGACGGTCGCCAGCTCACCGCAGTGCAGTTGCAGATGGAGTACTCGGAGCAGGCGCGCAAGTTCGTCGAGAACAGATACGGCGCCGATGTCGACGCCGTCACCGCCGACGTGCTCGAACGGTGGGAGTCCGTCCTGAGCCGGCTGGAGGCCGATCCGTTGTCGTTATCGGCCGAGCTGGACTGGGTGGCCAAGCTCGCCCTCCTCGAGTCCTACCGCGAGCGGGATGGGCTGGAATGGTCGCACCCGAAGCTCCATCTTGTTGATCTGCAGTACTCCGACGTCCGCCCAGCTCGGGGCCTATACCACCGGTTGGTGTCGCTGGGCCGGATGCAGCGATTGCTGCACGACGACGAGGTGGCCCGCGCCGTGCACGAACCACCAGAGGACACCCGCGCGTACTTCCGGGGTCGCTGTCTGGCCAAATACGCCCCGCACGTGGCCGCCGCGTCCTGGGATTCGGTGATCTTCGACCTCCCCGGCCGGGATGCACTCCAGCGGGTGCCGACTCTCGAGCCGCTTCGCGGCACGAGAGCCCATGTCGGCGAGCTCCTGGACCGTTGCCGAACCGCTGAGGAGCTGGTACAGGCCCTTTCCGGCGGATGATCCACTTGCGGCGCCCGTCGGTCGACGACGGCGGCATTTGTGCTCTCAGCGCAAAGGACCGTGCTCTGACAGCCGGGCGTCCCATCCGCTAGGTAGGGTCGTCGCAGAACGACCGCAGTCTCGTCGGAGGTGGCCCATGGCACGCGATACGGGCGGGCAGCAGCGCAAGCAGCCCCGCCGCTCCGAGGATGTCGATGTCGCCGATGCCGCAGAGGAGACCGAGGAACTCAAGGAGCGCCAGGACAAGCTCGCCGATGACGTCGATGCGATTCTCGACGAGATCGACGAGGTGCTCGAGGAGAATGCCGAGGACTTCGTTCGAGGATTCGTACAGAAGGGCGGGGAGTAGAACCCGATGCCGTATCCAGGCGAGCCGGTCGGACGGCTCCCGAGTTCCTTTCTGACCCCAGGCACAGCGTCGTTCACCGACTTCTTGAGCCTGCAGGCCCCGGAACTGCTGCCCGGCCGCGGCCCAGCCGGCGGGTCGAGCCTCGCAGACCAGACCCCGCACGGCACGACAATCGTTGCGACGACCTATCCCGATGGCGTGGTGATGGCCGGCGACCGCCGCTCGACCATGGGCAACATCATCGCCCAGCGCGACGTCGAGAAGGTCTTCTCGGCTGACGAGTACTCCTGCATCGGTATCGCCGGCGCGGCCGGCGTAGCCGTCGAGATGGTGCGGTTGTTTCAGCTCGAGCTCGAGCACTACGAGAAGATCGAGGGCATGGTCTTGTCTCTCGACGGCAAGGCCAACCGGCTCTCGCACATGATCAGGGGAAACCTGGGGCTGGCTCTGCAGGGCCTGGCCGTGCTGCCGCTGTTCGCGGGTTTCGACCTCGACCTGGGCACCGGCCGGATCTTCTCCTATGACGTCACCGGTGGGCGCTCCGAGGAGCACATGTACTACTCGGTGGGGTCCGGTTCGCTGTTCGCTCGCGGTTCGCTGAAGAAGCTGTTCCGGCCCGACCTCAGCGTGTCCGACGCCACTACCGTGTGCATCCAGGCGCTCTACGACGCTGCGGACGACGATTCCGCTACCGGCGGGCCGGATCTTTCCCGGGGGATCTTCCCGGTGGTCGCTGTCGTCGATGCACACGGGTATCGCCGGCTGGCCGAGACCGCCGTCGGGGAGGTCGTCGAGACCGTTCTCGATGCGCGCAGCGTGCGCCCAGACGGCCCGCAAGCTCCCGTGCAGTGAACGCACAGCCGAGAGGACGCCAACGGTGACGATGCAGTTCGGATACGTATCGCCCGAGCAGCTGATGAAAGACCGGGCCGACTACGCCCGCAAGGGCATCGCCCGCGGCCGATCGGTCGTCGTCATCCAGTACCCGGGCGGAATCCTGTTCGCCGCCGAGACCCCGTCCCGGTCGCTACACAAGATCAGTGAGATCTACGACCGGATCGCATTCGCGGCTGTCGGCAAGTACAACGAGTTCGAGAACCTGCGGGTTGCCGGGGTCCGGATGGCCGACCTGCGCGGCTACGCGTTCGACCGAGCGGACGTCACCGGCCGGGGGCTGGCCAACGTCTACGCCCAGACCCTCGGCACGATCTTCACCACCGAGCCCAAACCGTACGAGGTCGAGATTGTGGTGGCCGAGGTCGGCCGCACAGTCGCCGACGACCAGGTGTACCGCTTGACCTACGACGGCTCGGTGGCGCAGGAACAGCAATTCGCGGTCATGGGCGGCTCGGCCGAGCAGATCACTCGATACGTCACCGAGAACTATCGCGACGATCTGACCCTGCAGGACGCACTGCGGCTGGCGGTTGAAGCGCTCGGCCGAGACAGCGGTGACGACGAGACCCGCACGTTGACCTCAGACGATCTGGAGGTCGCGATTCTCGATCGCGACCGGCCGCGTCGGCGGTTCCGCCGCATCGTCAGTCCGGAACTGGACGAGCTGCTGAGCGTGGCCGATGGGCCTGCGGCAGGGAGCACGTAGTCTGGCCGGGTGGACCGCCGTATCTTCGGACTCGAGAACGAGTACGGCGTTACCTGCACCTTCCGCGGTCAGCGGCGGCTTTCCCCGGACGAGGTTGCGCGTTACCTGTTCCGTCGCGTGGTGACCTGGGGTCGAAGCAGCAACGTCTTCCTTTCCAACGGAGCTCGGCTCTATCTGGACGTGGGCAGCCACCCCGAATACGCCACACCGGAGTGTGACTCGATCATCGACCTCGTCACCCACGACAAGGCGGGGGAGCGGGTGTTGGAGGGGCTGCTCGTCGATGCCGAGAAGCGGCTGCGGGAGGAGGGCATCGCGGGAGACGTATACCTGTTCAAGAACAACACCGATTCGGCCGGCAACTCCTACGGCTGCCACGAGAACTACCTGGTGGGACGGCACGGGGAGTTCTCCCGGCTGGCCGACGTGCTGATCCCGTTCTTGGTCACGCGTCAGATCATCTGTGGCGCGGGGAAGGTCCTGCAGACCCCGCGCGGGGCGGTCTACGCGGTGAGTCAACGTGCCGAGCACATTTGGGAAGGCGTCTCGAGCGCCACCACGCGGAGCCGTCCGATCATCAACACCCGCGACGAACCGCACGCCGATGCCGAGCGGTATCGCCGGCTGCACGTGATCGTCGGCGACTCCAACATGAACGAGGCGACCACCCTGCTCAAGGTGGGTAGCACCGACCTGGTGCTCCGGATGGTCGAGACCGGAGCGAACCTGCGCGACCTTGGCCTGGAGAACCCGATCCGGGCCATTCGCGAGATCAGCCACGACGTGACCGGCCGGCGCAAGGTGCGGCTCGCCAACGGGCGAGAGGCGACTGCCCTGGAGATCCAGGAGGAGTACTTCACCAAGGCCCGCGACTTTGTCGACCGCCGTGATCTCGGCACGCCAACGGTGCAACGCGTTCTGGAGCTGTGGGAGCGCACCCTCAAGGCCGTCGACTCCGGTGACCTGGCGCTGGTCGAACGCGAGATCGACTGGGTGACCAAGTTCCGGCTCATCGAGCAGTACCGCGACCGGCACGGTTTGTCATTGACCCATCCCCGGATTGCTCAGCTCGATCTCTCCTACCACGACATCCACCGGGGTCGCGGGGTCTACTACCTGCTCGAGCGACGCGGCGCCGTCAGCCGGGTATGCCGCGACATCGAGATCTTCGAGGCCAAGTCGGTGCCGCCGCAGACGACCAGGGCCCGGCTGCGCGGCGAGTTCATCCGACGAGCTCAGGAGCGCCGTCGTGACTTCACCGTCGACTGGGTACACCTCAAGCTGAACGACCAGGCTCAACGGACCGTGTTGTGCAAGGACCCGTTCCGAGCCGTCGACGAGCGGGTCGAGAAGCTCATCGCCAGCATGTGACCTCTTCGGGAACTCTCAGGTCGCTGTTCTAGTGTGGAGGGCTTCGCGTCCTCCAGGGCGCCCCAGCCACCCGACCTCGAAGGACGCAGCACCGTGCGCAGACCCATGGCCCTGGCCGGCTTGTTACTGGCCGCCTCCGTCGCAATCGCCGGGTGCGGCTCGGACTCGGAACCCGAGGCCGCCGAACCCACCACCTCGACCGACAGCGGCATCGCGGTGACCGGCGAGGCCGGAGCCAAGCCCGAGCTCGAGGTCCCTGCTGGCGATCCGCCGACCGATCTGGTCGTCGACGTGCTATCCGAGGGCGAAGGCCCTGAGGTAGCAGCAGGCGACTACCTGGTGGCGGACTACCTCGGCCAGACGTGGGCGCCCAGCGACGATGGCGCTGCGAACGTCTTCGACAACTCATACGACAGGGGGAGTCCAGCCGGTTTCCCGATCGGCGAAGGTTCGGTCATCCCCGGCTGGGACGAGGGGTTGGTCGGTCAGAACGCCGGCTCTCGGGTCCTGCTGGTCATTCCTCCGGACAAGGCATACGGCGACACGCCGCCCGAGGGCTCACCGATCGAAGCCGGCTCCACGTTGGTGTTCATCGTCGACATCGTCGACGCCCTTGGCGACGATGCAACCATCTCAGGTACCCCAGTCGCGGACCTGCCCGCCGACTTGCCGACTATCACCGGCGACGGCGTCGAAGCCCCGACGGTCGAGTTCCCGGCGTCAGCGACCCCGGTCGAGGCTTCCACGACTGATGTCCTGGTCGCCGGTGACGGTGCCGATCTCGGCGAGTCGCTGGTGGTCAAGGTCGTGCAGGCCTCGTACGCGACCAAGGAGACCCAGTTCTCCTCCTGGGACGACGGCGCCAGCCCGATCGTCGTCACGCCGGACCAGCTGCCCGGCCTCGCCGATGCGCTGGAGGGTCACAAGGTCGGAACCCGCGTTCTGGTCCGTATCGCGGCGGCCGACAACGTGACCGAACAGGCACCGCAAGGCGAGCCGATCGCCATCGTCATCGACATCATCGGCACCGCCTAGGGCGGCGGCGCGCATCCTGCTGAACCTGCAGGCACGTTCGCCCAGACGCTGCTACTCATCCGCCAAGATCGGTCATCCAACAGGCCAGAGGGGACTTCGGACGCGCATTCGCGCAGGTCACCATGTCGTGCCGGTCCTACGTTCCTGTTGGTTGGCCGATCATTGAAGGGCGAGTCGTCAACCTGAGTTATGCACAGGCTCGCGGCTTGGCGCTTGATCGTCGCAAGGCCGACGACATGATTCATTGACGTGACGGTTGTGCAGACGCTGTGGTCGATGGGCGGAATGGCCAGAGCGAGCCAGCTGCGCGGCGTAGTCACGCAGTACGGCCTGCAGCAGGCGCTCGACCAGGGGACCGTGATACGTCCGTCGCGAGGCCTGTACTGCTTGCCCGAACGGCTGAGCCGCGCTCGGGTCAACGCTCTTCGAGCCGTCGTCTCGCACCTCAGTGCCGCCGAAGTCTGGGAGCTGGGCGTGCTGACAGCGCCGACGAAACTGCACGTCACGGTTCGGCGGCACCGAAGCCGCGTCGACAGTCCGGCCGGCTTCGAAGTGCATTACGCCGATCTATCTGCAGATGAGCTCCGGACAGAGGTGACGACGGTCCTGCGAACGGTTCTCGACTGTGCCAGGACTTGTGAGTTCCCCCAGGCTCTCGCGATTGCTGACACCGCGTTGCGGGTCGGGCACATCACCAAACGTGAGCTCGTCAATGCGGCGGCCGTGCTGCGTGGAAGTGGGTCGGTACAGGCACGGCGAGTCGCCAAGCACGCCGACCCGCAAGCGATGTCCCCAGCCGAATCGGCGTTGCGGGGGATCCTGATCGAGGGCAACGTCACAGTGTTCCAGCCGCAGTTCCGCGCCACCGGAAATGGGCGCTGGATCGCAACCGTCGATCTCGGCGACCCTGCTACCGGCATTTTGCTCGAGGCGGACAGCTTCTTATGGCACGGCCAACGGGCCGGCCTGGAGCGCGACGCCCGTCGTTACAACGAGCTCGTCGTCGCCGGCTACCTGGTCCTGCGATTCACCTGGGAGCACATCGTGGGCGATCCTGACTGGGTGTTGTCGATGGTGCTGCAGCTGCTGGCTCAGCGAGGAAGATCGGACAACGGACAGGAACAACGGCTTGCGGCCTGAGCATCTGCCCAGGTGACAAGGCTCGGCCGGCCCGTTGTTCCTGTCGGTTGGCCGATCTTGGACTGTGAGCTCCCGTCGGGGCCGGGGTCGACGGTCCCCTCTGCGGCGATGGTGGCCGGCGGGCTGTGGGTGGTCAGCGAGCTTGGCTGTTCACGTTGCCTCAAGGAGGGCGGCAGCGTGACGGCCGGCGGCCGCAGCGGCCAGGAAATACGCCGGATCCTCATCGAGGCCCCGCCCCATGGTGGAGAGCTGAACTGGTGACGAGCGGAGTACGTCGAGCAGGCCGTTGACGTCGACGGTGACGATCCGGTGCCGGGCCAGCAGGGTCAACTGGTCGCCGACCCGGGCGGCAAGCTCGCCCTCCAGTGTGGGCACCACGACGTCGGCGGGCACGAGAGCGACCCGACCGTAGGCCGTCAGGCTGTGATGGGAGATGCCGTGGTGACGCTCGCGACGGTCCGCATCGCTGATCCGCAACGACGCAACACACCGTCCGCCCAGCACCGTCGCGGTGTTGACCGCCTCCCCGCACGCGACGCCGGAGAAACCCCAGCGGGTGCCGCTGCCCAGGTTGCCTGGGCCCTGTGTCACGACGGCGACCTCAGCGTCGTAGACATGCCGCGCCGCCAGCAGCCCGGTGTGCAGAGTCACGGCCTCGGCGTCGCCCCCGTAGGCCTGGCCCACCGTCACCACACAGGTCAGCCAGCCGGCGGCGCGCAGTCGCGCAACTGACCTGCTGTACCAGAGCGGCAGTGCACCGCCGTCGGTCATCACGTACGCGACCCTGCAGCCGGGTCTGCGGTCTCGGATTCCGGCGATGACCGCGGGAAGAGCGGAGTGCAGGTCCGCCACCACGACGGGCATGCCGGCGAGGTCGTCGGCATCGCGAAGGATGTCGTGGGCGGGCGACTCCTGCTCGTCGATCCCGAGGACGGTGGTTTGCAGCGGCGTGTACCGCGACTTCACCAGGTGCCCGGGAGCGGGTTGTGGATCACGCGGCAATCGCTCGGGAAGAGCGACCACCATGGCGTAGCCTCCGGTGCCGAGACCAAGGGCAAGAGCGCTGGTATTGAGCAGTACCCGGTCTCCGACCTCGGGCCTGCCGACGACCTGGTCGTAGGCGAGAGCACGAACCGGATCCGCGCCGTTGACTGATGCAGTGAGCTCGGTGGCACCCGGCCATGATCGGCCTAGCGACACCACCACGCCCGATCGCCATCGGATCATCTCGCCGAGGCTAGCCACCAGTTAGCCTCTCGGAGTCAGAAAGGGGCTCTGAAACGCAGTGCCAACCCAAGCCAAGAGCGAGCGGCTGATGAATCTCGTCATCTGCCTGCTCGTCTCACGCGGGTATGTGCCGAGGAGCAAGATCCGGCAGGTTGTCGGCGGATACGGTGACCAGTCCGACGAAGCGTTTGAGCGGATGTTCGAACGCGACAAGGAAGAGCTGCGCGAGCTCGGCATTCCGATCGAGACCGGTTCCAACGACCCGGGCGGGGATGAGGAGCCGGGCTACAGCATCCGCCGGCAGGAGTTCGAGCTGCCGGAGGTCCGGCTCGAGCCCGACGAGGCCGCGGCACTAGGTCTCGCGGCCCGGGTCTGGCAACACGCCAGCCTGGCCGAGGCCACCAGCCGCGCGGTGCTGAAGCTACGAGCTGCCGGTGTCGATACCGACACTGCGCCGCTCGCCGCGGTCGAACCGCGGGTTGCCGTGGAGGAGCCGGCCTTCTGGCCGCTCTGGGAAGCGGTTCGCGACCGTCGGCCGGTCAGCTTCGACCACCGACGTGGGCCCGGTGCGGAACCCATTCGCCGGCGGCTCCAGCCGTGGAGCGTGTTGTCGTGGCACGGCCGCTGGTACGTGGTCGGCTACGACGTCGACCGTTCGGCACCGCGACTGTTCCGCCTGTCGCGAATCGTCAGCGACGTCGCCTCGGCCGGGGAGCCAGCCTCGTACCTGGTGCCGTCCGCGGGCGAGATTCGGGATGCGGCCGGGTTGTTGACGCCGCCTCGGGAGACAGGGATTGCTCGAATACGCCTACGCCGGGGCAGTGGGTACGGGTTGCGACGCCGAGCCGCGGACAGCCACCCGCTGGCCGATGACTGGGATGTGGTGGCGGTCCGCTATGCCAATCCCGGCGATCTAGCTGCCGAGGTGGCCGGGTACGGCGCCGATGCCGTCGTCCTCGAACCGGACGACGTGCGGGGCCGGGTGGTTGCTCATTTACGTGCGGTAGCGGGAGCGTCGGCATGATCCGGCGGCCCAGCGGCGCGCAAGAACAGGTGTCCCGGCTGCTCTCGCTGCTGCCCTACCTGCTCTCCCACCCCAATACCCGGGTTGCGGATGTCGCCGACTTGTTCGGGGTCACCGAGCGGCAGATCCTGCGCGACCTGAATGTGCTGTGGTTCTCCGGTCTGCCCGGGCTCGCGATGGGCGACTACATCGAGGTCGACATGGATGCCGCCGAGGGCGAGGGTGTCATCAACGTCTCCAATGCCGACTACTTGGCCCGACCGCTGCGACTCGGGACTGACGAGGCGTTGGCCCTGGTGGTCGCGTTGCGCACGTTGGGGGCGATGCCCGGTTCGGTGGAGCGCAGTGCGGTTGACCGGGCGGTCGCCAAGCTGGAACGCGCAGCGGGAACGGCTGCTGAGCGAGCGGCCGCGGTCCGGGTCGAGGTTGACGGCGATGCAGTTGCCGACATCGCCGGCACCATCCGGCGGGCGCTGGACGAAAAACGGCGGCTGCACCTGTCGTACTGGGTGCCTGGGCGGGACGAAACCACCGAGCGCGACGTTGACCCGATGCGGCTGGCACTCGCCGACGGCCGGCTCTATCTGGAGGGCTGGTGCCACCGCGCGGAGTCGGTCCGGCTGTTCCGCCTGGATCGGGTGGCCGAGGTCTCGCTGCTGGACGTGCCGGCGGAAGTGCCGGCCCAGGCCCGTCCTCGGGACCTGAGCGCGGGGATCTTTCAGCCCTCGCCGGATGACCGGCTGGTCACCATGGAGTTGGAGCCAGCGGGCCGATGGGTCGCCGACTACTACCCGTGTGAGACCGTCGAGGAGATCGGGTCCGATCGGCTCCAAATCAGCCTCCGCGTTGCGGATCCTCGATGGATCCGCCGCCTGTGTCTGCGTCTGGGCGGCACTGGCCGGATCGTCGATCCGCCAGATCTCGCCGAAGCTGTCGTCGATGACGCCGTCGCTGCGCTCGACGCGTATGCGCCGGACATCCAAGCTGTCTCGGCCGGGTAAGGTCCGCGCTGTGTCGACGCCGGCAGTCATCCTCTTTCTGTTGGTCACGGTGGTCTTCGTCGCCGCAGTGGTCATGGTCTTCGTCGTCGGTAGGTCGGTCTATCGCCGAAGCCGTCTACTTGCGAAAGAGCTGACCAGTCTGGCCGCCGACCTGGAACGAACCATGAATGCCGTTGGCCAGGCCGCTCCGCCCGACCATGGGCCAGGGATCTGAGCCTTCGGCGTACGATCGAGGGTGTTCGACATGCAAACGAGATGAGGTCGCGATGTTCGGCAGGGGTATCGGTCCACCCGAGATCATCCTGATTCTCCTGATCATCTTGCTGCTCTTCGGGGCCAAGAAGCTGCCCGACCTCGCACGCGGGGTAGGCCGGTCGCTGCGGATCTTCAAGGCCGAGACCAAGGGCCTGACCGAGGACGAAAAGGCCGAGAGCTCGACGCCGGCGGCTCCGTTACAGGTCGAGGCGGGACGCGGCGACGTGCCGGTGCCGCCGGTCACGGATCCAGCCCGCGATCCGGTGGCCGATACCACCGACGCGCCTCGGCGCGAAGTCTGACCGCGGCAGCACGCGGCGATTGCGGTTGATCAGGCCGTGGCGGCGGTGATCGGGCGCCGCAGGAAGGGAGCGGAGCCGACGCGCGATCCCGAGGGCCGGATGTCCCTCACCGCGCATCTGCGTGAACTGCGCTCGCGGCTGGTCAAGTCGATCCTGGCGGTCATCGCCGGCGGAATCGTCGGCCTGGTGTTCTACCAGCAGATCATCGACGCGTTCATCGGCCCGTTCAAGGCTGCCGCCGAAGCCCAAGGTCTGACGGCCGAGATCAACTTCGGCGCGATCGCCGATCCGTTCGTCATCCCACTCAAGATCGGGTTGCTGGTCGGTGTCATCGTGGCAAGCCCGGTCTGGATCTACCAGCTGTGGGCCTTCGTGACGCCGGGCCTCTATCGCAACGAACGCAAGTGGGCCGCCGCTGTCGTGCTGATCTCCGTGCCACTGTTCCTAGCCGGGATTGCGCTGTGCTT
Organism: uncultured Actinomycetota bacterium; assembly: GCA_963819885.1. GTDB lineage: Bacteria > Actinomycetota > Actinomycetes > Jiangellales > Jiangellaceae > JACVRX01. The sequence goes on along the minus strand of CAWFXV010000017.1, from coordinate 47,416 downwards.
CTGGCTGCTGCCACGCGGGCTGATGGTCATCCTCGGTTTTACTCCGCAAGACGTCGCGAACATCGTCTTGTTCAGCGACTACCTCAGCTTCGTGATGCGGCTGGTCCTGGTGTTCGGGATCGCCTTCCTGCTGCCGGTCTTCGTCGTGCTGCTGAATGCAGTGGGAGTCCTCAGCGGGGAGACGCTGTCGCATACGCGGCGCTGGACTGTACTCGGCATCTTCGTCTTCGCGGCCGTCGCGACACCAACGGGCGACCCGATCACGATGATCATGCTGGCCGGCCCGATGTGGATCCTGTTCGAGGCGGCGGTTCTGATCTGCCGGTTCAGCGACCGGCGGCGGGCGCGCGAACTCGGGCCGGAAGTCGACGACGACGTCGCCTCATCGCTCGAGCTGAATCGCGCTGACCCAACGGACGACCTGCCGTCGCGGATCGACGACGACGTCACCTGATCGCCCGCTACCCTTCGCGCGTGTCCCGCGAGATCGCCCTGCTCGTCAACCCGACCTCGGGCAGGGGCAGGGGCGCACGGGTCGGCCGGGAGGTGGCAGCGCGGCTGCGGGACGCGGGCCTTGCCGTCCGTCAGCTTGCCGGCCGGGACGTCAGGGAGAGCCAGGACCTCGCGCACGAGGCTGTTGCTCAGGGAACCGATGCCTTGATGGTGGTCGGCGGCGACGGCATGGTCCATCTCGGTCTGCAGGCGGTCGGCGGCACGGACGTTGCCTTCGCGGTCGCCCCGGCGGGGACCGGCAACGACTTCGCCCGAGCGCTCGGGATCCCGCTGCGCGATGTGGCCGCGGCCGCACGCATCGTCGTCACCGGCGCCGAACGCCGGGTCGACCTGGGCCGATCCGCTGACCAGTGGTTCGGCGGCGTCGTGGCCGCCGGGTTCGACGCCCGAGTGAACGACCGCGCCAACCGGATGAGCTGGCCGCGCGGGCGAATGCGATACAACCTGGCGATGCTGGCCGAGCTCGGGGTGTTTCGTGCGGTTCCGTACGCGCTGGATTTGGACGGAGAGGCCTGGCAGACCAGCGCCATGCTGGTCGCGATCGGCAACATCCCGTCGTACGGCGGCGGGATGAAGGTGACCCCGAACGCCATCGTCGACGACGGACTGCTCGATGTCGTGATCGTCAAGCCGCTGTCGAAAGCACGGTTCGTCACTGTCTTCCCTCGCGTCTACACCGGCTCACACGTGCGGCTGCCGGTCGTGGAGGTGCGCCGGGCAAAGCGGGTGCTCATCGACGCGCCCGGGATCACCGCCTATGCGGACGGCGAGCGGCTCGGCCCCCTCCCGCAGACGTTCGAGGTTGTCCCAGCAGCCCTTCGGGTGCTCGTCCCTGTGCCGTGAAGATCGTCGTGATGCTTCAGGCACCGCCTTGCCGCCGCGACCGGCTACACGACGATCTTCACGACGTAGTAGGACCACATGCGCAACGGGCTAGATTGCCGGTATGAGCTCGCCCGCGGAGAGCTACGCTGCCGCGCGGCGCCGCCAGCGGGAGAAGGCGAGCGGTTTGGGCCGGTTCCGCGCCGGCTACGAGTTCGCCCTCGACGCCTTCCAGGTTCGGGCCTGCCAGGCAGTCGAAGACGGCCGTGGCGTCCTCGTCGCAGCTCCCACTGGCTCCGGAAAGACGGTGATAGGCGAGTTCGCGGTCCACCTCGCGCTCGAGCAGGGCCGCAAGTGCTTCTACACGACGCCGATCAAGGCTTTGTCGAACCAGAAGTACAACGACCTCGTCGCCCGACATGGGGCGGCCAGGGTCGGCCTGCTCACTGGCGACAACACGGTGAACTCCGAAGCACCGGTCGTCGTGATGACGACCGAGGTCCTGCGCAACATGCTCTACGCGGGATCCTCGACGCTTGCCGGTCTCGGATACGTCGTCATGGACGAGGTTCACTACCTCGCCGACCGGTTCCGGGGAGCGGTGTGGGAAGAGGTGATCATCCACCTTCCGGCATCGGTCGCGGTGGTCTCACTGTCGGCCACCGTCTCCAACGCGGAGGAGTTCGGCGAGTGGCTCTCGATGGTGCGTGGTGACACTGACGTCGTGGTCGAGGAGCGTCGTCCGGTGCCGCTGTGGCAATACGTCATGGTCGGTTCCCGCCTGCTCGATCTGTTCGTCACCGGCGGTGCTGCCGATGAGCCGCGTCGGGTCAACCCCGAGCTGGTTCGCTACGCGCGCGACGAGCAGCGCTTCGCTCGCGTGGGCGACCGAAGGCCGAGTCGTGGCGGACATCGGCCCCGACGCAGCGGAGGGGCATACACGCCGAGCCGGGTCGACGTCCTCGATCGGCTCGATCGGGCCGATCTGCTGCCCGCCATCATCTTCGTGTTCAGTCGGGTGGGCTGCGATGCAGCGGTGCGACAGTGCCTGGACGCAGGTGTTCGGCTCACGCTGCCCGAGGAGCAGGACGAGATCCGCGCGGTGGTCGAGCAGCGTTGCATCGACATCCCGGACGAGGATTTGCACGTCCTCGGCTACCACGAGTGGACCGACGGTCTGGAACGCGGGCTGGCCGCGCATCACGCCGGAATGCTGCCGACCTTCAAGGAGGTCGTCGAGGAACTGTTCGTCCGCGGTCTGGTCCGGGCGGTGTTCGCGACCGAGACACTCGCGCTCGGGATCAACATGCCGGCCCGGTCCGTCGTCATCGAGCGGCTGGTCAAGTGGAATGGCGAGACCCACGCCGAGATCACGCCGGGGGAGTACACCCAGCTCACCGGCCGGGCCGGCCGCCGGGGCATCGACGCCGAAGGGCACGGCATCGTGCTCTGGCAACCTGGGCTCGATCCGACGGCGGTTGCCGGGCTCGCCTCGACGCGTACGTATCCGCTGCGATCCTCGTTCCGCCCCTCGTACAACATGGCCGTGAACCTGGTCGGGCAGGTGGGCCGGGCCCGGGCGAGGGAACTCCTGGAGTCCTCGTTCGCCCAGTTCCAAGCCGACCGGGCAGTGGTGACCCTGGCCCGTACTCTGCGCCGGCACGAGGAGGCGCTCGACGGGTATCGCGAAGCGATGACCTGCCATCTCGGCGACTTCGAGGAGTACGCGCTGCTGCGTCGGCAGATCTCCGATCGCGAAGCCGCGCTGGCCCGGCAAGGAACGGCCCTGCGCCGAGCCGCCGCGGCCGACGCACTGGAGCGGCTGCGGCCCGGCGACGTGATCCGCGTACCGTCCGGCAAGTTCGCCGGCCTTGCCGTCGTACTCGACCCCGGTATGTCGACGTCCGGACGTGGCGATGGGCCCCGGCCGACGGTGCTGACGGAGGCTCGGCAGGTGCGGCGGCTGTCGCTGGTCGATTTCCCCGTCGCGGTCGAGTCGCTCATCCGGCTGCGCATTCCTCGGTCGTTCAATCCAAAGGCGGCTGCGTCGCGACGCGACCTTGCCGCGGCGCTGCGGGCCAAGGTGCCGCCCAATGGCGGCGGACGGCGTTCTCGGACGAATGTTGCAGCCGCTGATGACGAGGAGCTGCTCCGGTTTCGCCGGCAACTCCGCACTCACCCCTGCCACGGCTGTGCCGACCGGGAGGAGCATGCCCGCTGGGCGGAGCGCTGGCTGCGGCTGCGCCGCGAGGTCGAGCAGCTACAACGTCGCGTCGAATCGCGGACCAACACCATCGCCCGGCAGTTCGACCGGGTCTGTGCCGTTCTGGAGAGCATGGGATATCTGCGCGGCGACGAAGTCACGCCGGCCGGCCGCCGGCTGGCTCGGCTCTACACCGAGCTCGACCTGCTCGCCGCGGAAGCGCTGCGAGACGGTCTGTGGGACGACCTCGATCCGGCCGAGCTCGCCGCTTGTCTGTCTGCGCTGAGCTACGAATCACGTCAGCCCGACGACGCTCTCGCTCCGCCGCTGCCACCCGGCCGAGTCCTGGAAGTCCTCGGCGAGATGGTCCGGCTATGGGGCGATCTCGACACGCTGGAGAAAGACCACTCTCTGGACTTCCTGCGCGAGCCCGACCTGGGCTTTGCCAACGTGGCTTGGCGTTGGGCCAATGGAGACCGGCTCGAGTCGGTTCTCACCGAGGCCGATCTGACCGCCGGTGACTTCGTTCGCGCGATGCGGCAACTGCTCGACCTGCTCGACCAGGTAGCCGACGCCGCCGGCGATACGCCGCTGCGCGGGACGGCGCGGCATGCGGTCCAGGCACTCCGCCGCGGTGTCGTCGACTACGCCACACTGTCGTCCTAGTCCCTCAGGCTGGCGAGGGCATTGAGCACCCGGTTCAGCGACGAGTCGAGATTCCAACGCTCGTCGAGGTCGACGAGTGCTTCCGGGTCGTGCGGCCCGCTGGGGAGCTTGCCGTCGATCTGGGGAATCGGCACGTCAGTGCGGACGGCGACGACAGCAGGCGCGACGGCCAGGTAGTCGCGCGCGTTGGCGAGCTTGCGGCGCAGGGTCGGGGCCAGCTCCGATGTCGGGTCATCGACCGCGGTCAGCAGCCCGTCGATATCTCCAAACCTCGACACCAACGTTGCTGCTGTCTTGTCTCCCACGCCGGCAACGCCGGGCAGGCCGTCGCTCGGATCGCCGCGCAGCGTCGCGAACGCCGCGTACGCGCGGCCCGGGATCCCGTACCTGGCCGCGACTACTGATTCGTCGACGACCTCATGCCGCCCGACGCCTCGCGCTGTGTAGAGGACACGAACCTCGCGAGAGTCGTCGACGACCTGAAACAGGTCGCGGTCCCCGGTCACGACGTCGACCGGACCTGGATCCCGGGCCGCCAGTGTGCCGATGACGTCGTCGGCCTCGAACCCCGGCGCGCCGACGTAGGCAAGGCCGAGCGCATCGAGCACGTCGAGGATCAGCGGCACCTGGGCAACAAGCGCCGGCGGGATGTCCTCGATGTTGCGGGCGGCATTGAGCAGGCGGTGTGCCTTGTACGACGGCACGGCCGCCACTCGGAACGCCGGGCGCCAGTCCTCGTCGAGGCAGGCGATGAGCCTGTCCGGCTTCCGTACGGTGACCAACCGGGCGATGAAGTCGAGCAACCCCCGCACCGCGTTGACCGGCGTGCCGTCCGGCGCCGTCATCGATTCCGGGACGCCATAAAACGCTCGGAAGTACAACGACGCGGCGTCCAGCAGCATCAGGCGGCTCACGGAGGACGAGCCTGCCACGCGCCCAGCGCCGATACGCTCGCACCCGATGACCGTCGAGAGCATGTCGCGCGCCAAAGCCGCCGCTGCCGCTGCCGGGCTCGACGCGGTTCTGGTGACACCCGGCGCAGACCTGCGTTACCTGACCGGCTACGACGCGCTGCCGTTGGAGCGGCTGACCTGCCTGCTCCTGCGGGCATCCGGAGACCCAGTGCTCGTCGTGCCGACGCTGGAACGGCCGGCGGCGGAGGCTTCGCCGGCCGGCGCCATGGGCATCGAAATAGTCGACTGGCCGGAGACCGACGACCCGGTGGCACTCGTCGCGGAGTTGGTGCCAACAGCGCGCCGGGTCGCCGTCGATGATCACATGTGGGCCGAGAAGGTGCTGCGGTTCCAGGCCGCAATGCCCGATGCGGAACAGGTTCTGGCCGGGCCGGTGTTTCGTGAGCTCCGGATGCGAAAGGCGCCGGCGGAAGTCGAGGCGCTTTGGGACGCGGCCGCGGCCATAGACCGGGTGCACGCTCGGATGGGGGAGTGGCTGCGGGCTGGACGGACCGAACGCGAGGTGGGTCGCGACGTCGCCGATGCGATCATCGGCGAGGGGCACCAGCGCGTCGACTTCGTGATCGTTGCCTGCGGGCCAAACAGCGCGAGCCCGCACCACGGTGGGTCCGATCGGGTGATCGAGGCAGGCGATCCGGTCGTCGTCGACATCGGCGGCACGATGCCGAGCGGCTACTGCTCGGATGAGACCCGGACCTACGTCATGGGCGGGCCGCCAGATGGGTACGTCGACGCATACGAAACGCTCCGTCGGGCTCAAGCGGCGGCCATCGAGCGCGTGCGACCCGGCGTCACTGCGGAGTCTGTCGACGCGGCGGCACGAGACGTCCTGACGGCGGGAGGGCTGGGCGACTACTTCGTCCACCGCACCGGGCACGGTATCGGCCTGGAGACCCACGAGGATCCGTACATCGTGGCCGGGAATACCCGTTTGCTCGAACCGGGCATGGCGTTCTCCATTGAGCCGGGGTTCTACCTGCCTGGACGCTTCGGCGCCCGGATCGAGGACATCGTCGTCACTACCGACGACAGCGTCGAGCGGCTCAATCTTCGCCCCCGCGACCTGACGATCATCTAGTCCTGGGGCGGGTTGCCGTGGATGGCGGCGGCGAGTTGCTAGTTCGTGAGGGCGTTCAGGGCGAGGTCGACGTCGGCCTCGGTGGTGTAGAGGTGGAACGACGCCCGTAGGCGACCGCCTCGGACGGCTGCGCGGACACCGGCGGCCTGCAGCCGTTCCTCGGCACCTGGCACGTCGACGGAAACGATCGCCGAGTGACCAACCGGTAACCCGAGGCCGGCGCGAAACCGGTTGGCCAACGCGACGTCATGAGTTCGAATGGCCTCGACGCCCACCTGCTCGAACAGGTCGAGCGCTGGAGCAGTGGCGACCCAGTTGAACCACGCCGGCGAGATGTCCAGCCGGCGGGCATCGGCAGCCAACCGTAGCGGTGGGCCGTAGTACGACGTGTGCGGGTCGTCACCGGCCCACCAGCCGGCTTGCTCCGGCAGGATTCCATCACGGAGTTCGCGCGTCGTGACCATGAACGCCGTGCCGCGCGGCGAAAGCAGCCATTTGTAGGCACCGCAGACCAGGGCATCGACCCGAGACGCGTCAACAGATAGCCAGCCGACTGCTTGCGTAGCGTCGACTACCGTCTTCGCGCCCGCCCATGCGGCGGTGCCGATGATGGCGTCAAGATCGGCGATCTCACCGGACGCCGACTGGACCAGACTGAACGCCACCAGATCTGTGTCGTGGTCGATCTCGTTGGCCAACTCGCGTAGGGGCACGGTCCGAACGCGGACTCCGCGCTGCTCCTGGACCAGCCACGGAAACAGGTTCGAGGTGAACTCCTCCTCAGGGACCACAACCTGGGCACCTGTGGGCAGCGATGCGGCAATCATCGCGAGCAGCTGGGAGACCTGCGCACCTGTGGTGACGTCGGCCGGCGGAACGCCGACCAGCCGGGCGAAGATCTCGCGCGCTCGTATCGTCTCCTCGCCCCATGGTTTCCAGTGGCCACGCCCACAGCGCCAGACCGCCAGGGCCTCTTGCAAGGCCTCCCATGCGGGCCGGGGAGGCAGCCCGTAACTCGCCGTGTCCAGCCAGCCGCGTTCCGCCTCGAACAGTTCCTGCGCCTTCGCGATCTCCACGCCGTCATGCTGCCACTTGGAGCAACGAGGAGCCCGAACGAGGCACGAGGGAGGGTCCGAGTGCGACCATCCGACTAGGGTTCTGACGTGGAGGAGATCGACCGACAGATCGTCGGGCTGTTGGCCCACGATGGCCGGCTGAGCTTCACCGATCTCGCCAAAGCGACCGGATTGTCCACCTCCGCTGTACACCAACGGGTCCGCCGGCTGGAGGAACGCGGGGTGATCCGTGGGTACACAGCGGTGTTGGACTACGAGGCGGTCGGCCTGCCCTTGGCGGCCTTCATCTCCATCACTCCCATCGATCCCAGCCAACCCGACGACGCGCCCGAGCGGCTGGCCGAGATCACCGAGATCGAGGCCTGCCACTCGGTCGCCGGCAACGAAAGCCACATCCTGAAGGTGCGCGTCGCAAGCCCGGGTGACCTCGAGGACCTGCTGAGCCGGATCCGATCGGCCGCGAACGTGTCGACCCGGACCACGGTCGTGCTGTCCACGCCGTTCGAGGCCCGGCCGACTGCGAATAGCGAGTCAGTCTGGGCTGATGCTCGTGACTCCTGAGTCGGTATGGGCCGGCATCGCCGAGACCGAATTGGCCCGCCGACCGGAGGTCACCGCTGGCACCGGCTTCGGGAAGTCTCAGGGCCTGCGCGTCTTGGGCAAGATCTACGCGATGTTCATCCAGAACGAGCTGGTGGTAAAGCTCCCCAAGCGCCGCGTGGACGAACTCGTCGTCACGCGAGGTGCCCGGAACTTCGATCCCGGCCACGGTCGGCTGATGAAGGAATGGGCCGTGTTGCCGGACGCAGCGGCGGGGGAGTGGCCCGCCCTGGTCGACGAGGCGCGCACCTACGTCGACCCCGGCGGGCACCATGCCTGAGAGCCGGCTCGGTCCGCACGCCCGCGACGCTCAGCCGCCGAACGCTGACTCCCCGGTCAGGGCCTGGCCGACGACGAGCTGGTGTACCTCGGTGGTGCCCTCATAGGTGAGTACGGACTCGAGGTTGTTGGCATGCCGCAGCACGGGGTACTCCAGCGTGATCCCGTTCGCGCCGAGGATCGTCCGGCAGGTCCGGGCGATCTCCAGCGCCTCGCGGACGTTGTTGAGCTTGCCCAGGCTCACCTGCTCCGGCCGGAGTTTTCCGTCGTCCTTGAGCCGGCCCAGGTGCAGTGCGAGCAGGAACCCCTTCTGCAGCTCCAGCGCCATGTCGGCCAGCTTGGCCTGGGTGAGCTGGAACGAGGCCAGCGGGCGCTCGAACACCTCCCGGTCGATCGAGTACGACACAGCTGCCTCGAGGCAGTCGCGGGCGGCGCCCAACGCGCCGAAGACGATGCCGAACCGGGCTTCGTTGAGGCACGACAGCGGTCCACGGAGGCTGGATACCTCGGGCAGCACGGCGTCTTCCGGCAGCCGCACGCCTTCGAGCACCAGCTCACTGGTCACGGAAGCCCGCAAGGACAGCTTCTTGCCGATCTTCGGAGCCGAGAAGCCAGGGGTGTCCGTCGGGACCAGGAAGCCGCGGATCTCGTCGTCGGCCCGGGCCCACACCACCGCGACATCGGCCACCGACCCGCTGGTGATCCACATCTTCGTGCCGTCGAGCACCCAGTCATCGCCGTGGCGGCGGGCCCGGGTCCGCATCCCGGCCGGGTTGGATCCGAAATCCGGCTCGGTCAGCCCGAAACAGCCGATGATCTCCCCGGCGGCCATGCCGGGCAGCCAGCGTTGCTTCTGCTCCTCGGAGCCGAATTTCCAGATCGCGAACATGGCCAGCGAGCCCTGCACCGAGACCAGGCTGCGCACGCCCGAGTCAGCAGCCTCGAGCTCCATGCAGGCCAGTCCGTACGACACGGCGTTGGTTCCGGCGCAGCCGTATCCGCTCAGATGCATGCCGAGCAAGCCGAGCTTCCCAGCGTCGACGGCGAGCGACAGCGGAATCTCGCCGGCCTCGTACCAATCAGCGATGTACGGGCGCACCTTGTCGGCCGCGAATCGACGAACGGTTTCCTGGATCGCCACCTCCTCGTCGCTGAGCAGGTGATCGACACCGAGCAGCTCGAGTGCTCCGGTCGCGGTCATTCGGTATCTCCTTCGGTGAGCCGCACGGCCGCGGCTTCGATCTCGTCCTCGGCCAGCAAGACATGTGATGCCGCCGGCCCAAGGGGGATGAAGCTGTCCTTGCTGGTCACTCTGCTCATCGTCCCAGTGAACCCGCCGTCGACCAGCGCGGCCAGCACACCTTCGGAGACACCCGCACTGCGGCGGGTCTCGTCGACGACGAGCACGCGGCCGGTCACCGAGGCCTCGCGCAGCAGGTCCTCGACGGGGAGCGGTACGAGCCAGCGCAGATCCAGCACCCGAGCGCGGATCCCGCGGCGCTCCAGCCGCTGGGCGACACGAAGACTCATCCGCAGCCCGTTGGCAAAGCTGACAACTGTCAGATCGCGTCCATCACCATAGGTGCGGCCTCGACCAATTGGGACGTGCTCGGACTCCCAGCGCTCCGGCGGCACGTAGGGGTCCAGCCAGGCGGCATCGTCGGCCTCGTGGAGGTCGCGAGTGTGGTACAGCGCGATCGGCTCCAGGAACACGCTGACGGTTCCGTCGACGGCGGCAGCGGCCAAGCAGGTGCGGAGCATCGCTGCGCCGTCGCCGCCGCGGGCGGGGCAGGCGATGACCAGCCCGGGGATGTCGCGCAGCACGGCGACGGCGTTGTCGTTGTGGAAGTGCCCGCCGAAGCCCTGCTGGTATCCAAGGCCGGCGACCCGCACGACCATCGGATTGCGGTAGGCGCCTTGGGAGAAGAACGGCAGGGTGGCGGCTTCGCCACGCAACTGGTCCTCGGCGTTGTGCAAATAGGCCAGGTACTGGATTTCCGGGACCGGGAGTAGCCCGGCCATGCCTGCGCCGAGGGCAAAGCCGAGGATCGACTGCTCGTCCAAGAGGGTGTCGAATACCCTGCCAGCACCGAAACGGCGAGCCAGCCCGCGCGTCGCGCCGTACACCCCGCCCTTGCGGCCGACGTCCTCTCCGAACACCACGACTCTCTGGTCGCCCGCCATGGCGTCACCAAGAGCGGCCGTGATCGAGGCAGCCAGAGTCAAATGGCCGCGATCTTGAGACAGCACCGACGGTCCGATGCCCGCAGCTATCTCAAGATCGCGGGCGGCGGCTTGGTGCTGCGGTTTGGTCACGGCGGCGAGGTCACGGACTGCGGCGAGCACCGCGCCCGGCCGGCGAGGAGCGAGCGGCGCCATTGCCTCGGCGGCCGATTCCAGCCGGCGCGAACCGACCAGCTCGTCGGCCGTCGTGGCGACCAGCCGTGCCGCAGCGTCGTACCGACCCAGTAGCTCCTCCGGTGTCGCGGCACCCGAGGACACCAGCGCCGTCGCGGTGCCCAGCAACGGGTCGCGGGCGTAGTCGGCGGACATCTCGCTCGGCGTGCGGTAGCTGACCTCGGCGTCGCTGCCCGCATGGCCGAGGTAGCGCACGGTCGCCAGATGGAGGAACACCGGCCGACGCGACGAGCGGACGAGCTCGGCGGCGGCGACCGCCGTGTCGTACGTCGCCGACACGTCGAACCCGTCGGCCGTGAGGTAAGTGAGCCCGGGCCGGGAGCCGAATGCACGCTCGACCCAGCCCGCCGGTGTGCGGACCGAAATGCCCAGGCCGTTGTCCTCGCAGATGAACAGAATGGGTACCGGAAGCCGCTGGTAGGCGGTGTTGAGCGCAGTATTGATCGCACCGGTCGCGGTGGAGTGATTGGCCGACGCGTCGCCGAACGAGCAGACCACCACCGCATCGCTGGGCCACGGCGTTTCGACACCGAGCTTGGCCGTCCGGTGCAGAGCGACAGCCAGACCGACCGCGCGCGGCAGGTGCGACGCGATCGTCGAGGTCTGTGGAATCACCGACAACGCAGCGTTGCCGAAGACTTTGTGCCGGCCGCCGGCGATCGGTTCATCAGCAGCACAGAGCAGGCCTTGCAGAACGTCGCGGACCGGTGTCGACCCGGTTATCTGCGACGCCCTGGCCTGGTAGAAACCCCCCGACCGGTAGTGCAGCAGCGCCGGATCCGTCGGTCGAAGCGCGGCCGCGACCGCAGCATTGCTCTCGTGACCCGCCGAACCGATGGTGTAGAAGCCCCTACCCTGGGCCTGCAGGGCACGGGCCGCGAAATCGAGATGGCGGCTGGTGGCCTGGGCGTCGAAAGTACCCAGCGCAGCGCCGACCGACAGCGCACTGCCCGGGCGGATTGGCGAGTCGGCGGCGATGCCGGAGCGCTCGGCCGGCCGCAGCCCCGCGACGGCCGACCGAAGCGCTTCATCGAGTGCGTTGCTCACTCCGGCAGCCGGAACTGCGTGTCCGGCTCCAACTCGACAACGTCCATCTGTGCCTTCTGCAGCCGGCCCGAGTAGTCCCAGTTCATGGCTTGCCAGCGGGTGAATTGGTCGAGCACCCACATGCCGGACTGCCGGGATCCGTTGCCGGACTTGCCGTTCCCCCCGAACGGCAGATGTGCCTCCGCGCCGGAGGTCGAGTTGTTCACGCTGACCATCCCGGCGGAGATACCGCGGCGGAACGCGTACACCTCGTCCGGGTCTTGGGTGTAGATCGACGATGACAGGCCGTAGCCAGGAGCGTTGGCCAGCATGATGGCGTCGGCCAAGGTGGAATACGTGGTGATGCCGACCATCGGGCCGAACGTCTCTTCGTCGAAGATCGTGTCGCCGGGCCGCACGCCGTCGACGACGACCGGGTGGTAGAACAAGCCGGCCTCCGGGTCGCCGGCGAAGCCCGGCCGCGGATTGCCGGCGGTGATACGACCGGTCGAGCCGTAGACCGTGTGGTGTGGCTGGATCCAGCCGAGGTACTCCTCGAACCGGGTCGCGAACTTCTCGTCGAGCAGCGGCCCCATCAGGACCTCCTCCGACGGATCGCCGACGGCACCGGCGTCGACGGCCTTGGTAAATCGCGCGACGAACTCGTCGTGTAGCGACTCGTGCACGATCACCGTGCCGAGCGACGTGCAGCGCTGACCGGCTGTTCCGAACCCGGAGAACAGCGCGCCCTCGACAGCGAGGTCCAGGTCCGCACTGGGCGTGATGACCAGGGGGTTCTTACCGCCGAGCTCGAGGCAGGCGGTCTGCAGGTGTCGGCCGGTGAGCTCGCCGATCTTGCGTCCCACGGCAGAGGAGCCGGTGAAACCGACTTTGTCGACGTCGCCCGCCCCCAGTGCCGCTTGCAGACCGGCGTAGGTCTGCTCGCCGTCGGCGTGCACGATGTTGAAGACGCCGGCCGGCAGCCCGCCGCCGCGGACGAAGATCTCGTGGAAAGCCGCCGCCGTGGCAGCGGAGTACTCCGCCGGCTTCCAGACCACGGTGTTGCCACACAGCAAGGCCGGGACGATGTACCAGGACGGCACGGCGACCGGGAAGTTGCCGGCCGTGATCACCGCAACCGTGCCGACTGGGTTGCGGAAGGTGAACAGCTGCTTGTCCGGCATCTCGCTCGGCACGGTCTGCCCGTACAGGCGACGGCCCTCGCCGAGGAAGAAGTCGCACGTGTCCACGATCTCCCGTACCTCGCCCAATGCCTCCGCGTACGGCTTGCCGATCTCGCGAGTGACCAGGCGTGCGAGCGCCTCGGCGTTGTCCTCGACGGCACGCCCGATGTGCGCTATCGCGCGACCGCGGATCGGCGCCGGGACCTCGCCCCAGGCCGGTTGGGCGCGCTTGGCGTCCGCAGCCGCCGCTGGCGAACGTCGATGCGTCGCCCAGCACGACCTCCGCCACCACGTCATCGAGGCGTGCGGGGTTCGTGCTGGAGATCGTCCGTCCTTCGACAACCGGTTCACCGGCGACGACGGAGGTGACTGGACTGCTCATCGTCCGGCCTCCAGATCGTCGAGCACCCGGCCCAGCGCTGCGGCCGCCTGCTCGAGCTCGTCGACGGTGACCGACAGGGCAGGGCGGAATCGCACCGACCGCTCCCCGCTACCGAGGGTGAGCACATGCTCGTCTTCCCGCAGCCGGCGAAGCACCACGTCGCGGGTCTCGATATCGGGCAGGTCAACTGCGGCGAGCAGTCCACGACCGCGAACGTTGCTCAGCACTGCCGCATGGGCGGACTCGACCTTGCCGAGGGCTGCCAGTAGTGCCTCGCCCTTCGGCCCGGCTGCCTCGATCAGTCCTTCGCGCTCCACGATCTCCAGGATGCGGCGCGACCGGACCATGTCGGTCAGTCCGCCGCCCCAGGTGGAGTTGATCCGTCCGGACACGGCGAAGACGTTGTCGGCGACCTCGTCAACGCGGCCGCCCGCCATGATGCCGCCCAGCTGCACCTTCTTGGAGAACGCCACGATGTCGGGGGACAGGCCTAGCTGCTGGTACGCCCACGGCGTCCCGGTGGCCCCGGCGCCCGTCTGCACCTCGTCCAGGATGAACAGGGCGTCGTGTTGGTGCACGAGTTCTTGCATGGCCTGCAGGAACTCCGCCCGCATGTGGTTGTCGCCGCCCTCGCCCTGAATCGGCTCGGCGATGAACGCGGCGATGTCGTGCGGGTAGCGGACGAACGCCGCACGGGCCTGAGTCAGCGCGCGCTCCTCGGCAGCGCGAACCTCGTTCAGATTGATGGGGAACCGGAGCGCCGGCACGTCGATTCGTGGCCAGTCGAACTTCGGGTAGCGGTCGGTCTTCACCGGCTCGGTGTTGGTGAGCGACATCGTGTACCCGCTGCGGCCGTGGAACGCGCGGGTCAGGTGCATCACTCGTGTGCCCAGTTCGGCGGAGCGGCCGCGGGCCTCGTTGCGCCGGCTCTTCCAGTCGAAGGCGACCTTCAACGCGTTCTCGACCGCCATGGCGCCGCCTTCGACGAAGAACATGTGCGGAAGGCGCGGATCACCGAGCACCCGCGAGAACGTCTCCACGAACTCGGCCAGGTGGGTGCTGTAGATGTCGGAGTTCGCCGGCTTGTTGGCTGAGACGTCGGCAAGCAGCGCCATGAACTCCGAGTCGTCGACGATTCCCGGGTGGTTGCAGCCCAGCGGCGCCGAAGCGAAGAACGTGTACATGTCCAGGTACCGCTGCCCGTCGCGCGCATCGACGACGGTGGACCCCTGGCTGGCCTGGGTGTCGAGTACGAGTTTGAAGCCGTCGGTCAGTAGGTGCCGGGCCAGCACGTCGTGGACCTCCGCCGGGGCCACCCGGGTAGACGCGGAGGCAGTTCCCTCGCGCGTGCGGTTAGCTGTGATCGAGGGCATGTCGCCGCCTCTCCGTGTTGTTGGGCCACCGGGCGAAGCCCGGGGCAGATAGGAGCTTTTCCTGCATTGAGCCTACCTGGCCGGAACTCTTCCGCAGGTGCCGTCAGATTACGGCAAGTCTGCCTATTCAAGTCGCCAGCGCAGCCGGAAGACTGTCGCCATGCCGGCGTCGGTTCTCTTGCGCGAGGGAGTCGTCTACAGCCCGACGGACCCGTTCGCCACGGCGATGCTGGTCGTTGGCGACCGAGTCGCGTGGGTCGGCGGTGAAGGCGCAGCCCAGACACACCTGGACTCGGCCGACCGGGTGGTCGGCCTCGGCGGCGCGTTGGTGACACCGGCGTTCGTCGATGCCCATGTGCATGTGCTCGAGTCCGGCCTGGCCGACGAAGGCGTCGACCTGACCGGATGCACCTCACTGGTCGAGTGCCTCGACCGGGTGGCTCGACACGCTCGGTCCAGGCCCGGTGAACCGATCCTCGGCCACGGTTGGGACGAACGCGACTGGCCCGGGGCGCGGCCGCCGACACAGGCCGAACTCGATCAGGCGGCCGGCCCTGTTGTCTCCTGCCTCACCAGGGTGGACGGGCATTCGGCCGTCGTGTCCACCGGCCTGCTGGCCGAGGTTCCCGCCATCGCCGAAGCGCCCGGTTACGCCAATGGGCTGGTGCAGCGAGAGGCCCACCACCTAGCTCGGCGGGCCACCCGGGACACCATCGCACCTGGTCGGCGCCGGGCGCTTCAGCGGGCCACCTTGCGCCGGGCGGCGGAGCTCGGCATCGGCGCCATTCACGAGATTGCCGCCCCTCACATCGCGGGATCAGAAGACCTTCGCGGTGTTCTGTCCCTTGCTGACTCGGAGAACAGCCTGGCCGTGGTCGGCTACTGGGGAGCGACGGGAGCCGGGGTGGCCCTGGCCGGAGAACTCGGTTGCGCCGGGGCGGCTGGCGATCTCAACATCGACGGCAGTATCGGCTCACGCACGGCGCGGCTGTCGACGCCATACGCCGACGCACCAGCAGACCGGGGATATCTGTATCTCGATCCCGACGAGTCGACCGAGCACGTTGTCGCCTGTACTCGGGCCGGGCTCCAAGCCGGCTTCCACTGCATCGGCGATGAGGCTGTCCACATCGCTGTGGCGGCGATGACCCAGGCCGCTGAGCGCTGCGGTCTGGACGCGGTGATTGCCGCTCGGCACCGTCTGGAACATGTCGAGATGGTCGGAGCGGACCTGGTCGACCAGATGGCCCGACTCGGTGTCGTCGCGAGCGTTCAGCCGCGCTTTGACGAGTACTGGGGCGGCGATGACGGGATGTACGCGGCCCGCCTTGGGGTCGAACGGGCTCGAGCGATGAATCCGTTCGCGGCCATGGCACGCGCTGGTGTCGTGCTCGCGTTGGGCTCGGACTCACCGGCCACCCCGCTCGGTGGCTGGGAGATGGTCCGTGCGGCTGCCTACCACCGAACACCAGAGCACAGCCTCAGTGTGCGGGGCGCTTTTGCTGCCGCGACCCGTGGCGGCTGGCGGGCCGCTCGCGTCGACGACGCCGGAGTGCTGGCCCCGGGCATGATGGCGACCTACGCGGTGTGGGACGTGCCGGGGGAGCTGGTCGTCACCGCGCCAGACGAGCGGTTGGCCGCGTGGTCCACCGACCCTCGCTCCGGCGTGCCGGGTCTTCCTGACCTCGCCGCGGACGCCGCACTGCCCATCTGCCTGCAGACGGTGGTTCGTGGTCAGACGGTATTCGAGCGCGACTCCTGACCTCGTCCCGCCGGCTGAAATTCGGCGGTCGAACCGCGAGTGCGTGGGCCCTGTCTGACCTGCGACAACACGGTATCTGCGCTGGTCATGCCCGGTTTGACAGCTCTCCCGCGACAGAGCAGAGTCGCATGCTGTCCACCAGCGGACACTGCTCGGGCTGCGTCCGGGCGCGCCGAGTGATCGGGGCCGACGGGGAGCCGCGGGCGTCAGTCCGGGCAACCCGCCTGAGCCAGGTTCTGGGTCGTTCGGCGCGCCTGCTGGCGTTAGCAGCGGCACGGGGTGTGACGAGGTCGGGCCCGGCCCGCCCAGTAGACAACGGTCCGCGGGCTGCAGCCAGCGGTGCGCGGACCGGTCCGAAGGGCGGGGCCGGGCCGCGTCCGCCGTAGCACATGTGCAAGACCTCGGGCAGCGGGCCGATCCTGGGCACGGCCGCGGCGCGCGGCACGTTATACGGTCACAAGAACGATGCCGCTCGCCCATTGGCGTCTGCCGCCCAGTGTCTGGAGAACCCACTGCCCGTGACGCCTCTTGCTCGCGCCGCCGCGGCCGTGGCAACCGGGGCGGCGCTCATTCTCGCCTTTCCGCCCTACGACCTCTGGTTCGTCGCCCCCATTGTCCCAGCGGCGTTCGCGCTTCTGGTCCGAGGACAGCCGGTACGTCGGTCTGCACTGCTTGGACTATTGGTCGGCTTGGGCTTCTTCGTACCGTTCCTGCCATGGACCGGCGCGGAGGTCGGCCCGGTGCCGTGGCTGATCCTGGCACTTTCCCAGGCCCTGTTCTTCCTCCCGCTCGGCGTGATCCTGATGCTTGCCCAGCGCCTGCCTGGCTGGCCGGTCTGGACCGCTGCGGCTTGGGTGGCCGAGGAAGCGCTACGCGGGCGCGTGCCCTACGGCGGATTCACCTGGGGCAAGCTGGCGTTCTCCCAGGTGGACGGACCCCTGCTGGGACTGGCCGCTGTCGGTGGTTCGCCGCTGGTCACCTTTGCCGTCGCCCTCGTTGGCGGGTTACTGGCCTGGGCTGTGCAGCCCGGTCAGCTGACCAGGCGGCTGGTCGCACTCGCTGCCGCGGCCGTCGTCCTCGTGGCCGGCATGGTTATTCCGGCCACAACGACGAGCGACAACGCCATCACCGTCGCCGTGGTCCAAGGCAACGTGCCCGAGCTCAATTTCGACTACAACGACGAGCGCCGGGTGATCACCCGGAACAACGCCGCTGTGACCAGCCGACTGGCAGAGGAGGTACAGGCGGGCTCGGTCGAGCGGCCGGACCTCGTCGTCTGGCCGGAGAACTCCTCTGACATCAACCCGTATGCCGACGCGCGGACCAGTGCTGACATCTCCGCTGCCGTTGACGCCATCAGTGCGCCGACTCTCGTCGGTGCGCTCGTGCCGACAGCCGATGAGCGAAACGTCCAGAACACCTCGATCGTGTGGGTGCCAGCCGGCGGACCGGAGGCCACCTACGTCAAGCGACACCCGATGCCGTTCGGGGAGTACATCCCGTTCCGGCGATTGGCTCGGCTGATCGCGCCGGAGGTCGATCAGCAGCCACGAGACTTCATCGGCGGGCAGGAGGTCGGCGTCTTACCGATGGGAGCCACCCAGGTCGGTGTGGTCATCTGTTTCGAGGTCGCTTTCGACAACCTCGTTCGCGACGCCGTTCGAGACGGCGGCGAGATTTTGGCGGTCCAGACGAACAACGCCACATTCGGCTTCTCCCCGATGACCGAGCAGCAGCTTGCCATGGCTCGGTTCCGGGCGGTGGAACACGGCCGAACGGTGCTCGTCTCGGCCCTCGCCGGCGTCAGCGCAATCGTCGAACCCGACGGAGCGGTGGTCGACCGGGCGGAACTCGATACCCAGGCCGTATTGGTCGCCGCGGTGCCGCTAGGAACTCGGCACACGATCGCGACGATCATCGGCGAGTGGCCGGAGTGGATCCTGGTCGCCGCGACACTGGGCGCAGCTACTGCCGCCGTGCTGGTGTCCCGCCGACGCGGGCCGATCGTGGCCGACCAGAGCCCGGCGTCTCCTGAGACCGTGCCGACATCGTGACGGGCCAGGATGCCGGTGCCCGGCGACTGCTCGTCGTCATGCCGACCTACAATGAGGCAGCCGTCGTCCGGAAGGTCGTCGAGCGGGTGCGGTCAGCCGTGCCAGGAGCTGATGTGCTCGTCGTCGACGACGCCTCGCCGGACGGCACCGGCGAGATCGCCGATGGATTGGCCGAACTGGACCCGCTCGTGCACGTTTTGCACCGGGCTCGAAAGGACGGTCTGGGCAGGGCATACGCCGCCGGGTTCCGGTGGGGGCTCGAGCGCGAGTACGACGTGCTGGTGGAGATGGACGCTGACGGGTCGCATCAGCCCGAACAGCTGTCTCGGCTGCTCACGGCATTGGCGGATGCGGACGTGGTTCTCGGCTCGAGGTACGTCCCTGGCGGGCGGATCGTGGACTGGTCGTGGCAGCGAGAGGTGCTCTCCCGGGGCGGGAACCGCTACACCAGCATTGCCCTCGGAGTGCCGCTGCGGGATGCCACTGGTGGATACCGTGCCTATCGGGCGAGCGCAGTGCGTCAGCTCGATTTGGATACCGTCGCTTCGGCCGGCTATTGCTTTCAGGTGGAACTGGCCTGGCGAGCTGTCCGTGCCGGCCTGCGGGTTGTCGAGGTGCCCATCACCTTCGTCGAACGGACCGAGGGCACGTCGAAGATGAGCGGCGCCATCGTGCGCGAGGCCTTATGGCAGGTCACCCGG
Source organism: uncultured Actinomycetota bacterium (assembly GCA_963819885.1). GTDB lineage: Bacteria > Actinomycetota > Actinomycetes > Jiangellales > Jiangellaceae > JACVRX01. The sequence continues at coordinate 28,305 of CAWFXV010000017.1, read as the reverse complement.
TGGGGGATTGCATACCGCGTCGGCCAACTCCGCGCCTGGAGGTGGCGCCGATGAGCCTGTCTTTCCCCGTGCGGCTGGCATTCGTGCTGTACATCGTGGTCGAGGTCGCCCTGTTCGTGCTCGTCGGCCAGTTGCTGGGTGGGGGCGCGCTGTTCGTCTGGGTGCTGGCGACCGCGGCAGTTGGCGCGGTGCTAATTCGCCGGGAGGGCATACGAGCCGTCGAGGCGATGCGGGCCGCTATGCGCGAGCGTCGGGCGCCGGAGCCTGCAGTGCCCGACCGGGGTTTGGTCGCGACGGGCGGACTGCTACTGGTTCTGCCGGGCATACTGACCGACTTGGTCGGCCTGATCATCGTCATACCGGCCAGCCGGCCGTTCGCGCGCCGATTGCTGACCACGCTCGGGACGGGCCTGGTCAGCCGAGCCGGCGGAATCACCAGTGTCGGGCCGCCGCCTGCCGCACCGAAGCCGACCGCGGGTCCGATCATCCGAGGCGAGGTTATCGACTCCCGAGACGATCCCACGAACTAAGAGCCGTGCTCCCGATGCGCGCCGCGGTGCGGGCTAGCGGATCCTGGCTCCGCAGATGCGATTGGCACGCTGCGCCGCCCCACAAAGCACGCAAATGCCGCGGGCTAGTCACGATAGAGCGAGCCAATCGCGACCTTCTGGCGAGCCAACCGCCACACCGGGGGTCCTGCGCCAGCCAGGTCTACCACCAGGCGGCTGGCAGCCCTGGATGCGAACGCGAGCCGCGGCGCCGGGAGGGCAACGGGCTCGCGTTGGGCCGGGGGAGCCGCCTTCATGGCAGCTAGCTCGACGAGCGCTCAGGCGGTCTTCCTCCGGCCGCGGGCGCCGGTGGCGAAGTGGGCGCCGCCGGGGAGCAGACCCGCGCGAAGGAGCTCGAGCCGCTCGTCGAGCAGAATCTCGAGATCTTCGACGGACCGGCGCTCGAGCAGCATGTCCCAGTGGGTACGCGGCGGCTTCGTCGGCTTCTCGTCTGGCCGGTCGGTCTCTACCCTGAGCGCCTGCGCGCCGCAGCGTGGGCAGTCCCACAGGGCCGGCACCTCTGCCTCGACCGAGAACATCATCTCGAAGCGGTGTCCATGCGCGCAGTCGTACACGACTGCTTGGCGGTCGGCTAACTCGACGCCGCGCTCGTCCTCGTAGCTGGTCGCGCCCAGCCGGGATCCGCGAAGGGTAGAACGCTCGGCCATGATGTCAACCCTTCTGGGAGGTGGTCCCCGGGTGCTTTCAGTCGGTCTCATGAGTCCTGACTGCGCCGGTCAGGCGATGGACAGGACGTCACAAGCATTAACGTCGGAGTCGGGCTTGTTGTTCCTTGCTCCGCCGCCCCGCGGAACCCTGCCGAGTGACTTCGCTCACGTCCTCAGTACGGCTGGAACCTCGTTGCCGGCCTGCTCGATCCCGCGCTGCACGTCCACCCGAGACAACAAGACGAATCCCACGACGAAGAACACGACGAGTACGAGGATGGCGTTGCGGTAAGAGCCGGTGAGCTGGAACACGAGGCCGAAGACCAAGGTCCCGAACCAGCTCGTGCCCCGTTCGGCAGCCTGATAAAGGCTGAAGTACTCGCCCTCGTTGCCGCGGGGGATGAGCAGGCTGAACAGCGAGCGGGACAAGGCCTGGCTTCCGCCGAGCACGATGCCGATGGCAAAGGCGAGTACGAGGAACGGCACCACCTGCCGCACGGGCAGGAAGAACGCGGCGCCGACCACCAGGGTCCACAACACCAAGGCAGCAAGAACGGTGCGCTTGCTGCCGACACGGGCGGCCACTCGACCGAGCATCAGCGCACCCGCGAATGCGACGAACTGCACCACCAGGATCGCGGTGATGAGGGTGCTCTCGGCCAAACCGAGCTGGCGGCTGCCGTAGATCGACGCGGCGTAGATCACCGTCTGGATGCCGTCGTTGTAGAACAGATAGGCGATGAGGAAGTGCACGGTCTGGGGATACGACCGGGCATGGCGCAACGTCTGGCGGAGCTGGCCGAACGCCGCACCGAGCAGCCCTTGCTGAGATCCGGTCGCGACGACGGCGACGGGTGGCCGGTCGCGCAGCCCCCGGAACGGCACCAGGGTCCACAGGGCCCACCAGATGCCGGCGGAGAGCAGGCTGACCTGTACGGCGTCGCCTCTGGACAACCCAAATGGCAGGACTGTGAGCAGGACCAGATTGGCGGCCAGCAACAGACCGCCGCCCAGGTAGCCGAGAGCCCAGCCTCGGCTGGAGACTCGATCCCGATCGGATTCCGCGGCGATCTCGCACAAGATCGCGTCATAGACCACCAATGAGGCGCCGAGGAACAAGGAGGCAGCGAGCAGCAGGAGAACGCCGAGCCCCCAGTTCGATCCACCGACGAAGAACATCGATGCCGCACTCGCGGCACCGCCCCAGGCGAATCCGGCCAACATGTGACGCTTGCGAGAGGTGCGATCGGCGATGGCTCCGACAATCGGCAGCAGCGCTGCCGACACCAGCGTGGCGAAGGTGACCGCGTAAGGCGCGACCGAGCCGGCCGCCACTGGAATCCCGAGCACCTCGAGCGTCCCGCGACACGGTTCTTCTGGGGTTCCAACTCGCCCGCAAGCGGCAGTCTCGGCGACGGCGGTCAGATACGGCCCGAACAGGACTGCGCCGGTAGTGGTGACGAAGCCCGAGTTGGCCCAGTCGTAGAAGTACCAGGCCCGATGCTCTGCAGCTCGTTCAGCGTCGTCGGCAAGCGGCCCGGGTGGTACCAAGGGCCGGGCCACGATGCTCCCTCGAGTTCTCGCTGTGCAGGGACTGCCCGGACGGTATCCGTACACTCGCCGTCCGGGAAGCGCCGACGGTGGTTCGCCTGCGCCGTCGGCCGGCAGCGGGCGCGAGGTGTGCGTGACGGTACGGGAGATTCGCCGATACGGGGACCCGGTACTGCTGACTGTTGCGGCCGAGATCAGCGAGTTCGGCTCGGCGACGCGGGCGTTGGCGCGCGACCTGCTGGATACGGTTCAGGCACCCGGCCGGGCCGGTGTCGCGGCCCCGCAAATCGGAGTGGCCCTGCGCGGATTCTCCTACAACGTCGACGACCGGGTCGGGGTGGTCTTCAATCCCGTGTTGGTCGCGACCGAGGGCGAGCAGTACGGCGACGAGGGCTGCCTGTCCGTCCCCGAGCTGTGGTTCCCTACCCGCCGCTCGTGGTATGCCGCCGTCGAGGGGTTCGATCAGGACGGCAACCAGATTCGGGTGGAGGGCGAAGAGTTGCTGGCGCGCTGCCTGGAGCACGAGGTCGACCACCTCGACGGGGTGGTCTACCTGCGCCGGCTCGACCCCGAGATTCGGCGAGCGGCGATGCGTGCGGTTCGTGCCAGCGACTGGTTCCACGCCTGATCGTGTACTTCCGTCGGGGCCGCTACGCCGCGATGGTCAATGGCCGCGGTCGCACACGGCACATTCCGGCAGGTGTGACCAGGTAGGTGCCGTGACAGCTGAGCCCGACTCCCAGAGACGTCGCGGCAAACGCGTCGTGCCAGGCCAGATCGCCACCGTGGACCCGGCACTCGCCGAGTCGCGACACTGCGAGCAGGCCGCCGCAGTGGCCACTTGCAGCGACGAGTTCGAGGAGTTGGGCGAGGGCGCGAACCCGGGAATGTTGCGGCGGATCGGCTGGGACCTCGTCGACTGCCACGATCGTTCCCGGGTGGCCGTCAGCGTCGGTACAAGCGACCAGAAGTGAGCCGGGACGCAGTTCGCCGACCGCGACAATGGTGGTCAAGAACCGGAACGCTTCAGCCTCGCTGGCGAGGGAGGTGATGGTGTCCATGCCGCCCGATGCTGCTCCAGACCGGCTGTGGACCGCTTCGGCGATCCACAGCCGGCATGTGGTAACGGCCCGTGACATTCTTCTCGCGACTCTCGCCGAGCGACTGGTCAGCTTGCATCCTCGACGGCGGCTGCGGGTAGCGGTCGACGGTGTCGACGGTGCCGGCAAATCTGTTTTCGCCGACGAACTGGCGACTCGCGTCATGGCCAGCGGCCGGCCGGTTGTGCGCGCGTCTGTTGATGGCTTTCATCGCCCCCGAGCCGACCGGTACCGGCTTGGGCGGACTTCACCGGAGGGTTTCTACTGTGACTCGTATGACTACCCGCGGCTCTGCGAGTTTTTGCTCGCGCCGTTCGCGCCGGGTGGATCCGGCCGGTTTCGAGTGGCTGTCTTCGACTACCGGGCCGACGTCTCGGTCGCGGCCCCGGAGCAACAGGCCGATGCGGACGCGGCGCTAATCCTCGACGGGATCTTCCTGCACCGGCCCCAGCTACGAGCGAACTGGGACTTCTCGATCCTTCTGCACGTCAGCTTCGACGTCTCGGTCGCCCGCTGCTCGCGGCGCGACGGTTGGTCACCTGACCCGCACGCGGCCGGCAACCGACGCTACGTCGAAGGACAACGCCTCTATCTGCGCGACGCCCGACCATGGGAGCACTCGACGGTGATCCTCGACAACACCGATCTGGCGGCGCCAGCCGTCGTCTCAGCCAGCCTGGCCGGCCTGGACGCGTCGCCGTAGGGGAGATCGCGCCAGGCCGCCAGGTGTATCGGTCAGCCGACGGGTTGCACCTCCAGGCTGTCAGCGGTGAGCTCCTCGTGCTTGATGTTGAGACCGAACACCGCGATCAGTGCGCTGGCCAGCAGCATGCAGGCGGCGACCCAGAACGCCAGCGACGAGCCCTCGGTCTGGGCCACGAGCGGGATCAGGGTGGGGTCGAACTGACCGCTCTGCGCCAACACGGTGAGCTCCTCGGCCTTGTCGAGGGCGGCCTGAGTGGCGAGGCTGCCGAGCATGGCCAGACCGAGCGCGCCGCCGATCTGTTGCGTCGTGTTGAGCACTCCGGCTCCCACTCCAGAGTCCTGGCGCGCGATCCGGCTGACGGCGGTCAACGTCAGCGGGACGAACGCAAGACCCATGCCGACCGAGGTCACGATGATCGATGGCAGCAGGCCGGTCAGATACGTGGAGGTGATGTCGAGCTGGGTGTATCCCCACATGCCGACCGCTGCGATGGCCGCTCCGGCACCGGCGATCCAGCGCGGGTCGACCCGCGAAGCGAGGGCGGAGGCAACCTGGGCAGCGATGACAATGCCGGCGCTGAACGGCAGGAAGGCGAGACCAGCTTGCAGCGGGTCATAGCCGAGGACCTGCTGGACGAAAAGGCTGATGAAGTAGAACGTGGAGAACAGCGCGGCGCCGATGATGAGCATCGTCACGAAGCTCACCGCCCGGGTGCGATCGGCGAGGATCCGCATGGGCAGCAACGGATGCTCGACCCACGACTCGATGACCAAGAAGGCCACCAGCAGAACAAGGCCGCCGACAAGGAGTGCGACCGTCGTCGGTGATGTCCACTCGTGCGTAGCGGCGTGAGTGAGGCCGTAGACCACCGCGACCAGACCACTGGTTCCGACCACCGCGCCGAGCAGGTCGAATCGACCGTGCTGCCGCGCGGACTCGCCGAGGAATCGTGGTGCAAGCGCAATGAGCAGGATGCCGATCGGAATGTTGATGAACAGCGTCCACCGCCACGACACCTCGGTCAGCGCTCCGCCGACGATGAGACCGATCGCGGCACCCATCCCCGACATTGCAGCGTAGACAGCGAAGGCGCGGTTCCGTGGTGGTCCCGCTGGGAAGGTCGTGGTGATCAGCGCCAGGGCGGTCGGCGCGATGATGGCGGCGCCGATTCCCTGCAAGACCCGAGCCCCAAGCAGCCAGGCCCCGCTTTGGGCCATGCCACCCAGCAACGACGCGAGCGTGAACAGCCCGATGCCGGCCATGAAGACACGCCGCCGGCCCAACAGGTCACCGGCCCGGCCGCCGAGGAGGAGCAGCCCGCCAAAGGCAACCACGTAGGCGTTGATCACCCACGGCAGGTTTGCCGAGGAGAAGCCGAGATCGGTCTGGATCGACGGCAATGCGATGTTCACCACCGACGCGTCCAGCACGATCATCAGTTGGGCTGCGGTGATGACGGTCAGTGCGATGCCGAGATGTCGGTGCCCGTGGCCCTTCTCGACACTCTCGGGCTCGGGTGCTGTGGTTTCCGCAGCGGTGCTGTCGTGGGACATCAGAACTCTCTCTTCGGTGTCGGGTTCTGGGTGGATGAAACGGATATTGAGCAGTGCGCGGCTGGGAGCAGTACCTCGTCAATCACGCGGGCGACGAATTCGGCATCGATGGGCTCCCCCATGACCAGCCGCCGGTGCAACACCATCGCGGGCAGCACGGCGAAGAGCAACCGGATATCGACCTCTGGGCCGATCTCGCCCCGGTCCCGGGCGCGCTCCAATACCCGGGTCGCAAGTTCGATCCGCGGGCCGAGAAAACGCTCGTGAACCGCCGCCATGAGTTCGGGATCGTGATGCATGGCCGACATCAGACCAGCGAAGACCGACAATGGGACGTCGTCGACGAGGCCACCGGTGCAGCAGGCCATCGCCATTAGGTCACCACGGAGCGAGCCGGTGTCGGTATCGAGTGGCCCGCCGCATGCCTTCGCGCGATGCACGGCATCGACGACAAGGTCGGCTTTCCCCTTCCAGCGCCGGTACAGCGTCGCTTTGCTCGCCCGTGCCTCGGCAGCAACCGCGTCGAGGGTGAGCCTGTCGTAGCCGACGTCGACGAGTAGTCGTACGGTGGCGTCGAGAATCTCGCTCTCGCGCTCGCCCTCCACCCGGGGTCTGCTGGCGCCAGCAGCGGTGGCCAAGGCCGGCACGACACCTCCCGTTCCCATGGATGAAACGAAACGGTTCCGTTTCATCGCGACACACGATAGCGCGGGGTTGCGGAGGCGGCTAGCGGGTGGGAAGGTTTTCTGCTCTCAGCAGATCTCGCAGCACGTCGGCGCGGTCGGTCATCAGCCCGTCGACGCCCAGCGCGAGCATCCGGCGCATCTCGGCGGGATCGTTGACGGTCCAGACGTGCAGTTGCCGGCCGGCCGCGTGGATGTGATCCACCGTCGCACGACTGACCAGCGCGATCTGCCCCACCCGCGACGGCATCTGCAGGCAGTCCACCTCGCGCAGGAGACGAGTGACCAGCATGGTCAGCCGGAGCGCGGACGCGCCGCGGAAGCGGGCGATTGTCTGCCGTCCACCGGAGGTGGCGGCCGGGGCCGAGAGCCGCCGCAGGACAGCCCGTCGGCGTCGATCCGAGAACGACGCAACGCAGACCCGCTCGTGCGCGCGGGTGCGCTCGACGGCGCGCGCGAAGGGTGTCACCGCCGCGGGGTCTTTGACGTCGACGTTCCACCGCAGGTCGGGCCAGGCGTCGAACATGTCTTCGAGGGTGGGTATCGGCTCGACGCCATGAACGCGTGCTCGTCTGACCTCGTTCCAGGTCAGATCCCGGATCCGGCCAGGACGGCCGGTAAGCCGCTCCAGTCTGGCGTCATGGAAGGCAACGGCGGTGCCGTCGGCCGTCGCCCGAACGTCGGTCTCGATGTACCGGTAGCCGAGCTCCACCGCTGCGGCGAATGCTCGCTTGGTGTTCTCCAGCCCATCGGGGGAGTAGCCGCGGTGGGCGAACGCGAGCGGAGGCGGGTGATCGAAGAACGGCTTGACCGCGGGCCGCATCGATAGGCCGGTCATGGCAACATCGTGCCCGCTCCCACCGCTTCGTCGTCAGCAGCACCAGGAGTTCACCGTGAGAAACGTCGTGGTCACTGGGGGAGCGACCGGAATCGGCTACGCGATCGCCGAGACCTTCGTCGCTATGGGTGATGCGGTCGTCATCACCGGTCGCCGTGCCGGGGTGCTAGACGCAGCGGCCAGCCAACTCGGAGCCAGGCCAGTGCGGTTTGACGCATCGGATCCGATAGCTGTCGCATCGGCGATGTCCGCGCTCCCCGAGTTCGTCGACGTGCTGGTCAACAATGTCGGAGGGAACTACGACTTCGATCGCCCGGAGGCCGACGACCTGGAAACGCTGGCAGCCAACTGGCGGGCCAACTTTGGAGGCAACGTCTTGTCTGCTGTCTTGGTGACAACGGCATTGAAGTCGCGGCTGACAGACGGCGCCCGCGTCGTCACCATCGGCTCGATTGCGGCGCGCATCGGGGCCGGCTCATACGGCGCCGCGAAGGCCGCGCTGGAGGCGTGGACGGCGGATCTCGCCGGTGAGCTGGGACCGCGCGGCATCACCGCCAACGTCGTCTCACCCGGTCTGATCGTCGACACCGAGTTCTTCCGCGACCGCATGACCGAAGAAGGAATACGACGACGGGTGGCGCAGACGAAGAACGGTCGGCCGGGCACGACCGCCGATGTCGCCGCGCTCGTACGTTTTCTTGCGTCACCGGACGCGGGCCACATCACGGGGCAGGTCCTGCATGTCAATGGCGGCGCCTATCTGGGCCGGTGATCCAACTGCTGCGGAGTCGGGAACGGCAGCCTGGTGTTGGCAGGAACGTGGCATAATTGTATGATGATATTATGGCATCGAAAGAGAGGCTGTCGGCCTCAGTCGACGGGAATCTGATCGACGCAGGACGATCCGCGGTGGCTGACGGCCGGTACGGAAGCCTCAGCGAGTGGGTCAATGATGCGCTGCGGCGCCAGGCGCAGCACGACACGACGCTAATGGCCCTCCGGGACTTCGTTGCGGAGTGGGAGGCCGAACACGGCCCCATCACCGACGACGAGATGGTGGAAGCGACTCGGCGGGCCAGGGCGCGAGCCGTTGTCATTCGTGGCCGGGGCGAGGGTGCGGCGTGACGCTGGTGCTCGATGCGGGCGCATTCGTCAGCGTGGAGCGCGGAAACCGCGAGGTCGTCGCACTTCTCAAGAACGAGGTCTTGGCTGGACAGCCGCCGGTGACGCATGGAGGGGTAATCGGACAAATCTGGCGTGGGGGAGCGGGGAAGCAGGCGGTTGTCGCACGGATGCTCCGCGGTGTGCAGGTCGAAGCTTTGGACGAGTGGGCTGGTCGCAGCGCTGGCGTGCTGCTGGGTCGTACCCGTCTCGCCGATGTGATCGATGCAGCACTCGTGCTGCTTGCGGCCGACGGCGATGGGATTCTCACCGGAGACGTCGACGACTTGGCCGAGCTTGCTCGAGCCGCCAACCTGCACGTCGAGATCGTTTCGGTGTGATCCGCCGAACTGAACGCCATGGTCGTCTGTGGGACCAAGACCTGATCTCGGGTTCGGTCCGTCAGCCGTGGGACGCTTTGTGAGCGACGTCGCCGATGATCGCGGCGAGCTCCTGCGGGCGCGACCACATCGGCCAATGGCTGGTCGGTAGGTCGAGGTAGGTCACGTCGCGCAGTTCGGCCAGGCCGGCCACGAACGCATAGCCCTCCTTGACGGCGTCCCGGTACTGATCGGACGTGAACGCCGTGCATACGACTGTGCTCGGCACGTCGAGGCGCGCTCCGTTGGTCAGGTCGGCGGCCTCCCGAAGCGCGGCACCAGGCTCGGGAACGGCGCGCCGCCGGAATGTCTCGAGCTGCTCGTCGGTGAGCCCGTCGAGGTTTTCCTCCGCGGCCAGCTCCTCGTGTGACGGCAGCGGCTTCTCCGTGCCGGCGAAGTCGGGGTCGAGCGCGCCGATCGCCGGGCCGGTGTCGACGTAGATCATCGCCGCGATCTGCTCCGGGATGCGGTCCGTGACCGCATAACCAGGGGCGCCGGCACCGCTGTGCACGGCAAGCACGACGGGACGTCCGGCCGCAGCAATTTCGGCACAGATTGCGTCGACGTGGTCGGCGAGCGTGATCGAAGACCGGTCGGCATCAACCGACTCGAGCCCGGGCAAGGTCAGCGCGGTGACCTCGTGACCGTCGGCGCGGAGGGAAGCGGCGACTTCGTCAAAGGCCCAGGCGCCGAGCCAGAATCCGGGAACCAGGACGATCGGTGCGCGAGTCATTCGACCAATATAGGGTCCGCCTCCGACACACCGGCGGCAGCCGTCCGCCACGGGGGACGCCAACGGCGCTAGGCCACGGCGCGACGTACGATCTCGCATGTGACCAGCAGTTCCGCCACCGCGCAGCACCTACGCGACCTTGCGCGCCTGCGCCGGGTTCGCGACCGGATCGACCGGGAGTACGCGCAGCCGCTGGACGTAGAGGCGCTCGCCCGCGGCGCGCACATGTCGGCCGGGCACCTCAGCCGCGAGTTCCGGCTCGCGTTCGGCGAGTCGCCGTACAGCTATCTGATGACGCGGCGCATCGAGCGCGCGATGGCGCTGCTGCTTCGTGGCGACATGAGCGTCACGGAGGTCTGCTTCGCGGTCGGCTGCTCATCGCTGGGCACATTCAGCACTCGCTTCACCGAGCTGGTCGGCATGCCGCCCAGCGTCTATCGGGATGAGGCGCCCCGCGCGACGGCGGGGATGCCGCCGTGCGTGGCGAAGCGAGTGACCAGACCGATCAGGAATCGAGAAGCACCGGCCGTCGAGCCGCAGCTAGCGTGACCGCATGGACATCACCATTCACCAGGCATACCTCCCGCATGATGACCCGGACGCCTCCCTGGCCTTCTACCGCGACACCCTCGGCTTCGAGGTCCGCAACGACGTCGAATACGGAGGGATGCACTGGATCACGGTCGGTCCCCCCGCCCAGCCGGGCACGTCCATCGTCCTGCATCCGCCGGCCGCTGACCCCGGCATCACCGACGACGAGCGCCGCGTCATCACCGAGATGATGGCCAAGGGCACCTACGGCGGTATCAACCTGGCCACCGCCGACCTCGAGCGCACCTTCGAGCAGCTGCAGGCCGGCGACGCCGAGGTCGTCCAGGAGCCGACCGACCAGCCGTGGGGCGTTCGCGACTGCGCGTTCCGTGATCCCGCGGGCAACATGATCCGTATCTTCGAGGTCCGCTGAGCCCGTCCGGCGATCGCAGGCCTGACTGACGGCTAAGACAGATCGATCTCAGGTACATCGACACCAGATGCCCTCGGTGCTCGGACGCCTCGTCCCCTCCGCCTACCGGCCGGTGCTCGCCAACCGGGTGTTTCGGCGACTGATCTTCGGCTTCGGGGTTTCGTACCTCGGCGACGGGATGAGCTTCGTCGCTGTGGCGTGGCTCGCCATCGAGCTCGCGCCGCAGGCCACCGCGGGGCTTTGGGTCGGCGGCTCGGTTGCCGCGTACACGTTGCCGGGCGTGGTCGGTGCGCTGGTGTTCGGTCGCCGTCTGCGCCGGGTGCCGGCCAGGCGGCTGCTGCTCGCCGACAACGTGTTGCGCGGCGTTTTTCTCGGCGCCGTACCGCTCGCCTGGCTCGCCGGGTTGCTGACGCCGTCGCTGTACGTCGTGTTGCTCGCGGTCTCGTCGCTGCTGCACGCGTGGGGCAGCGCGGGCACGTACACCCTGCTGGCCGAGCTGCTGCCCAACGAGCAGCGGCTCGTCGCGAACACCGTCGTCAGCTCGCTCAACTTCGCTGCCGTGATCGCCGGGCCCGCGATCGCCGGTGTGCTGGTGATGTACGTCAGCTCCGCGCTCGTGCTCGGTCTGGATGCTCTCACCTACGTGTTCCTCGCGGGGCTCGTCGCACGCACCCGGCTGCCGGAGGCGGGGGACACCTCGTCCGTCGACCAGGCGGCCGGCCGTGGCGGGCTGGCATTGCTGCGGTCCCATCCCGAGCTGCTCGGGCTGCTGACACTGACCTGGTTCTTCAACCTGGTGTACGGCCCGGTCGAGGTCGCCCTGCCGCTGCACGTAACCGACGACCTGCACGCACCGGGCACGCTGCTGGGCCTGTACTGGATGCTGTTCGGCATCGGCGCGGTGCTCGGCGGGCTCGCGGTCGGCGCGCTGCGGCAGCTGCCGCTGTGGCCTGTGACGGTCGTCATCGTGGTCGGCTGGGGGCTCGCGCTGCTGCCGTTCGGGTTCGACGTGCCGACGCCCATCACCGTTGCGTGCTTCATGCTTGGCGGCGCGATCTACGGACCCTTCGTAGCGCTCTCGGTGACGCTGATCCAGGCGAAGTCGCCAACGCGGCACCTGGCCGCGATGCTCGCAGCCCGCAGCGCGGTGCTGCTCACGGCATCGCCGCTCGGCGCGGCGCTCGGCGGCCCGCTCACCACGGCGCTGGGCCCCCGAGCGACGCTCGGCGGCTCGGGACTCGCCACCGTGACGCTCGGCGCCGTCGCGTGCATCCTGCTGCTGGCCCGGCGTCGGCTTCAGGTGACAAGACAGATCAGGAATCGAGAAGCTCGGGTCACCAAGCCGCAACTAGCGTGACCGTCATGGACATCACCACCACGACGTCGGGAGTGACCATGACCGGCTCTTCCACCCAGGGAATCAAGACCGTTTTGCACCCCGTGTCCGACCTGGCCAAGGCCAAGGCGGTGTACGCCGCCCTGATCGGCGTCCCGCCGCAGACCGACGGGCCCTACTATGTCGGCTTCGAGGCCGAGGGCCAGCAAATCGGGTTGGTACCGAGAGGTGGACCGCAGGGCATGACCTCACCGGTGGCCTACTGGCACGTGCCGGACATCGAGGCGAAGCTGGCCGAGGTGACCGCCGCGGGTGCCACAATGAAGGAGCCCGTGCGCGACGTTGGTGGCGGCCGCTTGGTGGCCACAGTCACCGATCCCGATGACAACGTTCTCGGGCTGCTTCAGGACCGGTGAGGGGACTCGTTCGACCCACGGAGGTGCTTCGCCATGGCTGAGAGGAAACCTGCAAAGAAGGGCACCCAGCAGTCCGCCAAGCGCGCCACCGCGACAGGCACGGAGTTCACGGGACTCACTGACGTGGAACTAGCCGCGATGAAGGAGCGCACCAAAGAGCTGAAGGCGGAAGCGCGCCGCGGCAAACGTGGGGACAAGGCGGACGAGGAAGTTGCCGTGCTCGCCAAGATCGCCGAGATGCCGGAATCCGACCGCGCCATCGGCGAGCGGCTCCATGAAATCATCAAAGCCAGCGCGCCAGGCCTCTCGCCGAAACTCTGGTACGGGCAGCCCGCGTACGCCAAGGACGGCAAGGTCGTCTGCTTCTTCCAAAGCGCGCAGAAGTTCAAAACGAGGTACGCGACGTTCGGCTTCAACGAGGAGGCGAACCTCGACGAAGGCACCATGTGGCCGACCGCCTTCGCATTGAAGGCGTTGACCGCCGCCGACGAGGCAAGGATCGCAGCGCTGGTGAAGAAAGCCGTGAGCTGAGGACTGAGCTAGCCACCCGGCTCTAGGCGGGATCGTCGGCCGGGACAGGCGTTCCTGCGTCATAGATGGAGACACGATGAGCATGGCCACGGTGACGGACTCGAACTCGCCTGCACTGCACGTTGGCGACAGCCACGACTTGATCCGCGTGCTTGGCGCGCGCGAGAACAACCTCAAGGACGTCAGCATCGAGATCCCGAAGCGCCGGCTGACGGTGTTCACCGGCGTGTCCGGCTCGGGCAAGAGCTCGCTGGTGTTCGACACGATCGCCGCGGAGTCGCAGCGGCTGATCAACGAGACCTACAGCGCCTTTGTGCAGGGCTTCATGCCGACGCTGTCGCGACCAGAGGTCGACGTACTCGACGGCCTGACGACGGCGATCATCGTCGACCAGGAGCGGATGGGCGCCAACCCCCGCTCCACAGTCGGCACCGCCACCGACGCCCACGCGATGCTTCGCATCCTCTTCAGCAGGCTCGGGCAGCCGCACATAGGGCCACCTACTGCCTACTCGTTCAACGTCCCGATGCGGACTGCGAGCGGAGTGATGACGGCGGACAAGGGCAGCGGAGAGAAGACCGTGGTGCGCAACGTCGTCTACCACGGCGGCATGTGTCCGCGCTGCGAGGGCATGGGCTCGATCAACGATTTCGACCTATCCGCGCTGTACGACGACAGCAAGTCGCTCAACGAGGGCGCGCTCACGATCCCCGGCTACAGCATGGAGGGCTGGTACGGCCGCATCTTCAGTGGCAGCGGCTTCTTCGACATGGACAAGCCGATCGGGAAGTACACGAAGAAGGAGCTGCACGACCTGCTCTACAAGGAGCCGACCAAGATCAAGGTCGAGGGCATCAACCTGACCTACGAGGGCGTCATCCCCAAGATCCAGAAGTCGATGCTCTCCAAGGACGTCGACGCGCTGCAGCCGCACATTCGCGCCTTCGTGGAGCGGGCGGTGACTTTCACGACCTGCCCCGAGTGCGACGGCACTCGGCTCGGCAAGGAGGCCCGGTCGTCGAAGATTAGGGGGAAGAACATCGCCGACGTCTGCTCGATGCAGATCAGCGACCTGGCCGACTGGGTCCGCGGCCTCGACGAGCCGTCGGTGGCCCCGCTGCTCACTGGGGTGCAACACCTCCTCGACTCCTTCGCGGAGATCGGGTTGGGATACCTCTCGCTCGACCGGCCGTCGGGCACGCTGTCCGGGGGAGAAGCACAGCGCACCAAGATGATCCGCCACCTCGGCTCGTCGCTCACCGACGTCACCTACGTCTTCGACGAGCCCACGATCGGCCTGCACCCCCATGACATCGAGCGGATGAACGACCTGCTGCTGCGCCTGCGGGACAAGGGCAACACGGTGCTCGTCGTGGAGCACGAGCCGCAGACGATCGCGATCGCCGACCACGTCGTCGACCTCGGCCCCGGCGCCGGCACTGACGGCGGCACCGTCTGCTTCGAGGGCGCCGTGGACGGGCTGCGGGGGAGTGACACCACCACGGGCCGTCATCTCGACGACCGGGCCACGCTCAAGGAATCGGTGCGTTCGTCTGCCGGCACGCTGGAGGTCCGCGGCGCGTCCACGCACAACCTCCACGATGTGGACGTCGACATCCCGCTCGGAGTGCTCTGCGTGATCACGGGCGTCGCCGGCTCCGGCAAGAGTTCGCTGATCGACGGATCGGTTTTCGGCCGCGACGGGGTGGTGGTGATCGACCAGGGCGCGATCCGCGGTTCGCGGCGGAGCAACCCGGCGACCTACACCGGCCTGCTCGACCCAATCCGCAAGGCGTTCGCGAAGGCCAACGGTGTGAAGCCTGCACTGTTCAGCTCCAACTCCGAGGGCGCCTGCCCCACCTGCAACGGCGCCGGCGTCATCTACACCGACCTGGGCGTCATGGCCACCGTCGAATCCACCTGCGAGGATTGCGACGGGAAGCGATTCCAAGCGTCGGTGCTGGAGTACACACTGGGCAGCCGGAACATCGCCGACGTGCTCGCGATGCCGGTGACCGAGGCCGTGGAATTCTTCAGCGACGGCGCGGCCCGTACGCCGGCCGCCCACGCCATTCTCCAGCGGCTCGCCGACGTCGGGCTCGGCTACCTCAGCCTCGGCCAGCCGCTCACCACGCTGTCCGGCGGCGAGCGGCAGCGGGTCAAGCTGGCCACCCAGATGGCCGAGAAGGGCCGCGTCTACGTCCTGGACGAGCCGACCATCGGCCTGCACCTCGCCGATGTGGAGCAGCTGCTCGGCCTGCTCGACCAGCTGGTGGACTCCGGCAAGTCGGTCATCGTCATCGAGCACGACCAAGCGGTCATGGCGCACGCCGACTGGATCATCGACCTCGGCCCAGGCGCCGGCCACGACGGCGGCCGGATCGTCTTCGAGGGCACACCCGCCGACCTCGTCGCCGCCGGCTCGACCCTCACCGGTGAGCACCTGGCGGCCTACGTCGGCACCTGACATTCTCACCTGTGCCGCCCCGTCCCGAGAACGCCGATAATGGGCATTATGTCAAGTTGCCATCCATGTGGCCTCTTCTCCCGTGCTCCCAGCAACGATCTGCAGGTTTCGACCGGCCGGAAGGAGCACTGTTGCGGTGCCGTCGTCGGCGACAGTTAGCGTGATGCCATCGACCACTGCGCAATGTCCCTCCGCTGTGTCCTCCACGGTGACATCACCCTCTAGGGCGGAGGTCTCCAGGTACTGGATTGGCCGGGCCAGCGACTCCACCTCGGCCGGGAGGATTGCCGAGATCACTCACACAAAAGGAACGACAGGTGGCGTCGCACGGCGGCCAGCTCGTGGTGAGCGATCGTGGCCACGTGTTCGGCCAGCCAGTTGCGCGGGTGCATCATGAGCCGGTCGGCGTAGATGACACCGGCCTCAGCCGGCACCGCGAAGGGCTGAAACGTCGCCGACTCGGCACCGATGTGCGCCGTGATGATCTGGTTGAGGCGGCTCTCGTTGTAGGTGGCGTTGCTCAGGACCACCCGCTGGGAGTTGTCCGGAAGTCTCCACACCTCGCCCGGATTCACGACGCGGCCGCCGCCGGCGGAGCGCTGTCTGGGTTCTGGTGCCAGGCCATCAGGTCACGCAGCGGCTGCTCCTCCTCGACACGCAGCGGGGCAGGAGCTTCGACGCGGGAGAGCAGCCGGCGGTAGTGCTCGTTGCGCAGCGCTCGCTCGACGTACGCCGAGCGGTTCAACCCGGCCGCCTTCGCGTCGGCGTCCGCATCGGCGAACACGCCCGAGTCGACCGTCACAGTCATCTTCTCCTTCGCCATACCATCATCCTATACCACGCCATACGAACGTACGATGGCACGACCGAAGCGGCGATCGGCCTCGATGGCCGTGAATCCGACCCTCGTCCCGGCTGTCGTCGACGTCGCCGGCGACGCCGTCGAGACTCCGGAAGCGGCCGGCGCCCGGGCCGATCGCCCGTCGACCCTGACCACTCCCCCACCGAAGGCCTCACCCAAGACGAGATGGCACGGCTCATCGAGGAGACCGCTCGGGCCCACACCGCCCGCGCCTACGCCCGTCGTCATGCTCCTGTACACCCTCGGCCTGCGCGTCGGCTCCGCGCTCGGCGCCGAAGTCGACGACCTCGGCTACGACCGCGCCACCCACACTGACGGTCACCACGAAGGGCGGGACGCGCAAGAAGGCGCCGGTCCCGCCGGCCACCCCGCACGCCTTCGACACCTACCTCGCCGGCCGCGCCGCCGGCCCGCGGTTCATCACCAGCAGCGGCGCGCCGAATGGGAGCGGCCGGTCTGAGCCCGGTGGTCAGCGGACGAAGCGGGTTCCCAGGACGATGTGCGCACTCAGCTCATCGGAGTCAGCGATCCGCGGGATCAGCCCGACGCTGGCGACCGCTTCGGCCATCTGCGGCGCCTGCATCTCACTGGTTTCGACCAGCAGGTGCCCGCCCGGGGCCAACCACTGCGGCGCGGCGGCAACGATCCGGCGGAGCACGGCCAGCCCGTCCGCGCCGCCCTCGAGCGCGAGCCGTGGCTCGTGCAGGCGAGCCTCGGGTGGCAGCAGCCTGATTTCCCCGGCAGGAACGTACGGCGCGTTAGCTACCAGAACATCCACCCGGCCCCGAAGGTCGACGGGCAGCGGCTCGTAGAGGTCGCCCAGATAGACCAGCCCACCAGCCGGACCGACGTTGCCGCGGGCACAGTGCACCGCAGCAGGATCGAGGTCGACGGCGTGCAGCTCGATCTTCAGGGCCGCCATCAGTGCAGCGCCCACTGCCCCCGAGCCGCAGCACAGGTCGACGACGACTGGCCGGCACGACCCGCGGATCTGGCGGGCGAGCACCCCGGCTTGCCGGACGAGGAACTCCGTGCGGCGGCGGGGTACGAAAACGCCAGGCGCCACCGAAATGCGCAGGCCGCAGAACTCCGCCCAGCCGAGAATGTGCTCGATGGGCACGCCCGTCGCTCGCCGGTCCACCATGGCCGCGAGTTCAGATGGCGTTCGCGCCGATTCGATGAGCAGCCGCGCCTCGTCCTCTGCAGCGACGCAGCCTGCGGCCCACAGCGTGGAGACGATGGAGGCCCGGACGCTTGGCGACAACGCAGGTTTCACGACCGCGCTGTGTCACTGACTGGTGACCGGCGAGAACTTGGTCACTGCTGGTAGTCCTCCACCTGACCCACCGGCCGGACCACAGCGTCGTCTGGGTCCTGGCCGGACTCGTGCCGGGCTCGGCGCTGCCGAAGCAGGTCCCAGCACTGGTCGAGTGCACGTTCCAGCCGCCTCAGCTGCTCTTGCTCTTCGTCAGGAGCCAGTTCGCCCTCCTGAACTCGAGCCCGCAGCTCGTGTTCCTGATCGACGAGAGACCGCACCTGCTCGAGAATCTGCTCTTCGTTCACAAGGTTCATCCTGGACCACAAACGTAGATGAACCTTGGTCGAAGGAGCGTCGCTGGGTCCGCGGCCCAGTAATCCGCCATCGATCATGGTCCGGCAGCACCGGCCCGCTCCCCCGGACAACCGAGATCACGACACGCGCAGTCGGGCAATAGGACGGCTGCTCGAAGGGTGAGCAGTGATCGTGAAGCCGGCCCTGCGAAACATGCCGACCGTGCCGGTGAACAGCGCGGCACCTGGGTGCCGCTCCCCCGCGGTGTCGACCGGGTAAGCCTCGACGGCCGCGGCCCCGTTGGTACGGGCGTAGTCGACCGCCCCGTCGAGCAAGGCGGTGCCGATACCGGTACGCCGCCGCGGTGCTGGAATCCAGAAGCACACGAGCGACCACACGTCGGCCTCGTCGGGATCGACGGGGCCGATCACCCGCGACCTCGTCAGCCGTTCGAACTGCTCGCGAGGTGCCACAGACACCCAACCGACGGGATCGTTCCCGTCGTAGGCGAGTAGACCGGGAACCAACCCGTCCCGGGTGAGTCGACGTAACACCCGCCGGTTCCCTGGGCCGTTGTCAAAATCCTTCGCCCTGACTCTGAACCAGGCGCACCAGCAGTTGCTGTATGCGCCGGTTGGCCCGAAGAAGGCACTGAGGTCGCGCCATCGGTCCGCTGTCACCGGCACTACGGACACTGTCATGACCAGAGTGTGGACCGGACAGCTCGTTCGGCAAGCAACGACCGGCGTTAGGCTGAACAGACGATGAACAACCGTGGTCCGATCAAGGCGTTCACGGCGCTGTTGACGGTCGGAGCTCTCCTCGGCTATGCCGTTCCGGCCGCCGCGGCGGACCTTCGCCCGTTCACATCACGATTCGAGCGTCGGGTGAACGGCGACATCTCCATCGTCAGCGCAACGTCGGCCAGGGCCACCGCCTCCCGCCCGGCGGGCAGCACCCTGTTGTTCGCCGGCCTGTACTGGGGCGGACCCGCGCGAACCGCCCGGCTTACGCCGGACGCGGTGACCCTGCAGGTCGCATCCTCGGCGCCCACGACAATTGTCGCCGACGAGCAGGCATCCGACTCGTCTCTTGGATTCGGCGCGGTCGCTGACGTCACTGCTCAGTTTCGGGGCGCCGGCCCCTTCGTCGATTTCACCGTCGCCAGGACCGGCGGCGTCCCGTGGTCGCTGGTGATGGCCTGGAGCTCGCCCGCTGAACCGCTCAGAGATCTTCGGGTCGTCGACGGCCTGGCCGAAATAGCCGACGGCGAGGCAATGACGGTGACGGTGACAGGGCTCTCCACACCGCGTCGCGGTCGGGTCGCGACGACGGCCGGCGTCGTGACCCATGGCGACGACGCGCGGGCGTCCACCCAGATCGAGGCCGGCGACACGACGGCGACGGTTCCGGTTCGGGCCGAGCCCGGTGGACGAACCCTGGTGGCCGCCGTGACCACGGCCAGCGACGCAATGGCTGTCACCGATCTCGGGGTTTCGGCTGCTCTCGCCCCGTACACTGCCGCAGCCGGTGAGACAGTAGAGGTCACCGTCAGGGTCACCAACAACGGTCCGGACGACCAGACGGGCCCAGCGACACTCACCGTCGACCCGGGGAACGGCCTGGTTGCCGACGCGGTGTCCCTCTCGGTCACAGCGGGCGCGTGCGGGCTCGCCGGTAGCCGGGCCGTCTGTGCCGTCGACCCGCTCGCTGCCGGGCGTACCGCCGAGCTGACGTTCGCCGCGCGGGTCGGAGCCGATTCGGGCTCGACCATCACCTCCAGCGCCCGGGCGCTTGCTCCCACGGCGGACACCGATCCCGTTTCCCGGAACGATTCGGCGCGAGCGGCACTCAGGCTAACCGGCCAGGGCAGTGGGCCTGACAACGATTCCGAGGCTCAATCCCGACCACAGGGCCGTGAGGCCAGGGCCGATCGGCCGGCCTCGAACAGACCCGATCCCTAACCACATATCCGGCTCAGGACTCCTGTCCCCTGCCCTCCCGGAGAACGATGGCTGGACGTCACGCTTCGCCCACGCCGACACCGGTCGTGGCCACGGCGGATCCTTGCCCTCGTCACGGCCGTCGCCTTGGTGGCAGTGGGAGTGGGCGCAGCGAACACCTTTCTCGGGCAGAGCGCTGGCAGTTGCGAACAGGCTCCCGCCCTCACCGTTGTGGCGGATCCTGCGATCGCACCCGCTGTGGCGGAATTTGCCACCTCGTTTCAACGCAGCGCCCCACCCATCAACGGCATGTGCGCATCGATCGACGTGGTCGCCCGCACTTCGGCCGAAGTAGTCGCTGGGTTGGGCAGCTCGGTGCGCGCAGACGTCTGGATTCCCGACTCCAGTCACTGGCTGACCCAGGTCTCGGCCGAGGGCGTGGCGCTGGATGTTGCGAAGTCACTCGCCAACTCGCCGCTGGTCGTGGTCGCTCCACGACCGGTCGCCGAACAACTCGGGTGGCCCGAAGCAGACCTACCGTGGGGCGCGGTCCTCGCCAGCGATGCGAATGCCACGATCGCCGACCCGACGACGACCAGCGAGGGTCTCGCGACGTTGCTGGCTGTCGCTGCGGTGGTCGGAACCGGCGAGGAAGAGCGGACGACGCTGGTTCAAGCCATGACGACGGTCGCGCGGAGGGCCGTTCCCGACGTTGCCGCGGCCTATGAACAGATCACGGCGGGGGCGGGCGAGGCGCCGCTGTTCACGGCGACCGAGCAGTCGGTGGTCGCTCACAACGCCGCGGCCCCGACGAACCTGGTCGCGGCGCTCTACCCGGCGGAGGGAACTCCGGTCTTCGACTATCCGGTGATCACCGTCACGACGGCAGCGACGTCGACCGTCAAGGCCGAGACGAGTGCCGCCTTCGAGGCGGCCCACCGACGGCCGAAACGAGGACGACCCGGACAGCATCGACCTGGACACCCTGCTGGCGACGCTGCGCGTGGAGTTCGATCCGGCCCAGCCCGTTTCGGTGATCACGATCGGTATGGGCCCTGACGCCGATCACGAGACCCTCGCCCGGATCTCGGAAGTCACCGGCGCCAAGGCCTATCGCGTTGACAATCCCGCCGACATCCAGCAGGTATTTCTCGACGCGATGCTCGAGCGCCAATGTCGGCCCAATTGCTGAGTCCGAGCGCGCCTCCACAACCTTGCGCCTCCGCCTCAATAGCCTCGCACCGGACCGAGCACGGACCGCCGTGTTCGACGGCGTGGCGAGGTGATGGTGCCCGCTTCGTGGAAACCCATGGTCATCACAGCGGCGCTCGTCAGTGCGGTGCTGATCGTCGACGACGCCACGAGTGCGCCACCCGATAGGTCGGCGCCACCGGTCGTCCCCACTCCAGAACCGGTGACGACTGCACCCGCGACCCTCGATCCGTCCGATCCGCCGCTGCCTCACCGCGACGCACGAGGCGTGATCCAGACGACCGGTCTGCCAGCCAAGACAGTGGCGTTGACCTTCGACGACGGCCCCTCCCCCACCTATACGCCACGCGTTCTGGACATTCTGGACGAGCACGACGTCAAGGCGACGTTCTGCGTGGTCGGCGCGAATGTGACGGCTCATCCGGAAGTACTGCGCGAAATCGTGGCCCGAGGCCATGCCTTATGCGATCACACCGCCACTCACGACCTCCACCTGCCGGACCGTGACGACGCGCGGATCGACGCCGAGATCGGTGGCGCGCTGGCAGCCATCCGTGCAGCCGCTCCCGATGTCGACGTGCCGTTCTACCGGGCACCCGGGGGGAATTTTGCGAAGAATGTCGTGACTGTCGCGGCGGGTTACGAGCTCGAGCCGCTCGGTTGGAGCATCGACCCTCGGGACTGGACGGAGCCGGACGCGGCCGTCATCCGGACCACGGTCGTCGACGGCGTCGTCCCCGGGTCCATCGTCCTGCTGCACGACGGCGGCGGGGATCAATCGGGCACAGTGGCGGCGTTGGAGGGCATCATCACCGCATTACACGACGCCGGATACGAGTTCGTCATCCCGACCATGTGACTCCTGGTAGACGCGGGACGGGTGATTCGCTGATCATTGACTTGGGTACATGATCACGGAACCCTGAAGCAGGGTGTATCGACCCGGGCGAGGTGCTGGTGTCGAACGGATCGGGTGCGGCAGTCACCGGATTGGTGATCGGCATCTTGATGGCCGCGTTGATCGGTGACGTGGACGGAACAGACAGCGCTTCCGGCGGAGAGTCCACGGCAGCAGCAGATACCGACGTCGACACCGACAGCAGCTCGGTGAGCGGCGACGGCACCGGGTGGGGCTTGGATGTCCCTGGGGTGATTCGGACGACGGGTCGCGGCGGGCAGACGGTCGCGCTGACGTTCTCGTCGGGTCCGGATCCCCTGTACACCCCGGATATCCTCGACATTCTCGACACCCACGGCGTCAAGGCCACGTTCTGCGTCCTGGGTACACAAGCCGAGAAGTACCCCCAGCTGGTCCAACAGATTGCAGCCGATGGTCACGTCCTGTGCGACCACACGATGACCTACGACTATGCACTTGCAGCGCGCGACGACGCGACGATTCGGGCCGAGATCGAGGGCGGCCTCAGCGCAATTCGCGCCGCGGTGCCAGACGCTTCAGTGCCGTTCTTCCGAGCGCCCGGAGGCAATTTCTCTCCCGAGCTCGTGGAAATAGCGGCATCCTTCGACCAGGCGTCGCTGGGCTGGAATGTCGACCCTCGGGATTGGGAGACACCGGGCGCAGCCGCTATTCGTGCCTCGGTCGTCGATGCTGTCCAACCCGGCTCGATCGTGGTGCTCCACGACGAGGGCCCCAACCGTGGTGGAACCGTCGAGGCACTGCCCGGAATCATCGAAGACCTCGCCGCGGAGGGATACCAGTTCGTGACTCCGGCATCGTGACCAAGCCATTCGCTGTCGTCGACCTCGACGGCGTGCTTGCCGATGTGACCGCACGGCTACACCACATCGACGGTAACCCCAAGAATTGGGATGCCTTCTTCGCAGGCATCCCGGATGACCCGGCGTATCCCGAAGGCTTCGCCGCCGCTCGGCAGCTCGCTACCGACCACGAGCTGGTCTACCTCAGCGGGCGACCCGAGCGCACGCGGTCCGACACCGAGCGCTGGCTGCGCCGGCACCAGGCCCCGACCGGACGGCTGCTGCTTCGCCGCAACCCCGACCGCCGGCCGGCTCGGGTCGTCAAGATCGCTCAGCTGCGAAAGTTGGCCGACGAGCGACCGGTGGCAGTTTTCGTCGACGACGATCCCGCCGTATGCCGTGCCGCGCGGGAAGCCGGGTTCGCTGTCTTCGAGGCCACCTGGAGCCGGTCGCAGCCGACGCTGCTCGAAGCCCAGGAGCGGCTGGGCAAGACCTGACCAATCCACGCGGGCCTCAGCAGCGAACCACCGGGTGAGAACTGTCGTCCACCCGAGGAGTAACCATGCCCGGCATCGGCCGCCGTTCGTGGCTGGCTGCGGTCGGCGCCGCCTCACACATGCCGATGACGGCTGCGGCGCTCGCCGCCGGCATCGCCGAAGGGGCCGTGATCGACGGTGACTCGGCGTCGCCTGCCGCAGAGCTGCGCTCCGCACTGACCGCGCTGCTGACCGAGCATGTCTACCTGTCGGGAATCGCAGTCGCCACTGCCTACGCAACCGCTCCCAATTCGCCGGAGTTCCAAGCGGCAGCGGCAGGGCTCGACAAGAACTCGGTCGCAGTCGCCGATGCCGTTGGCTCGGTCGCGCCGGATCAGCGCGACACATTCCTGGCTGCCTGGCGTGCGCACATCGGTGATTTCGTGTCGTATGCCGTCGCCGCCAAGGCCGGTGATGATCAGGCCAAGGCGAATGAAGTCGCCGACCTGATGGCCTACATGCAGTCCCAAGGTGCATTCTTCGAACAGATCACTGCCGGTGCACTCCCGGCCGCGGATGTAACGGCCTCACTCGACGAGCACGCCGCAGCGCTGGCTGCCGCGGTCGATGCTCTCGCTACCGGCGACCCTACGGCCTTCGACCTGCTGAAGACCGCCGGTGACCACATGGCCATGGGCGCGGACGCCCTGGCGGGCGGCATCGTCACGGCGACGGAGACCGATGGCGATTTCGTCGACTACGCCCTTGCGGCGGCAGCGGGCGACGAAGCGGGCAAGCAGCAGCAGCTGGACGATCTCAACGCTTATCGCGCATCCGCCGGGCAGTTCTTTGCCGACAACACTGCTGGGGCATTGGCGGCGGCCGACGTCGCCGAGACTCTCGGGCATCACGCGGAGACATTGGCAGGAGCAATCGACTCGTTTTCCGGCGCGCTTGTCGACCGATGAGGGAGGTACTTGGCACACTCGCCACCGTGAGCAGATCGGGCAGGCCGGTCGGACTGCACAAGCGGTCGACCGACACGGGGGCCGCGCGCGGCCTGCTCGAAGAAATGCTCGGTCGGACGGCTCGTGGCGACCAGGCCGCATTCGGGGCCGTATACGACGCCATGAAGTCCCCGGTCTTCGGGACCGTTGTTCGCATCGTTCGTGATCCGGCGCAGAGCGAGGAGGTGACCCAGGAGGTGTTCCTCGACGTCTGGCGGCACGCCGCGCGATACGACCCTGAGGTCGGCTCCGGGCGCACCTGGATCATGACAATGGCGCACCGCCGGGCCGTCGACCGCGTTCGCCGGGCAGAAGCAGCGAGCGAACGGGAACGCCGGGCAGCGACCCGCACGACCACGCGGGAATATGACGACGTCGTCGAGAGCGTCGAGCGCTCGCTCGAGGCCGAGCGGGTCCGGCGCTGTCTGGAAGACCTCACCGACCTGCAGCGCGAGTCGGTCACCCTCGCCTACTACGACGGTTTCACCTATCCGGAAGTCGCCAAGCGACTCAACTCCCCGCTGGGGACCATCAAGACCCGCATGCGTGACGGCTTGGTCCGCCTGCGCGACTGCTTGGGGGTGAGCCGATGACCATCACAGCGGACGACCGGCACACCCTGACCGGCGCCTACGCCCTTGATGCCCTCGACGACAACGAACGGCGCATGTTCGAGGAGCACCTGGAAACCTGCGCCGACTGCCGGGCCGAGGTGGCCGAGTTCGCCGCCACCGCGGCGTACCTCGGCATGGCGGTGGCTGTCCAGCCGCCTCCACAGCTGCGCGATCAGGTGCTGGCCCAGATCCGGCAGGTCCGCCAGCTTCCGCCGGAGCGCAGCAATGTCGTGCCGCTGCGCGGCGTATCCCGCCGGCGCTTCAACCTGATGGCAGCCGCCGCATCGATTCTCGCGGTGCTGGCGATCGCCCTTGGTGTCGTCGCCTACCAGACCGACCAGCGTGCCGACGAGCTCGCCGCCGAGGCCCAGCAGAGCCAGCAAGAAGCCGAGCGGAACCAGCAAGAGCTCGACGCGCTGGCTGCCGAGGCCGAGCGCATCGCAACCGTTCTCGCGGCACCGGATGTCCAGAGGACCTTTGGTGAGGTGGAAGGAGGCGGTGCGGCAGCAGCCGTCGCCTCCGAGGAGAACGGCGAGGTGATCCTGCTCACTCGCGGTCTGCCGCAACTGGCCGAGGATCTCACCTACCAGCTGTGGTTCATCAGCGGGGATCCGGACGCGCTCGACATCGTCTCCGGCGGCGTCCTCGACGTCCCGCCGGACGGCGACCTGACCCAGGTGGCCGAGGGCGACCTCACCGGCGTCAACACGATCGCGCTGTCGGTGGAGCCGAGCGGCGGTTCGGAACAGCCGACGACCGTGGTCTTCGCCGGCCCGCTGAGCTAGTCGGCCAGCCGCTCGACGGCGGCGCCGTAGACCCGCGGCAACCGAACGGCCAATGGGACGATCTTGCGACGCACGGCCGGGCGAACCGCAGCGCCGACCAAGACGGAGGTCAGCAGCCGGTAGTCGCGGCTGAGCCGTCGCCAGTCGCGCTCATAATCGGCGGGCCGGCCGGCGATCACCGCGGCGACGGCTGCCCTGGCCTGGGCCAGCCCCAGCCGGATGCCTTCGCCCGTCAGCGCGTCGACGTAGCCCGAGGCGTCGCCGACCAGCAGCACGCGGCCGCAGGTGCGGCGGCGCGTTCGTCGCCACAACGGGCCTGCTCCCCTGAGCGCAGAGACCGGAACGGCATCGGCTAGCCGCGGGCTGAGTGCGCTTGCCTGCCGCACCACGGCGTCATAGTCCGCCCCACGGGTGCCGAGAACCGCCACGCCGACGAGGTCATCGCCGACTGGTGTCACATAGACCTCGCCGGCGGACGTCCAGTGCACCTCCACCAGGTCGGTCCAGGGCGTGACGCGGAAATGCCGGCGCAGTCCGAACCGAGCAATCGGATGTGGACGCCCGTCCAGGCCCAGCCGACGGCGCAGCGCGGAATGCAGGCCGTCGCACGCGAAGAGCCACCGGGCCCGCCGTCCACCCGGAATCGACACCCCGTCGGCATCCTGAGTGATCATGGCGACCCGCTCGGGAATGACCTCGATGTCCAGATCGGACACTCTGCTGGCGAGCGCGCCGTGCAGCTCCGTCCGCCGCACGCCAAGGCCCCTGCCGGTCCGGAACCGATGCTCTACCGCCAGATCACCGTCCACGTACCGAATGCCGGCGAAGGTGAGCCCGTGCGGATGGATCCCGAGCCGATCTAGTGCACGGACCGCTCCTGGCATCAGGCCTTCGCCACATGCCTTGTCCACCGGCGCGGGCCGGGGTTCGCAGATGGCCACCGACAACCCCCCGAGGTGTGCCTCCATCGCCGCGGCCAGCCCGATCGGCCCGCCGCCCACCACGAGCACATCGAGATCGCTCAACGGACGGTCGCCAGCGCATGTTCCTCGGCAGGTATCCGAACCGCCATCAGTGCGAGATTCGCCAGGGAGAACACGAGTGCCGTCACCCATGCGGTATGCACCATCGGCAACGCGAGGAATTCGACGGCAACGGCCAGATAGTTGGGGTGCCGCAGCCAGCGGTATGGCCCGGTGGTCACCAGGGGTAGGTCCGGGATGATGATCACCCGCGTGTTCCATTGCTTTCCGAGCGTCGTGATGCACCACCAGCGCAGCGTCTGGGCGGCGAGCACCAGGGCGAGCATCGGCCAGCCCAGCCACGGCAGGAAAGGCCGATCCGCTACGGCAACTTCGCCGACACAGGAGATCAGGAACGCTGCATGCACCGTCGCCATCACGCCATAGTGAGAGCGGCCGTACTCGACACCGCTGCGGGCGAACGCCCAGCGGGCGTGCCGCTCAGACACGACCAGCTCCGCCACACGCTCCAGGCCGACGGCGATGACGAGCAGTACGTAAGGCGTCACGCCGAGGCTTCCGACGGCCACCGGAGCAGAACGAGTTCGGAACAGAACCCCGGTCCCATCGCGAACAGCACGCCAGCCGAGCCTGGATCCGGAGATGGACCTTCGAGCGTGCGCGACAGGACGTGTAGCACCGACGCTGACGACAGGTTCCCCACGTCGGCCAGCGACTCCCAGGTGCGGCTGAGTTCGCCGGCATGCAGGTCAAGCGCTCGTGCCGTGGCCTCGAGCACCTTGGGGCCGCCGGGGTGGGCGATCCAGCGGCGCACGTCCTCGAGCGCCAGTCCGTGCTTGGCCAGGAATCCGCGCACATCGTCGCCGAGGTGGGCTTCCACGACGTCGGCGACGCTGGCTGCGAGCACGATCCGAAAGCCGCTACCGCCAACGTCCCAGCCCATGACCCGCTCGGTGTCTGGGTATAGCCGGCTGATCGTGTCGATCACGTCGGGACCCGGCAGTCCGAGCTGCCGGGCCCGGTCGGCCCCCACCAGCACGACGGCGGCCACACCGTCACCGAACAGGGCGCTCGCCACCAGATTGGCGACTGAGTCGTCATGGCGCTGGATAGTGAGGGAGCACGTCTCGGCGGCGAGCAATACGGCAACGCCGGTCGGCTCCCCCCGGAGCAGGTCATGCAGCCTCGCCACACCGGCGGCGCCGGCCACACAGCCCAGCCCGAACACAGGAATCCGCCGGAGGTCATCGCGCAGCCCGAGCCGTGGCATCAGCCGGGCGTCCACCGACGGCGCGCCGATGCCGGTCACCGAGACGGTCATCAAGGTGTCGACGTCAGTGGGCGCCAGCCCGACTTGGGCAAGGGCTTCCTTGACAGCCTGCTCGCCGAGCTCGACCGCGCTGGCGAGGAACACATCGTTCGTCTCGCCGAAGCTCGTGAGGCGCGGGTACTGCTCCATGGGGAGGACCAGGTGCCGGGTTCGGACCCCGCTCGCAGCGTGGAATCTCTCGAGTGCT
>CAWFXV010000016.1:0-72554 GCA_963819885.1 uncultured Actinomycetota bacterium | reverse complement strand
TTGCGACCCTGCTGCCCTCCTCCATCCTGGCGCAGGTACATCCTCGGCTGGTAGCGCCGTATGCCTTGAGCGCGGGTCCATGAGGAGCACCGCCGACGCTCAGCCAGCGGGAACGCCAGCGCGATCAGAACGGCCACATGGACGACGGTTGGCGCTGCCGGCGGAGCTGGACGGCTGCGGAGCGAGACGGGTCGCCAAAGAAACCGCGCTAACGTCCGGCTGACCTGCCGTGATGGACGTCTTGGAGCACGGCTGCTGAATCATGTAGTACCCAGCCCTGATCGGGCGCCGGTTTCGCCTTCTGCCCCACCGTCCGTACGATGGTGCCCTAGGTCCGACAAGGGAGAAGACGTCGGCGTTCTTAGCGCAGCAGACGGGTGTTGTCAGGGGGCTGCTACTCGATGACCGACTCGACCATAGGCGGGTCACAGCGAGACGCGAAGGATGGATCTGGGGGGACGTTGCCACACGTACCAGCAGCGCCGGGAGATACTGTCGCCAGTACGGCGAGTCGCATTCCGTGGATCGACGGCGTGCATAGCCTGGCGGAGCTCCCGCCCCACTCGCTTCCGGCCGGAGTCTTGGAGTGCGGATGTTCGCTCTGACACAGGCGAACGCGCTTGATGATCATCGCACTGACCGGCGACGGCACCATCCGGCTGCTTCAGATCTTCGTCGTGACGCTGATGGTCATTCCGTCCAACGTCGTGTTCGCGCACGGTTGGTGCATCTGGCTATGTCGCATCAATGGTCGGTATGTTGTGCTTTGGGGTCTGGTTCTTTGGAACGCTGTTTGGCCTACATAATCCACTTGATCACCGCAATCCGATACGTATTGGTTTCGTTGCCCTGTGGGTTGTCAGCCTGATCTCGTACGCGCTTATTAACCGCTATGTCCAGCCATACGTCACAATCCGCGCTGCAGACCGTTGGATTCTTCAGCTGCTGGCCTGTACCGGTGTCGCCTTCCTGGCTGCGGAGACGCTCCGTTCGGCGGCCGACATCCGGCGAGTCACCCGAGCCCTCGTGTGGGCCGCCGCCTTCTGTGGGTTCGTTGCCGCGCTGCAGTTCTGGTTCAAGTTCGACATCACCCCGGCATTGCGGGCGATCCCGCTGATGGAGAGCGGTGAGGCCATGGTCTTCCAGGCCCGCGGCGCGCTGAGTCGGGTTACTGGAACGGCCTTGCACCCCATCGAGCTCGGTGTCACGTCGGCGATGGTCCTGCCGCTGGCGCTGTGGTTGGCGATCAGCGACCAGGGTCGCCCGGCCATCCGACGCTGGGCTCCCAGCGTGTTCATCGCAGTCGGTATCCTGGCGTCGATTTCCCGCTCCGGAATTATTGCTGCTGCACTTTCCCTGGGGTTTCTGATCGTCGTACTTCCAGTGCGCCAGCGCCTGGTGGCTCTTGCGATCGTACCGTTCGCCGCCGCCGGCAGTTCTCCTCACGGCTAAGGGATTGATTCGCACGCTACTGGAGACGTTCCTCTTCACACCCAACGAGGCCCGCACGGACGATTACGGCCTCGCGACGGACTTGATGTCCGACTCCGCATGGTTCGGCCAAGGCGGAGGCACATACATGACAACCAATCTTATGGAGGTCTTCGACAACCAGTTCGTCAAGACTGCTGTCGAGCTCGGTTGGCCTGGTGTAGTTGCGCTGCTCCTTTACCTGGCGCTGCCCATGTCAGTCGCGCTGAGCGCCCGTAGACGACTGCTCTTTGATCCGCAATTGAGTATGCTCTGTGCGGCGGTGGCTGGGGCGTCGGCTGCGGCGACCATCGGTGCTGCCACTTTCGACGCCATGGCCTACCCGCAATTTGTTGGCGTGCATACGCTGGTGGCTGGGTTCGCCGGAGCATGCTGGTTGATCTCGCGCGAACGGCCGGCGAGATCAGCGCCTGTGTCCGGCCGGCAGCACCTATCGTCGGCCGAAATGGAGACTCTCTGATGGAACTGCTCGCTATAGTGCGCACGATGTGGCGGCACCGGGTGCTTTCACTAGGCGTGCTCGCACTAACGTTTCTCGGGTTGATATACGTCGTTTTTCTGACGCCTCGCGAATATGAGACCAGCTCGAACACCGTGCTGTTTCCGGCCCCAGCGCCGCCAACCGCTGAGGAAATCCAAGAGGACCCGAGCTTGGCCAAGGTCGACTCCAGTAACCCATTCAGCCTTTTCGGCGACCCGTCAGTCATCATTGATGTCATCGCGCGACGCCTGAGCACCCAGAGCGCGCGGGAGGCGCTCAGCGCCGCGGGTGCGGATGACAGGTACGAGATAAGGGCCTCGGTGACCTACGGATCGACCAGGCCCTTTGTCGAGGTTGTGGCCATCGGGGACAGCCCGGAGGCTGCCTCGCGCACCATCGAGGTAGTTCAGACCGCAGTGGTGGCAGAGCTACAGAAAGTCCAAGAGGAGCAGGGTGTCGATCCCCAGTTCATGATCACACCCTTTGTGGTGGACCCGGGCGACGAGCCAGTGCTCCTCGTCTCAGGGCTGTTACGCCCGGCCGTAGCGGTTCTCGGACTGGGCGGGATCGCACTGTTCGTAATGCTGTCAGTGGCGGTGGCGCTCGACCAACGGCGGGCCGAGCGCACGGTTGGTGCTGGCCCGACCGTCGAAGCAGAACCGACGCCTTTGGATGGCTCGGGGCTGGGCAGGGCCGATGTCGTTCCGGAGGCGATGCCCACTCCCGCTGACGCAGAGGTGGTGCCGGTGGATGGTTCGCGTGTGGATGGGGCCGGCCGATGCTGACGCGGAGGCGACGCCGTTGGATGGCTCGAGGCCGCGGCAGGGCCGATGCTTGTTCGCGGAGGCGATCGCCCGCTCCCGTCGACGCAGAGGTGGTGCCGGTGGATGGTTCGCGGTGGGTGGGGCGGATGCCGACGCGGAGGCGACTCCGTTGGATGGCTCGGGGCCGCAGGGCCGATGTCGTCGCGGAGGCGACGCCCACTCCCGTCGACGCAGAGGTGGTGCCGGTGGATGGTTCGCGGGTGGATGGGGCGGATGCCGACGCGGAGGCGACGCCGGTGGATCGATTGCGCGGGCATGCGCGGGCCGGATGCTAGACGCGGAGGTGGTGCCGGTGGATGGTTCGCGGGTGCGGGGGCCGAATGCCGACGTGCGGGGCGACGCCAACTCCCGAATCGTCTGCTACGCGACCCGCCGCGACCGAGTCGGACGGATCGAGCCTGGAGCAAGAACTTGATCCCGTCGGGAGCAACGCCTACTCCCACCCGGTAAGGCATTTTTAGGAGTGTTCGGGTTGAGTGGACTATCGGTAGTGACCCCAAGTTACGCACCGGATTTCCCAATCTTCCGTGAGCTTCACGCGTCCGTTCTGGCATGGACCGACGACGACGTGATACATCACGTTGTCGTTCCACGGCGAGATGTCGGGCTATTCTCCGAGCTCGCCGGCCCACGTTGTCGAGTGCTAACACTCGAGGACCTCGTCCCACGGCGGATGGTGGGGATCCCTGGTCGCAATGTCTACCTCAATGTGCGGCATCCTTTCCCACCCATCCGGGGGTGGGTTATGCAGCAGTTGCTCAAGCTCGACTTGGCGCGGACGGTGGGAACCCGACTTGTTCTGCTAATCGACTCGGACATCGTGCTTGTCCGTCCAGTGCGGACCGACGACCTGATTCGAGACGACGTTGCGAGGTTCTACCGTGTGCCGGACGCGGTTCACGCAGGGCTCGAGCGGCATCTACGCTGGCATGCGATCGCCCGTGAACTGCTTGGCCTCCCTCCCGATCGGCCACCATTCGCGGACTACGTCAGCTCGTTCATGCTTTGGGATGCCGCCGTCCTTGCGGCACTGAAGGAACGCATCGAGCTCGTCACCGGCCGTCCCTGGCTGGACGCGGTCGGTTCAAAGATTCATGTATCAGAATGGACACTGTATGGTGTCTTCGTCGATCAAGTTATGGACCCGGCAGCGGCCTCTTTTGCTGCCGAGACGAGCCTGTGCCACAGCTACTGGGACTCCGTTCCGCTGACTGTCGACACGGCAACCGACTTCCTTGCGCAAATCACCGAACACGACTTGGCAGTGATGATCCACTCCAAGTCCGGTACTCCTCTTACCGTGCGTCAGCAGGTGCTTGGACCGGTGGCCCGCGGTCTGGCGCGGCTCCCGGTCACGTGACGAACCAAAGGGACACCGCCGAGCGACGTCGACTGCGCGTCCGGTCCAGGTCTGTGTTCCTGGACGGATGAAACTAACCACTCGGAAGGCCTTAGGCGGGGACCGCGACTCTCAAGCTTGCGACGGCCCGGACAACGTCGGAGGTTCTGCTTGTCTCGCCCCAGGCAACCTGACCGCAGGCGGCCTTCCCGGTGTTGCGCTCCCATGCCGCCAGGAGTTCGTCGTCGGCGACCTAGTCGACGTTGTGCACATGCGCTGGTTCGGCACCTGGCCAACGACGAACTATCTCGACGTCGGCAGTTATCTGGAACGCGAACACATCGAAGCATTCAAGACCTGGCTGACCACGACGCCCACCCCGCCAACCGGCAAACCGTTGAACCGAGTCAGCATCAAGAACACGCTGATCAACCTGCACCGCTACATCAACCGGATCACCGAATGGGCCTACCCCACTGCACCCGCACGTCCGCTCGTGTTCATCGGTGACCTACTGATCATCGACGAGCCCCTACCGCGGTTCCTCGACGAGGCGGCCGGGGCAGAAGGACGTCGGCCTGATCTCCTTGCTCGGAGCCGTGGACGCGGTTCGGGCCGCGCAGATCGAGTCTTCTCAATCCTTCGACTTCACGCCTCAGTCGTCGCGGGCATGCTGGTCGTGCTGCTTGCATTTCTGTCGGCCCGGTTCGCCGAGGCGCTCGCCGCTCGCGCCGTCCGCCGCGAGCAGGCCGGGGCCGTCGTATGACTGTGCTGTCGTGTACCGGCGTGACCAAGGCGGTCGAGGACCAGGTCGTGCTCGACGGAGTGGATCTCGACGTCGACGAGCACGAGGTCGTGGCGCTGGTCTCGGCGTCCGGACGAGGTAAGTCGACCTTGCCGCTGTGTATCAACCTGCTCGAGATCGTGACCGGCGGCGTGATCAACCTGGACGGGCAGGACGTCACGGATCCCCGGGTGAACCCCGATCAGGTCCGCCGCCGCATTGGGGTGGTCTTCCAGGCCTACAACCTGTTCCCGCACATGCAGTGTGCTCGACAACGTGGCCCTCGCCCCTCGGGTCGTGCACGGGATGGCCAAAGCCGAGGCCGAGGAAAGAGCTCGCGGTCTGTTGCGGCGGGTCGGTCTCGAGGCGAAGGCGGCTGAGTACCCCGACCGGCTCTCCGGTGGCCAGCAGCAGCGGGTGGCGATCGTGCTGGCGCTTTGCCTACGACCCGCGCCTTCTTCTCCTCGACGAGATCACCAGCGCTCTGGATCCTGAGCTGATCGGCGAAGTGCTGCACATCGTCGGCGAACTCGCGGAGCAAGGAATGACCATTCTGATGGCCACCCACGAGATGGGGTTCGCGCGTCACGTCGCGCACCGGGTCTGCTTCCTCGACGGCGGCGTCGTCCTCGAAGAAGAGCCTACCGGGCTGACCGATCACACGGCAGCCGACTATTTCAGGTCGAAGTAGCTGGGCTCACGACGGCCGAGCTGCAGGCCGCGCCAAAACGCCCGCGGCCGGCCCAGTTGATACCCACCGCGGTAGACCCCCGCTGCGCGATGGTGAGGCCAATGTCACACTTGAGGAAGGTGCCGGCCGCCCGGTAGGCCGCTCCATCGCGATCTGCGCATGACGGCATACAACGCCGCTCGTTGCGCTGGCTGCATGAACCGGACGAGCCCGTGCAGCATGACACCGGCGCGAAAAGCCCGTGCAGCGGCCCGGCGCCCGTGTCGCTTCTCGTAGTAGCGGACCCGGTTCTACGGTCATCAGCGCCACGAGTTGGGGCGAGCCACCCGATGCACCGCCGATGTGGCGCGCCCGAGCCGTCGGCACGTAGACGATGCGGAAGCCGGCGTCCCGCGCGCGCGCCGCGTAGTCGGTCTCCTCGGAATACAGGAAGAACCGCTGGTCGTCCCACGAACCGACGACCTCATCGCACTCACTTGACACCAGCAACGCCGCGCCGCCGGCCCAGTCCACATCCCGCTCACCCGTCGACACACGCCACACCGTTTCGGTGAACCAGCCGGGCCGGTCACGCCACCGCCCACCGAAGAGGGCATCCCCTGATGGCCCGCAGCACGGTCGGCTCCCGCCGCAGCGAGGGATAGTAGCTGCCATCCGGATTGAGCAGCGTTGGCACCGCGATTCCCACTCCTGGACGATCTAGGGCCGAGTGCAACAGCCGGAGACTTCCTGGCTCCAGCGTCAGGTCCGGATTGACGATCAGCACCGAGGAGCAGGGGCGACATGCGTCCCGACCGGTATTGATGCCGCCGGCGTAGCCCAGATTAGCGCCTGTGGGGAGGTAAACGACGTCGGGAAAGCTCCGGACGACGTCCGCAGTGGCGTCGGAGGATCCGTTGTCCACCACGACGACCCTGATCCGGAGTCCGTTGGCAGCCTCCGGCAAGGAGGCGATGGAGATTGCCGACGTGATCGGCACTGTTGTAGGTGACCACCAGCACCGCACAGTCAACCGCCGGGCGGCTGCCGGCGGAGTCGACGCGGGTCACCGACGCTGTCCCTGGCGCGTGGCGAGCCGCCGGATGCCACGCGCCGCATGCCGGCGCGCGGCCTCCAGCGCGAGCGCCACGGAACCCTCCACGCCGCGAGTGAACCGCAGTGCCGACAAGCTGAACGCCTGTGGCCGGCAGCGGCCAGCCCGCAGCGCGCTAACCACCGTCGTCGGCGAAATCAGACCGGCAATGTCCACGGACATCGCCAGCGGGAAAAACTGCCGACGGCCGTGGAAGTCGTGAGCGACGAATGGCGCCAAACCGACTTGACTAGCCCATGCCACAGCCTCCCGCCGGGGAGCGATACCGTCGTACTTCCGGTTCCAGATTTCCACCGCCGTCATTAGCGTCGCCCACTCCGGCTGGAATCGCCGCCAAGCGTCGCGGCGCCACGGGTGAGCGAAGACTGCAACCGCGTTAACCTCCGCCGCGGCCCGCAGCAGGGAGGAAACCTCCGAGCCGGCATCCAGGAACGGGATGTCCTCGCCCCATACTGGCACGTGGACGACGTTGTCCGAGTCCTGATACTCCACGCCGGGCACGAGCAAGATGCGGTCGCTGCTGGCCTCAGCGCATGCATGCTGGTATTCCTTCCATTTCGCCGCCGAGAACGTCCGGTCGTGCTCGCACATGAGCACGGCCCGGTAGCGCCGTCGGGCGAATGCCCTAGCGATATCCGCGCAGCGACCAGCTGGCGTCGTCCGACCACTCGGAGTGCACGTGCGCGGCCACCCGAACGCTCGAGATCATCGCGACTTCCTCAGCCTGCGGGCAAAGTAGGCGAGCGATTGGACCGTGTCGGCCATAAGAATCATCGGTTCGGCACGGTTCCAGTTGTACAGGCGGTCCCGGCTCGAAATCGTGGCCAGCGCACGAACCGTGGCAAGTGGCCGCGGCCAACCGTCGAGAGCTTGCGACCGTGGTCCACGCAGAACAAAGGCCAGGTGCGCCAGTTCGAGTCCTAGGTTGCGACACCGCACGTCCGGTGGGCTCGGCGGGGTGACTGGGACAATGGTGGGGTCCAAGCGCTGACTGGACAGTCCACGCCGGATACTCGTAGCCGCGCCGCCGGGCAAGTGCCATGCTGCCCCAAGCCCGGCCGTTTAGTTCCATGAACCATGGCTGGCCGCTCACGTCACGAAGGAACTCGAGCATGAACAGTCCGCGCCAGTCGAGCGCGTCGAGGAACGCCGCGCTGGTTCGAGCAGCTTCTCATCGACTGGCCAGGACTCGCACGCCGAGGATGCCGAGCCCTGGGGGTTCACCATTCGTACCCGGCGGTGCGAAGTCCAACCGACGACTCCCCCCAGACCAGCGTGGCCGAACAATCCCTCTCCGGCGCCGCGCAGCAGCGGCTGCACGAGAAGGGGACCCGGCAACCGCCCGGCGGCGTCGCGTCCCAGCTCGGCGGGCGAGGCATACACGACTCCGGTCGGCCGGATCAACCGTCCGCCCGACTCGTACAGCGCCCGGGCCGGTTTCACCATCACCGGCCACTCCGCGGGCTCGAACCGCGGACAATGTCTCCACCACGTCGGTGGATGGCACCGGGAGACCGACGGATTCCGCGAGCCGGATCTGTGCGCACTTGTCCAGGGCAGTCTCGGCCGCCTCGCCAGAGGCGCCGGCGAGTTCGGCTATCGCCCGTGTCGATGCGTGCCGTCAACCAAAGCGCGGCATCATCGATGGGCAGCACCGCGGCAGGCTGGATCCGCGCAATCAGCTCCGTGAGGTCTGTCCTCGTCGCGGCCGCGTCCTGCTCCGGTGCGCTCACCTCATGCAGCCGGACCCGCTTGCTGAGACGAATTGCTGCCCGCGCACCGCGACGCTGGAATGCAGTCACGGCGAACCCAGCCGCCTGGAGCGACCAACAGGTCTCGATCGCCGCCATTGACTCAGCGAATCCCACGAGCACCAAGTGGCCGTCCGGCCGAAGACCCAACCTGACTATTCATCGCCAACGCTTTACCGCTGATTTGGCGGCCCGCATCACCGCGCGCAGTCGCGGTGCCCGCCGGGCCTGCGCACCAGTTCGCGTAGCGACGCGGCGGTGTCGGAAGCGACTATTGTGTATCGCGACTGCAGCCAGCCGTCCGGCCTGGCCGGTCCACCATCCACTGTGTATACACGTTCGTAGCCCAACCGGCGCAGTGCGGCGAGCGTCTCTCGGTCGTACGCGCCGAACGGGCACGCGGCCCGGCGCACCGGCCGTCCGGAGGCATCCGAGATAGTCTGGGGCAGCGTTGATGAGTTCGTCCCGGACTCCGCTCTCGTCAAGCGATCGCCAGGCGCGGTGATGTTGGCCGTGCGAACCCACGGTCATGCCGGCTTCGGCTAACGCGCGCACGTCAGCAGCGCTGAGCGAGCCCGACTGGTCTATCCGCGCGGCAAGCACGAAGAACTCCGCGCGCATGCCACGCTGGAGTAGTCGAGGCAATGCGACCGCCGCATCCGAGGCGTTGCCGTCGTCAAAGGTGATTCGCACGTCGGAGCGTCCGCTCACCGCATTGAGTAGCTCTTCGAACTGGTTGACACTCACCCAGTACTGGTGCTCGTCGGATTCGAGGTCGCGCTGAGGCGATCCCACACCGTGGAAGCACAAATTCACGACCCGGCCGGCTCGCGACGGTTCCGGCGGTCAACGGGCTGCCCTCCGCTCGGACCGGACGGATGACTCGCCCGGTAAATACCTCTCCTGGCGATCCGGCGGCGAATGTATACCTGAGGCTGTCGCGCCAGTGCGCGAGCGCCTCCAGTCCGGCGACCTGCCAGCGTGACGTAACAGGAACGCCGCAGGCCGGACGCGTGGCGAGACGGATGAACTGCGGACTGTCTGCTACCGCAGCCAGGTTGGCCATGTTGCCGGTGTAGGTGAGTTTGTCGAGCACGATCACCTGCGCGCCGCTGAACGCCCCGTATACCCCGAAGATCAGGCTGCGCACGTGGTGCGATCCGACCAAGCCCGGCCCCCCGACGGCGAGCACCCGCATACATCCTCCTTCCGATGTTACGAGTCCAGCACCGACGACGTCTACGTGATGATCGGGAAACTGTTGCACACCGCACGCGACAACCTGGACCCGCTGTCCCCACTGATCGTCGAACTGCTGGCCCGCACGGCATCCGCCTCAGCGAACTCCTGGCGCTAACGGTCGACGCCGTGGTGCAGATCGGATCCGCCTGCCGGCTGCGCATCCCGATCGGCAAGCTGCACGCAACGACCGCTACATCCCGCTGCACCCGCAGCTGAAGGAACTGCTTGACGACGGGGTCATCGACCACCGCCCCGTCGCAGCGGCCGCGTGATTACCCTAGGATCGGGCAAGGGCCGGGTCGATCGCACTTGTAAATCATCGTGATCGCATATGACGAGCCAGAGGCGGGGTCGCGTGCTTGCTGCCGAAGATTCGCCATGACCAGCTTGCCGAGCTGAAGGCGGCCCCAGCGACCGACCGTTGTCTGATCATCGTCACGTACAATTCTGCGCGGGAGATCGAGCCGATAACTTCTTCCTCTACTCCGAGGATACCGACTTCGCCGTGCGTGCACGCAAAGCGGGTTTCGTTGTGCGTTACGTGCCCGACGCGCGCGTACAGCACCGGGGGGTGGCTCGGGGAGAAGCGCCGCTCTCTCTGCCCTGATGGCCGTCAACCGCATCCGGTATGTGCGTAAACTCCACGGCAGGCTCTGGTCCGCCTCTACCGCGGGATCGTGGCCGCACACGAGCTCGCTCGGATCTGGAAGCCGGCGCACCGATTGGCGTTGAGACACGTACTGCGCAGCGGATCGTGGAACACGCTGCCTGGCCGACGAATCAGTATCGAGCCGCGATGACCGCGCCCCTCGGCTCTGTCGTCATTCCCGCGCACAACGAGCAGGCCGTCATCCTTTCCGGATTGGATGCCCTGTTCGAGGGGTTCGCGGATGGTGAGCTCGACGTGGTAGTCGTCTGCAACGGCTGTACTGACGGCACCGCCGAGGTGGCCCGCAGCAGCGGACACCGGGTAACCGTAGTCGAGCTCCAGACTGCGTCGAAGCCGGCGGCATTGCGGGAGGGCGACAGCCGAGCGACCGTGTTTCCGCGCATCTACCTCGACGCCGACGTGACGATGCCTGGTTCATCGGCACGGGCCGTGCTCGAACGGTTGCGCAGCGCCGGTGCCCAGGCGGCCCGCCCACCGTTGGTCTACGACAGCACCGGCGCCTCGGCGGTGGTCCGCAGCTACTACCGAGCTCGCAGCCGGCTCCCCACCGTCATGACGGCTCTCTGGGGCGCCGGTGTCTACGGACTGTCGGCGGCCGGTCGCGGACGGTTCGCCGAGTTTCCCGACCTGCAGGCCGATGACTTCTTTGTCGACCAGCATGTTCGGCGTGGGCGATCTCGAGATTGTCCCATGTGCCCCGGTCGTCGTGCGTACTCCCCAGCGGGCCCGGCACCTACGCGCGGTGCTGAGGCGCACCTACCGCGGCAAGTCATCGGCTCGCGAGAGCACCGTACGGGAACGCCCGGATACGATGTCTTCGTCGTTTCGCGACCTGGTGCGATCAGCAGGCGCAGCCCCCGCGCCGCCGCCGACGCGATCGTTTACGCGGTGTTTTCCGTCTGGGGGCGGCTAGGCCGCCGACGTGCGGGCAACCATCGGTGGGAGCGCGACGACAGCTCGCGGCATCCTCGGAGCTTGACACTCCGGTTGGATCAACGATCCATGCAGGCCGGCTCCGGTAGGCTCGACGCTGCCCGCGCCGCTTGAGACG
Organism: uncultured Actinomycetota bacterium; assembly: GCA_963819885.1. Lineage (GTDB taxonomy): Bacteria > Actinomycetota > Actinomycetes > Jiangellales > Jiangellaceae > JACVRX01. Next base: position 61,137 of record CAWFXV010000016.1, on the reverse strand, counting down.
GACGCTGGGTCGCCACTAACCAGGGGATTGTCCGTCGTACGGAGGGGTCGTGGTCGCGCTCGCAGCCCGTGTCTCCATTCTCCTGGTGAGCGAGCCGAGCCTACGGCTCCGGTGCACGGCCGCGGCCCAGTGCCGGCGCAGGTACAGCTGCCCAACCGCGCCGCGCGCACGGCGATGCTCGGACGGCGTCAGCTCCGCATGCCGAAGGTAGGCCAACAACTCACGGCACTGTAGGACGTTTGCGATGTGGGCTTGCCACGGAGGGAGATCAGAGCTTACGGGCCAGCTGCGGGAGCCGCTCAGCCTTCCAGTTGCGGTGTCCGAGCACTTCTGGCACGTGACCCCATGGACCGGCCAGGGCCAGCTTTGCTGCTAACACCTCGTCCCCCCGCAGCGTATTGCGTATGGGGATTGACACCACCGCGGCTTTTCGAAATAGGCCGTACAACGGGTCGAGGAGCAGGTGGCTTTCGCTCAGCAAACGCAGAAATTCCGCAAAGCGCGTTGCGGGATCTTCCGACCGCAGACCCGTGCCGTCGTAGCCTAGAGACTCGGTATGGCCGTCTCGGGCCGGTGTAGGCCAACTGTGTGGTGACGAGGATGAGGCGCTCGTCCTCAGCGAATGCTTCCAGGCACTTCGAGACGTAATTTGGGAGCAGCAAGTCGTCGTCCCCGATCAACCTGAAGAACAGTCCCGTGTGTGAGCTGCTTCGTTCGGATGTTGTTGTTAATCAGTCCGATGTTCTCGGGCTGGCGGAAGTAGGCGATACGCTGATCGGACCGAGCGAGCTCCCGGCAGATCTCCTCCGTGCCGTCGGTTGACGCGTTGTCGGAGATAACGAGCTCGATGTACTCGTGATCCTGGCCCAGAACAGACCGCACGACTTTTTCCACGTGCTTCTCGCCGTTACGGACCGGCAATCCGATGGACACCAACGTTTGGGTTACCTCCATCAGGTCCCTTCCTGCGGTCGTTGGGACTGCACATCCCTCCGAAATACGGGTATGAGCGCTCGGCACCGTCTGCCCCACCGCCGAAGCTGCTCCCACGGAACCACTATCAGCACGTAGGTGATTAGCCCGGCGCTTCCTGCCACGGCAAGCTGGAGAAAGAGTGAACTCCCAACGATCTGTACGACGAGCAGGCATACCGCTGCGGCAACGCCGCATCCCAGGAAGGGGCGCACAAGTGGGGGGCAATCGGGGCCAACTGCACTCCTGCCCGGTGGAGCAGCAGTATCGCCAACGGAAGGGCGACCAGCAATGCGACCAGTGCATGACCCATGGCCGCGCCTCGAATCCCGGCCATGCTCGTGCTCACGTAGAGAGCGGGGATAAGCGCCACGGCCCACGCGAGATTCAGCCAGAGGGTTGCCCGGGTGGCGCCAACAGAGGTAGGATGTCAAAGGTGAAGGAGGTCAGTACTCGCACTGCGGTGAGGATCATCAGAAAGCCCAGCACCGGCACGGCCGGCGCCCACTTATCACCGTAGAGGAACACTACCAGCGCAGGAGCAAGAGCCGCGGTGAGCACCGCCACCGGTAGTACGATCGAAATCAGCAGCGGAACCGAACGTTGCACACCGATTGACAATGAACCCTTCTGCTCCGCAAGCCGGGAAAAGGCCGGGATCGAGACGTAGCGGACAGCGGTGATCATCACGCCCAGTGCCCATGTCGAAATATTGAAGGCCAGTAGGTAGAAACCGAGTGCTGTAGACGCCCATCAGCCGACCGACGATGACGTAGTCGGCGTTGACGAGAATCGCCTCGACACCGAGGCTCGCAGCAAGTGGTACTCCGAATCTGAACAGTTTTCCGGCTATCGCCCGGTCGAAGCCGATCTAGACCGGAACCTTCGCGAAGGCGAACACCAGCACCCCTGTCACGAGCGCACCCGCGACCTGCCCTATCGCGACGCTGAACGGCCCTGCACCCACACTGCAAGGCTACCGCCAGCGGAGCCTGAACGACGAATCCAGCCATGTTGGCCTGCGTGAGCTTGTCCTGCTGGAACCTGCGCTGCAGAGCCGCGGTGCGTACGGCGGTAACCCCGTCAATGAGAATGACCACGGCGAGCAGCCGGACCACCGGCGTCGCCTCCGGACTTCCCGCGAGTTGGGCGAAAGACGGCGCCAGAAACCCATGTGATCCCGTACGCAGTGACGCTGAACAGGAATGCGAGCGTGGCAGCCGTAGGCGCCATTTCCTCGAATCGGCCGCGCCACTGAACAGTTGCCGCAATGATCCCGACATCGTTAATGTGCATGACGAAGCCCGTAGCCGCCAATGCGATTGCGTACAGACCGAAGTCGGCTGGCGTGAGGAGTCGGGCAAGAACGATTCCTATGGCGAACGAGCCAAGCTTGGTCGCAGAGACACCCAGCAGACTCCACTTCAGACCTCGACTGGCCTGACGGCCGATCGAGCTGACGGTGTCGGGTTCGATGACCTGGATCGCGCTCGTACCCGTGGATGCCGCTCCTGGGGGACCGCCGCTTCGGCGACGATGCTTACCCGCCCTAGGCCGAGGATTCCTCGACACGCTCAAGCCATATCTCGCGCCAGAAGCAGACCCACGCACGCGGGCAGTTAGCGTTGTACGCACCCTCGCAGACCACGTCCTCCAACACGATGCAAGGGTTCTTCATCTGTAGCATCCTGCCGGTCTTCTCGTCGATCACCCTATTGACGCGACCCAGCACCCGGGCTTCCCGGCCACAGTGTCGAGACATCTCTTCGTCGAAACCCATTCCGCGGTTGAGGAGGTCCTTGTTCAGGGTCTCCTGAATCGCATCCTTGGACTTGACCCGAACCAGCTCACCGGGCCGCAGACCGAGCTCCATCGTCGGTGTCCTGCCTACGGCACGGCCCGCCAAGAACCTCCACCGTTTGCCGCCTCGGAACCTTAGGCGAGGGGGTAGCACGCGTGTGCTGCGGTTCTGGAGCCAATTGAAGACTCCAACGAGGAACGATCGGAGCAGCCACAACAGCTCGACGTTGCCCGAGCGCAAGTCCACCGTGTATTGCCCGAGGTCACCGAGGGGCAGGCTCTCCGGAGCAGCGCGGAGCAGCTCGGTCGCCTGGCAAGAGAACCGCTCTTCACCATCCGGCCCCGGCTCCTTGCGGGTCGTATTATGCAAGAGCGGCAGCGTGATTCGCGCGGGTCGGCGGCGCGATGCGGTACTGCTCCTCGGTCTGGGACCTCGTCGGGTCGCTTGAGCCAGGCCTCCTTCCAGTAAACGAGGCAGGAATTTTGGCATCCGCCGTGCGCGGAGCCGTCACACCGCACCCCTTCGAGATGTACGGCGTTCTCCATCCGGTGCATACCAGTCCCACTGATGGTGTCGCAAAGCTTGTGGGCCACCTTGCCGACGGTCAGCTGCTGTCCACAGAACTGCAGCATCTCTGGCATGAATGGCAAGGAGTCGAGCTCGCCGTTCTCATCCAGTGTCGCAAGAATCTCGGCCTGGCTTCGCACCTCCACAAGTTCGCCGACGCGAAGGCCGAGTTCGCCGGGCAGGCCGACTTTTGTCTGCAATGTTACTCCTTCCGATGGGCGTCGCCCTTAGAAACCATAGCTACCCCTAACCTGTTCCAGGACGTGGTAATGTCAAAGTGCGCTCCAGCTAACGCTATTGGTAATGACGCGCCAAATTCGTATGTCACTGTAACCTGTTGGCGCACGGTTGATTCATGCGGTGTAACCCCCCTGTCGCCGCCAGTGAGACAGCGCCCGCCTGACACTGGTCCCTCAGGACCCGATTCGTACGCACAGTTTAGTGGATTGCCTGCGCAGCTACGAAGCCGCCCCAGCTGTGCCTACGACGGCAGGTGTGGTCTCCGAGCGCTGGTGGCGTCCGCGTTGTGCGGGTCGTTGGCTCGAGACCATGGGCCGGAAGTCCTTGTATGGCAAGGAATGGCGGTGCGGGTGGATGTTTCGGACGATTGCTCCGCCGTCGTTGTGGGGGTCGGTTCTGCGGGCGAGGTGCCGAGGCTCTAGTGGGACTGGCTCGGGTTGATGACCGGCTTGACGATGCGGCTTCTTCGCGCCGTTCGTGCCGCACTTGGACCCGAGGATGGGTCGGCCGTCGATTCGGATGCAGCGCAACTGCGGCTGATGTTGCTCAAGTACCGGCGGTCCCTTGGAATCGTAGAGACTCCTCGAGGTGATCCCTGGCCGCGATCAGTACCTGTAACGGGCCCGGAAGCGGACCAGCTAGGCTCGTGTGGCTGGTCTCGATCGTGGGGGGACACGACCGCGCATGAAGATTCTCGTGATCTGGGGTGAAGGTATCATCGGCTCGCATTTCGTACGGACCTCGCTCGCTGGCGGATGGAACCGAGCTCTCCAATCGCGAGCTCACCGAGCGACTCCTCGCCGTGTGTGGTGCCGACTGGAATCCGGCCGAGTTCGTCGACGAACGAAAGGGACACAACCGGCGGTACGCCGTCGACATCACGAAGATCGCCGAGGAGCTCGGCGACGCCCCGGCCGTGCCCTTCGACACCGGACTTCTCGCGACCATGAAGTGGTATCGCGACATCCGGTCGTGGTGGGAGTCGGTCAAGCCCCGCGCTGCGCTACACCGTGATGCGCTGGTTGGTCACCGGTGCGGGCGGCATGCTCGGGCGTGACCTGCTCGCGGCGCTCGAGGGTCGCGACGTAGTCGCCTGTTCCCACACCCATCTCGAAGCGGCCGATGCCGAGACAGTGCGAAACCTGACCATCGCTGTTGGGAGTGCAGACTGGGATTTTCGCTGGTCGATCGTCAGCATGGTCGCAGCGCTCGGGTCGTTTTGTGACGGGCTCCGCAGGGGAATCGTCGCTGTGGCGGCCTCGTACCTGATTATGCTCAGTGTGCTGAACCCAATTCGCTTCACGATCATTCAGCGACTGGTGCCGATCTCGGCGAGCAGCCGGCGGGCGTTCAGGCCCGCCGTTACCTGTTCCATCGCCCTCGTTGACGCGTGTTTGCTCACCGACGGTGTACTCAAGGGCGTGACAAGTGGACTGACTCTGGCGGCGGCCGCGCGTGGCCGGCGCCGCGGCATATTTGGTCACGGTCACGGTCGCATGGCCAGCCAGTTTCCGTCGTCAACTCGACGTCGCCTGCCTTGTGGCACGAGGGGGAGGAAAGTGAGCGACTCTGCTTGGCTCGGCCCGAATATGCCCGCCAATGGGGTTGTCGCCGACGCCCGAAGGGTGTTGCGGCCGCACGAGGGCACTGATAGCACACGTGCACTGACGCCACGTGACAACGGGCCGGGAATGGTGGTGGTTACCCACTCGTGGGCTCGAGATCTCGAGCTCTTTGGCGACCTGCATGAGTCGGTACTTCGCTACTTCCCGAAGTCGGTGCGCCATGTAGTCATAACCCAGGAACGCGACCAGGCGGCGTTTCGCCGGTTCGAGGGCCCGCGTTGTCAGCTGCTGTGCACGGGCGACATACTCCCTCGGCATGTGAAAGTAATCCCTCAGACGTGGGCGAGGGTCAACCTGCGTCGCCCGGTGCCTCCGCTGCGAGGTTGGATCGTCCAGCAACTGGACAAACTGGCGGTCGCTGAACAGCTGGAGGAGAAGGTCATCGTATTGGTCGATTCCGACGTGGTCTTCGTCCGCCCGGTAACGCTCTCCACGTTCGCGCCGTATGGCCAGGTCCGCTTCTACCGCAAGGACGGCGGAGTTACCAATGAGATGGGTCGCCACGTGCGTTGGCACGCCGTGGCCCGCGAACTCCTCGGGTTGCCACCTGGACCTCGGCCTCCCCTGCCTGACTTCATCAGCGCTCTCAACACTTGGGACCGCGATCTCGTGATGGCTGTCCTGCGGCAGGTCGAAGACACCACTGGGCGGCCATGGTTGACGGCTGTGGCAAGTAACGTTCATTTCTCGGAGTGCATCCTATATGGGCTGTTCGTCGACGAGATCGCCCCGTTAGACGCCTCGGCCATCACCGACGACCCACTCTGTCTCTTCTACTGGGACACGGTGCCGCTTACCCTCGACGCCGGCGTCGAGCGGCTCGGTGCGATCAAACCGGCCGACGTGGCCGTGATGATCTCGGCCAAGTCGAACACACCGATGCCGGTGCGGCGTGCCGTGCTGGCCGAGCTCACCACTGCCTGAGCGAGCGAGCGTGGTTGAGGATCGATCTCCGCCTCCGAGCGGCAGCAGCGTCTACCACGCGCCAACGTCGGCTGATCGCCTGCGCCACCTGGTGGTCATCTCCGCACGCCCCTTTCCGAGGAGTGGCCTGCCGTTCCTCTAGACGCACCGCCTCCTGGCTGGGCCGGGCACGGCCACTCCGCTGCGCATTCCGGGTGGCCTGGTGAGGACGAGGAGCCGCAGACGATGCTGAACTCCGAACCGCTCGTATCGATCGGACTTCCGGTGCGAAACGGCGAGACCACCGTGGCGACTGCGATTCGATCGATTCTGAGTCAAGACCACAGCCGGCTCGAGCTGGTGATTTCAGACAACGCCTCGGACGATGGCACCGAGGAGATCTGTCGGGCATTCGCGGCGTCGGACCCAAGGGTGCGCTACTACAAGCAGCCGGAGAACGTGGGCCTGATCAACAACTTCGTCCGAGTCCTCGATCTTGCCCAGGGCACCTACTTCAAGTGGCTGGGCGACGACGACTGGCTAGCGACCAACTATGTGTCTCGTTGCCTCGAAACCATCGAGGATGATCAGCGCTCTCATCCTCGTCGCCACACAGCAGGCCTACGTCGACTTGGATAAGGCCGTGCAGACACGGTGCTATGACGGGGAAGGGCTCCGATCGGATCGTCCGCTCGAGCGGTTCACGGAGATGCTGCGAGTCCTGAACGAGAGCCATCTCCTGCTCGATCCCCTGTATGGCCTGATGCGACGAGCGCGCGTGGCCGAGGTACCCCGGGTCAACATGCTGTACGAGGACGAGGTCTATGCGGTCAGGTTGGCCTTGTCGGGCGCTTTTGCCTTTATCCCCGAGGTCCTCTCCTACCGTGGCGCCAAGCCGTTCTCGTCGCGTCCGGAGCTCGCCCGCAAGCTCGGGGTTCCGCCCTGGCACGCCGGAGCCGCGGTGGTCCTGTTCTGTCGGGAGCTGCTGAGGGCGATCGCCGAGGCTGACCTCTCCGTTGGCGATCGTCGCCGGGCGAGGGCTGCCGTCGCCCGGCTGTACCTGGGCCGCCACCGCCGGACATTCGTCCACCGTGCTCGCATGCTGGTGACGATGTCGGGCGCTCGCCTTCGGAGCTCAAACCGACCGGCGGGACCGTGACCGAGGCAAGGCCAGCCATCCACGACAAACGGCACTGCTGACAAGGTCGCGCCGCGTTCCCCTCACCGCCCAAGCCCGTCTCTAAGGTCCAAATACCTAACGAGGCTTCGCCTCTGACCGTCGAGGCTGGGGCTGGCAGGCCTGGTGGTTGCGGGCAGGGTGTGCTGATGGCCTGCACGTTGAATGATCTTCTTGATGGGCATGTCCAGCTCGATGTCGAGTGTCTGGACCGGATCTACCTGAACGGCTATGTGCCGAACCTGCAGGTGGGTGGGGCAGGTGGTGGCGTTCTGACAGCGGCCTGACAGAACTTGGCTCAAACGTCAAAGTCGGAACGAACAAGCGAAGCTAGCGCGCAGATTATCGTGCCGGGCTGCGCGGCAGGCCGCCTGCCGCCCATCGGGCGACCGCCTAAAGAAAGGTTCGGCCCTGGTCCCGTTCACGCCGTTTGGCGCCTGATGGCGGTGGCGACGAGGGTGTACCGCAAATGGGGGATGAGCGTGAGCGGCCGCAACACGAGGTTGGCGAGGCGCGGCGGCAGTGACGACGCCCGATGACCGAACTCACGCCGTTCGATCATCACACGGGCGAATCCGGCCCGCTCGAGCTGCCACCGGAGATGGGACGCCGAGAAGTCCAAGAAGCTGCCCCGCCACGTCCCAGGTTCAGGGATGGCGAATGGACTGAACGGCTCGCGCCCAGCCAGCAGCAACGCGATGTTGCGTAGGCGGTGCAGGTTCGGCGTCGACACGAGCAGCACGCCACCTGGTCGCAAGGCGAGGCGTAGCCGGTCTAGATACTGATAGGGCGGCACGGGGAGGTGGGCCATCACCTCGCACAGGAAGATCCGGTCGAACGCCTCTCGAAACGGTTGCTCGTCGGTCAGCAGATCCCAGTGGACCGTGCTCATGCCGCGCGACGACAGGTAATCGAGGTGTGGACCTGGGAGGTCGGCCACGGTGGCACGATCGGCATACAAGGCGTGAGCTAACAGGGCGTGCTGTCCGCCGCCCACCTCTAGGACGTCGAGCGGTCCCCCGCCGCCGAGCTCGGCGTAGGTCGAGACCAAGCTCTCGTAGCGATTGCGGTAGCGCACGTAATAGTCGCCTTGTTCCTGGAACACACCGCCGATCACAAGCTTGTCGTAGGCGCGCGCCAAGTCGTCCGGATCGAAGGACCGCTCAGTACCGTCGTCATGCACGCATCCGGACGGTACCCTCTCGCCCGCCAGGGCGCGCGGCAAAAACACAACCCAGCCCAGCTCGAGCCCCTAGGCGCGCCTCAAGACAAGGGCGCCCGGCTGGACAGCCAGAGACGTGTACGGGCGGATGCCGGATCGGCGGTACAACCGCACCGCCGTGTGGATCGACGCCTCCGACGTGAAGCGGCTCAACGCTTCCCAAATCGTCAAGGACCGACCCAAGGAGCGCGAGCTCGTCGCACAGCTCTCCGAGACGCTCGACCAGCGGCTGCTCGCGCTGGCCGAACTCGCACTGTGTAGGTATGTCCGTTTAACCCTTTTAAGCAAGGAATCCGCCGAAATAGTGATAGCATGTGGCTATGCCAGAGAAGCAATGTGCTGCCGAGAACTGCCAGTCGAAGGTCATCGCTAAAGGGTTTTACCAGCGGCATTATCAGGCGCTTCGCCTCCGTGAACAGAAGGCGGGCTTGCGTCCCGTCAAATACTGCACCGTGGAAGGCCGCGACCGTCCGCCTTTGGCTAAGGGCTTGTGCGCCTCGCACTACCAGACCAAGCGAAATGCCGACCAGCGTGTTGCGGTGTGTAGCCGACCTCGTTTTTGCGAGGAGTGCGGAGCGGGCCTCGTGGGACGCCGACCCAACACCAAGTATTGTTCGGTGACCTGTGAAGAGCGGGTTCTAGGTCGACGCAAGCAGGCCAAGCCCGAGTACAGAAACGTCGAGCCAGCAAGTACCTAGAAAACGCCGATGTGGTCAGAGCGCGCATGTTGCAATGGGCATATGACCTGACGCCCGGGGCGTACGATGCGCTGCTCGCCCGAGCAGGGTGGTGGCTGTTGTCATCGGCAGGGTGCCACCCGATGGCCTTCGTCGGCATGCGGTTGACCATGACCAGAAGAGCCTGCGCCTGTGTCGCCGGCCTCCTCGGCACCGACTACTCCACCGGCCAGATGAGCAACGACCTGCGCCGGCTGCGCCTCAAGGGCCTCATCGAACGTGTCGACGGCACCAACACCTACCACCTGACCGGCGACGGGCTGCGCATCGCGATCTTCTACACCAAGATCCACGACCGGATGGTCATCCCGCTCACCGCCGCCAACCAGCCACCCGCCCACCCCATCGGGCTGCGCAATGCCCTGACCGTCATCGACACCCCAATCGACAACTACCGCACCCGCGCCCGGCTACCGACAGCGGCCTGACAGAACTTGGCTCAAACGTCAAAGTCGGAACGAACAAGCGAAGCTAGCCTCAATATCGCTGGCGATGATCCCGAAACCAGGCGACGGTACGGAGGAGCCCTGCAGGCAATGACGTGGCTGTCGTCCAACCGAGCAACTCACGGGCTGGAGCAAGGTCCGCAACACGCCGGACCTCCAGTGGCCGGTCCGCCCGCGCACCGAAATGCGGTACGGCCTCGCCGTTCACCAGCCGGGCGAGTTGCTCAACGAGGGCCCTGATGGTGACCAAGTCGCCCGATCCGATGTCGATCGCGCTCCCTACGGCCTTACGCGGCATGAGCTGCGGCGACGAATGCCTCGACCACGTCGTCGATGTATATCCAGTCGATTTCCCGGGTGCCGCTGCTCAACCGTGGCGGCTCGCCGCGCAGCAAGCAGCCGGTGACGTAGGGGACGAGTTTGGTGATGTCTTGTGGCCCGGGCCCATAGACCATAAATACCCGCAGGTGCACAATGGGGAGGCCGTAAAGAGCGTGAAACATGCGACCATAGCTGGCTACGGCGGTCTTCGCTGCAGCGTAGGGCGATCCGGGGACAGAGGTGTCTTCCCCGGAAGGCATTCCTCCATCGACCCGGCAACCACCACGCGAGGGTGGCCCGATTTGCATGCCGCAGTGAGAAGGTTGACGGTCGCTAACAGGCTGTCGCGGACAGTCGGCCGCACTGCCGCTAATGTCCGATCTCCGCTCACGTGGCTGGCCAGATGAAAGATCATGTCGGGCCGGACATCGGACAAGACTCGATGCGCCGCCTCCTCTTCAGCCAGGTCCGCTGTCCACCACTGCGTGCGGATGCCGTTCTCCTTGCCGGCTTCCTCCGCGAAACACCATGGACCTCAGCGCCTAGGGCGACTAGACGTTGGCGCAGTGCCACGCCGATGAACCCGGTGGCGCCCGTCACCATTGCCCGTTTCCCCGGAACGACGATCGCAGCATCAGCTTCGACTCTCCAGTAACTCAGCTCCGAGTTGAGCACAATCGGCGCCACGTCGGTTCCGACTTTGGAGGCGATGTCCGCGATTTCACCCTCGCTCTTGCGCACCTGCCGTATTTGCCGCGTGGCACGCAGCTTGCAAGCGCGATTGAGAACTCAGTCTGAACGTGCCGAATTCCAGAGTCTTCGGGCGGAACTCACGTCGAATGATGATCGTCACATTGTAGCGACGCGCTTCCATCACGGATCAGAGAGTTGGCATAGATCGGCAATGAACCCTCGATTGCCTGACCGCGGCTAGCGGTAAGGCTGCCGGTCGCGTTCGGAGAGCAGATTAGGTGGAGCGGCCAAGGAATCCCGAGCTGTGGGTCGTCGAAAGCAATGGACACATCCTCGGCAGGGTCATGCGGGCGGTCGATCCGATAGGCGACGTCAGCAGGCTCGGTGAGCGCCTGAAATCCGTGCGCACAACCGGCCGGGATGTAGATCGATTGGCAGGTGTCGTCCCGCAGCTCAAAGGACTCCCATCGCAGGAACGTCGGCGAATCCGGTCGGAGGTCCACAACGACGTCGAACACCGCACCGTACGAGCAACGGACAAGCTTCGCCTCGCCCTTGCCGGACCGTAGATGAAGACCGCGGATCACTCCTCGCGCAGACCGGGAGAGGCTGTCCTGGCTGAACCCACGAGGATCGAGGCCGTGCGCCTGGGCGACTTCAGCGTCGAATGTACGACTGAAGAAGCCTCGCGCATCGCGATGTGGCGTAGGCGTGAAAACCAGCAGCCCATCAATAGAGCTGGTAGTGACCTGCATGTTGGTCCCCCTCGTGCCGGTAGCGTAGCGGCCGATGACTGCCCATTTTGCCTGTCGCGCCTGCCGTTCGGACCGAGTGGAGCTTGTGCTCGATCTCGGATCTGTGCCCAGGTCGGACACCTTTCCCGACGAGCACGATCCCGGACCGGATCCGAGTTGGCCGCTCGAGCTGTACATGTGCCCCGAGTGTGCCTTGGTCCAGCTTGGACCGTCTGGACCTTTGGCGGTCGACGAACAAGGTGCCGTGGAGTCGGCAACCGGACGGGCACATGCAAAGCGATCCGTGGAGGCCATCCTCCGAGATGAAGGGCTCGAAGAGCCGAATACGGTGATCGAGATCGACAGCGGCCACGGTGGCTCCTGGCTCCCCGGCTTCGAAGCAGCCGGCCTCGTTCCACTCGAGCCGCATTTGGCTGCTGACCTTGTGGTCGACCTGCACGGGTTGATGCACGAGCAGGATCTCGACGCCGCAGTTGCCGCTCACGCCGCAAGGATCGCACCTGGCGGGCGGCTGATCTGCGAGTTCTACTACCTGGGCGCTCTCGTCGAGGGATCGCTCATCGACACAATTCGCCATGGCCATTTCAGTTACCTGTCGTTAGTGGCTGCCGGCCGCTTGTTCGCCGAGCACGGACTAGTGGTGTGCCGTGCAGAACGGGTACCGATGTTTGGCGGCAGCCTGCGGCTGACGGTGAGGCGTGAGGCTGACGTAGTAGCTATTGACGACAGCGTGGCCGAACTCTTTCGCATCGAGCGTGCCGCAAACCTGGACGGACGACCTGCACTTGCGGCCTTGGGGGATCGCGGCCGGGCTGCTGCTCTCGCACTGCGAGACCTGCTGGCGTCGGCAGGAGAGCGCGGCGTGACCGTCGCCGGCTATGGTGCACCATCGAAAGCAGCGGTCTTGCTTGCCTTAGCTGGTGTCGACGCGACGTTGCTGCCCTATACCGTGGATCTCGCTCCCGCAAAGCACGGCAGCAGGATTCCCGGTGCGTTCGTACCCATCCGGCCGGTCGAAACGCTGGTCGACGATGTTCCCGACGAAGTGGTGGTGCTCACCTGGGACATCGCCGACGAGGTGGTCAGGCAACTGAACGGCATGGCCGCAGGGACGAACTGGAAGCCAAGGTTCTGGGTTCCTCTGCCGGTTCCTGGTTATGTTTCGGAGAGGCAGGGATGAATGTTGCTGGTATCGCGTGAGTCTGCGGCCAGGAGCCGGCTCAGCCGGTCACTCCACGCGTGATCGCGTGTTGCTACGGAGCATGACGATACCGATGACGAGCAACGTGATGCCGAGAGCGACCGAACGCGCGATGGCCCCATCGTCTTTCTGAATCAGAATCCCCATGCCGGCGAGATCGGAGAGCGACACGACGGTTACTCCTGTAAGCCCGATGGCAACGAACCAACCGCTGACCGCCTCTGCGCGGCTTCTAGCCGTAGCCGCAAACCACACAGCTAGCAGGGTCGGGCCGAAGACGGTTGCGCGCGGAGCGAACGCCGCATCCACCACAAGGCCGAACAACAACATCCCCACCGCGATATACCACGATCGGCGTCTCGGGCCGATCCAGCGGCCACGGGTGCTGACCATCACTACTGCGAACCATGCGGCAGCGGCGGCGACCGAACCGGCGAGAACGTCATCGGCCGGCCCGACAAGACCGGCGAGATCGCTGCTGGCGGTCAGGAAATAGGTGTCCGTCTCCCGAAATTCGATCGTCCGCCAGCCTCGTTGCGGAGCCGTGGGCCGGATCCATGCTGACAAGGTAAGAGCCGAGCGAATGTCCAGCGAAGCGGAGGCGGGAACCCTCACGGTGTCGTCTGCGCCATCGAAGCGAGGGCGTTCCCGTATCGCCCCCGAGTCGTCCATGTCGCTCCGGTGATCGTCCCCACGTTGCCGTTGCCGGAGAAATCCGCCACGGACCTGCCGGACCCTGCATCGAACGAATACGCCGCGACTGGGCCTACGGCGGATGTCGGCATGATCGAGTTCGTGGCACCGTTGGCCGGATCTCCGGACGGGCTGCCAGCTGTCACGGGTGTCGCCATGTCGGCTTGGATCTCGTCCGCACTGAGCGCACGGTTGTATATGCGGGCCTCGTCGATATCGCCTATGAAATGCTCGCCATAGGGGTGGTTACCTCCGATCCACAGTGGCTTTGCAGTCGCTTGGATGGTCCCTGTCGTCGCTCGGCTCGACACCGGGATGCCATTCACGAACAAACGCAGAGTCGCGCCGTCATAAGTCAGGGCGACATATGACCACGAGAGGACTGGACTCGCCGACCGCGCCGCTACGTATTGCACGGTGCCATCGAACGTCCCGCCGCCGGTGGGCACTAGCGGGCCACGATCGATGAGATTGACGATGCCGACGAGGAGAAGCGACAAGCTCAGCACGACGGCCGACGTCGGACCGACCCAGCGTCCCGATGACCATTTTCCGGCCTTGCGCCCAGCCGGACGCCAGCGCGGTGATCCCACCTGACCGATGTAGATGGCCAATGCCACCAGAGGGACGGCAATGAGGTTGCCCGTCGTCACGCTGTGACCCGATGACAGTGACAGAATGTTCGGGCCGTGCCACGGCTCCCAAAAGACCAGACCCACCGCTGCGCCGAGCATGACGACGACTCCGATCGAAGCCGCGAACACGCCCCTGTGTCGCCATCGTCGCGCCTGCGCTTGAGTTCGACGCTGATTCGAGATCGACGGACGCTGCGTCGAATCGTCGATCGGCTGTGCTCCAGCGCGCCGCCATGAGCCGGACTCCGACGAATCGCCTCACCGAACTAACCAGGAGGTGGCGGATCAGCGACCTTCAACTCGCTGAACCTGGCCACGGCGCCGCCGGTATGTTCGAAATACTCCACGATCACGGTGTGCTGGCCGTCCGACAATGGGATTTCGGCGGTATACGTGGTTGGCGGCTGGTAGAACCAGCCGTCGATGACCTGCGTGCCGTCCACCAGCACACGGATTCCGTCGTCACCGGTCACGCTGAACCGATAAGTGCCCGCCGCGTAGGTCTTCGTCCTCGTCCAGCGCGCCGAGAAACGGTCGAAGGGAACTGCCGGAGCCGGGTGAAGCCTCGCCCCAGTCGAAATCGATCGCGTTGTCCGTTCGCGTAAGCACGCCACTGCCGGTGAGCGCACTGTTGTCGAAGTACTCCGCAGCGAACGGCTCAGGAGGCGGGGGCGGCGGCGGAGGCGGCTCGGAAGTCCTCTCGTAGCCGAACTCCGCGACCGCGTCCCCGCCTGCCTCGAAGTACTCCAGCGTGACCTGGTGCGTGCCCTGCGGTCAACTGGCGAGTCGATGGTGTAGGTGGTTGCACTCTGCGGGATCCACTTGTCCAGCACCTTCTCCCCGTCCACGATAGCCGGACGCCGTCGTCAGCGGTCACGGTGAACTTGTACGAACCCTCCTCCTCCACTGTCACCGACTTGGTCCACCGGGCTGAGAAGTTGTCCGCGGGCATGCCGTCACCGGGCGTGCCGCCACCCCAGTTGAAGTCGATGGCGTCATCCACGCGGGTCAATGACGGGCGCGTCCGCCAGGTTTCGGTTGGCGAAGTACTTGGCGTCGTACCCTCCGTCGGACCGGCACGACGTCACCGATCCGGTCGTAGGAGAACTCAGCTCGCGCTCCTCCGCCTGACTCAAAATGCTCCACGCGAAGTTCGTGTGTGCCGCCGAGCACGACCTTGTCCACGCTGTAGTCGACGTTGCCCGTGGTCCAATTGTCAATCACCGGCAGGTTGTCGATGTACGCCCGCATTCCGTCGTCATGGGCCCCGCTGAACCGGTATAGCCAGCCGAGAGCGCCACCGTCTTCGTCCAACGTGCCACGAATCGGTCCGCCGCGATCCCGGCGCCCGGCGAGCCGCCGCCCCAGTCGAAGTCGAGCGTATCGTCGTCACGTTCGAGGTCGGGTGGGCCGACCGGGATAGCTGGGCGCACCTGTCGCGTCCGGTGTGTTCCAGTACTCCGCGCGGTACGGGGTCTCGGTGGGTGGTGGATCCCCGACCGGGCGTGGGCCAAGCGGGCCACCGCCCCGCCACTGTTCTCGTAGTACTCCATCACGACTTGTGTGGACCCCCGTCCAGAGGCAGCATGCGTGCGGTATGTGGTCGGCGCCTGGTCGATCCATTTGTCGATCACCGCCACGCCGTCGACGTACAGGCGCACGCCGTCGTCGGCGATGACCGTAAACTCGTGGTCGCCGGGGGCGAAGCTCATCGTACGTGTCCATCGGGCCGACGAACCGGTTGGCTGGGATGCTCGCGCCCGGCGAACCCTCGCCCCAGTCGTGGTCGATCTCGTCCTCGTCGCGCGCGATCTCCGGACTCGTCCCTGGGATCTCGTTGACGCCCGGCTGCATGTTCCAGTACTGCGCGCGGTAGGTGTCGGTCGGCTGGTCGAGCACGCTGTCCCAAACGAGTGAGGCCAATGCGTCCACCGCCGCGCTCGACGTAGTCCATCTTGATCGTGTGCATTGCCTTCGCCAAGCTCGGCGATGTGAGCTGAACTCGGTGTTCGCCGGACCATGCCATTGGCCGATCACCCGCCTCCCGTCGATGTAGAGTCGCACACCGTCGTCGGCAACAGCCGTGAACTTGTACCGGCCGGGCCAAACTGCTGGGTCTTGGTCCAGCGCACCGAGAAGCCGTCAGCGGGAACGGCCGGGTCGGGCGCACCGTCACCCCAGACGAAGTTGATGTTCGGATCCTGCCTGGTCAGTACCGGGCTCCGGAGAACGTCGTGTTGTCGTAATACTGCGCGGTGAACGGCTGCGACGGCAGGTATGTCGCGGTGTAGGTGGTGTCGGCCGTCGGTGTTGTGATGACGTGGCGGATGCTCTTGCCGTCCGACCAGCCGGCGAACTGGAGCACGGTGCCGTCCCGCGCGACCGCGGCGTTCGGCGCAGCCAGCTCCCGCTGGAAGCCCTCGACACCTGTGAACGATGCGCGGCGTGCTGACCGGCACACCGTCGACGATCAGCCCCAGGCCTGCTGGTGACGTAGCCAGGCTGATCTCCGACTTCCTCGGAAAGATGTTCACGATTTGCTAGCGGACAGGCCGTTGGTGTCGGTCGCAGTCACCTTGATCTCGTAGGAGGTGTCCGCCGACGCCTCGCCGGTCGTCGGGATGGTGAACGAACCAGCTCGACCCGTCAGTGGGCCGACGAACGGGTGGAAATGGGTGCCGTGATGCAGCCTGACCTCGGTCTTGATGTCCCCATCGTCGAGGTCGAAACCCGCCGCGTCACGAGCGAACGCGTTGTAGGTGATCGTGTCGCCTGCCTGGTAAAGCTGGCCTTCGGTGGGCGCAGAAACGGTTAGCTCCGGCGGCAGCCCGACCTGGATCACGATCGGCTGCGCCGCGGTCTGGTCCCCGGCCGCCGACACGGTGAGGCGCGCGGTATACACGCCCTTCGCGGCGTAGGTCTTCGTCGGGTTTGCCTCCGTGCTGGCCGTCCCGTCGCCGAACGTCCAGTTGTAGCTCAGCGGGTCGTCGTCCGGATCACTGCTGCCCGCACTGGAGAAGTGCACCGTGAGCGGCTCGACGCCTTTGGTGACGTCCGCCGAAGCGTTGGCGACAGGCACGTGCGAGTCCGTGTTGTAGGTGACGCGATATAGAGCACCGGGGTAGTAGGTGATGTAGTACAGCGAGCCGTCAGGAGCGACCTTCAGGTCGACCACACTTCCCGCTAGGTCGTCGAACTGTGCACAGCGGTGATATTACCGTTGGCGTCGAGGTCTGCATGCTTGATGAACCCCTTGGCGTAGTCAGCGAAGAATAGGTCGCCTGCGTACTCGGGCGGGAACATTCCAGCGCGGTACACCGGGCCGCCCGTGACCGCAGAGCTGTCTCCTGCATGCGGATAAGCATGGATCGGGTCGGTGTAGCCGGTACATGCGGACGCGCACATGCCTTCATGGATCGGCCAGCCATAGTTAGCGCCCTTGACGATGTGGTTGATCTCCTCCCAGCTGAAGTTGCCGACGTCGCCGCCATAGAGATCCCCAGTGGCGCTGTCGAATTGGAATCGCCACGGGTTGCGGAATCCGTAGGCCCAGATCGCGTCCAGCTTGCCGGGTTGTCCGACGAACGGGTTGTCGGCCGGGACCGAGCCGTCCTTGTTGATTCGCAAGATCTTTCCATGTGGATTGCTCAGATCCTGGGCATTCGGCCCATATGCCATTGTCGCCTACCGCGAAGTACAACTTGCCATCCGGTCCGAACCGGATGCTCCCGCCGACGTGCAGAAGCTGGGACGGCGAGGAGGTCCGGAACAGCTCGAACGGACCGTCCGTTCCGACGTCGGCCGCCGCACTGAACCGGACTAAGTGGTTCAGCAGATCGTGCCCGGTGTAATAGAAGTAGACGTAGTGGTTGGACACTCCGAAGTCGGGGTCAAACGCGATGCCGATCAGTCCGCGGTCGCCCGTATCCTCCGACGGCAGGTCGGCGAACGGGGTCGGCAGCAGCTGCCCGTTCTTGACTATCTTGATCTTCCCTGCGCGCTCAAGGATGAAGATCCGCCCGTCCGGTGCGATCTCGAAACCGGACGGGCCGTCGAGGCCATCGCCGATCACCAGCGAGGTCTGGAAGTCGGCAGGCGGCGCGGCCACCGCTGGCGGGACGGATACGAGCCCGGGCGTCAGAAGCACCAGGATCACCAGGAGTCCAACCAGCCACCTCCGGTGCTCGCGGAAGTCGCCATGGACCGCAGCCCCAATGTCATCACGCATCGTCACCATCACGTCACCCGATAGATATGAACGCTGTTTCCGTCGGCAAGTGCATCGACAAACTGCCCGTCCTTTACGGTCAGTTGTCGATCCTCGTAGAGGACATCAACAGTAGAACCGGCGGCGACGGTGAACGTCACCTCGCTACGTTCTGTACCGGCCGTCGTAGCACCGGCGAAGACGTACCACGCACCGTCGGGGCCAAGTTTCGCCATCACGTTTGCTGGTCCTTTCGCAGTGATGTAGCCGTCCGCGAACGGGCCGTTCAATACGGAGGCCAACTCGGTGATCTGCGAGTTCACATCGGCGACGGCTGGCGTCATCTCCGAATCACACCGCGTACGCAGCACACTTGAGGTCGGGCACGATCCGCCAAAGCTGTGGTTGAAGTAGACGATCCCCCGCGCACCGGCGATTACGGAATGCCACACCGCAGAGCGCACCTGAGCTGCGGTGATCGTCGGGGCTGCGTCCTCTTTGAAGGGGTGGCCGACTTCGACGAAGGCCCACACCGGCTGTCTCTTGCCATCGAGCCCATCGAGCATACGGATGCGCTCCACCGTTGACCCGTAGGACGCTCCTCGGCGGTCGCCGGCATCCGCATCTGGACGGGTGAACGCGTAATCGTCAGCCGAAACGACGTCTTGGAAGCCACCGTTGATAAATACGTCGGCTTCCGTGTCGGACTCGAAGCGGACCAGTCCGAAACCGTAATTTGCGTAGCGCAACACACGAGTGGGCAGCAGGTCGTTGAAGTGCTCCATGACGGTGTAGCCACAGTGGCCACCCTCATCCTGTGTTGGGATGCAAGTGTTCCACCCCTGGACCCCATTCCAATCGTCCCAGCCGGGTCCGTACATGAGGTCCGCCTCGTCGTACACCAGCCAACCGTCCACGGCGGGATGATCGGCTCTCGGGTCACCCAACCACTCGTCGGCCTGGACGAGCAGGTGCATCCCGTTGGATTCGATCGTGTCGAGGTCAGTGAGGGGATCGAGAGCCAACGCGACATAGAGGTTCAATCCGATCGATCGGTCCTGCAAGACGTCGGCTTTATCCACAACGGTCTCGAGCCACACCCCGAGAGGAAAGAACGTCTGATCGTTCGGGAGCCCGGCGGGATAGGAGCCATCGGGTTCTCGCAATGTCACTCCCGGCGGTAGTTCGTCGGAAATCTTCGTCGCACACGCCTCAATAGCCTGCTCGCATGGTGTCGGCGGTTGAGAAGCGTCGCTTGCGCAGCTTCCTACGACCAACGACCCAGCCAACCCGACCGCCAGCAATCCGGTGGCGGTAAAACGCGAAATCAAAGCCGGAGCGCAACTTAGAGTCGGCGCAGTCGGCTCGATGGCACGAGCCGCATCAAACCTGGCGAATTCATCATTTTTATCTATCCCCCCGTAGTAATAGCACTGCTTTGGTCACAGTGAACCCTTCGGCGTATCGGCTCCTGCACTCGACTCCGCGTATTCGCATCAATGACAGGAAGGTCTCGTCATCCCACCAGTCGCGGCCCGCTTGCGACGGGAAGCACTCGTGGAGAAGTTCCACCTTGCGGCGGGCAATCTCGGGCTCGAGCGCCACATAGTGGCTCACTCTGCCGAGGTCGCCGTCCCATTTCGGGATCTCGTAGTGGAGCACCAAGGCATCTCGCCACACGGTCGGTGCGAGTTCTGCGATCAGGCGGTGATCCTGATGGGCATCGTCGGGGCGCGGTGCGAACACGATGTCGGCGGTCATCGACGTCGACACCTGCTCCAAGGCTTCCTTTACCGCACCCCAGTGGGTGGGCAGGAACCCGTCGCGAAGGCCCATGATGCGTACGTCGGCATCCGCACCGGGCAGGAAGCGCGCCGTCGACTTGACCGCCTCGTCGTGCCGGCTTCCGGAGCCGGTCGCAATGGCGACGACCGCACGGACGTCCCTCGACTCCGCAAGGGTGAGCAAGGTCCCGCCACAGCCAATTTCCACGTCGTCGGGATGTGCGCCGAGACAGACGATCCGCAAGTGCGCCGGACGGCAACTGGAGCGTGATCACCTAGCGGCTTCCGTTGATGTCGGGGACGTCGAGTGCGGCGATCCGGCGACCAGCAGTTGGCGAATGCTCTTGCCAGACCGCCCATGGGCTCCGACCGGTGCGGTAGAGATCCTCCAGCCACGACCGCTCCTTCAGGGTGTCCATCGCGGCCCAGAAGCCGTCGTACGGGATGGCGAGCATGCGACCGTCCTCGGCGGCGCGTACACACGCGTTCATGACGAGGTCCTCGCCCTCGTTCAGGTACTCGAAGATGTCCTGCTTGAGCACGAAGTAGCCCCCGTTGATCCGCATGTTCATCTCGGCCGCAGGCGTAAATGCGGTAATCCGTGACGTCGCTGTTGATGTCGACGACGTGGAAGGAGTCCTGCGGCGGCACGGCGAGCAGACTGCCGGCCACGTCGCTTGTCGCCACTTCGTCGATGATGTCGTTCAGCGGCGCATCGGTCAGCACGTCGCCGTAGTTCGCCAGGAAGATCTCGTCGTCGTCGAGGTATCGCCGCACCCGCCGCAACCGCTCACCGATAGCGGTGTCGATGCCGGTGTCGATGAAGGTGATGCTCCACTCGCTGATGTCGCTGCCGAGCAGTTCGATGTGTTCCCCGCCCTTGGTCAGGACGAAGTCGTTGGAGTGGGTCTCGTGGTAGTTCAGGAAATAGTCCTTGACCGCACGTGCGCCGTATCCCAGGCAGAGGATGAAATCGGTGTGCCCGAAGTGGGCGTAATAGCGCATGACGTGCCAGAGCACCGGCCGATGCCCGATCGGCATCATCGGCTTCGGGCGCGGAATCGTCGCTCGAACGCATGCGCAGGCCCAGGCCGCCGCAGAAGAGCACTACCTTCATAGTTGAAGCTCCCCCAGATCCGATCAAAAAACCTCGAGCATTGGCAGCGGCACGACGAGCTGCCCACCCCACTCGCGAACATAGGAAAGTTGCGCCGAGATCTCCGCCTTGAGATTCCACGGGAGAATCAGCACGTAATCAGGCCGTTCCTCGGCCAGCCGCTCGACCGGATGGATCGGGATGTGCGTGCCGGGCAGGTACTTTCCATGCTTGAACGGGTTGCGGTCGACGGTGAACGCCAGTAGGTCGGATCGAACGCCGGCGTGGTTGAGCAGGGTGTTTCCCTTGCCCGGGGCGCCGTAGCCGGCGACCCGAAGCGCCTTCTCGAGAACGTTCCACGAGGAAGTCGACGAGATCGTTGCGCGCACCGGCGACCTCGCCGGCGAAGCCCGCGTGCCCAGCCAGCGTATTCAGACCAGCTGCCGCTTCGGCGGCAAGCACGTCCGCAACAGCGGTGCTCGGTTCCTGCCCGGCCTCGATCGGCGTCGACCAGGTTCGCAGCGACCCACCATGCGTCGGGAGCTCTTCGACGTCGACCACGCTGAGCCCGGCGGCGGCCAGCACCCGCTGTGTCGTCAAGAGCGACAAGTAGGAGAAATGCTCGTGGTAGATCGTGTCGTACAGTCGGCCGTCGATCAGTCGCTGCAGGTGGGGGATCTCGATGCTGACGTATCCGTCATCGGCGACCAGTGCCCGCAACCCCTTGGCGAAGTCCACGATGTCCGGCACGTGGGCGAAGACATTGTTGGCGACCACCAAGTCGGCCGGGCCGTGCTCGCTGGCGATCTTGCTGCCTACCTCCTCGCCGAGGAACAGCACCTCGGTGGGGATCCCCCGGTCACCGCACCTCGGCGACGTTGCTTGCCGGCTCGATACCGAGGGCGCGGATACCCCGCTCGACGACGTGCTGAAGCAGGTAACCGTCATTACTGGCCACCTCGACGACGAACGAGTCGCCCGTCAAGCCCAGCCGGCTGATCGACGAATCGACGAAACGACTGCGCGTGGGCGACCCACGAGTCGCTGTACGACGAGAAGTAGGCGTAGTGACTGAAGATGTCCTCAGCTGGGATATATGCCGGCAGCTGGACGAGCAGGCACTCCGAACACACCCGGACGTGCAGCGGATAGAACATCTCGCCCTGATCGAGCTGCTCGGCGCTGAGGTAGCTCTCGCACGGCGGCGACATGCCGAGGTCGACGAAGGTCTGCGTGAGTTCGGTCGAGCACAGACGGCAGCGCGGCGTGATCATGGTCTGCCCACCACAGCAGGTGCGGAGTGCATGCGCAGGTCGTCGTCGAGCCGGCCGGCTGCCATGAGCTCCCGGATCTTGGCCAGCCGGACGTAGCGCGGGCCCTCGAAGTCTTCAGCTGGAAAGGCCGAACCGTCGCATGTCCCTGGCGAGCTCGTCGATCCCGTCCGCGACGGTCCACTCCGGTTTGAAGGCGGGAAGGCAATCTGCCTGATCTTGGTGAAGTCCACTCGATAGTCACGCTTGTCCGGGCCGGCGCCAGCAGCGAAGGTGACCGGCGCATCGAGTGCATCGGCGACCAGCGTGGCGATGTCGCGGATCTGGACGACGTCCTCGTCGCGGCCGACGTTGAATGCCTGGTTGTGCACGACCGTCGCGCGGCGCCTCGAGAACAGCGAGGAACGCGCGTGCGATGTCCTCGGCATGCACCAGCGGTCGCCACGGGCTGCCGTCGCTCTGCAGCCGGACCTCGCCGCGGGTGAACGGCGATGCCGGTGAGGTTGTTGACGACGATGTCGGCCCGCAGCCGGGGAGAGGATCCGTACGCCGTCGCGTTTCTCAGATAGGTGGGGCTGAAGTCGTCGTCGGCCAGCTCCGATAGCCCGGCCTCGGCCAGCACCTTGCTCTCGCCGTACGGCGTCACTGGGTTGAACGGCGCGTCCTCGGCGCACGGCGCGTCGGTCGGCAGCGGCTCCGTAGAGCGAGCAGGACGACGAGAACACGTACCTCGGGACGCCGGCGGCCTTCGCCATCCGGCCGAGGTGAATCGCACCGTCGGCGTTCACCGAGTAGGTGGCCTCCGGGTTCAAATCACCCACCGGGTCGTTGGAGACGGCCGCAAGGTTGACGACTGCGTCCAGGCCGGCGAGCTCATCGGGGTGAACATCGCGGATGTCGCCGGTGCGCTGCTCGTAGCCTGACGGCGGTGGGCCGAAATCGCAGCCGTCATACCAGCCCGCGTCGAGCCCGACGACGTCGTGACCGGCTTGCTGGAGAAACGGGACGATCACGGCGCCGAGATAGCCGCGGTCGCCCGCAACGAGAACACGCATTGGCCCCCCGCCAAGTAGATCTGATGTACCTGGCCCCCCAAGACCAGATCGCTCGGGTCGAGGGTAACTGGTGTGGTCAGATCCGTCGACATCGGGTCGTCCAGCGAAGCCCGGGCCTGCATTCCTCGGGGCTCGGACACGCCGCGAACACGTTTCTTTCCGGGGACATGGCGAGCGCGGCCGCGCGGTGCGTATAGTCCCTGATCTGATGGATCCGCTGCGGGCCGGGAACCCGCAGCGGCTGGGGGTTGCAGGGCCTGGGGGGAAAGATGACAGCGGTCGGTCACGACCCTGCTGGCGCACGCACGCGACGTCGCATGGGTTTCTCGCGGCTCGCCACACGGGCCAGCAGCTGTTGCCCGCGACGGCGCGCGGCCACGGGTTCACGTGCCGCGATGGCTCGCAGCGGCGGTCATCGCCGGCGACACGCTCGCCGTGATCGTGGCGTTGACTGCCAGCCAGCTCATCTTCCCCACGACGCACCCGCTGGCAGTGTTCTTCGGGCCGTCCGGGGCGGCGTTGGCGTGGCCGGTTCTGCTCGCTGCGCTCGGCTGCTACACCAAGGCGGGCATGACCGCTCGCGACAGCCAGCGACTCATCGGGCGGGCCGTGATCATGCTGGTCGCGTTGTTCGCCGTGGTGTCCGCTCTCCTCGAGCGAGAGGTCGCCCTGACCACCGTCGTGGTCGTCGCGCCCCTGGTGTTCGCGATATCGATGGGCGACCCGGCGGGCCGTTGCCCTGCGGCTGCGCTACCTCAGACGAGCTGGTATTGGGATGCGACGGGTCGTCGCTGTCGGTGGGGGCGAAGCGATCACCGAGCTGGTCGACCAACTCGCACGGGTCACTGACCACCCGATGGTGGTGGTCGGAGCGTGCACCGAAGGGGGCACCCTCGTCGAGGACATCCCAGTCGGGGCCGAAATCCGGATTGATCCCGACGCCGACGCGGATGGCCTTCGCGGGGGAGCGGCCGTCGACACCGTGCTCGACGTTGCGCAGCGGCTGAACGCCGACACCATCTGTGTAGTGGGGGCGTCGATCTTCTCCGGTGATCGGCTGCGTGCGCTTTCCTGGGCGCTGCATGACCGAGGGATCGATCTGGTGACCGCACCTGGTCTGGTCGACATTGCCTCGCATCGCATGTCGTTCGACCGGGCCGGAATCGTCACCTTGCTGCACCTGCGATCGGTTCCTCGGCACGGGCCGCGCCGCCTCGCCAAGGCCGTCGTCGACCGGATCGCAGCTGCCTTCCTGCTGGTGATACTTGCAGTGCCGATGACCGTCGTCGGGGTGGCAATTCGGGCGACCAGCAGCGGTCCAGCCTTCTACCGGCACACCCGCATCGGAATCGGCGGCCGACCGTTCACCATGTTCAAGTTCCGGACCATGGTCGCGAACGCCGACGATCTCCGCGACGACCTCCTTGGCTCGAACGAGAACGACGGGACTGATGTTCAAACTCCGGAACGATCCGCGGGTGACTCGGCTGGGTCAGTCTGTTGCGCAAGACATCGATGGACGAGTTGCCGCAACTGATCAACGTGGTGCTTGGCCACATGTCGTTGGTAGGTCCGCGCCCACCCCTGCCGGACGAGGTCGCGGAGTATGGCAAGCTCGAGCACCGTCGGCTGCTCGTACGGCCCGGGATGACGGGGCTGTGGCAGGTCAGCGGACGATCCACGCCTTAACTGGGATGAGACAGTCCGGCTCGATCTCCGATACGTCGACAACTGGACCTTCTTGACCGACCTCCGCCTGCTGTGGCAGACCGTGAGCGTTGTTATCCGGGGCACGGGCGCATACTGACGCTTCGTGGATCAGCTCACCGACGCCGCCCTGGCCAGCCGCCTCGCGTCCGAGGCGGGCGCGCTGCTCGCGCGGCTGCGGGACGCGCCGTCGTGGAATGACGCGGACCTGACGGAGTTGCGTGCCGCGGGCGACCGCGCTTCGCAGCGCTTCCTGGCCGACCGGCTGGCGGAGGCCCGACCCGGCGACGCAGTCCTGAGCGAGGAGGCGACCGACGGGCCGCGTCGATTGGCGGCAGACCGGGTCTGGATCGTCGATCCACTCGACGGCACGCGCGAGTTCGCGGAGGGCCGATCGGACTGGGCCGTGCATGTCGCTCTGTGGTGCGAGGGCGAACTCGCGACTGGCGCGGTCGCGCTGCCCGCCCTCGGTACGGTGCTGTCCACCGCCGAACCGCCGCCACGCCCGGTCGCCGACCGCAACGGCCTGCGGATCGCGGTCAGCCGCACCCGAGCGCCGGCGCTGGCCACGCGGCTCGCGGACCGGCTCGGCGCCGAGCTGGTGCCGATGGGCTCGGCCGGCTACAAGGTCGCTGCCGTCGTGCTCGGCGAGGTCGACGCCTACGTCCACGCCGGCGGACAGTACGAATGGGACTCCGCGGCGCCGGTGGCGGTCGCGCGTGCCGCCGGCCTGCACACCAGCCGGCTGGACGGATCCCCCCTGCAGTACAACCAACCCGAGCCGTACCTGCCAGACTTGCTCGTCTGCCGGCAGGAGCTCGCCGAGGCGCTCCTCACTGCCATCCGAGAGAACCACTCCTAGGACCAGCTGCGATGACCACCGCCGAATACCAGCTGACTCAGCTCGACATGCTCGAGGCCGAGGCCGTTCACATCCTGCGCGAGGTCGCGGCCGAGTTCGAGCGCCCGGTGCTGTTGTTCTCCGGCGGCAAGGACTCCATCGTCACGCTGCGGCTGGCCGAGAAGGCGTTCTGGCCTGCGCGGATCCCGTTCCCGGTGATGCACGTCGACACCGGGCACAACTTCCCGGAGGTGCTCGAGTTCCGCGATCAGCGGGTCCGTGAGCTCGGTGTCCAACTGTTGGTCGCGTCGGTCCAGGATGCGATCGACCGCGGCATGGTCAGTGAGGAGCCGAACGGTTCGCGCAACCGCATCCAGACCCCGGTGCTGCTCGAGGCCGTCGAGAAGTACCGCTTCACCGCGTTGTTCGGCGGCGCGCGCCGGGACGAGGAGAAGGCGCGGGCCAAGGAGCGCGTCTACTCCTTCCGCGACGAGTTCGGCCAGTGGGACCCGAAGAACCAGCGGCCCGAGCTGTGGAACCTCTACAACGGCCGTATCCATCTGGGCGAGAGCATCCGGGTGTTCCCACTGTCGAACTGGACCGAGCTCGACGTCTGGCACTACATCGCCAGGGAAGGCATCGAGGTTCCCTCGATCTACTACGCGCACGAGCGGGAGGTGTTCCTGCGCGACGGGATGCTGTTCGCGGCGAACGAGTTCTGCCGGCCGCGGGAGGACGAACCCGTCTTCGCCGAGAAGGTGCGCTACCGGACGGTCGGCGACGCGTCGCTGACCGCGGCCGTCGCGTCCGATGCGGACACCATCGACAAGATCATCGACGAGGTCGCGGCGACCCGGCTGACCGAACGGGGAGCGACCCGAGGCGACGACCGAGTCAGCGAAGCCGCGATGGAGGATCGCAAGCGAGAGGGCTACTTCTAGTGGACCTGCTCCGCTTCGCCACGGCCGGCTCGGTCGACGACGGCAAGAGCACGCTGATCGGCCGGCTTGCTCTACGACTCCAAGGCGATCTTCACCGACCAGCTCGAGAGCGTCGAACGGACCAGCCGCGAGCGCGGCGACGAGTACACCGACCTCGCCCTGCTCACCGACGGCCTACGGGCCGAGCGGGAGCAGGGCATCACCATCGACGTCGCCTACCGGTACTTCGCGACGCCGCGGCGCAAGTTCATCATCGCCGACACCCCCGGGCACATCCAGTACACCCGCAACATGGTGACCGGCGCCTCGACGGCCGACCTGGCCGTCGTGCTGATCGACGCGCGCAAGGGAATCATCGAGCAGAGCCGGCGGCACGCGTTCCTGGTCTCGCTGCTACGAGTCCCGCACCTGGTGCTCGCGATCAACAAGATGGACCTGGTCGGCTGGTCGCAGGAGGTCTACGAGCAGATCGCGGACGAGTTCACCAACTTCGCCGCCAAGCTCGACATCGCCGATCTGACGATCATCCCCATCTCGGCGTTGCATGGCGACAACATCGTCAGCCGGTCCGAGCGCATGTCCTGGTACGAAGGCCCGTCGCTGCTGCACCACCTCGAACACGTGCACATCGCGAGTGACCGGAACCTGGTCGACGCGAGGTTCCCGGTGCAGTACGTCATCCGGCCCCAGTCGTACCGCCACGTCGACTACCGCGGATATGCCGGCCAGGTGGCCGGCGGCATCCTCAAGCCCGGCGACGAGGTGATGGTCCTGCCCAGCGGCTTCGGCACCACGATCGCTTCGATCTCGACGGCCGACGGCCCGGTGGACGAGGCGTTCCCGCCGATGTCGGTCACGATCCGGCTCGCGGAGGAGATCGACGTCTCCCGCGGGGACATGATCTGCCGGCCGCACAACCAGCCGACCATCGCGCAGGACCTGGATGCGATGGTGTGCTGGATGACGGAGACGCCGCTGCAGCCGGGGTCCAAGCTCGGCCTGAAGCACACCACCCGGTCGGTGCGGACCCTGGTCAAGGAGCTTCAGTACCGCCTGGACGTCAACACGCTGCACCGCGACGAGGCTGCCGACCGGCTCGGTCTGAACGAGATCGGCCGGGTGCGGCTTCGGACGACGGCGCCGTTGCTCGCCGACGAGTACCGGCGCAATCGCGCCACCGGTGGATTCATCCTGGTCGACGAGGCGACGAACGGCACCATCGGTGCTGGAATGATCACCGAAGCCAGATAACGGGACCTCTTCACCGGGGCCATGCCCTGCACTATCGTTCAGCTTGGGGTAGGGGGGTCTCATGCGGCGCATTGTCTTGGGTACCGCAGCTTTGTTGATCTTTGCTGGAGCTCCGTGGGCAAGCGCGGCGATCGCACCGGCCGGCCAAGCGAGCGGACCAAGCCCGTTTCCCGCGAACTGCCATGGCGCGCCACAAACCGGGACGCTGTACGTCGGATCCGAGGTGGAACCGTGGATCGACGTCGATCCCACGAATCCCAACCGGGTGGTCGGGGTCTACCAACAGGACCGGTTCTCCGACGGTGGGGCCAGCGGCCAGGGCGTGAGTCTGTCGAACAACGGCGGCACGACCTGGACTCAACTCCCGTTGGCGCAATGGCCGAAGTTCTCCCGCTGCAACGGTGCCGCGGCTGGGTCGGCTGGTGACTTCGAACGGGCGACTGACCCGTGGGTGAGTTTCGGACCCGATGGCGACGCCTACCAGATCACGCTCGCATTCAACAACACGCGCGATCTCGCCAATGCGATTCTCGTCAGCGAGTCCACCGACGGAGGACAGACCTGGGGTGCCGTTCAGACGATCCGGCTCGACGGCGACCCGCATGTCTTCAACGACAAGGAGTCCATCACCGCTGACTGGACCGACCCCAACTACGTCTATGCCATCTGGGACCGGCTGGTGTTTCCCGTCGAGCGCTCGCAAGGGAGGTCATTCCTGACCGCCGCAGCGTTCCGCGGCCCGACCTGGTTCGCGCGCACGGCCGACGGCGGCGCCACCTGGGAAGCAGCGCGTTCGATCTTCGACCCCGGACAGAACGACCAGACGATCGGCAACCAGATCGCGGTGTTGCCCGACGGGGACCTGACCAATGTGATGACGGTCTTCCGCAACGACAACAAGCTGAAGCGGAAGTTCGGCTTCATCTCGGTGCTCCGCTCGACGGACAAGGGCGCGACCTGGTCGGGGGAGATTCCGATCAACCGCCTCGGAACCATCGCCGTGACCGATCCGGAGACCGGCGAGGACGTGCGGACCGGGGACATCATTCCTGATATCGCCACCGATCGTCGTCCAGCGACGAACAACGTGTACGTCGTGTGGCAGGACGCGCGCTTCACCGGCTTCGAGCGCGACCAGATTGCCTTCGCCAAGTCGACTGACGGGGGACTCACCTGGTCGGATCCGGTGCGCATCAACGCAGTGGCGACGACGCAAGCATTCACTGCGTCCATCGAGGTGGACGCGCAGGGAAACCTGGGCGTCACGTATTACGACTTCCGTAACAACGACCCGACGACCCCAGAGCTCGAGACCGATCTGTGGTTCCTCAGATCGACCGACGGCGGGGCGAGTTGGAGCGAGGAGCGAGTCACCGCTACGTCGTTCGACATGCGTGACGCACCTGTGGCACGAGGTTTCTTCGTCGGCGACTACGAAGGCCTGGCGTCGAGCGGGGCGATCTTCCACCCGTTCTGGTCCGAGTCACGGGCAACCGGCACCGACACCTTCGGAACGATCGCGAGCGCACCGTTCCCCGCTCCGTCGATCTTCCCGAACCCTGCCGAGGGAGCAGGTGTGCGCGCAGCCGACTTCCCCACCCAGCGCGGAAAGCCGACACCGCACTGATGACCTGACGCACCGACGAGACACGCAATATTTGAGGGGGCCTGAATGTCTGCGAACCGGTCACGGGGCATGCGGTGGCCCAAGGCACGGACGACGCGGTTTGCCGTGGTCGCGGCTCTGGCCGTGACTGCGGCGGTTGCGGTACCTCCGACGCCGGCCGCCGAAGGTGCGACCCTGCCCGAGGGGTTCCAGGAGACGACGGTCTTCAGCGGCCTGACAAACCCCACCGTCGTGCGATTCGCGTCCGATGGACGGGTGTTCGTCGCCGAGAAGAGCGGTCTCATCAAGGTCTTCGACAACCTGAGTGATACCACTCCGACTGTCTTCGCCGACTTGCGGACGCAGGTGCACAACTTCTGGGACCGTGGCCTGCTCGGCTTGGCCCTCGATCCCGAGTTCCCCACGAACCCCTGGGTTCACGTCCTTTACACGCATGACGCCGCGATCGGCGGAACAGCCCCCCTTTGGGGATCGGTTGGAGGGACCTCGGATGGGTGTCCTACGCCCCCCGGAGCCACCGCCGACGGCTGTGTGGTGAGCGCTCGGCTCTCCCGCCTCCAGGCGTCCGGAAACGTGATGGTCGGATCCGAGCAGGTACTGATCGAGGACTGGTGCCAGCAGTACCCAAGCCACTCCATTGGCACGGTCGAGTTCGGTCGCGACGGGGCGCTCTACGCCAGCGGCGGCGACGGCGCCAGCTTCAACTTCGCCGACTGGGGTCAGGACGGCAACCCGGTCAATCCGTGTGGCGATCCTCCGGGCGCGCCGGGCACGCATTAACGTCCTCCGACGGCGGAGGGCGGCGCGCTGCGCAGTCAGGACCTGCGAACGACGAGTGACCCGGTCAGCCTCGACGGCACCATCATCCGGGTCGACCCGGCCACCGGCGCCGGCCTGCCGGACAACCCGCTCGCCACCAACGCCGATCCGAACGCCCGGCGGATCATCGCGTACGGGCTGCGCAACCCATTCCGGTTCACCCATCGCCCGGATACCGACGAACTATGGGTGGGCGACGTCGGCTGGGGCACGTGGGAGGAGATCAACGTAGTCTCCGATCTCAACGACTCTGCCGTCGAGAACTTTGGCTGGCCCTGCTACGAGGGCGCCGGCCGCCAGTCCGGGTACGACGGCGCGAACCTGAACATCTGCGAGAACCTGTACGGACAGTGCCGGGTGCGGTGACCGCGCCGTACCACGCGTACCACCACAGCAACCGGTCGTGCCCGACGAGACCTGCCCGACCGGCAGCTCCTCGATCGCCGGGCTGGAGTTCGAGTTCGCGGCCGCGCGAGAGCTCCTATCCGGCCGAGTACGACGACGCCCTGTTCTTCGCCGACTACTCGCGGGACTGCATCTGGGCGATGCCCAAGGGGGCCGATGGCAAGCCGGCGCCGGGCCAGATCCGAACGTTTGTCGCCGGTGCCGCCAACCCGGTCAACCTCGAGACCGGTCCAGGCGGCGACCTGTTCTACGTCGACTTCGACGGTGGGACGATCCGGCGCATCCGGTACTTCATCGCCAACCAGCCGCCCACTGCGGTTGCCCAGGCCACGCCTACCACCGGCGCCGCACCGCTGACAGTGACCTTCGACGGCACGGGTTCGAGCGACCCCGATCCGGGGGACACGCTGAGCTACGCCTGGGATCTCGATGGCGACGGCGCGTTCGACGACTCCACGGCTGAGCAGACGGCCTTCACATACACAGCACAGGGCACCTACTCCGCGTCGCTACGAGTGACGGACTCACAGGGCGCATCCGACACCGATTCGGTGACGATCTCGGTCGGCAACACGGCTCCGACCGCGACCATCACCACGCCTGCGGCGGGCACGACCTGGAAGGTCGGCGACGTTATCACCTTCTCCGGTTCTGCTACTGACCCCCAGCAGGGCGCGCTGCCGGCGTCAGCGCTCACCTGGACATCTGATCCATGCACCACTGCCCGTCCAACTGCCACGAACACACCGTGCAGAGCTTCGCCGGAGTGGCGAGTGGCTTTTTCACCGCGCCGGACCACGAATACCCGTCGTACCTGGAATTGCGTCTGACCGCGACCGATTCCGGCGGCCTGACCGACGCAACGAGCGTGCAGCTCGATCCGCAGACGGTCACGTTGACCTTCCAGACCATCCCCGGCGGGCTGGAGCTCACCGCTGAACGGGACCGCAGCGAAGGCGACGTTCAGCCGCACGGTGATCGTGGGATCGACCAACACGATCAGTGCCCTGTCCCCCAAAACAAAGGCAAGAAGTCCTATAACTTCGCTTCATGGTCCGATGGGGGAGCGCAGACGCACACCATCGCCGCGCCCGCCACTGCTACGACCTACACCGCGCGGTTCCGATAACACTCGGCGATCGACTGCCGAGCTAAACGATCTTGAGACAGGCGCGCCGATCTGACCGGCATAACTGCCTCAAGATCGCCCGCAGCGAGCGCAAATGATCTTGCTACTACGGTAGTAGCACAGTATTCTGGCCATGTGGCAGTCAAGAAGCTCTCGGTGTCGTTCGATGCCGAGCTTGCCGATTCGATCCGAGCCGCGGCTGCGGAAGAGGGCGTCAGCATGTCCACGTGGCTGGCCTCGGCAGCCGCGGCTAAGGTCCGGCGGCGCTATCTTCGCGCCGCGCTCGACGAGTTGGCCGAGGATGCGGGAGTGCTGTCGGACGAGGATATCGACCGACTGATCGTCGGGGCTCGGCAGCGATCGATGGTGACGAAGCCACAGC
Organism: uncultured Actinomycetota bacterium; assembly: GCA_963819885.1. Classification (GTDB taxonomy): domain Bacteria; phylum Actinomycetota; class Actinomycetes; order Jiangellales; family Jiangellaceae; genus JACVRX01. Next base: position 28,634 of record CAWFXV010000016.1, on the reverse strand, counting down.
GCGGCGCGGCGTGAGCCTCGTATTGGACGCCGGCGCCCTCATTGCTTACGAACGCCTGCATCAAGGCGTGCGCGCTTTCCTGGAGCGAGCAGAGCGCACAGAGACCGCGGTCCTCACCACCACTGCCGTGGTTGCCCAAGTGTGGCGAGATCCGGCGAGACAGGTCCGTCTCAGCCGACTGCTCCAAGGGGTCGACGAGGCCGAACTCACCCGCAAGCGGTCCCGTTCGATCGGAGTCCTTCTGCGCGAGTCTGGGAAGGCAGACGTTGTGGATGGTTCGATCGTCGACCTCGCGGAGGATGGTGATGAGATCCTCACCGGCGACCCGGATGACATCGCTGCATTGATGACGGCCGCGGGCAAGACCGTGATCATCACACCAATCAGCTGACGATCGGAGCGAGCCAGCCTTCCTTTTCGAGATAGTCGACTACGACGGCCACGGCGTCGTCGACGGACATCATGCTCGTGTCGATGCGGAAGTCCGCGTCGTCCGGCACTTCGTACGGCGAGGACACGCCGGTGAACTCTGCGACCAGGCCCGCCCGGGCCTTGGCATAGAGACCCTTTCGGTCCCGTGCCTCGCACACGGCGAGCGGAGTTGCGACGTGCACGAGGACGAAACCGCCGTTGCGCTCGACCATGCGGCGTACCTCGGCGCGGGTCTCGGCGAACGGCGCGATCGGTGCGCAGACCGCTACCCCGCCGTGGCGGGTCACCTCGCTGGCAACCCACCCGATCCGGAGCACGTTGAGATCGCGGTCGGCGCGGCTGAAACCCAGACCGGACGACAGCAGCCGGCGGGCCGCGTCGCCGTCCACCAATGTCACCGACCTGCCTCGTTCGACCAGAGCGTCGACCAGCCCGCGGGCCAGCGTCGACTTTCCTGACCCGGACAAGCCGGTGAAGAACACCGTCAAGCCGCGCTCCGTGCGCGGCGGGCGCCAGCGGCGCAGGACGGAGGCAACGTCAGCGGCCACGATCTCCTCCAGGGCACCCGGTGCGGCGTCGAGGGCGCGCGCGATCCGAGTCCATCCGGCCGCATCCGGCGCCACGTCCGAGTCGACGAGAGTGGCATCTGCCGCAAGGACGAACTCCTCGGCTCCCGCAGGGGTGACGGTGTCGACCTCTGGCGCCACCGGCAACGGCACGAGCAACGGCGGCCCCGCCGGCGTTGCGAGCCGCGGCAACGAGGCCCGGACCGCTCGGACGAGGACCTCCGGCGGGAGTCCCGACCGGCCCGTGCCGGCCACGCATGGCAGGAGAAGAAGCCGCGCGCCCTGGCCGGCGGCCACCTCGGCCAAGCGGCGCTCCTCGTCGGTCGCCAAGGGACGGCCCAGCACGACGGCGACAGCGGGGACGCCCACCAGCTCCCGACGCACCTCGTCCGGCCACTTCCGGAGTGCGTGGAACGGCCCGACGTGGAACGGTCGCAGCGCGCCGACCGTTCCGGCCACGACGGCGTTGTCTCCGTTGCGACCGGCCGAGACCTTCTCGACGATGACGTCGGCGAGAGGTGTCCCCTCCTCGTCAGTGAGTACGAGATGGCCGGCCTCGGCCGAAGCGTCGCCGACGGCGAGCGGCACCTCGACTGTCAGCTCGGCAGCCGGTCCGAAGATCCCGGCCAGAAGCATCTCGACCTGGCCGAGGACTGCGGGTGAGGGCGCGTGAACGGGCCAGGACGCCAGATCCTGGGGAAGCGTGTCGCGTCCTGTCTGACCAGACCCCACCGTCGGACTTTCCCTTGGATCGACCACTCGGGAGCACCAGGCTAGTCGCGGAGTGCGGCGACTCGACGAGCACCCGCGCCGCCGTCACCAGCACCCGACTCGACAAGAACTCAAGTGTCTGACCCGCGGCGTAACCTGGGTGGCACCCCCTATCCGCACCGGGTCGGGGGCGTCCGTGCGTGCCCAAACCGACCTGTGAAGGACCGATGAACCTCAACGGCCTGCTCCATGCCCTGCTCGACGAGTCCGGCGACCCAGCCCTGCGCTCGGCCGCAGCCGACGCTCGAGCCGGAGCCGTCACGGCTCTGGATCTCACCGCCCCAGCTGCGCTGCGCCCGTTCGTGGTCGCCGCTGTGGCAGACCAGGCAGTCGGCGCCGCCCGGCCGGTGCTGGTCGTCACGGCCACCTCCCGCGAGGCGGAGGACCTGGTCGAGGCGCTGCGCTGCCTCCTGCCGCCGGAGACGGTGGCGGAGTATCCGTCCTGGGAGACCCTCCCGCACGAGCGGCTCTCTCCTCGCAGCGACACCGTGGGCCGACGGCTGGCCGTGCTGCGCCGGCTGGTGCACCCCGAGGACAACGGTGACGAGGGCGCGGGTCCGCTTCAGGTGGTCGTTGCCCCGGTGCGCAGTGTGCTGCAGCCGCAGGTGGCCGGGCTCGCGGAGCTCAAGCCGGTTCGGGTCCACGCTGGAGACGACCTGGCCATCGACGACCTCGTCGAGCAGTTGGCGGCAGCCGCGTACACGCGGGTCGATCTGGTCGAGCGGCGCGGTGAGTTCGCCGTCCGCGGCGGGATCGTCGACGTGTTCCCGCCGACCGAGGAGCACCCGCTCCGGCTGGACTTCTGGGGCGACACCGTCGATGAGATCCAGTGGTTCAAGGTCGCCGACCAGCGTTCCCTGGAAACGGCAGAGCACGGGCTGTGGGCCCCGCCGTGTCGCGAGCTGCTGCTGACCGACGACGTGCGCTCGCGCGCCCGGGCTCTCGCCGAGCGTCACCCAGAGCTCGCGGACCTGTTCGACAAGATCGCCGCCGGAATCGCCGTCGAGGGGATGGAGTCGCTGGCCCCGGTCCTCGTCGAGGACATGGAGCTGCTGCTCGATCTGCTGCCGACCGGCACACACGTCCTGGTCTGTGATCCAGAGCGGGTCCACACCCGGGCACATGACCTGGTGGCGACCAGCCAGGAGTTCCTCGAGGCGTCCTGGGCCGCGGCGGCGAGCGGCGGGCGGGCGCCGATCGACCTTGGCGCCGCCGCGTATCGCAGCCTGGCCGACGTCCGTGCTCACGCCATCGGCCTCGGGCTGCCGTGGTGGGGCGTGAGCCCGTACGGCGGCGACGACGAGCTCCTCGACAGTGCCGACGGCGGCGTCGCGAGCCGCGCCGTGTCGGCCCGGCCGGCCGATTCGTACCGGGGCGACACGCAACGAGCCGTCGCCGACCTCAAGGGTTGGCTGGCCGACCGCCGGCGGGTGGTCGTCGTCACGGGCGGACACGGCACCGCTGAGCGGGTCGGAGAAGTCCTGGCCGATGCCGACGTCCCGAACCGGCTCGTCGACCGGATCGAAACGGCACCGGATCCCGGCGTGGTGCACGTCAGCACCGGCGCACTGGCCCACGGCTTCGTCGCCGATACCGCCGGGCTGGTCGTCCTCACCGAGGACGACATCACCGGGCAGCGGGCGTCGACCAAAGACATGCGGCGGTTGCCCAGCCGGCGCCGTAACCAGGTCGACCCGCTGCAGCTACGCCCCGGTGACCACGTCGTGCACGACCAGCACGGCGTCGGCCGGTATGTCGAGATGACCAGCCGCACTGTCGCGGGAGCAACCCGCGAGTATCTGGTGATCGAGTACGCCCCGTCGCGTCGGGGGCAGCCGCCCGACCGGCTGTACGTCCCGACCGACCAGCTCGACCAGGTCACCCGGTATGTCGGGGGAGACTCCCCCTCGCTGGACCGCATCGGCGGATCCGACTGGGCCAAGCGCAAGGGACGGGCCCGCAAGGCCGTCCGCGAGATCGCCGCCGAGCTGATCCGGCTCTACGCTGCCCGGCAGGCAGCACCGGGCTACGCGTTCGAGCCCGATACCCCGTGGCAGCGCGAGCTCGAGGACGCGTTTGCCTACGTCGAGACACCCGATCAGCTCACGGTCATCGACGAGGTCAAGCGCGACATGGAGCGCACGGTGCCGATGGACCGGGTGATCGCCGGCGACGTCGGGTACGGCAAGACCGAGATTGCCGTGCGCGCCGCGTTCAAGGCCGTGCAGGACGGCAAGCAGGTCGGCGTACTGGTGCCCACGACCCTGCTGGTGTCCCAGCACTACGACACCTTCTCCGAGCGCTACGCGCCGTTCCCGGTAGTCGTGCGGCCGTTGTCCCGGTTCCAGTCCGACCGGGAGGCGGCCGACACGCTGCGCGGGCTCGCCGAGGGCTCCGTCGATGTCGTCATCGGCACCCACCGTCTGCTCACCGGCGACGTCCGGTTCAAGGACCTCGGCCTGCTGGTGGTCGACGAGGAGCAGCGCTTCGGCGTCGAGCACAAGGAGAAGCTCAAGCAGCTGCGCACCGACGTCGACGTGCTGACCATGTCGGCCACGCCGATCCCGCGGACGCTGGAGATGTCGATCACCGGGATCCGGGACATGTCGACCATCACCACGCCCCCGGAGGAGCGGCACCCGGTCCTCACCTATGTCGGCGCGTACGAAGAGAAGCAGATCGGCGCCGCGATCCGCCGCGAGCTCATGCGCGACGGTCAGGTGTTCTTCGTGCACAACCGCGTCGAGACGATCGAGAAGGCTGCCTCACGGCTGCGCGAGCTCGTCCCCGAGGCGCGGATCGTGACCGCGCACGGACAGATGGCCGAGCACACGCTCGAGCAGGTGATCGCCGGTTTCTGGGAGCGGGAAGCGGACGTTCTGGTCTGCACGACGATCGTCGAGACCGGCCTGGACATTTCCAACGCGAACACGCTCGTCGTCGACCGCCCGGACCGGCTTGGGCTGGCGCAGCTGCACCAGCTCCGTGGCCGGGTGGGTCGGGGCCGCGAGCGGGCATATGCCTATTTTCTGTACCCGCCGGAGATTCCGCTGACGGAGGAGGCACACGAGCGGCTGGCGACCATCGCGACCCATTCCGAGCTCGGCGCAGGTATGCAGGTGGCGATGAAGGATCTGGAGATCCGCGGCGCGGGCAACCTGCTCGGCGGCGAGCAGTCCGGGCACATCGCCGACGTCGGCTTCGACCTCTACGTGCGTCTCGTCGGCGAAGCCGTAGCCGAGTACCGCGGCGACGGCGGCCCGGCCACCCCCGAGGTCCGGGTGGAACTGCCGGTCGACGCCTATCTCCCGCACGAGTACATCTCCAGTGAGCGGCTACGGCTCGAGGCGTACCGGCGGCTGTCCGAGGCACTCACCGATGCCGACGTCGACTCGGTGGCCGAGGAGCTCGACGACCGGTACGGCGAGCCGCCGCGTCCTGTGCGCAACCTGCTGGAGGTTGCCCGGTTCCGGGCGCACGCCCGGGCGGCCGATCTGCGGGAAGTGACTCTGCAGGGCCGGCACGTCCGCTTCGGGCCAGTCTCACTGCGGGATTGGCAACGGGTTCGGCTGGACCGGCTCTATCCCAGGACGCTGGTGAAAGAAGCCGTCGGAACCATCCTGGTTCCCCGCCCGACCACGGCACCGGTCGGGGGAACGCCGATTCGCGACCTGGAGCTGTTGCAGTGGGCTCGCGGCGTCGTGGATGCCGTCCTGCTGCAGGCACCGGCATCGGTGGCGTGATCGGGTCGACTCCGTGCTCTAGCACGGGGTGCGGCCGTCCATACCGTCAAGTGGAATCCGGAAACCCAGCCGACGTCGTTGCCGGATCGTGACCCAAACGAACTTGAAGGAGACTTTCCAGTAGTGGTTTCCATTGGAAAGACTCATATCAGTTCAATTCCGAGCACGTCTCCGAAAGGACCGACCGTGAAGAAAGCCCGCTTCCTCGCCGTCGGCATCGCTGCGGCGCTCGCCCTCGCCGCGTGCGGCGACGACAGCACGAGCGACGAGCCGGCGGCAGACGAGTCCGCCGCCGCGCCCGAGCCGGCCGACATCCGGGTCTGGCTCAACGGCACGGATACCCCGCAGGAGATGCGGGACTGGCTGAAGACGGAGTTCGAGACGGCGAACCCCGGTTCCACCCTGACCATCGAGGAGCAGGAGTGGGAGGGCCTGGTCGAGCGCCTGACCACATCGCTGGGCAGCGAGGAGGAGACGCCGGACGTCGTCGAGGTCGGCAACACGCAGGCGCCGACGTTCACGACGGTCGGCGCGTTCTCCGACCTCACTGACAGGTTGGACGAACTCGGCGGGGACGACCTGCTGCCGGGCTTCGTCGAGGCCGGCTCTGTGGACGGCCAGACGTACGCAGTTCCGTACTACGCGGGCAGCAAGTACGTCTTCTACCGGAAGGACCTGTTCGAGAAGGCCGGGCTCGAGGTTCCGACCACGATGGACGAGTTCGTCGACGCCGCCATCGCCCTGAAGGCCGACAACGCGGACGTGCCGAACTTCTCTGGTTTCTGGTTCCCCGGCCAGGACTGGCGCAACGGCGTTGCGTTCGTCTGGGACGCGGGTGGCGATCTCGCTGTGCAGGACGGCGACGAGTGGAACGGCGCGCTGTCCACCCCCGAATCCGTCGAGGGCCTGACGATGGCTCAGCAGCTGTTCACCGATGCTTCCGGCGCCGCCAAGGACGGCAACGAAGCCGACCCGCAGGTGCCGTTCTGCGCAGGTGAGATCGGGATGCTCTCCGCGCCCGGCTGGGTCCGCTGGAGCATCGACAACGCCGACATCGGCTGCCCGGACATGATGGCCAACGTCGGGGTGTTCGCCCTCCCCGGCGGCGACGGTGAGCCCGCGCCGGTGCTGCTCGGTGGATCCAACATCGCCGTGTCCGCAAACTCGCAGAACCAGGAACTGGCCTACCAGGCCCTGAAACTCATGCTCTCCGACGAGTACCAGAGCATGTTCGCGGCCGCCGGCTTGACTCCGGCCAAGACCTCTCTGGCGTCGCAGCTGGGTACCGACGAGTTCGCCCAGGCCAGCATCGAAGCGGCCTCCAACGCCAAGCTCACCCCGCCGGCCGAGAACTGGGCCGCGGTCGAGGGCAGCCGGGTCCTGGAGGACCTGTTCGTCGCCATCGCCAACGGTGGCGACGTGCAGCAACTTGCCGAAGACGCCGACACGAAGATCACCGAACAACTCAACTGAGTTCGCGTCGAGACGACAGCGGCCGGGGACGGTTCCACACTGGTCCCGTCCCCGGCCGCAACCACGACCACCTGGACTGAGAGGCGCGGCATGGTCGCGATGACCTCGCCGGCGACACTGCCGCCGGACGCAGCTCAGAGAGCACCGAGAAGGCGTGGCTCCCGGCTCCCGTACGCGCTGCTGGTCCCGTCGGTTGTGATCTTGCTGCTTGCGGCCGGCTATCCACTCGGCCGTCAGCTGGTGATGTCCATGCAGGAGTACGGGCTGGCCCAGCAGTTCGGCCAGCCGGCCGAATGGGTCGGGTTCGCCAATTACGTCGAACTTGTCACCGACCCGTACCTGTGGGCGGTGATCGCCAGGTCGATCGTGTTCTGTCTGGTGAATGCCGCCCTGACGATGGCCATCGGGGTCGCCATCGCCGTCCTGATGACCCAGCTGTCGACCGCGACCCGGCTGATCCTGCAAATCGGTCTGCTGCTCGCGTGGGCGATGCCGATCCTGGCCTCACTCACCGTCTGGCAGTGGCTGTTCGACACCCAGTACGGAGTGATCAACTGGGTCCTGTCTAACGTGTTCGGGCTCGAGCAGTTCGCCGGCCGATCGTGGCTGATCAACCCGCTGTCGTTCTACTTCGTCGCAACCGTGATCATCGTCTGGATGAGCGTGCCGTTCGTCGCGTTCAGCGTGTATGCGGGGCTCACCCAGGTTCCCACCGACATTCTCGAGGCGGCCCAGATCGACGGCACTAGCGGTTGGCAGCGGTTCCGCGCGATCACGGTCCCGATGATCAAGCCGGTGCTGATGATCGTCGGCCTGCTGCAAATCATTTGGGATCTGCGGGTCTTCACGCAGATCTTCGTGTTGCAGGACGCGGGTGGCGTGGCTCGCGACACCAACCTGATCGGGACCTACATCTACCGGCTTGGGATCGGTGAGGGGCAGTTCGGGCTGGCGGCAGCGGCGTCCTGGTTCATCCTGGCGCTGACGGTCGCGGTGAGCTTCTTCTACGTCCGGGTCCTGCTGCGCGAGGCGCAATCGTGATGGCCACGACAGGAACCGACGTGCGCGGTCCGTCGACGGCGCCCGGCGCCGATTCGGCCACGCGCCGATCGCGGCCGCGCACACGGCGCCGGCTCTGGGGTGCGCTCGCCGTCGCCGTCGCGATCCTATGGGCGTTCCCGGTCTACTGGATGGTCAACAGCGCCTTCTTGCCAGGCAACAAGATCCGGGGCACAGAACCGACGTTCTTTCCGGTGCCGGCCACGCTGGACAATTTCACGCGGGTCTTCGAGAACGGCGGCTTTCTCTCGGCGCTGCGGATCAGCCTGACCGTCACCCTGTTGACAGTCGTCGTCACGTTGATCGTCGCCTTCCTGGCTGCACTCGCGGTCTCCCGGTTCAGGTTTCGCAGCCGCATGGCGTTCATCGTGACGATCCTGCTCGTGCAGATGATTCCGGCCGAAGGACTGTTCATCTCCCAGTTCAAGATGCTGGATGGATGGAACCTGCTCAACAGCGTGGTCGGCCTCGGCCTGCTCTACGTCGCTGCTGTGGTGCCGTTCACGATCTGGCTGCTCCGCGGGTTCGTCGACGGAGTGCCGATCGAGCTGGAGGAAGCCGCGATGGTCGACGGGTGCAGCCGCACGCAAGCGTTCCTCCGCGTGACGTTCCCGCTCCTCGCGCCGGGACTGGTCGCGAGCGGGATCTTTGCCTTCATGCTGGCCTGGAACGAGTTCACCCTCGCCCTGATCATCATGACCCGGCCGGAGAACCAGACCCTGCCGGTATGGCTGAAGACATTCACCGAGGCCAACCGAGCCACCGACTGGGGCGGCATCATGGCCGGCTCCACCCTGCTCGCGATCCCGGTCGTGATCTTCTTCCTGTTCATCCAACACCGGATGGCGGCGGGGCTCACCTCGGGCGCGGTCAAGGGCTGAGGCGTGACTAGTCCCCACGAACCCGCTCACCTGCGGAGGCTGGCCTTGGCCACCCTTTTTCCCGGCTTCGCTGGCGTCGCGCAGCCGCCCGCGTGGTTACGCGCCCTCATCGTCGAGGGCCTCGGCGGGGTGGTCCTCTTCAGCCGGAACGTCGACCGCCGCCGCGGCGACCGGGGCGTGGCGGCGCTCACGGCCCGGCTGCGCGCTGATCGCGCAGACCTGCTCGTCGCCATCGACGAGGAAGGCGGCGACGTCACCCGGCTGGATGCGAGCACCGGTTCGGACCTGCCCGGAAGCGCCGCGCTCGGCGCCGTCGACGATCCGGTGTTGACCGGTGAGGTGGCCGCGTCGCTCGGCGCCCGGTTGCGCGGATGCGGGGTCGACGTGAACCTCGCGCCGGTGGCCGATCTCGACGTCGATCCGCAGAACCCCATCGTTGGGGTGCGGGCGTTCGGCTCGAATCCACGCCTCGTCGCCCGGCACGTGCGGGCGTTCGTCGAGGGTCAGCAGTCTTGGCGGGTCGCCGCGACGGCCAAGCACTTCCCGGGACACGGCGCAACCGCCGAGGACAGTCATCTCTGCGTGCCGACCGTCCGCACCTCCGCCGGCGTGCTCGTCGAGCGCGAGCTCGTGCCGTTCCGGGCGGCGATCGCCGCCGATGTCCAGATCGTGATGACGGCCCATATCATCGTTCCCGCGCTCGACCCGCACCGGCTGGCGACGCTGTCGCGGAACGTGGTGACCGGCCTGCTTCGGGATCGGCTCGGTTTCGACGGCGTCGTCATGACGGACGCGCTGGACATGCGGGCCATCAGTGGAACCGTCGGTCAGGTCGATGGCGCCGTGCTGGCCCTCGCCGCCGGTGTCGATGCGCTGTGTGTTGGCGGTGAGAGCGCCGCCCCGAAGACGGTGGAGGCGATCGTCACGGCGGTTGTGGCAGCAGTCGGGTCCGGCCGGCTCGGTTACGAGCGGCTTGCTGAGGCGGCCGGGCGGGTACAGCGGCTCGCACGTTGGGTCGCCGTCGCGCCCGATGGCCGGACGGCCGTCGGCCGTTCGGTGGGGGAGCGGGCGGCCCGGCGTGCGGTGGTCACAAGAGGTCGGGTCGTGGTCGCCGGCCCCCCGGTCGTGCTGGAGCTGCAGGACGAACCGTCGATGGCCGCCGGTTTGGTTCCGTGGGGGGTCGGCACGCCGCTCGCCGAGCGACTGCCGGGAACGGTGGTGGTTCCGGTCACCCGGTCCGGCCCGGATCCCGTCGGTGTCGTGCTCGACCATCCCCGCCGCTCGGTCGTCGTGTCCGTGCGCGGAGTCCGCCGGCAGGCCTGGCAGGCCGACGTTGTCGCCGCGGTCCGGGCCGTGCGCCCCGAGGTCGTGGTCGTCGACCACGAGCTGCCGGCCGGCCCGGACGTCCTCGGTGAGCATTACGTGCTGGCGTTCGGAGCCGCGAGAGTGACCGCGGACATCGTCGCCGACCTGATGGCCGGCACGTCCGCGCCGCGGCCGGCGGACGTCGTGCCGTAGCGATCCGGCGGATCCAGCTGATTCCGTGCCGTCCACTGTGTTGTCGCCAGGCACAGCTCAAACCCGGTGAGCTCGTCGGCCGCTGACGGTTCGGGGTCGACGAGCGTCCGGCTAGGATTCGCGTCGTCTCGAGCCGTTGCTTGAAAACGAGGTTCGCCGTGTCGCCCAGCCGCCGTGCCCTGGCCGCCGTGCTCTGCGTCCTGGCCGGCGCCTCGCTCGCCGCGTGCAACACCGAGCAGATCGGGGCGGCCGCGGTCGGTGGGCGACTCGCGGATCACCGTCGCCGAACTACAGGAGCAGGTCACGCGAGCTCGCCGACTCGCTGCCTGACAGCGCGGGCGCCATCGGGGATCAGAGCGCGGCTCAGCACACCATCCTGGAGCGGATGATCCAGAGCGAGCTGCTCGCCGCCGTCGCCGCCGACGAGGGTGTCGAGGTGTCCGAGGCCGACATCGACGCGTTCATCGACGAGCAGGTCGTCTCGCAGGCCCCGGACGGAGACATCGGCCCGCTGCTCGCGCAGAACAACCTCACCGAGGCCAGCCTGCGGCCGTTCGTGCGCGACCAGCTGATCGCCACCGAGTTGATCGACGAGCTCGGCGGGCAGGAGGAGCTCATCCAGGTCCTCACCGAGAAGGCGGACGAAATCGGCGTGACCGTGAGCCCGCGCTACGGCACCTGGAACGGAGTGGTGCTCGAGCAGTCGAGCGGCTCGATCTCCGAGCCCGAGTCCGGCTCGGCTGAGACTCCAGCGGGCTGATGAGCTGCGGTGACCGCCGGTCGCCTCGTCCTGCTGGTCACTAGTCCCCGGGTGGCGCCGGGGCTGCTCACTGCGGCTGCCTGGGACGTCTTGCGGGCTGGGCAAGTGCTCGTCGCGAATGCCGATCATCCTCAACTGGAAGCGATCCGGGCCGCCGGTATCCAACCGGAGCCGGTGGGCCTGATGGCGCCGGCAGTCCTACTGGATATGGCGGCAACCGGCCCCATCGTCTGGGTCGGTTCACCCGACGGCGATCCCGGTCTGGCCGATGGGATCGCAGCCGAGTTGGCAGTGCGGGCGGCGCCAGGACGGTCGCTTCCTGTGGTCGAGGTGATGACCGGGTCGTACGACCTGCCGGGGGCCAGGCTGCTCGATCTCGTCGCCGTGATGGACCGCCTCCGCTCGCCCGGCGGCTGCCCGTGGGACCGCGAGCAGACGCACCGGTCACTCGCCACGTACCTGCTGGAGGAGACCTACGAGACCCTCGAGGCGATCGAGGCCGATCCGGCCCACCTGCGCGAGGAGCTCGGCGACCTGCTGCTGCAGATCGTCTTCCATGCCCGGATCGCCGAGGAGGAGCCAGCCGGAGGCGTGGTCCATCGACGATGTCGCCGCCGGCATCGTCGAGAAGCTGATCCGCCGGCATCCGCACGTCTTCGCCGACGGGGAAGCCAGCACGGCCGCGCACGTCGAGGCGCGATGGGACGAGCTCAAGCGGACCGAAAAGCAGCGCACGTCCGCCCTCGACGGCATACCGGTGACCCTGCCTGCGCTCGCACTGGCCGCCAAGGTGATGGGACGGGCCGCCCGGGCCGGCGTCGCGCCCGAGCTCGAGCCCGATCCGTCGGCCTCCGTCGGCGACGTGCTGCTCGCCATCGTCGAACGAGCACGCTCCGAGGGCGTCGATCCCGAGCAGGCATTGCGCGACGCAGTCCGCCGATACGCCGAGCAGGTGCGCGCCCTCGAAGCCGAGCAGTGTGAGGGTCGGCGGATCGGCAGAGGGGCCGGACGCGGAAGCGGGCGTCTAAGAGCGATTCGTGGCATGCTCTTCGGCCACGAATCGCTCTTGCGCCGACCGCACCGATGCCCTCCGACCGGCGCGCCTCTTCCGAGCAGAGCCCGCGGAGCGTCCAGCCCCTCTGCCGACCGACCGCGACCCTCGGTCGACCTGCCCCACAGGCGCGGGAGCCATGGTCAGGCTCTGAGCGCCGTTAGGATCCCGACGTGGCCACGATCGAAGCTGTCGGCGCGCGGGAGATCCTCGACTCGCGCGGAAACCCCACCGTGGAGGTCGAGGTCGCACTCGACGACTCGACGATCGCGCGGGCCGCTGTGCCGTCAGGTGCGTCGACGGGGGCGTTCGAAGCGGTGGAGCTGCGCGACGGCGACTCGGACCGATACCTGGGCAAGGGCGTCGAGAAGGCTGTCACCGCTGTCCTCGACGAGATCGGACCGGAGCTGCTGGGGTTCGAGGCGAGCGAACAGCGGCTGGTCGACCAGGCCCTCCTGGACCTCGACGGCACACCGAACAAGGAGCGGCTCGGCGCCAATGCCGTCCTCGGCGTCTCGCTCGCCGTTGCGAGAGCTGCGGCCGAATCCGCAGAACTGCCGTTGTTCCGTTACGTCGGCGGACCCAACGCGCACCTGTTGCCGGTCCCGATGCTGAACATCCTCAACGGCGGCGCGCACGCCGACAGCAACGTCGACATCCAGGAGTTCATGGTGGCGCCGATCGGCGGCGGCACCTTCCGCGAGGCACTGCGGTGGGGGGCGGAGGTCTACCACGCGCTCAAGTCGGTCCTGAAAGAGAAGGGCTATGCGACGGGCCTCGGCGACGAGGGCGGCTTCGCGCCCAACCTGCCGAGCAACCGGGACGCGCTCGACCTCATCGCCGTGGCAATCGAAAAGGCCGGGTTCACCGTTGGGCGTGACGTGGCGCTGGCGCTCGACGTCGCCGCCACCGAGTTCTTCGCCGACGGTGCCTACACGTTCGAGGGTGCGACCAAGACCGCCGAGGAGATCTCCGCCTACTACGCCGAGCTGGTCTCCGCGTACCCGCTGGTCTCGATCGAGGACCCGCTCGCCGAGGACGACTGGGCCGGCTGGGCAGCGCTGACGGCAGCCATCGGTGACCGGGTACAGATCGTCGGCGACGACCTGTTCGTGACCAATCCCGAACGGCTCGAGCGGGGGATCGTGGAAGGCTGTGCCAACGCCTTGCTGGTCAAGGTCAACCAGATCGGCACGCTCACCGAGACCCTGGACGCGGTAGCGCTCGCGCACCGGTCCGGCTACCGCTGCATGATGAGCCACCGTTCCGGCGAGACCGAGGACACGACCATCGCCGACCTCGCCGTCGCGACGGACTGCGGTCAGATCAAGACCGGGGCACCGGCTCGGTCTGAGCGGGTGGCGAAGTACAACCAGCTGCTGCGGATCGAGGAAGAACTCGACGACGCGGCCCGGTACGCGGGCGCCGGAGCTTTCCCCAGATTCGCGGCCTAGCCGATGGCCGGTCGTCCTGCCCGCGGTCCCGGCGCCCGGCCCTCCGCCGGCGCCCGGCCAACCCAGCGACGATCGACCCGGCCCGTGCCGCGATCGCAGGGCCCCGATGCCCGTCCCGGCGACATCCGTCGAGCACCTGGACCGTCCACCCGGAACGGCAGGCGCGGTTCGGTCACCAGTCGAGCCGCGCTGCTCGCGCTCGTGCTCGGCGTGCTGGCCGTGTCCTATGCCTACCCCCTGCGGGCCTGGTACGACCAGCACACCCGGCGCAGCGCGCTCGAGCAGGAGTCCGCCGAGCTGCGCGCGTCGGTCGACCAGCTCGAAACTGAGCTCCGGCTCTGGGATGACCCCGCTTACGTGCGCGCCCAGGCGCGGGAACGGCTCGGTTTCGTCCTGCCTGGTGAGGTCGGCTACGTCGTCGTCGACGAGAACGGGGCCACCGAGCCGGTGACGACGACCGAGGGCATTCCGGTGACGGCCGACGGGCCGTGGTACTCCCGGCTGTGGGCGTCGCTGGAGGCCGCCGACGTGCCGCGGGCCGACGAGGCGGAGTGACTCCGCCGTCTCCGGCCGACCTGACGGCGGTGTCCTTGCAGTTGGGCCGCCCGGCTCGTGGCCTGCGGGCGGTGGCCCATCGGTGCCCGTGCGGGTTACCCGACGTCGTCGAGACCGAGCCGCGCCTGCCGGACGGAACGCCGTTCCCTACCACGTTCTACCTGACCTGCCCACGTGCGGCGGCGGCCGTGTCGGCACTCGAGTCGGCGGGCGTGATGCGGGAGATGTCGGACCGCCTGGCGACGGATCCGGACCTCGCCGCCGCGTATGCGGCCGCGCACGGTGACTACCTCGCTCGTCGCGAGCGGATCGCCACCGTGCCGGAGATCGCCGGAGTCTCTGCTGGTGGCATGCCGAATCGCGTGAAGTGTCTGCATGCCCTGCTGGCGCATTCGCTGGCGGCGGGCACGGGCGTCAACCCGCTGGGCGACGAGGTCCGCAAGGTGCTGGGGTCGTGGTGGTCGACGGGTCCGTGCGTGGCTGTTTCTGCAGGCAAGGACAGTCCGTGACCCGGGTGGCCGTGATCGACTGCGGCACCAACTCGCTGCGTCTGCTGGTCACGGATATCGACGGTGACCTACAGCGCGACGTGGATCGCCGGCTCGAGATCGTCCGGCTCGGCCAGGGAGTCGACCGGACGGGCCGGTTCGCACCGGAGGCGCTGGCCCGCACACTCGCCGTCGTCGAAAAGTACGCCGCTCGGATAGACACGCTGGGCGTCGATCGGGTCCGGATGGTGGCGACCAGCGCAAGCCGAGATGTCATGGACCGCAGCGCGTTCGCGTCCGACGTCCGCGCGGTACTCGGTATCGAACCTGAGGTGATCTCCGGCGAGGAGGAGGCCCGGCTTTCGTTCGCGGGGGCGACCAGAGGCTTGCCGTCGTCGTTGCCAACGCCCTATCTCGTCGTGGACATCGGCGGCGGGTCGACCGAGCTGGCGTCGGGGACGACGGCCGTCGACACAGCCTGCAGCATCGACATCGGCTGTGTGCGGCTGTCCGAACGGCATTTCGGCTCGGACCCGCCGCGGCCCGCCGAGATCGAGACTGCCCGGGCGGAGATCGAGGCGGGTCTGGATGAGGCGATGAGCGTCGTGCCGATCCCGGCTGCCGGAAGCCTGGTTGGCCTCGCCGGCTCGGTCACCACAGTGGCCGCGATCCAGCTGGGCCTGACGGAGTATGAGCCGGCCGCGGTTCATCGCGCGCGCGTTCCGGCCAGCGCGGTCCGGGACATCAGCGAGCGGCTGCTGGCCGCGTCGCATGCACAGCGGGCGGCGATCCCGGTCATGCATCCCGGCCGGGTCGACGTGATCGCCGCGGGTGCTCTCGTGCTGCGGTGCGTCACCGACCGCGCCTGCGTCGACGAGGTGATCGCTAGCGAAGCCGACATCCTGGACGGGATCGCGTGGGAGCTTGCGCAGCATGCGGATCGCTTGCCACCCGGGTCGTGAAGATCGTCGTGCTGCCCAGCGCCCGCTTTCGCGCGATCGATTCCGCACGACGATCTTCACGACCGGCGCCTCGACCTGCGAGCGTGATGACCGATGAAGCTGCCGCACCCTGGGACAGGCACGCCGTTCCCCAGCCCGGTCCCGCCGGGCGCCGGGTGGCCGGGCGACCTGGCGACGGCCCGGACCCCGGTGGCGCATAACCCGACTGAGGTCGCCGCGCTCGCCGGTGATGTCGATCTCGCGGAGTTGACCGCGCGATCGTCGGTGTGCCGGGCGTGCCCCCGGCTGGTGGCTTGGCGGGAGCAGGTGGCCCTCACCAAGCGGCGCTCCTTCGCCGACGAGCCGTACTGGGGGCGGCCGGTGCCGGGCTGGGGAGATCCCGCCGCGCGCGTACTGATCGTCGGCCTGGCTCCGGCGGCGCACGGCGGGAACCGTACCGGGCGGGTCTTCACCGGCGACCGCAGCGGGGACTGGCTGTTCGCCGCGCTGCACCGGGCCGGAATAGCAACGCAGCCGACGTCGGTTCACGCCGCCGACGAGCTGCGGCTCGTCGGTGCCCGAGTCGTCGCGCCCGTCCGCTGTGCTCCGCCGGGGAACGCACCGAGCCCGGCCGAGCGGGACACCTGTGCGCGCTGGCTGGACCGTGAAGTGCAGCTCCTGCTGGACACGGTGCACGCCGTCATCGCGCTGGGTTCGTTCGCCTGGGCGGCAGCGCTCGGGACGCTGGGTCGCAACGGGTTCGCGGCACCACGCCCACGGCCCGCCTTCGGTCACGGAGCCGAAGCGGTTCTGGCCAGATCGAGCGGCTCGGCGGTTACGTTGATCGGCTGCTACCACCCGAGCCAGCAGAACACGTTCACCGGCAAGCTGACCGAGCCGATGCTCGACGACATCCTCCGCCGCGCATTGCAGACCTCCTGACCGGATGCCGTTCTCCAGTCGTCAGCAACGATCGTCCGACAGGGCGCATTGGCACGCCAGCCGGTCGCAATTGGCTCGCTGAGTAGTGCTACGCGCGCCCGACTTCGGGGGATTTGTGGAACCGCCTAGCGTGCCAATGAGGACGGGGAGCGGTGTCGAGGCACCGGAAGGCGCCGGTGATCGACAACGATTGTGAACGGATTCACAAGCCGGGTAAGGTTGAACCATGGACGAACGACGTGTGCCGCGCATCCTGATCGTGGGCGGTGGCTACGTCGGGATGTACACCGCGCTGCGCCTGCAGAAGCGGCTCAAGTGGAGCAGCGTGCGGATCACGGTGATCGACCCGCGCTCGTACATGACCTACCAGCCGTTCCTGCCCGAGGCAGCTGCCGGTTCGTTGGAGCCGCGACATGTGGTGGTGCCCTTGCGCCGTGTCCTGCGGGACTCCCAGGTGATCACCGGCGAAGTCATCGACATCCGGCATGCCGACCGGATCGCCCGGGTGAAGCCGCGGGTCGGTGAGCCGTACGACCTTGCCTATGACCAACTGGTGGTCGCGCTCGGCTCGGTGGCGCGGACGCTGCCGATTCCTGGCCTGGCAGACCAGGGAATCGGGTTCAAGCAGGTCGAGGAGGCGATCGCGTTGCGCAACCACGTGCTCGACCGGCTCGACGTCGCGGCGTCGACGCCGGACGAGCGGGTTCGTCGGCGTGCGCTGAGCTTCGTGGTCGTCGGCGGGGGCTATGCGGGCGTGGAGGCGCTGGCCGAGCTTCAGGACATGGCCAAGGACGCCCTGCGCTACTACCCGTACCTCGAGCCGCACCACATGCGGTGGGTACTGGTCGAGGCGACCGACCGGATCCTGCCGGAGGTCGGACCGGACATGGGTGTCTACACCATCGAGGAGCTGCGCCGGCACGGCATCGAGGTGCGTCTCGAGACCCGATTGGAGTCGTGCGTCGACGGTCACATCGTCCTCGACGACGGCACGGAGTTCGACAGCGACACGCTGATCTGGACCGCGGGTGTGAAAGCCCACCCGCTCATCGGAACCAGCGACCTGCCGGTGGACGAGAAAGGCCGGCTGCGCTGCCGGGCGGACCTGCGCGTCGACGGTGTCGAGGATGCCTGGGGCGCGGGTGACTGTGCGGCGATCCCCGACCTCACTTCGGATGTGCCGGGCGCCACTACCGGGCCCAACGCACAGCACGCCGTCCGCCAGGCGAAGCTACTCGGCGACAACATCGCGGCGACACTGCGCGGGCGATCGCCGAAGAACTACGAGCACAAGTACGTCGGCTCGGTCGCCAGCCTCGGCCTGCACAAGGGTGTCGCGCAGGTCTACGGGATCAAACTCAAGGGCTTCGTGGCCTGGTTCATGCACCGGACTTACCACGTCAGCAAGATGCCGACGCTCAACCGAAAGGTGCGCGTGATCATGGACTGGACGCTGGCGTTGTTCTTCCGCCGTGAGGCCGTCTCGCTGGGTCGGGTGCATGTCCCCCGCGACGAGTTCCGCCGCGCCGCCGTCCTCCCACCCCGGTGAGAATGACCACGTTCACCATGCCTGTCTATACGTCAACAGGCTTGCAGGCCTGGTGACGTACGTGCACGGGTGGTGAACGTGGTCATTCCGCAGGGACAGGGGCCGGTTTAAGCTGGCGGGCGCAATCAGGGCATTCTGCCCGGCGGGGCAGTATTCAGCGCCAGAGGAGGTCCAGATCGGTGAAGACGGCCAAGCCTGCAGCAGCCGACCGCGTCGTTCTGATCCTCGAACGCCTGCTCGGCGCGCCGGTGCCGATTCGCATCAGGGCATGGGACGGCTCCATCTCCGGCGCCGCCGACGGACCGATGCTGACCATCAACTCCAGACGGGCCCTGCGCCGGCTGCTCTGGCAGCCCGATGAGGTCGGCCTGGGCCGGGCCTGGGTCTCTGCAGAGATCGACGTCGACGGCGACCTCGAACAGGCAATGACCCAGTTCGAGAACATCGGCCGTGATCTAGCCGCACGCCGGCGACTGTCTGTCCGCGAACGAGTCGAGGTGCTTCGGGCCGCCGCGCCGCTCGGTGTCGTCGGACTGCCGCCAAAGCCACCGCCGGAGGAGACCGCGCTCGCCGGCCAACGGCATTCGAAGAGCCGGGACCGGGTGGCGGTTACCCACCACTACGACGTCGGCAACGACTTCTACGAGATCGTGCTCGGCCCGTCGATGACCTATTCCTGCGCCTACTGGGCCCGCCCGGACGACCCGACGTACTCACTTGAAGACGCCCAGCGCGACAAGCTCGAGTTGATCTGCCGGAAGCTCGGCCTCGGTTCTGGCATGCGGTTGCTGGACGTCGGGTGCGGGTGGGGATCGCTCGTCGTGCACGCGGCCAGGGAACACGGTGTTCAGGCGGTCGGCATCACGCTGTCCCAGGAACAGGCCGAGTTCGCTCACAAGCGAGTGGTCGACGCTGGTCTCACCGACCGTCGTCGACATCCGCGTGCAGGACTGGCGTGACGTCAGTCGACGAGCCGTTCGACGCGATCGCCAGCGTCGGCATGGCCGAACACCTCGGGTCTGAGCGATGGCAGGAATACGCCCGCACCCTGCATGGGCTGCTGGTCCCGGGCGGGCGACTGCTCAACCATCAGATCGTCCGGCGACCGGGGCCCAAGCGACCAAGTCGGACGTTCATCACTGCCTTCGTCTTTCCCGACGGTGAACTGCTACCGCTGGGCGACGTGGTGACCGCGATCGAGAGCGCTGACCTCGAGGTGCGCGACGTGGAGAGCCTGCGCGAGCACTATGCCCGCACGCTGAGACGATGGGTGATCAATCTGGAACGTCAGTGGGACCGGGCCGTCGAGTTGGCCGGTAGCGGCCGAGCTCGGGTCTGGCGCCTCTACATGACCGGATCGGCGCTCTCGTTCGATGCCGGTCGCATCGGCGTCGCCCAGGTGCTCGCCGTTCGTCGGCAGACCGACGGCGGCAGTGGCCTGCCAGCCACTCGCGCCTCCTGGCTCGGCGTCGCGTGAGCCTGCAAGCCGTCACGGTCATCGGGCACGACCGGCCGGGCATCATTGCCGACGTCACCGCCGGCCTGGCCGATCTCGGCCTCAACATCGAAGACTCGTCGATGACACGCCTGCGCGGTCACTTCGCGATGACGTTGATCTGCGCCGGTGGCCGATCCCCGGCCGAGGTCGAACGCGCGCTTGCGCCCGTGGGCGCCGACGGATCATTGGTGGTGTCGGTGCGCGAGGTCCCACCCGAGCCGGATCCGGATCAGACCGGAACGGCATATGTACTCACCGTCCACGGCGGCGATCGGCCGGGCATCGTCTCGGCGGTCACGCGGGTCGTGGCGCAGGCCAACGGCAACATCACTGACCTCACCACGCGGCTGACCGGTGATCTCTATCTCCTGGTGGCGGAAGTCGACCTGCCCGAAGGAGTCGACGAGAGGGCGCTCGCGGACCGACTTGCGGCTACCGGACGCGATCTTGGCGTCGGTGTGACTCTGCGACCGCAGGACACCGACGTCCTGTGAGCCTGGTCGACTGGACCGAGCTCGACCTCGGCGTGACGGGCGAGATCCTGCCTGTCGTCCATGCTCCGAATCCCGTGCTCGCCGGACAGGCAGATCCTGTCGATCCGACCGACCCGAAGGTCGTCCAACTGGCGGCAGATCTGATCGCGACGATGCGAGTATCGCCGGGATGCGTCGGATTGGCTGCGCCGCAGGTCGACGTCGGGCGCCACGTGTTCTGTGTCGACGTGTCGACGCACCCCCGGGCCCGCACGACGCACGGGACATTCGTCGTGTGCAACGCCGAGATCGTGCAGGCGACACGCCGGGAGTCTGGGCGGGAGGGCTGCATGTCCGTCCCCGACCTCACCGGTGACGTTCGCCGGGCCACCCGCCTGGTGGTCACAGGCATGCTGCCCGGATCGGGGGAGTCGGTCACGATCGAGACCGATGCCTTCGAGGCCAGGGCCGTCCAGCACGAGATCGACCACTGCGCCGGCCTATTGTTCCTGGATCGGGTTGCCGGTGCCCACGCCGTCTACCCGCGTCGCCGATACTTATGAGCTGCGGCGCTCTGGCCGGATGGAGGGCCGTTCGCGCCGACCGATGACCGAATGACAGCCGACGACCAGCCGGCTACGGCCCGGCGAGTGGATGCCCGTTCTGATCAGGCGAGCGGGTTCACCCACCGAAGGGCGGGGAACCGACCGAAGGCGGTGTCGTTCGAGTGAAGCTCGCCGTTCTGCTCGACAGCGTGGGCGGCCAGTTGGACATCGGTGGTCATGTCACGGGCGGTTCCAATCCGTTCCAACATGTCGAAAGCGATGTCCAGGTAGCGCGGGCCGGGGTTGAGAAAACGCACATTCGGCTGCTCCAACCAGTCGCGAACATACGCGAGCGCAGCGTCGACTCGAAGTGGCAACTCGAGCACCCGCGGGTTGGTCGAAAGGCGCAGGAATCCGAATAGAGCCGGAGCTGCCAAGCCGATCTGGGGCGCGGTGTTGACTGTCCGTTCCCACCAGCCGCGTGCCTGCTCGTGTAGCGGGAAGCTGTTGACGACGGCATAGAGCAGGAGATTGACGTCGACGATGATCACGAACCGCGCCGGACCGTGTCGATGATCGCGTCGTCCTCCAGCTCGTCTGCCAGCCGGTTGAAGCCCGCGACGTCCAGCCCGGGACGGAGCGGTGAATCATGAGGGACGAGGCGATATGGCCGGCTTCGAGCATCTGGTGGAGGGGCGAGGGCACGGCGCAGCGCGTCATTGATTACCTGCTTGGTCGGCCGGCGCTCGCGGTGCACTGCGTCCTCGATGAGCCGGACGACATCAGGGTCCAGAGTGAGCGTCGTCCGCATTTAGTCATCATGATGCCTGCAATGTGAGTCGTCAAGATGCGTCGGGATGTGTCACTGAGCCTCGGCTTGACTCCACGCGAGGACCCGTAGCCTGATCGGAGCGCCCCCGTAGCCCAACCGGCAGAGGCAGCGGACTTAAAATCCGCCCAGTGTGGGTTCGACCCCCACCGGGGGCACGCCGTTGACCTGGGGATAGGTCCCTTTCGGCGGTTCAGTTCGTTTGACGGCAACGATTCGCGGAGCCGCTTCCCTGGGACACGCACCGACGGCGGCTCCAGTCTCCTTTGACGGCGGCCCCAGTCTCCCGGACCAAACGGCCCGTGGGTGTGTCCCGCTGCCCTGACGGGCGGTGCCGGGGTGGATTCTCAGAAGTTCCCCGGCGCCAACCTACCGCGGCGGGCGGACGTCAGGCGGGCCGCGAGTGAAATGCCCTTACCGCCGCGCCGGATCGCCGGACCGGCCCTGGTGCCCGGCGGGTGCGGAGTCCCGTGTGCCCGGGCGGGCCGCGCTACGCATGACTAGGACTGGTCACATCGGCTGACAGGTCGCCGATGCCGCCGGGTCAGTCGACCGGCGGTGGGAATCTTGTTCGGTGGTCGAGGGTCATCCCGCTCGCTGCCGCGCTCGCCTGGCGCTGGCTCGTCAACCTGGCGCCGCCAGCGCTCTCGCTCGTCAGCATCGACAGGGGGAACCACCACCATGACAACCCCCTCGCCGGTCGTTGATCGCGGACGGCAGGTTCTGTCGGGCCGATCGCCTCCGCGGATGTGTCGGCGATGCTTCACTGGACGCGTCTGCGTGAGGAGGTGGGCATGGTCAGCACGTCGAGCCGGCCCGGGATGGGCGCCAATGTTCACGCCGGCGGGGTGACCTTCCGGGTGTGGGCGCCGTTCGCCCGGACGGTGGCCGTCGCAGGGGACTTCAACGGCTGGTCGGGCTCGGCGTCGCCACTCGCCGCCGAGGGCGGCGGCTACTGGTCGGCCGATGTGCCAGGCGCGGCCGAGGGCAGCCGGTACAAGTTCGTCCTCGATGGTCTCGCCGGGGTGCTGTGGCGCAAGGACCCGTACGCGCGGGAGGTGTCGAACTCGAGCGGCGACTCCATCGTGCGCACCGAGGACTTCGACTGGGCTGGCGCGGCCTACCGCATGCCGCCGTGGAACGAGCTGGTCATCTACGAGCTGCACGTTGGGACGTTCAACGACGACTCCCGCGACGGCACCGGCGGGTCCGGCGACGAACCGGGCGGCTTCGACAGCGTCATCGCCCGGCTCGACCACCTCGTGGACCTCGGCGTGAACGCAATCGAGCTGATGCCGTCGATGGAGTTTGCCACCAGCTTCTCCTGGGGCTATAACCCGTCCGACATCTTCGCGATCGAGAGCGCGTACGGCGGACCCACGGCGCTAAAGGCCCTGGTGCGAGCGGCGCACGAGCGTGGCGTCGCGGTTCTTTTCGACGTCGTCTACAACCATTTCGGTCCCTCGGACCTGGACCTATGGCGCTTCGACGGTTGGAGCGCCGACGACGGTGGGGGGATCTACTTCTACCAGGACGGTCGCCGCCAGACCCCGTGGGGCGCGACCCGGCCGGACTACGGCCGCCCGGAGGTCCGGGCGTACATCGCGGACAACGCCCGGCGCTGGCTGGAGGAGTTCCGCTTCGACGGGCTGCGCTGGGACGCCACCGCGTTCATACGCAACGTCTACGGCGGCGGCGACCCCGCCCACGACATCCCGGCCGGGTGGGGGCTGATGCGGCAGATTACCGGCGACACCGACGCCAGGCAGCCGTGGAAGCTGCACATCGCCGAGGACCTGCATAGCGACGAACGCCTCACCCGGCCGGCCACGGCGGGCGGCGCGGGCTTCGACAGCCAGTGGGACGCAGCGTTCGTGCACCCGGTGCGGGCCGTGCTCGCCGCCGCCAGCGACGAGGGCCGCAACATGGCCGACCTCCGGGACGCGATCCTGCACCGGTACGGCAGTGACCCGCTCGCGCGCGTCATCTACACCGAGTCGCACGACGAGGTGGCCAACGGTCACCGGCGGCTGCCGGAGGAGATCACCCCCGGCGAGGCCGGGAGCTGGTACGCCCGCAAGAGGTCCACGCTCGGAGCGGTCCTCGTCCTCACCTCCCCCGGGATACCGATGATCTTCCAGGGTCAGGAAATCCTGGAGGACGAGTGGTTCCGGGACAAGGTGCCGATCGACTGGTCCCGCGGCACGACCTACGCCGGCGTGCTTGCGCTCTATCGCGATCTGATCCGGCTGCGCCGCAACCTCGAGGACACGACCCGCGGCCTCCGCGGAGGGGGCGTCGACGTGCACCACGTCGATGACGACGCCAACGTGCTTGGCTACCGGCGCTGGGACGCCGGCGGGCCCGGCGACGACGTCGTCGTCGCGCTCAACGTGTCGTGGCGGGAGCACGCGAGCTACCGGTTCGGCGTGCCGCGCGGCGGCGACTGGGTGGTGCGAGTGGACACCGACCGGCGGCGCTACGGCACCGACTACGGCGGCGGCGGCCCCGGCAGCGTGCCGGCCGACGACCAGCCGTGGGACGGGCTGCCGCACAGCATCGCGGTCCCGCTTCGGCCGTACACCGCGCTGGTCATCTCCCAAGACCGCTGACCACGGGGGCACTCGCCGTTCAACACCCCGCCATCCGCTCACGCTGCGAACCGAGCGTCCGGACATGGCTCCCCCCTCTGTGTCAACGGGCTGCTGTGAGGGCGGGCCTAGGCTTGATGATGGCGGGTCCGGGAAGTGACTTCTCCGAAAATCCGGCATGGAATTCGAGCCGGTCACGCTGGAGTCGGTTGACGTTTCCCGGTGTCCTCCCGGGCCCGTCACCGTATGTGCGATCGCGTCGTCGACCATGTGCCAGAGGACGATGTCGGACAGCCGGCGTTTCAGCGCGCGCATGGCTTCGTTGGCGGTCTTGCCAGATGCCTTCTCGCGGTCGAAGTAGCCGCACCCCTCGGTCGGGTTGCGCAGCTGCACGGTGGCCATGATGTGCGGGGCGCGGTTGATCTGCCGGTTGCCGGCGCGGGACAGCCAGTGGCGGACCTGCTCGCCGAAGGAGGGTCGATGGGTGCGATGCGGTTCCAGGAGGCGAACCGGTCTCGGGCGTTCATCTCGAGGCCGACGAGACCGCCGCTCTCGATGCCGTGAGGGATCCCGCTCCCGCCGATTACCCCTACGGCGGACCCGGCAATGAGCAGCGCAGCGGCTGATCTCCGGGCGGGCGATGAGCCACAAACCGGGTGACGCGCCTCGGAATCATAGAACGGCAACGAAGCTCGTCGCCTCGTGTGCCGAATCACGCGGAGTGGGTACCTGAGACCGCGTGCCATCCGCGACCGAGGACAAGCTACTAGGCGGGCGGTATCGCCTCGGCGAGCCGCTCGGTCGGGGCGGCATGGGCATGGTGTGGGCTGGTCGCGACGAAGCTCTAGGGCGGCACGTCGCCATCAAGGAGGTGTCTCTCCCGGTCGACCTGCCTGCCGATGACCGCGAAAAGCTGCGCCGTCGAACGCTTCGGGAAGCCAGGGCGGCAGCGCGGATCTCGAGTCCGGCAGCCGTGACGGTGTACGACGTGGTCGAGGAGGACGGGCGCCCCTGGATTGTCATGGAACGGTTGGTGGCCCGCAGCCTCGCCGATGTACTGCGCGAGGAAGGGCCACTACCCGCTAGTCGAGTAGCAGAGGTCGTCTGGACGTCCTGAGTGCCCTGGAAGCGGCCGCATCCGTCGGCGTGCTTCATCGAGATGTCAAACCCGCCAACGTGATGCTCCGCTCGACCGGACGAGCTGTTCTCACTGACTTCGGCATAGCGACGGTCGAGGGCGACGCAACAGTCACGACCACTGGACTGCTCCTGGGGTCGCCGGCGTAAATGTCACCCGAGCGAGCCCGAGGAGAACCGTCGACACTCGCTTCCGATCTCTGGTCGTTGGGCGCGACGCTCTACGCCGTCCTCGACGGTCGGTCGCCGTTCGAACGCTCCGGATCCTTGCCGACGCTCAATGCGGTGCTCCATGACCCTGCACCGCGCTTGGTCCCTGGCACAGAGTTAGGGGATCTCATCAGTGCCCTACTGGCCAAGGAGCCCGCACGACGGCCAAGTCCGCTCGATGTTCACGCAGCGCTCCTGGGCATCCTCGCGCGGCCCAACGAGGTGCCCAGCACGTCAGGATCCGTGGAATCGGCCGCCGGTCGCGACGGCACTGGGCAAGGCGCGATCGACTTGGCTGAAGTCACCCGACGACCGCCCGTCGACGACGGGCGGTTCCCAAGACCGGCACGTGCTTCTTGGTCTGCTGACCGTTGCCATCTTGTTCGCGGTGGCACTCGTCGGCCTCGGTGTCTATCTCGACGGATGGCGTACGCCGGAATCGACTTCGCCCCAGGCCGAATCCGGACGCGGCGGATCCGAGGCACCCGCTGCAGTCGAGTCTCCGCAGCCAACAGCGGATGCGGCAGTCAATCAACCACCGGCTGGCGGACCCCTAATCGGGGATCGGCCGAGCCCGACAAATCAGCCATCCGAACCCGCCGGCACCTCAGGCGACAACGCAGGGCCAGCGGCCGCCCCGCTACCCGATGGCTTTCAGTTGCATACCGATCCGACCGGCTTCACGGTTGCGGTGCCGACCGGCTGGACGAGATCCGTGGAGGGGTCACGTACGTACTTCAAGGAACCGGGCAGCGGACGTTTCCTCCTCGTCGACCAGACGACCGAGCCGATGGACGACCCGCTGACCGACTTGCAGGCGAACGAACCGTCGGTGGCAGATCGGCTGAGCGGCTACGAGCGAATCTCGCTGGATCGGGTCGAGTACCGCGGCTGGAACACCGCCGACTGGGAGTTCACGTGGGACGGCCGCAACGGGCAGATCCGTGTGCTCAACCGGAACGTTCGGGTAGGCGACGCGCGTGCGTATGCCTTGTACTGGTCGATACCCGAGTCGCAATGGGCGACAGCCGCGGAATGTTCGACGTCATTGCGCAAAGCTTCCAACCGGCGCCAGGCTGACAAGAACCCCAACCGGGCCCTGCGGGAGAAGTCCGTGCGGCACCGCCAGACATCGCACGGCCTGGCCGGTTGCCGTCCTGGCGGTGCTCGCCCTAGGTGTGACCGGCTGCCGTAAGGCAGATGAAGAGCCGGGGGCGAGCGCGGCTGGCGCATCGACCGCCAGCCGGTCTCCGACCGATCCGATGGTTGCATTACCGAGGTCAACGATCAGTTCCGCGGCCACCCGACGCCGCGCTTTGCCTGTAGCGTCACGAGGGCGGACCTTTGGCCCGGCAGCGCGTTGGCCTGAGCTGCCCAGAGATCCTTCTTCACGCAGCCCGACGGACCTTGTCGCGCAGCGCCCTCCGACGCTTCGGGGTACTCCCCAACTGGGCGGCGCCACTGGCCGGCCGCAAACCCCTGCCGCCGCATCGCATGCCAAGTCTCCGGCTGGGTGATCCTATGCTGCTGCGGATGACGGACATCGGCAACCGTGGGGCGGCGACGAGCCGGGTGCTCGAGGTCGCCGAGGCCGTCTCCCCGGTGGAGGCCGTGGAGGCGGTCACGCGCGAGCTGGGTGCTGCGTTGGGTGCCACCGCCGTGTCCTTCCTCATCGCGGATCTGTCGGGACGGGCTCTTTCCCGGCTGGCCCATGTCACTCTCGCCCGCTCGACCGGTGACTCAGAGGCCGCCGTCGGCGTCCGGCGAGACGTCGAGGAATCCGCGATGCTGCTGCCCTTCGACGGCGGTCCGGTCGAGCAGGCACTCCGCAACCAGCAGCTACGGCTGCTTCCGCCCGGCCAGTCCTACGCCGGCGGGGTGCGGAAGGGGCAGTGGACGGTGCTCGCCCCGGTGACCGAGCGAGGCGAAGTCCTCGGACTGCTGGAAATGTCGCTGCCGGGCGAACCGGACTCCGACACGTTGTCCGAGATCGCCCGGACGGCGCACCTGTTCGGGTTCGTGGTGATCGCCAACCGCCGACACACCGACCTCTTCGAGTGGGGGCAGCGAAGCGCACCGTTCACCCTGCCCGCCGAGATCCAACGTCGGTTGCTGCCCGCGGCCTACACCTGCGAGGGCGGCGCGTTCACTTTGTCGGCGTGGTTGGAGCCGGCGGCGAACGTCGGTGGCGACACCTTCGACTACAGCCTGGGCCGCGACGTGCTGCACCTGTCAATCACGGATGCGATGGGTCACGGCGTGGCTAGCGCCTTGATCGCCACCTTGTGCGTGGGGAGCCTGCGCAACACGCGCCGCCAGGGCGGCTCGCTGCTCGAACAGGCGGCCGCGGCCAACACCGCCCTGTCCGAATACGCCCCCAGTGTCGCCGACGGCGCGTACGCCACCGGCCTCCTTGGACGATTGGAGCTGCGCAGCGGTGCGCTCACCCTCGTCAACGCTGGGCACGACGCGCCCTACCTCGCCCGCGGCGGTCAGGTCACGCCTATTCAGCTGCCTACCTGCATGCCACTGGGACTGTTCGCGGACCAGGAGTACTCCACCGGCAACCTGATGCTCGAGCCCGGTGACCGAGTCGTATTCGTCACCGATGGCATGCTCGAACGGAACGCTGCCGCACTCGACCTGATCGCCGAGATCCGCCAGACAAGGTCGCTGCACCCGCGGGAGACCACCCGTCAGCTGGCCGACAACGTGCTCGACGTAACCGGACCGACCCTCGCCGACGATGCCACCTTGATGGTCCTGGATTGGCACGGTCACCACGGCCGGGACCGGGCCACCGCCGCCGGCGCCGACGCCGACGCTTAGTGGTGACCAGTCGAGCTCGCCGCGTCACGTCTTAGAGCGGACGTCCACACCGCACACCGTCTGTTGGCTGACCGTGATGGCGGTCGTCTACGTCCGAAGCGGACCGATCCCGGAATGGTGCACCGAGCTGGCCAACGTGATGTTCTCCTACGAGCTGGCCCGCCGCCTTGACGGCATCGGCGTCACCGCCAACGTGCTGCACCCCGGCGTGGTCCGCACCGGCTTCGGGGCCTAATACCCGGGCGCTTACCGGACTGCTGGTTCCGGTCGCGCGGCTGTTCATGAAGACTCCGGAGCGGGGCGCGGCCACCTCCGTGTACCTCGCCTCCTCACCCGAGG
>CAWFXV010000015.1:0-44640 GCA_963819885.1 uncultured Actinomycetota bacterium | reverse complement strand
CTCTCTGCTTCATCCGCCCCTACTCGGCGGACACGGACGCCAGCCGGGGCCCTCGGTGCGTCCGTCATCAGGAGATGGCCGCATGGACCGCGTTCATCTTCCAACTGTGTCCGGACGATCAGATGGTTTGCATCACCCAGACCGGATGACGGCCGGTTGGGAGTCGTCAGACCCGTCGCAGCAAGTGCCGGCACACGCGGCTCCGGCCGAGCGCAAAATGCATGGCCAAGCCGCGACAGCTCCGCCCCATCATGAGCAGGGGATTCGGTGTCGCAACGGCGCCGACGTCACCCCGTCAGGGTGATGCCTGAGCCCGGTTCACTGGCCATGATCTAAATGTCTGGCCGTGACGCTCGGAGCTCGATCTCGACGTCTTCAGGTGGTGTGGTGATCATGACGGCGACCCTGGATGGACTCGCTGCATTCGCCGCCGTGGACCCGGTCCCGTGGGCGCGGGCGCAGATGGCGTTCACCCTGATGTTCCACATCATCCTGGTGCCGCTCGGCGTGTCGTGGGCCTTCATGACCCTGATCGCCAACTATCGGGCGGTCAAGCACGGCGACCGGGACGCGCTGATGCTGGCACAGCGCTGGTCGAAGTACATGGCCGTGACTTTCGCTGTCGGCGCTGTCACCGGAACGGTGCTGAGCTTCGAGTTCGGTCTGCTCTGGCCACGGTTCATGGGCCAATGGGGCGAGGCCTTCGGCGTGCCCTTCGCGTTCGAAGGGCTGTTCTTCTTCACCGAGGCGATCTTCATCGCGATCTACATCTTCGGCTGGCGTCGGCTCAAGCCCTGGGCGCATTTCTGGACCGGCGTTCCGATCGTCCTCGCCGGGATCTTCGGCAGCATCTCGGTGGTTGCCGCGAACGCCTGGATGAACGCGCCGGCCGGCTTCACGCTCGACTCGGACGGCAACGTGGTCCAGGTCGACCCGATCCAGGTGATCTTCAACGATTCCATGCCGCTGCAGGCGGCCCACATGCTCGTCGCCGCGTACCTGGTGGGCGGGTTCCTGATCGCCTCGGTGTACGCCACCGGCATGCTGCGCGGACGGCGCGACCGATACCACTACCTGGGCTTCGTCATCGCCTTCACCGTCGCGGCCGTCGCGACGCCGATCCAGATGTTCGTCGGGGACTTGCTCGCTCGTTGGGTGTACGACAACCAGCCGGCCAAGTTCGCCGCCATCGAGCTGGTGCCCACGACCAGCAGCGACGTCCCCGAGACCATCCTGGGCACGCTCAACGAGGACGGCACGGTGAGCGGCGGCTTCAAGATCCCCGGCCTGGCCTCGTGGCTGTCCGACCCGAGCACCGGCACGGCGACGGTTGTCCAGGGTCTGGATGCTTTTCCGGCGGACGAACGGCCGAGCACCCGAGAGGTCAACATCGTCCACCTGTGCTGGGACATCATGGTCGGCCTGGGGACCCTGTTGTTCCTGTTGTCCGTCTGGTACGCGGCCAGCTGGGTCTTCCGCCGCCGAATGCCGGCGAGCAAGTGGTTCCTGCGGGCCGCGGCCGTCTCCGGCGTTCTCGCGGTGATCGCCATGGAGGCCGGCTGGATCGTGACCGAGGTCGGGCGCCAGCCATGGATCGTCTACAACTACATGAAGGTCGAGGACGCGGCCACCGGTAACACCGGAGTCTGGATCACATTCATCGCCATCGCCGTTCTCTACATCGCCCTGGGCATCACCACGATCCTCGTCCTGCGTGGCATGAGCAGGCGGTTCCGCAGAGCCGGCGGCTTCACCGACCATGACGCGCCCTACGCCCCGAGCGGTCCGCCGCCAGAGGCCGCCAGAGCCGAGGAGGAGGCGGTCCGGTGAGCACCGCGGTCGCGATCGTGCTCCTCCTCGCCGTCGTGGCCTACGCGGTCTTCGGGGGCGCCGATTTCGGGGCCGGGTTCTGGGACCTCACGGCAGGTGGGGCCGAGCGGGGGGAGCGCCCGCGCGGCGTCATCGAACATTCGATTGGTCCGGTGTGGGAAGGCAACCATGTCTGGTTGATCTTCATCTTCGTCGTCTTGTGGACGTCGTTCCCGGAGGCATTCGCCTCCATCACGCTGACCCTGTTCGTGCCCCTGACCATCGCGGCACTGGGCATCGTGCTGCGCGGCGCGAGCTTCGCGTTCCGGAAGGCGGTCGTCACCACACGCGACCGGCGCATCTTCGGCGGCGCGTTCGCCATCTCCTCGGTGCTGGTGCCGTATTGCATGGGAGCCATCGCTGGCGGCGTCGCTTCCGGTCGGGTGCCGGCCGGTGGACAGGCTGGCGACCCGGTGGACAGCTGGATCAACCCGACCTCCATCCTCGGCGGCGTCCTGGCGGTGGCGGCAGTGGCCTACCTGGCCGCCGTCTACCTGGTCTGGGACGCCCGGCGGCTGGGCGACGCCGACATGGCCGGCTACTTCCGCCGAAGGGCGGTGGTGTCGGCCGTCGTCGTCGCCGTCGTCGCCGTCATCGGAATCTTCGTGCTCCGCGCCGACGCGTCCTACCTCTTCGACGGCCTTACGTCTCGGGCGTTACCCGTGGTGATCCTCAGCGTGCTCTGCGGAGTCGGGGCGCTGGTGCTTCTCGTCCGCGACGCACCTCGGGGCGGCCGGCTGCTTGCGATACTCGCGGTGGCCAGTGTCGTCGTCTCCTGGGGCATTGCGCAGTGGCCTTACCTGTTGCCGGAGAGCCTCACTGTCTCGGCCGCAGCATCCCCCTCCGGCACCCTGACCGCCGTGCTGGTAGCGGTGGTACTCGCCGTCTTCATCGTGGTCCCGGGATTCGTCCTGCTCTACGTCCTCGACCAGAAGGGTCTCCTTCCGGAGGAAGGCGTGGAGGACGTCGGGGATCGAACCGGCGACGAGCAACCCCAGCACCCACCCACCATTGCGAAGGAGGCAGGGACGTGAGCCTATCGACGTCGCCGTTCCCACCGATCGCCGACTACGCCTTCCTGTCGAACTGCCATACCGGAGCACTGATCGCTCCGGATGGCTCGGTCGACTGGCTGTGCGTGCCTGCCTTCGACTCGCCGAGCGCGTTCGGGAATCTTCTCGACCGCGGTGCCGGCTCCTTCCGGTTCGGGCCGTATGGCATCAACCAGCCGACGGCGCGGACATATGTACCGGGCACGAACGTCATGACGACCACCTGGCACACGCCGGGTGGCTGGCTCCTGGTCCATGACGCTCTGACGATGGGGCCGCGCCAAGGGCCAGACGTCATCACACCGCATACCAGGCCCCCAGCAGACGACGACGCCGATCACCTGCTGGTGCGGACGGTCGAGTGCCTGGACGGCTCAGTAGAGGTCGAACTGGTTTGCGAGCCGGCCTTCGACTACGGCCGCGAACCCGCCAGTTGGACGCTGGTCGACGACCAAGGTCACGCTGCCGACGCCTCCGGAGCCGGGCAGACCATTCGGTTGACCACCGATATGTCGATCGGCATCGAGGGCAGTTCTGCCCGCGCGCGGCATGTGTTGTCCAAAGGTGAGCGCGCGTTCTGTGCGCTGTCGTGGGCCGACGGATTCGCCTCACCAACGGACGTCGACGACGCCGCGCACGCGCGTCGACCTGACCGTGCAGTTCTGGCGTAGCTGGCTCGCCCGGGCCCGCATCCCGGACCACTCGCTGCGGCACCCCCTCGAGCGCTCCGCGCTCACGATCAAGGGCCTGACCTATATGCCCACGGGTGCCACCGTGGCCGCGTTGACGACCTCGTTGCCGGAGACACCGGGCGGCGAGCGGAACTGGGACTACCGGTACACCTGGATGCGCGACTCCACGTTCACCCTGCAGGCCCTGCACTACCTCAACCTGGACTGGGAAGCCGACGAATTCATGCAGTTCGTCGCCGACCTCGAGCCGAACAAGGACGGCGGCCTGCAGATCATGTACGGGATCGACGGCCGGCGCGACCTCACCGAGTCGACCCGCGACGAGCTGTCTGGCTACGAGGGCGCCCACCCGGTCCGGATCGGGAACGGCGCGTTCGACCAACGGCAGAACGACGTGTACGGAGCGGTCCTCGACTCCTGCTCGGTGGTGTCGTTGAGTTGGCTTTCGGTATCAAGGCCGAAGGCAAGTCTCTGGAGACGGTCACCAAGCCGCTGACGGCGGTGTCTGATGATCGTCGAAGGAGGCCAGATCGCGAGCATGTCCTCGTGCTGGGCGGTGGGCTGGCCGGCGTCGCCGCAGCGCAGAAGCTGGGCGAAGAGGGCGTCGACGTAACGCTGGTGGACCGTCACGACTACCTCCAGTTCCAACCATTGCTGTATCAGGTTGCCAGCTCGCAGCTGCCGGCCGAGGACATCGCCCGACCACATCGGACGATCTTCAAGGACTACCCGTCGGTGACCGTCGTGACGGCGGCCGTCACGGCAGCCAAGCTGGGCGAACGCAGCCTGGTCCTGTCCGATGGGCAAACCCTGACCGGGTCGCACGTGGTGATGGCCGCGGGAGCCCGGCCCAACTTCTTCGGGGTGCCCGGCGCCGCCGAGCACGCGTTCCCGCTGTACTCCGTAGCCGACGCCGAGCGGCTGCGGCAGCACCTGCAGCAACTGCTGCAGCAGGCCATGGCGGGCGACGACGGCGGCGAACCGGGCAGGCTCGACGTGGTCGTGGTGGGCGGCGGCCCGACGGGCGTCGAGACCACTGGCGCGCTCGCCGAGCTGATGCACGCGCTTGCGACCACCGGAAGCATCCAGCGGCCCGGTCAGATCACCATCGTCGACCGCGGACAGGCATTGCTCGCCCCGTTCTCGAGCAAGGCCCACGAATACTCTCACCGCAAACTGACCGAGGCCGGCGCGGTCGTCAAGCTCGGGGTGGGCGTCACTGCAGTCCATCCTGATGGGGTCGACTTCGATGACGGGAGCACGATCCCGGCTCGGACCGTCGTATGGGGTGGCGGGGAGTCTGGCTCAGCCGTTGCGCAGGACGCTGGGCCGATCCCCGGCCGGGGCGGACGGCTGGATGTCCGTCCCGGCCTGACGGTCGAGGGCTACCCAGGCGTCTATGCGGTGGGCGACGTCGCGAACATCCCGTCCGGTGATGAAGCTGCGCCGGTGTTGCCGCAACTCGGGTCGGTCGCGCAGCAGTCCGGCCGGTGGGCGGCCGAGAACATCCTGCGCGAACTTGGGGCGGAGCCGGCCAAGCCGTTCAAGTACAAGGACAAAGGCATCATGGCGATGATCGGCCGCAACGCCGCCGTCGCCGAGGTCGGCAAGCATCGGCACCAAGTCGAGGGCCCAGTCGCGTTCGCAGCTTGGCTCGGGGTGCACGCGATGCTGCTCAGCGGAGCGCACAGCAAGACCGACGCGTTCCTCAGCTGGGCCTGGGACTACTTCGACCGTGACCACGCCGCCACCGTCGAGGTCTCGTCGGTTCCGAAACGCATCGCCTGGGGCGAAGACGACGAGGACGTGCCGCACATCTCGCTGGACCGGAGGGCATAGCCATGGCCGACGAGTACGACGTGATCATCGTGGGGTCGGGTGCTGGTGGTGGCACGTTGGCGCACCGGCTGGCCCCATCGGGCAAGCGGGTGCTGATCTTGGAGCGGGGTGACTGGCTGCCTCGCGAGATCGAGAACTGGGACGCCACGGCGGTCTTCGTCGATAACCGGTATGTCTCCAAAGACACCTGGTATGACGAGAACGGCAAGGCGTTCCAGCCCCAGATCCACTACTTCGTTATCCGCGCGACATCTATATGAAGAACGACATCCCGGTCGCGGGCTGCGCCCATCAGGCCGGCACAGCGCGGTTCGGGACCGACCCGGCTACCTCGGTTCTCGACACTGACTGCAAGGCACACGAGCTGGACAACCTGTATGTCGTCGACACCAGCTTCTTCCCGAGCATCGGGGCAGTGAACCCGGCGCTCACCGCGATGGCCAACGCGCTGCGGGTCGGCGACCACCTGTTGTCGAGGCTCGGCTAGCCACGTCGAGCAGAGCCGAGGGTCGCTATGGCGTCGAGCGCAGAGAATTAGGGCCAAACCTTGCCGGGCTGGTTTCGACAGCGGCAACAGCCGGTTACCATCCACGGCTTGACCACGGTTGCCGACGCCGGCCTGGCTGTCCTGTCGTTCGCAGTCGTCCGGCGCCAACCGTCTCCGCAGCTGACAAACTTTCCGGGATAGCCGATGCCTCTCGACGATGATCAGAGCGCCAGGCCGCCGTCCGGCCACCAGTACGCCATCGCCCACGGCAAATCCCACGCGCAGATCACCCAGGTCGGCGCCACCTTGCGCAGCTACACGGTCGACGGGCAGGACGTGGTGGATACCTTCGGCATTGGCGAGCGGGCCACGGACGGGCGTGGACAGGTGCTCGCGCCGTGGCCGAACCGGCTCACCGACGGTCGCTACCGCTACGGCGGCCGCGACTGCCAGGCCCCCATCAACGAAACCAGCCGGCACACAGCGATCCACGGGTTGGTGCGCTGGCTGGACTGGTCAGTGGTCGCGCACGACCCCGATTCGGTCACGTTGTTGTGCGCGGTGCGACCACAGCCTGGATACGAGTGGCAGCTGGATCTCCAGGTCACCTACGCGCTCGACGCCGCCGGGCTAACCGTGACCTTCCAGGCGGTCAACGGAGACGCGGAGCGAGCTCCGTTCGGTGTCGGGTTCCATCCCTACCTCATCCTTGGAACGGCACCGATCGATGGGCTCGAGCTGACTGTGCCCGCCAGCAGCTACCTCGACTCGAGCAGGCCGGATGGCCTACCGGAGTTGGCGCCGGTTGCGGCGACGCCTTTGGACTTCACTGAGCCACGTCGGATCGGATCGATCCAGCTGGACACGTGCTTCGGCGGTCTGGTTCATGGCGGAGACCGGCGTGCCGTCGCTCGCCTGGCGGACCCGGACGACGGTCGGTCAGTCGGGCTGTGGGTCGACGACGCATTCCGCTACCTGATGGTCTACACCGGAGACGGGGTGGGCGAGCACGAGCGCCGCCGGAGGGCGATCGCCATCGAGCCGATGACCTGCCCGCCGGACGCGTTCCGCTCCGGTACGGATCTGATCGAGTTGGAACCCGGTGAGTCCTGGCGTGGAACCTGGGGCATCCGAGCCGAGTCAATGCTGGCGAGCTGATCACCTGCCGCCGAGCCGCCGAGGAGATCCCGAAGGCGAGATCCACTCGGGACGTGTTAGCTGCAGTCGATGTCCTGCAGGCTCTGCACAAGCGCACTCCCCGAGGACACGACCGTTGGCTGCTGCCGTCACCACTGCCGCTTCCCCACCTGAGCTGACGTTGCTGATAGCTGTCTCGAGGTCGTTGAGGGAATCCTCCACGGCCTTGATCTGATCCTCGGCCTCGCCTGCCGCTGACGTACGCAAAGCCTGCAAGTCGGTTTTCACCTTGTCGACAGCGGCCTGAAGGCCCGACGTGCCGGACTTGACGACGTCCACGTTCTTCAGGTCTTCGATCGAGCTCTTGAATGCGTCGTAATCAGCGCAGAGCTGTTCGCTGCCGGTAGGCGACGCGGTACCACCGGTCGGGGATGCGGTGCCGGTCTCCGTTGCTTGGGCGGACGCGCCCGTCGTGGCGGCCGACGACGAGGTCGAGGAGGTGTCATCGCCGCACGCAACGAGCAGGGCACACAGCAGGACAAGGCCGATGAGGCCGGCGCTGCGGAATCGACGCGTCGAGTCGCGAATTTGGATCGGAACAGGTGTTGTGGTCATGGCGCCTCCATAGATCGGCAAACTAACGACTCCATCAACGCACGCTGTGCTGCCCGAGCGCATCGCCCTCAGCGGGTGAAAGCATGCCTAACCCCGAGCTTGCCAGCGTTCGTGGCGGGCCGTCGTCGCCGGGGGCACTGCGTCACGCCGGCAGCTGCGCGGGGTCTTTCGGACCCGGAACCGGGAGCACGGAGGTGACCACGAAGGCCACCGCTACTGCGACCACGACCTCCGGTGTCACCGACAAACCGTCTGCGCCGAGCAGCAGGGTGGCCAACAGCGTCGATGTCATCGGCAGCCGCAGCATCGCGGCGCACATGGCTCCGATGCCCATGCCGATCGCGGGCGCCAGACTCATGCCGGGCAGTCCGCTCACGGCGATGCCGAGCACAGCACCGATGAACATGGCGGGGAAAATCGGTCCGCCGCGGAACGCGCTCAACGAGAGCCCGTAGACGAACGTCTTGCACGCGCCGAGAAGGAGCAGCACGCCGACCGAGTAGTCGGCGGCGTTTTCGACCAGCTCGGGCATGGCACTCTGACCGGAGAACAGCACCTGCGTGAAGCTCTGTCCGGAGATGAGCTGGTAGGCCATCGCAGTCAGGCCGATGAGCAGGCCGAGAACCGCCGTCACCAGAACCCGGTTCATGTGTACGACCGGGCGCAGCGACAGTCCGATCCAGCGGATCACCCAGCCCAGCAGTGCGCAGGCCGCGCCGACGGCAAGGGCCCAGGCCATGGTGGCCACCGTCGGATCCACTTCCGGCGGCACCGACGTCAGGGTCAGCGAGAAGTTGCCGAGGCCCGTCCAGTTGTTCAGGCCGACGAAGGTGAGGGCGCCGATGCCGGATGCGAGAAGGCCAGGCAGCGCCACAAGACTCAGCGTCGCACCCCCGACACCGGCAGCCTCCATGATCAAGAACGCGCCGAGGACGGGGGATCCCAGCAGCGTGCTGATCGCCGCGAAGCTGCCGGCCGACGCCATGATAGTCAGGGCCATCGGTGGTGCATCCTTCTTCACAAGGTGCACGGTCAGCGCCGCAAGGCCGCCGCCGATGGCGATCAAGGGCGCCTCGGGCCCGAGAACCGCGCCCAGGCTGAGCGTGGTCAGTGCGGCCAGCACGATGCCGGGGAGCTCCCTGTCGATGGGCGGACCTCCACCCACGTGAAAGCCCAGGGCGGGTGAGTGGCCCCCGTTGCCGGGCAAGTACCGGATGGTCAACGCGGTCAATATTCCGCACAGCAGCAACCAGGGCACCGGCCACCAAGCGGGAACGCTCCCGCCGAAGACGTCTTGCGGCAGGTCGTCGAACAAGAACTCCTGGATCTTCGTGACGAGTACCAGGAAGCCGTAGGCAATAGCCGAGATCGGAATGCCCAGGATCGCGGCCAGCACCAGCGCCGACAGATACCGTCTCGACCGGATAACCGCGACCGGGTCCATCGCCGATAGTCCAGCCGATGGCGAAGCAGCAGGCCGACCCGCTGCGGGCGACGCAGCACGCGCAGGGTCGTGCGAGTCGGTCATCAGGACGAGCCTCCATGAAGAGAACAACCCGGCTTGCCTGACACGCGGGTCGGCGCTGACGAGTTGACCACGTGAGGTTGAGCTTCGCCACCGCCGCGACCAGGATTCAGGGCGGCAAGCACCAGGCCGGAGTGCTGCGGGCCTTGGCCGTCGTCGGTTCAGCCATCAGTCCACGGCGCCCGCCATCCGCCGCAGTCGGCGGTCAGCGCGTCTGCCTCAGCCGGACCCCATGACCCCGGAGCGTAGGGGTGGACAGGCGGTGCGGCGTCGAGGAGCGGCTGCATGATCCGCCAGGTCTCCTCGACCCCGTCCTGTCGCGCGAACCGCGTGCTGTTGCCCATCATCGCGGCGTGCAACAACACCTCGTACGGCGTTGCGCCCTCCCCGCCTTCGGCCGCGAACTCCATGTCGAGCTCGATGGGCGCGATGGCGCCGACGTCGGCGCGTCGGGCGTTGACGACGACCCTGACTCCTGTTGAGGGATCCAGCTTGATGACCAGCTGGTTGGGCTCAGCTTGCCCGGCAACCCCGAAGCCCAAGCGGGGTGGCCGCTTGAATACGAGTCTGAGCTCGGTCTGGGTCACCGGGAGGCGCTTTCCGGTACGGATGAAGAAGGGGACGCCAGCCCAGCGCCAGTTCTCGATCTCCAGCCGCAGGGCTGCGTACGTCTCGGTCGTCGACCCCTCCGCGACGCCGGAGATGCCGAGATAGCCGTCGTACTGGCCGCGTACATAGTGAGCCGGGTCGGCCTCGATGACCGAATGGAAGAGCGCGACCTGGGCTTCCTTGATCGTCCTCGGGTCACCTCGAGAGGGTGGCTCCATCGCGGCAGCGGCGACAACCTGCATGAGGTGGTTGACCACAACGTCCCGCAGCGCACCCACTGGGTCATAGAAATGACCGCGGTCCTCAACCCCGAAGCTCTCCGCCATCGTGATCTGGACACAATCCAAATAGATACGGCTCCAGAGCGGCTCGAGGATCGCGTTGGCGAACCGCAGATGCAGGATTTCCTCGAGCCCCATCTTCCCCAGGTAATGGTCGATCCGGTACAGCTGGGACTCGTCGATGTACTCGTGCAGATTCCTCCGCCAGGGCGTGCGCCGAAGTCGGATCGTGACCGAACGGCTTCTCCACCACGATGCGAGCCGTATCCGTCAAGCCAGCCTCGGCCAGGCCCTTGACGACCGTCCCGAACAGGAACGGCGGGATCTCGAGATAGAAGACGGGATTGTTGGCGCCCTTGATCACATCTCCGACCCGAGCGTAAGTGGCCGCGTCGGTGAAGTCCCCGCTCACGTACGACAAGCGCGCCGCGAAACGGTCGAAGACGGCTGGATCGAGCTGCTCGCCGGTCCCTTCGATCGACTCCCGTGCGCGTTGCACCAGCTGCTCCACTGTCCAGTCGTCGACGGCGACGCCGACGATCGGGCACTGCAGTAGTCCGCGGGCTTCCAGCCGGTACAGCGACCGGAAGGTCATCACCTTTGCCAGATCGCCGGTGATTCCAAAGACCACCAAGACGTCAGCCGGCTGCTTGTCTGTGCTCTCAGTCGTCGTTGCCATCCCTGCCTCCGTCCTTACCGGCGTAGCTGGACCAACATGTGCGCGCCGATCTCGTTTCCGCTTCGTCGCGCCGGATGACTACTCCCATGGATAGCAAACCCCGGGCCGGGCGTCGTCACCCTGGAGGGGTGAGACTTGAGGCGGCTCCGTCCGGCAAATCGGGGCCGGCCACGTGGGCGGATCGCGGGTAACCCCGTTCGGGTGATTACCGACCGGCGATTACCTGATGCTATAGGGGCACAGCTCACGCACCCGCGCGCCCAGGAGGCACTCGCGATGGTCCTCAAGCATCCGAAATCGGCCAGCCGGCCGTCGACCCTGTCGGTCGATCCGCTGTTCACGACGGAAGGCGCGAACGATTCCGCGGCACCAGCTGCAGGAGTCGTCGATGGATCCCGATGTCGCCTACCAGATCATCCATGACGAGCTGATGCTCGACGGGAATGCGCGGACGAACCTCGCCACATTCGTCAGCACGTGGATGGAGCCGCAGGCCGACAAGCTCATGGCCGAGTGCTTCGACAAGAACATGATCGACAAGGACGAGTACCCGCAGACCGCAGAGCTGGAGATGCGGTGCGTGGAGATCCTGGCCCGGCTCTGGAACGCCCCGGACAGTGACCAGGCGACGGGGTGCTCGACGACCGGCTCGAGCGAGGCCGCAATGCTCGGTGGGCTCGCGCTCAAGCGTCGGTGGCAGAAGCAGCGGGCAGCCGAGGGCAAACCCGCCGACAAGCCGAATCTGGTCATGGGCATCAACGTCCAGGTCTGCTGGGAGAAGTTCGCCAACTACTGGGACGTGGAAATGCGGCTCGTCCCCATGGAGGGCGACCGCTACCATCTGTCGGCCGAGGAGGCAGTCAAGGTCTGCGACGAAAACACGATCGGCGTCGTCGCGATCCTGGGCTCGACCTTCGACGGCTCGTACGAGCCGGTCGCGGAGATCTGCGCGGCTCTGGACAAGTTCCAAGCGGAATCTGGCGTGGACATCCCGGTGCACGTCGACGGGGCCTCCGGCGCGTTCATCGCGCCGTTCCTCGACCGGGACCTGCAGTGGGACTTCCGGCTGCCCAGAGTGAGCTCGATCAACACCTCGGGCCACAAGTACGGGCTGGTCTACCCCGGCGTGGGTTGGATCATCTGGCGCGACGCCGCAGCGCTGCCCGACGACTTGGTGTTCTGGGTCAACTACCTCGGCGACAACATGCCGACCTTCGCGCTGAACTTCTCCCGGCCGGGCGCCCAGGTCGCCGCCCAGTACTACAACTTCCTCCGCCTCGGGATGGACGGGTACACGAAGGTGCAGGGTTACGCCCGCGACGTCGCGACCCGGCTGTCCGGCCAGATCGCCGAGCTGGGGCCGTTCGAGCTGATCACGCGAGGTGACGAGTTGCCGGTCTTCGCCTTCAGGGTCAAAGACGAGATCGACAACTTCACCGTCTTCGACGTCTCCAACGCGCTCCGCGAACGCGGTTGGCAACTGCCGGCGTACACGTTCCCGAAGAACCGGGAGGATCTTGCCGCGCTACGCGTGGTGGTGAGGCGCGGATTCAGCCACGACCTGGCGGACATGGTCCTTGCCGACATCAAGCGGCAACTGCCGCGGCTGGAGAAGCAGCCGGAGCCGGTTCACGACGCCGACAGCGCGGCCGCGTTCCATCACTGACGCCACGGGTGATGTCCGGCACCACGTACCCGAGCACTCCGCCGGGTTGGACGCCGGTCGAGAGCAAGTCGATCGGCCCGTTCACGACGCATGTCACCTTCCGGCAGGCGGACGGCACGACGGTCGGGTGGTCCTCGCGCCGCCATCGCAAGCACGCGTCTCTGCTTTCTCGGGTCCGGCGCCGCCGCGAGAACGTCCACGAGGCGGCCCGGCATGCGTCATGGTGGATCGGCATTCTGTTCGCGGTCGGCTCGCTGTGCTTCCTGTTTGCCCCGATGCCGTGGTTCTTCGACGCCGTCGGCGCCACGACCGATGCTGTGGTGTTCTTCGTCGGCTCGCTGTTCTTCACCTCGGCTGCGGCGCTGCAATGGCTGGAGACGATCAACGCGGACCCCGGACCGGGCGACCGGGCCGGCCGGCTGAAGGTTGTGACGTTCGAGCCGCGGCGGATCGACTGGTGGAGTAGCGGTGTTCAGCTGGTCGGGACGGTGTTCTTCAACTTCACCACCTTCCGGGCCCTCCAGACCAGCGTCGAGTCGGCGGCGTATGACCAGTTGGTGTGGCGCCCGGACGCTCTCGGCTCGGTCTGCTTCCTCGTCTCGGGGTACCTCGCCTACGTCGAGGTCTCCGGGCGCCTATGGTCGTGGCCGAAACGGACTCTCGAATCGCGCATCGTCACGGTGAACCTGCTCGGTTGTGTGGCCTTTGGAATCGCCGCCATTGCGTCCTTCGTCGTCCCGTCGACCGACGCGATGATCAATACGGGCGTGACAAATCTGTTCACTTCGCTCGGGGCGCTGGGCTTCCTGATCGGCGCGCTCCTGCTGCTACCTGAGGGCAGCCAAGCAGCTGATTCCCAGCCGGTGACAACGTGAGTGGGACGATCATCGTGGTGCCAGAGAGCGGCTCGACGCTGGACAGACCTTGCCTTCGCTTCCGAGCCGAGTCGTCGATGAGACGTGCAGCATCCGGCCGTCGGCCAATCCCAGGTCCGTCTCGATTCACGGCGCACCCGCCTCATCGGCGTCGGCAGCCAGCTCGTCCCGACGGTGCGCCAGCTGCCGGCGTTCCTGATCGGTCCGGGCCAGACCGAGCGCCTGGTCCAGAGCCTGCATAGCCTCGGCCGTCAAGCCGGCGCGGGCGAGGAGGTCCGCGCGTGCCGCCGGCAGCAAGTGGGATTCGCGGAGCCTGGGTTCGTTGGCCATGACATCGAGCGCCGCGACTCCAACCAGCGGCCCGTCGCTCATCCCGACGGCGATCGCCCGGTTCAGTGCGACCACCGGTGACGGCGCGAGCTCCAGCAGCTCGTCGTACAGCCCGACCATCGCCGGCCAGTCCGTGCTCGCGGCATTGCGTGCGGTGGCGTGGACAGCCGCGAGGTCAGCCTGGATCCGGTAGCTGCCGCGCACGGTGTCTGGTAGCTGTGCCAATGCCAGCGCTTTGGCTATGGCCTGGGTGTCCCAACGGGATCGGTCCTGGTCCTCGAGGGTGACGAGCTCGCCGTCGACGGTTCTGGCGTCGCGGCGGGCGTGGTGCAGCAGCATCAACGCGAGCAGCCCGCGGGCCTCGTCGGAACCGGGCATCAGCTCGACCAGCAGCCGGCCCAACCGGATTGCCTCGTCGGCCAGTACGACATCGCCGGCGGCGTAACCCGTCGTGAAGATCAAGTAGATCACCGCGAGCACGCCGTCCAGCCGCTGGGGAAGCATCGCGGTCGTCGGCACGTGATAGGGGATGCCGGCGTTCCTGATCTTGCGCTTGGCCCGCAGCAGCCGCTGTCCCATGGTCGCCTCGGTGGTCAGGAACGCGCGCGCGACGACGGCGGTGGGCAGCCCGGCCACCACCTTGAGGGTCAGCGCCACTCGCGCCTCCATCGGCAGCGCCGGGTGACAGCAGGTGAAGATCAGGCGTAGCCGGTCGTCCGCGACAGACGGCGTGTCGGTGCTGGACTCGGCCTCGCCCCGTAGCACCTGGAGTGCGCCGAGCTCGCCCAGCTTGCCGCGCTCGATGTCGGCGCGGCGAATCAGGTCGATCGCCCTTCGCCTCGCCGTGGTGGTCAGCCAGGCGGCGGGGTTGTCGGGGATACCGTCGAGTGGCCACCGTTGGAGCGCCCGCTCGGTGGCGTCCGCGACGGCGTCCTCCGCCAGATCCCAGTCACCGGTAGTGCCGATGAGCGCCGCGACGATCCGCAGCCGCTCGGTGGCCATGGCGTTGGCGACAGCTGTGCCGACCTGGTTCACACGTCGGTCTCGTCCACGAGCGGCCAGAACGGCCGCAACTCCAGCCGACCGCCGGCCGCCATCGGATGCTGCGCCGCGATCTCGATCGCCTCGTCGAGATCCCTGCACTCGAGGATGTCGAACCCGACGATCCACTCTCGCGACTCAGCGAACGGACCATCGGTCACCAACACTTTGCCGCCTCGTCGCCGCACGGTCGTTGAGTCGTCCACCGGCCGCAGCCGGTCGCCCATGACCCATTTGCCGGTGGCTTCGTTGGTGTCCACCCACGTTTCGATGTCCAGAGTGCCCTCGCCGCTCTCGTCGACATCGGCATCCGGATCGGTCGCGACGAACATCAGGTACTTCATGCCAGCTCCTACAGTGATTCAACGGATCCTACGAAGGACGACGAACGAGCTTTGCTGAATCCGACACCTCGCGATGACCCGTCCAGAGGGTGACACCATGAGTAGGTGGTCGCGGGAGCGCCGACGGCGTTGGGCCGAATCGCGCCTTCCGGAGCGTAGCGGTGGTGGGCACCCGGACGGGCTGGCGGATCGCGGCTGTCGTCCTCGTCCTCACCGCCTGCACCATCGACACCAGCGCCGACGAGCGACCCGATCCCGATGACGACCGAGCGGCCCGCAGTAATGCCGCCCTGGGAGCCGCAATCGTCGCCGACAGGCCTGGCTGTTCCGGTGCTGTCGGAGTCGGAGGGGAAATCGTCTGGACGGGAGCTCGAGGAATCGC
Organism: uncultured Actinomycetota bacterium; assembly: GCA_963819885.1. Taxonomy (GTDB): domain Bacteria; phylum Actinomycetota; class Actinomycetes; order Jiangellales; family Jiangellaceae; genus JACVRX01. The sequence goes on along the minus strand of CAWFXV010000015.1, from coordinate 29,217 downwards.
AGACCTCGAGTCCGGAGAAGGACTCACCGAGGACACGATCTTCGACATTGGGAAGGTGGCCAACCAGTTGACGGCCACGGCGGTCCTCCTGCTGGCGGAAGAGGGCGAGTTGCGCCTTGACAATCCGGTCTCCGCATACCTCGACGGACTGCCCGACTGGGCCGACGACATCACGGTCGACAACCTCGTCCACCACACCAGCGGCCTGCCGGACTACGTCGATCTCCTCTTGGACGGGGGATTCGAGCCGGACGATACGACGACCCAAACGCAAGCCGTGCAGGCGATAGCGGCCACGACCGAACTGCAGTTCGCGCCAGAATCACGGTTTCGGTACTCGAGCTCGGATTACCTCCTGCTGGCCGAGATCGTGCACGTCGTGACTGGGATGCCCCTGCCTCAGATTCTGGAGCAGCGGGTGTTCGAGCCGCTCGAGCTGGACATGACGATGGATCCATCCGCGCAGCTCCCGGACAAGGCGGTTTCGTACCGGAGAGATCTGGGTTCCAGCTACGAAGCCATCGACTGGGCATGGGAGCAAGTGGGAGATGGTGGTGTGCAAACCACCCCGTCAGAGTTGGTCCGCTGGGCAGACAACTTCCGAACCGGGCAACTCGGCGGGTCGACGCTGCAGTACGCCCAACTGGCCAACGCACCGAGAACCTCGTTGAGTGTCTCGGAACGGTTCGAAGCCGAGCGCTACGGCGCCGGGTTCTACATCGGAATCGACGGCGGGCTCTTTGACCTCGGTGAGTGGGAGGGGTTCACCACTGCGTTGGAGATCACCCCGGACCGGCGGGTGGCCGCCGCGGTGGCCTGCAACAGCGATTGGCTGGTGCCGTCGGCGACGGCAACCATCCTCACCCTGATCTGGTCCTCGTGACGCTCAGCCCGGCACGGCGCGGAAGACGGTCACCCGGAACCCCTGCGGAGTCGTCGAGTCTGCCAAGGTTCCGACCTACGTGTGACGGCCGGTTCAGCCGCTTGGTCTGAGCCAGTAGGTGTCGTGGCGAAGGTAGAACTCGCTGCGCTCGTCGTCGGTCAGCTCGCGGCCTCTGGCCACCTCGGCCAGCGTCTCGAAATAGTCCTCGCGCGGAGCGCCGGGTGCGAACAACAAGAGCATCGACGCCCGTTCGCCGCTCTCGTTCTTGAACGCGTGGATGCCGCCTTCCGGGACGAACAGGAAGTCGCCGGCCGTCGCTTCGACCCACCGCTCGCCGTCGTAGAGGTTGACTGCGCCGAACAGGATGTAGAACGACTCCGAGATCGTCTTGTGGAAGTGCGGGTCAGGTCCGCTGACCGTCGGCGCGAAGTCCCACCGGTAGAGGCCGAACTCACTGTCGGTGGACGCACCGGTCGCCAAGTAGTGGACGGTGACGCCTGACGGATAGGTCAGCTCCGGTGCGTGATCGTCGCGTCGGAGTATCGCGCTGACCTCGCCGGACTCGCCGAAGTAGCGAGGTTCTGGGTACGACATGTCTCCCGCCTCAGCCGCCGCTGCCGTAGGGCCGGGTGATGATCTCCAGGAAGTGTCCACTGGGGTCCTCCCAGTAGACGCCGCGACCGCCGTCGTTCGTGTTGAACTCACCCGGCCTGCGCTTACCGGGGTCGGCCCAATACGGCAGGTCTCGGCTTCGGATTCGGCCGAAGATCTCGTCGAACTCGGCCTCGCCGACCAGGAACGCATAGTGCTGCGGATTCGCCGGGCCGTGGTCGTCGGCGAAGTCGAGGGACACGTCGTTGGCTACCTGCACGACCAGGAATGGGCCGTACGACGTCGGCTCCGGAAGGCCAAGGATCTCGGCGAGGAATGTCGCCGACTCCCGCTTGTCGCGGACTCGGACGATGGTGTGGTTCAGCTGGACTGTCACCGGACCGACGCTACCCGGGCGCCGACTGGCAACGAGGCCGACGTCGCGGTATCAGGGCGACACCGATCCCTTGCCGGCGAACACCTCCGGCCCGGCTGTGAAGGTCTGCATGCAGCCTGGACTGCAGAAGTACAGGGGGCGACCGTCGTAATCGGCATGCCATCGGCTGGTGATCTCAACGGTCATTCCACACACAGGATCGATCGCCAGTTCCGAGGACGTTGACTCGGGTATGGCTGCCGCGACCGGGGAACGGAGCTCGCCTCGAGCACGCCGTGCCACCAACTCGGCGAGGACGGCAACCGCGATCTCTCGATGGTCCGTCGCGCCGAGGTCGAGCCCGGCTGGCGCCTGCACGCGGGAGAGCTCGGCCTCGGGCACACCTCGGTCGCGCAGGTACCCGAGAGTCGTAGCGGCCCGCTTTCGGGACGCGACGAGCCCGACGTAGCCGGCCGGAGTTCGCAAAGCGGCCTGCAATGCGGTCTCGTCGTCATGTCCCTGGGTCGCGACCACGACGGCCGTCCCGGGATCCACCGGCTGGCTGGCCAGATCCTCGGGAGACTCGACGACGACCGCGCGCCAACCGAGCTCCCGGGCGAGCGAGGCCATCGTGTCGACTGCCGGTGACCGACCGATCGCCACGACCAGCGGTGTCGGCACGACGGGCTCAAGCGAGACAGCGAGCGCCCCCTCGCTGCCGCATTCCATCGGAACGACGACCACACCCTCGCCAAAGGCCGCCGCGGCCTCCGCGGGCAGTCCGAGCAGAAGAAGTCGAGTGCGACCGTCGTCGAGGGATGTCAGGGCCTCGCGGCGGACCGTTGGCTGGGCGCAGGCGCCGCCCAACCACCCCCGCATCGTGCCGTCGGCGAGTATCAGCGCCTTCGAACCCAGCTGTCCTGACGACGGCGCCCGCCGCCACACCACCGTCGCCAGCACGAACGCATCTCCGCGCTCACTCAGGGCGGCGGCTTCTGCCAGGATGGCGTCGGTCATTCCCGGTCGGCCTCAGCTTCCTGTAACGCCGACCACACGCGAGCCGGCAGGACCGGCATGTCGATGTTGCGGATGCCCAGGTGGGCGACCGCGTCGATGACGGCGTTGACATACGCCGCGGGAGAGCCCACGGTGGCGGACTCGCCGACACCCTTGGCACCGATCGGGTGGTGGGGCGACGGAGTGACCGTTGCCGCGAGCTCGAACCGCGGCGTTTCCCATGCGGTTGGAATCAGGTAATCCATGAAGTTCGAGCCGATGCAGTTGCCGTCGTCGTCGAACGTGATGAACTGCATCGACGACATCGCATAACCCTCGGCCAAGCCACCATGGATCTGGCCGTCGACGATCATCGGGTTGATTCGGACGCCGCAGTCGTCGACCGCAACCATCCGCCGCACTGTCCACTGACCGGTGTCTGCGTCGACATCCACAACGACCACGTAGCTGCCGAACGGGAAGGTCATGTTCGGCGGGTCGTAATAGTGCACACCCTCCAGCCCAGCCTCCATGCCCTCGGGCAGGTTGGAATACGCGGCAAACGCCACGTCCTGGATGGAGACACCTTGACTGGGCGAACCCTTGACCGAGATCCGTCCGCCGTCCCACTGCATGTCGTCCTCGGATGCCTCGAGTAGGTGAGCAGCGATCTTGGTGGCCTTGTCGCGCAGCTTCCTTGCGATGACGGCGGTGGCAGCGCCGCCGACCGGGGTGCTCCGAGACGCGTAGGTGCCCAGGCCGTACGGGGTGTTGTCGGTGTCGCCCTCCTGCACCGTGACGTCGGACATGGGGATGCCGAGCTCGTTGGCGACGATCTGGGCGAATGTCGTCTCATGGCCCTGGCCCTGGCTCTTGACCCCGAGCTTGAGGATCGCCTTCCCGGTTGGATGCACCCGCAGCTCCGCCGAGTCGAACATGCGCAGGCCGGCGATGTCGTACTCGGCGCCGTGTCCTGCGCCCACCACCTCGGTGAAGCTGGCGATGCCGATGCCCATCAGCCGGCCCTCGGCGCGGGATTGCTCCTGCTCGGCGCGCAGATCGTCGTAGCCGATCAGGTCGAGCGCCTTCTGTAAGGCCCGCGGGTAGTCGCCGGAGTCGTAGACGAAGCCAGTGGGGGATGGGTACGGGAACTGCTCGGGCTTGATGAAGTTCCGCATACGGAGATCAGCCGGGTCGATGCCGAGTTCGTACGCCGCGTTCTGGACCAGCCGCTCGATCAGGTACGACGCCTCGGTGACCCGGAACGAGCACCGGTACGCCACCCCTCCCGGCGCCTTGTTGGTATAGGTGCCCTGAGTGACGACGTGGGCCGCGGGATAGTCGTAGGAGCCCGTGACGATGTGGAACAGGCCGGCCTTGAACTTCGTCGGCTGAGCGTCGGCGAAGAACGCGCCATTGTCCGAGAGCATGTTGACGCGGAGTCCCAGGATCTTCCCGTCCTTCTTCAGCGCGAGCTCCCCGTGCATGTGAAAGTCGCGGGCGAACCCCGTCGAGATCAGGTTCTCCGTGCGGGTCTCGACCCACTTGACCGGCCGCCCGATCACCAACGAGGCCGCCGTTGCGACGACGTAGCCGGGGTAGATCGGCACCTTGTTGCCGAAGCCGCCGCCGATGTCCGGGGACACAATCCGGATGTTCTGTTCGGGCAGCCCGGCCACCATCGCGAACAGGGTGCGGTGGGCATGCGGCGCCTGTGACGTCATGTAGATGGTGACGTGTGTGGTCGCTGGATTGACGTCGGCGACGCAACCGCACGTCTCCAGCGGAGAGGGGTGCGAACGCGGGTAGTGGGTGTCGAGCTTGACGACCACATCTGCTTCAGCGAACGCGCGGTCCGTGGCGGCCTGGTCGCCGGACTCCCAGTGGTAGCACGTGTTATCGGTCTGGCCGTCCTTGTCGTCGCGGATCAGTGGTGCGCCGTCGGCAAGCGCCTGCTGTGGCGAGAGCACCGGTGGCAGCGCGTCGTACTCGACGTCGATCAGATCGAGCGCGTCGTAGGCCACGTACGGGTTCTCCGCGATCACTGCCGCGACCTCCTGGCCCTGGAACCGCACCTTGTCGGTCGCGAGCACGGCCTGGGTGTCACCGGACAACGTCGGCATCCAAGCGAGGTTGTAAGCAGCCAGGTCCTCGCCGGTGAGGACTGCGACGACGCCCGGCAGCTGGGCGGCCGCGGTCTTGTCGATCGAGACGACGCGCGCGTGTGGCAGCGGGCTGCGGAGCAGGGCGAGGTGGAGCATCCCGGGCAACACGACGTCGTCCACGTAGTGTCCGGCGCCCTGGATGAAACGGTCGTCCTCCTTGCGTCGCACCGAGTGTCCGATGCCGCCGACCTCGGCCGTGGTCGTGGTCTCGTGGACGGTGTCTGCGGTCATCGCCTTGCCCCCTACCCGCCGGCCCCGACGGTCTGCGCCTCGCGCGCAGCCGCTCGGATCGCCTTGACGATGTTGACGTAGCCGGTGCACCGGCACAGGTTTCCGGAGATCGCCCACCGGATCTCGTCCTCAGTGGGGTCTGGGTTGGCCTCGAGCAGGCTGGTGGCGACGAGCATCATCGCCGGAGTGCAGAACCCGCATTGCAGGCCGTGCTCTTGCTTGAATGCCCGCTGGATTGCGCTGAGCTCGCCGTCGCGCCGCAGGCCCTCGACAGTTGTCATGCTGCGCCCGTTGGCCTGGACCGCGAACAGCGTGCACGACTTCACCGGCTTTCCGTCGAGCAGCACCGTGCACACCCCGCAGCTCGTCGTGTCGCAGCCGATGTGAGTGCCGGTGAGCCCGAGATGGGTGCGGATGAAGTCGGCGAGCAGTACCCGCGGTTCGACCGCTGCCTGCCGCTCGATGCCATTCACCGTGACTGTGACGTCCACTTGGCTACTCCTCACGCGCTTCGGGCGAGTTCGACGGATTGGGACAGTCCCCGGCGTACGAACGTGCCCACGACGGCTCGCTTGTAGTCGGCTGTGCCCCTGACGTCGGTGCGGGGATCTGCCGCTGAGGCGGCAGCACTGTGCCGCTTCGGCGAACAGCTCGTCGCTCGGAGGCTCGCCGAGGAGCATCTGTTCCGCCTCGGCAGCCCTGATGTTCTTCGGCCCGACGGCCGTCAGCGCAATGCCCGCCTGGGAGATCCGGCCATCGTCGGTGTCGAGCTGGAGATGCACCGCGACGGCCGCGGTCGCGTAGTCGCCCACCTTTCGTTCGAGCTTGAGGTACGTGCCGCCTGCGGGCCCGTCGTACCGCGGGACGTGGATCTCCGTGAGCAGCTCGTCGGGCTCCAGTGCGCTGGTGAACAGGTCGACGAAGAAGTCGTCCGCGGCGATTGCACGCTCGCTGCCCGCACGACGTACAACCATCGTGGCGCGACACGCCAGCATCACCGAGCCCCAGTCACCCTGCGGGTCGGCGTGCGCCAGCGAGCCGCCGATGGTGCCGACGTTGCGGACCAGGGGATCGGAGATCCATGGCGCCGCCGCTGACATGGCGCGGTTCTCTGCCTTGATCACATCTGAGTTGGCGACGTCATTGTGCCGAGCCATTGCGCCGACCCGGAGGTCGCCGTCGACGACCTCGATCAGGTCGAGGCCGGGCACCCGGTTGATGTCCACGAGCTTCTCCGGCGTCGCCAGGCGCAGCTTCATCAACGGGATCAGGCTTTGACCGCCGGCCAGGACTTTGACGTCCTCACCCCCGTCGGCCAAGATCGCAAGCGTCTCCTCGACACTCGTCGGTGCGACGTAGTCGAAAGTCGCTGGGTACATGGGCGCCTCCAGCAGGAACAGAACTCCCCCGTCGGCGAACTCGAATCAGCGTACGCCCGGTAGTTGCGATGAGGAATATCTCGCTGAAGTTCTCAATCGGTTCCCGTCTGCTATTGGCACGCCGAAACCTGTCGAGTGGTTCAACGTGGAAACCTGTGGCGACCGCTGATGCGTGGCGGGTTCACGGCTTCGCTCCAGGGGCGGCGTGCGAACGGAGGCCGTCGACCGCGTCGAGGAGGCGGTCGACATCGCTTCTGTCGTTGTAGTGCACGAGCCCGGCCCGGACGCCCCCACCTGAGTCGCGAACACCGAGCAGCCCGGTCAGTTCCCAGGCGTACATATGGCCGTTCCACACGTTGATCCGAGCCCGCGCGCAATGCGAAGCAACCGCCGCGGCGTCATGTTCTTGCACCCGGAAGTATTCCGTGGCCGTTCGCCGTGTAGGCGACGAAAGCAACTCGACATGGTCCATCGCGGCGAGCCCGTCGTGCAGACGGGAGAACAGGTCCAGCTCGTAGGCAGCCACCGTGTTCATCGAACTCACAACGCGCTCCCGCCGGCTCATCCCATGCCTCGACTCGCTGGCCAGTCCGGCCAGGTGGTCGACTGCCGCGGCGACGCCGGCGAAGTCGGCGAACGGCGACGTGCCGGTTTCGAAGCGCCACGGGACTTCGTCCGGTGCCGGGGCGAGCTTGTCCGGGCGTAGCGGCTCCCAGAACGATGGATCGGCGATCATCGCGCCGATATGCGGACCTGACCACTTGTATGCCGAGGTCAGCCACACGTCAGCGCCCAGAGCCACCATGTCGACGGGTAGGTGCGGGGTTGCGTGCACCCCGTCGACGACGACGGTTGCCCCAACGGCGTGAGCACGCTTGGCAATTGCCGCCACATCGGGAATCGAACCCGTCAGGTTGCTGGCCGCCGTGACCGCTACGACGCGGGTGCGTTCGCCCACGACGTCGTCGTATTCCTCCGGATCGAGATCCGTCGACGGCAGCTGGGGCTGCACCCATCGTGTGACGGCGCCCACGCGGCCGGCCCAGATCAGCCATGGGCGCACATTGGCGTCATGGTCCAACCGCGAAATGACGATCTCGTCACCCGGCTGCCAGGTCGCCGACAACGCCTGCGCCAAGCGGAAGATGAGGCTGGTCGAGTTCGGCCCGAGGACTACTCCGCGGGGATCGGGCCCGCCGACCAGGTCGGCGACAGCCGCGCGTGCCTCGTCGGCATATGTACCGGACCGGACACTCGCGGCGAAAGCGCCGCCCTGATTGCCGATGCCCGATCGGTATGCCCGGGAGGTCGCCTCGATCACAGCGTTCGGAACCTGGGTGCCGGCCGCTCCGTCCAGGTACGCCCAGCCGTCGGACAGAGCTGGGTAGTGCGCGCGTACCGCGGCGACGTCGTAGGTCGCGATGCTCACCGTCCCGACCCTACGGCTCCTTCGTCTTGGCGGATCGTCGCCTCGACTTCGGGTGATCATCCTTCGGCGCGGCGCAAGGCATGCTGCTGGCCGGGCCATACGCCGAGGACGACCGCGAGCAGCAGCACCCAGGCGATGCCAACGCACCAGCCGGCGATCACGTCGGAGGTGAAATGCACACCGAGTGCGACGCGGGTGAAGCCGACGGCGCCCACGATCCCGATCGCCAGTACGACTACCAGCTGGCGGCCTGATCGGGAAAGAAGCGGCCAGAAGACCACGACCAGCACCGTCGCCATCGCCGCGATACCCGCCGCATGGCCGCTGGGATAGGAGAAGCCGACAGCCCCGATCGCCCCCTCATAGGACGGGCGGGGCCGGTCGAAGATCACCTTGAGCTGCTCGTTGACCCAACCGATCAAGGCACCGCCGGCGACGACAAACACGACCAGTCGCCACCGGCGTCGCCACGCGAGCCACGCCACCAGCGGGACCAGGAGCACGACTCTGAAGGCCGAACTGCCAGCGGCCGTCACCAACCGCAGGAAGTCGACGTCGCTGCCACGGCCGGCTACGACCAACTCATCGCTGATGGCAACGTCGGCGGTGATCAGCGGTTCCCAGCCTGCCTGCGCGAGGAACCCGAGCGGAATGACGACCAGAAGTGCAGCGGCGACACTCACCACGGCAGCCCGAATCGACCCCACAATGTCGAGGGTAGGCAGCAACTGCTGAACGGGGGCTGAAGGCGGGCCCGTCTGCCGTCGGACAGATCAGCGCTTCGCCTTCTTGGGCTTCGGGGCTCTTGGGCGGCAGTGTGGCGACGTAGGCCAGTGCTCGCTCCGCCCAGCCACCGCCTTTGGCCGTATCCTCCCGCCACGAATCCGGCAGGCTGACATAGCCGCCCATTGGACGCTCGGCAGGCCCGAACGGCCCGCCGCCTTCTGCCAGCAGCTGCTCCCGGTCCGGGGCTGCCAGCTTGACGCCGACGTCGGAGCCGAACAGCCCGGCGAACATGTTGCCGTTCACAAAGCCCGCGATGTTGCCGAACATCGGCTTGACCTCAACCCGTGGATCCGGCGGCAGGATCGACCGGAAGTACTCCTTGTCGTCTTCGGTTGGCTTCGGGATTTGCACGCTCGGCCCTCCTCGTCATCGCCCGACGGCTTGTCCTGCCTAGACGGTAGCGTCGATACAGATCTTCGGCGGCCGTTCGCATCTAGACAGCGGGAGCATCACTTCTGAATGACCACGTTCACCAGGCTTACCCGTACATCACGAGGCTTGCAGGCCTGGTGATCTACCGGCACGGGTGGTGAATGTGGTCATTCCGAAGGGGCGGCCGCGGGACCTGGTTGGGCGAGCCAGGACGGGATCCTGTCGGGGGCGAAGCGCCGATAGCGGGCCAGCAGCCGTTGCGCATTCTTGTTCGAGGGGTCGTCGAACCCGAGGAAGGACAGCGCATTGCCGCCGAGGAATCGCGCGGTACGTTCAGGCCCAAACCGGCCGAACAGGTCCCGGTAGGTGCCGAGGAAGCGTTCGTACTCGGGATGGATCGCGACCATGAACCAGTCCGAGCCGTACATGATCCGCTCGGCCAGCACGTCAGTCGGCGGAGCAGCGAGCATCCGCTCGACCATGCCGAGATAGGACGTGGTGAGCGCCTGATCGTAGACCCGGTGATTGCCGACGTCGGCGTACAGGCCCGGCAGCTCATGACATGCCCTGGCGATCCGCCACGGCCAGCCGTCGTCGGGCTCGCGGGCCGATGCGCCGCCGAAATGGCCCAGGTTGGCGTGCAGACCGGGGTGTCGGCGCAGCACGGGTAACCAGTCGTCGGGTCCGCCGAAACCGTCGAATGCCGGGTCGGCGTGGTTGGAGTTCGCGCAATGCGCGGTGATCGGCACCTGCTCCGCCGCGCACCACCGGGCGAGGTCGTCCACGATTCGATCGAGTTCGGCGGCATCGCTGCCGTCGAGACCTCGGCGGGGCTGGTTGCCGCTGGGCCGCCAGCCCATCGGCGGGTACACCTTGACGCCCACGAAGCCGTAATGGAGCACCGCCGCCTGCACGACGTCGAGCGGGGTCTCGATGTCCCTGGTGCGGCGGGCGCGAAGCTCACGCAGCGGATCGAAGCCCACGAACGGATGGACATGGGCCTTGCCGCTGCCTGGAAGCACGCCCAGCATGCTGGCCCGGCTGAGCTTCTCGAAGAGCACGACCTGCTCGCGGTTGCTGGTCTTGGCCGCGTCGCCCAAGCCGGTTCCCAGATCGACGAGCAGCGGCGTGACCAGGTCCACCTCATCACCGAAGGTGTTGACGTAGTCAGCGATCAGATCGAGCCGGGATCGGCTGAACAGCTTCACCCAACGAATGGCGCGGCGAGCATTGCGCACCAGGTCGACGACCCCCTCCGGCGGCGGTGTCCCGTCGACCGGAGCATCCTCGTCGGCGATCGCGCCGCCGACCCGAAGGAGCAGGTCGCGGTCCTGGCCTTGCAGTTCGGCCAGCGCCTGGTCGACTTCCTCCTCGAATCGCTCGGCAGCGTGGGCGCTCGCGCCCGGCACTGCTTCGAGAGGACCGAACGCATCCTGCGGTCCGAGCAGCCCATCCAGTCTGGCCAGATCCGCGGCGTAGCCCGGTGCTCTGCCCTGGACGAACCGGTCGACCAGGTCGGACAACGTGGCTCCGAGCGTGCGGTTCTGCAGATGCAGCCGGTGCACGAAACCTCGCACCGGTAGGTCATCGGCGTTGAATGCATGGCAGTGGATGTCGACGATTGCCGACACGGCGATCACCCCTCTGGTCAGGCTCGCACCTCGGCGTAGGCGTCGGGGTAGCGCACTCGCACGTCGTCCAGCACCGCCGAGATCTGGGTTCCCACGTTCACATGGGCACTGGGCTTTCCTTGGAATTGGACGTCGACCCGCCGAGAGCCACGGTGCAGGGCACAGACGACCCAGTCGTCGGTGAGCACGGGCGAGCCCGACGACCCGCTGTCAGTGTCGGTGAAGTAGCGGATCTCGCGCTCGGTGGTGCCGTCGACGATGTTGTTGCGCAAGCCGATCCGCTTGGCCTTGCCGTTGGGGTGCTGGATGACGTTGACAGCGACGTTGTCCTCGAGTGCCGCCTCCAGCGCGTCGTGCCGAAACGGTAGCCCCGGTCGACCGGTGGGCTCGGCTAGCCGCAGCACGGCATAGTCGAGCTCAGGCGACCAGGCGACAATGCCCGCACAAGCGGCGTCGGCACCTTTGGCCTGCTCGTCGTCGTAGTCGAAGCTGACCACTGTCGCGGCAGCTTGGCTGGCAAGGTCCGCGTCACTGGCCTGCGGGACCGGGCCGCCGACAGCCGAGCGTGCGTTCACGACGTGGTGGTTGGTGACCAGCAAGGTGGGTGTGATCAGCCAGCCGGTTCCACCGTGCGGGTACGCCGGAGCGCCCAGCGGCGTGCTCTTCGGAAGCCCGTTCTCGTAGGGAGGGACGGTGAGCCGTCCGACAGACCTGCCGGCGACGCTGCCTCGAGCGAGGAAGTCGAACGGAACCGTGTCGTCGGTGAAGACCACCCGCTCGTTGAGGTCGGCTGCGTCGGCGATCGGCCCGAGGTCGGGTTGTCCGGTCGCCTTCCGGGTCACTATGTCCAGGGCCTGCTCGAAGATTGCCCGCCGGCTCTGGTCGAGTGAACGGCGTGCCGCGTTGTGCAGCCAGATCTGCAGCGGAACCGTGCCGTCGACCAGCCGTTCGAGAGCGTTCAAGCTCATCAGGTCGAAGTCGATCTGCATGGCCGGAGCCGCGAGAATCGGGAGCGTCGCGACGTACTCCGGCAGCACCCCATCGAAGAGCAGCGGACGCCAGTGCGGGTCGGAGAATGACGCGATCGCGGCGGCGCGCACCGGGTCGAGCTCCGCCTGATCGAGGTAGACAGTCATCGCTGCCTCGCCTCCGTCGATGGCGGACGTCCGGTCGTCGGGTCGACCGCAGCGGCCAGAGGCGACATTGCGGTGGCGACGCCGTCACGCAGTCGGCCGCTGTCGTCGTCGATGGCGAGCAGCTCCTTGGCGACGCGATCGAGCGTGCCGGCCCGCCGTGCGCTCCGCAGCGCGCCGAGTACCTGTTCTGTCGTCGCATCGCCGGTGGGTGAGCCTGCAGGCGGCGAATCCCAGCCCAGCCGTCGCAGTGTCTCGGCGACCGCTGGCCGCGCGACGACGGTGCCGACGATGGCATCCGCCAGCGTGCGTAGGCGCCATTCGGAGCCGTCCGGGAGGCCGACCAGGTCGATGGCATGGGCAAGCACTCTGGGCCGTCGACGGCCGACCTCGGCCGCAATGGCACGGACCAGGGTAGGGCGGCGGGCGAGGGTGGAGTCGGGGAGAGACTCGATACGGCGCACCAGCGCGGAGTCGACGTCGTCTTCGTCCGGGCTGTGCACCGACTCGTGCAGTTGGGCGCGTTGCAGCATCACGCCAAGCGCGTCGAACTCACGGCCGAGACTGGTGGCGACCCGCTCGGCCTGAAGGAGGTCAGTGTCAGCTGCTGCGATGTCACCGACTGCCCTGGCCACCTCGGCCGACGCCAGTAGCAGTTCGAAATAGGCGTCGCCGCACCGCTCCACGCCCTCCTTGTCGAGTGCTTCAGTCACTTCTCGCTGCGCCTCGTCGACGCGGCCGGCGCGCAACAGGGCGTCGACAAGCAGCGGGTACAGCGGGCTGCAGGTGGTCCACGGCCGCCGAGCGGTCATGGTTTCCAGTGCATTGCCGACGAAGCCCTGGGCCAACAGGTTCTCGACTTCGACTGCGATGTTCTGTTCCCACTCGACTTGCTCGGACTCGACGACCAGGTCGTCGGGAACGTCCTGGTGCAACCTGTCGAGCAGCCGGGCGCTGCGAGCCGGCAGCTCGCCGTCGACGTCGACAAGGTATCGGGCGGCCTCCGGAATCCACCGTTCCTTGACCGCGCGCTGGTCACCGCCGAGCCGGAGCCGGTGGTAGATCTCTTCGGCGCGATCCGCCGGGTTGTCGAAGGCGGCGTAGTAGTCGACGGCGCTGCGCTCGATCGCCCGGGTGGCGGCCGTCTTGTCCTTTTCTAGTAGTTGCAGCATGATCCGCCGGACGTCCGGCCGGTGTTGGAGTACCTCGGGGGCGACGTGGTCGACCAGGTCCAGTTCCCGGGCCATCTCCGTGAACAGCTCTCGGGCCCGCTCGAGGTCTGGTACGACGACCCCGCAGTGCGGAGCGAGGACCGTCATGATGATCTGCGGCGTGAGACGCCGCAGGACCAGACCGGGATGTGCGAGTCGGCGTACCTCGCTGTTGGTGATGTGGTGCAGCAGGCGGTCGTAGAGCACGCCTTGGATCAGCATGTCGTCGACCGACCCGAACAGTCGCCGTCTCCGTGCCGGGAGAGTGTCGACCCAGTCTCCAGAACCGTCGGCATCGCCGGTCCGGTGAGCGGCGGCAGCTGCCAGATGCAGACTCAGCGGGCTGCCGCCGACGCGATCGACGAGTGCGCTGGCCACCGGCTGTGCGACTCCCCTGGTCGTCAGGAATTGCAATGCAGCACCCCGGTCGAGCTCACCGAGCTCGATCGTCGGGATGTCCGCCACGTCGACCTCAGGATGGCCGACCGGGGCTCGCCCGGCGACGACCACGCGGGTGTCCGGGTAGGTACTGCTCAGTGCGCCAAGCAGGGCCCAGAGGCGGTCGAGGATCGGCGATGCCCGGTATTGGGCTTCCTCGAACGAATCCAGGACAATGAGAAACGGCCGCTGCGCATCGGGAGTCCACTTCGCCGCGATGCGCGTCACCATGCCGAGTTCGGCAGCCATCTGGGCGTCGTCGTCACGCGCGTTCACGTATATGCGGTGCTGGACCTCTCGGCCGAGGGTGCGGGTCGTCGCGATGGCCTGCCACTCGTCGGTCTCCTCCTGCTCCTCGCTCCGCTGCCGCGCAATGGTCCGGCAGCGGGCCGCCAACGCGGTGAAGCGCTCGGCGTGCCGCGGGTACAGGGCAGCGAGCTGGCGGGCCATCTCGCCGACCATGGACATGGGCTCGTGGATGGAGATGGTGGCCCGTTCGAAGTCGACATAGACGAACGGGAAGTCGGACTTCAACGCGGTCACGTGGTCGAGCAGGAACCGCGCGATGAGCGTGCTCTTGCCGATGCCCCCCGGCCCGTAGACGACCAGCGGCATCCGCGGCCGGTCGTCGGCAGTACCCTGTTCGGACTTCGCCCGGCCGTACTGGGCGATCTTCCCCCGCCAGGACGTCGCCGGCAGGACGCCGACGTGGAGCCGCAGCCGTTCCAGCTCCCTGGTGCGTCCTTCGAACCGATTTCGCAGCAGCCTTTCCAACGGTTCGACGAGACGCCGCTGCTCGAGCCGGATCCGTAGGTCGTCATCGGAGGGCAAGCCGGTGACTCCGCGAACCCGGGCGAGCCTGCCCACGGCTTCGCGGACCCGGCACAGGGTGTCCGTGTCGGCCGTCTCCAGGTCAGGCAGTTCCCCCCGGAGAAAACCGAGTTCGATGCGCTCCGTGCTGTCTTCGGGATACCGGTCGATGTTCGTCTCCAGGGCACGCAGTGCCTCGTCCGGGCCGGAGAACGACCGCAGGGCACGAGCACGTACCTCTGGCTTGAGCGACCATTCCGCGCCGGTGAGCCCGCCCCTCGTCGTCGAGTCGTCGACGAGCTGGAGCACCGCCCCGCCGGCAACCGTGTCTTCTGGCGTGCGCAGGGTGGTCGGGTCGAACGTGGTGAGCAGCGAAGCCGCTTTCCGATACGCCTGCCGCTCGGGTGCCACTCGGGACTCCTCGAGCTGGTGAGCCTGGAGTCGTTCGCGGAGGCGGTCGGCAACCCCTTCCGGAGAGCGATCAAGCGGCGAGGACATCGATGGCTCCTTCGGCCGCGGCACGGAGGGCTTGCATGTAGGAGCCCCCCTGCGCCTCGGCCTGGCGCGCCGCACCGAGGACCTGGTCGACGACAGCCGACACGTATTGACCGAGCTGCGTCCCATCGGCCGGGTCTGTGCCGTTGACCGGGCGCGACACCTTGTTGAGATAACCCGTGAAGAACGTCCGCACGTCGGACTCGGAGGCTCTGCGGACCTGGTCGGGGTGGACTTGCTTGCGCGGCAACGGAATGTCAGCCAGGTGTTCGTCGTAGCCGAGCAGGATCAGTCGCGGACGCTTCTCACCTGGCGCAGGTGTCATCTCCTTGATGGCAATCGCCAGTTGCGCAATGAACTCCACGACGTCGGATCCGGGGTCGAGTTCGTTGCACTGGTCGAACACGAACCACCACCACGGCCGGCCCTGCGCTCGGCGGGCCTGCTCGACCAGCCAGAGCGCCCAGTAGCGCAGCCGCTTGGTCGGGTCGTCGACGGGATCCGGACGGAGGTCCGGATGGATCCGGACGGCGAGATCGCGCACGACGTCAGCGGCGGTCGCCCGGTCGGCGTCGACCTTGACCGGGTTGATCCGGCACCACGGGGATAGGTGCTGAAGCAACGAAAACGTGTACGAGCGCCCGGCCCGACGCTCTCCGGTCACGCGCAGCACCAGCGGCTCAGGGATGTCCGCCGGTGGGTCGACCAGGAGGCGGATGGTGGACCGCACGTGCTGGCGGTCGATGAACACCTCGCCCGAGCTGGTGACGAACGCGGCGTACGGGTCGTCGCTGTCGAGCGTCGCCTTCTCGGCGCGCAGCCGATCCAGGTAGGAGGTCAGCTTGGACATGGCAGGAAGGACGCTGACCGCCGGGTGACGGCACAGCGCCTCTAGCAGTTGGATCGACAGCGGCCGGTCCTCGGACATATCCGCCACCTTGGCTTGACTCACCACCATGTCGGCGTTCTGGGCCGGGACGTTGGTGAGCGGCCACTGGTCGACCTTGTCCGGGAAATACATCTTCAGGACGGGATACGGATTGGTCATCCCGAACAGGTGGTCCACTGCCAGCCAGCGGACCAGCGTCCACTCTTCCTCGCGCAGAGGCATGTCAGCCCCTCTTTTCCCGAGTCGCCTGTGAGGAAGAGCAGGCATCGGCCGTCGTGATACGCAATTGCCGGGGGCGGCGCTGACCTGCCCCCGGCAATCTGTGAATGGTTACCAGCTGTGCGCGACGTCGATCACGATCCGGCTGCCGGAGCCGGGGCCGTCGAGGGTGAGGACGCGGAAGGGCAACCGGGCCCGAACGCCGAGGCCGAGAGTGGTCACTCCTTCGTAGGTGCCGGCGAACACGACCTGACGGAACGTGCGCCACCCGGCGACGTTGACGACCTCGTTCCGGTTCGCCGGAAGGAATGTTGGTGTGTAGTTCACGTCGTGTGCCGGCGCGAGTAGGGAGACCTGAAGCTTCGCTCCGCCGCGCACTGGGATCACCGCGCCGGAGCCGTCGGATTGAACGGCAGGCACGTACTCGACCCGGTAGCCGTCGGCCTTGCCGCGAAGATCCAGCACGAGGCGGTCGAAGCACTCATGCCGGCCCGCCCGGACGTTGACGAGCGGAGCCTGGCTCATCTCGTCGTGGCTCTCGGGCAGCGAACCCCAGGCAATGCCGCAGTACGGGCTTGCCCCGGCCGCTGCGGGCGTCACGAGCCCGGCCGTCGTGGCGACGATGACGGCCGCAATCGGTGCGATCCATCTGCGCATGTGGTCCTCCAACCCCCTGATGCCGATCTGGCAGTAGGAAGACGCCGGGCGGCCCGGGATGGTTTACGTCTGTACGCGGCGGGCCAGCTGAGCTAGCTCGATCCGGTTGGCGGTGCCGGTCTTTCGCAGCAGGTTCGAGACGTGCACGCTGACGGTCTTCTCGCTGAGCACCAGCTCGCGGGCGATCTCCGCGTAGGTCCGGCCGGCCATCGACGTAGGCGAGGACCTCGCGCTCGCGGGGAGTGAGGCCGGGCAGAGCTTCGGTTTCGGTTGGCAGGGCTGTGTCGACCGTTGCCAATGACACCCGGGCTGCTTTGTGCCAACGCCTCGATCTCGGTCAGCAGCGGGTGCCGCCTCTAGGTCCACCGCCAGTTCATGCGCCCGCCGCAACGCGTCTACGGCGGCCGGCACGAGCCGAGCGGTCCTTCGCGAGCACCTCGGCGGCCCGCCACCAGGCGTATGCCTCGTCCCATTTCAGCTCGCCATCGGCGCAGGCTTGTGCGGCGCGCTGCCAGGCCGTCGCGGCCGCCGGGTTGTCCTGGCCTCGCTGGACTCTCGGCGTCGTACCACGCCTGCATGGCGCGGACCTGCAGCCTGTACATCGGGTCCGGGCTCGAACGTCTTCGAGCAACGGTCGGATAGCGACTCCGCAGGTCGTCAAGTCGCGCCACCGCCGGCGCGGGGTCCTCGCCTCGGTCCCGGAACGCCTGCGCCTCGTCCGCCAGGGCCCTTGCGGCCAGCGGGATCAGCCGCTCGATGAGGTTGGCGTGGCCTTCTCGCTCGCACGCCGGCCATTGCGGCCGCGACCGCCCGTCCGGTGTCACCGGTGGCCAGGGCCAGCTCGGCACGGACCGCGTCGAGCCCGTAGAACAGCAGGCCGGACCGATCGCCGAACAGCTCCTCGGCGCGGGCGAGGTGGGCCTCCGCCTCGGCCCACCGGCCCTGGCGACATGGCCAGCAGAGCCGCGGTCAGCCGGGCGATCATGTCGCCTCGCGGCCCGGGCGTCGATCCCAGCGCGACTCGTAGCCGCTCCGAGGCAGGCTCGCCAGTCGCCGAGCAGAACCAGCCCGAATGCCTCATTGGCGGAGAGCCTCGCGACGTAGCAATGCGGCGCACCCAGGGAGGTCAAGCTCCTCCCGGCTGCGGCGCAGATGCTCGATCACGTCACGGCTCGCCGACTGCTGTCCATGCAGTTGCCCGCCCACATTCGCTGCGCTGGCGAACCCGAAGAAGTCCCTGGCCTTGTGCCGCCGCCGCCTGCGCCTCCTGGGCCTCGGCCAAACCTCCGCCGTCACCCGCGAAGACCCGGGCCGTCACCTTCGTAATGAGCGCATACGCCAGGGCCTTGGCCGACCCGCAGGCTACGCGCGAGACGGACTGCCTCCTCCGCCCGCGCCGGGCCGGACGGCACGGCCATCCCACACCTCCTCGGCCGCAAGTTCGGCTATCGCCAGCGCGTACTCCGCGCTGTTCGGGTGCTCCGCCGAGAGCCGCACAGCCTCCCGTACGTCGTCGAGCCCGTCGAGCCGCTCGACCTGTCTGCGTCTCGCAGGTGATCCCGCCGCACCAGCAGCTCGGCGGCGAGCAGCGGTTGCTCGATCGCGGTCCACGATCGCCAGCAGGTCGTCGACGGCGGCCAGCTCTTCCTCTTGCTCTCCCGTCCTGCTCGGCGGCCGCCTGGATGCGTCGCAACAAGTCGATCCGGGACAGGCCGGGCTCGGGCACCTGCGGCCACAGGTCCAGGGCCCGGCGCAACAGCCGCAGCATTTCGGTGGCGCCGCCTGCCTGGTCGGCGGCGTCGGCGGCGAGCAGCGCCCACCGGTAGGCCTCTGGCCGGTGTCCGGCCCGGTAGTGGTGGTCGGCGAGGTCGACGACTTGCTCGACGCCCATCTCGTCTGCATCTCCCGCGGGCTCCAGCGCGGCGGCGAACGCGGCATGCAACGTCGCGCGTTCCTCGGGCAGCAGCCCGTGTCTCCAGCACCTCGGCCAGCAGCGGGTGGACGAACCAGTAGGTGCCGTCCGCGCCGACGTCGAGCACGGCGCCGTCGACCGCCTCCCGCAGCAGCGGCACCACATCGCCGCCGACTCCGACCGCAGCGGCCACCGCTGCCGAGCTGGTCCGCGCGTTGGGGTCGGCCGGCAACGGCGACCAGTCGGGTCAGCTGCCTGCGCCGGCGCCGACAGGCCACGCCAGGCGCGGGTCGCGGCCTCCCGCAAGTCGGTGGGCAGCCCGGCCGGCAGCGACCGCGCGTCCGGTGACAGACCCCGGCCGAGCAGGGTGGTCAGGTAGGCGTTGCCCTGGCTGCGGGTGTACACGTCGTCGACGAGCGACTGGTGCGGCGGGCGCCCCAGCAGCCCGGCCAGCTGCTCGCCGGTCGCCACCCGGTCCAGCCGGCCCAGGGTCAGCTCGCCCACCCCCGGGAATCGGCGCACGTCGGCCAGCCACCGGCGCAACGGCTCGCCCTCCTCACCGGCGCGGACGGTGGTGACGACCGCCAGCCGGCGGCCCGGCCAGCCCGGCCAGGACGTACATCAGCACGTCCAGCGAGCTCTGGTCCGCCCACTGCAGGTCATCGACGACCAGCAACACCGGATGCTGCCGGCACAACGTCCTCCAGCCAGGTGTCGAACCCAGCCGGGCCTTCCTCGCCGGACCCGCCGAGCACCGGCACCGGCACATCACGACCGGCGGCCCACTCCCGCAGCGCTGTGGTCAGCGGCAGGAACGGCACCGCCAGTGACGTCAGGGGCAGACACGGCGCCCACAGCAGGTCGGCGTCCTCGGCCAACCTGCGAGCTGGCCTCGCGGACCAGCGCGGTCTTGCCCACCCCGGCCTCGCCGGAGACCAGCAAGCGCGCCGCCTCGCCGCGAGCAGCGGTCTCGACGAGTTCGACGACGGCCGCGATCTCGCCGGCCCGCCCCGCCAGCGGCCGGCGAGCCACCGCGGCCCGGTCCGCCACCCTGCCGAGTCTGCCACCGCTGCGCATCGCGACGCTCCCCGATAAGTGGCGGTGATCCCGAAGATGAGGGGTCAGACCGGTCATCTGAGGGTTCGCACCCGATGGCGCGCAGCCTGCTGCGGCGCAGCGTGGAAGCACCACAACGACGCCTCAGGAGGCAGTCATGAACCGCACCAAGCTTCTCGCCCGCTGCGCCGCAGCGGCCGCAGCCGCCACCATCATCGCCGGACTGGCGGCCATCCCGGCCACAGCCCGACCCGATCCCGGCGGCCAGTTCCACGTCCGATTCTCCGGCACTACCGGAACTGCCCGCTCAACCGCATCGACACCCAACTCGTCCGGTGCGACAACCTCACCGGCGCCGGCGTCCCGGCGCCGCTGTCGGTGCCCGAGCTCTGACCCGCGCAGAGCTACGAGCCAAACGGTGACCGCGTCGAGCCTACTCGGACCGTCCAGTATTCGCGCACGGGTGTCCACCCTCTAACCTTCATCGATGCCGGCGACCGAGCCGGTCTGGTCGAGTTCTTCCACACCAACGTTGTCGGCCTCCCGATGGCGATGCTCGAGCCAATGAAGGGAACGCCGATGTGGGAGTCGATGCTGGCGATGGCGCCGACACTGATCTACGACGGGCTGGCCCTGGGTGGGGACGACCATTGCCTGTCGTTCTCGATGCACGGTGGTCTGACCGTGCCGGTGCTAGCGGGACGAGCACGCGCAGAGCTACGGAGCCAAACGGTGACCGCCCGTCGAGCCGGCGGCCATGTGGACGTACTGGCCGTGACGATCGCGCCGGTCGTGCTCGGCGGCGGTAAGCGGCTGTTCGAGGGGTTCGACCGCAGCGTCGATCTGCAACAGGTGGACGCACGTCAGTCAAAGTGGGCGACGCATCTGCGGTACCTGGTCGAGAAGTAACGGCGCAGCGGCCCGGATCATCCAGGATGGCCGCATGGGCGTACATGACGAGGCTGAACGCGTTCATCCGCCGACCCGCGCAGCCTGGCGCAGGTGGTTGACCTCGCACCACGACTCCTCGACCGGTGTGTGGTTCGTCTCCTGGCGCAAGCATGCCGGCAAGAGCGGACCGCGCTACGAGGACGCCGTCGAGGAGGCGTTGTGCTTCGGCTGGATCGACAGCATTGCCCGCAAGTTGGACGACGACCGGACGATGCTGTGGTTCTCGCCCAGGAAACCAGGCAGCGGCTGGGCTCGGCCGAACAAGGAGCGGGTAGAGCGGCTGACTGCCGCCGGCCTGATGACACCTGCGGGCCAACGGATTATCGATGCTGCACGCGCCGACGGGTCGTGGTCACGTCTCGACGATGTGGAGAACTTGGTCGTGCCCGACGATCTGGTGGCCGCGCTCGACAGCCGACCGTCGGCTCGCGAGCACTGGGACGCATTTCCCCGCTCGGTGCGCCGGAGCATCCTGGCATGGATCGTGCAGGCGAAGCGGGACGCCACCCGAGCCGCTCGAATCGAGGAAACCGCTCGGCTGGCGCAGCAGAACGAACGGGCCAACCAGTGGCGGCCCAGGGACAAAGCCTGAGCTCTTCTCCTCGCACCCATACCCCTGCAGACTGGACGCAGATGACACGACACGCCTGGGCGTGTTGTGCAGGTGGCGACCAGTCGATCTTCGGCAAGTTTGGCGTTCGGCCGGCCGGTTAGCGGCATACTCGACGCTCGACAGGTCCGCAGGGGCCGAGTTCGTAGAGAGGCAAGGACGCCATGGCCACAGATTTCAACGACCTGCTGTCCCAGATTCCGATGAACCAACTCGCCCAGCAGTTGGGCGTCGACGAGCAGACGGCGGAGCAGGCCACCCGCCAGGCGCTTCCGGCGTTGCTGGGTGGCATGCAGGCCAACGCCCACGACCCGGCAGGGGCTGCATCGCTGAGCCAGGCCCTCGGCCAGCACGACGACAACCTGCTCGACGGCGGGGTCGACTTCGGTCAGGTCGACACCGGCGACGGCGACAAGATCGTCAGTAACGTCTTCGGCGACAACCGTGAACAGGTGGTAAGCCAACTCGGCGGGTTCGGCGGTGGCGCGGGCGGCGGCAGCAGCCTCATTGCCAAGCTGCTGCCGATGCTGGCCCCCATCGTGATGTCGTATCTGGCCAAGCAGTTCAGCCAGCGCGGCGGCAGCACGACGACGGCCTCGGCGACTGGTGGCAGCGCAGGAGGCTTGGAAGACCTTCTCGGCGGCCTGCTGGGTGGTGGCCAGAGCGGGGCCGGCGGCGGCATCGGCGACCTGCTTGGTGGGCTGCTCGGAGGCGGCCGCCGCTGAGGAACGGCGTCGCTAGCGTCGGCGGCGCAGCACCAACGCCGTCGCAAATGTCACGAGCAAACCGCCCGCGCCGGCGACGACGAGGGTGACCCGCGGCCCGGTGAGGTCGAGGAGCACACCGCCGGCGACGTAGGAGAACCCGGCGGCAAGACCGATGGCGCCGTACAGGGTGCCGAACACCCGCCCGAGCAAGGCAGCCGGCACGGTTTGCTGAAGCATCGTGTTGGCGGCGACGTCCAGGGCAGCGATTCCGATGCCGCGAACCGCTTGCAAGGCGAATGCCGCGGCGACGGCCCAGGCCAGTCCGGTCAGCAGGTTGCCGGCACTCGCCGTCGCGAACCCGCTGATCAGGAGGGCCACCATCGACATACGCCTGTCGCCGCGGCCGATCAGTGCATAACCGATGAGGAGCCCCAGCCCAACCGCGGCCAGCAGCAGTCCGACGGCCGACTCGCCTGCGTCCAAGGCATCGGTGGCCAGGAATACCAGCGCGACATCGTCGATCCCGTTGAACGCCACGACTCCGATGTAGCCGAGCGTGATCGCCCGCACGATTCGAGATCGCCACAGGTACGAAAGGCCGGCTCGGGCGTCACCGAGGAACGACGTCGGCGCCGAAGGCTGCTCCCGCGGCAACGCCGGCATGCCGCCGAGCAGTGCTGCCGATACGAGAAAGCTGGCGACGTCGACTAGCAGAGCTCCACTGATTCCCAACAGCGGGATGGCAACCGCCGCCGCTAGTGGCCCGACGGCTTCACCGAGGTTGGTGCCGAGTCCGACGGCCGCGTTCGCGCCGGGGAGGTCGTCGGCGCGAACGAGTTGTGGCACCGCTGCCCGGGACGCTGGCTGGAATACCTGAGCGACGACGGACCGCAGCCCGACGAGGATCAACAGCATCGGCAGGCTGGGCAGCCAGAGTGCGGTGACCGCGACGAGTGCCGCCTGCGCCAGCTCACAACCCACCATGACCCGCTTCAGGTCGAACCGGTCGCTAACCGTCCCGGCCAGCGGACCGAGCAGCGCCGGTGCGAAGTCCCCCACCAGCAGCAACACAGCGACCGCAAGGGCCCGCTCGGTCGACTGTGCGACGTAGAGCATCAGCGCGACCAGGCTCAGCGAGTCCCCGAAGTACGAGATGGTGCGAGCTGCCCACAGCCGACGGAACGGCTGGTTCGTTCGCAACAGGGCCAGGCTCGACACCCGGCACATCCTGCATTCATCGGCGCAGGCTGCACCAAACAGACCCACCGGTAACGTGCGGCTCGATGAAGGTCCTTGTCGCCCGCGAGTCCGTGCCGCACGAACGCCGCGTCGCGGTCGTCCCGGAGCTGGTCGGGCGGCTGACCGGCGCCGGGTTGGAGGTCCTCGTCGAGGTTGGCGCCGGCGCGGGCGCGTTGCATGCCGACGACTCGTATGTCGCGGCAGGCGCGACGGTGGTGTCCGACGGCGACGGTCCGTTGTCCGGTGCCGACGTCGTCGTGTCGGTGCAGCCGCTGTCGGTGGGCCGTGCCCGGCACCTTCGCCGCAGCGCAATGACGATTTCGTTCCTACCGACGACCCAAGACTTGCGCCTGGTCAGGACGTACCGCGACGCCAACGTCACGGCCTTTTCGTTGGAACTGGTGCCGCGGATCTCCAGGGCTCAGTCCATGGACGCCCTGTCGTCCCAGGCGTTGGTCGCCGGGTACCGCGCCGCGCTGGTGGCGGCCGAGCGGCTGCCGAGGTTCTTTCCGCTGTTCATGACCGCGGCGGGGACGGTGCCGCCGGCCCGGGTACTCGTGTTGGGCGCAGGCGTCGCTGGACTGCAGGCGATCGCGACGGCTCGTCGGCTCGGCGCGCAGGTCGAGGCGTACGACGTCCGGGCTGCCGCGGCCGAGGAAATCCGTAGCCTGGGCGCCCGGTTCGTGGAGATCGACCTGCCGAGCCTCGAAGGCGAGGGCGGGTACGCGCGGGAGATGACCGAAGAGCACGCCAAGCTCCAGCGCGAATTGCTCGCTCCACACGTCGCCGCGGCAGACGCCCTGATCACGACCGCTGCTGTGCCTGGCCGGCCGGCACCGTTGCTGGTCGAGCGGACAGCGGTGGAGGCCATGAGACCGGGCAGCGTCGTGGTCGATCTCGCCGCCGAGTCCGGCGGCAACGTCGACGGCTCACGCCCGGGCGAAGAAGTCATGGTCGGCTCGGCACTCGTCTGGGGAGCTCGGAACGTCGCCAGTGAAATGCCCGTGCACGCGAGTCGCCTCTATGCGGCCAATGTCGTCGAGCTGCTGCTGCTGATGACCCGCGACGGTCGCGTTGAACCAGACTTCACCGACGAGATCGTCGACGGTGCATGCGTGACCCACGGCGGTGTCGTCCGGCACGGATACACCCGGGATCTGCTGGGCGAGGTGGGCTGATGAACGCCCCGGTCGCCCTGCTGACCACCTTCGTGCTCGCGGTGTTCGTCGGATTCGAGGTCGTGTCGAAGGTGTCCTCGACGCTGCACACCCCACTGATGTCCGGTGCCAACGCCATTCACGGGATCATCCTGGTCGGTGCCGTGATCGTGGCCGGCCGGGCGGAGACGACCGCCATGCTGATTGTCGCGTTGGTCGCCGTCGTCCTGGCGACGGTCAATCTCGTGGGCGGATTCGTCGTGACCGATCGGATGTTGGAGATGTTCCGCACCCGACGGGCGGACGGCGTCGAGTGATACCGGTCTGGGCCCAGCTGGGCTATCTAGTTGCGGCTGTCTGCTTCATTCTCGCGCTCAAGGGGTTGTCGTCGCCGCGGAGCGCTCGCCGCGGGAATCACCTTGGTGCTGTCGGAGCCTTGATTGCTCTCGCCGTGACGTTCGTCGTCTACGAGGTTCACAACCTGGCCTGGATTCTCGTCGCGATCGTGCTGGGTGCGGTCATCGGCGTCCTGTTCGCGCGACGGGTCGCGATGACCGCGATGCCACAGCTGGTCGCGCTGTTCAACGGCGTGGGCGGCGGCGCGGCGGCACTGGTCGCGCTGCTGGAGTTGTCCGAGGAAACCCAGACCACACCGCGCCTCGCGGCGGTTGCGTTCACGGTGCTCGTGGGCTCGGTGTCGTTCTCCGGATCGGCGGTGACATTCGCCAAACTGCAGGAGCTCATGACCGGCCGCCCGATTGTCTTCCGAGGCGGCCAGTTCGTCTCCGCCGCGGTGCTCGTGACAGCAGCCGCTTTGGTCGTGGCGGTGGCCGGCACCGGGAGTATGACGTTCGCTGTGGCTCTCGCCGTCGCCGGGCTGATCTTCGGGGTGCTCCTCGTGTTGCCCGTCGGCGGCGCCGACGTGCCGATCGTCATCTCGTTACTCAATGCGTTCACCGGGCTCGCCGTCGCGGCCGGCGGCTACGTCTTGGACAACGCGCTCCTCCTGGTGGCGGGCACCCTGGTCGGTGCGAGCGGCACCATCCTCACCCGGCTGATGGCGCAAGCCATGGGCCGCTCCGTGACATCTATCTTGTTCGGCGCGTTCGCGGGCGGATCAACTGCAGGCAGCACAGGTGCTGGCGGCGACCGACCCGTTCGCTCTGCCGGCCCAGATGACGTCGCGATCCTGCTCGACTTTGCCCGCCGCGTCATCATCGTGCCTGGTTACGGACTGGCCGTGGCGCAAGCGCAGCACACCGTGCACGAGCTGGCCGACCTGCTCGAGAGCCGCGGCGTCGAGGTCTCCTACGCGATCCATCCGGTCGCGGGCCGCATGCCTGGGCACATGAACGTGCTCCTCGCCGAGGCCAACGTTCCTTACGAGCAGCTGCGCGAGATGGATGCGGCCAACCCCGAGCTGCGGTCCGCCGACGTCGCCCTCGTCGTTGGAGCCAACGACGTCGTCAATCCGGCGGCGCGCAACTCACCCGGCTCGCCGATCTACGGCATGCCCATCCTCGACGTGGACCAGGCCAAGGCCGTGGTCTTCCTGAAGCGGTCGATGCGGCCCGGGTTTGCCGGCATCGAGAACGAACTTCTCTACGACCCCCGGACGACGCTGCTCTTCGGCGACGCCAAGGAGTCGCTCACCAAGCTGGTCGCGGCCCTCAAGAATCTGTGATCAGGCATCCGGCGCCGGAAGGGGGCTGGCGCCACGATCTGTGGCGGATAGGTGTGGCGGTGTGCGCGTGATGGCCCAGGCGGTCAGCTGAAGTTCAGGTCGTACGCGGTCGCGAGGGCGTGTGCGAGGGCGATCTCCTGGTCGTCGGTCAGGTGGCCGATGGGCCGCCCGATGTCGCCGACCTCGACCGTCTGCACGTTGTCGCAGGAGATCACCGACCGGTCGTCGAGGCCGTTGGCTGACCCCACCGGCACTTCGGTGCGCAGTCCTCTTTCGGTACTGGTGATCGGCGCCACGGTGATGCGCCTCAGGTACGGACGCACGCTTTCTCGGGTCAGGATGACCGCCGGCCGCAGCTTGTCGATCCTGACCAGGTGGATGGGTCGCATTATTCAATGTCCAGCCGTGTCCGGGACGCGCGCTCAGTCCATGCCTCCAGCTCGGGATCGCTCTCGCCGCGTTGGGCCAGCTCGCGGTAGATCCGTACGTCGTTCTCCTCGGCCTTGGCGTGACGCATTCTCCGCAGCGCCTCGGTGACCACCGCCGCCCGGGACCGGGCGCCAGCTTGGACTTCCTCGTTGAGAAACTCGACGAGTTCGTCTGGCAACCGCACCGCAATCTGCGTTGTCATGCGCATAGCATACCATTCTGGGATCCACTCCCCGCCGCGTTCCAGCTTCGCAGCCGAGTGGACCTCCCAAGCGATCCTTTGGTCACGACAATGAGACATGTGGACAGCGCCTGGAAAGAGATCGCGGTTGGAGTACTCGTGCGGCGGTACGCCGCGCTGGACCAGACACTGGGGCTCGTGATCGGTGGCGAGGCGTGCCTGGTCATCGACACCGGTCGCGACGAGGTTCACGGCACTGAGCTGGCGGCCGCAATCAGAACGGTGACACCGCTGCCGTGGATTGCGATGATCACCCACTCGCACTGGGACCACTTCTTTGGCACGGCCTCGTTCTTGCCGTGCTCGGTCTGGGCCCATGAGCGGTGCCGCGACGTCATCGCCGGTCGCGCCGACGAAATGCGCGAACGGGGGTTGCGCTATTACCGCGCAGCTGAAGACGCGAGGTCGGCTGCCACCCTCAGCACAGCTCGGGCCGTAGTGCCGACAGACCTATTGACGGATCGGACCGTCGTCGACCTGGGCGGTCGCAGCGTCACGTTGTCGCATCTGGGTCGGGGCCACACGGACAACGACGTCATCGTCGACGTCGATGGCGAGGCAACGATTTTTGCCGGTGATCTGGTCGAGCAAGGTGCGCCGCCGGTGTTCGGCGCCGACGCGTTCCCGGCGGAGTGGCCGTCGACGTTGGATCGTCTACTTGGCCTCGATCCGCAGGTCGTCGTCCCCGGACATGGCGAACCTGTCGACGCATCATTCGTTCGCACCCAGCGCGACGAACTCGACGTCGTCGCTGCGCTCGTCCGTGCCGTGTCAGTTGGGGAGCTGACCGAAGCCGAGGCTGTACAGCGGTCGCCGTACCCGGAGGATGTGACGCTGTCAGCTCTCGGCCGTGTTCAGCCGAATCGGTCCGGTCAGCCGACGATGCCGTAGAGCCGATCGCCTGCGTCACCAAGTCCCGGAACGATGTAACCCTTGTCGTTCAGCCGCTCGTCCAAGGCCGCGGTCACGATAGTGACAGGCGCTGCGAGCTCAGCTGTCTCCTGTTCGAGGTATGCGACTCCCTCCGGCGCTGCAAGCAGGCAGACCGCGGTGATCTGATCGGCACCGCGATCGGCAACGAAGCGAATCGCGGCAGCCAACGTGCCTCCCGTGGCGAGCATCGGATCGAGCAGGTAGCACTGCCGGCCGGTGAGATCGTCCGGGAGTCTGGTCGCATACGTCGTCGCCTGCAGCGTGCGCTCGTCGCGGATCATCCCGAGGAAGCCGATCTCGGCAGTCGGCAGTAACCGAGCCATCCCGTCGAGCATGCCCAACCCGGCCCGCAGGATCGGCACGACCAAAGGCTTGGGGGCCGACAGCTTCACACCATCCGCCGGCCCGACCGGGGTCGCGATACGCAGCGGAGCAACTCGGGCATCGCGAGTGGCTTCGTACGCGAGCAACGTCACCAACTCGTCGGCGAGCAGGCGAAAAGTCGGCGATTCCGTGCGCTCATCGCGCAAAACGGTCAGCTTGTGGGCGACGAGGGGGTGCTCCACGACCTGCAGGCGCATGGCGCGAACTTATCGCCTGCGCCGTCGCCGAGCACTCGGGTCGACCGCCGACCCGGCGCGGTGCTAGCGTCGCAACCGCTCGTGTGCGAACGCCGTTGAACGCTCGTGTACGAACAAGGAGGCGCGATGCCCGAGGGTGCCGTCCCTGCGTCGGAACCTGCAGAGCTCGACCCGATGGGCATCACGACGGGGCCATGCCGGCCCGGGCATCCGGCCCGAGATCCCGAGCGGCTGCGCCGCCGAGCCCTCTTTCTCCGCGAACTCTCCCAAGCTCGAGCCGCGTTCATGCGCACGACATCGTGGCGAGTGATGACCGCTCGGGCACGGGCTCGCAAGCGGCAGACGAGCCTCGGGGCGTGAGTTCGTCGTTCCACCCGCTCAGGTTTGAGTGACGTGCACGTTCCAGCGATGCGCCTCGCGTTGGCGGAAGCCCAAGCAGCCCTGACGACCGACGACGTGCCCATCGGCGCCGTAGTGCTCGGGCCCGACGGTGAGGTGATCAGCCGTGCCCGCAACGCGCGTGAGGCCGAAGCGGATCCAACCGCACATGCCGAGATTCTCGCCCTTCGGGCGGCTGCTGCCACCGTAGGGTCCTGGCGCCTCGACGGCTGCACGCTCGTCGTAACGCTGGAGCCGTGCGCGATGTGCGCGGGTGCTGCCGTGCTGGCCCGGGTGACCCGGCTGGTCTATGGGGCGCCCGATCCGAAGGCCGGCGCTGTCGGCTCACTATGGGACCTGGTTCGCGACCGTCGGCTCAACCACCGTCCGGAGGTGGTGAGCGGGGTTCTCGCCGACGAATGCGCCGGATTGCTGCGGGAGTTCTTCGACGCTCGCCGGTCGCCCTGAGCGACGTCACGGCGTTCTTTCAGCCAGCTCCGCTCGGGGTACCCTCGACGACGGTGGCGTGTCCGAGCGGCCTAAGGAGCACGCCTCGAAAGCGTGTGAGGGGGCAACTCCTCCGTGGGTTCAAATCCCACCGCCACCGCTCAACCTGTCGGAGGCATCCGCGCAGGTCACAGCCTCGGC
>CAWFXV010000014.1:0-66473 GCA_963819885.1 uncultured Actinomycetota bacterium | reverse complement strand
AGGTCTCGGTCATGACTCCTCCTGATTCCTCGATGGCGGGGCTGATTGGGCCGATCTCATTGGCCGAGCCAGCTGCGGACCAGCGCCATCACGTCCGCGTCGAGGTGGACGGCCTTGTTGCCGCGCAGCACCATCCGGCGTACGCCGGCGTCGAACTCGAGGTGCCGGTCGACATGGACGCCGACCAGCGAGCGGGTGCCGTCGGTGAACCTGATCCAGACCGGCGACCCGCTCTGCCCCTTCGCCGTGTCGGCCGTGTAGACGATCCCGCCGGGTGCCCCCGCGTGGAACCGGGCGGGACCGAAGTGCGACCACATCGTGTTCGCCTGGTCGGCGGCCTTCCAGCCGCGGGCGGCGTCGCACGCGCTGCCGTTGCACTTGTCGCCGGGGTAGCCGCACACCACGACGTCCTTGCCGGTGAGGAACGCGGCGTCGAGGGGGCGCAGGTTCGTCCCCTGTCCCGCGCGCGGGCTGCCCCAGTGGCCGAGCGCGGCGCCACCGATCGCCTTCGACGTGGCGGCGAACGCGTCGGCGCCCAGGGTCACCAGGGCGATGTCGAAGCGGCCGCCGGGCAGCGGGTTGGTGATGTAGCGGCTCGTCGTGGTGAACGCGACCGCCTCGAACCGGCCGAATGGCTGCTCCGTCCCGTTGCGGGCCGGCGCCGCGTGCAGGGAGTCCGGCCGGTTGCCCTCGGCGTCGTACACGTTGTGCGCGGCCGTTAGCACCTGACGCGGCCCGACGAGCAGCCCCGAGCCCCGCGAGAACGAGCTCCCGCGCCGGATGTCGAGGGAGCACACCCACCGGTAGGGCACCTGGGTCGTGGCATGCACCCGGACGCGCTCGTCCGGCAGCAGGACCTCGTGCTCGAGAGGGGCGACCGGGGCGTCCACGAACGGCGAGCCCATGGCGCGCTCCTAGCCGTGGCTGTTCTGCCCGGCGAGCGCGGCCGTGGGCGTGGGCGACATGGGGGCCATGGCCTGGACGGCGGTTGCCGTCGGCGCGGCTCGCGCCCGGGATCCCGGGGCGACGTACGAGACGGGGCTCGCCGCAGTCGCGGTCCGGTAGATGCAGTGGCCGAGCCGTCAGCACCGCCGCGGCCCCCGAGCACCCCGAATCAGCGAGCTCGAACCGGTCGCCGACGTGGCCAGCCAGGTCACGTCCAACGAGCAGACCCAGCGGTAGGGCACCGCCGAGGTGTCGCGGATCCGCTGGCGCTCGTCGTCGGCACCGATCCGTTGCCACTCCGTCGCCCCACCGACGGTCGGCCCCACGGCCGTCGGCTCGGTAGCGAGAGACTCGGGCCCGAGCTCGCCGGCCACCGGGGCCGCGAAGGGCGTCACCACGACCGCTCCTCAGCGGTTCCCGTTGGGCGAGGCGGTCGCGCTGCCGGCGCCCGAGACCGCCGGTACGGCGGGCAGGGGCATGGCCGGCGCCGGGCTCGGCGTCCTGCCGGCCGCAGCCCCACCGCCACCGGATGAGCCCGCGGGCGCCCGGCCTGCGGCGGGCAGCCCCGGCACTCGCGCCGGCTGGGCGGGCCGGTCCTTGACCCGGTCGCCGGTGGCGGACTGCCACAGGTCGATGATCCGATTCATGTCGCGACGCACGCCCTCGTTGCCGGCGATCTCCAGGAACAGCGTCTCGGCGTCCTCGCCCCGGTCGAACAGGCCGAGCTCGATCGCCCGCAGCAGCGCGGACATCAGGTCGGCCAGCTCGAACAACTCGTAGGACCGCGGCGCCGCAGACATCCCGACCCGCTCGGCGATCTTCGCCAGCCGGTCCGCCGGGTTGGTGGCCTCGGCCTTGAGGTCGACCACGATCGGGGTGTCGGTCTCCAAGGTGAGATGGAACCAGCTCAACGTCGTGACGTGCACGAACTCCTCGCGGGCCAGCTGCCCGCCCCTCCGGCGCATGGTCATCATGTCGCGCAGGGACTGGCACAGGAACGCGACGTACTCCCGGTCGGTGGCGTTGGGGCCGATGCCGTTGCGGGCGTTCTCGAAGCCCAGCCACACCTGGCGGAGCAGCTCGGTCCACTTCTCCCGGAAGCCCGAGTTGACGCCCTCGCCGGTGTCGGCGCGCCAGCCCTGCTCGACGTACCCGAACTTGCGGTACCGCGCAGGCACCTGGTGCGGCGGCTCCATGCCGAACATCCGCCAGTAGTTGTTGCGGCGGGTCACCCGCAGGTCCGGACGGGCCTCGCTGGCGATGCCGGAGATCGCGAACAGCGGCGGCTCGCGGAAGAACAGCTCCTCGGTTGCCCGCACCCACCGGCTGCCGTCGGCGCTCAGCGTGTTGAGCGTCTCCCCCACCGCGAACCGCCGGACCACCTCCACCATCACCTCGACGACACCCGTGCACTCCAACAGGTAGGCGTAGACCAGGTGGTCCCAGACCAGCGGCACGGTCCCGCTGAACTCCAGCCCGTTGAAGGTCCCGACGTCCGCTGGGTTGATCCCCGACGGGAACGGCGGCGCGACCCCGCCCGCCGACGGTGCCGGCAGGTCGAGGACGTCGATGATCTGGTCGCTGCCGAGGAAGGGCAGGGCGTTGACGGTGCGTACGCCGAACTCGGGGACCGTCCGGCCTGCCACCCACGCCTCCTCCAGCCACCGGCTCAGCTGAAACGGGTGGACGCGGAAGACCTGGATCGCCGGGCCGGCGGGGCCCAGCTCGGGAGGTGCGGCGATCAGTCGGGCCAGGTTGCGGAACATGGGATGCCTCGTCTCGTCGGAGGTGCGGGCGTCAGGTCACGGAAGCCAGACGCGGGCCGAGCGCCACGGCGAGGTCCTCGGCGTCGCGCAGCTCGAGCCGGACGATCGGCTGGTCGTCGGCGACGTTCTCGAGGACGAACCCGAACACCGGGTCGCCGCCGCTGCCGCGGGTCCTTCGCTGCTTCTTGCGCCGTTCCAGGATCGGCCCGACGTCCTCGATGTCGGCCACCTCGTCGGGGGCGACGCTGCGCCGGGTGAACACGGCGACCGTGACGGCATTGGCCGGGATCTCCCCGTCGAACTCCACCACCTGGTCCGAGAACCGGGTCGCCCCGACGGTGCGCCGGACCTCGTCGGCCTGGCGGCCCACGAGCTCGCGCAGCACCAGGTAGTCCAGGATCGCCGTGGACTGCTCTTGGCTGGCCGGGCGCTCGTCCGCGGCGTCGACGATGACGTCGGTGCCGCGGTTGACCGCGGCGGCGATCGACTGCAGGGCGGCCAGGATCTGCGGGAGCGTCTGGTCGGGTGGCTGCGGAGTGCTGCTCTGGGTGGCCATGGTGGGTCCTTTCGCGGTCGGGTGGTCAAGCTGCCCGCGGCAGCGGTAACGGCGCGAGCGCCGCCAGCCATTGGTGCAGTCGAGTGCTCGCGGCCGCCGCGGCCGCGGGGTCAGCGGGTCGGTGGGAGGTCAGCCAGGCGAGGATCCGCAGCGACTCCCGCCGGGCCAAGTAGCGCGAGGTCAGCAGGGATGGTCCAGCTCGATGCGCAAGAGCATCGAGGGCTGCAGGGGACACCCGCAGCGGGTCGGCGAGGACATGGATCGGCCGGCGCCCAAAGGCGGCGAACGGACGCCGCGTGCACACCGCGACAACGGTGGGGAGCAGCGAGATGCTCGCGGCGGCAACCCGGGCGCTGGCCGACGGGTGCCGCGCCGGATCGTGCCGCTGCAGCCAGGCGGCGGCAAGGGAGTCCCACGGCCCGGCGCCGTACCAGCGTCGACACAGCTCGACGTTCAACATCACTCGCAACCACGCAGGCGGGTGCGGGTCCATCGGGCGAATCCGATGGACGGCGGCGGTGGCCCCGTCGACGACGTTGGCCAGCGCGGGTGTCGGCGCCCACCCGGCGAGAACGAACGCGTGGACGTCGGCCGCGATCTCACTGGCCCACCGCCGCCAGAGCGCCGCCAGTTCCCGGGAGGTGGCTCCGAGCGCGTCCTGGAGCGCATCGGCCAGCTCGTCGGTCCACCCGGTGAGATGAGCGACCTGATGTCCGGTCTCGTGCAGCAGCGCCGTGGGGTGGTTGAGGTTGTGCCGGGTGAGCTTGATCGCCGCCACCGGCGACGGCCCGCCCTGACCCCACAGCCGGACACCGGCGCGCAGAATGGCCGCTCCAGTGCCCTTGTCCATCCACACCAACGCGGGTGGCACCTCGATCCCCAATGGCCGGAGCAGCACCTCCATCGAGTCCACGGCAACGGTGTCCAGCCCGCCCAGAATCGCGCCGAGAACCGGGTTCGTCCGGGTGTTGACCGCATCGCCGTAGAAGTCGATGATCGCCTCCACTTGAACGTATCGGCGTCGAAGGGCGAGCACCTTGCGCCGGATGACGTCCGGCGTCTCGCCGGCATCGAGCAGCGAGGCCACTGCCGCGCCCTCGTTCGACAGTGCGCGGATCGAGGCGAGCAACCGCTCTCGGAGCCGGAGGCGGAGGTAGTCCTCGAGCATCGCCCAGGCGCTCGGGGCCGCGACCGCGTCGAGGTCCGCCAGCGCGGCAATCGCGCCGCGCCAATGGGCCAGCTCGGCCTCGACCTGGACGTCGCGGGGTTCAGTCACGATGCTGCCCGGGGCGGATCGTGAGACTCGGCGGCTCCGGCTTGCCCGTCGTCAGAGCAGCCTTGTCGGCGAAGCGGAACTCGAAGGTGAGGGTCAGGCCCGGGGCCGGATCCTTGGCCGCGGCCGCGAGCTCGGCCGCCTTGGTGGGCAGCTGCTCGGACAACACGGCGAGCATGGACTCGATGACCTGCCCGGCGAGCTCGTCACCACGGGTCGGCGGGACCGCGGCCCCGGTTGCCTTGGCGAGGTGGCGGGCCAGCCGGGCGGCGACGCTCCGACGCGCGACGGGGCCGACAAGACGGCGGATCACGCCCAGCGCATCCGGGAGCGCGTTCTTGGCCAAGTGGCCGCTGAGCAGGTGGGCGGAGCGTTCGCCCAGGCGGAGGTGCAGCCGAAGAGCCGGCTGCGCAGCCGTGGCGTCCAGGCGAATGATGATCCGGCTGCGACGTCGTCGTACCACCCGACCCGGAACCACCAGCCGGAAGAACCGCCGTCCGGGCGCCACCCGCGCGCCACCGAGGCGGCGTCCGAGCCCGGGTTGGCCGACCAGGATCGCCGCTCTCGCCGGTGTCAGATCTTCGAACTCGTCCGCGCCCGCTGGCGCGCCTTCGCCCTCGAACGCGGCCAGATGTCCCAGGTGGGTCCCGAGCATCGCCTCGTAGATGTGCGCCTCGGCCCGCACCGGCCACCGCTCGACGCCGGCGTCCAGCAGGCGATCCTCCAGGGTGTCCTCGCCCAAGATGATCGCCCGGGCCCGAGGCCGGCTGATCGCGACGTCGTAGACGCGATTGAACTTGCGGTAACGCCGGCAACGAGCAGCCCGACGTGGCATCAGGACCCAGCCCTCGCCGGCCTCCTGGTCCTCGGTCTCGAAGGTCTCCAAGTCCGGGCGCAGCACCTCCCGCGGAAGCAACCGACCGGCCGCCTCGGAGAACGCGTCGGCGATCTCACTTTCCAGCCGTAACGGATCCTCCAACGAGCTCGCGGGGAGCTGCGCGACGCTGGTGATCGTCTCTTCCAACGTGTCCACGAGCGCCTCTGCTCCCAGCACCTCGCTCGACTCGGCCTCCAAACTGAGCAGGCGCAGGCCGGTGTGGGCGATGTGCGGCGCCAGCGCCTTGGCCGCAACCGGCCCGACGTACCCCTGAATCAGCGTCGCGAGGGCGGTGGCCAGGAAGTTCTTGACACGCTCCCGGCCGACGATTTTGATCCCGGCCCGAATCAACGGCAACGCCGCCATCACGACGGGGATGAACTGCTCGAGCTGCTCGGTCGGGGGTTTGCCAGGCTCGGCCTGAGCCAGCTGTTGGGCCAGTGTCGCGCGGGCGGTGTCCAGCCGGGCCAGGGGATCGTGCTCCTGCAAGGCCTCCGACTCCGCCGTCGCCTCCGCTTCCCCGAGCAGCTGTTCCGCCGCCGCGTCGGTCGGTGCGACCAGCAGCTCGGCGAACTGGGCGTCGAACTCGGCGGCAATCTCGCCACCTGACTCCGCCTCGGCGACGCCGAACTTCCGGGCGAGCTCGGTGGCGGGTCCACGAGCGCTCGCGGGCAGCCGATTGATGGCCTTTGCCAGCACGCGCTTGAGCAACGGGTTGACGAGCCGCCGCAGAAGGCCGAACAGCTTGCCCATCGGCAGGAACTTGCCGACGGCCTTGGCGACGCCTTTGGCGGCGTTGAACGCCTTCTTCACCAGCCCGCCAAGGAACTGTTCCGAGGCCGTAGCCACCGGATCCGGGCCCGCGGCGAACTGCGCGAGAGCCTCGTCAAGCCCTTGCGGCGTCACTGAATCGGCTGGCCGGTCGGCATACTGCGCCTCCAGCTGCTCGAGCAGCCTGTCTGCTGAGGCGCCGACCTCTGCGACCCACTCGGCAGCCTCCTGGGAGGCCAAGGCGGCCGCATCCAGGTTGGACGCCCAGGAAGCCATCGACTGCAAGTGGCGTCCGGCGACCTCGTCGATCAGAGACTCCACAGCTTCGTCGAACGACTCGTCGGACAACTCGTTGATCAGCGCGGCCCACTGAGCCTGCTCTGCTTCGGTCTCGTCCTCGGTGGTGAAGCCCTGGGCAAATGGAGAGGCCGTCGTTCCGACCCAGGCCGCTGGACGCTCCGCTTCGGCCTCCTCACCGGCGGCGAAGTAGGCACCGGCAAACGGTGACGTGCTTTCTTCGACCCGTTCCAGAGTTTCCATCGGAATCTCCTGTCCAGCCGTCTTCCGAATGAACCTAGGTCGCTTTCGTCTGAGGCTTCGTCACTCGGTCATCTCTGCTATGTCTTCGGTCTTGTCGTCGGCTGCACCGGGGTAGTTAGTTCGCTCGAAATCGTCCAACCACGCCAACAACCGGTCTGCGGCGGCGCGATTGGACGATTCAACGGCGACGCGACCGACGTCGTCGGACTCGGTGCGGGCGATCAGGCGGATCATCTGCCGGTCGCCATCGCGCCACACACGCGCCAACACGACGAGCCAATGGGATTCCACCACGGCAAGAGGATCGCGCGCCGCCGTGTGTCGATCGGTCACCTCCAGCGTCAAGACCACGTGTGAATTCCGACCGCGTGGTGACGGGTTGTTGACGTTGTGGAGACAGCTGGAAGCGAAACTCCATAGCGGCCGGTTGCAAACAGCCGCACACTGGACTGCAACCCAAGACATTCGACCCAGTCACAGGACGTACGGGGATGACGGCAGGGGACGTCATTGGTGCCGGGATCGCGCTACGGGTTCTCGGCGGGTTCGGGGTGCGGATCGGCGGGCACACGGTCGCGATGCCTGCGAATGCCCAACGGGTCCTGGGTTATCTGGCGGTCACCTGCACTGAGGCGCGCCGGGACGTCTTGGCCGGCCAGCTGTGGGGATGGACCTCGCAGACCCGCGCCCAGGCCAACCTGCGCACAGCGCTCTGGCGGATCCGGCGGGCCAGCCCCACACTGGTGGCTGGCAGGCGCGATGTGGTGCGCCTCGGCACGGATGTCGATGTCGACTTCCCTCAAATGATGGCGCAGGCGCACCGCCTCATCGACAGCCCGTCGGCGTCCACCGACCTGTTGGCGACGCCTCTGCGGTTGCTCGAGGGGGATCTGCTGCCGGGCTGGGACGAAGACTGGCTCCTCGTCGACCGCGAGCGCCACCGACAGCTACGCATGCACGCGCTGGAGGCCTTGAGCCGACATCTGGTCGAGTCCGGAGAGTACGGCAGGGCCGTCGACGCCGCCTACGCCGCGATCGCCGTCGAGCCGCTGTACGAATCCGCCCATGCGACCCTGATCCGGGCGCATCTTGCCGAGGGCAACCGCACCGAGGCCATCCGGCAGTTCACGGCATTTCGTTGCTTGCTCTACGAGGAAACCGGCCTGGCGCCCTCGCCGAGGCTCGTCGCGGTGCTGCAGTCTGCCATCGGCGACGTTCCAGGACCTCGCGTCGCGCCGAGGCAACGGCTGGCCGATCCCTCGTCACGAGATCTGCGGACGCGGCTGCAGGGCTCGAGAGCAGACTGACGCTCGTTCGACCCCGACGGGCAGGCAACGTCCCGCAATCCGAGCCCTGGAGGTCAGGACTTCGACACGCACTGGGGCCGACGCTTACGCGCCCCACCACCGTCGTCGCGGGATTCATGCAGCTCGGGTCGGACGAAAGCGGCGGTCGCGCAGTCCAGCTCGGCTCTCCTATTGCCACAGACACACCCGCCGACGCTGCTTCTTTTCGTGAAATCGGACCCACGTAGACGCGGCCACTTGTATCTTGAGGCGTGGTGTTCGCCGGGCCGATGGCTTCACTCATCGCCAATTGCGCTGGATACATCTGCTTTTACCTCTGGGCGGGCAAAGGCATGGTTGGTTCGTGGTCGGTGTCTGACCGTTCGCTTCGCCCCGCTGCCCAGTCCTCCGGTTCGAGCGCACGTATCTTCGGGCCCAGCTCAGTCAACTCAAATTGAGATTAACGTCGACATTAAGGGAGGCAGCGGTGGCAACAACGTATAAGATTCATCCAGCGATCGGCATTGCGCGGGTCGGCAACAGTCCTGACGAGTTCTTCTTCGGACCGGAGCGCCCGGGGAGGTGCCGGACCCGCAGGGTGGGTTCAAGGATGCTCAGTGCCGGGTCAAGCGGCAGGCAGCCCGCTTCCGCATCTTCGCGCATCAGGACGACGGTAGCGTCGAGGAGCTCACTGACGACGATGCCGAGATCTCGTGGACCGTCCACCTCGTCAACGCCAAGGCGGCCCACGCGGGCCGCGGCAACAACGAACCGGTAGGCGATCTCACGATCAACCCGGGACCGCGCACTCTGACCGGTCCCGACCAGCGACAGCTGTTCGACGACGGCGTCATTCATTTCTCCGGCGAGCCGGTGGTGACGGTGCCGCTCGGCGAGATACGCACCGACGACGCGAACCACCTGCTGGTGCTCGGCGGGCACGGCACCGCTGCGTCACCGGCAGGGAACTGATCGGTGGTTTCTGGGCGAACGCTGGCTGGTACGACGACGTCTCGGACGGCCCAGTGTCCGCGTCGATCAAGCTCCGCGAGGACGGCTCGACGCCTGCGGTGGAGAGCGCATGGGTGATCGTTGCGCCGCCGAAGTTCGCGCCGCACCAGGACAGCCCGACCACGCTGTACGACCGCGTACTGCAGCGCATGGTCGACCTGGGACTGGTGCCCGCGCCCACCACGACGTCGTACACGCAGGACGTCTACCCGATCCTGCAGCGAGCCCGGGACATGCGCTGGGTGGAGGGAATCTTCGGCGCGCACACCTGGCCCGACCCAGTCACCGGCCAGCCCGTTGTGGACGCGATTTTCAGTCGGCTGCGACCCGACCAGGTGACATGCCATCTCTCAACGGTGGTGATTCGCGGCTCACGTCGATTCAGCACGGGCACATGCAGCGCTGGCAGGCAGGCAACTACGCGGCCGACTGGGTGGGCGTGCCTGCGCCGGAAACCGACATAACCCCCGACGGCCTGGACCGGGCCGCGCTCGAGGCGTGTGTCGGAGGTGCATTCTTCCCCGGCATCGAAGCCGGAGGGCTCTCCGCGGGCGACCGGCCCATCATCGAGGCGCCGTACACGGCAGCGTTCCGGCTCGCGTCGTCCGTCACGGCCGGCACGCTCAGCAAGGCCATGGCACTGCCGTGGCACGCCGACTTCAAGGCGTGTGGTGACCTCTGGTGGCCGGTACCCCGCCCGAACGACGTCATCCCGCAGGACACCGGTGGCCAGGCCCGCTGGGACCGCGACGTCAACAGCATGGACGACATGGTCGCCTTGTGGCACACCGCTGGCTTCGTCGTGCAGCAGGGAACGGAGCACCTCGAGGTGGAGCACTGCGATGAGGTATCGATCACGCTGCTCACGCCGCAGCTGCGGTTCATTGACATACCGCAAGGCCCGATGGGCATGGTCCGCGAGGCCGCCCTCGCTATCACCTTCGAGGTGCTCTCGCCGGGTTCCGCGCTCACCCTCGACTACGCGCCGGGCGGCGCGCCGGCCCATCCCCAGCTCGTCGCGGTCACGACCTCCGTCACGATCGGTCCCACCGCGCCCAACGCCGTGGCGACCGCACGACTGTGGATCGTCTACCGCACCGGTGTCGCGCCGTCATCCATCCCGACCCAGACGCTCACCGTGCAGGAAGCGACGTCCGGGCAGACGTGGCAGGTCACCGTCGACGGCAACACCGTCGCCCGCGCCACCGCGGCGATCGCCCTGGTGCTGGACCGCTCCGGCAGTATGAGCGAGGACCGCGGCGACGGGCAGACCAAGCACGCGTCGCTTCAGCAGGCGGCGAACATCTTCGTCGACCTCATGCTCGAAGGTGACGGCGTTGGAATCGTGCGCTACAACCAGGACGCCCAGCCGCAGCAGCCCATACTTGCACTCGGGCCCGGCGGCCTTTCGGACCTGAATCGCAATGCGACCCACGACGTCATCAACGGCAACGCGCTGGATCCCCAGGGCGCGACGTCGATCGGCGACGGCATCTTCGAGGGCACGGGTTTGCTCGCCGCGACGCCGCCGGTTGACGTCAAGGCGCAGGTGGTGCTCACCGACGGCATCGAGAACCGCCCGCGCTGGATCTCCGACGTCGCCGGGCAGATCAACGAACGGACGTATGCGGTTGGTCTCGGCCAGCCCCACAACATCAGCGTGCCCGCGCTGCAGACGGTGTCCGGCAACAACGGCGGCTTCCTCCTGGTCACCGGCGCTATCACCGGCGACAACCGGTTCCTGCTACAGAAGTACTTCCTGCAAATCTTGGCCGGCATCGCCAACGCCGAGGTGGTCCTCGACCCCGACGGCGAACTCTTCCCGGGCGCTGTCCAGCGCATTCCATTCCAGCTCAGCGACGCCGACTCCGGCGTGGAGGTGGTGCTGCTCACGTCCCGACCGGACGCCGTCGACTTCCGCCTGCAAACCCCCAACGGCCTGCTGGTCGAGCCTTGGCGGGCACAAGCGGAACCGACGATGCGGTACGAGACCGGCCAGGGCGTGGCTTA
Organism: uncultured Actinomycetota bacterium; assembly: GCA_963819885.1. Classification (GTDB taxonomy): domain Bacteria; phylum Actinomycetota; class Actinomycetes; order Jiangellales; family Jiangellaceae; genus JACVRX01. Next base: position 55,438 of record CAWFXV010000014.1, on the reverse strand, counting down.
CTACCGGATCGCCCTACCGATCCAGTTGCGCCCCCACCGTTACGACCACGCCGGCACCTGGCACGCGCTGCTGACGATCGGGCGACCACAGACTGAGCCCACCCCTGACGACGACGACGGTGTCGACTTGTCGATCCTCAGAGGCCGCCGCGCCAGCACGGATCGGCCGGCACCAATGCGACGGCCGTTCGAGTTCGAGCGTGCTTTCGCGGTCGCCGCCGCGCAGGGGAGCCAGCCCATGGTCGAGTCGGCGCTGGCCGTCGAAGGCGGAGGCGATCGCCTCGGGTTGCCGTACAGCCTGGTGGTGCACGCGTATTCGAACGTGTCGCTGCGTGCGGAGGCGGGGCAGCGCTCGTATGAACCGGGCTCCGAAGTGGCTCTGCACGCCACCCTGACTCAGTCGGGCCTGCCGGTGGACGGTGATCCATATGTCTGGGCGGAGATCACCCGCCCCGACGGGGCGACGGTGAGCCTGACTTTCGATGTGGCCGGGCCTGGCGAGTTCGCGGGCACGTTCGGGACCACCGCGTCCGGTGTTTACCGGGTCCGCGTCCGCGCACGAGGGCGGACACGGTCGGGGCGGCCGTTTACCCGGGAGCGCACCGTCACGGCGGCGGTCTGGCGCGGCGGCGACGACCCCGACTCGCCGGGCGGCCCCAGCGGCGCCGGTGATGGCGGCGAAACACTGTGCAGATTGCTGTCCTGCCTGCTCGAGGACGGGATCGTGGACGAGAAGCTGGCTGAGCGGTTGCGGCACCTCGGGATTGACCTCGGTCGTGCCCGCAAGTGCCTGGAGGAGTGCGGCTGCAGCTACCGGCCGGAGAGTTGATCGTGTGTCAGATCTACGACGTCGTCGTCGCCGGCGGCGGCCCGGCGGGAGCAGCGACGGCCCTACGACTGGCGGCCGCTGGCAGGTCGGTGGCTGTGCTGGAACGTAGCCGCTTCGATCGGCCTCGTGTCGGCGAGACGCTGGCTCCAGTCGTCCAGCCGCTGCTGCGCGAGCTGGGTGTCTGGGACGAGTTCGTCGCACTGCACCCGCTGCCGTCCTGGGGCACCCGCAGCATCTGGGACGAGGCAGAGCCGGCCGAGCACTCGCACCTGGCCAGCGGATACACCAGCGGCTGGCACGTCGACCGCCGCGCCTTCGATCGGATGCTCGTGCGCGCCGCCGCCAGTGCCGGCGCTCACGTGTGGACCGGCACGCCCGTCGCAAGCTGCCGGCATGATGGCGGCAGGTGGGATGTGGTCTGCGCAGATGGAGTCCAGCTGGGCGGCCGTCTCCTCGTCGACGCGACCGGGCGCCGGGCGGGCATCAGCCGGTCACTGGGTGCGCGCCGTCTGGCGTTCGACCGTCTCGTTGCCCTTGCCGCCACCTGGCACGGCATGGATGTGACCAACGAGCACTACCTGCTGGTCGAGTCCACCGCAAACGGCTGGTGGTACACGGCGCCGCTTGCCGATGACGCCATGGTGGGAATGCTAATGACCGACGCGGACCTCTGCCGTCGAGATGGCCTGGCTGGGACCGCGCGATGGCACCGCCAGTTATGCACGGCGGCCACGACCGCCGCGCGGGTCGCTGGCTCCCCGCCGCGATCGAAGCCGCGGGTGCACTCCGCAGCGAGTCACCGCCTCTTGCGGGCCAGCGATCAGCGGCCTTGGATCGCGGTCGGCGATGCGGCGTTAGCCGTGGACCCCCTCACCGGAAGCGGCGTCCTGCGTGCGCTGCGGACAGCCGAATCCGCCGCGGACACGGCCGCGCAAATGCTCGACCATCCCAGGGACGCCATGGCACTGCTCGCGCGGTACGAGTCGGCCCGTAGCGATGAGTGCACCGCCTACCTCACGGACCGCGCGCGGTACTACGGCACCGTGCGCCAATACGCCACACCGTTTTGGATGCGCCGCCGGCCAGCAGCGGACCGTGGTCCCAGCACGACGGTCTTCCAGGACGGCCCGTAGGAGATCGCCGCCAGGGTCGAGTGCGCCACCGCCGGTTGGGGTCGACTGGTACAACAACCGGCGCATGCACTTCATGCTGGGGATGGTCCACCTACCGAGTACGAGCAATCCGCGGACGTTACGTCCTCCTCCGTCGACCGTCGCTTCGTGGCCCTTGTTCGCGAGCCGTGCTGTCGTCGATGCGTTACGTCTTACGGCGGACTAGGGCTGGGTGGCGGCCTGCTGGCGCCGCGCACGCTTTCGAGCACGGTCTGGCCCTGTCGATCAACGAGGCGTGTGAACAGCTGCTGCGCATACCCGAATACCAGCGCCCACGCAAGAATTTGTGCTGACGTGTCTAGTGCGCTAAGGCCTGGCACGAACTGGCCACGCATCAGCAACAAACCGAGGAAGGCGGTGATGGCGCCAGTCGGCAGCTTGAGCGTGGCCAAAGCCGCGGGAATGCCGTACCGTTCCGACGACCCACGAATCCTGCGGATGGCTGCGGCCGCTGCTATGGCAGCCGCGGTCAGCCCGACGAATTCGACAACGAGAAGGTCATAGGGTGTGGCGGTTCTCCTGACCCAGTCATCGATGTCTTCGTCTGGCGCCGGTGTATCGGTGCCTGCCTGTGGGGTAGGGAATGATGGTGATTGCGCGGTTGGGCAAACGACCATCGTTTGCCCCGACTCCTCGGGAGCGAAGCACAGCGGGATCCATGTCTTGTGAAAGAGGCCCGTGAGCGCCACCAAGATTGCGAGCAGTGTCATTAGTATGGTCGTGAGAACCACGACATTGCGGAAGCTGCGCAAGCGGAGCTGCTCGCGGAGCGCCGCCGAGCTTGCCCCTCGCACGGCAGTGACAATCTTGCCGCGCTCCTCGTCGACAAGCCCCTTCTTCTTCTTGAATGGCTCGTCCTCTTTGGTGTTTTGTATCAAGGGGTGATCCGGATCCTTTACGCCAAGCTTTTGGGCGATGCGCTCTAACTCGAGTCGTCGTGCGTCAGTCGGAATAAGATGACACTGCGCGTGCCTAAGTAGGGACGGCATTTGGCCAAGCACGTACTCTGAAGATGCGACGTTGAGGATCTGAGCCTCGGCAGCGTCGAGGTTGCTCATTGCACGTTCAATAAGGGGTCCATTGCGGAATCGTTTTCTCGGCCTCAGCTCGGCCGCCTTGGCCGCCTGCCTGGCCGCCTCAAGATGGAACGGAATGGCCTTCACGAGAACTTCGCAGTTCTCCCGCGGATCGTTCCCACACACCCAGGCACACAACGATTCGAGCTCCTTGGCTCGCGTTAGGGTGCCTTCACGCCAGCCCACCCAGACTGGTCCTGCGATCGGTGTCTCTGCAGTCGCATTGTACGGAGGTGGTGGCGCTGTGATGCTCATCGGCTGACCCTTCGATGACGTCCTCATGAGTCAGCGTCAACCAATTACCGTTTCAGCACAAGCGATTTCCGAACTGGGCCCTAGCTATAGCAATGTATCTCAGTCGTTTCTCTATTTTGAGTCCGTTTTTTCATTATAATCTGCTACTTATTACCAAATATCAACGCGTGGCGAAGCACTACCTGTGGAGACCGCAACACATCGGGGCGACACTGCCGCGCCCACAAAACACCCCGGGTGGCGCCCGCTGGCTCGCAGTCCGTGGATCCTTGCACTTCACCCGATCATCTCGGCATGAGCGAAGGCCGGCGGCCTCGTTCTCGCCTCGCAAGTTCCTCGCGTGTGTCGTTGCCCCTTTCTGCCACACCCGTAAGAGATACAAAGCAGTTCTCCAATTCATTGGAGGTGATGCATGTTTGGGCGTACGCTGGTCTTTGGACTCGACATCGGGTCGGCGGTCTTCTTCACTCGGACCGACGTGGAGTTCAGCGATAACAGCGATCGTAAACCGCTCCTGAGAGCGATTCCCTGCATAGACGGGGAGAGGGATGTGGCCGTAGGCAATTGATCTCCTGCCAACCGATCAGCGGCAAGTAGAGGGGTGAGAGACCGTGACTGAGCAGTCGGGTGTCGAAGAGCCGGCTGGCACCGAGGAGGCGCAGACCGTCGACGCGGGCCAGCCGCTGCGGGCTCGACCGGGAGGCGAAGCGGAGGGCGGGCTGCCGAATCTCGACCTCCGCGAAGGTCGCATCCCGGTGGAACGTAAGCCGATGGGGCCCCCGTTGGGGGAGCCCGATCGTCCACAAGATGACCAGGCCGAAAGCGCTGACAGAGCGGAGGAGACTGCCGTAGATCCAGTCGACCCGGCCTAGATGCGCCATCTTACGGGGAGGGAACCATGGCACAGACCGACATCACTCTGCTCACAAACGTGGGGCTGAACGACACCGCAACCAATGACAACACCTCCACCGTCGGGGAGCCATCCGTCGCGACGTCGGGAAGCAACATCTTTGTCACAGGCAACTGGTACGCGAGCCGGTCGACGGACAACGGCGCATCCTGGACACACGTCGATCCGTTCACCGTGTTGCCGTCGACTGCCGGGGGATTCTGTTGTGACCAGGTAACACTCTATGACACGCAGCGTGGCGTCTGGATCTGGATCCTGCAGTACTCTCAGGCCAACAACACCAACGTCTTCCGGCTCGCAGCCACACGCGACGCCAACTTCCCTACCGGCGGCTGGTACTGGTGGGACATCGGCCCGGGCCTGCTTGATGGCAACTGGAACAACTTGTGGTTTGACTACCCCGACGCCGCTCTGAGCGATGAGAATCTGTTCGTGACGTTCAACGTCTTCAACTCCTCTGACCAATGGCAGCGTGCCGTCGTGATGCGATTCCCGCTGGACACGATTGCCAATGCTGGCACGCTGATCTTCAACTGGTGGTCGACCACAAACAATGGTTCGCTGAGGCTGACCCAGGGAGCCGGCCAGACCATGTACTGGGGCAGTCACAACACGATCCAGCAGCTGCGGCTGTTCTCCTGGGGGGACGGCGCGGGTGGCATCAGCTGGTGGGACATCAACGTCGGCGAATGGAGCCAGGCGATCTCGTCGACGGCTCCCAACGGCGTCGACTGGCTGGCTCGGGCCGATGCGCGTATTACCGGTGCATCCGTTGGCAACGGCGTCATCACCTTCACATGGACCAGCGGGTCCAGACAGAACCGCCCTCACGCCTATTGCAGGGTCGCGCGCATTCGCGAGAATAACCGAGCCGTGATCGACCAACCTGACATCTGGAGCCAAAACCGAGCCTGGGCCTATCCGGCGGCTGCTTCCAACGCCGGGGGAGTGGTCGGCTTCACAGCATTCTACGGCGGTGTCGACCGGCATCCGGGTCATGTCGTGGGGGCACGCGACGATGACGCAGGCACGTGGCGAGCTCGGTATGCGCGGCTGGGCAGCCATTCCCCGAGTGCCGGACGTTGGGGCGACTACCTCAACTGCCGCGCACACTCGCCATCGACCGAAACCTGGGTGGCTAGCGGCTATGCCCTCGAGGGCGGCGAGGCGCGGGAAAACGTCGTCCCACGGGTAGTCCATTTCTCGTTGACCCAAGGTGCATAATGAGCTCGTCCGAGTATCGGCTGGAGGTGTTCGGCACCGCTAGCGATGACAACATCTGGCACCGCTGGCAGACCGCCCCAAGCAACGACTGATCCGGTCCAACAATGGACGATCTCACGGTGCAGCTGCTGGTCCTCTTAGCTGTTGCGGCGGCATTCACCCTCTCGGCCGCCGCAGGGTTCGGCGGAAGCATCATCTTGGTGCCGGCGCTTGCCCTGGTGCTCGGCACGAAGGAAGGTGTCGCCCTCGCAGCACTTTTGCTGGCCGGCAACAACGTCGTCAAGGTTGTGCTCTATCGCAAGACAATGCCATTCCGGGCTGCGGCAGTCGTCATCCTGCTCATCGCGGTCGGTACATGGCTAGGTGCACGGGCGCTTGTCGCAATGCCTGAGAAGGTTGTCGCGTGGGCCGTCATCGTGGCGTTCGCCGCGACGTTTCTTGCCGAGCGGATCCACCTCGACCAAACGCTGAAACAGGTGGGAACTCCGATGCTGGCCTTTACCGCGGGCGCCACATCGGGTTTCTCCGGCACATCGGGACCGTTGAAAGGTGTCGCCTTTCGCAGTCTCGGCTTCGATCGCGCTCATCTGGTCGGCGGCTTGTCACTGGCCTCGTTGGTGGGTGACGCGACGAAGTCCTCGGTGTTCACCGAGGCCGGGTTGCTGACCGCCTCGGCGTATCGACTGGCGGCGCTTGCCATACCGCTCATGATTGGCGCCAGCCTGCTCGGTCGACACGTCAACCGCCGCCTCGGTGAGCGAGGCTTCGCCGGACTGTTCTGGGGCGTGATGGTGGCCTACACCGGACGCCTGTTGCTTGGTCTGTGAGTGGTTGAGCATCGATGGCACTGTGCTGACGGGCGAACGTGCACTTGCGCGTGGGATCCGTCGCGAATCGACCCCGCCATGCGGATTGAAGCCTTCACGTGTTGGCCGAACTCTCGATGACACTCCTGACGACGTATCCTTCGACGTAGAGGTCGGGGAAGGGCGGGCGCGATGGCAGAGTCGTTGGAGCGGAAGATTAGCCCGCGACTACGGGAGCGGCTGGATACAACCCGGCCAGGGGATGAGGTCGATGTGGTCATCGAGCTCTCGCCACCTGAGATGCCGACGTCTGGCACCCGGGCGGACCGTATGGCTGCGGCCAAGCGCGACTTTGACACCGAAGTCGATTCGGTTGCTGGGCGCCTCTCCTCGGTCGGTGGCAAGGTGCTGGAGAGTGCGTGGGTCAACTCAACGGTCCGCGGGCGACTGCCAGCGGAGGCTGTGGACACGCTGGCCGAGGACAACCTGGTTCAAGGCGTCGACCTCCCATCGGCGATCGAGGCGGAATCCGGATCTGGGTGAGAATGTGTCCCCGTGCTGCTCACGTCACGCGGGGAGCGTTACCTGTCGCGCTTGCGAGCCGACCGCTTCCGTGGTGGCCGGCGAGCCGGCCGCCCCTCGTCCGGGACGACCATCTGCAGTAGGCCCTTGCCCTGGGCGCCGACGGCCGCCCGCGGGATCTTGCGTGCGGTGGCCTGCAGCCGGTCCCGGAGCTGGCCTGGGGTCAGGGACGGGTCCTGCTGGAGAATCAGGGCCAGTGCACCCGAGACGTGTGGCGCTGCATAGCTGGTTCCGGCGCCGGCGTCCCCGAAGCCTCCGGTCATCAGGCAGCAGACGATGTTGCCGGTGTCGCTGCCGCCGGGGGCGACCACATGCGGTCCGGCCTGCGGGCCAGCGGGGCCGCGACTGCTGTACCGAGTGATCTTCGAGCCAGCCAGGTCGGTGGCCCCGACGACGATGACGCCGTCGGCGTCGGCTGGAGTGGTCATGGTCGCACGACCGGGGCCTGCGTTTCCGGCGCTCTTAACCACGACCATTCCGAGCGCCCATGCGGTGTCGACGGCGACCGCCTCTCGGCTCTTGGTGGTGCTGACGGGTCCGGCCCCCCATGAGCAGTTGGCGACGTCCGCGCCGTCCTCCAATGCCTGCTGGATCGCGAGGGCGCCGCTGAAGCTATCTCCGTTGAGCAGGCGGTTACTGGCGAGGACTTTGTAGTTGTAGATCGTGACCTCCGGTGCGATTCCACCGTTCTGCGGGTCGTCGGCGCCGATGATCCCGGCGACGGCGGTGCCGTGCGAGTGTGGGTTGCCCCACGGCTCGGCGGTGTAGTTGCGCCGATGCACAACCCGGCCGTCCAGGGCCGGATGCCGCAGGGCCCCCTCGGAGTCGATCACAGCGACCGTCACGCCCTTTCCGGTTAGCGACGTTTGCTGGAAGAACGGAGGCAGCAGGATGCTGCGGTGGTTCGCGGTATCGGCGTCCGCCATGAGTAGCCGTGGCACGTCAACTCCGATGACCGCGGTGTCTGCGCACACGTCGGCCAGTACCTCGGGACCGGCCCAGGTCCGTACGGTCCGATTGAGCCAGCAGACCTGATTGACCAGGACGGGTAGCCGCGGGGCGCCCGCGACCTCCAACCCCGGTACCAGCGGTGTGCCGGTGAGGCGCTCGATCTCGTCATAGACAGGACTGAGCATGCGGTAGCTGGCGGTCCGGGTGTCGTGTACCAGGCGCTGGCGTTCCGAGGCGCCTGCCGGCCCGGACGGCTCAACTCGGCGGCCGCGGGACCAGCGGAACCGGGATCGAACTCCACAACGGTCGGTATGGCCGGGCCGACGACCTCTGGCGCTGCTCCCATGGTTTCGAAACCCACCGCCGCGTAGGGACGAACTCCGGCGCCTCGGCTGCGATGTACGGTGAGGCAGAACTCGTCGGAGGCCTTGGACTCCAGATCCCCGCCGTACAGGCGTCGGGTCGTGGCTCGGGCCTCGGTCACCAGCGTCCGGTCCTCACGGTCATTCGTCATGTTGTCCTCCGGTGTCATCGAGGTGCGGGCGGGTCAGCTATTGGCCGCGGAAAGCCATTCCGAATCGCAGTACGTGCTCCTCCGTGGCCAGCAGCCCGCGATTCGAGCGGCCTAGCCGATGCAGACGCCGTCTGCGGAGTTGTTGCCCTCGTTGGACTCGGTGACCTCATTGTTGGCGTCGACGGTGATCCGGAACCGGCAGTCGGGGTCGAAGCAGTCGGGGGGTATGTCGAATAGGAGTTCCGCTGTTGCGTTCGCAGCTAGGGGTGGCGTCGGCATCGAGACGCTGCCGTGGCCATAGAACTCGACTTCGGTTGTGGAGGGGGCCGCAAGACCCGACCCCTGGTTCAGCACGGTCACGACCAGCTTGCCGTCCCGTCGCCGGCAGAAGGAGCCGTGGCGGTCGGGAACCGGGATCAAATCGGGTAGTTCCTCACCGCCGCCCTTGACCCGCTCGCGAACCTGTTCGACGTCGATCCCGCTCTGGCTGGTGACCTTTCCCTTTGCATCCATGCCCGCAACTGTGTAGACGGCGGTGACATCAAGGCTCGCCGGGCTCTCGATCACTAGGAAGCCGATGATGTACGGCGTCGGCAGGCCGTCCGGGTACAGCCGACACTGAACGTCGGCGCAGTCCACGGCCAGCGCCTCGTCTGGCCGGAGGACGTCAGTTGAGATCGGCAGCACTCTACCCGGCTTCTGCTTGGCGGGCGGGTACGTCAGCGCGAGCTTCTTGGAGAATTCAACGTCTACGTCATTGGGGTTGTGAATGTTGACCTCGGTTGCGTATATCCCCTGGGTAAGCCGCATGTCGTCGGCATCCCTCTGCACCCCGCAGATGAACTTCGCCGCGTACTCGAAGGTTGTTGGCTGTACCGTCGGAGGCGTGAACCGGACGTAGAACGGGTCGATCGACACTGGTACCGGCTGGTCGTTGTTGTCCAATAATGTCCTCGTGGTGAAGTCGGCGTTTCGCTGGTATCTGATGCCGTTGGGGAAATTAGCCAGGTCCGGGGTATTGTTTGCGGAAAAGATGCCATGGAAGTCGGAGCCGACCGCCATGAGATGTACGTAGTCGCCTATGTATGGGATGAACACCGGGGCTGGGGTCATGGCGGGCACGTCGGCGAGCACGAAGTCCTGGACGGAGGCGAAGCCGTCGTCGGTGATCTCGAGGTGGGTTATCCAGCGTTGGTCGACACCGGCTCCAACGACCTCCTGGTACAGGAAGCCCACCACCGCGTCGTCGTTGACGGCGAGGGCTGGGTTGGTGGCGTTGGCGACCGTGCGGAGATCGTTCGGAGTCCAGGTGGCCCCGCGGTCGGTGGAACGCCGGACATGGAGGGTGTAGTCGTCGCCTTCCTGGTCGGCCCAAGCGATGTAGATGGTGGAGCTGTTGTTCGGGTCGACACTGATGCTGATGTTGGAGGCGACAAAGCGCTCCTGCCCGAAGGTTGGCTGGGAGAAGTTGGAAAAAGGGACGGTTCGGTTTTGCACGACACGCATGCCAGCCAGCCCGTCGACGTCGACGAGCGCAGAAAACGGGGTAGCACCGATTCCCGCGTTGTCGTCTCGCACCACCACCACGTCGCTCGTCGCCGCGATTCCGTCGAAGACGCGCCAGCCGTAGAAGATTGCGTAGACCGTCCCGTCAGGGTGAATGGAAACTCGGATCGGTGGCCCGTCCTGCCCGGATGTGCCTCGGGTTTCTATGCGCGCCGACGTGAAGGTCGGACTGGGCGGAATCGGAGCCTCGGCGTCGAAGGATTCATCAATCGTGGCCGTCTGGGGGCTCGCGGCGAAGTCATTCAGGCCGGCGTAGACCCGGTCATGCCCTCCCACAGTGGTCGCCTGCACGTACGGTTGGTCGACATCCTCACGGTCGACGAGAACCGTCATGGTCGCGGCGCCGAGAAAATTTTCGGTCCGCAGAATGTTCAGACGCAGAAACCCTGGCTGCCGGAGGATGCCCGCATAAAGGATGTTGGACGTGCCGGCGAACCGGACCGTGATATCGCCGGTCCCGGTCAGACTTCCGGCCTGGCTCGGGACGATTGAATTCAGCAGCCAAGTGTTCCCGCCGTCAGTTGAGACGTAGATCGGTGCGTTATCACCGTTGGCGGGATCTGGCGTGAACGCTGAGCCCGCTATCTGATCGGGATTCGCAGGGTTAACGGCGATGTTGGGCTCGCTGTCTTGATTCGTCTCGCCACTCAGGGAGTGGGGAATCATGTTCACGACCAAGATCATCTCGGCACTGTCCTCTCGGCCGTCACCTGAGGCCCATAGGACCTCCTGGTGGAATCAGATCGTTTCCGGCGATCTTTCACCCGACACCGTCCCCCGACGATGGATCACTGATTCGATTGCCTGACGGTTGCGATAAGTTCGCGCACTCGGCTGAGTTGTTCCTTGGGAAGCTCATCCAACGGGTCGAGGCAGGTCCACGCCGCGGCGGTGACTCCGGACGGTCCGCCTCGGCGTAGCAGCCAGATTCCCTCCCGGCCTACCTGGAGCTTCGGGGCCCGAAACCACATGACGTCCATGCTGCCGGCGAACAGCACATCAACGGTCTGCCCCGAAGAGTCACCCATCTCAACGGACTCGACGGCTATCACAGCTTCCTGCCAGCCAGGATCGTGCTCTGTAACCCGCGGGCTGGGAGCAGTAGCGGGACGGGTGTTGACGACCCTTCCCACAACTACGGCGCCAGCCTCGCTGAGCCGGGCTTTCAGCGGTTGGTCTGACTGTTCCTCGATCATCGCCATAAACTCCCTGCGAGTATCAGCGATGTTGGCCTTGGTCACGCGCGGGCCGATCTCCGTTCGGCCGACCTCCTGAACTGCGATGCTCTCTCCATAAAGCCAGGGCCGAGCATAAAAAATCGCCTGCTTTGACGTGCCGGCCGGTGCAGGTGCCGCGAGCTGGATTGTGATCTCCTTGCCGGTAAGGTCGCCGAGTACTGCCGGAGCATCGAAGACCTCGTCAACCCGGACGACTGCTTCATTCTCAGTAGCCGAAATCGCAGTCAATGTACTCGCATTGAGCCGCTGCACAGTCGCTCTAAAGATGAAAGCCGAGCGGGTCGCCAACTCATGCACTGGAAGTGTTGTCATCCCCGTCCTCCTGACCCTGCCCGAAAGGCCAGTAATGCGTCAAAAACCCTCAAAATGCCGACACAGGTAAGAACCCCATTCGGCTACAACCGCCACCCACATCAAGGGTCAGTGTACTCGCGACCACGTCGATGTTCTAGGCACTGCCAGAAAAAAGTGGCCGGGATCGGCCACGACACTGCCGAGCGCCTGCCGAACTGCGGCATGCGCCACCGATTCCAGACCTCGCCGCTACCCTTAGATTGTCCAGAATCGCCGTTGCACGCTGATGTCGCGCAAATAACGTTCTCTTGTATGCCTGTGGCTTTCCCGAGCTATGGCCGCCCGCGCCCCTGTATCTGCGTCGGACCGCGTGGAGTGTTGGCCGCATGGGCGAGAGGGTCCAACAACACTTCGGCAAGTTCTTTGGCGACTGGTAGCAGTCCACGGGGTTTCCGACGCGGCAGTCCGTGGCGACCCGTTCGTTCGCGGGCTACAGGTGGCGGACGACGCGGGCGATGTCCCGCGGCGATCCGCGGGTTATGTGTGGCGTAAGCGAAGAATCCTCGGACCAGACCATGATCGGCGTCCGTCGACCAGATGACGGCGGCGGTCACTGGGAGGCCTACCCGGGTTTCGACATGGACACACAGGGTGATCGCAACCAGCGCGTCGCGGTCAACCGGTTCAATCCGGAGTTCGTGGTGATCGGGTGGCGGTTGTCCGGACCGCTGATGTCCTTCGACAGTGAGGAGTAATTGGAGCTACGGAACGGCGACACCTCTGCGGCATGGCTGTAAGGCGATCTGAGCACCCTTGCCTACGGCCGGGACGACGCGGCGCGGCAGACGCTCAGGGTAGGCAGCGACGGTGGCGTCGCCGTTATTTGGACCAAGGTTGGTCGTACCTGGATAGTCGCCATCGGCCGGTCGCCGAATCTACACGCCAGTAGTGACGGAGGTAGCCGGGTTGACCACGCTGTTCATACTGTCGGCTGGCCGCGGCGTATCGTGATCTGGGCAGCGGAGAAACGCGTGATGCGACTGTCAACACTTCCGCGCCAGTCACAGCACGGACCGCTCAGGGTGCTTCGGCACCGCGTTGGGTCAAACTGCCGTTGGGAACGGGAGTGCGCCGTGCGACGGGAACATGTTGGTGAGGCCAGCAGGCCGGACCTTTGGTTGCGAGAGCCGACATCTGGGAGGGTTGCCTGGTACACAAATTTCCAGGAAACTGCGATCGTCACTCCGGGCGGTCGAAATGGGCAACGAAAATCCGCTTACCTGGTGGCCTGGGAGCATCGAAAGGACGGCGCATCATTAATGTCTGAAAGTAAGAACACCGTTCCTATTGAGGCCGGCGAGCATTTTAGCTCCGCAGTCGGCCTGGGCTTTGAGGACGCGGCGGCACGGAGACTTCGCTACCACCTACTTCGGCTCAGCGTTGTCGGTCTTACCAAGAGGGACGTGGATGACTTGGGCGAGCTCCGGCGCCTCGCGTTTCAAGAATCTGACGTGACGCAGCAGGCAGCCAAGATCAAGCAGCGACCCGACGCCAGCTCCCTCGCATTCGCGGTCGCCGACATCCTCGAGCGGGCAGGAAGAGGGGTTCGGGGACCAGTTAGCCTGAAGGCGGTGATGTTTGGCACGATTCTGGGCGCGTACACGTCGCTGGCGGTCCGGGATGCAGACCCGTCGACTACAGCCATCCTTGGAGCCATCGGTGGCGCGGTCGCCATGTCCACCAGCACGTTCATCCACGACAACATCAACCGACATTCCTGGGCCGAGTATCTTCGAATGCAGGACTAGCTGTTGCTTTCGGGCAGTGGGCCGCGACATCCTCCTCCGCTGGTCTTGTGGTCGACCGGGAGTGCACAACTGGCGCAATTCGACGGCGCGAGGGCCGCGCTCGAGCACGACTACGGGCACTCCGACAATGTTTCATCAGAAAGGCACTCGATCTCGTCGTGGACGGGACTCCCACTGATAACTGGCGGTCTGTGTGGGTCAGCTCTCGGCCACGGAAAGCCACATTGGGATTCGGTCGGGTGCGAACCGACTGTAGTGCTTACGGAGCCGGATTGCGTTCGCATTTGTCGCGTCGTCAAAACCCAGATACCGCAGCGCGTTTCGCCCAAGAAAGCGTCGGGTAGCTGCCTGTCCGAGGTGCTTACGATAAAGTGAGCGGTACGTCCGCAGGAAGTCTTCATGTTTGGGCAGAATCGCGAGCATGAACCAGTCCGAGCCGTACATCAGCCGCTCCGAGATGATCCGGATAGCCGTGTCGCCGAACATTTGTGCCAGCATCGAAGCGTAGCCGGAGGCGACTTCTGCGTCGTCGATGCGGTGGTTCCCGACGTCGGCGTATACGTGCTCGTGCTTCGCAGTCAAGGCGGCGATGCGCCAAGGCCAGGACGATCCAGGGGCCGGCACGGGTGGTCCGCCGAAATGGCCAAGGTTCAGGTGCAGGTCGGGGAACTCGCGAAGCACTGCGGCCCAGCCGGCCGGGCCGGCGAAGTTCTTGAACGTTTCGTGGGCGTGGTTGGAGCGGTTGCCATGGGCCGTTATCGGCACTTGCTCCTGCTCGCACCAGGTGTAGAACTTGCGCAGCTCCTGGTCAAGGAGCTTGGCCTCCGCGTCCGGCATATCCACCGTGGCCCGGTTGCCTACCGGGCGCCAGCCCATCGGTGGGTAGACCTTCACCCCAACGAAGCCATGCTCGAGCACGGCCGATTTGACGATATCGAACGGAGTGTCAGGAGCACCGGCGACCACCGCGCGCACCTGGCGCCGTGGGTCGAACCCAACGAAGGGGTGCAGCCGAGCCCCGCCGCCGCCAGGCAATGCACCGCGCATGCTGAGCGTGCTGATGCCCTCTAGCATCTCCACCTGCTCACGCATCGACGTGCTGGGCCGGTCGCCGAGACCCTCGCCGAGGTCAACGAGCAGTGGGCAATAGAGGTCCACTTCGTTCGAGAACGTTCGAACGAGCTCGGCGGCGATGTCCAGGCGGGAGAGGCCGAACAACCTCGCCCACCGCACTGCCCTGCGGGTCGTGTCGAGGCGGTCGAACCAGCCTTCCGCCGTCTCGGCTCCGATGCTTGCGGGCGTGCCGGTCTCCGCCTCCAGCGCCGCGGTAAGCCGACGGACGAAGACGGGGTCGTCGGCCATCAGGTCGGCAAGAGCCAGGTCGACATCTGTCTCCAACTCCGAGCCTGCCTCCATGCCCCACCGGGCGACCAGGGCTTCCGGGCCAAGTACTTCGCGAGCAACGTCGGCCTCGCCACCTGCCGTGGCCAGGAGCCTGCGGATCCGCGCGATGTCCTGCCGGTACCCAGGTGCCCGGCCCTGCACGACCCGGTCCACCAGGATCGACAGCATTGGGCCCAACACCGGGGTGCTCAGGTGCAGGCGCTGGACGAAACCCCGGACCGGCAGGTCGTCGGCGTTAAAAACATGACAGTGGATGTCAACCACCGGTTCGGCCACCACGTCCCCTCCTTCACGGTCTCGAGAAGGGAGCCACCCGCGCCACCATTCTGCAGGATATGACAGCTGACGACCTGCGAACTTGGGAACAGGACATGACCGCCCGGCAAACATTGCACCGCCGTTTGTGCGAAACCTCCTTGTCCGTGTTGGAGTAATCACTACCGAGGCGGTCCCGATACCGGATATCGGAACCGTGCGTGACGCACGGCGGGCCGGGAACGGCGACAGCGGTCCCACCCAGTCAACAGCGTCGTGCCAGCTGGATGGCCTACGGCTGCGGATATACGCAGCTGTGGCAGATGTCATCTCTGGGCTGACGACTCCGCGTGGCCTGATTCATACGGTCTCAATCACGCAATAGGTCCTAGTTCAGCAGTGATTCATGACCGCCATCTCTGTTCAGGGTTTGACCAAGCGGTTCGGCAGCGTCACCGCTGTCGACGACCTTGGCTTCGACGTGCCGCCCGGCACGATCACCGGGTTCATCGGGCCGACGGCGCCGGCCGGGACCTTCGCCCGAACGTCGGGGCGCATGCTTACGCCGAGGTCTCCTGTTCAATACCCGATGGTGGCTCCTCGGCGCCCTGGTCGAGGCGGAACGGCGGGTAGGAGTCGGTCATCAACGCCACGTACGCCGCCACCCGTAGCATCCAGCGGTTCATCCCGATGACGAAGTCGAACAACCCACCCGGGTACCGCCTCGTAAAGAGAACCGCGACTGCGGCGATGAGCACGCAAAGGCTCAGCAGGCTCGGCATCTGGACATACCACCGCTCACCGGTGGCCGTCACCCCGCCCAGCACGTAACTCCCGGTACTGAACGCCCCGATGATCAACAGCTGCGGGATCGCCAGCAGCCACCACTTGACGAGGACGAGACCGCGGGACAACTGGTCCGGGTATTCGACTTCTAATTGCGCCGGGTAGCTGGGATCGTCGGCGAGGGTGAACGGTGGGTATCGGTCCGTGCCGAGGGCACCGTAGGCGTAGTAGCCGACCCGCCACGTCCACCGCAGCACCCCGACGTTGAAGTCGAACAGACCGCGGGGATATCGGCCGGTGAACAGAATGGCGAAGAAGGCGATCACGGACACGGCCAGGAAGCCGAGCCACAGGAACGCCAGGATGATGGCGTGCGGAATGATCAGGAGCCACTTCACCAGCCACAGCCAGCCGGAGAGCGGCTCATCAAGACGGGCCCGAACGGTTACCGGAGTGTCGGTCACGATGCGCTCCTTCGCGTCTTAGCAGCCATCAGCCCAGTGTGTCGGAAAACGCACTCCGCCGGCTTTCGACACCCACCGTTGGCGACGTCGATCCGATTTGGTCGAGTGGCCGGTTCGAGACTTCGCGACGTTGGCTACCGAAAGCCGAGCTGAGTGGCCAGACCGGTTGCCATTGCGATGAACTGGGCGGCCGGGCGGCACAACTGCCCGACCGAGGCCTTGCCCGTGTGTCATGGCCAGTAGACACTGAGACCAGCGGTCGTCAAGCGGCGCCCACTTTCCTTCATGTTGACAGGGCGATGTGCCATGGGACGACGCGCGACTCCCGCTTCCGCCGCGGTGTTCTCGGTTGCCGGGGGGCATGCGGTGACGAGTTTGCGCTGGACCGGAGAGATCGACGTCACCCAGGTGCCCGATCTACGCGACGAGATCCTCGCAGTGCCTGCCGATCGATCAGTGCATCTCGATCTGTCGACGGTTTCCTATCTCGACTCGAGTGGGCTGGGCATGCTGGTCCTGCTGCGCAAGCGACTTGCCCGCTGCGGTGCGGTGGTCACACTCGTCGACATCCAGCCCCAGGTTCGGCGCGTGCTGGACATCACCGGCCTGAACCGGGCGTTTCATTTCGCATCGGAACCGGCAGCGGAACCGGCGGCCGAACTGACTCCGGACGACGAAGTACTTGCCGTCGAGTCTCAGCCGGAGTGAACCGAATCGCGCTTCTGCTGGCCATCTCGTTTCCCCGGTCGGGTTGGCCTGTCTGCGCCTACGATGCGAGCCGGCGGGTTGACTGAGTCGAGGAGGGGGACGTGGACGTCGTCGGGTTGTTCGGACGATCGTGTCAGGAGTTCGACCGCAGGGTGGCCGAGGTCGGCGCTGATCAATGGGCTCTGGGCACACCATGCACCGAATGGGACGTCCGCGCCCTGGTCAATCATGTCGCGGTCGAGGACTTATGGGTTCCGCCGCTCTTGCGGGGCGAAACCATCGAGCAGGTCGGCGACCGGTTCGACGGAGATCGGCTCGGCGACGAGCCCAAAGCGGTGTGGCGCGCAGCACATGATGACGCTGTCCGGGCCGTCGGCGAGCTGCCGTCAGTCGAGTCGACAGTGCATCTGTCCGCCGGCGACTTCCCCGCGAGCTTTTACCTCACCCAGCTGATCTTCGACCACGTCGTGCACGCGTGGGACCTGGCTACGGCGATCGGCGCCGACACTCGACTCGACCCTGAGTTGGTCGACTTCTCCGTCGACGAGTTCATCTCGCAGGAAGAGTCCTACCGAGCGTCCGGAGCGATCGCCGAACGTCCGACGATGCCCGACGGGGCGGACGCCCAGACCCGTCTGCTTACCATGTTCGGGCGTCGGGCCACGCCGTCGGTGTGACGCACCCAACGCCCTCGAGTCACGGGTAGGCAATCTCGAACTGACCAGCACCTGGCATCCTCGAATGCGTCGGATCGCGTAGACGCAGGGTTGGTGAATCTCATGGCCAGGCTGGCAGCGGCGGTATGCGGCCGGCGGGCGAAGTGGCTCGTCGTCGGCTTCTGGGTCGCCGTCATGGCGGTGGCGTATCCGCTGTCGGCAAAGCTGATGGGTGCTCAGGACAACGATGCGGCGTCGTGGCTGCCCGGCGACGCGGAATCGACCAGAGTCGTCGAGCTCCAGCAGGAAGCGTTCGCCACCGGCGACCGGCTGCCTGCGATCGTGGTGTACGAGCGCGAGGGCGGCATCACCGCGGACGACGGCGCCTTGGCCGCGGCTCAAGCAGCGGAGATCGGCGCGCTCGACGGTGTGCCCGACGAGGTCGTCGGCCCTATACCGTCAGCCGACGGCGAAGCGCTGCAGATCATCGCCGAGATCGATCCGGGTGAGGGTGGCTGGTTCGAGATCGGCGAGGTCGTCGACGAGATGACCGAGATCATCAGCGACACCCCCGACGGGCTGTCTGCGTTCGTTACCGGACCAGCAGGCGTCTCGGCGGACTTCGCCGAGGCCTTCGAGGGGATCGACACCACCTTGCTCTATGCGGCGATGGCCGTGGTCATCGTCATCCTTCTGTTCTCCTATCGCAGCCCGGTGATGTGGCTGTTCCCGGTGATTTCTGCGTTCGTGGCACTCACCGTCGCTCAGGCCGTCGTGTATCTGCTGGCCGAATACGCAGGAGTCACCGTCAACGCGCAGACTGCGGGCATCTTGCTGGTGCTCGTCTTCGGCGCCAGTACCGACTACGCCCTGCTCATCGTGGCGCGCTACCGCGAGGAGTTGCGCCGGCACGAAGATCGGCACGAGGCGATGGCCTACGGTCTGCGCCGGGCCAGCCCCGCCATCATCGCGAGCGCGGCCACCGTCGCTGTGGGAATGCTCTGCCTCCTGGCCGCTCAGATGAACTCGACTCGCGGAATGGGCCCGGTGCTCGCGATCGGCGTCGTGGTGGGTGTGTTGGCCATGCTGACGCTTCTCCCGGCACTGCTCGTGGTCGTGGGCCGCTGGGTCTTCTGGCCCGTCAAGCCCCGGTATGGCTCGCCAGAACCCACCGAGACCGGCTTCTGGGCTGGGATCGGACAGCGCATCGCCCGTCGACCGCGCGCGGTGTGGATCGGCACGTCATTCGCGCTCGGCGCGATGGTGCTCGGGCTCGTCACCCTTGACACTGGGGTGCTGGCGAACCGTGACTCCTTCGTCGACAAGCCTGCGTCGATCGCCGGCGAAGAGGCGCTGGCGCGCCACTTCCCGGCCGGGACGGGTAGCCCCGTCGTCGTCATCTCCGATGCAGCAGCGGCCGAGCCGGTTGCCGAGGCGTTGGCCGGCACCGACGGAATCGCCGACGTGAGCGAGCCCGTCGTCGTGGGCGAATACGCGTTCCTCGAGGGAACACTCGAAGCCGCGCCGGACAGCCGGGCGGCCCAGGACACCGTCGACCGCGTTCGGGAGAGCGTCCACGCGGTACCGGACGCCGATGCCCTGGTCGGCGGAAACACGGCCGTGAACCTTGATGCCCAGCGGGCCGCGGAACGCGACAGCTGGGTCATCATGCCGCTGGTCCTGTTCGCCGTGTTCGTGATCCTGGCCCTGTTGTTGCGGGCATTGGTGGCGCCGCTGATCTTGATCGCGACGGTGGTGTTGTCCTTCGCTGCGGCCCTCGGCATCAGTGCGCTCGTCTTCGAACACGTCTTCGGCTTTGCGGGAGCCGACACCGCCTTCCCGCTGTTCGTGTTCGTGTTCCTGGTCGCCCTCGGGATCGACTACAACATCTTCCTGATGACCCGCGTACACGAGGAGGCGCGGCAGTACGGCACCAGACGCGGGGCACTCATCGCTCTTGCTGCCACCGGAGGGGTGATCACGTCCGCTGGCCTGGTGCTGGCTGGCACATTTGCGGTTCTGACGACGCTGCCCGTGGTTGCTTTCGCCCAGATCGGCTTCGCCGTGGCGTTCGGCGTCCTGCTGGACACGCTGGTCGTGCGGTCGGTGCTCGTGACGGCCCTCAACCTCGACCTCGGCGGGCGGATGTGGTGGCCGAGCGCGCTGGCCCGCCAGCCCGACGTGGACGTCGACGACGTGGACGAGCCGTCGCTCCAACTACGCACCTAGCCGCCGCTGCAGGTTCAGCTGGCGGGAGGCACGCCGGCCGAACGTGGTCATTCTGAACGGGGTGGGCAGGCAGACGGCTGGGAGCTCGAACCACCGCAGACGCTCGAACTCCGCGGAGACCCGGACGGACTCGTCCGCACCATCGGAATCCGGTTCAGGAAGCACCTCGAGCAGCTTGCGTGCCTGGTCCAGGCAGTCCTGCAGTGAGGCGGCTGGAACGGAAAGCTCGGGCGCCGGGAACTGCATCGCACCGTCGGTGTAGGTGATCTCGGAGAGCCGGACGGCCGGAGCAGGCGGATATTCACGATGCCGCCACAGGCCCGTCAGCGGGTCGAAGGAGTAATCGGGAAGCAGCCGGTACCCGTTGTCGGCGATCAAGTGAACTGCCTCGACGACGTAAGCGGAAGGCGTCCTCGCCGATGAAGTAGTTGAAGTTCACCCTGGTCCAGCCGGGCTTGATGCCTTCGCAGCCGTGCAGGATCTCCTGCTCGAACTGGTGCGAGGTGTCGAGGTCGATGTCGAGAAGCCGGTGTCCATACGGCCCGGCGCACGAACAGCCGCCGCGGGCCTGGATGCCGAACAGGTCGTTGAGCACGGCGACGACGAAGTTGTGGTGCAGGCGGCGCCCGCCGGGCCGACGGATCTCGAAGGAGACGATGGCGAGCCGGTCCACGCCGAGGTTGCCCAGGATCTGGATGTGTGGGTGAGCGGCCCACGACTGGATGGCACGGCGGACGTAATCGGTCTCATGAGCACGGATGACGTCGGCGCCGACGGCCTGCTTGAGCTGAAGAACCAGCCCGGCCCGGATCGACTCCACGATCGCCGGGGTGCCGCCCTCCTCGCGATGCGCGGGATCGGCGAGATAGCGATGCTCGGTCGGGTTGACATAGGCCACGGTCCCCCCGCCGACCACGACGGGCACCGGGTTGCCGAACAGCCCCCGCCGGGCGGCCAGGACCCCTGGCGTGCCAGGCCCGCCGACGAACTTGTGCGGCGAGAGGAAGATGGCGTCGAGATAGCCGAGCGGGTCGTCTGCCGGGTTCATATCGATCTCGACATACGGCGCTGCAGCGGCGAAGTCCCAGAACGACAGTGCGTCGTGCTCATGCAGCGTGCGGGCGATGGCCCGGGTGTCGGTGAGGATCCCCGTGACGTTCGACGCGGCCGAGAACGCGCCGATCCGCAGCGGTCGGTCGGCATAGTTGGCCAACTCCGTCCGCAGCGCGGTGAGGTCGACATGCCCGTCGCGGTCCTCCGGAATCGTCACCACGTCGGCGATCGACTCCCGCCAGGGCAGCTCGTTGGAGTGGTGCTCATAGGGGCCGATGAAGACGACCGGGCGTTGTCGCGGGGGGAGGGAGTCCGCTGCCGCGTGCCGCGTCGAGCGCAGGCCGAGGATGCCGACCATCTTGTCGATGGCAGAGGTCGCCCCGGAGCCGCAGAACACGACGACCGTGTCGTCGTTGCCCCCCACCGCGTCGCGAACGATTTGTCGCGCGTCCTCGCGCAGGATGGTGGTCTGCAGGCCGGTGCCGCTGGACTCGGTGTGCGTGTTGGCGTATGCGGGCAGGACCCGCTCGCGGATGAAATCTTCGATGAACGACACCGAGCGTCCGCTGGCCGTGTAGTCGGCGTATACCAGCCGGCGTGGGCCGAATGGCCCGTCGATCGCGTGATCGGAACCGATGACGCTCGCCCGGACACGGTCGAGCAGTGCGCTCGTCGGCAGGGCGGCGGGTGGTTCGAGGATCATCATTGACTCCTCGCGGGTTCGCTGACGAGGCAGTTTACGTCCGCTAACAATCCGGCGCGGCATGTCATACGAACCCGCCATGTGCGTTCCAATGGAGTAGGGAACCCCATTGGGGGTTGACCGGGCCCGAACGGGGGGAAACGAAGGAGGGGCTCGTGACGGAGGCATGGGTGTTCGACGGGGAGGCCGCGCCCGTGGGCGGCGGCACCGTGACACTGGTCGAGGGCACCTCATTCTGCCTGTGCGACAACGCCGGGGACATCGGTCCAGGAGCACCGCAGGGCCTGTTCTTCCGCGACACACGGATCCTTTCGACCTGGCAGCTTCGGATCGACGACGACCTGATCGAACCGCTGACCGTGATCGAGAACAGCTCCTACCATGCGACGTTCGTCGGCCGGGCCCGCCCGCGCCCGGGCCAGGCCGAGAGCACGCTGCTGGTCGAACGGCACCGGTTCATCGGCGCCGGCATGCGCGAGGACGTCGTGCTGTCCAACCTCGGCGGCGAGCCGGCGGCATGCACCGTGACGATCCGCGCGGGAGCCGACTTCGCTGATCTGTTCGACGTCAAGGCCGGCCGGGTCCGGCAGCGCGGTGAGCTGCAGGTCGAGCACGGTGCCGGCTCGTTGCAAATGACCAGGCGGTGGCGGGGTCGTAGCCGAGGCGTCTTTGTCCGGGCCGACGGAGAAGCGACGGCCAGCGCCCGGCAGCTGATGTTCCGACTGGTGGTTCCGGCCCGCGGAAGCTGGCGGACGACGCTGCAGGTGACGCCGCAAATCGACGGGGTCGAGTCGCCGCAGGCGTTCCCCTCCGGGCAGCCCTTGGAGAAGGCCGATCCGTTCCAGCGCGCTACCAAGTGGCTGCGGTCCGCGCCGCGGCTCGCGACCGACAACGCGGCGCTGCGAGCGACGCTGGACCGTAGCCTGCGTGACCTCGGGGAACTGCGGATCATCGACCCTGACCTACCCGACCAGATCACCGTTGCTGCCGGTGCCCCCTGGTTCATGGCGGTGTTCGGACGTGACTCGCTCATCACCTCGTACATGGCGCTGGCGCTCGACCCGGGGCTGGCTCTGGGAGCCCTGCAGACCTTGGCGCGGTCCCAGGGAGTGCGGACCGACCCGGTCAGCGAGGAGCAACCCGGACGAATCGCGCATGAACTGCGGTTCGGAGTGGAGGCGTCGCTCGTCCTCGGCGGGAACGTGTATTACGGAACGGCGGACGCGACGCCGTTGTTCGTCATCCTGCTCGGAGAGTTGCACGGGTGGGGCCTCTTCCCGGACCAGGTGAGGCGGCTGCTCCCGCACGCTGACCGGGCGCTGGAGTGGATCGAGGTCTACGGCGACCGCGACGGTGACGGGTTCGTCGAGTACCAGCGCAGCACCGACCGTGGGCTGTTCAACCAGGGCTGGAAGGACTCCGGCGACGGCATTACCTTCGCCGACGGCCGGATCGCGCAACCCCCTATCGCTCTGTGCGAGGTCCAGGGCTACGTCTACGCCGCGTATCTGGCCCGCGCCTTGCTTGCGGAAAGCCACGGCGAGCCGGCGGAAGCCATGTATTGGCGGGACCGTGCCGCGCGACTCAAGCTGGCGTTCAACGAGCAGTTCTGGCTGCCCGACCGGGGCTGGTACGCCCTCGGGCTGGACCGGGACAAGCGGCCGATTGACTCGCTCGCCTCGAACATGGGCCACTGCCTGTGGACGGGGATCGTCGACGACGACAAGGCCGAGGCGGTGGCCGAGCGCCTGCTCAGCCCGGAGATGTTCACCGGCTGGGGAGTCCGGACGCTCGCCTCCAGCATGGCCGCATACAACCCGATGAGCTATCACAACGGATCGGTGTGGCCGCACGACAACGGGCTCATCGTCGGTGGCCTGATGCGGTACGGGTTCGTCGAGCACGCCCAGCGGGTCGCCATGGGGATCCTGGACGCAGCCGCGGCCTTCAGCCACCAGCTTCCCGAGCTCATCTGTGGTTTCGACCGGACCATCTACCCGCGCCCGGTCCCGTACCCGACGGCGTGTGCCCCCCAGGCGTGGGCCTCGGCAACCCCGCTCTACCTGCTCCGCGCCCTGATCGGAGCGGAGCCGTGCATTCCCCGCGGGGTGCTCGCGCTAGATCCGGCATTACCGGACGAACTGGGCTCTTTGCAGGTCAGGGGCGTTTCGCTCGGCAACATGCGGGTAACACTCGTGATTCAGGATGGACGCTTACGCGTCGAAGGTCTTCGGGACGAGATAGAGGTCGTCGCCGGTCACCGGCCGTGTCATTGGAAGGAGCACGCAGCCAGCCGGGTGGTCGGATCCAGCCCGCGGCAACGACGCATCGATCGGAACTGAAAGGTGCGCGTGTGTACGCGAAACAGCTTCGCGTCGCCATGGTCGCTCCGCCATGGTTCGACGTTCCCCCCCGCAAGTACGGGGGCATAGAGGCCGTCCTGGCCGACCTGGTCGAGGGACTGATCGACCGGGGGCACGAGGTCACGCTCATCGGCGTGGGTGAAGATCGCACCCGCGCCCGGTTGATCCGGACGATGCCCGAGGCGTTGGGCGACCGCCTGGGCGAACCATTTCCCGAGGTGCTCCACGCCGCACGCGTGGCCCGGATTCTCGACCAGCTCGACGTCGACGTGGTTCATGATCACTCGATGGCTGGCCCACTCGTCGCCGCCGGCCGGGACGTGCCGACCGTCGTGACGGTGCACGGACCGGTCGAGGGGGAGCTTGGTGAGTACTACCGCCAGCTCGGCACGACGGTGTCGCTGGTGGCGATCTCAGACCGTCAGCGTCGGATCGCCCCAGACCTGAATTGGCAGGCCACCGTACACAATGCGCTGCGCGTCGAGGGCTTTCCGTTCCGGGACGAGAAGGAAGACTGGGTGTTCTTCCTCGGCCGATGTGTGCAGGACAAAGGCATGCATGTCGCCATCGACGCGGCTCGCGCGGCTGGTCGCCGGATCGTGCTCGCGGCGAAGTGCAACGAACCGCTGGAGAAGGCGTACTTCGAAGCTGAGATTGCCCCGCGGCTCGGCCCGGACACCGAGTGGCTGGGCGAGGTGAGCTCCACCGAGAAGAAGGAGCTGCTCTCCCGAGCCGGCTGCCTGCTCTTCCCCATTCTGTGGGAGGAGCCGTTCGGCATGGTCATGATCGAGGCACTGGCCTGCGGGACACCCGTCGTCGCGCTGCGTCGCGGCTCGGTCCCCGAAGTCGTCATCGACGGGCTGACCGGGGTCGTCTGCGACGATCCCGACGAGCTTCCCGGAGCACTGCACGAGATCGACACGATCGATCCCGAGTTGTGCCGCAAGGACGTCGTCGACCGGTTCCGACCCGAAGTCATGGCCGAGGGCTATGAACATGCATACCGCGCCACGATCAAACTGCCGGAGCTGGCTGCGTGAGCGCGGCGCGGGCTCCACATCTGTCGGGAACCGTTCGCGCACCCCTATTGTTGAACCAGTGACGGACCCGTCTCGAGCGGGTTCGCGGGTGTGGAGGAGAACCATGCACAGCAACAACCCGGTCTTCAACCGGACCGAGGGGTTCAGCGGGACCCGCGCTGGGGTCGACGCTGCAGCGCCGAGGGCTGACCAGCTCGAAGACATGTACTCGGCGCCGTCGGCAACTGCGGTTCAGACGGGGCGGATGACCTACGACGACGTCGTCGTCAAGACCGGCATCACCTTCGCCGTCCTGTTGGTCGGCGCGGTGATCGGCTGGCAGCTGCCGCAGCTGTTCTGGATAGGCATGATCGTCGGTCTCGTCCTGGGCCTGGTGAACGCGTTCAAGCGGGAGCCCAGCCCAGCCTTGATCCTCGCGTATGCCGCCTTCGAAGGGGTCTTCGTCGGCAGCGTCAGCTTCATGTTCGAGAACCTGGAAATCAACGGCAACAGCCTGGAAGGCATCGTCGCCCAAGCCGTGCTGGCGACGCTCGCGGTGTTCGGAGTGGCGCTGTGGGCCTACCGCAGCCGCCGGATCCGGGTGACGCCCAAGTTCCAGCGCGGAGTAATGATCGCACTGGGCGGATACCTGGTGTTCGTCCTGATCAACTTCCTGTTCCAGGTATTCGGCTCCAGCAACAGCCCGTTCGGGTTCCGCACCGGCCTGCTGGGGATCGCCGTCGGCCTGTTCGCCGTCGGGCTCGCCGCGCTCTTCCTGATCCTCGACTTCGACTTCATCGAGCAAGGGGTGCGCAACGGCCTGCCGGCCCGGTATGCCTGGACGGCGGCGTTCGGCCTGGTCGTGACCCTGGTCTGGCTCTACATCGAGATCCTTCAACTGCTCGCCATCCTGCAAAGCGAGTAACGACTCGCCGACCGACGGCCCCGCCCGGCCTCGGCCCAGGACGGGGCCGCCGTACGTTGCGGCTATTCGAAGGAGCGTTGGGCGCGGCGTAGGTCGTGCTCGTGCACGATTGCGGTGGCGTGCCCGTGGGCTAGGCCGTGCTCGTCGCGCAGCCAGCGCACCCGATCGTCGAAACGCAAGAACGCGGGACCGGCCTCAAGAGCTCGAAACCATTCCCGGAGGTCCCTTCCGGTCGCCAGTGGAACACGGGCGACCAAGTTGCGATGGGTCTCCTCGGAATGGTTCAGGCTCATGTTCGCCTCCGGCGATCGGGAATTGGTTCGTCCTACGAGCGTGCCTGACCGGCGCCTACGGCACAACCCCAACGCCCTACCCGGTTCCGGCCCTGCCCCATCCCAGAATCAGGCCAGCCGCTCCAGCACGATGGCCATGCCCTGGCCGCCCCCGACACACATGGTTTCCAGCCCGAGCGTGCTGTCGGTGGTCTGCAGACCGTTGATCAACGTCGTCATGATCCGGGCGCCGGTCATCCCGAACGGGTGGCCAAGCGCGATCGCTCCGCCGTGCACGTTGAGCTTGTCGTGGGGAATGCCGAGCTGGCGGGCGCTGGGGACGACCTGGGCGGCAAATGCCTCGTTGATCTCGACCAGATCGACGTCGGCGATCGCCATGCCGGTTCGGGCCAGAACCCGTCGGGTGGCTTCGACCGGGCCGAGCCCCATGATCTCCGGCGACAGCGCCGAGGCCGCGGTCGCCACGATCCGGGCCAGCGGCGTTATGCCGAGCTCCCGGGCCCGTATGTCGGACATGATCACGACGGCGGCTGCCCCGTCGTTGAGAGGGCAGCAGTTGCCCGCGGTGACGGTGCCGTCAGGCCGGAACACCGGCGCGAGGGCGGCGACCTTCTCGTACGTCGTGCCCGGTCGGGGCCCGTCGTCGGTGTCGACCACGCGACCGTCGGGTAACGAGATCGGGACGATCTCCCGGGCGAAGAAACCGTCCTTGACCGCCTGCTCGGCCCGATTCTGGGAGAGGACGGCGAACTCGTCCTGGTCCCGGCGACTTACGCCGCACAGCGTCGCGACGTTCTCGGCCGTCTGGCCCATCTGGACGTAGACGTCGGGCAGTTGGCCATCGTCGCGAGGGTCGTGCCAGCGCCGATTCGTCTCGGCGTTGAGCTGAGTCCGTGCCTGCGCGGCCGCGAACAGCGGATTGTGTGTCGTGGCCGGGTCGACACCAGCGCTGCCGAACCCGGTGTACCGCGAGACGCACTCCACTCCCGCCGAGACGAACACATCGCCCTCGGCCGCGCTGATCGCGTGGAACGCCATCCGCGCCGTCTGGACCGATGACGCGCAGAACCGGTTGATCGTCGCGGCCGGTACGTCGTCGAGACCGAGCAGGACTCCGATCCGGCGGGCCATGTTGCCGCCGTGCTCGTCGCGCGGTTCGGCGCATCCGACGTAGATGTCGTCGATCGTCCGCGGATCGAGCGCCGGAATCTTGTCCAGGGCCGCCGCGATGACGGTGGCGGCGAGGTCGTCGGGACGTATGTCGACCAGCGAACCCTTGGCGGCCCGCCCGATCGGCGACCGGGCCGTGGCGACGACGACGGCATCGGGCATGACCCCTCCCGATCAGTAGAGGTTACCAGTTGGTAACAACCACCGTACCCGCGCTCAGGACCAGCGACCGGCCGTCATCTCTTCGGCGTGCGCCTGCGCAGGATCCGGAAGCGGCCGCCGACGATGGCGCAGCAGCGCCCAGCGTCCGCGAACACCGCGATCATTCCCGGCAACCTGGGTGGCAACGACTTCGGTCCCGCTCTGCGCGGCTGCCTCCACTGCGGCCAGCGAGACCGGCAGGACGTCGTCATCCCTGATCGCCTCGAGCGAGTCATCCTCAGGTACCAGGTCCAGCGCGCTCGCCGCCGATGGAAGGATCGCCGCAGCGGCTGCCGCATATCCGGCCGGGGACGGGTGGAACCGGTCCGGGCTGAACATCTGACTGGGTGCAGCGGCGAACTCCGGGCCGAGGATCGAACCCAGTGACACCGTTCGTGCGCCGGCCTCGACGGCAGCGACGGTCTGCGCCGCCGCCAGGCGACGGCTGGCGCGGCGGGCAACCCAACGCAATGGATGTGGAATCGGCTCGACGGTCCCGAGGTCGGGACAGGTGATGACGAGCACAGCGGCGCCCGCGGCGCGAAGCCGGCGGACGGCCTCGGCGAGAAGCCGGACCGAGGTCGTGGGTCGTACCCGATGGGTGACATCGTTGGCGCCCACCATGACCACCGCGAGATCGGGGCGAGCGTCGGCAGCCTGGATCTGGTCGGCCAGGTGGCTGGTCTGCGCGCCGATCCGGGCCACGACCATGACCTGGACGGGCCGCTCGGCGATCTCGGCGAGACCGGCAGCGAGCAGGGCGCCCGGAGTCTGGTCAGGGGTATCCACCCCGACGCCGGCAGCCGACGAGTCGCCGAACAGGACCACGGAGATCGGGTCGCCGGCGTATTGGCCGTAGCGACCATCGGCCCTCGGCGGGTCGTCCACCGGTGGACCGATGGCTCGTCGGGCCAGGCCTGCCTCGATGCGGAGCAAGCCGTAGAGCCCGGCGCCGGCCAGGCCGACGCCGCCGCCCCCATAGGCGGCTGTCGCGGCAATCCGCCGGGCGGTCCGGGCACTCACCATTCCTGGCACGTATCGGACTCTAACTCCGCCCGGCCGGCACGTGCCGGCACGACTTACGCTTCGGGCGTGCGGTTCTACGACAATGTGGTCGAGCTGGTCGGCAACACCCCGCTGGTCCGGCTGGGACGCGTCGGTGCCGATGCCCCGGCCACCGTGCTGGCGAAGATCGAGTACTTCAACCCGGGTGGCTCGGTCAAGGACCGGATCGCTCTGCGCATGGTCGAGCAGGCCGAAAGCGACGGCCGGATCAAGCCCGGCGGCACCATCGTCGAGCCCACCAGCGGCAACACCGGTGTCGGCCTGGCACTGGTGGCGCAACGCAAGGGCTACCGATGCGTCTTCGTCTGCCCAGACAAGGTCAGCGAGGACAAGCGCAACGTCCTCAAGGCTTACGGAGCCGAGGTCGTCGTCTGTCCGACCGCGGTCCCGCCAGAGCATCCTGACTCTTACTACTCCGTATCGGACCGGTTGACGCAAGAGATCTCGGGTGCCTGGAAGCCCGACCAATACGCCAACCCGGACAACCCGCGTTCGCATTACGAGACGACGGGCCCGGAGATCTGGGACCAAACCGACGGCCGGGTGACCCATTTCGTCGCGGGAATCGGCACCGGCGGCACGATCAGCGGGGCGGGCCGGTACCTGAAGGAGGTATCCGGCGGAGCGGTGCGAATCGTCGGCGCTGATCCCGAAGGCTCGGTCTACTCCGGCGGGTCCGGCCGGCCCTACCTGGTCGAAGGCGTCGGCGAGGACTTCTGGCCGAAGACCTACGACCCGGACATCTGCGACGACATTGTGGCTGTGTCAGACCGGGACTCGTTCGCGATGACTCGACGGCTGGCGCGCGAGGAGGGACTGCTCGTCGGCGGCTCGTGCGGGATGGCTGTCGTGGCGGCATTGGAGGTGGCGGCCCGAGCCGGCGCGGACGACATGATCGTTGTCTTGCTGCCGGACGGCGGCCGCGGGTACCTGTCCAAGGTCTTCGACGACGACTGGATGTCGTCGTACGGGTTCGGTGGCCGAGTGGCTGACGGCACGACGGTCGGCGACGTGCTCCACCGCAAATCCGGGGCGCTTCCGGCGCTGGTCCACACCCATCCGAACGAGACGGTTGCTCAGGCCGTCGCCATCCTGCGCGAGTACGCGGTCTCGCAGATGCCGGTGGTGCGCGCCGAGCCGCCGGTGATGGCGGCCGAGGTCGCCGGCTCGGTCGTCGAACGGGACATCCTGGATGCGCTGTTCACCGGCAAAGCCCGGCTGACCGATGCGGTGGAGCGGCACATGTCCGTATCGCTGCCGAGTGTGGGTGCCGGTGAGCCGGTAGCAACCGCGGTCGAGGAGCTGACCAGGGCTGATGCGGTGCTGGTCCTCGACGACGGCAAGCCGGTCGGTGTGCTGACCCGCGCCGACCTGCTGGGCTACCTGGCCAGCTGAGGTACAAGCCCTATCTCAAGATCAACTGGTCTGAGATGGCCCGACACGCCGCGGCGAGTCGTGCCAGTTAGGACCAGTTGATCTTGGCCAACCGGCGGCTGCGCCGACGACCAACGCGCGCCGTCAGTCGCCGGCGCGGGCGACGCCGACCGGGCAGGACACCCCCGTGCCGCCCAGGCCGCAATAGCCGAAGGGATTCTTGTCCAGGTACTGCTGGTGGTAGTCCTCGGCGTACCACAGTTCGCGCAACGGCAGGACCTCGGTGGTGACGGCGCTGAAGCCGGCTGCGCCCAGAGACGCCTCGTACGTCTTCCTCGACCTCTCCGCTGCATCGCGCTGCGCGTCGGTCGTCCAGTAGATCGCCGAGCGGTATTGGGTGCCGACGTCGTTGCCCTGGCGCATGCCCTGCGTCGGGTCGTGCCCCTCCCAGAAGGCCTTCAGCACCTCGTCGAAGCCGATCTTCGCCGGGTTGTAGACCACCCGGACGACCTCGGTGTGGCCGGTCCGGCCCGAGCAGACCTCTTCATAGGTCGGGTTGGGAGTGTGGCCTCCGGCATAGCCGACAGCGGTGGTCCAGACGCCGGGCAGCTTCCAGAAGATCCGCTCGGCCCCCCAGAAGCAGCCCATGCCGACCACGACCTCCTCGTAACCGGTCGGCACCGGTCCGTCGATGGGTGTGCCCAGGACGGTGTGGGTTCCAGCCAGCGCGAACGAGCGGGCATCGCGTCCAGGCAGCGCCTCGTCGGCAGAGACCAGGCGAGACTTGGTGGCACGGTCGAAGAGAAACACGGGCGCTCCTTCACTGCTTGTGTCTGTTCCAACAACGCACGGCCCAGCAGCGTTCCCGTTCCGGCCTACCCTTGGCACGTGAACGGCGGCGCGCAGAGCGGTCAGCCGCCGAGGCTCACCGTCCCCACACCAGTTCGGGTAGTGCTGGGACTGGTCTGGCCGCCACCGGACGAGGACGCGCTACGCGCTGCGGTCGCTGGCCGGGTCGTGCTCATCACCGGGGCGTCGCGTGGCATCGGCGCGGCCAGTGCCCGCCGGCTCGCGGCTGCGCGGGCGGTGGTCCTGCTCGTCGCGCGGTCCGCGGCCGACCTGGAGCGAGTTCGCACCGACGTCGACGACTCCGGCGGCGAGGCGCATGTCGTATCCGGCCGATCTCGCGGACCGGGATCAGGTCACAGCGCTGCTCTCACGGCTGCGCGAGGAACACGACCACGTCGACGTGGTCGTCAGCAACGCCGGCAAGTCCATCCGCCGTTCCGTCGCGGAGTCGTACGACCGGTTCCACGACGCCCAACGCACGGTCGACGTCAACTACCTCGGACCGGTGCAGCTGCTGCTCGGGCTGCTGCCCGCCATGCGGACCCGACGATCCGGACATGTCGTCAACGTCAGCTCGGTCAGTGCTGACGTGCCGGCCCCCTACTGGGCCGCTTACACAGGATCGAAGTCGGCCTTCGAAGCGTGGCTGCGCTGTGTAGCACCAGAGTTGCGAGCGGACGGAATCGCGACGACATCGATCCACTTCCCGCTGGTGCACACCGAGATGAGCGCTCCGATCCCGCTCTACCGATACTTACCCGGAATGACCGCCGACGAGGCCGCCGACGCAGTGTGCCGGGCGATCACTTACCGGCCCCGATTGATGAGCCCGTGGTGGTCGCGCGCGGTCGGGGCGGTCGGGACCGCCGCGCAGCCTGCGAACGACGCCCTGATGGCGGCCTATTACCGGGGCCAGCGGTCAGGTCGCCTGCAGGCAGCCGGGAGGGCAGCACGTCGGGTGGCTGAGCGGATCACCGATTCGCCGCAGCGGACCCGCTCCGGCCGATGACGCCGTTGACGCGTCGGGTCCGTGGCGCCGTCGCCGTCGCTCGCGATGGCGTAGCTGCGACGGTCGGAACAGGTCTGTTGAGGCCGATCTCGCCGCCGCGAGCAGTTCGTGGCTGGCGAGCCGTCTCTCGGTTCGGCCTGACGCTGGCGACCGCCGCCGAACTGGCCGCCATTCGCTGGCCGGAGCGCGCGGCGATTCTCGACGAGCGCGGCTGCCTGACCTACGCCGAGCTGAACACGGCGGCGACGGCAATCTCGAACGGGCTCTTCCACACCGGTGCGCTGCGTCAGGGCGATCGGCTCGGCATCCTGTGCCGCAACCATCGTGACTTCGTCCTCACTGCCGTCGCCGGCTCGCGCCTCGGTGCGGATCTGGTCTTCCTCAGCACCGATCTCGGCGCCGCGGCGCTGGCGGGTGTGCTCGAGCGGGAAGCGGTGACGACCGTCGTCCTCGACCAGGAGTTCGAGCCGGCGCTCGAGCACAGCGGATTCACCGGCCGGCGGGTCTCCGGTGCGGCCTTGTCGGAGCTGACGACCAGTGTCGCCCCGCCCGCCCCGCTGCCAGCTGACCGGGGACGTCTCGTTGTGCTGACGTCAGGGACGACCGGGGTGCCCAAGGGTGCGCCGCGCGATGTCGCTCATCTGCGCATGGGCCTGCCGGTGACCAGCCTGCTGGCCAGCCTGCGGCTGCGTTCGGGCGAGCCGATGGTGATCCAGCCGCCGCTGTTCCACGGGTTCGGGCTCGGCTTTCTCGCCGCCGCGCTGACGCTGGGCTGCCCGGCGATCCTGCGCCGTCGCTTCGGCCAGCACGATGCGCTCGATCTGGTGCAGCAGCACTCGGCGACGGTGCTGGCCGGAGTTCCGGTCCTGCTGCACCGGATGATGGCGTTGCCAGCCGCCGATCTCGCCGCCCGTAAGACCAGCTCCCTGCGGGTGATCGTGTCCGGAGCGGCGCCATTGCGTCCTGCATTGGCCGAGGCGGTCATGTCGGAGTTCGGTGACATCCTGTTCGACCTCTACGGCACCACCGAAGCGGGCTGGGCGACTCTCGCCACGCCGGCAGACCTGCGTGCCGCTCCCGGCACGGTGGGCCGGCCCGCTCATGGCGTCGTGGTGTCCGTACTCGACGAGACCGGGTCTCCAGTGCCGCCGGACCGGGTGGGGGAGATCTTCGTCGGCAGTGGGCTGACGTTTGGGGGGTACTCGGGCGGCGGCAGTCGGCGGACCGTGCGGAACCTGATGAGCACCGGCGACCTGGGCTACTTGGATCGGGCCGGCCGGCTGTTCGTCGTCGGGCGGATCGACGACATGATCGTCTCCGGCGGTGAGAACGTGTATCCACGCGAAGTCGAGGACCTGCTCGCGGGTCACCCGGCCGTGGCCGAGGTTTCGGTATTCGCAGTGGCTGACGACGAGTTCGGCGAACGCCTCGCCGCCCAGGTGGTGCCGGCCGGTACCGTCACAGCCGACCAACTCCGCCAGTACGTCAGCAACGCGCTGGGCCGGCACAAGGTGCCCCGCGACGTCGTGTTCGTCGGTGAGCTCGAACGCACCAGCACCGGCAAAGTGCGCCGACCTCGTCGACGGGTCGCCTAACTGATTCGGCTAGGCGGGCTGCGGGTTGAGCAGCTCCGTGACCCGCTGATGCGCACAGTGGGTCCAACCTGGCCGAGCGTGACCTCGGCGTAGTCTCTGCGCTCGTGCATGGATTCGAGACGCTGGCCATCCACGCCGGGCAGGAGCCCGACCCGCAGACCGGTGCGGTCGTGCCGCCGATCTATGCGACGAGCACCTATGCGCAGGACGGTGTCGGCGGGACCCGGGAAGGCTACGAGTACAGCCGGACCGCCAACCCCACCCGCGCGAGCCTGGAGGAATGTCTGGCCACGCTCGAGGGAGGCAGTCGGGGCTTTGCGTTCGCCAGCGGCATGGCGGCTGAAGACACCCTGCTGCGGGCCGTGCTCGAACCGGGCGACCACATCGTCATCCCCGACGACGCCTACGGAGGCACGTACCGGCTGGTCAGCAACGTCATCCAGAAATGGGGCGTGTCGTGGACGGCGGCGGACATGTCCGACCTCGGGTCGGTGCGGGCAGCCGTGCAGCCGCGCACCCGGGTCATCTGGGTCGAGACACCCACCAACCCGCTGCTGCGCATCGCCGACATCGCGGCGCTTGCGGGTATCGCGCACGGCGGGGCCGCACTCCTCGTCGTCGACAACACCTTCGCCACCCCGTACCTTCAGCAGCCGCTTGCGCTGGGTGCCGACATCGTCGTGCACTCGACCACCAAGTACTGCGGCGGACACTCCGACGTCGTGGGTGGCGCACTTGTCGTCTCTGATACGGGGATCGGCGAGGAACTCGGGTATCACCAGAATGCGCTCGGTGCCATTGCCGGGCCATTCGACGCGTGGCTGGTGCTGCGCGGCCTGCGCACACTCGCGGTGCGGATGGATCGGCATTGCGACAACGCCGAACGAGTGGCCGGCCTGCTCGTCGCGCATCCGCGGGTGATCGAGGTGTTCTACCCCGGTTTACCGAGCCACCCGGGGCACGAGGTCGCAGCAAAGCAGATGCGCCGGTTCGGAGGGATGGTCTCGTTTCGCGTGGCGGGCGGTGAATCGGCGGCCCTCGAGGTGTGCAACCGGGCTCGGGTGTTCACGTTGGCCGAGTCACTCGGCGGGGTCGAGTCGTTGATCGAGCATCCGGGGCGGATGACTCATGCCAGCGTCGCCGGCAGCCCGCTCGAGGTGCCCTCCGACCTGGTTCGGTTGTCGGTGGGCATCGAAAGCATCGAGGATCTGTGTGCAGACCTCACCCAGGCCTTGTCGGGCTGATCAATACCGCTCGTGGCCGACCTCGCTACCGAGATGGCCGCTTCCCGACCGAATAGGCGGTCTTGACGAACATCTGGGTAGCGAAGTCGAGGGCACGGCAAGGTCCGCGTCAGGCTCGCAGTCGAGGCAGGACCTGGGACCCGACCAGCTCGATCGTCCTCATCGGGTCGACGCTGGCGACCTGGATGGCGACGTAATCAGCGCCGAGCTCGCGAACCAGCGGCAGGTAGGCGTCGACCAACTCGTCGAGATCGCGAACGATCGTGAACTGCTCGAGAACCTCCGAGCGCCGCATCGCGTCGGCCCGCTGCCGCAAAATCGCCGGGTCGGCCACCTCGAGCCGGCCAGGTGCGCGCAGCCCGCGCATCGGCGCCAGCGCTGCCCACGCCTCGTCGTCGTCGCGAGCGAGCACCACCCACCGGGTGGCCATGATCGTCGTGCCGGCTCCGCGGGTCGCCGCGGCAGATCGGTACGGCTCGATCACCTTGCTCAGCGTTTCGGCGGGATCCTTGACGCTGGTGATCAGGCCGTCGGCAACATCGCCGGCGAACCTGGCGGACTTCGGGCCACCGGCCGCCATCCAGATCGGCAGCTTGCCCAGTGGGGGGCTGTACAACCTGGCGCTGTCGGCTGTGTAGTAGCGCCCCCGTACGGACAACGTGTCGCCGGAGAGCAGCCCGCTGATGATCATCAGTGCTTCGTCCATCCGGGCGATGCGCTCGGCGTATCCGGGGAACTCATATCCGAGCGGCGTCTCGTTGATCGCCTCACCGGTACCCACTCCCAGCCGGAACCGGCCACCCGAAATTCGGTCCACCGTGGCCGCTGCTTGGGCGATCAGCGCCGGGTGGTAGCGGAACAACGGCGCGGTGACACTCGTCGCGAGCTCGACCCGAGTCGTCGCCTGCGCGACGGCGCCGAACCAGGTCCAGACGAAGCTCGCGGCAGAGGTGTCATCGACCCACGGGTGGAAGTGATCGGCACCGGTGACCATGTCGAAGCCGGACTGCTCGGCTAACACGGCTTGTTCGACCAGCGCCTCGGGTTGGAAGGACTCGTGGCTGCACAGCCAGGCGAACCGCATCGGTCGTCTCTTCCGCTACTCGGCCGCGAGAATCGGCTCGACGTCGGATGCTCCGCGCAGGGGCATCTCCGGGATGAAGAAGGCTGCCACCAAGCCGACGACCACGATCGGCACGGCGGTGACGAAGACGTCGTGCAACGCGTGCACCCACGCATCGATCACGACGGCCTTGATCTCGGCCGGTAACGCCTGGATGGCCTTGACGTTATTGGCGATCTCAGCCTCGTCGGAGCCGGCCGGGAGAACCCGGCCGGCAGCTGCGAGGTAGTGGCCCAACTGGCTGGCCAGCACGGCCCCGAAGAGCGCGGTACCGAATGCGGCGCCCATCGACCGGAAGAATGTGACGCTCGACGTGGCCGCGCCCATGTCTCGCCGCTCCACCGAGTTCTGGACGGCCGTGACGACGATCTGCATCGTGAACCCGAGGCCGGCGCCGAAGACGAAGAAATATGTCGCGATCTGCCAGTAGGGGGTGTCGGCATCGAGCGTCGACATCAAGATCAGCGCGATGGCCGTCACCGCGGCACCCAGAATCGGGTAGATCCGGTACCGGCCGGTCCGGCTCACCCGCCGGCCGGACGAGATCGACGTCGTAAAGATGCCGGCGACCATCGGCAACAGCGCGAGCCCGGATTCCGTCGGCGATAGCCCCTGCACCACCTGGAGGTAGACCGGCAGGAAGATGATGCCGCCGAACATGGCCAGCCCCATGATGGCCGTGAACACGATCGTCGGGGTGTACACCCGGTTCCTGAACAACCGCATCGGGATGATCGGCTCGGCGGCGCGGAACTCGACGGCGACGAACAGCCCAGCGAGCACGATCCCAGCGCCGAGCAACGCCAGGGACCGCGGGTCTGACCATCCGTACCGGGCGCTGGCCCAGGCCGTATACAGCAGGATCGACGTGACGCTGGCCACGATCAGCGCGGCACCGAGGTAGTCGATGACGTGGTCACGGCGCACGGTTGGAATCTTCAGCGCGATCGACGTGACCACGAGCGCGGCGATCCCGATCGGGATGTTGATCCAGAAGATCCACTGCCACCCGGGCCCGCCCGTAAGCCACCCGCCCAGCAGTGGTCCGGCCACGCTGGAGACCCCGAACACCGCAGCGAAGTAGCCCTGGTACCGGCCGCGCTCGCGAGGCGGGATCACGTCACCGATGGTCGAGAGCGCGAGAGCGATCAGGCCGCCCGCACCGAGACCCTGGACCGCTCGGCCACCGATGAGTACAGCCATGCTGCCGGCCGAACCCGCGATGAGAGAACCGAGCAAGAACACGACGATGGCCGCTTGGAACATGGGCCGCCGGCCGTATAGGTCGGAGATCTTGCCCCATAACGGCATGGAGGCGGTCGACGTCAACAAGTAGGCAGTGACCACCCACGACAGGTGATCCAGCCCGCCCAGGTCGCTGACGATTCGGGGGAGCGCCGTTCCGACGATGCTCTGGTCCAGCGCCGCGAGAAACATCCCAGCCATCAGTCCGCCGAGCACGCTCAGGATCTGCCGGTGAGTCAGATAGGCGTATTGATCAGCGGCGTCGGGAGGCTGAGCTTCCGGGCTGGTCACGTTCCCCAGTCTGGCAGGCCGGCATCACCGGCGAACGACGGTCACTACGACGTGGTGGCAGGATCGCCGACATGGCGACGGTGTCGATCGAGGACGTGCTTGCGGCGCGCGAACTCCTCAGCAACGTCGTCCGCCCGACGCCACTGGAGGTTTCTCGCTGGTTGGCCGGGGTGGTCGGCGGGCCGGCCTTCCTCAAGTGCGAGAACCTGCAGCGCGCCGGATCGTTCAAGATCAGGGGGGCGTACGTCCGCATTGCCCGGCTGTCGGACAACGAACGCGCCAGGGGTGTCGTCGCGGCCAGCGCCGGCAACCACGCCCAGGGGGTCGCCCTCGCAGCGAGCATGCTCGGCACCAAGGTGACGGTGTTCATGCCCGAGGGGGCGCCGATCGTCAAGGAGAAGGCCACCCGTGCCTACGGCGCGGACATCAGATTCGTCGGCTCGACCGTCGACGACGCACTGGTCACCGCCAAGGAGTTCGCCGCCGAGACCGGGGCCGTCCTCATCCACCCGTTCGACCATCCCGACATCGTCGCCGGGCAAGCGACAGTCGGCCTGGAGATCATCGAGCAGTGCCCGGACGTCCGCACGATTGTCGTCAGCGCGGGTGGCGGCGGCCTGCTCGCCGGCATCGCGCTCGCGGTCAAGGACGCTCGCGCCGACGTGCGGCTGGTCGGCGTGCAGGCAACCGGCGCCGCTGCCTACCCGCCGTCGCTCGACGCGGGCAGGCCGGTGCCGCTGGCGACCATGACGACCATGGCCGACGGGATCGCCGTCGCCTGTCCTGGTGAGGTGCCATTCGGGCTGGTCCAGGCGCTGTGCGACGGCGTCGTCACCGTCAGCGAGGACTGGATCGCTCGGTCGCTGGTTCTGTTGCTCGAGCGGGCCAAGCTCGTCGTCGAACCCGCGGGTGCAGCCGGTGTCGCCGCCGTTCTCGCGAACCCGTCGGCATTCGAGCCACCGGTCGTCGCGGTGCTGTCCGGTGGGAACGTCGATCCGCTGTTGATGCTTCGGGTCATCCGCCACGGCATGGCGGCAAGCGGCCGGTATCTCAGCTTCCGAGTCCGGATCCCCGATCGGCCTGGTGCGCTGGCCCGCCTGCTGGCCGACCTGGCTGCGACGGACGCGAATGTCCTCGATGTCGTTCACGAACGGACGAAGTCTCAACTGCATATCCACGAAGTGGAGGTCGCTCTCCAACTGGAGACGCGGAGCGCAGAGCATCGAGGTCGGGTGCTCGCGGCCCTGCGTCATGCCGGGTATCCGTTGTCGATCGAGTAGGTCCAACCTGTCATAACGGCAAACTGACTTGACGGATTGGCAATCAGAAACGCACAATCGACCTCATGACGGAACAGAGCATTCAGCAGATTCTGGAAGATGTCGCTGCGGGTCGTATCGACCCGGCGGAGGCGTCGCGACTGATCGACTCCACAGCGCCGCAGGCCGCCGAACCGGCGGCCTCGACCGCCGGCCCGACTGCCGCCGGGAAGCCGGCTCCGCCCGCAGTGCCCGACATCGAGCGGGTGATGGTCCGGGCGACCTCTCGGCGGGTCCGGCTGGTTGGCGACCCGTCGGTGGCGACCGTGGCAATCGACGGTGCTCATCAAGTCCGCCGGGACGGATCCACTCTCGTGGTCACCGGCGAAGCCGAGCCGATTCCCACCGACGACGCCTTCACGCTGCTCTCCGGTGGCCGCTGGCGCGAGGTTGCGGGCCGGGTCCAGCAGGGCTTTGGACCCGGTCTCGAACTGCGGGTCCGGGTGCGGCCCGATCTGCCCGTCGGGGTCGAGGTGATCGCCGGCTCCCTGCAGGTGGAGGGGGCACGGGCGCTCGATCATGTCCGCGTGACTGCAGGCTCACTGCGGGTGCGCGGCGCCGAAGGCCCGTTCGATCTGTTGGTGCAGGCCGGATCGGCACAGGTCGAGGCGCGACTCACGCGTGGGCACTCGCGGATGCGTTGCGAGTCCGGATCGCTGCAGCTGTCATTACTGCCCGGCTCGGACGTGCGGATCCGGGCCGACGTCCAGTTGGGCCGGTTCGTCACCGAACCCGAGCGACACGGCCGTGACCGGGGCCGTGACGTGGTCGTCGGCACTGGTGCTGCGGAAGTCGATGCCGAGGTGATCATGGGCAGCGTCACTGTGAAGGTCCCCGGGTGAACGGCGCAGACCATCTGCCCCCTCG
The DNA here is from genome assembly GCA_963819885.1 of uncultured Actinomycetota bacterium. Classification (GTDB taxonomy): domain Bacteria; phylum Actinomycetota; class Actinomycetes; order Jiangellales; family Jiangellaceae; genus JACVRX01. The sequence continues at coordinate 16,000 of CAWFXV010000014.1, read as the reverse complement.
GCAGTGCCCGGTCTGCGGTGACGAATTGCATCTCACCCGATTGGGTTGCGGGTCCTGTGGCAGTGAGCTGTCTGGGCGTTTCGCGGCCTGCCCATACTGCGCGCTGCGCGAGCTGGACCGGAAAATCCTTCGCACCTTTCTCGTCTCGCGCGGCAACATGAGAGAGCTCGCCCGCGACCTCGGCGTCAGCTACCCGACCGCCCGCCAGCGGTTCGCGGAGCTGCTGGAACGGCTCGGGCTGGAAGAGGCGACCGACGGAATGCCGGCCCCGGCGGCCGTCTACGACCGGGAAGATGTGCTGCGCCGGCTCGCGGCTGGGGAGCTCGATCTCGACGAAGCGACTTCCATGCTGAACCTGCCGGACGTGGGAATGTCTGCGCCGGCTGGCATGCTCGCAACGGTGAAGCCAGGGAGTGGGCCGAGGAGAGGACGATCGGTGTGAACGCGATCGAAGCCGTAGGCCTGGTCAAGACGTTCGGGTCGGGCGAGAAAGCGGTCAAGGCCGTCGCGGGAGTCGACTTGGTCGTCCCGAAAGGGACTGTCGTCGGCTTACTCGGGCCCAACGGCGCCGGCAAGACGACGATCGTGCGCATGCTCACCACCCTGCTCAAGCCCGACGCCGGCCACGCGGTCGTGGCGGGGCACGACGTCGTGGCTGCACCACAGGCCGTCCGGGCGAGCATCGGCCTGTCCGGTCAGTTCGCCGCGATCGACGAGAACCTGACCGGGCGAGAGAACCTGTGGATGTTCGGCCGGCTCTACCAACTCAGTGGCGAGCACGCAACCAGGCGGGCCACGAGCTGCTCGACCAGTTCGGGCTGACCGATGCGGGGGATCGTGTTGCCAAGACCTACTCAGGCGGCATGCGCCGCCGGCTCGACCTCGCGGGCAGCCTCATCACTCATCCCGAAGTGCTGTTCCTCGACGAGCCCACAACTGGTCTGGACCCAGGCAGTCGGCTGGACATGTGGGATGTCATCCGGGACCGCACCGAGGAAGGGTCGACGATCCTGCTCACCACGCAATACCTGGAGGAAGCCGACGCGCTGGCCGACCGGATCGTGGTGATCGACGAAGGAAAGATCATCGCCGAAGGCACCGCCGACGAGCTCAAGGCCAAGGTCGGCGGCGAGCGGATCGAAGTAATCGTCCATGACTCGGCCGCCCTGACGCAGGCGGAGGAGATCCTGCAGCGTGGCAGCGACGGCCAATGCGTCGTCGACCTGCACACCCGGAAGCTGACTGTGCCGACCGCAAGTGGATCCAAGGGGTTGGTTCTGGTGATTCGCGACTTGGATGAAGCCGGCATCGTGATCGACGACATCGCGCTTCGCCGCCCGACGCTCGACGACGTCTTCCTCGAACTGACCGGGCACTACGCCGAACAACGCGCGGCGAATGCCGAGCAACGCGCGGCGGATGCCGAGCCTGCGGCGAAGGGAAGGGCCAAGTGACCGCGTTCGAGAGCAGGGTCGCCGACCGGATTGCCAGTGCCAACACCGGCAGGTACGGCCAGTCATTCCGGGACAGCTTGATCGTTGCGTGGCGCAACATTCGCGGCGGCCTGCGCGTGCCCGACACTCTCGTCTACATGTTCATACAGCCGATCATGTTCGTGCTGCTATTCGGATATGTGTTCGGCGGGGCGATCCGGGTGCCGGGCGTCGATTACACCGAGTACCTGATGGCCGGGATCTTCGTCCAGACCATGGCGTTCTCCTGCGCGCCTTCCAGCGTCGGTCTCGCCGACGACATGCAAAAGGGCCTGATCGACCGGTTTCGCTCATTACCAATGGCGCGGTCTGGGGTTATCGCCGGCAGGGTCGGGGCCGACCTACTCAATCAGTTCCTCGTGCTCGTCATCATGATGATCTGCGGGGTCATCGTCGGCTGGCGCGTCCACAACGGCCTGTGGCAGTTCCTGGCCGCGGTGGGTCTGTTGTTGCTGTTCTCGTTCTCGATGTCGTGGGTAGGCGCGTTCATCGGCCTGTCGGTGGGCAGTCCGCAGGTCGCGGCCTCAGCCGGCCTGATCTGGCTGTTCCCGGTGACCTTCATCTCGAATGCCTTCGTGCCGCCGGAGACGATGCCGACCTGGTTGCAGACCATCGCGGAGTGGAACCCGATCAGCGCGATCGTCGAGGCCTGCCGGCAGTTGTTCGGCAACGCCAGCATCGTCGTGTCCGACGCTTGGCCGATGCAGCACTCGATCGCGGCCTCACTGATCTGGTGCGGCATCATCATCGCGGTCTTCGCCCCACTGGCCATCAACAAGTACAAGGCCGCGACGACTAAGTGAGTCGTCGCGCGGTCGAGGAAGGTGGTTCTGGGAGGCCAGTTGTTCCGGGATGCTTCTTCGCTACGCTCTCCTCGTCCCCTGACTTCGTATCAGCCTCCCGGAACCACACCCCTCGACCTCGCTTGACCAATAGGTCGCCACGGGCACCTGGACCGGACAGGACAGTGGTGACCGAGCGACCTGTGGAGGGGCCGAGTTTGGCCGATCAGGTGAGCAGGCTCTACGACCTCGAATGTCGTGACGATCAACGGATCCGCGCCGGTGTGGCTGAGGTGAGTGGCTAGCCGGCGCGTGTAGTCGGCACCCGTCCCGGTTGGGGTCGAAGTAGCCGCAGACCAGTCCGAGCCGAGCTCCTCTCATGCTCGGCAAGCGTTCCAACGCGAGCTAAGGCGGTGAGTCAGCTCGGGCGAAGCGCCATCCACAACGCCTTGGCCGGTTGTGTCGACGGGTTGGACCACCGGTGGGGACGGTCGGTCCGGAAGTGTAACGAGTCTCCAGCGGAAAGGGCGTAGGTCTCGCCATCCACATCGAAGTTCACGTATCCCCGCAGGACGTGGACCAGCTCTTCGCCCGGGTGCTCCATCGGCTTCGGACCGCTATCCGCTTGCGGTTCCATCGTCGCCGCTGCGGCAGCGATGAAGAACCGGCCGTACGGTCCGCTGATGTTCTCGAGGGCAAGGCCCTTTTTGGAGGTGTAAACCGGCTTGCGCTCGCGACTTCGAACCAGTGCAGCCACCGCGTCGATGTCCGAGTCCTCGTCGACGAAGTACGACACGGGTCGATTGAGGGCGGCGGCCAGCTTGATCAACGTGGTGATGGTCGGGACCATCCCGTTGCGTTCGACCTTGTGAATCGCTGCGGCCGAGACCCCGGAACGCTCCGCGAGCTGCTGCAGGGACAGCCCCTTCTGCTGGCGCAGACGACGAACCTTCGGCCCGATCGAAGCAACGATCTCGTCGAGCATCGCAACTCCTTGACGGCCCAACCAGGCAGCTAGTATAAGCGATGGTGCGTTTCCTATCGGAAATTACTCTCGGGTAGCACGGCCGGATAGGGGCCTGCCCATGTCGCTTCGGGTCGTCATCGTCGGTGGGGGCGCCGGTGGCATCGGTGCCGCGGGTGGTGTCAAGCAAGCCGCCCCCGACGCGCTGGTCACCGTCTTCACCGAGTTCGAAGACGTCGGCTACAGCCCGTGCGGGATCCCGTACGTGCATGGACGGGAGATCGAAGACTTCAACTCGCTGTTCCTCGCCGACAAGGAGGCCTATGTCCAAGCCGGCATCGACATCCACTACGAGGCCCGCGTCACAGCAGTAGATCTTGACGGCCAGGTGGTGCAAGTCCAGGAGAATGCCGGCAAGCGAAGCGAGGTCCAGTACGACCGGCTCGTGCTCGCCACCGGCTTCGACTACGCAAACCCCGGCGTTCCGGGCATCGACCTGGCCGGCCTGTACTACGTCAAGAACATCCGCCGGGCGATGAAGTGGGACAAGGTCCTCGATTCCGTTTCCCGCGCCGTCGTCGTCGAGGCAACACCGCTCGGCTTGGAAATGACGACCGCGCTTGCGCATCGGGGCATCGAAACCCACCTGATGGACCCCCATCCGTGGCCGCTCGCCGAAGTCGCCGATCCCGATGTGATGGCGCCAGTGGAGGAGTCCTGGGCGGAGATGGGGGTGATCACGCACTACAACACGAAGCTGGAGGCGTTCCTGGGCGATGGCCGCGTCAGCGCTGTCGCGACGTCGACCGGCGAGCTGCCATGCGACATCGCCGTCGTATGTACTCACAAGCGGCCCAACAACAGGCTCGCCCGAGCAGCTGGGTTGGAGGTCGGCTCCACCGGAGGGCTCATCGTCGACGAGCGGCTGGAGACCACCCGGCGCGGCGTCTTCGCTGCGGGCGACTGCGCCGAACTCCCGCACGGCGTCACGTGGATCCCGGTACAGGGCTTGTCGGGAAGCCATGCCTATGCGCAAGGAAAGGTCGCCGGCGCGAATGCTGCGGGGGCTAACAGGGTCTATTCGCCGGTCTATGTGCCGTGGGCGATGGTGGCTGGCAAGTGGATGATCGGTGGGGTGTCATTCGGCGAGACCCTCGCCACAGCGCTTGGCATCCCATACGTCGTCGGCACCGCGGACGGCATCTCCCGGGCCCGCTATTACCCGGGGGTCCGCAAGACCCGGGTGAAGCTGCTCGGCGAGCCCGGGACGCTGCGGCTGATCGGTGCGCAAATGGTGGGTGGCGAAGGTATCAAGGAGCGTGCCGACTTCCTGGCGATGGCCGTTCGCACCGGCGTTACCATCGAGGACCTGGCCTGGATGGAGAACGTGTACTCACCGCCGATCGGCGCGCTCAACGAGCCGATCGCACTGGCTGCCCAGAACGCCTTGAGCCGGTTGCGATCATGACCTCTGTCGCGGCTCGAAGCGCCGTTGTGCGCCGCCAGCTTCGGCGTGCCAACCTCCAGCTGGCCCAGTGGTTGCGTCGCAACTCCGAGCGGTACCTCCTCGAGGCCGCCCAGGCTGACGTCGCTCGACAGGTCGGTCGGTTGCCACCCGCAAGCGCGACCGGCTCAGGACCACTGTTCTGGCGACACGTCTTCGTGCCCGCCTACCGTCAACTTCCATGGCCGGTCAGGCGTCGCATCATGGCGCGTATGCCCGGCAGCCATCGGCGGGTCTGGCATCCGCCTCCCGCACGCCGCAACCCCGCGGTGTGACCCACGACAGACTGGAGAGACCACTCATGCCACAGCCGACAGTCGACACAGCCCGGCCAGCCGAGGGCGAGTACCTCTACGACACCGAAGAGAAGGTCTTCGAGGACCTCAAGGCGAACGAGGGCGAGAAGGCGTACGTCTTTCTCCACACCGTGCCGTACGAGGGATCTGTCGCGCTGGTCAACCTGCTGACCGCAACACGGCTACGGCGCAAGGGCTTCGACGTGCACATTGTGCTTTACGGCCCAGGCGTGCTGCTCGCGTCCGGTACTCGGGGTTACCCGGCGGTCGGCCAGGAGGCATTCCCCGGCCACCTCGCGATAAACAACCAGATCAAGACCCTTCTCAACGAGGGCGCACACGTCTACGCGTGCCGGTTCGCGATGGGAGCCCTCTACGGGTTCCGGGAAAGTGACCTGCTCGAGGGTGTTACGGCGTTCAACCCGCTGGACGTACTGGACGCGGCGCTCACCGCATGGCGAGAAGGTGCATTCCAGATCAACACGTGGACCGTCTGACCGCCGTCAGCGTTCACGCCGGGGTGGTCCGGCGCGACAGTGCGAGTCGCTGGTAGATCGCGCGGTGCTGCTCGGCGCTCGCCGACCACGGATAGCGCCGGGCCACCGCAGGGCCCGCCTTGGACAATCGCTCGGCCAGTGAACGGTCGGTCAAGATCGTACGGAGCGCCGCCGCGAGTGCGGTCGAATCGTTGGGTGGCACGAACAGCACCCCTTCGCCGTCGGTCAGATACTCACGGAAGACAGGTATGTCGGTGACGACGGCCGGCAGCCCGGCAGCGAGCGCTTCGAGGACCGCGAGCCCCCACCCCTCGTTGACTGATGGGAATGCCAGTAGGTCGGCGGCGTGGTACCACGCCGGCAGCTCGGCGTCGTCGACCGTGCCGACCATGACGAGGTCGCGACCAAGTTCCAGCCCAAGCGCCGCGGCCCGGGCCAGCGCTCGGTCGCGATAGGCCCGGTAATCCTGGAACGACTGTCCGCCGACGACCGCCAGCACCGGGCTCGGCTCGAGCGAGCCGCGAACGAGCGCCAACGCTTCGATCAGCTCGATGCTGCCCTTTCGTGGCTCGATCCCGCCGACCGAGAGCAGCAGCGGACGCGCGGATGCTCCCACCCGGGCCCGAAGCGCAGCCACGGTGCCAGGAGTTGGGCGTTGCCCGAACCGGTCCGCGTCGACGCCGTTGCGCACAACCAATGCCGCGACGGCGTAATCACCTGCCAGTACCTGCTGCCAGTACCGGCTCACGACGAGCACCTCGTCTGGCTCAAGAATCGCCTTGCGCTGACAGTCCACCAGTGCCGGTGTCGTGAAATCGTCAACGTGGTGCACGGTGCGCACCACCACCACGGGGGCGCCATCGTCCCTCACCCGGGCCGCCGCCCGCGCCGATATGCAGTCCTGCGCATGCACTACGTCGAACCCGATCACAACGTCGCGCAGCGCATCAGCAAGCGTGTCCACCGCGGCAAAAACTCGCTCCTCCAGGGTGGGCAGCCACTGCGGCGCAGGCACGATCGTGGAGGGCACGCTGACGTCGGTGAACCAGCCTGCCGCCGGATCGCCGAGCGCGAGGACGTGTAGCGGTTGTCCCAGCCGCCGCAGTGCCGTTGCCAGGCACAGGGTGTGCACGACGCCGCCCCTGGGACGGGTGGAGTAGCTCACCAGCGCCACCCGCTGGGTCACGGCAACTCCGCGACGACAGACGGACGGCGGCCGGCGATCGCCGCGGCGAGCAACGCTGCCCGGGCGCCTGTCGGAGCGACCAGAGCCCCGGCCTCTGCCAACCTTCGCCGTTGACCATCAAGACCCTGCGGGTCTGCATCCGTGCCGACAACGTTGATGACGACGGCAGGGCCCGTCGTGGCCTCGACGACCGGCGCCAGCTCTCCGGCCGGATCAGGGTGCGCACCGTGTCCCAGCACCACATCGAAGAGCAGCACGGCAGTGGAACGGTCATCGCCCGCTTCTTTCAATAGGTCCACCCGTGCCGCGGCGTCGATCATCGGATGCGGCCGCGCCGCGGTGAACTCCTCCTCGCCGGCGTCGATACATATGTGGGCACTGGGCGGCGCGGGCAGGCGCCAGTCGGGTCGTAGAGGCGCGTTCGAGTACACCGGCCCGAGTCGGCGTGACAGTACGAGCATCGCCTGGTAGCACAGGGTGCCACCGGAAAAGACGCCTCGAATCGCCTTCCGGGCCGGGTCGAGGTCATGGATTGCCGCCCGGGCCATGTGAGCCAGGCCAGTACCGAGCTCGGGCGGTGAGACTCCGACCTTGTTGAGCGCGAACTCGACGCCTTCGTCGATCGTTCGGGCCACCCGTACGCCGGGAACCGGCAGGTCGTCGACACCCAAGGCGATGACCACAACCGGCTTGCCACCCGCTGCCGACAGGACGCCGGCCAGCACGTCGGGATCCGGGGGTTTCGACACGAGCAAGACGACGTCGAGGTCTGGGTCCCCTGCGAGCGTTCGCAGCGCAGCCCGGGTCATCTGCCCGCCCACGTCGCGGGACAGGTCACGGCCACCGACACCGATGACAGCCGCGACGCCCGTCCCCGCGGCCGCGAGAAGAGCCATCACCTCCTGCGCGCCAGTGCCGGCGGCGGCCACCACGCCGACCCTGCCTGGCCGGATGGCGTTGGCGAACCCGAGGCCTACGCCACCAAGTACGGCTGTCCCCGCACCTGGACCCATGACCAGCAGCCCGAGCCGGTCGGCCCGACCCTTCAGGGCAACCTCGTCGTCGACTGCCACCCCGTCGCTGAACAGCAACACGTGCAGCCCCGCAGACAACGCGTGGTGGGCTTCCAAAGCGGCGTACGCGCCGGGAACCGACACCACCGCGACGTTCGCGCCGGGCATGCTCGCCGCAGCCTCCGCGATCGTCCGTCGCCGCGATCGGGTGCTCGCCGCCCCGGCTGAAAGGGGGCCTGCGAGCACTGCCTCGGCGGCGTCCAGGGCGCTCTCCGCATCGGCTTCGGTGTCGGCGCGCACCGCGAGCACCAGATCGTTGGCTCGTGCGCCAGTTGCATCGACTCCCTGGTCGGTGAGCAGGTCGAGGTTGGACGGCGTACCCATCAGCGCTGCGCCCCAACTCACTCCTGCGCCGTTCTCGATCGCGCGAGTCGCGGCGAGAAGTCGCATCGAGTCGTGGTACGCGTCGACCTTCCGCCTGACCGCTGTCGTCACGGTGAGCGCCCTGAGGCGGCCGAGCCGCGCACGATCCTGGTGCCATGGTCGCCAGCCAGACCGGCGGTGACGTGCTCCGCGTCGGTGATCAGCACGAGTTCGCCACCAGCGGCCAGGAATCGCGTGGCTGCGGTGACCTTGGGCTCCATGCTGCCCGCGGCGAACTGGCCGGCCGCGAGATAGTCCTGAGCCTCGGCCACTGTCAGCTCGTTAACCGGCCGCTTTTGCGGAGTGCCGAAGTTGAGAAAGACCTTGGCCACGCCGGTGACCAGCACGAGGGTCGAGGCGCCGAGGGCGCTCGCGAGCACCGCGGCGGCGAGATCCTTGTCGATGACGCCGTCGACGGGCAGTAGCTCGTCGCCCTCGCGAACCACCGGGACACCGCCCCCGCCTGCTGCCACCGCGACGACACCAGCGGCGGCGAGACGCCGAATGACCGCTGCCTCGACGATCTCGCGCGGGCGAGGCGAGGGCACCACCCGACGCCAGCCGCGGCCTGAGTCCTCCGCCACCACCCAACCCCGCTTCTCGGCGAACGCCGTCGCCTCCTCGCGGTTGAAGAACGGCCCAGTGGGCTTGCTCGGCCGACCAAATGCCGGATCGTCGGCGTCGACGACGACATGGGTGACCATCGATGCGACGGATGTCACTCCCGCGGCCCGCAGGGCCAACACCAGCAGGCTGCCGAGCTGGCCTTGCGTCATCGCCACGAGTGTTGGCAACGGCAGCGCTGGAACCAGCTCCGCACCTGCCTCCTGCTGCAAGGCGAGGTTGCCGACTTGCGGTCCATTGCCATGGGTCACCACGACCGGGGAACGGGCGCGGACAACAGCAGCAACTGCCCTGGCGATGCGCTGGGCGTTCGCGCGCTGCTCATCCGCGCTGCCTCGCTCGCCGGCGGGAATCAGCGCGTTGCCGCCTAGGGCCATGACCAGGGTCATGCCGCCTCCGTTACCGATAGCAGACGGCACGTAGAGGATAGTGTGCGGCGGCGGATGTCGGCAAACCTGGACGTGTACCCACGCCGGGGTCCACGATGGCCGGCGTGACGGCCGGCGATGCCGAGGCGGGCGGGCTCGATGACCTGGCCCGCCGCTGGCAAGCAGCGGAGGATCGGCTGTATCCGGTCGTGATGGTGCGGCCCGAGGCCTACGCATCCGCCGTCACCTTGGTGCGCGCCGTCGTCGATCGCCTCGGCGGCGTCATCACGGCCGATGATCTGGCGACCGCCTACACCTCGTCCGCCCACCTCGTCGCTGACGTCGTCCATGACACCGGCGTCGCCACGGAAGGACTCGACCTTGCGCTGGTCGCCGGTGCCGCGTTCAACATCCGGTACCGCGACCTTCGGGCTTCGGCGCAACGCGAGCAGGCCAAGCAGCGCATTCGTGACGCCGCCGCGGCAGGTTCGGAATGGGCCGTGCTGTTCGAGACCGGTAGACCCGATCTCGCGCCACTGTCGCCCTATCGCCGGTTGGATATGCGCCTCGCTGACGGCGTCGGCCTTCACGCGTCGATCACCGTCGACCCAGCAACTGCGAATCCGATATACGCCGTGGAAACAGTTCAACTCGATCCGGCGACCGGTGACTGGGTCCACGAAGCCGAGCCGTCGCCAGGTACGGCGGCGTACCAGACCAGGGAGGAGTGGGAGGCGGCGATCAGCCGGATCCGGGGCCGTGGTGATCCTCCGCCGCAGCACTCTTGACACGCTCTGGGGCCGGTGTCAGTTTCACTATGGTGTACATCCGTTCCCGAAAGTGTCGGGGGTAGGCGATGCCTGAGGACAAGGTGCGCCGGCGGGTCGTCGACGGGCACAGTCACATCGGCGAGCTGCAGGCATGGAAGTTCTACGACCTCGCCGAGCCGGTGAAGCCCACGGTCTACGAGTTCACCACGACTCGTGACTACATCACCCATCTCGACCGGCTCGGCGTTGAGCGTGGCCTCGTCATCCCCAACTACGGCATCCCGGTGCAGAGCCAGCCATTCGGCCTCAACCCGCTGGTGCTCGACTCGGTGTCGTCCAGTGAGCGCCTCGCCGGCGCCCTGTGGGTCTCCTTCCTCCCACAGAACCGAGAGCTCACCCTCGAGGCGCTCAAACATGCCGGAGAACGCGGGATCGTCGCGCTGAAGACGACATTCCTGCTCGGCGGCAACCCCGATCCCAGTACGTGGGACGAGGCGACGGCAGAGGTTGCCGAGGCGTGCTTCGCTGCTGCCGAGTCGTACGACCTGGTGTTCCACTTCCATACCAGTCCAGGGGGAGCGTCCGACCTCAACAACTTCATCCCGCTGGTAGAGCAGTACGGCAAGCGGGTCAAGATCTACCTGGTCCACTTCGGTGGGGGGGTCAGCGGGCACATCAAGCTCGTGCCAAGGTTCTTGGATTGGGTCGAGCAGGGCTACCAGGTCTACGCCGACACCACCTGGACCGTCGGCTTCGGACCCCGTTGGCTGCTCACCGAGATCGAGCGCCGTGGCGTCGGCGCCGATCGGGTTCTGTTCGCCTCCGATGAGCCGTGGAGCGACTTCTGGGGTGAGTACTACAAGATTGAGGGAGTCCCGGTCAGCGAGGAACTCAAGACCAACGTATTCTCTGCCAACTTCGAGGCGCTGTATGGGCACAAGCTCGGCTGAGGCCTCCCCGCTGACCCCGCAGCTGACGGCGCTGCTGGCCGACCTGCAGAGCCTCGGTCTGCGTACGGAGGAGCCGCTGGAGGCACGCCGCGGCGGGGCAGGCCCGGCCGATGCCGGCATGCTGTGGGTCGAGGGCGTGGCCGTAACCGTTCCGGTGGCGGCGCCGTTCGCGGCTCAGTCGCCATACGTGCTCCGCGCGGAGGACGACGCGTACGCCATCTACCGCGACGGCGAGCGCGTCGCGTCGGCGCGCCGGACAGCTCGGCCGCGCTACTACGACCTCACCACCGAAGACGGGATCCCCTACTGGCAGATTGCCCTGTTGCACCTCGACTCGGTGGCGAGCACTGTCATCCAGACGTGCATGTACTGGGGCACCGACGACGTGTGCCGGTTCTGTGGGATCGAGCTGACGCTGCAGTCCGGCCAGTCGATCCCGGTGAAGCGGCCAGAGCACCTTGCTGAGGTCGCCGTAGCGGCACGCGATCTGGACGGTGCTGTGGACGTGACGCTGACGACCGGCACCACGCACGGTCACGACAAGGGCGCGATGTACGTCGCGCGGTGTGCACAGGCGATGAAGGAGGCGAGCGGGCTTCCGGTCGAGGTCCAGTTCGAGCCTCCGGACGACATTTCGGTGCTCGATGCGGTCTTCGAGATGGGCGTGGACTCCGTCGGCATGCACGTGGAGTCCTTCGATCCCGACGTGCTTGCGCGGGTCGCGCCGGCGAAGGCTCGCACCGGAATCGACGGCTATTTCCGAGCCTGGGAACGTGCTGTCCAGCTATTCGGTCGCGGGCAGGTCTCGACGTACGTGATCCTCGGCATGGGTGAGGACCTCGACCTGACGGTGGCTGGCTGCCGCCGTGCGATCGACGCCGGGGTGTACCCGTTTGTGGTGCCGTTGCGCCCAGTCCCGGGCACGCCGTTGGGCAATGTTCTACCGCCCAGTCCCGAGTACATGGAGGCGGCCTACCGCCAGGTAGTGCCTTACCTCGTGGCGCGTGGTCTCGGCTCATGGAACGTCCGCGCTGGGTGTGCCCGCTGCCAGGCATGCTCGGCAATGACCGCAATGGAGCGATCCCTTGTCGACGACGGACGTCGCGACCTCCCCCTTGTCGACGTCAGTTGACGTCGTCTGCCGTGCGGTCGCCGATACGGGCGAACGCCAGATTCACCATGCCATCCGGCGCCAGGTCTTCGTCGTGGAGCAGAGTCTTTTCACCGCCGACGACCGAGACGACCACGACGGTGACCCGGCAACGGTGCATGTGCTCGGCTTCGTCGACGGCGTACCCGCAGGGGCCGTGCGGCTGTACCCGCTCGACGAGTCCGGGCAGTGGAAGGGCGACCGGCTCGCTGTGCTGTCCGCATTCCGCCGCCACGGCGTCGGGGCACCACTGGTTCGCTTTGCCGTGGGCACGGCTGGCGGGCTGGGTGGACGCCGCATGGTCGCCCACGTTCAGCTGACCAACGTCAGCTTCTTCGTCCGGCTCGGCTGGCAGCCGGTAGGCGATCCGGCGCCGTACGTCGGGGTGATGCATCAGCAGATGGCGATTCCGTTGTCCGCGCCTATAGCCCCAGCATCTGCGGTAGACCCTGACCAACGTCCTGCATGAGGTAGTCAAGATCCTGGCTGACCAGAGGCTGGGCGGCCTGTCTCCTCGCCCGCCAGGCCAGTGACTGGCTCGCGAGACAGATCGAGCACGGTCGCGAGCTCCGCCCCACGACGTAGCCGAACCAGCCCGCTGCCGTCCAGCGTGCCGATCCGCTCACACGCGAGCCCCCGTTCTCTGAACCGGGCTGCGCAGGCCTCAGCTCGCTCCGCCGCGGCGCACAGCAGAAAGGCATACGCGGGAAAGCACACCAACCACTGCGCCAGATCGACCCCCGCAGGCCGTGGCAACGCGTCCAGGTCGACAACTGCGCCAGCTCGCCGCCATTCCAGGAGCATGCCGAGCGAGCCGATCACCCCCGCCATACTGACGTCCTTCGCGGCGACCACTTCGCCGGCCTCGGCTGCCGCCGCGAGCAGCCGGATGTCGCCGGCGAGCCGCTCCCCGCGCTGCTCGAACGAGGCGAAGAACGGGAAGTCGGCCCGCATGGTGCCGTCCAGGCAGCAGGCGAGCAGCAGCACGAGCCCCGGCTCGACCCGCCGGGCGGACAGCACGACTGAGGCCTCGCCGATCCCGAACGCGGCTATCGCGGGCGGCCCGCCGTGCACGGTGAGATGGCCGCCGGCGACCCGGACGTCGTAAAGGCGGGCAGCATGGGCGATGCCCTCGAGCGCCGCTCGCGCGACGTCCTCTTCGGCCACGATCGTGTCGAGGATCGCGCTCGGCTGGGCCCCCATCGCTGCCAGATCGTTGACGTTCGCAAGGACCGCGGCGACTCCGGCACCAAACGGGTCAGCTACGACGAACGGTGGAAACAGCGCCTCCCCCCCGGCCAGAATCGTCCGGGTACCGCAATCGGCGACCGCCGCAGCGTCGTCGCCCGGCCCGGCCAACCAGTCTGAGGGGCCCAGGACGTCCCGTACGAGCCGCCCTATCGCCGCCTTGCCCGTGAGGCCCGGGTGGGACCGGACTGCCGCGACCAGGTCAGCCATCGCTGGGTCCAAGCGCCACCCGCCCTTCCGGAATGCCGAGTCGCCCCACGAAGATCAACTGGTAACACGTTGCGCGACACCCCGGCGAGTCGCATCATTTCTGGCCAGTCGATCATGGAACTTGTGGCGCCAGTCGTTGCTCGCCACGCTTGCTGCCGTTGCACCAAAATAGACGCGCGTTTACGATCGGAAAAGTGCCGGGGGATTTCCTCGACCTTCCCGTCCGGAGCCGGAAGCCCCGGACGGCTGGGCTGACTCATGTACTCGACAAGGGTCTACCGCTCGACCAGGTCCGCGGACTCCTCCGCGTCTACACGCCCTACGTTGACATCTGGAAGTTCGGTTGGGGCACGGCCTATCTCGACCCAGCCGTCGTGGAGAAGATCGCTCTGCTGCGGGATGCGGACGTGCTGGCCTGCACCGGCGGGACTCTGCTCGAGCTGTCCTGGGTCCAAGGCCGGCACGCCGACTGCCTTGCCTGGGCGGCCGATTCCGGGTTCGCCTGCGTGGAGGTCTCGAACGGCGTGGTGGCGATGCCCCAGGAGGAGAAAGCCGCACTGGTCGAGGCCGCGGCACGCCGCTTCACCGTCCTCACCGAAGTCGGGTCGAAGGATCCCGACGCGGTTGTGTCTTCTCAGCACTGGGTGGAACAGGCGACCCGGGACCTGGCGGCAGGGGCGACGTGGGTGGTCGGGGAAGGGCGGGAAGCGGGCAGCGTGGGCCTGTATGAGCCGGATGGACGAGTGCGCGCCGAGCTGGTGGCCGCGCTCACGGCCGCCGTCGGCGTCGAGTCGCTGATCTTCGAGGCCCCTCTGCGTAGTCAACAGGCGTGGCTGATCCGCGAGTTCGGACCGGACGTCAGCCTCGGCAACATCGCGCCCGGTGAGGTGCTCGGAGTAGAGACGCTGCGGCTCGGCATCCGAGCGGACACGATGACTGCTCGGCGGGCTACTCCGGAGTCGGTGCCATGAAGAACCTGACGCCGGACCGCTACCGAGAGGTGTCGGTGGCGGTCGTCGACTCGCCCCTCACCGCTGCAGCGGTTCGACGTCACCTGCTTGGCCGGGAGGTATATCGCCGCACCCGCTTCGTCGTGCTGCGCTCCGGCTCGGACACCGCAGTGGTCGCCGTGACCAAGCTGGATGGCGTCCCACTGTTCGCGCCGGTTGTCGACGTGGCGGTCCTCGCCCTGCCGGAGGAGACGGTGTGGGTCGACGCGCCCGACGTCGACACGAGTGTGCCCAGCCAGCTGGCTCGGACCGCCCATGAGCACGCCCCTGGTGTCCGGTGTGCCGTCGTGGCCGGACGGCACGGCCATGTGAGCTTTCTCCTCGACCCGGACCCGGTGCAGGTGCGAGTCGTCGACGTTGTGCCGCCGTATCCGCCGAAGCTGTTCGACCAGGCTCGATCGGTCCTCGACGTAGCCGACGACCTGCCGCCGGTCGAGCTGGTTCCGGATGTCACCGACCTCGCCGATCTGGCCGCGGCCAGACCGGCTTCTCGCTACCTGCTGCCGTGTCGTGGCTCCGGACTCGTTCTCGGCACGCAGACCGCATACCTCGACGAGCGGCCTCCGGACGCGGACTGGGTTCTCATCGGCTGCGCGCGATCGCGCGAGATCCACCGCTGGTTCTACGGCCGGGACGCGCCGTACGTCGACATGTGCCCGCGCCGCCTCGCCAAGGCCGCGTCGGCACCGACACTCACCAAGTGCTGCCTCCTCGAGGAAGAGGCGTTCGAGCGAACCGATGGATGCACGGTCGTGCCGTGGGGAGCGTCCCTGACGCTCGTCAAGTCCGCGCTCGCCGACCTCGTTTCAGCACAGGAGCAGTCGTGGTCGCCCGGCTGACCGAGAGTGCGGTGCACGGGCACATGTGGGGGACCGACGAGCTGCGGGCGGTGTTCGACGAGCCGGCACGGCTACAGGGCTGGCTCGACGTGCTGGTGGCACTCGCCGACGCCCAAGCCGAGCTCGGGATCATTCCGGCGGGCGCCGCGGAGGCCATCTCCGCCGGTGCCCATGTCGACGCGCTCGACATCGACGTCGTCGAAGCCGAGACCCGACGCACGTCGCATTCCACGCTCGGTCTCATCGCCGCCCTGCAGCAGGTGCTTTCCGAAGACGCCGCAGAGTGGGTCTATTACGGGGCCACCGTGCAGGACGTGACCGACACCTGGACCGCGCTGGCCGTCCGCAAGGTGTCCGGCGTGATGTGGCACGACCTGCGCCGGATCGAAGATCGGCTACTCAGACTCGCGGCGGAACACCGCGACACGGTGATCGCCGGGCGGACGCACGGTCAGGCGGGAGCGCCGACAACGTTCGGCCTCAAGGTCGCCTCATGGGCGGACGAGATCCGCCGCCATGTCGACCGCCTGCGCGAGGGCGGACCGCGGTGGTTCGTCGGTGAACTCGCCGTGTCATTCGAGCAGCCTGGCGTTTACGGCGATGGAGGAGACAGCACTGCGCGAGCGATTCTGCGCCCGCCTCGGCTGGCTGATCCGGGCGTGTCGTCGACGTC
>CAWFXV010000013.1:0-118360 GCA_963819885.1 uncultured Actinomycetota bacterium | reverse complement strand
CTGAAGTTGTGCGATTAACCGCGCTTCCCGTGAGAATCGTTCTAGGAACGTGGGATCGGCGTCAACGCCCATCACCTTGACGGCAACGGAGCGACCCGCTGCGGATCCATGCTCGATAGACCACGCCCATGCCGCCACGGCCCAGTTCCTCAAGGAGTTCAGTACTGCCAGGCGGTGGACCATCATCGAGGCACGCGAATGTAACTGACTATCTCCCGGTGATTCAAGGCCCGATTCAAGTCATTGGTTACTGCTGCGACATGGATCTGGATACCGGCGGACCCTGAACAACTCGCGGGCAAATGAAGGCGGCGTGGTCAGCATAGAATCCCGTCATGCCGCGCAACGCGGAGGTCGTCCGTCACTGGAAGATGCTGCTGCGCATCGACGCCGACCGCAGCGGCGTGTCGGTGAAGCAACTGGCCCAGGAATTCGGCGTCACCCAGCGCACGGTGTGGCGCGACCTGGCCGCGCTGCAGGAAGTCGGCTTCCCGCTGGTGGACGAGAAGCGCGATCGCACGACCTTCTGGACGCTCATGAACATGCCGCTCAAGGCGCTGAACGACGCCGGCCTGTCGGTGACCGAGGCGTGCTCGCTCTACCTGAGCCGCGCGCTGCTGGTGTCGTTCACCGGCACGCCGTTCGAGCCCGGGCTGGCCGCGATCACGAAGAAGATCGAAAAGGGCCTGTCGCCGAAGGTGCGGGCGTTCCTGAAGCAGCTGCCCGACGTGATCCAGGTGAAGGCCGGGCCGCGCAAGAAGTCCGCGCCGAAGCACGACGAGTTCGTGGCCCGGCTGATCGAGGCCTGCGCCGAGCACCGGGTGGCCAAGGCTGCTCTACTACTCGGTGCACAGCAACCGCGAGAAGGACTACGAGCTGCACCCCTACAACCTGGCCTACGCCGAGGGCGGCCTGTACCTCACCGCCTACGTCCCGGAGTACCACCAGGTGCGGGTGTTCGCGGTGGAGCGCATCCGCCGCCTCACCGTGCTCGAGCGCGGCTTCAAGCCGGTCGAGGACCTGACCACCGAGGCGTTCGGGCACTCGCTGGGCGTGAACCGCGGCCAGAAGCCCGAGCGCATCGTGATCGAGTTCTCGCGCCGGGTGGCGCCGTACGTGGGCGAGCGCACCTGGCATCCGTCCCAGCAGCTCGAGCCGCTGCCCGATGGCGGCACCCGCCTGACGCTGAAGGTGTGCCGCGACTGGGCGCTGCGGACGTGGGTGCTGGGCTGGGGCTCGCACGCGCGGGTGGTCGCGCCCGCGGCGCTGGCCGACGAGATCCTGCAGCAGCTCGAGGAAGCGCGCGAAGGCTACGTGCCGAAGCTGGTGTTCGACTCGCCGCTGATGTTCGACCGCCCGACGCCGCAGACGAAGCTGCCGCTGCGGAGCTGACCTACGCTTGACCTGGCCACGGTGCGCACGCACTCGTACAGGCTCGTGGCGACGAATTCTCCCGAAGTCGCGCGCGTCCCGTGATGAGCTCACAGCCTGCCTCACGACAGGACAGCGCCAGCAGCACGTCGTTGCCGAACGCCTTTGACAGCGACTGACGTCCAGGCCTTCGTCACGGGCCAGCGCGGACAGTAGATCCCCGATCGGTGCCAGGCGTCGACCGACGGCACGATCACGTGTCCGACCCGCTCGAAACGTCGAGGACGTAACGCTCGAGGAGGCGGCGATCCTCGCTGCTTCGAATCCCGGAACGTCAGCTCCTGGGCCACGACCGCGCTCAGATACTCGAAGGGCGCGCCGATCTCGTGGAACCGCCGAAGCGCTTCGTTGGCCGCTCGTCGCGAAACGCATGGATGAAGAGATGCGTGTCGAGCACGTTCCTTCGCGGCGCCTCGCGCCATACTCAGGCTCGGGGGGATCGATCCGCACGCCCAGCATCGAGCGCGTCCCGTCATGAGCTGGCGCTGGAACACGACGAGATCCAGCGCCCGCTCGATGGTGTCGGTGGCGGTGGCCGCGCCCAGCGCCCGCTTCGCCGCCTTCAGCTTGGAGAGCGGTAAGCGGAATGTGCGCGATACACGGGGTTCTGGGGCCCGGCCCAGTTTGCGGCTTCGTGTCGTGCAGCCATCGGTCTACAGATCCGGTCGGTTGATGCCTACCACGCAACGACCTGGTCGCGTATCGTCTCCGCCAGGCGCCGCATCTCGTCGGCCTCGGCGTCCGATGTGATCCCCGCGTGGTCGGTACTCGGCCATGTTCCGGCGCTTTCGGAAGACGGCCAATCGGCGGATTGAGGCCGAGTCGAGTCCAATCGTGTGTGCCAGGCTCTCGAGCGTCCGATGGTGGCTGTCGGCTCCGCGCGCGACGCGATAGCCCGACGCCGCCAGGGCCGCCTTCGCCGCCTGCAGCACGGCGTTGAAGGCGATGTTGAAGCGCCAGTCAGCGCTGACGTCGCGGGCCCGGCTGTCGTGCAGGTCGCGCTGGACGATCGCGAGCAGCTCGCTGATTTCCTGCGGGCTGGTGCGATGTGGCGTCAGCCATCCCGCCTGCTCCCAGTCGGCCAAGGACATCGTCGTCTCCAATCAGATAGAGCTTGGAACTCGGCGAGCACCCGGGTCACGAAGTGATCGCCGGCAGCGACGCGGCGGGAAAACTCGTCCGGGGACTGCACCACGGGGTTGATCTCGCGACCCAGGGCCTGCTCGCTGGTCGCGAGCGCGTCGACCACCTGGCCCAGCGTGACCTTGCCGACGACGAAGACGTCGACGTCGCTCTGGGGACTTCCGCCATCGCCGGCAAGCGAGCCGAACACGAACGCCGCGTCAATGCGCGGCCGAGCCGTGCGCGAGCGCCGCCCGAAGCGGGTCCGCGAGGCCCGAGGTCTTGGTCACGATGGAGCGCAGCTCCTCGAACACCGGGCAGCGGCGGTCGGCCTGGTAGTAGACCTGCCGCCCTCTCACCGAGCGTTCGAGGATGCCGGCGCTCACCAGCTCGGTCAGCTCACGCTGCACCGCGCCGAGGGCGCCTCCCGTGAGGCGTGCCACTTCCCTCACGTAGAACGCCTCGTCGGGACGTGTGTAGAGCAGGCCCAGAACGTCCCGCCGCGTGAGCCCGAACAGGGTCGACGCCAGCGGGCCATCATCCTCGCCGCGCCCGGCCCTCCGGCGCGGCGCACCCCTGCTCGCGAAGCGGCCAGGGCCGTGGCCACGGCCGACTCGCGGTTGCTTTGATGTTCTCATTTCGAGAACGATTGTATCCATTTCGAGAACGACCGGCAAGCCTGGCGCGGGTTCCCGGCTACGTGAGGGTGGGCTGGCCGCGCCGCCGCGCCTTGCCCCCTTCTGCGCGCGAGTGGGCCACCTCGTACGACGCGAAGTGCCGGCGCTTCGCTTCCATTGGACTCATCGCATCCTCGAAGAGGTGCATCTCCGCGCGGAGTCCGGCAGCCAGCGCAGCGACCGCCTGGTTGCCCATCGCCATGGCCTCGAGCGTCTTGGCCATGTCCTCCAGGATGCGGCGGGCCTCGGCGAAGTCCCCGCGCCGGTTGGCGTCGAGCGCCATGCGCTTCGCGCCCTCGGCGAGGAGCCGCGCCACGGCGACGACCACCGCCTGATTGACCGGCTGCGCGTCGTTGGCCGCGCCGTCCACCACCTGCCACTGCACGGCCATCGGCTGCGGGAAGAACACGTGGTCGCGGTCCGCCACGCGGCAGTGCACTTCCACGTGCTCCCCCAGCGCCGGCGGCTGGCGCACGCCCACGGCCAGGACGAGCGTGATCTCCTGGTCGGCGATCAGATCCCCCAGCCGGACGCGCAGGCGGCCGGGCGCCGAGTCCGTCGGCAGGTCGTTCAGCAGGCCCAGGTCGACGTCCGGCGCCGCCGCGATCTCGAACACCGCGTCGCGGGCCACGACCTCGAGCGTCTCCCCCAGCTCGCTGGCGAGCAGGTCCGGGATCTGCTGCGGCTGCTCGATGAAGTAGAAGTGCCCGCCGCCGTCGGCGGCCAGGCGCTGCAGCAGCACTTCGTCGAAGTCCGCGCCGACGCCGAAGGTGGAGGTGGCGATGCCCTCCGCCCGCAGCCGGGCCGCGGTTGCGGCCAGCACCTGCAGGTTGGTCTCGCCCTGGTTGGCGAGCCCGTCGGTGAGCAGCAGCACGCGCGAAACGCCACGGGCCGGGTTATCGGGCCCGAGCCCGTCGAGCAACGGCATACCGGCGTTCGGGCCCAGTTCCTCCGCCCCGCGCAGCCAGCCGCCCTCGAGGTTGGTGGAGCCGCGCGCGTCGACCTGCGCCAGCCGCTGCAGCGCCAGCGTCTTGGCTTCCGGACTGGCCGCCGTGTTGGCGAGGATGGTCTCGACCCGGTCGTCGTAGCAGACGACGGCGAGCCGGTCCTGCGCCTTCAGCAGGCGGATGGCGTGCTGCACGGCATTGCGCGCCATGGCCATCTTGGTGCCGCCCATCGAGCCGGAGCGGTCGAGGACGAGGGCCACGCGGGCGGGCGGCCGCGGCGCGCCGGCCGGGGCCTTGGCCGGCGGCGCGGTGATGGTGACGTGGAGATGCCGAACCGAGGGAACGTGAGCGGGGATGAGTGCGCGGTCGGTCTGGATGTGCATGCCTCATTGTCGCGGGCGTGTGCGACAGGGCAGGTCACGCCTCCCCCTACACCTTCACTTTGTAGACCTTGGCGGCCTCCGGGAACCGCTTGGCGAACGCCTTGTAGATGTCCTTCGGCGAGGAGCGGTGGAACGCGCCCGCGTCGATGTCCACATCGGCTCCGGTCGCGTTGTAGTCGGTCGTCACCTGCATCCTCGGCGAGCCGGTGCGCTCGCGGTAGCTCACCTTGTAGCCGAAACGGCTGTGCGTGGGATGCACCGTGCCGGTGTCGCGCTTGAAGCCGGCGTCGAGGAGCGCCGGCTCGACCGCCCCGGCGTCCACGAACCGCACGTGCATGCGCCAGCCGATCACCGTGCGCAGCGTGCCCGAGGTGTCCGGCGCCGTCAGTTCCGATCCGCCCAGCACCGTCACGCGGTCCACGAGGGTGGAAAGGGGTGCGCCCTGGCCCTGGATGGCGGCGAGCGCGTAGGACACCTGATAGAACGTGGCCGCCTTGTTGTCGCTCAGCGCCTGCCAGATCTCGCCCGGCGTCTTCGTGTCGTCCAGGGTGGCCAGCAGCCGCCGCTGCTCGGGTTCCAGCTCCGACACCGTGGGAAGGGTCGTGCACAGATTGTCGAGTTCCAGGATCCACGAGTCGGCCACCGTGCCGACCTCGAACTCCCAGCGCTCGGAGGCGAACCCTGGCACGCCGAGCTCGACGGTGTACTTGTCCGGCACGAGATCGCCGACGATCTCCGCCGACTCCGGCTTGTACTGAAGGTCGTCCCGGTGAACAGGACCGGAGAAGCGGCCGCGCAGCTCGCACCATTCCACGCGGTCGGTCACCGGCTTGGCGCGCTGACTCCGCAGTACCAAGGTCGAAGTGGGCATTGGGTCCCTCGCCTTCGCCGAGCGTCCGGGGGGCGGAGTCGACGAAGCGACAGCATCTCACGCCGCCGCGCAATGGGGAGAGTCCCCATTCTGGCCAGGACCAGATTTCCGGCGGCGAACGGGGCAGGAACTACCGCCCCAGCAGGACGAGCAACGGCAACAGGACGATCGGGCCGACGATGACCATCGCCATGCTCCAGCGCATGAGCATCACCCGCAGACGCGGCCGATCTTCCTCGGGGGCGGACGCAATCAGCGTGGCGCCGGTGTTCGAATACGGCGAGCCGTCCACGATGGTGGCGCTGACCCCGAGCGTGGTGATGAGGGCCCAGCCCGGCACCGCGCCCGACGCGGCCAGCGGCACCGCCATCGGCACCAGCGCCGCCAGCACGCCGGTGGTGGAGGCGAACGCCGAGACGAGCGCCGCAATCATGCAGATGAGCACCGCCGCCACCATCGGCGTCCCGATGCTCATCGCCGCCTGCCCGAGCAGGTTCACCGCGTCCAGCTTCTGCAAGACGCCCACGTAGGTGACGATGCCCCCGACCACGAAGGCGGTGGACCAGTCGATGCGCGCGAACGCGCGCGCGCCGAGCGCGGGGTCGAGGAGCGCGAGGACTGCGCCGAGCGAGATGCAGGACCACGCCGATGTCCACCTCGAGGCCGGCCAGCGAACTGACGATGATGCCGGGCACGAGGCCCACCAGGCAGAGGACGGTCGCCAACTGGTGCGGGGTCATCGGGGCGTGGCTCGACGTCGCCGCCGCGGCCCCGACCGATCGCGGCACGCCGCTCGCGACTTGCGGGCTGCCAGCCTCACTCGTAGGGCGGCTCTCTGAAGCTGTCTCACTCGTAGGGCGGCTCTTTAGAGCCGCCTCGCGTTGCAGGCACCGTGGGGAACATCATCACCGCCACGGCGAGCAGGACCAGGTTCGCGACCGCCGACACGGCCAGCAGGACGAAGGTGCTGACGTCGATGCCGGCCCGCTGCGCCACCTGATACGTGATGATGCCGAACAGGCTGGTGGGCGCGAACGAGCCGGCGCAGATGCCGCTGGTGATGGCGATGGCCATCAGCACGGGATCGACCCCGGCGCGCCGGGCGGTGGACATGCCGGCCGGTCCCGTGGCCAGCCCGGCCTGCGGCGAGCCCATCGCCGACATCACCGTGGCCAGCCCGAAGAACACCAGCGGCACCACCGTCCGCCGCCCGCCGGTACGCGCCAGCAAGCCGCCCATCACCCGATCGATGGTGCCGTTCAACTGGGCGATGCCGAAAAAGTAGGTGACGCCGGCCACCAGGATCAGGATGCCCACCGGGAAGCCAGCCATCACCTCGCGCAGCGTCATGCCCGCCAGGGCCGGGCCCACCAGGCAGGCCGCCACGAACGTCAGCAGGCCGAGGTGCACGCCGCGCAGGGTGGCCAGCGCGAACACCGCCACGAAGATGACCAGCGCGCCAATGGGGGCGAACGTGGGGGGCATCGGCGCGAGGCGCTAGCCCAGACAGCGCGCGCGAGACCTGCCGAGCACGCTGGGGGTGGGCATGACCGGGGCCATCATAGTCGCGACGGCGTCCCACGACCCCAGCACCGAAATTGATTGATCGTGGCGCCCGAAGGCAGGCAGCACTGATTGCATGCCTTTGAGGGTCAGGCGAACCGGCGGATGCGAACTGGACGTCCGATCATGCTGGGTATCCCAAAACCGGACGCGCAGCCGCCCTTCGACTTCAGCGACTTCTCTGAGACGAGCGCGTCGCAGACCTTGAAGATGCCTTCGAATCATCGCCACTTCGTGCGGAGCGCGATGGACAACGTCGCGCGGTGAGGTCCACCACTTCGGAATCGTGTACTTCGTCGGTAAGACGAGAAACGCATCATGAAGCTGAGCGCGCCGGGTTCCGCGAGCGGCTTCGCGGAATGCGGTTGTTTAGCCCTTGGCTCAGAGACCTGGCCGCTGCGGCGAGGGTCGGCGTTCGAAGTGTGCCAACGATCGACGGGCGCGGAGCTGGCCGCCCGGTCTGTTCCGCTTCCACCCGCATTCCCAGAGGTGGATCAAGCATTGCACTTCGTAGGGCGGTGTGATTGACTGGCGCCCGGCCGCGCTGACATCCATCCGATCGGGCATTCGACCTTATGGTGCGTTCACTGCGGATTTCGGTGTCTACGCTGCGCTAGATTCGCACCACTGTCCCTTGGGGGTGACGACAACTTCCAGTATGGATACGTGCCGCTCTAAGCGCTTGATTCCGGTTGGCCCTATGGCGAACGACTCCAGTGCTGCTGGGAGAACAACGCGACGACTTCGACCACGGCGATTGGCCGAGATGTCGGTGGACCGCAGTGATGAAGAATCGGAGCGCGGTCGCCCCTGGGCTGTTTGATCATCCCCCACGTTCGGTGAACCGACGCCGCAGCGGCGGGGGCACCGGAGTCCGAACCAGCTCAACCATTTAGACCGAGGAATGGCTCAAGGCAACAAAGAGTGCCGGGGACCACCATCCCGGTTCGCTGGAGCGACCGGCGCTCATCGAATTGGCTGAAGCAGCGCGTGGAAGGACGGCGACGAACACGCCATCGAGCTCCTCGGTCAGCTGCTACCCTCAGTCCTCCTGAGTCGGCCCTCAAGTCCGGCTCATCCTCGAGCCTGACCCCAGCGACTTTCGCCGAGGAAGACATCGCCCGCCTGATTCGTTCTTCACGAAGTCCGGTGACTGGGTCTTGGACCCGATTCGGTCTTGCTCGACGCTCGTCGCCTGTAAGCAAACCGGACGGAACGGCGTCGGAATCGAGATTACGCGCAGGTGGACGGAACTCGCGACAGCGCGGCTTTACTCGACGCCGAACTTCTTCGATGAACCAGTGTCCGTGCAGGTCAAAGAGCTAGACGCGAGGCAAGTCCTTCAAGAATTTTGGACTTGTTGCTTCGACTTTTGTCTGGCATTCATCTCTGTATTGGTCCATGCTGACAAGAAGGCGGATGATAAGGTTAAGCGGGAAAGACTTCAGAGGAGTTCTGCAACGATGTACTCCCGTGCCACGGACGACTTGGGGAATTGTCCGACCTACGGCCGCTTTCTGACGGGACTAAAACACGTTTTTTCCGAGTGTAAGCGTGTGCTCAAGCCAGGCGGCTATGTCGCAATCGTTGTGTCCGATTTTAGAGATAGAATAACTTCATCCTGTTCACGGTTACATCGCGCGCGTTCGAACGCCTAAAATACCAGATCGCTGGAATTACAGTTGGATGACGCCAGACGTAGTATCCATACGGGATGCCACATGCATTCGTTAGCAATATCCATCATCAATATGTCGTTATAGCGCGCAAGCCATCATAGCCGACGTGATCGAGCCGATTAGTCCAGAGAATTTGTCGGCCACCGCGCCGGTCGTTCTCTCTCGTATTGCGTGACTCCAGCCCGTTTTTTGCTGCCGTTACCCGCGTCTTCGCGTGACAGAACGCTTGGCCGAGTAGTTGCCTGGGTAACCCGACGTCTCCTAGGCGCGATGGTCACTCGACGCGGCCCGATGGTCACTCGAGGCGCGGGAGCGCCGAATCGAGATCTGCTGGTCGCAGCCGAAACACCTGAAGCCGCAGGTCGTAGTACTTCCTCGTCTCGCCGACCCAGTCCATGCCGATCCGGCGTACGGTCGCCTCGGCCCGCTTGTTGGCCGGGCGAACCACCGCGAAGACCTCGTCGGCCCCCTTGCCGAACGCCCACCGTGCCAGCGCCCGTCCTGCTTCGGTCGCGTATCCCCGGCCCCATGCTGCCGGATGCAACTGCCAGCCCATCTCCAGGTCCTCGTCACCGGGCGGCAGCGGCAGAAGTATCGCGCCGCCGACCAAGCTGCCGTCCTCCTGCAACTCGATGGCCCAGCGACCTGCGGGAGGAATCATTCTGGAGTCTTCAGCCGTCCACTGCTGCAGGACAAGGCGCATGGCCGATTCATCCGACACCCGATCCATCGCTGGGCTCAGCCAGCGGGCGACTTCGCCATCGCCGAATACGCCCAGCGCCGCCTCCGCGTCGTCTACCCGCCAGGGACGCAGTAGCAGGCGTTCAGTGACCAGTTGCTCGGCCATGGTTCACCGCCTTCCCGGCCGCGATCAACGGTCGGGGGAGATCGATCGGAGGCGATCATCGTAGTCATCGAGCCCGGCGTCTTGCTCCGCGCCGGTGACTCGCTCTGGAAACGGACCTCCTCGGACAGCTCGAAGCGGACCTCCTCCACGATCCGCACGAAGCAGCTGGACCAGTCGCCACAGGCAATGCGTTACGGACCCGGTCGTCGCCGGCCAGCTTGAACTTGGTCCACGGTCGGCCGGCGGCAACGGTTACGCGACGAGGAGCAGTAAACGTGTCAGCACCGTCATCAGCTTCGCGTCCGCGAGCACACGGTTCACAAGGACGTCGGCAACCTCGTCCGGCTCCTCGGTCAGCACATTGTGGCCGCAGCGTTCGAACCAGAGGAAATCCTTGTAAGGCATTCCGAATCCGGCAGTCGTGCGCGTCTGCCGCGAATGGCGCCGGCCCGAGCTGCCCGCCAGCGCATGCTGCCGGTCCCGGCGGCAGGCTTGTGGCCGAGCAGCGGCAAGCCGCGCGCCTCAGCGTGGTCGTGGGTTGCTCCCTTCGCAGTTCAAACGTGGCATTACTCACGTGCAGGAGTCGTCAGCGCCTATGCGCGGTGGGGTATGAGACTCACGTTCGAGTCCACACATCACATATTTGGAGGAACGGGAATGGCTTTCCAGCCCTGGGAGTACCGGACCGAAACCGGGCTCACCGGTGAGGACAACCTCGACCTGACCGGCTATTCGATTGCCGCGGTCGACGGCGACATCGGTCACGTGGACGAGGCGACCCATGAGGTCGGGTCGTCGTATCTGGTGGTCGACACCGGAGCGTGGATCTTCGGCCGCAAGGTGTTGCTGCCGGCCGGTGTAGTCGAGCGGATCGACACCGGGGAGAAGAAGGTGTACGTGGACCGGACCAAGGACCAGATCAAGAACTCGCCCGAGTACGACGAACTCGACGACGACGCCACGTATCGGGACCGGCTCGGCGGCTACTACGCCGAGACGTACAACACTCCGGACACCCGGATGTGACCTGAGCCGGTGCAGGCCCCTTGTGCCTGACCGGACAGCGTCCTGTGACGAGCGGGATCCCAGGCTCGGCCTAAGTACCGCCCACCCGTGCGCGGTCCCGCTTTCTATCGTGTTTGACGTCACGATGCCCGGCGCGACCACGGTCGGCGTTTCCGCAGATCAGCCTGCTGATGGTTGCTCGACTGCGAATATACCGACGTAGACTGCCTCGTCAGCCATCCCGGAGAGTCAAGGATGATTCTCGAACCACCCACTGCCCTGCCGTCCAGCCCGTTGCTGGACCAGGTCCGGGCGAACGTCATCGGTTCCGAACATGGGATCGACGGGCCGTTCGGCCCCCGCCGACTGGTCTATGCCGACTACACAGCCAGTGGCCGCTCGTTGTCGTTCATCGAGGACTTCATCCGCGAGCGGGTGCTGCCCGCGTATGCCAACACCCATACCGAGTCCAGTGGCACCGGCCTGCAGACCACCATGCTGCGCGAGGACGCGCGTCGGATCGTTCGCGACGCCGTGGGGGGCGACGACGACACGGTGATCGTGTTCTGCGGCTCGGGCGCCACCTCGGCGATCGACAAGGTGGTCGGCATCCTCGGCCTGCGCTCGGCCCCGCACGCCAATGCGGGTTCGATACCTCCGGACCAGCGCCCTGTCGTGTTCATCGGACCCTACGAGCATCATTCCAACGAGCTGCCGTGGCGCGAGTCAATCGCCGACGTCGTGACCATTCCGGAGGACCGCGACGGGCACGTCGATCTCGACACGCTGCGGGCGGAGCTCGTGGAGCACGCGGACCGGCCCTTGCGGATCGGCGCGTTCTCAGCCGCCTCGAACGTCACGGGCATCCTCACCGACACCCGAGCCATTGCGCGCGTTCTGCACGAGCACGGTGCACTGTCCTTCTGGGATTTTGCGGCCGCGGCGCCGTACATCGAGATCGACATGAACCCAGCCGACGACCCGTTCGGTTACCTCGACGCTGTCTTCCTTTCGCCCCACAAGTTCGTCGGCGGCCCTGGAACTCCGGGAGTGCTTGCCGCCCGACGAGAGCTTTTCGGAAACCCAGTGCCGGTCGTGGTGGGCGGCGGAACCGTCTCCTACGTCAACGAGATCGAGCACCGCTACCTGGCGGACCCAGCGCACCGCGAGGAGGGCGGCACACCCGCCATCGTCGAGTCGATCCGGGCCGGCTTGGTCCTTCAGCTCAAGCAAGCCGTCGGCGCGGACGTCATCCGGGCCCGCGAGATCAGACTTCGTCCGCCGTGCCATCGGGTCGTGGGCGGCCCACCCGCACATCCAGATCCTGGGCAATCTCGGCGCCGACCGGCTCGCCATCGTCTCCTTCGAAGTCCGCCGGCCAGGTGGTCGCCGGCTGCACCACAACTTCGTCGTCGCCGTGCTCAACGACCTGTTCGGTATCCAGGCGCGCGGAGGCTGCTCGTGCGCCGGGCCGTACGGACACCGGCTGCTCGACATCGACCTCGACACCTCGCACGAGTTCGAACGGGAGATTCTGCATGGCTGCGAGGGAATCAAGCCGGGTTGGACCCGGGTGAACTTCAACTACTTCATTGGTGAGGACACGTTCCGTTACGTCGTCGAGGCAGTTCACCTGATCGCCAGCTATGGGTACCGGCTTCTTCCCGAGTACTCGTTTGACCCGCAGACGGGGCTGTGGCGCCATCGGGAGTTCCCACCGACCCCCGCCGTTCGGCTCGCCGACATCAGCTACGGCGACAGCGGTGAGATGTCGTATCCCTCTCCCGACGTGACCGTTCCGCCGGCCTCACTGCAGGACTGCCTCGACGAGGCGTTGAAGTTGCTCGAGGCGCTTCCCGAACCGGATTCCGACGGGGCGGACGTCTCGGTGCGGGTTTCCGCCGATTTCGAGCGGCTGCGTTGGTTCGAACTCCCCGCGGTGTGCCTTTCCTCCACCTCGGAATGACCACGTTCACCAGGCGTACCTATACATCACCAGGCTTGTAGGCCTGGTGATGTACAGGCAGGGGTGGTGAACGTGGTCATTCCCACCGAGTAGGCACCGCCACCTAGCTGCGTAGCTGAAGAGACGGCTCGTTGATGTCGTCGATGTCGACATCCGGTCGCCGAGCGAGCGCGCTCGGCCACCACATCCGGCCACCGACGTCGAGGTTCAGGGCGGTCACCAGCACCGACCTCACCACCAGCGTGTCCAGCAGGACGCCGAAAGCAACCGCGAAGCCGATCTGGGCGAACGCGACCACTGGCAGCGTGGCCAGAACGGCAAACGTTCCCGCCAGCACCAGACCAGCCGAGGTGATCACCCCTCCGGTCGCGGCGAGACCGATGAGCGCCCCGCGCCGAGTGCCGTACTGCCGCGCTTCCTCGTGTACGCGGGTCATCAGGAAGATGTTGTAGTCGATCCCGAGCGCGACCAAGAAGACGAACACGAACAACGGGAAGGCGGTGTCGGCTCCCGCGAAGCCGAGGACATGCTCGAACACGAGGGCGCTGATACCCAAGGACGCGGCGAACGACAAAACCACCGTGGCGATCAAGATCAGCGGCGCTACCAGCGCCCGCAACAACAGGGCAAGGATGACGAACACGGCCACGAGTACCAGCGGCATGATGACCCAGCTGTCGCGCTCCGCTGCCCGCTGGGCATCGAGGTTCACCGCTGTGTTACCACCGACGAGAGCATCGGCGTCCGGAACCGCGTGGACGCTCTCCCGGGCCCGGTCGACGGTCTCCTGGGCCGCCGTGCTGTCGGGCGCCGCTTCGAGGGTCCCCTCGACGAACGCGTAATCGCCCACGACGACGGGCTCGCCCACCTCGGCGATTCCGTCGGTGCCGGCAAGCGCCTCGGCCACCGGCTCGGCCGCTGCCGCGGCGGAGACGACCACAACGGGAGTCCCCGTTCCGGCCGGGAAGTGCCGGGCCAATGCCTCCTCGCCGGCGATGGACGCTGGCTTGTCCACGAACGAGTCGCGGTTTGCCAGCACCCCGGTGTCCAGGCTGACCAGGCCGAGTGCCATGGCGCCGAGCGCAAATGACGTGCCGATCCAGACCGCCCGCGGCCGGCGAGCGATGCGCTGTCCAATCCGCGCCCAGAAGCCTGTTTCGGTTGGCTCGGCCGAGCCGTAGCGCGGCTTGACGGGCCAGAAGACCCAGCGCCCGACGAGGACGAGCAGCGCTGGCAGAAGTGTCAACATGACCAGCACGCCGGCGACGACGCCGATGGCGAGCACCGGACCCATTCCACGAGTCGAGTTCATCTGCGCCGCCAGGAGGCAGAGCATGCCCACGGCGACGGTGGCCGCGCTGGCAATGATCGCGGGGCTGGCTCGGCGCAGACCAAAGGCCATCGCCTCGTGCCGGTCCTCGTGCCGGCGCAGCTCCTCCCGATAGCGGGCCACGATGAGCAGCGCATAGTCCGTGCTGGCACCGAACACGAGCACCAGCAGGATGCCCGCGGTCTGCGCGTTGACGGTGACGCCTGCGTACTCGGCCAGCAAGTACACGACGGCCTGGGCGACGGTGAGCGCCACGAACGCGGAGATCACCGGGAACAGCCACATCACCGGGCTGCGATAGGACAGCAGCAGGATCACGATGACCACGGCCATCGCCGAATAGAGCAAGGTGGTGTCAATTCCCTCGAAGGCCTCGGCGAAGTCCGCCGCGACACCAGCCGGTCCGGTGACGTACGCCGATAGCCCGTCGGGGGTATCGCCGATGATCTCGGTCATCTCGTCGACGACCTCGCCGATCTCGAACCAGCCGCCCTCACCGGGATCAATCTCGGCGATTACCTGCAGCGCCTCTCCGTCCTCTGACGGAATAGGCCCGACGACCTCGTCGGGAACATTGTCGAGCGCGCCGATCTCCGCCGTTTGAGCTGCCGCCACGGCGGTGTCGTCCGCGGTGATGCCGCCCGACCGCTCGTAGACGACGATCGCCGGCAGCCGGTCGCCAGTGGCGAACGCCTCCTGCTGGAGCTCGACGACTCTGGTCGACTCCGCATCGCCG
Source organism: uncultured Actinomycetota bacterium (assembly GCA_963819885.1). Taxonomy (GTDB): domain Bacteria; phylum Actinomycetota; class Actinomycetes; order Jiangellales; family Jiangellaceae; genus JACVRX01. The sequence continues at coordinate 103,803 of CAWFXV010000013.1, read as the reverse complement.
GGGAGCCACGACGCCGCGTCGTTGTCCTGAGCACCCATCAGCTTCGCCGACAACGGATATGCCAGCGCCATGACGGCGATCCAGAACCCGACGACGAGCCACTTCGCGCGCCGGCCGCAAACCGCCGCTGCCAGCCTGGCCATCACATCCATGTCGTTCACCTCAGCCGACGCACACTCGTCTTCGAGCATGCCAGGTGCGTCCGCGACCGGGATGACGTAACCGTCAGGTATTGGGTGGGGCGGAAGTGCAATGCGTCACATCGACATGGTCGGCCAGTCAGGCGGCCCGGCCGAACATGGCCAGCAGGCGGGTCTGGGCATCGGCCTCGGCGGGGATGGACGGCCGCTCGGCGATCGCGCCAGACGCGCGATACGAGTCCTCCTGGATGACGAACTCGTCGACGGAGAAATCGACCAGCTCGGGGTCCAGCCGGGTGTCAGCGCCGATCGCGGTGGCCAGGTCCCACGCATGCACGACGTGGTCGAAGATCAACTGAGTGAGGTAGAAGCTCGCGGGAAAGTCGCCGAAGGAGAGGTGAACGGTCGACTCGACGGAGGGCAGCCCACCGACGGCTCGGACAGCTTCGTCATGTGCTTTTCGCCATGCCGCCATGGGATCGTCGCCGAGTTGATCGCCGTCGAACCGGTCGCCGATCTCCCCGATCGTTGCTCCACGCAACAGCGGCGGAACCCACAGGTCCTCGACGGTGACATGGTTGACCAAGGTGCGGACGTTCCATTCTGTGCATGGAGTGTCCAGCGCCCACTGATCAGCGCCGACCTCGGCGACCCGGCGGTCGAACTCCCGACACGATCGCCCGAACAGTTCCACGACGTCCACGTGCCCTCCTCCACTCCCGCGCCCCAAACCGTTGGCTCGCATCGTAAAGGGAGGCCACCAAACCCATCGGGTGCGAAACGAGGATCAGATGGTTTCGGTTCATTCCGGCTGAGTTGCGCCGACGTGGATCTCGTCGGCGTCCGCCGGCTCCGATGCCGATGCGAAGTGAAAGGCCCGGTTCAGGCCGGTGATCTCCAGCACGCGGCGAACATTGGGCTGGACATCGAAGAGCGTGACTCCCGCACCGCGCCGGGCTAGTCGCTTGCGCAGCAGTACCAACATGCCCAGCCCGCTCGAGTCGAGATAGGAAACCGTCGACAGATCGAGATGCACCGATCGGTCAGACGGCAGAGCGAGAATCTCGTCACGTAGTTCGGGCACCTGGGTGACGTCGATCTCACCGGTCCAGCGCAAACTCGTCACCACATGCCCGTCGGCTACCGAGAACACCGCGGGGGGAGCGGGAGTCGAGCGTCGGCCCATGAACATCGCCTTACTCAGCATGAAGGGGAGTTGGACGCCGACTTCTTGACGACCGCTGGCTCAGTCTCCACCGGCCATTGCGGCCCTCGCTCGAGCACCTGGTTCGATACGCCGCTGCTCCGGGGATCGATCTTGCTGAGACATCGCGCGGTGAACACCGGCTCTGCGGATCGGTGTTGCGCGGAGGGTCGCCAGGATGCTGATCCATGGGCCGGCACGTCCATCCACCATCGAGCGGACCAGTCGAACGCGCCACGCGCTGCTCGACGGGCGCTGAGTGGGCGGAGCACTCGCTACCCAGGAATCGGCGACCACGAAGCCACCGACCTCGCTGCCGCTCATAGGCGGCAACCACAGTGGTACTCACACTACGCACGTTCGACTAGAACGGCTCGAGTCTCGCCGCTGGTAGCTACTCCTGCAGCACGTATGCGCTCAACCACCACGAAGGTGCTCGACCACGTCATCCGGCCAGCGGAGCGTGTCTGGCAGCCGGTTGCGATGCACCGACAACTGCAGGTAGGCGTCGGCGTCGGTCGAGCCGACCAGCCCGGCCTCGCCGAGCATCCGCACCACCGGCGTGAACTCCTCGGTGTACCACCGCCAGGCCACGGTGGCTCGGTCCATGTACCGGGCCTCCTGCTGCATGAGCCGGAACCCCCACGCCTCGATGGCCTCGGACAGCTCGGTGTATGACCGCGGACGGGTGACGCTGATCGAGGCCGCCTCAGGCCCGGGCAGCGGTACCCGGTCGAGGAAGATCCGACGCTGGTACTTCGTCACGAGGTCCCCGCGACGCCTGATCCCGACGGCATCGACTCGGGTGGTGACCTCGGTGACGTACCCGTCGATCGTGTGAAGGCGCAGAGCCAGCGCGACCGAGATCCGATGGTGCCCGTCGCGGACGAAATGCAGTTCGCCGATCCGGTACAGGTCCACCGGAGGGATGAACTCGCCGCGCCGTTGGGCCAGCGCCAGCTGAATCCAGCGTTGCCTGTTGACCTTCGCTCGAGGGTGGAACCAGCAATCGAAATCGCGTGCGCGGTCAACACTGCCGACAATCGTGGCGAGACCAATGCTCTGCAACCCGAGCCGGCGTTCCCCGGTTCGTCCGAGCGCTGCGACGACATCGTCGAACAACAGCATCTCGGAGGCATCGGGCGGCTTCCCCTGCAGCTGGACGATCACCTGGCTGAGTACCTGCCGGCGTCGGGCCCGCTGGAAATCGTTCTCCGCGTCAGCCTGGAAGTACCCCGTATCAGGCATGGTCTTACAGCTCGAGCACTCGGTGACCGACGACGTTCACCACCGCAGTCGCGCCTATCAGGCGATCCGGCATGGATTGGTCGTAGGGGTGGATATGGCCGTGCACCAACATCCGTGGCTGCAACTCTGCGACCACCTTGTGCAGGCACTCGAAGCCCTGGTGCGGCGGGTCCTCACCGTCACCGCAGTGCCGCGGCGGGGCGTGGGTCAACAGGATGTCGACGCCACGGCCGTCGCGTCGGCGCAGCTTGCGCGCCGCACGCACGACCCGTCGACCTTTACGAGCCTGCTCGGCCTCCGACCACTGGTTGGGACCCGCGCGGTAGCGCAGGCAGCCGCCCAGGCCGGCGACCCGAACCCCACCGACGTCCACGACGCGGCCGTCGGCGTCGACGAAGCCTGCCGGTCCTGGCCAGTCCTCCGGCATGCCTGCACGCATCCACAGACCGCCGTGTTCCGAGAATCCCGAGAGGTCCGGATCGTGGTTGCCCGGGACGAAGACCCCGGGCCGGTCGACGATGTCGACGAGCGTGCTGAGGTACTCGAAGGACAAGTCACCCGCCCCGATCACGAGGTCGACCCCGAGCTCCTTGGCCCGACCAGCGCACAGGTAGGGAACCTCCTCGTCGCTGACCGCCAGCGCCCGGACCACGATGGCCACGCTACCGCCCGCAATGACCGGCAACGAGGTCCACGTGGCCGACCCAGGTCCCGTCCCGTACCGACGATGCCCGCTCGGCAACGCGGGCCCGGCTCAGGTCGTGATGGTCAACGTGTGGTGTCCGGCGGTTGTCGGCACCGTCACCTCGGTTCCACGATTGGTTTCGACCACCCGGTAGTTGTGCACCTGCCGCCCGTCGAGGACCACTGCGGCGGGCGACTCCCCGGCGGGGAGGGTGTGGCCGATGACGACCTCGTCCGCATCCACGCTGGTGATGTCGAGTTCGGTGCTGTAGGACGGCCCGGCATGGGTGGCCAACACACCGACGGACCCGGTACCGAGTCGGATGTCCTCACCTTGCACAGACGCCTGTCCAGATGGCACCTGCGGGACCACCTCGACCCGCCCGTGGCCGAGGTCGGGCCGCACGCCCAGCCACTGATGCACGACCGCCCACGTGGTGCCGTAGTTGCCCCACGCCTGCATGAACATCGAACGGCAGGTCCAGCAACGGTCGATGTTGGCGCCCTGATCCGGCGACGGGAAGATCTCCGGCATTGCGCCCGGCTGCTCGTCCGGCGTGCCGCCCGTGGCGGGCTCGGCGAACATCGTCTCGGCCAGCGCGTGGGTATAGCGCTGTTGCTGCCCCGGGCCCAGGCGCCCGTAGTTCCCCTCGCCGATCGACTGGATCGACGTGCCCAGGCCGAAGATGACCTCCTCGCCCTGGCCGGTAGGCCCGCCGTCGCAGCCGGTGTGGAACAGGCCGGGGTTGAGCGGGTGCTCGCCGCTGTAGCACGGGTCCTCCCGGCCGGCCAGCGCCGCGTCCCCGTGATCGAATGGCGCCAGTCCAGGCACCGTCTGGCCCATGACCATCAGCTCCGCTTCCATGGGCGTCTGGCCAATCCAGTGCTTCTGGAAGGACTGCTGGTTGCCCGGCTCATTAAGGGAGTCGGCGTACTGATCGGCGGTCTCGAACCACCAGGTCTCGTCGAAGCTCCGGTGCAGCTTGCGGGCGAGGTTGTTCGCCCACGCGAAGACATCACCATCATGCTTGGAGCGGGCCATGTCGGCCAGGTCGTAAAGACCCCGGATGTAATAAACGGCGTTGTCCAGCTTCTCCGGACCCATTCCGCTGCGCTCGACGTTGCCAAGGCCCTCCGGCCAGCCGTCGTTGTCCGCATCAAGGGTTTCCGCGACGTATTTCAGATTGCGCACCGCGAAGTCGTACATCTCGTCGCGGAAGCCGTCATCCCCGGTCCACCGCCAGAGCAGGGCGACGGCGCTGGGGAACTTGACCGTCTCGTCGGTGTTGAAGTTGTAGCTGATGGTTCCGTCCGGGTTGGTTCGGCGGGAGTCATGCCCGAACCAGATGGAACCGTCGGCCACCGACTCGTGGGTCACCACGCCCGAACCCTCGTTGAGGATGTCGGAGATGTCGCGCAGGGCTCGTAGATGATCCATGGCGGCCTCGAACTGGCCCACTGGCACCGCGGCGAACGCCGTGTACTCACCGTCAGTGCCGAATATCCACGGGTAGTCGGGGAAACCGGCGCCGAACCAGGTCGCCTGTGGCACCGTACCGAGTGACGGTGGGAACTGCTTACCTTGGTCGGTCCAGCGGATCTGGAGATTTTCGGCGCTCTGCGTGCTGTCGGCGAGGTTCTGCTTGCCCCACTCGATCGCGTCCTGTACCAGCGGATCGCCGGGCAGGGACAGTTTGGTCATCGCCGCGAGCTGCTCGCGAGATGCGATCTTCGCGGCGAGCTGTGCATCCGGGTCGTCCAGCAGCGCGGCCAGCTCATCCTGCGCCAGACCGGCGCCCTCGTCCGACCCCGCCACCGCGAGCCACACGGTTTGTCGAGCCGCCCGCTGGCAGGCTGAGCGTGTAGTCCAGCTCGCCACCGGTGCCGCGGCCGAACGGGCCGTCGTCGCACTGAGACGGCTTGGGTTCGGCGGGGGCGCCGGGCTCGGTGCCGGTGCAGCGGTGACCGGGCTGAGGGCCCCAGAATTCGTCGCCGATGGAACCCGATTCAGGGGTCAGCGCAGTGCCCACCAGCGCCGTGTAATCGTGCTCCGGCGCTCCGGGCAGCGCGCCTTGGTCACTGAAGACGAGGTTCTGCCCGTCGAAGTTGCCCTCGTCCGGGAGGTTGTCGCTGGCGTTGGGAGTGACGCCCGTGAAGCCCCACGGGTAGTGCCCCATCAGCTCCGAGTGCGCGTTGACCGTTAGCTCGACGGTCCGCGCTGCACCCGGGTTGGTGACCTCGAGACCGAACAACGCGCCGCGGCGTCCGTCCGGCACGAAATCCGTGCGCTTGACCTCTAGACCTGCAGTATCCGGCAGGTCATAACGCGTATATCCCCACCCGCTCCAGAACTCGGTCGCGGGTCCGACCCACTCGTCGTCGAGCCCGAACCACACCCCGTCGACGAGTTTCAACGGCTGGGTCCAGACCCCGCCCATCTCGCCGGTGATGTGCCAGCCGTTGGCGTAGAACCGCCCGTCCTGGAAGCCGACCGAATAAGCTCGCGTGCCCGACGCGATCTCACGGCGGTCCTGCAGCCGGCTGGTCGTGGACAACTCCCGCTCGGCCGCATCAACCCCAGCCGCTGTGCCCAGCGTGGCACTCGCTCCCGCCTGCGCCCCAATCGAGATGCCCAAAACGACGAGGACCACCGACAACACAGCCAGGAACCGACGCAACATGACCCTGTCCTCCCGACGACTCTGATCAGTCTTACCGCAAGAGAGAACGTGGGTAAACCCTCAGTCCGATCCGGACGTTGCGGAGTGTCTAGCGTGACGTGCTGGTGTTTGCCCAGGTCAGCGGCGTATGACCTTGCGAATCCGGAGATTCGGTATAGAAAAGAGACCAGCCGCGACCCCGACCCGAAGGAGCACCCGATGCGCAGGACGCTCACCGCGTTTACCACGGTTGGCCTGCTCGCCACCGGTCTCAGCTCCGCCACGATCGCCACGGCGGATCCAGCCCACAATCCCGGTGGTCCGTGCATACAGCCGGACCAGAACGCCAGCCTCGCAAGCGTCGCCGGTTACAACGACGTCGTCCAGGCGCTCGATCGGATCGAGCGGACGAGCAATGGGTTGGTCACCGTGGCTTCGGCCGGACAGTCCGGCGAGGGACGGGAATTGCTGTATGCGACCGTCGGCTTCGGCCCGACCACCTTCTGGCTGCAGGCGCGCATCCACGGCAACGAGCTGCACAGCACCGAAGCAGCGCTGCAGATCCTCGATCTGCTGGACTCCGGCAACCCGACTGCCCGGTTGATTCGCGAGAACCTCACCGTCGTCGTCATCCCCATGTACAACCCCGACGGTTCGGAAGCCAACATCCGGCAGAGCACGACCCCGACCCAGATCGACCTCAACCGGGACTGGGAGAACTTCGCCCAACCCGAGTCCATCGCCTTCTGGAAGTTGTGGCGCGACGTTGCGCCGCAGCTGGCCCTCGACCTCCACCACATGGGACAGGCGCCCATCGTCAACGGCACGAACGACCTCAACCAGTTCCAGATCGGTGCCCGATCGATCGACCCGGCGCGGATGACCGAGCTGCAGTGGTTGACCAACCGGCAGATGGCGATGGTGAGCGTCGACGCCCTGGACCAATACGGGTTGGCCAACGTGGCGCATTACCCGATCATTGACATCACCAACGCTGCGCTCAGCCGGATGCTCATGGGTGGAACCGCTCCCGCCGGCGAGCAGCCGGTGATGCAAACGCCTACGCAGGGGGCGATCTTCTACGAGGTGCGGTCGGTCGGCCAGAAGAGCAACGGCCAGCTCGAAAACCTCTTCCGGATCCCGACATTGGCGGTACTCACGGCGGCAGCCGACGGTTCGCTGAGCTCGTACGACATCTCCGGCTACCCCAACCTGCCGTTCGCCACCCAGGGCCCCTGCGGCTAGGAGTGATACACCAGTAACCCCGGCGGCGGTGGCGAGCAAGCCGTGCTGGATGTGCTGCTCGCCCAGTAGCGATCCAACCAAGGGCCACCGACCCGCACCGATGACGCTCATGCGTTCTGTCCGCCGAACCAGCCGTCAGATGTACTGGCCCGTCTCAACGCTGGCGTTGCCTGTCGTGTGCACCGACACGAACACGACGTTGGCCAGGTTGATGACCACGCCGTGCTCGCCGGACTCGCGGTTGGACCTCGCTCGGGTCAAGGTCAGACTGCGCCGCTCGTTCAGATCATGACCGATCGCATCCAACGCCTCCGCGGCGCCACCAAAGTCGCGGGTTATCACCGAAACATCCTCACCGCTCACCGAGTGCAATCGCACCGTCAATTCGACGTTGTCAGGCACCATTGGCCCCTTCCGTCGAGAATCCAGCTCCGCGCACCTCTCGCCGTCAGCATGCTCCTACACCGAAGGATCCCGTCAGCATGAATCCGTGCCGGCTGGTCATCGCGTGTGCCGCGCGCACGGGTTCTTCCAGCCCGTCGCGGCCCTCCCGTGCCACCATCGACGTCCATGGACGTTGCGTCGATCACTGCGCTGGCCGAAGCCCAACTCGTGGCAGCCACGACAGCCGAGAGCGGTCGCAGCTCGGTCACCGTCTATGGCAGGTCCGGAGCGCGTCTGCGACAGACCATCGTAGCGCTTGCGATGGGACGGGTGATGGGCGAGCACAAGAGTCCCGGGGATGCATCGGTGTTCTGCCTACGGGGGCGGGTCCTGCTCCGCGCCGGCCAGTCGCACGCCGAGCTGGGACAAGGTGACCTGGTCGCGGTGCCGCCGCAGAGGCACGACCTCGAGGCCCTGGAGCCGTCTGTGCTGTTGCTGACGGTCGCCCTGCATTGACTTGCATGAGCGCGACGGTGTCGAACTCACCCACCAGCGTGATGCCACGCTTGTACGGCCGGGCGTTGCCGCCGTTGAGATAGCGCCACGCGCCGCCGAATCCCCAACCGGTCAGGACGTGCGGTTGCGGGTCTTGCGGCGCTTGCGAGGTTCCCGCCGCGACTTCTCGTCCTCGATCTGGCGGATCAGGTCGGTACGCACCTCCGCGAGCGCATGATCGAGGTCGCGCTCGTGGGAGGTGGCCACCAGGTGCGACCGTCCCGCTAGCCACGCTTGCAGGGTGACCTTCTGGTCCGGGCCATCGGTGTCTTTCAACGACACCTCGAGGTCGACCTGGTCGGGTGCCCATCCCGATAGATGCGGCGCAAGCCCGGATAGGGCGCCGAGAATGCGCCGCCGGTCGGCCATCGCGAAGCCGGCGCCGATGCGCAGACGATCTTCCAGGGTCCCCGCGGGGCCGTTCTCGGTTCCGCTCATCGGTCCGCCTCTCCCGTTGGGTTCACCGTACGGCGTCGCGCTGACCTGACCTGGCCGCAGCGCGTATTTGCGTGACTGCGCTCACTTGGGCGACCTTCGTCGCGCCAAGAACGCCTCGCTCCGATGCCGATCCCGGGCCATAGCATGTGAAGCTCATCTCGACCGCTGTCACCCACGCGGTCGCGGCCGTGGCGGCAGCCGCCCCGGTTCGGCTCTTCGCCCGCGGATCCTGACTGCACAATGCCCTGTGACCCGGCGCTGCGGGCGCGTCCTGCGCGCGTGCGGCTCGTCGGGGGCGTTGCCTCGGACTGCCATACCGGGGAGTAGACCCGCGACGGACCGCCACACCGAGGTGACGGTCAGAAAATGGTGTGGTCGTTGGCTGACCGCTGGCGGGATCGTCTGGAGCACGTCCCAGCGCTCGACCACGTTGCCGTCTTGGTCGAAGCGGAAGATGTCGCGACATCCCAGCCGCCCGGTGCGGCCGACCCAAGCAGATGGGCCGCCACCAACCGCCTGGCGCATGCCACCGCCACAGCGCGGGCAATCGCGCCGATGTAGGCGGTGACCTCCGGCGGTGGATGTCTCGCGGCCGGCATGGAGGCCAGGATGCTGGAAGAGCGGCTTGCAACATCCGCTGCGCATGCCGCCGTTCGGGCAGCCGATCCTGGCCGCTGACTGGCTTGTCCTCCGATCGACATGAACGGCTCGGGCGATGACTGAGCATGCGAGACCGGCCGGCCCGGTTTTGCTACCTCCCGCGTCCCGACATCCCAGCCCGGGGACCGCCCCGAGGTGCCCTCGGGGCATGGACGTGGAGACCGCATGCACCGATCATCAAAGGACACCGGTCCGAGGAGGCTTCGATGCCGGCCGACTCACCCGCGAATGATCAGGCGATTGAGGCGTTGCGGGTGCGCCGCGCCGAGCTGTCCGAGTCGATGAGCGCACTGGAACAGTCGTTGGCCGCACCCGCGCCCGGACGCCTGGACGCCTGGGCGGAGCGCGTCCACGTCGCCCTGGTCGAACTGGTCAGCGACTTTCGGGAACACATCGCCATCGCCGAGGGACCCAATGGGGTGTACGGCGGGGTATTGAGCACCACGCCGCGGCTGTCAGATGCGGTGGCTCGCCTCACCCGCGACCACGCCGAGATCAATGTCCTCATCGACCAGCTGCTCACCCGGGTCGGCGCAGCACCTGTCAACAACGACGCCGTAGACGGTGTCCGCGACCTCGGCACCGCCCTTTTGGTCCGGCTGATCCGATCCCGACAACGCAGCGCAGACCTGATCTACCAGGCCTACCAGTCCGACATCGGCGGCGAGGCCTAACCAGTCACCGTGCGATCGGCCCAACCATACGGATCGGGAGGGACCCGTTCCTGCCCGGCCTAGACGGCATCGCCGTCGCTGAAACGCTCCGTAGCGAGCTGCCGGAAATGCGCCAGCGTCATCGTCACCAGCCACGGACGACCAGGTCACCTCACACGGGGCCCTCGCCGCCGGTGTCCGCGGGTTCCTACCCAAACGGTCTCCGCCCACGTCCTCGCCGACGTCGCCCGCGCCACACACAGCGGCGGACGCTACATCGACCCCGAACTCGCCGCGGAAGCCATCAGCGCCGGCGACAGCCCCCCTAACACCCCGCGAAGCCGACGGCCTCGAACTCGCCGCCGACGGTGCACACGTCGAGGAGATCGCCCACCCCGCCTCCCTCTCCCCCGGCACAGTACGCATTTAAGTCCACGAGCTCGGCTCACTCCCCTTCGAGCCGATGCGGGCGGATGAGCGCTGTTGGCTCGTCGCCGACGTTGATCAGCTGAAGGTCGGACACGGCGTCTGCTGCGCCTTCTCCGATTTCTACGAGCACTGGCATTGCAGGATCACCGAAACGTTCCAAGGCAGCGATCAGGTCGCCGACGGTATGGATGTTCACCGGGCTCCTCCTCCGTGCTCGACGGTGCTCGGCAGGCACCGTCGAACCTACGCCCGTTGATCTCGCCGACCAGGTGGCGCGTCGCGACGGGGAGGTGAGTACGAGAGTGGCGCTTGTTTCGTCAATGGTTCTGACCGGCTCCATCGAGTGCTCGCCCACCTAACGCACGAGAGCTCGCCTCGTCAGGCTCTGAGCAGGATCCAGGACACGTGGTCGAGCCCGTGCTCGAAACGACGAGTGCGCCGACGTTGGCGACGGGCGCGGACGATGCATCGCACCAGGCCGCCATGTGTGACGGCGACGATGCCGCGCTCCTTGTGCCCCCTCCCCGGAGGGAGAGATTCTTCGGAGTGACGGCGAGGAGCAGTTCGAGACGATGGCGCTCGGCTGGACCGGCCACAACGTGTACCTGCGGATGCCAGACCGGTGCTACCGATTCACTGCGGTGTGGCTGAAGGCCGCGGACGTCACTCGGCATTAGCAATGCGCGCTCAGTGCTCTGTTCGATCAGGTGTCATTGCGTAAGGGCGTCTCGAAGAGTCGGGTGAGCCTGCAACACCGCAAGATCGCTTCGCGCGCCGAGGCCTAGCGTGTGTTCTGGGGCGAGTGTCTCGTCCGACTCGGCGAGGTCATCGCCGGTAAGCGTTGAGTCCGGTCGCCCGGCGATGTTCCGCGCTCCCGCGCTCGGGCATCGCCGGGTTCAGCGCGCTTTCGTCCCGGTACGCACGAAACGCGTCGCGCTCTCGCCGTCGGCGAGACTGACGGCTTCGACCGCTCCGTCGGATGAAAACTCGAACCGGCCGCGCTCGACCATTCCCTGGACGACGATCGCCGTGAAGTCGTCGGTTCCCTCCGAGACGAGAACGTAGGAAAGGTCGCCCGCACGGGCCGCGAGATCGCCTCCCGCGTCGAGGAAGATCTCCAGCTCGCCCAGGATCGGATCGCAGTACGGTCCCGCGTACGTCTCGGGGGGTCGGGAGAGGCCGTCGGGCGCGCGGGCGGGATTCACGCCCCCCGCGGGAACGGACGGCGCCGGCGCGCGCCGCTGCCTCGTCGATTCCTCGTAGTTCGGCAACAGGTCGGGCTGGCCCGTCACGCCCAGGAGCCGGTCGAGGACGTCGATGGTGACGATCGTCGCCATCGCGGCCCCACCGTCGCTGTTCGCCAGCGCGGCGACGCCGATGCCGTGCTCGGGCAGGAAGCAGATGTACGAGGCGGCGCCGACGTAGCCGCCGCCATGGAAGAAGTAGGGCCGGGTCGGCTCGCGGTACTTCCCCACGCACCAGCCGAGCGCAAAGCCTTCCTCGATCCGGATGCTGCCCTGCGGGACGGGCAGATCGGAGTTCTTGGAGTAGTACTCCTCCTGCATCGTCTCCGGCAGGATCCGTCGACCGTCGATCTCGCCGCCGTTCAAGTTGAGGATCAACCAGCGCGCGCGTCGCGCGCCGTCGTGCCCATCCCTCCGGCGGCGTGCATCGTGCGGTCGGTCTTCACCAGCGGGGTACGGCGCCACTTCCCGTCGATGCGCAGCATGGGCTCGGCGTGCTCGAACGTTCCGTACATCTCGCTCGCATAGGCCGTGGTGCGCATCATGCCCGCGGGCTCGAACAGCCGTTGGTCGAGGAAGTCCTGCCACTTCAATCCGCTCGCCGCCTCGATCGCGCGGCCGGCGAGCGTGAAGTGGATGTTGGAATGGCGGACGCAGTTCGCGATCTCGGCGTCCTGCAACAATCGGAAATAGATCTCGTCGGTGATCTGACCGGTGTACGCGTCACGGTGCACGATCGGCCCGCACTCGAGGCCGTGGCGGTGGCACAGCAGGTCACGCAGGGTGAGGGCCACGGTCAGATCCTCCGAGGGCAGCACGAACTCCGGAAGCACGCCCTTCAACGAGGCGTCGAGCTCGAGCTTCCCCTCGCCTGCCAGCATGCAGACCGCCATCGCCGTGAACGGCTTGGTCGCCGAGGCGATGTAGTAGCAGGTGTCGGGAGTGGCAGGCTCGCCGGCAGCGTTGCGCACGCCGAACGCATCCAGCGCGAGCACCGCGCCGTCCTTCACCACGGCGACGGCGAAGCCGGGCACTTCGAGCGTCTCAAGCGCTGCAGTCCATCGCGCGCTCAGGCCGTGCAGCTCGGTCACGTCCTCCAGTCTCGGAGCGGGAACCTGCGCGGCGGCGGGCATCTAGACGAGTGGGAACAGCACCGCAGCGAAAGCGCCGCGAGAGGGGTGCACGGGGTCGTAGACGCGCGTAGGAACATTGGTCATTGCTCGATCCCTCGGTTGCCGGGATCGACCCAATCCTAGGCGCGAGCCACCGCGAGTCTTGGACGAACGAAACACGCTGCATATCTGAGACAGCGAGACGGCCGATATTCATCGAAGTCGCACCTGGTGCTCAGGCCCACGCGTTCGGCTTCGCCACCGCTTTGCGTACGCCGGAGGAGGTGAGCTGCGCGGCACCGACCCCGGCTCCCCGTGCGTCGTCACTCCTGTGCAGGTCGCTATGGGTATCTCACGGGTCTGTCGGTGAGGCCGCGGGTTCTGGCGCGGATTGCTCTCATGGCCGTGTCTCTCCTCATTGGTGGGCTGGGGGTCGGTCAGGGGATGACCCCTGACCGACCCGGTCGCGTTTGGTCTGGGACTTGTCAGGCGGTCATTGCGTGCGAGCGGCCAGCCGATCGTTGGCTCATGGCCGGTAGCCGGGCGGCCTGATACACCGCGGAAAGGCCTACCAGCCCGTAGATGATCCGGCTCCAGCCGTTGGTCTGGCCGAACTCGAGGCCGACGACTGTCGCGACCAGGTCGAACTCCGCGATCGCAACGAGGCCCCAGTTGAGGCCCCCGATGATGAGCAGTACCAGGGTAAGAACATCGAGCTTCTTCATTTGTCTCACCTCCGTCCAGAGATTGTCCAAGGACAATAACGTCGTGCGTGGCGTGATGTCAAGAGTCTGTCTAGTGTGTGTACAGTTGTCGTTCATGGAAGCCGGGCAAGCGTCGGCGGTACTGCGGATAGGCGAACTGAGCCGTCGTCTAGGGGTCAGTGATCACGTGCTACGGGCCTGGGAGCGGCGATATGGCGTGCTGCGACCCATGCGCTCACCGGGCGGCTTCCGCTTGTACTCCGAGGATGACGAACGCCGCGTCCGGCGTATGCAGGCCCATCTCGCTCGTGGTCTGTCCGCCGCCCAGGCAGCGCGCACCGCGATCGGCGAGGATGACGCATCCGCGGCCGGAGCGGACACCAAGGCAGTCGGGCGACGCACTGGTCCGATCGATGAACCTGGTGCCCTTGCACGAGCAATGGGCGAGATGGACGAACCAGCAGCGCAAGCGGCACTTGACCGGCTGCTGGCCGACTTCACAGTGGAGACGGTCCTGCGGGATGTGGTGCTGCCTTATCTGCACGCGGTGGGCGAGCGTTGGGAGCGCGGACAGGCGGTCGTCGCCCAGGAACACTTCGCCAGCAACCTGCTCCGCGGACGCCTGGCGAACCTCGCCCGGGGATGGGGAAACGGCCATGGGCCGACAGCGTTGCTCGCCTGCCCTCCCGGCGAAGAACATGACCTCCCGCTCCTGGCATTCGGGATCGTGCTGAACCGCAACGGGTGGCGCATCTCCTACCTCGGCGCAAACACCCCACTCGAGGACTTGACCCGAACGGCTGCCGAACTGCAGCCAGACCTGATCGTGCTCGCCGCCGTCACACCCGAGCGGTTCAACGGTGCAAACGGCTACCTCTCCCGGTTGGCGCGTATCGCCCCGCTCGCACTCGCCGGCGCCGGCGCGACACACGCCCGCGCACATGCCGTGGGCGCGCACCTGCTCAACGAAGATCCAGTCACCGCGGCCGAACAGATGCCGCCACCCAGGCGACCGAATCCGGAGGGGCACCCACCCCCCGTGCTCGCCGCGGGCGAGTCCTCGTCCGGTTAAGCCTCAGTCTCAGCCGCCCGCGCGATGTTGCGCTTCATCCCGCCGAACACCACCCCGTGGAAAGGCGAGATCACCCACCAGTACACGTGGCCGAGCAGCCCATGTGGATGAAACAGCGCCCGTTGGGAATACACCGTCCGAGCGCCGTCGCTGCGCACGCCCAACTCCAGCCAGGCGAGGCCGGGCAGCCGCATCTCGGCACGCAACCGCAGCAGCCGCTCCGGTTCGACCTCCTCGACGCGCCAGAAGTCGAGCGACTCGCCCACAAACAGCCGATCTGGGTCGCGCCGTCCCCGATGCAAGCCCACACCCCCGATGAACCTGTCGATGAGGCCACGCGCGCTCCATCCGAGCGGGAAGGAATACCAGCCGTGCTGGCCGCCGATCCCCTCGATCACCCGCCACACCGCCCGCGGTGAGGCTTGGACGGTCTCTTCCCGTTCGTCGGTATACAGGGTGCCGCCGGTCCACTCGGGGTCGGTGGGCAACGGATCGCTGGGCGCTCCCGGGACGGCCGCGGAAGACCAGCGGGTGGATACGTTCGTCTCGCGGACCCGCCGCAGTGCCAGCTCGACCGCCCGCTCGAAGCCGACTAGCCCGTGCGGCGGATCCGGCACAAAGGCGGCGATGTCGTGCTCACGGCAGACCACCTCATATCGCAGCGACTCCACCAGCGGGCGGGCCAGCGAACCCGGCACCGGCGTGACCAGCCCGACCCACAGGCTGGACAAGCGCGGGCTCAATACCGGAACCGGCAGTATGACCCGGCGTGGAAGCCGGGCAACGACGGCGTAGCGGCGCATCATGTCCGCGTAGGTGAGGATGTCCGGACCCCCGATGTCGAAGGACCGATTCACCTCGGCAGGTAGCGACGCGCTACCGACGAGATATCGCAGCACATCTCGGATGGCGACCGGCTGAATCCGGCTGTGCACCCAGCGTGGTGTGACCATCACCGGCAGACGCTCCGTGAGGTAGCGCAACATCTCAAAGGACGCAGACCCGGAGCCGAGGATGACCGCGGCCCGCAGCACCACGACCGGCACCGGTGAGTCGAGCAGGACCTGCCCGACCTCACCGCGAGAGCGCAAGTGCGGAGAGAGGGCCACACCGCCCGGGGCCAGGCCGCCCAGGTAGACAATGCGCCGGACGTTCGCAGCGGCCGCGGCAGCGGCGAACGTTCGGGCTGCGCGTCTGTCGGCCTCCTCGAAACGGCGGCCGCTCCCCAGGGCGTGGATCAAGTAGTAGGCCACCTCGATCCCGTCGAGCGCTCGCCGCGACGCCTCTGGATCCGTCGCATCGGCCTCGACCCGTTCCACCCGGCTGGCCCACGCGTAGTCCCGCAGCCGCTCCAGCGAGCGGCTCATGCACCGCACCCGAAACCCGGCGTCGAGAAGCTCAGGGACCAGCCGGCCGCCGATGTAACCGGTGGCGCCCGTGACCAAGCAACGCGGCCTGCCCTGATCGTCCCTCACAAGGCGAGTCTGCCCACGCCTACTATCCGCCACGCAGGATGCCGCGCGGGCGAATGCTGGTAGAACCGATGCAGGCCATATCCGAGACGTGATGCACGTCCCCAGCGCTACGTCGCGAGCCGGCCACTGGCGGGTGACTGACAACGCTTCTGACGGTGCCAAAACGAGCCATGCGTCACGAAGAAACATCTTCATCGGCGTGCCGCGCGGGTTGATCCCGATGGGCACGGCCTCGAGGCGGTGTGCTACCAGACTCAGGGCGCCCGCCGCAGGTCGAATTGGCCCGGGCGACCGCTGCACTTTTAAGCTCGGTATTGCACGACCAGCGGGCAGCGGAACGGGTCACTCGCGCCGAGCCCCACTTGGTTGAGGTAGTGCACCACGATTCGGTATGCGCTCAGCAGGCTGGTCTCGGCGTAGCTCACCCGGTGGTCGGCGCAGAAGTCGCGGACGATGGGTTGCGCGCGGCGCAGGTTGGGTCGGGCCATGTTGGGGAACAGGTGGTGCTCGATCTGGTAGTTGAGGCCTCCGAGCGCGAAGTTCGTCGCCCAACCGCCGCGGATGTTGCGGGACATCAGCACCTGCCGCCGCAGAAAGTCGATCTTCTCGTTGGGCGGGACGATGGGCATGCCGGTGTGGTTTGGGGCGAACGCACCTCCCAAGAGCAAGCCGAACAGTCCCATCTGGACGCCAAAGAAGGCGGCCGCCTTACTCGGTGGCAAGACCACCAGCAGGACGGTGATGTATCCACCGAGGCGAAAACCGATGAATGCAGCCTCGCACCACCGGTGCTTCATTGGCTCTCGTCGCATGATCGTCTGGATGCTAGAAACGTGCAGGGCGAGCCCTTCCAGCAGCAGGAGCGGGAAGAAGTAGTAGCCCTGCCACCGGGTCAGCCGACGGGTAACTCCGCGTCTGTCCTTAGCAGCCGCTGGTGTGAACGCAAAGGCGCCGGGAGCCAGGTCGGGGTCGGCGCCCTCTTTGTTCGGGTTGAGGTGGTGACGGTTGTGCTTCGTCACCCACCAGCGATAGCTCAGCCCAGTGAAGAGCCCGGAGACGACCCGCGCGGTCCACTCGTTCCAGTGGTGAGAGGCGAAGATCTGGCGGTGCGCAGCGTCATGCCCCAGGAAGCCGAACTGTGCGAGCAGTACCGCCAACACCGCCGCAAGCACAAGTTGGAACCACGAGTTGCCCAGAAGAGCGAAGACAACCCAGATCGCAACGAACACGACAATCATTCCGATGATCTTGAACCAGTAGTAGACGTAACGCCGCTCGAGCAGGCCTGCGGCTTGGATGTGGCGCGACAGCTCGGCGTAGGTGCTGACGCACCGCTCACGCCGAGAGACACCGGAACGAGTGGAATATTCGGCGTCGGCATCTGAAGCACCAGCGTCAACAAGCGCACCTTGTGCGCTACCCGGCCCAGTGATCGTGTTCATCGCCAACACCGTCCTCCAGTCCAAGACACGACGGGGCCAGGACGCACGGGCTAGTGTGTCGTGACCACCGTCGAAGCGCGCGGGAGTTTGCACGTTCTTGGGGTGGGATGTTCTCGCATTCCGGATGGTTGAAACCCCAAGCGCGACGCGGACGTCATGGAGTTTTATCACCGTGCCGGCATCCGCTACGTACTCATGGGCATCGACACGACCGATCCCGCCGTGATCGAACAGGTGCGCAAACGCTCCACCACGAAACATGACATCGAGGCTTGCCGACTCCTCCGTGGGCACCACATCCACTCGGTCATCGGCATATCCGCAGGTCAACGGCGTGCCCCCGGTGGGGGACGAACCCACACTGGGCGGATTTTAAGGCCGCAGTACTGCGGCTACTGTGGCCTCTACCTGCGACTATGCCCCCACTTCGCCCAGCGCCAGCCCCACCAGTGGACCATGGTTGACATCATTTCATGCCACGAACCATGCCACGAGCCACGGCGCACCGAGGACTACATACGAGCGGGTCAGGATCGAGAGCCCATGGCGGCCTCCGGGCATGACCTATGCGGAGGAGGAAGCGCTCGAGGTCGAGATCGCTGAATGGAAGCACGAAACGGTCTTCGGCCGTCTCGCCAACAGGGGATTCGACGGCGCGTCACTCGTACAATGTCGCCTGCCTGGCGCATGAGAACGTCGAAGTCGACGTACGGCCGCGAAGCCATGCGCCCACCTCCTCAGGTGACAATGACACAACCCGGGCAATCGTTGTACTCAAGGGTCAGAGCAGGCACCTGCCGTCGCTGATAGCGCGATATTGAGTAACTGCCTCCGGGCTGCCTGTGTTCGGAGACCCGTGCATGCCCTGGCTCCGGCGGCATCGCTTCACTCCACCGTGCTGCGGTGCGCGCGAGCCTGCCCGTACCGCCGACAGGACCGCGATACCTATGCCGGTTGTTCCAACACCGCCACGGTCCTCGCCGGGACGGTCACGGAGTCGGCGTCGACGGTCGTCTGTCTGACCACGTCGTCGGAGCCGGCCTCCTGTACTGGATGCAGGACGAGTGACCCGGCACCTGCCACGTCGACAGTCTGCTCCGCGGGCGTCGCGTTCCACACGACGACGAGCCGCTCACGGTCAGGGTCGAGATCGGTCCCGCCGACGTCGTCGATCGTCATGACGATCACGCCCGGCGTCTGGCCCGGCCCACCTGTGGGGAACCCGACCCGTTGCTGGATCAGCTCGGCCGAGCCGAGCCGGAACAGCGGAGAGGAGAACCGCAGCTGCAACAAGTCGAGCGCGCCGGCGTGTGCGGCAGCGATGTCGGCCGAGCCCGGCTTCAGCGCCGGGTCGCCAAGCAGCGGGATCATGAACGGCCACTTCGAGGAGTTGTCACCCTCCGGCGGCAGCCCGGAACCGAAGGTACTTCCCTGGTAGGTCCAGTCGACCCGGTTGAACCAGTCGCCGGAGTTGTAGGAGTTGCGGTCCAGCGATTTCGACCGCAGGATGTCCGCGCCGGCGTGCCAGAACGACGGCCCCTGCGCGAGCGCGGTGGTCGAGAGTGCCAGCGTGTTCATCCGCACTCGATCGGCCATCGACGTTGGCACGGGGAGCTTGTACGTCAGCGCGTCGAAGAGAGTTTCGTTGTCGTGCGCGTCGACATAGGTGATCACCTCGCTGGGATCGGCTGCATAACCAGCCGGCTGACCGTTGTAATCGACCTCTGCGCCATTCACCTCGGTGCCGGTGCGGTCGACGAACTCATACTCGCGCAGGTTTCCGGCGAGCCCCACCTTGATCTGGTCGTGGTAGAGCAGCAACCGCGCCAACTGCTGCTCGGTCGAACCGTTGGCCGGCGACGTGTTCACCGCGGTGTACAGACCGGACGCGAACCCCTGGATCCGCGGGTCGTCATCGAACGGCCCGCCGCCGCGGACGGCGTCACGTAGCCGGTCGCTGAAGGTGCCGATCCCGGCCCCGAAGAGCTCCAGCTGGCTGGCCTGCTGGAACCGGGCGTTGTTCGCGACCTCCCCAAAGTTCCAGCCCTCACCGTAGACGTAGATGGACGACCCGTCGACGCCGTCGTCAGCGATGGTGAGCTCGTCGAGCGCAGCGCGAACCGCCTCCATGTTGGCCCGGCTGTGGTGACCCATCAGGTCGAAGCGGAACCCGTCCACCTTGTACTCGGTCGCCCAGGTGACCACCGAGTCGACCATCAGCTTCTCCATCATGGCGTGTTCGGTCGCGGTGTTGGAGCAGCACGTCGAGGTCTCGACGGCTCCGGTCGACGACAGCCGGTGGTAGTAACCGGGAACGATCCGGTCCAGCACGGAACGCGGATCCTGGCCGTGCGCGGTCGTGTGGTTGTAGACCACATCCATGACGACGCGCAGGCCCGCATCGTTGATGGCGGCGACCATCTCCCTGAACTGACGGGTGCGGACCGGCCCTGCTGGATCGGTCGCATACGAGCCCTCGGGGGTGGTGTAATGCCACGGGTCATAGCCCCAGTTGAAGCCGTCGGTGTCGCGGATCGGCTCAATGCACGCTTGCTGCTCCTCGCCAGCCGGGTTCGCTGCGGTCAGCGCTTCCAGGTCGCACGCCGGCTCTTCTTGGTCGGCGCGCACCTCGGGGATCGTCGCGATGTCGAACACCGGCAGCAGATGCAGCGTGTTCATGCCAGCGTCGGAAAGCCCCTGCAGGTGCTGCATGCCGTTGCTGCCCTCATGTGTGAAGGCGCGGTACGTACCGCGCTCGCCCGCGGGCACTGACCCGTCGCTGATCGAGAAGTCCCGTAGATGCAGTTCGTAGATCGTTGAGTCCTCGGGCTGCTCCAGTGGCGGCTTGGCGAGGCCGTCCCAGCCGCTGGGCTTCAGTTCGGCATCGTCCAGGTTGACGACAACCGAGCGCTGCGAGTTCGTCGTCAGGGCGAGGCTGTACGGGTCGGTGACGAGATTCGTGTCGACGGCACCGGTCGACGGGACGTATACGTCGACCTCGTAGAGATACGACGCACCGTCCCACTGCGGCTTCCCACTTGCCGACCACACGCCGTCGGTGTCCCGACGAAGATCGACCCGGGTGTCCGACAACGACCCAGGAGGACGTACCAGAAGATCGACATCCTTCGCCGTCGGCGCCCAGAGCGCGAACAACGGCGATTGGCCGTTCCAGGTCACGCCCAGGGCACGTTCATGCGCGTTGGCGTAGACATCGTCCAGCACGCCGGGTATCTGCACACCGGTGGCGTCGCGTAGCCGGCCGAGGTCGTCGTATGCGGCCACCGCCAGCTGCCCGGTGAGGATCTCGGCGACCTGCTTGGCATCCTTGGCCGACAGGCGTAGCGCCTCGTAGGCGGCCAGATGCGGATAGGCCGCAACCACTTCGTCGGGAAGGCCAGCGGGATCCAGAGAAAGCGGCAGCGACTGCCCACCGGTCACGGCCTCATCGTCGACCGCCAAGCCACCCTCAGGCGCCCAGTGCAGCCGGAACGACCACCCGGCAGTGTCGCTCGGCAGGTTCCACGCGATGAGATCCTGTTCGAGCCAGTGCGCGAGCTGTTTGGAGAGGTCCGGCGCCGCGCCGGCTTCTTGCGTACGCACCGTGAGGAGGTGGGTCGTCAGTACGTAGGTGAAGGTCACGGCCATGCCGTCCGCCGGCACGGTGAAGGCGATGTTGGCGCCGTCCCGCGCCCCGCCAGCGCCGTAGTTCTCGGCCCATGACAACCTGTGTGCGACCTTTACCTCGTACGCACCCGCCGGCAGCTGGGTTGTGGTGAACGTATAGGTGCCATCGCCTTCCAGGTCCTGCAGCCATGACCGCATGCAGTCCGGAGCCCAGTCGCCGGGGCAGCCGAGCTCGGACTGGAAGCTTCCTGGCGCTGTGATGATCGGGTCGAGCACGTCGTTGGTGATCCAGTGCGTGCCATGGTCGTAGTAGAAGGTGACTGGCCCTCCTGTGTGGTCGAAGGGGATGTCTGACCCGTTGAATGCGCCTCCGGCGCCGTAGTTCTCGTCCCACGACCCGTTGATGGCCGCCTTGAATGCATAGCCACCCGCGGGCAGGTCGACCGCCAACTTCCAGATGTCGTCCTTGACATCGCGGGTCGCCTGGGCTTGGGCACAGTCCGGCAGCCAGTCCGCTGGGCAACCGATCTCGCTGTTGTGGCTGCCTGGCACAGAGACCGCGGCAGGCTGCTCGACCGGCCCACCACCTCCGCCGCCACCACCTGCCGCCGGGGCAGGCACGCCGGCGACGGCCGAGGTCGCTGCCACGCCGAGATCGCCGTCGTGCTCGACCACGATGGCGCGGTATTCGACCGGTGTGCCCGCGGCGATGCCAGACACGTCGTGGAAGACGCGGTATGGCGCGTTGTCGTCGGTGCCCAGGACAGCCCATTCCGCTGTTCCCACGGGCCGCCAGGCGAAGGTCACCTGGTTGAAGCCGCCCCCTGGCACCGAAACGCCGACCTCGGCTCGACCGTTGACCGGCGCCCCGGGCGCGGGCGTGCGGAAGAACGGCGCGGGCGTCTGCGCGGTCCCCTTGAGCGGCGCCGCAGCTTTCCACACGAGGGCCGACAGCGGCGGCACGGTGACGGTGACCCGGCCCTCCTGGTCGGTCCTGATCTGCTGCGTGTCCGCGGGCCACAGGCCCTTGAACACCATGCGGTCACTGAATGTCGAGAGGACGACGGTCTTCGCCGTCTCGGCGTTGTTCGCGGCCACGAGGTATTCGACTTGGTCCTCGGCGTCGATCCGGCTGAAGGCGTACACGCCGGCCGCGCTGCTGGCGTAGCGGTGGATCTGGGCGCCGTCGGCGAGCGCCGGATGCGCGTCTCGCAGCTCGGACAGCGCCGCGAGGTGCTGGTAGAGGGGATGACCCGGCTCGTAGTTCGCGACCGCGGTGGTGGAGTCAGTGCCGATGAGGTCGTTGTCGTTGTACTCGGCGACCTGCGACGGGAACATGTCCTCGCGGGCCCGTTGGTCTCCGACGCCGCTCGGCTCCCCCAGCTCGGCGGCGAACCCCTGTTCGTCGCCGTAATAGACCACTGGTTGTCCGCGGGTAAGGTACATCAGGGAGTGCCCGAGCTGGTCGCGCTTGAGCAGCTCGGCGTCAGCCGCGTCGGCATTGCGCTGGCGGACGAAGCTGCCGATGCGACCCATGTCGTGGTTGCCCAGGAAGGTCGGCAGCGAGTAAGCGTTCGAGTCATTGTCGGTGTAGTAGTCGTCGTTGGCGAAGAAGTCTCGCAGCTGAGCGGTGGGATCGCCGTTGGCAAAGTTCGCGCCGTTGCTCTGGAAGCCGAAGTCCACCGCCGCCTGCAGCTTGCCCTCGGTGGTGTAGCGGGACATGAACCGCGGGTCGGCATCAAAGATCTCGCCGAACATGAAGAAATCTTCGTTTCCGATGCTCGCCGCGTAACCGGTCAGCGCGGGCGAGAACTGTTGCCAGAACTCCATGTTGACGTGCTTGACGGTGTCGATGCGGAAGCCGTCGACTCCGGCGTCGCGCACCCAGGTCTGGTAGATGTCGACCATCCCGTCGACGACCTCGGGCCGCTCGGTCCACAGGTCATCCAGCGCCGAGAACGGCCCCGACGGGAAGTCGCCGTACTCGCTGTTCTCACCGGCGAACGAGCTGGTGCCGCGGTTGTGGTACATCGTCGGGTCGTTGAGCCAGTCGGGGACCTTGGCGTCCTCGTCGCCCGCGGGGATGAGCGGCGGGTAGGGGAACGAGTCCAGGTTCACGGCCGGGAATGCTGGGTCGCCGTCGGCGTAGTCACGGTCGTCGAACGGCACTCCCGCTGCCGTGACGTACGGCTCGGTAGCTTTGTCCACGTAGGGAAGGTTGCCCTCGGCGTTGTAGAGCGTCTCGTCGTACGCGATGACGTCGGCTGTGTGGTTGGTGATGATGTCGAAGAAGACCTTGATGCCCCGGGCGTGCGCAGCATCGACTAGTTGTTGTAGCTCGGCGTTCGTGCCGAGGTGCGGGTCGATCTGGGTGAAGTCGGTGATCCAGTAGCCGTGGTAGCCCGCGCTCTCCGAGCCAGCCGCCCCCTGCACGGGCTTGTTCTTGAACGACGGAGTCAGCCAGATCGCCGTAGTTCCGAGGCCCTCGATGTAGTCGATCTGGTCGAGCAGACCGGCGAGGTCGCCGCCGTGGTAGAACCCGGTGGCCGTCGGGTCGTAGCCGTGCGCAAGCCGATCACCGGCAATGCCGGCCGTGTCGTTGGACAGGTCGCCGTTGGCGAAGCGGTCGGCCATCACAAAGTAGAAGCGCTCGCGGGTGAGATCCTCGCGCAAGCTGGTGGCGGCCAGGTCGCGGTCTGCGTCAGAGGCGGGCGGCTGCTGGGCCACCGGTGTCACAGTGATCACGTGGGTGGTGTGGTCATATACGAAGCGCAGTCCCACGGCACTCTCCAGGACCAACGGAATGTTTGCCCCGTTTGCGGCCCCCGCGGCACCGTAGTTTTCGTCCCACGACCCGTTGAGCCGGACCTTGAACTCGTACGAGCCGGCGGGTACCTCCGCTACCAACTCCCACACCTGGCCGTCGGCTACGGCCGTCATGTCCGTGGCCGAGCACGCCTCATCCCAGTCCCCAGGGCACCCGAGCTCGGACATCACGCTGCCCATGAGAGTGACCCGCTCGGGCGGGTCGGTGTGGTCGGCGGCAGCCGGAATCGTGACGACCGCGAGTGATCCCACCACCCCCGCTACGAGTAGTGGAACGAGCAGACGGCGGGACAGGCGTCTGGACATATGTCGCTCCCGTAACGAGGCGGCGTCGCTGCTGTGACCATAGCCACGTCTGCGGGCACTCGCGAGGCAAGGGGGCGACCTACGGGTTGCCGTTGGACCGGGTTGACCGCCACCTCGGGCCCCTCGCCGTCGGCGGAGCTCTTGGAACAAGCGAATCGCCAACTCGCTATGGCGCGGCCGAAGGCAAGCGCTGGCTCGCCGGCGCACTGAAAGAACCGGATCGAGTTGTGTTGCGTCTCGTGCCGGACAAGGTCGTCGCCCGGCACACGGAACCGGTGACTACACCCGGATGCAGCGCAAAGAGTCGCTTCGGGTGACGCTTCCCTAAATGTGGCGCCCACGGGTGCGGAACTGCTCGATCACCGAAGGGACGACCCAAGGCAGACACCTCTGCCAGCCCTCTGCGTGCTGGCGTCGCCGTTGCCACGCGCGCGCGCACGACCGTCATGCAACGAACCATGCCGGTTCGAAGTCCATCATCTAGTTGGCAGCCGGCAGTTCTGGACAGTGCCCCCCGGTGGCATTCGAACCCACACAAAGCGGATTTTAAGGACGCAGCAGTGCGGCCACTGTGGCCGCTGACCTGACCCTATGGGGGCCGGGGGTGAGGCCGGGCCCCCTTCCCTGCTCAGCCCGGTGAACCTACGTTCCGGGTATCTATGCGAGCTCGGGAAGGAGGCCCGGGAATGTCTGTCTACGTCGGAATCGATGTGCACCGCAAGCGGTCGCAGGTGGCGGTGGTCGATCAGGGCGGGGAGGTGATGGCCAACCGGAACGTGCCGAACGGGGTGGAACCCATCCTCGGGGTGATCGGGGATCTGCCGATCGGGACAGCGGTGGCGTTCGAGGCCGCGTTCGGGTGGGGTTGGTTGGTCGAGCTGCTCGAGGACTACGGCTTCACCCCGCACCTGGTGCATCCGTCGCGGTGTAAGGCGATCGCTTCGGCCCGGTTGAAGAACGACAAGGTCGATGCGCACATCCTGGCTCAGCTGCTGCGCGCGGATCTGCTGCCGGAGGCCTGGATCGCCCCGCCGGCGGTGCGGCAGCTGCGCGCGGTGCTGCGGCACCGCATCCAGCTGGTCCGGCTGCGCACCCTGCTGCGCAACCGCATCCACGCGGTACTCGCCGACCACGGCCAGCACCGGGCGGAGGGCTGCTGGACCGGACCGGGCCGGGAATGGCTGGCCGGGCTGCCGCTGCCAGCCGGGTCCCGCGAGGTGATCGCCGACTGCCTGGGCATGATCGACGCGCTGCAGGCCCCCATCGACCGGCTCGACGTCGAAGTCCGCGCGCACGCCAAGACCGACCCGCGGGTGAAGGTGCTCACCCGGCTGCCCGGGGTCGGCCCGCTGACCGCGCTGGTGATCCTCGCCGAGATCGGCGACATCACCCGGTTCGGCTCGGCCCGCAAGCTCGCCGCCTGGGCCGGACTCACCCCGACCGTGCGCGGCTCGGATCTGACCATCCGGCACGGCCACATCTCCAAGCAGGGCTCGACCTGGCTGCGCTGGATCCTGTGCGAGGCCGCGCAGACCGCCAAGCGCTCACCGCAGTTCGCCACCACCTACCAGGCCATCGCCCGCCGCCGCGGGAAGAAGATCGCCACCACCGCGGTCGCCCGTAAACTGCTCACCCGCGCCTACCACCTGCTCACCGACGCCGACGCCGACACGGCGAGCAGGTCCAACACCGGCACCCCGCAGCCGGACAGGGCCCGTTCCCAGACCGGGAGGATCACCACACCCCGGGCGAGCTCGCATAATCGCATGAGCCGGCCCAGCCGCGCTCGATGACCTGACTGAGCAGCCCGGTCCCCGGATGCCACGGTCATGGCCGCCCGCCCCGGCGGGATCCGGATGGGTGCATGCCAGACCTCTCCGACAACCACCAGCCCGGGGACACCCAACGATCGTTCCGCCACAGACCCCACAGCGACCGCGGCTTCCTCGCCGCCCGATGATGCGCCGCCGCTCGTCGATGTCCAGCTCGTTCGTCCTCGGCTACGCCGCAAGCGGCTCCGCCTACGGGCGCTCCAACTGGACACCTCCCACCCGACGACGCAAACCGGCAGCTACCAGGAAGCCAGCAGCAAACCAGTCACCCCGACGACAGCCCAACGTCACCGGGCCAGGAACTCGCGCGCTCTTGACACGCCCGGCCCCCATGGGTGCGACTATGCCCCCACCGGGTCCCCACCAGCCCACTAGCCAACCATGGTTGACGTCATTTCATGCCACGAACCATGCCAGCCGGTTACTCATACCGTCGGGTTCACGGGCCGTGCCGCCTCGGCCACGGCGACACATCTCGCTGCCCGCGCTGGCCAGGGCAGCGGGTACCCGGGCGGTGTGTTCCACCTCGAAAACGACTCGCACGTGGCCGGCAACCCGGCCGCCCACTTCGACTGGCCGATGTGCACGGGCGTGTTTGGAGTCGGTCACCTCAAGCGGGTGTCCAGATACGACCGGTTGAAGACGTCGCCGATGAACACTCCGGTGGAGCCATCCGCCGCCATGACGGCGAGGTGATGTCGCCGCTGCCGCAATTGAGTACGTGAGACCGGTCCCGTTCCACAATGACCAGTGGCGACGATCCGCTCAGGCGAGGTCCGAGTCGGAGCGGGATCGTCCGCCAGTCGGTGAAGGTCGCCGACAAATGCGAACAGCTCGCTCGGTCTGGTCCTGCGTGTATGGGTCCGCCCACTGGGTAATGTCGCCACATCGACTTCGTGGCAGGCGCCCATAAAGCTCCGCGCGCGGCCGGGATCGGGCTGTATGGCCGGCCTCAGCCCACCGTTCGGAAGAAGGTGCTGGACGGGTCGGTTCCATGCGACTGGGAGAAGAACGGGGTAAACGCCTCGCCGATGCTGGACAGCCCTTCGTAGTCTCCGGTAAAGAAACCGTTCGCGAACGGTGCGAGCCGCATATCGAACGACGAGTCGGTCAGCTGTACCTCGTCCCCCCAATTCGCCGAGTCGGTGCAGGTCGCCGGGTCCGTTGGGTGGCAGTGCACCAGGAAGTAGTCGGTCAGCAGTGATTCTGCGTCGGTGTTGTTTCGGAAGTCGTAGTACGTCACCGCGATGGTTCCGTCGGCGGCTACGTGCACCGACGGTGTAAACGCCTGCTGGTTACCAGGTGGGACGTCGGTCGGCGTGAGGTTCACCTTGATCGCATCGGACCAGGTCAGCCCACCGTCGAGCGACTGAGAGAACGCGACGCTGTCGAACTCGCCGTCGCTGAACCGGGCGTCCTGCCACACGACGTAGAGCGCGCCACTGACGGGATCGACGGCGACCTCCGGGAGGATGTCACCGGTCCGGACATCGTCGCCGGTGTCGGGATCGGTGATGAAGACCGTGCCGAGCCGATCCACGAAAATGCGCTCGGACCAGCTTTCGCCCTGGTCGGTGGAGAGCAGCAGGGCGACGTTGTTCCCCTTCTGGCCACCGCGGTTGTCGTTGCGGATCTCGTTGAACACGTCGACAAGGGTGCCGTCAGGCAGGACCACGATCTGGTTGCCGATGGTCTGATCGTTCTGCCCGGGATCGTAGATCTGCTTAGCGGCCTCCCAGGTAACCCCGCCGTCGGTGCTCCTGGCAAACCACGCCGGCCCACGGAACGCCGCAGTGACGAAGCCGGAAATCACGCTAGCCCGCTCGCTCGCCGGGAACACCAGCCGATCCCACACCGCGTACACCAGATCGGCATCGGTTGGGTCGGCAGTGATCGTCTGCTTGTCGTTGAACACGTTCGCGTCGAGATCCCGAATCACCTCGATGGGGGTGCCCCAGGTCAAGCCGCCGTCGGTGGATCGGCTGGCCAACAACGCGTGGTCGAAGTCACGCGGATCCAACGGTGCGGCGATGTCGTTGAACGACAGCGCCAGCTCGTGCAGCGTCCCGTCCGACCCGAACGAAACCCACGGGTCAGTGGCCCGGTCATAGATCCCGCCCGAGCACTGTGTGATCCCCGGGATGATGACTTCCTGCCAGGTGGTGCCGCCGTCCTGACTGACTCCGGTCACCAGTCCCCGGGCCCCGCCGTTGGACCAGCGGTCCTGCTGCCAAATCCCGACCACGTTGTCGCTGTTGGTGGGATTCACGTCAATCCACGGCTCGACCTCGCTATTGAGAAACACCGTGCCGGACTGTTCCGCGACGCCGTCCGCCGTGCAGACCAGGAACGGACTCTCACCGGAGACCTGCACCAACGATCCCGCAGTCCTATCGTCAGCGACCGCCGGTCCCGTCGTCCCAGCCAGGACGAGTGACAAACCTCCGACAAACGCCACAGATCGCCGGCTCAGCATGGGTCCTCGCCCCTAACGTCGTTCCCCTACGGCCGTTGTCAACCTGGCACCGTTCGGCCAGCGTTTCAAGACCCTTCAGCCACTAAAGAGCCTCACCAGCGATCGCCTGCCAAGGTGAGATCGGAGGCTGCTCGACCTGGTCGATCACGCCGTCGAGTGTGGCTGGTGGGCCCGCCGGGGCGTGCGGTCTGCTCGGCCTGGATCACGCTCGTCGCTTCAACGCGAGGCGGCCGGTGAGCGTGCGACGCGGCTCAGTTGTTCATGCAGAACGGGCGGGGGCTCGGTGCCGGTGCGGTGCCTGAGGGCGCCAGCTCATATGACGCTATTCAAACCCCGTCGGATCAGATCAAATGATCAAAGTACTAGCATCCGGACGAGCAGCTGGAGAGTGAGCTAGGGCCGGACATTTGGTGGTTGATTGACCTGACACCTGAGGCTTTGCATGGGCGGAGGACGTTCTCGTCACTCTCGAACGTGCCGATCTCTGCGGGTTCTGAACGAGGTCCGCGCCACGGGACATCGCGCGGCTCGGGGCCCGGCTGGGCTTGTTGACAGCAGCGCAGCCGTTGGCGGTTTGATTGTGGCGTGCGCGTGAGGTCGGTACTTCGGGCTCACCGGTCGCTGGTCATCGGCGCCGCGGCCGTGGTGCCGCTGGTGGCCTGTGCCGTGCTGCCCTGTTCCGAGGCAGCGTGGCGAACACCAACGCCGCTTTAGGCCTGGTTCTCATCATCGTCGCCGCAGCGGCCACCGGAATCCGAGCCGCTGGGATCGTCGCCGCGCTGTCGAGCGCCGTCTGGTTCGACTTCTTCCTTACCGAGCCCTACAACAGTTTCAAAATCACCGACCGCGCCGATATTGAGACCGC
This sequence comes from uncultured Actinomycetota bacterium, assembly GCA_963819885.1. Classification (GTDB taxonomy): domain Bacteria; phylum Actinomycetota; class Actinomycetes; order Jiangellales; family Jiangellaceae; genus JACVRX01. The sequence goes on along the minus strand of CAWFXV010000013.1, from coordinate 74,522 downwards.
TGTGCTGCTGGTTCTCGTGGGCGCGGCGGTGTCCGAGGTGGCGCTGTGGGGGTATCGCGAGCAAGCCCGGGCCGGTCGTCGAGGTTCTGCAGATCGACGACTGCCGCTTCGTCAGCGGCGACGGGCCAGCGCTCCCCACTCTTGGCAACGACGGCACCATGGTCCACGACGGCCGCCCGATCAACGTCGAGCGCAACGGGCTGCCGACCGACACCGAGATCGCGCTCATTGTCCAAAGCGGCGGTGTCGTCTATGGCCGCTTCCTGCTCACCACCGCCACCCGAGTTGTGCGGCCATCGCCAGAACAGCTACGGGTCGCGGTAGCGCTTGCCAACCAAGTGGGCGCCGCACGCGCCGCCGAGTGGCGGTGACCGTCAACGCACGGTCCTCCGGGCCGGGCCGCCGCTGGGCCGGATCCTCACACAGTGATGACCGCAGGATCGTCACCCGCTTTATCAGGAACGCCCAGGACAGCGGCTAAGCTCGCCAGCACGGCGTCCAGTCGAGCCAGGCTCGTCGTACGGTGCCTAACCGCGTAGCACGCAGTTTGGTGGCTTGGGGCCGCGCATCACATGAGCCGAGGCGATGTCCGAGATCCAGCACGTCGGTGTGCAGCGGCGGCGGTCACCGAGTTGATCCGATCACTCTTTGCCGGCCGCGCGCGCAACGTAAGTCTGGTACCTCCCGGGGCGACAACCGTGGGTCTTGGGCATCCAGCTCCCTCGTGGTGGAATGAAGCACACGCCGGGTGAGCGGGCATGCGCTCCTGTGGAGGTGTCGTGGCCGACCCAACAAGGGAGCCGAGGCGGCCTAGCGAGGTGGGTCGCCGCCGGATCCTGGGCTGGGTCGGCGTCGCGGCCAGTGCCGCCCTGGTCGGCGGGTGCAGCGACGGCGAGTCGAGCGCGTCGTCGTCTGTGTCCCCGTCGCCCTCACCGACGCGTTCCCGGACGCCGACACCGACCCCTACCCCGACGCCGACACCGACACCAACCCCAACGCCTTTGGCGTTCGACCCGTCGGCCGCGTTCACTGTGGTCGAGTACTTGGCGACGGAGGTGGGCCCCCGGGAGGCAGCCTCGGCGGCCTTCGACGAGGCGGTGGCCTACATCCTGTCCCGGTTCAAGGCGCTCGGCCATGCCGTAACCACGACGTCGGTTCCGGTGCCGGCCGGCGACTCGTGGGGGGTGCCGGTCGGCGCGGGCAGGTCGGAAAACGTGATCGCGGACCCGGCCGGCTTCGACTTGGCCGGGCCGCACATTGTCATCGGCGCGCACCTGGACACCGTCGCCGCGGCACCCGGCGCCGAGGACAACGCCTCCGGAGTCGGTGTCATGCTCGAGTTGGCGCGGATGGCGGCCGCCGAGCCGCCCGCGCTCCCGGTGCGATTCATCGCCTTCGGCGCGGAGGAGCCGCGAGGGCGGGGAGACTCCATGCACCATTTCGGATCGCAGGCCTACGTCCGCGACCTGCCGGCGTCGCAACGCTCGGCCGTGGTCGCGATGGTGTCGCTGGACCGGGTCGGTGTGCCGACTACGAATGTGCCGCTCACGACCGGTGGCACTGGGACGACCCAGGTCATGGACGCCCTATCGGCCGCCTCCGAAATGGCTGGGATCCCGTCCGCTCGGTCGCAGGACAACCGGGCCAGCGACCACTGGTCGTTCGAGAAGGCCGACATCCCCTCCGCCCGCGTCGGCAGCGTTCCCTACCCGGCGTATCACTCCGCGGCTGACCTGCCGAAAGTCGTCGAACCTGCGCAGTTGAATCGGGTCGGCACGGTCGTCTGGACGTGGCTACAGACCCAATGACGGTCGCAGTCGCTTCGTCTTGGACACGTGGATTTAGACGATGCGGACTGGTCGGCGGGCCCGTCCGGAGGTGATCGTGGTGAGCGTGCGAACCGTTGTCGACTTGCCCGCGCCGGTCGGTCCGAGTGGATCAGGACCGACGTTAAGCACACCTGCCGGCTGGTCACTAGCGCGGCGCGACCCTCGTATTGCCCACGTCCAAGACGGTGTCGTCGGCGACTGCATCCTCGTCCTGCAGGCCCGCTTCCACCACACGTGAGACTCCTCCGGCGTTGTTCGGAAGGCGCACACGCTTCTGCGGAACGCCACTCGCGGATGCCCAGGCGCTCAGTGCACGACCGCTGGCGGGACGCCTTCGTCGTCGAGGAGGTGCGACTCCTCACGCTTGCGGGGCAGCATCAATGCCGGGATCAGGGTCAACACGACCAGGACCCAGGCCACCCAGAAGGTGTCGGCGAACGCCGCTGCGGCGTCGGCCAGGCCACGCGCGACGAACTCGGGCGGAATGCCGAGCGGCGCGAACACCTCGGGTTGGACGTTCGACAAGATCGCGGCTTCGGCCTCGGTCATGCCGCCGTCCAGCCCGGGGATCTGCTCGGTGCCGGGGATGACCGGCGAGCTGTTGAGGTTGTTGGTCAGCAGCACTGACATCGTGGCCACGCCGATCGAGGCGGCGACCTGCTGCGTGATGTTCAGCAGGGTGGAGCCGCGAGCGACCGCATGGGCGGCGAGAGTCTTGAGAGCCGACGTGAACAACGGCATCATCGTCGCGCCCATGCCGAGGCCCATCACGAAGAGCATCGGGATGAGCAACGAGTAGGGCGTGTCCTCGGTGACCTGGGTGAGGCCGAACATGCCGACGATGATCAGCAGCAGGCCGAACGGCACGATCCGGCCGACCGGATGCTTGTCGACCAGCCGCCCGGCGATCGGCATGGTGACCATCGCGCCCAGCCCTTGCGAGGCGACCAGGAGGCCCGCGTCGAGGCTGGACTCTCCGCGGATTTGCTGGAAGTACGTCGGCACCAGCAGCAGGCCACCGAAGAACGCCACCGCGAACAAGGCCATCGTGATGATCGAGACCCTGAGGTTGCGGTTTCTGAACAGCCGAAGGTCGAGCAGCGGATGCTCGGGGCGGAATGAGTGCCAGACGAACGTCCACCATGAGCGTGGCGCCGACGAGCATCGACACCCACACCCGCGGCGCAGAGAAGTCTCCGCCCGCGGTGCGGCAGTGACGACACGCCGAACAGGAACAACGCCAGCCCCGGCGACATGAGCGCCATGCCGACAAAGTCGAACGACTCCGACGGCTCTGGGCGTGTCCTTCACGAGCACCCGCCAGGCGTAGAACAGAGCGATCACGCCGAGCGGTAGGTTGATCAGGAAGATCCAGTGCCAGCTCGCCTCCTGGATCAGCCAGCCACCGAGGATCGGGCCGAGGATCGGGCCGAGCAGCATCGGCACGCCGAGGATCGCCATCAGCCTGCCCATCCGGTGCGGGCCGGCCGCCTTGGTCATGATCGTCATCCCTAGCGGCATCAGCATGCCGCCGCCGAGGCCTTGGAGCACGCGGAAGACGATGAGTGTGTTGATGCTCCATGCGGTCGCGCATAGCACTGAGCCGAGGGTGAACAACGCGATCGCGATCATGTAGAGCCGCTTGGTGCCGAATCGGTCCGCTGCCCACCCGGTCATGGGAATCACGGTGGCCAAGGCCAGCGTGTAGGCCGTCACGGTCCACGCGACATGCGAGTAAGCGATCTCGTTGCCCGGGGAGCCGAACTCGACCTGGAACGTCGGCAGCGCCACGTTGACCACGGTGATGTCGAGGATCGACATGACCGCGCCGAGGACGACCACGCCCGCGATCTTGAGCACCGCGGCGTCGATATGATCGGGGTACTCGGTCTGCGTAGCCGGCGCCGCCATGAGCCGCTCCTCGGGACATCCGTTGCGGCGCACCGCACAAGGCGGCGCGTGTCGCAGCCCAATCACGGCCACCGACAGGACCCGTCGGCCACTTCTAGGTCTGCTCTTGTCCCGCAACACCAGATGCAGCGGATGCCTTCCCGTGACCACGTGTAGGCCATCGTGAGGTCAGCGAGGCGTTCGAGGTCGTCCGCACCGAGCTACGGGCATGGGCATCCCTCTCGTCGTGGCGCGCTCCGACATCGGGGCACGGTCAATTCGGCTGAGCACGGACGGATCGGATCGCTGGCAGTGCGAGGGACAGGTCAGCAGTAGCTCGGCACTACCCGGGCCGTCCTTCGCGCCGTCCCTGCAACGACTTAGGCCATGCCGCGACCACGAACCCAATCAACCTTCGAAACGCAGGCATTTGCCGCGATCCTCGCGCTCATGAGGTCAACCGCTCCCGAAGACCCACGGGTCGAGACAGGACCGCCCTCGGTCCGCCGTTGAACCGGTGCTGATATTTGGCGGGTGTCAGTCCGAGGCTTCGCTGGAAGTGGCGGTGGAGGTGACTCTGGTCGGCGAAGCCGGTGGCGGCGGCGGCTTGGGCGATCGTCGCGCCGGCCTCGAGCATGCGGCGGGCGGCTCGGATGCGGTGAGCGATCTGCAGCGCGTGTGGTGGGAGGCCGGTGCGCTCCCGGAAGAGGCGAATGAGGCGGAACTTCCCGATGCCCGCCGCGGTGGCGAGCTCATCGAGTCCGAGGTTGCGCTCGGGCTGGTCGGCGAGATAGTCGAAGGCGAGGCGGAGCGCGCCCTCGTCACCGGCGGTGATCGCTGGGCGCGGCGTGCGGACGGCCGATGAGCGGTCGATCAAAACGCGCAGCCACTCCGCGATGCGCTCATCTTGCTCGAGTCGCGTGGAGGGCGACTCGAGGGCGGCGTGGAGCAGCAGGAAGCTTCTGGCGAGCGCGGTGTCGGAGAGCATCGGATCAGGGAACAGCACGTCGGCCAACGGGTCGGATTCGGGATCGTCCGCGAGCGCGGCGAGGTCTGCGACCTCAATGACCACCAGGCGAGACTTCCACGGCCGCTCGTCGACGGCGCTTCCCGCGTGGGCATGGGAGGGATCCCAGGCGACCAGCTGGCCTGGCCGGACGAGGCGGCGCTCGCGGCCGCGGCGCGAGCGCATCGGCTGCTCGCCCACGATTCCGAAGACATACTCGCCGCGGGGCTCCATGGCGTAATGAGTGGTTCGGCCTGCCATTAGCAGGACCCGCTTCTCGCCAGGCGCACGCCACATCCGAACCGGCTCGGTGGCCATGCCAGCATGCTAGGCGGGCAAGAACGTTCAAGATGTTCCCGGCGAGGCGACCTATGTTGGCGGCATGTCGATCACCGCACACATCGTCGTTCAGGGCGCCGACCGCGCTGCTGCTTTCTACCGAGACGCGTTCGGCGCTGAGGAGATCGAGCGGATCCCGACCCCGGATGGCCGACTCATGTCGGTTCAGCTGCGCATCACCAACAGCGTCCTCCACGTGGCCGACGAGTTTCCCGAGATGGGGGTGCTCGCCCCACCCTCCGTCGGTGGGACTGCCGTGGTGCTGGCGCTTGACGTCGCCGATGCGGCGGCGGTCTTCGCGCAGGCGGTCGCCGCCGGCGCCGTGGTCCGCCAGCCGCTGCAGGATATGTTCTGGGGCGATCGGCACGGGCAGCTCGACGACCCTTTCGGGCACCGCTGGAACGTCGACCAGCATCTGCGTGACGTGCCCCACGATGAGGTCGTGGCCGCCGCCGCCCGAGCCTTCTCCTGAACTGCGCCACCGGCGGCTCGGCCGCACCAGGCTGCCGGTTTCAAAGATCTGTCCCGTAGCAATGGCGGAACATTGCCCGCGTCGCCGGGCTTGAACGGGCCGACGTTCGAGGGTTGCCCCACCCCCGCCCAACACGACGCGTGTGGGTACCAAGGCACCCGAACATCGGCTCATGCCGCTGTCAGAGTCCCCGCACAGTCCAAGCCAAGTAACGCCGCGCCCGCAGCCAGATCCCGAAACCTCGCTCCGGCCAAGACGCAGCATCGCCCCGCACTCGGGAAACCGCAGGCCAGAGCAGGTGGATGGGCGCTGAGCCCGGACACCGAGGGGTGGGGCACTTCGCGGCCCACCATCCCATCCCGATCTTGCTCCATAAGAGCGCCCAGCCAGGCCGACCTCGCCACACTGAGCGACGTCGCAGGGGGTGGGGCACTTCGCGGCCCTCGATCCCCTATCCCACAATCCGCTGCGGGCGCATCCGCAGAGCCTCCCGGACGCGCGACCCTCGCCACAAGTGCTGGTGGGGTCGAGCTGCCGTACTGAGACCGGGCTGAGGGCGGCCGGGTTCAACCGTCTCGGCCGCCTGACCCGGTGGCAGTACGGCGCCACAGCGGTGCCGACAACACGGAGCATGCCGGCACGGATACGGATTAGTCTCCGGATAGCGATGACGGCGTCGCGAACCGTCGACTACGACAGCACCTCAAGATGCCGTGGTGTCAGCCGTTGGTGGTTCGCATGGCCAGGGTGCGCAATTGGGCCAGATTGGGGTCGTAGCGCCAGCCGACGCCCCAGACCGTTGAGGTGCCGGCCGCTGCGGCGTCGCTGAGCAGGCCGGGCACGGCGGCGCTCTCGGTGGCCCAGCTGGTGCCGGTCCACCTGGCGATCACGCTGCCGACCGCGTAGACCTTGGTCGAGGACAGGGCGGCAACGCCGTGGAAGCCCTGGCCGTCGTTGGGCGCGTTGGTCATGACCGAGCGTTGCCAGGTCTGCCCGTTCCAGTGCAGGGCGATCGGCACGACCTTGAAGTGGATCCAGCTGAACGCCCGGCCGACGATCCAGACGTCGTTGGCCGATATCGCCAGCACGTCTTGCAGGGTGGGCACGTTGAACGTGCCGTCGGAGACCGTGCCCGGCACGTTCACCTGCGACCAGGTGGACCCGTTCCAGTGCAGCACAAGCCCGGCGGTGGTGCCCCCGTACCCGTCGTTGCCGCGGTTGCCGATCGCCCAGACGTCGTTCGCTGAGGCGCCGTCCACATCGGTGAGGAGGTTCTGCGTCGGGTCTGGGCTGGGGCTGGGCACCACTGTCCAGCTGGTGCCGTTCCAGCGCTGGACCAGCGTCCGGACGCTCGGCGCGGTCGAGGTGGAAAACGTTCCGACCGCCCAGGCGTTGCTGGTCGAGAAGGTCTTGACACCGGAAAGAGATGTGCCGACGGCGTTGGGCGGGTTGGGACTGGGCACCACGCTCCACGAGCTGCCGTTCCAGCGCTCGGTCAGCGAACCCGAATCGCCCGCGCCGACGGCCCAGACGTTGTTCGACGCGCTGCCGTCCACGCCACTGAGCTGCCCGCTCACCAGCGGTGTGCCCGCGATCGTCCAACTGCCGCCGTTCCAGCGGGCCACCAGCGGCCGGATGAACGGCTGCTGCGGCGAGTGGTCCGCACGACCGACCGCCCACGCGTCGGTCGCACTCAAGGCGTCCACACCGATGAACAAATTGAGCCCATTGGAGGCGTTCGGCGTCCGTACCACCGACCACGTCGCCGCCTGCGCAGGGACAGCCGGCGCCACCGCGACCACGAATACCCCCACCGCCGCCAGGAACATCGAGACGGCACGACCACGGATGATCGACATATCGTCTCTCCCTTTCGGCGATCGGTGTGTACCGAACTGGCGCTGACGGCAAACACGGCCGCTTCGGCGACTCAGGCGGCGCCGGCGAATTTCAGCAGGTCGGCGAAGGTGAACTGGCCGGCCGTGGACGCGATCGGCGGGGCGGGTTTCCAGCCCGGGTCGAGGTACAGGTACGAGTTCGGATCCCGCTGCAGGAGCCCGACGAGGACCTCGGCGACGATCCGGCCACCCACCGGCCCGAGCCGCTCACCGTTGTACGGCGGCAGCTCCGCCTCCTTCAGAATGTAGAACCACAGCGGTGCCTCGCCCTTCCAGCCCGGATCATTGCTAAGCCCGAGGGTGGAGTTGGACAGCACGGGAGCGCGCATCGCCCTCGCGACCTGCTGCCCCGATGGCAGACCGACCCGCTTCCCGCGGAGGGTGTTGCGTACGGCCAGATCTCTTGTCGGGTCAGGCGGTGGGACGGCGGACCCGGGCAGGCTGGTCAGCGGCAGCGACAGGTTCGTGTCGATCTTGCGTGGCGGGCGACCGGTGCCCGGTTCGATGCGCAGGATGTTGTTCCACACCAGGACCAGGTCGGACGGGATCGGGCGACCGCCGTTGAGGTTGAACCCGCCGTCCGGGCCGAAGATCGGCACGCCGCCGCGATCCAGCGAGGTCTGGTTGACGACGTAGAAGGGCCGGATGATGCTGTGGGCGAACCGATAGGCCGCCACGGCGAACTCGACCGGCATGAACGGCCGACCGTCCTTGTTCGTGGGCTTGTAGTACCTCACGTTGAGCACCGGCGGCTTGCCGGCAACCTCCTTGTACACCGTGCCGGTGGGTCCGACCAGCGCGTCGCCGACGAAGCGCGGCAGGAAGTCGTGGATGACAGCCCACTGGTAGTGCCAGCGCGCCAGCCGGCGGGCGCCCTCGAAGACCCATTCGGGACGCATGCCCTGCGCCCGCAGATAATCAACCAGCTTGTTGTGGAACTGGATGACCGCCTTGTGGAACTGGACGATGATCAGGTTCTCGTCGTTACGCGGGTCCCCGATGATGGCCCGGCCATTGCCGTCACGGGGCACATCCACGACACCGTTGACGTTCGGCCGCAACAGCAGCTTGTCCGGATCGGCCGGATCGTAGAAGGCCGGATCGTTCACCGGCCCGCCTCGATAGACCGAATCGAGGTCGTAACGCGCCGTTCGGAAGTTGACGGTCGCGTCCGGGTCCGCGAGCTGCAGATTCAGCGGCGTGGTGTCCAGCGTGATGTCGTGGTCGATGAACTGCCCGATGAACGTGAACCCGGCGAACAGAACCGGGCTGGTGTTCAGATGGTTGCCGTCCGGCACCGTCTGGTCCTCGACCATCGTCTGGGCCAGGTTCGTCAGCAGCTCGTCGCTCGGCGCGAACGCCGGCACCTGCTTGAACATCGTCCCGAACCGGCCCTCGGCCAGCCGGTTCTTGCTCGTCAGGTACATTCCCCGCAGCTCGACACCGTGCAAGCCGGAGCCGCCTTCCGCCGCATGCGAGACCGCCGGCAGCCGGCCGACGAGTGCGCCGGCCGACACCGCGGCCGCCGTCCCGGCGAGGAACCCGCGGCGCGAAAGGCGCCTGTCGTGCCAGCTCGGCCACGCCGAGCGATCTGCAGGGGTCATCGCTCTATGTCCTCAAGGAATAGTTGTGGGCGGCCTCGGCCCGCGCATCAACGGACGGTGAGGTTACCACCCGCCAAATAGCCCGCCCGGGCATAGAGCACCGTCAGGGGGTCGAGCTGCGAACTCAACACGATCGAGTTCGACAGCTTGATCGAGAAGGAGTCACCCGCCGACGGGGCCAAGCTCCGGTCGTTGTCCTGCACGATCACCTCGAAGCGGCACAGCGACGAGGTCGGCGTCTCCCGCGTCGGGCAGGTTTGGAACATCCCTGGCGAGCCCGCAATCTGCCGATAGCGGCCCAGGAAGATGAGCTCGTTCCCACCGGGAGGCGGCTCCTGGCCGATGCAGATCATTGACTCTGTTACCGGGTCGATCGTGTCGACCGTGCCCTTGATCCCGAACGACGATCCAAGGGGGTTCCTGCCCTTGTCGTTGTAGGCAAGCTCGATCTTGAGGTCGCCGTTCTCGCAGCTAAACGTGAAGCCGAACGACGCCTGACCACTGAACAGTGGGGCTTGCGGTGGCAGATATCCACCGCCACGGCCGGTGCACGCCGCCAGTACCACCACCAGGATGCCGGCCACGGCAAATGATACGAATCGCCGGATGAACGATGTGCCGCTTTTCATGGTCTCTCCAAAGCCTTCAGGGGTGCGGGCCTTGACATGCCGTCTGGCCTACCCGTGCGACGAACATCTCAACCGCCGCCACACTGCCAACCGGCGCTCTGGGCCTAATCTCCGTAGCAATTCGTCGCCGCACAGGTGAACTACCGAGCAGACGCCCATATGTCGCCCGCGCCGCCTGCGGTCACCAGTGGCGGTTTCGGAGCTCTCGGCCACTTGCGACCGCCTCCGAGAGGGCGGCGAAGATCACCACGAGCGCCGGCAGGATCAGTCTTGGTGGCGGATTCACGCTCCAGACGGGCTCGATGTGCCTGGGTGGGCTCGGCCATGTAACGTGTCCCGGTTGTTTCACGAACGGGGGTTCTTTCATGGCATGGGTTACCGTGCGACCCATTTCGCTGTCCAAGATCGCCGCGGTCGGGGTGGCGGCGTGTGTCGCCATTGCCGGGTTTACGGCATGTTCGTCGGGGTCGCATACCGATGACGCTGGCCAACCTGCTCGGCCCACCGTGGATGCGGCCACCCATGACCCGACGAGCCACGCGGTGGCTGTGCAACAACCCAGTCCGGTCGAGTTGCGGGCACAGTTGGAGCAGCTTCTGGGTCAGCACGCAATCCTGACGGTCCGTCTGACCCGTGCACGTCTGCGTGGTGACGAAGATTTGGCCCAAACCGCCGACGAGGCGTTGAGCAAGAACGCCGCCGACCTGGCAGCGCCGATCGGTGCGGTCTACGGTGCCGAGGCCGCCGAGACCTTCGAACAGGCGTGGTTCAACCACGTCACGTACGTGTTCAACTACGCCCGAGGGGTGGCCGATGATGATGCGGCGGTTAAGTCGGAGGCACGCCGCCAGCTGGACGGCTACACCACCGAGCTCAGCGAGTATCTCGCCGAAGCTACCCACCAGGCGATGCCGGCTGACGTGGTGGCCGACGAATTGCACATGCACGTGGACCAGTTACTGGAGCAGGTGGACGCGTATGCCGCGGAGGACTACGAGCGCGCTTTCCAGCTTGAGCGAGAGTGTTACGCGCACATGTTCCCGCTGGGGAAGGCGCTGGCAACCGGCATCGTGACCGGGGAAGGCACGGAACTGCCGGCAGAGTTCGACAGTCCGGCGGCTGAGCTGCAGTCCCAGCTTGGCATGACGCTCGGCGAGCACGCCGAGCTCGCCGTCGATGCCATGCGGTCCGGAGTCTCCGGCCTGCCGGACTTCCCTGCGGCCGCCGGGGCGCTGGACCAGAACACCACGCGAGCTCACCGGAATGATCGAAAGTGTGTTCGGCGCGGAGAGTGCCGGTTCGTTCCAGGCACTCTGGTGCGACCATATTGATGCCTTTGTCGCCTATACGCAGGCATTGGCCGGCGAGGATGAAGCTGCACAGGAGGCCGCGCAGGCCCGGCTCACCGGGTTCAACTCCGACTTCGCGCAGTTCCTGTCCACGGCAACCCAGGGGCGGCTGGAAACGGCCGCGTTGGCGGACGCGTTCGTCATGCACGAACAGATGCTGATGCAACAAATCACCGAGTACGCCGCTGCGGACTACACCACGGCACACCAGGTGTCCTATGAGGCGTACCAGCACATGTTCGCCCTTGCCGAGCAGGCAGCCACGGCGATCGGGGAGACCGTGGAGGAAGGGAGCCCGAAGGGCGGAGCGGACACCGGCATCGGCGCAATGGCGGCCTTCGCGGGTGGGTGACGTGCCCGAACGACACCGTCTGGCCACCCGGACGGCGTGCAGCTATCTGCTTGCCCTGCTCATGCTCGGCGGCTGTGCGACCGCCGGCGCCAGTGACATGTCGGCGCCGCAGGCCGGTCCAGCGTCCGAGACACCGAGCCTCACGCCGCACGCCAACCTGTCGACGTACCGCTCGACCCGAACGCACAGCCAGACCGCACTGCCGGTCCGGCTGCGAATCCCCGCAATCGACGTGGACACCAGGCTGGTGAAGCTCGGGCTGGCACGCGACAAGAGCATCGAGGTGCCGGACGAGCTCGGCGTCGCCGGATGGTGGAAAGGCGGCCCTCGGCCAGGGCAGACTGGACCGGCCGTGATCATGGGGCACGTAAGCCGGGATACACCGGCCGTTTTCTCCCGGCTCCACACGCTGCAGCGTGGCGACGAGATTCTGGTCGATCGGGCAGACGGCACCACCGCACGGTTCGTCGTGACCCGGCAGGGTAACTACAGAAAGGTGGCGTTCCCAAGCGACCTCGTGTACTACCCGACGCTTGAACCGGAGCTCCGACTGGTTACTTGCGGGGGACCAATCGATCCGGCTACGGGACATTACAGTGAGAACTTGGTGGTTTTCGCTGCCCAGGACTCGTAACCGGGGTAGCGCACTCAGGCTGATCGCGACTAATGCGGTCGGCTTGGTCTTGTTCCTACTGTGGGCGTCCCATCCGGCCGCTGCGGCTGGGGATGAGCTCCGGGTAGTCGCGGTCCACACCGCCTCGGCGCCGCGCGTGTCGATGGTGGTCGCACCGCCGAGCACGGCACCGGAGGACGGATCGGACGAGGAATCGTGCTCGGTGACAATCGATGGAGAGCCCGTTGCCACGACCGTCACTCCGATGGCGTCCGCCGATCTCTCGGTCGCTCTCGTGATCGACACGGCATCCGGCCTCACGCCGCACGAACTCGCCGCGGTGCAAAACGGGGCGACCGAGTTCCTGTTACGGCTCCCCGGTGGCGCGTACACCATGGTGGTCACAGCGGGAGGCAAGCCAGAGGTCGTCGCACCCTTGAACGGGCACCGCGCCGAGGCGCTAAGCGCAATCAGTGCGCTGCGGGTTGGCGGCTCGCGTGCCACCATGGCGGCGACCATGCTCGCGGCCCAGTCCCTCGAATCCGCCCCGCCCGGGCCACGCGCGATCATCGTCTACACCCACGGGCCTGACGAACAGGGAATGCTCCCGGACCGGTTGAGCCAAGCGGTAGTGACCTCCGAAGCTGTCGTCAACGTCATACGGACCGAGCACAGATGCCCTCTGGCCATCCGTCGTCGAGCAAGCGGGCGGCCTCGTTGTGACGACCAATGCCGAGAACATCGTGCAGTCCTTCGGAGACCTGGCCGCCACGTTGGATGACCAATACCTGGTCACGTTCGAGGCTCCAGGCGAGCTTCCAGCGGTGGCGCAGGTCGCGTTCCAGACCGGTGACCAGGAATACACAACCGTCGTCACCCTGCCCGATGCCAGCCAAGCGCAAGCGGCACCAAACGGAACCGAGCGACGGGCCCCCAGCCCGCGGCATCCCTTGGCTCGCCGCGATCGTGCTGCTCGGCCTCGCGCTGGTGGTGGCCCTGCTCATTCTCATGCTTCGCGCTCGCCGGCGTGCATTGCTCGCGACCGCCGAGAAGCCGTCGGCTGCGGCCGCCGGGCCGTCAGGCACACTGACAACCGCACCAGCCACCATGTCCCTGCCACCTCGGTCCCGGCGCGGATCGCTCACGGATGCCGTGCAGGGAGTGAGATCGGCTCAGCATGCCCTCGCCTTGCAGGCTGAACGAGAACTCCGGCGGCGATCGGCGCAAGACCAGCAGCACCAGGGTGCGCCAGGCGACACTCAGCCGCGGCCGCGGGCATCGGACCGCCTCGTTCGACCAGGCAAGAGCAGCGCCCAACCTCGAGTCGCACAACTTATATCGCGTATCAGGTCGAAGATCGCGGCGCGAGTCGCCGCAGCCGAAAATCGAGCAATCGGCCGAAGGCGTTCGCGACGCCGGGATAGTGCTGACCGGCGCAGGCGACGCCGCCGTCGAGCTGGCCAGGAACGCGGCCGGCCCGGCTGCCGTACACATCAGCGGAAACTCGGCGTCCCGCTACTTCGCCGTCCGCGCGGTAGGTACCGAGGACGACCTGGTCATTACCTTGCGCCCATACCAAGGTGTTCGGTCGCTGAACTGGAACGGCGGCGAATCCACCGGCTTCGAGGTCCGCGCCACCGGCTCCTGGAGAATCGAAGTGTTGCCGCTTTCGGCAATTCCGAAATTCAACGGCTCATTCAACGGCGACGGAGATATGGTCGTGCACTTCACTGGCGACGGCTCGCTCGCCGAGATCATCGGCAACGATGCAGGCCGATACTTTCACGTGCTCGCTCTCGGCCCGGACGGAACAGACCGCCTCGTCAACACAGCCCAGAAGTATTCCGGCTCCTCCCAGATCAGCGGCGGACCGCAGTTCTTCGAGGTCCAAGCCATCGGACCTTGGACCATCACCGTCAAGTGATCCCAGAGCTCCTGCCGTCGTGTGGAGGCAAGATAGAGCAGCGTGTCCAAGCCGACAACAGTCGAGCCGAGGACCGCCCGCCGACCCACCGGCCCCATCCGCGGCCGAAGGGCAGCAGCCCCACGTCTGGCAGCGGGGCTGGCACCGAAGCGAAGGCGGGCGCCCAGAAAACCCCGCCGAGGCGGCCAAACCCGCAGCCAGAATCGCGCTAAAACCGGCCCGGCTAGCAGACGTAGCGCCGCAGCCCGTCGGTGTGTCTCTCGCGGCACCCATGAGGGCCATGCCTTCGCCGCGGTCGACGGGGTAGGCGCCGGACGTCGAGGACGACATCGAGGCTGCCGAGCGTTGGCTCGGGAAACTCGCGACGGTTCAGGCCGTGGGGCGCCGAGCGGTCGGTGATGTGGCCGATCATGGTCGACTCCGATCGCAGCCGCTGCTCTGGTCTGGTCTACAGCCCGACGCCTGGTGCTGCCGCATGATTGGCCGGGATGGACATCGAGCTCGTGGACGTGACGGCCGCGAACTGGCGCGAGGTCGCCGCGGTTACTCCGCACCCCGACCAACAGCGGTTCGTGGCACCCACCGCGTACTACCTGTGCTTGTGCCACTACGGCGGCCAGTGGAGTCCACTTGCGGTCGTCGGAGACGGCGCGGTTGTGGGGTTTGTCATGTGGGCTGAGGACGCCGACGAGAGTCGCTGGATCGGTGGATTGGTTGTCGATGCGGCCGCACAGCGCCAGGGTGCCGGCCGCGCTGCGGTGCAGGTGCTGCTGGACCGGTTCGCCGCCGAGCCCGACTGCCGCGAAGCGGCGCTGTCGTACCAGCCGAACAACCTAGGGGCGCGCTCGCTCTACGCCGCTCTCGGGTTCGTCGAAGGCGACGAGTGGGATGACGACGAGGTCGTTGCCCGCCGTCCCGTGTGACCGGTTTCCCAAGCTTGGGCGCATTGCTGCTCGCGCAGAACACGTCGACGCCGGCCGCTCGGCTCAGGCCGGGGTCTCGGGGATTCGGTTGACTTCGGTGCCGATGTGGCAGTTTTCGCCGATCGTTCCCGAGCCCGGTGCCGTCAGCGGTCGCCAGCCCGGATGCGGGCCGGCTTCCGCTCGATCTTCGGGGATGGCTGTTGCCTCACTCGCAGGTGACGTTGAACCGGACTACCACCACGTCACCCAGTCCGTTGCGCGTCCATCTTGCCTGACATTGCTATGCGGAGGCTTGACCCGTCCTGTGCCGGCTGGCTCCGCAGCCCGAACTGCGCGATCCGCTCGCGGTCGTCATCGAAGATCAGTTTCAGCGGCTCGTCGTCGCTGAGCGCCCGGCCAACGCGAACGCCTCGGGGAGGGGGCGCTGGGCTGGGAGATGCAGGCATTGCTCGACCAGGCGTGGGCTGATCGCCGGTGCCACCAGGATGTCGCACGTCGCCATTGCTCGCACGGTGACGGCGAGTAGCTCACGTCCTTAAGTAGGAAGCTGCTGACCAACTCGCGGCGGGTCGGTGTCGGCGAGCAGTCGGTGACCTTCGCTCGCCGGCCCCCGGCGGTGCGGCCGTGATGGAGGTCGATTGCGCCCGCCGTGCCGACCTTCGGGTCCACTCCCTTCGACTGGGTCCGGAGCGGGACAGTCGACGTCGTGCTGTCGCGTTGGCCTACCCCTACCTGACGAACCGGACGGGCTCCCTCCGCGAGGCCCATCGAATCCCCCATGCAGAGGGGTCGCTCGTCGTCAGCACGCACGATCCGACTGCTGACTGGTGTCGCCTCGGCGGCTCCTCCTTCGACGTAAGCCATCCAGATTTGTTGTCAGCGGCGCCTCTTGGGTTCGACGGACGCGCCAGGGCCTCAACCGGTTCTCAAGGCAACGGGCTAGGGGATCGTGCCGTCGGTGGTGTCGCCCTCGGCGACGGTGTAGTCGGTCGCCTTGTCGTTGCCGGGACCGCCGCTGAAACTGTCGGCGCCGGGCCCACCGGCCAGCCGATCGTCTTCACCCGCCCCGATGAGGGTGTCGTCCGCGGTCCCGCCGGAGAGGGTGTCCTTGCCGGCGCCGCCGTCGAGCCGGTCGATGCCGTCGTCGCCGTTGAGCACGTCGTCTTCACCCGCCCCGATGAGGGTGTCGTCCCCGACCCCGCCGGAGAGGGTGTCCTTGCCGGCGCCGCCGTCGAGCCGGTCGATGCCGCCGTCGCCGTTGAGCACGTCGTCTTCACCCGCCCCGATGAGGGTGTCGTCCCCAACCCCGCCGGATAGCGTGTCCTTGCTGGCGCCCCCACACAGCAGGTCGATGCTCTCTGCGCCCTTGAGCGTGTCGTTGCCGCCTTGTCCCAGGATCAGATCGACACCACCGCCTCCGGTCATGGTGTCACCGTCGCTGCCGCCGGACCGCACCGTGAGCTGGAATGTGCTGGTTGCTTGCCCGTCGCTGACGGTGATGGTCACGACCGCGGTGCCGGTGCGGCCGGACACAGTGCGCACGGTCACCGTGCGGGTGGCACCGCCGCCGGCGAATGCGATGTTGCCAGCGGGCAGCAGCGTGGGGTTGGAGGAGGCGGCGCTGAGCGCAAGTGACGTCGCCGCGCTGTCCACATCGCCCACGGTCAGGTTGATCGTGCCCGAGCGGTCGTCGGTGCCGCAGGTCCCGCCGGCAGTCACCGTCACGGTGGGGGCGTCGTGGACCGCGGTGACACTGATGGTCACGGTGGCCACGTTCGAGTTCAGGGTGCCGTCGCTGGCCCGGTAGGTGAACGAGTCGCTGCCGGTGAAGTCCGCGGCCGGGGTATAGGTGAACGAGCCGTCAGTGTTGAGGGTGAGAGTGCCGTGGCTGGGCACCGACTCGAGTACGGCGGTCAGCGGGTTACCGTCGGAGTCGGTGTCGTTGGCGAGCACCCCTGGCGGGGCCACTGTCAAGGCGGTGTCCTCGGTGGTGCTGTAAGCCTCGCCGGCCGCGGTCGGAGCGTCGTTGGCGCCGGTGACACCGATGGTGACGGTGGCCACGTTCGAGGTCAGCGTGCCGTCGCTGGCCCGGTAACTGAACGAGTCGCTACCGGCGAAGTCCGCCGTCGGGGTGTAGGAGAACGAGCGGTTGCCGTTCAACGTCAGGCTGCCGTGGCTCGGCCCCGTCCCCAGCACCGCGGTCAGCGGATCGCCGTCCGGGTCGGAGTCGTTGCCGAGCACCCCGGGCGCAGACACAGTCAGCACGGTGTCTTCCGCCGTGGTGAAGGCATCCCCGGCCGCGACCGGAACATCGTTGACCGCGGTGACGCTGATCGCCACGGTGGCTACGTTGGAGGTCAGCGTGCCGTCGCTGGCCCGGTAACTGAACGAGTCGCTACCGGCGAAGTCCGCCGCCGGGGTGTAGGAGAACGAGCCATTGGCGTTCAACGTCATGGTGCCGTGGCTCGGCCCGGTCATCAGCGCCGCGGTCAGCGGATCGCCGTCCGGGTCGGCGTCGTTGCCCAACACCCCCGGCGGGGCCACCGTCAGCGCCGTGTCTTCCGCCGTGCTGTAGGCATCCCCGGCCGCGACCGGAGCCTGGTTGGTGACCGTGCTGTTCAACAGCACGGCGACGCTGTTAGCGGTGAATTTCGTGGCCGCCAGGTCGGGCTTGTCGTCGCCGTTGAAGTCAGCGGCTACCACCGAGGTCTGTGTGCCACCGACGGCGAAGTTGGTCGGGGCGGTGAAGGTGCCCCCGGTGCTGCCGAGCAGCACTGAAACGCGGCTCAGGTTGACGTTGCTGACGGCCAGGTCCGGGTCGCCGTCGCGGTTGAAGTCGGCCACTGCGAGGGCGGACACACCGCTGTCCGTGGTCAGGATGGTCGGGCCGGTGAAGGTGCC
The DNA here is from genome assembly GCA_963819885.1 of uncultured Actinomycetota bacterium. GTDB lineage: Bacteria > Actinomycetota > Actinomycetes > Jiangellales > Jiangellaceae > JACVRX01. The sequence goes on along the minus strand of CAWFXV010000013.1, from coordinate 56,793 downwards.
GCCGGTGCTGCCGAGCAGCACCATGATCTCGCCGGGAGATTGGTCGGCGACCGCGAGGTCGGGGTCGCCGTCGCCGTTGAAGTCGCCCACCGCTACCGAGTCGGGGTCGGAGCCTGAGGCGACCATGGCCGGCGCGGTGAAGTTGGCGCCGGTGCTGCCGAGCAGCACCAGCACCCTGCCAGAGAACTGGTCGGCGACCGCGAGGTCGGGGTCGCCGTCGCCGTTGAACTCGCCCACCGCGATCGAGAAGGGACCGGTGGCCGTACCGACGGTGGTCGGCGCGGTGAAGCCGCCGCCAGCGGTGCCGCGCAGCACCAGGATCTCGCCGGTCACCTGGTCGGCGACCGCGAGGTCCGGATCGCCGTCGCCGTTGAAGTCGCCCACCGCGACCGAGGCGGGGAAACTGCCGGCGGGGAAGTTAGTCGGGCCGGTGAAGGTGCCGCCGGTGCTGCCGAGCAGCACCGAGATGATGCCGTCGAAGGCGTCGGCGACGGCCAGGTCGGGGTCACCGTCGGCGTTGAAGTCGCCCACTGCGACCGCGAACGGGAATCCGCCGGTGGCGATGTTGGTCGCAGCGCTGAAGCTGCCACCAGCGCCCCCGAGCAACACCGAGACACTCCCGGCGAACTCGTTCGCAACCGCGACATCGGGGTCACCGTCGCCGTTGAAGTCGCCCACCGCGGCCGAGTTGGGGTTGTCTCCGACGGCGAAGTCGGTCCAACCGGTGAAGGTCACGGGCGTCAACGCCGATGCCGGGGGAACGTGGAGCAGAGCGGCGAACATGGTCGATGCGACCAGAACGGCGAGACGGACGAACCGCATGTGACCTCCACTGGTGCGCGGTACGGATCATGCTCCTGGGGATCGAGGATCACCGTGCGACCGGTCCTATGTGTCGGCATCAGTGGCGGCGCCGCGCCGACGCAATCACCTGGAGCGTGGGGGATATTAGCCGACCGGCCGCCGATGTCCATCACGACGCCCGCCCAGCACCGCCGAGGCAAGCCTGCGCACAGCCGACGCGGCGCGAATCAGCGCCCGGTCACCCCTCTGTTTCGGGGGCAGGCATCGCCCGGCCATCGGCTGGGTTCTCCGGTGTGCCGCGTCGGCCGACCACACCGGAACTGGCCACCGGCCCACGAGGCGTTCCAGTTGACGGCGTGCGCGCGGAGAGTCGACAGGAGATCCTGCGCAATGTCGTCGCCGTGTGCTGCGCAGACCAGGCCGCCGACGTAGGCCCCGCACCACAGCGTGCCATGCGAGGGCACCGCCCGGACCCATCGGGCGGTCACCCTTGACGCTGGTGCCCTACCGCGACCGGTTGCGAACGCGCCCGGACGGGATCAGGATGGCTGACCGACAGAACGGAGATCGGAGGGAAATGGCTCGGACGCGAGTGCGATGGCGGCGGTCGGTTCTGACGGCGATGATGACCCTGGCGATCCTATTGCTCGGATCACCCAACGCTGGTGCGGCAGCCAGTCCACCGGGCAACGCGAACTGGATTCTGCTCGAGGGCGAGTGCAACGGCGAGCCCGCGCTGCTGCTCGACCCGAAGGGCGGCAACACCGCGTTCCTCGTCGGCGGCTCCGTGGGCGCGGGCATGCACTTTCGTGCAACAGACGCGGCGACCGGCGAGCTGCTCATGGAAACGTTCAACGGTCGCGGGATAGCGGAGGACCGACTGTTCTATTGCAGGTTCCTCTTCGAAGACGTGCCTACCCCGTCGGGCCCGATCGATGTCATCTTCGAGGTGTGGGGGCTGCCGACACCGCAAGGTCCGAAGACGTAACGCATCGCGTGCGGCGCTGTGGGGTCGTGGGGCGTCCTGCGTCAATCACGCTGGATCTCCCGCGTTGTGGCCAGCTGGGTTCTGGGAGGAGCACATGGCGCAGGGCACCGTGAAGTGGTTTAACGCCGATAAGGGCTACGGGTTCATCGCAGTCGACGGCGGCCAGGATGTGTTCGTGCATTTCTCCGCGATCGTCGGTGGGGAAAATCGGTCGCTGGAGGAAGGTCAGCGGGTGGAGTTCGAGATCACGCAGGGCCCAAAGGGTGAGCAGGCCGACCAGGTCCGTGTCGTCGGCGGGGCCGTTTCCTAGCAGGCGCGGATAGGTGTGCCAACGCGAACGCCTCGGGGAGAGGCAGGCGCAGGTCGACGTGTGGGCTGGCGTCAACGACCTGCGGCATCGGGCCACGGGCCCGGGTCCGCGTCTAGGATGTCGGCACTGTCAACGGCTTCCGGGGCGGATCAGGCCCGATTCGTAGGCGAGCACGACGGCTTGTACCCGATCGTGTAGGTGGAGTTTGGCGAGGATCCGGCCGACGTGGGTTTTCACGGTCGCTTCGGAGAGTACGAGTCGTTGGGCGATCTGCGCGTTGGAGTCTCCGGTGGCGATCTCGACGAGTATTTCGCGCTCCCGCGGTGTGAGCGGTGCCAGGATCTGGTCGGCGGGTTTGCTCGAGGTCGGCAACCGGTCGGCGAAGGCGTCCAGTAGCCGTCGGGTCACGCTGGGTGCGACGACGGCGTCTCCGCTGGCGACCGCCCGGATTGCGGTCAGGAGATCCGGTGGCGGCACGTTCTTGAGCAGGAATCCGCTGGCGCCGGCTCGCAGGCCAGCGAAGGCGTATTCGTCGAGGTCGAAGGTGGTGAGGATCAGGACTTTGGACCTGCTGCCGGAGGTGACGATGCGTCGGGTGGCTTCGACGCCGTCGAGCCGCGGCATCCGCACGTCCATGAGTACCACGTCGGGTTGGTGCCGGGCGACGACAGCCACCGCCTCCTCACCATCGCCCGCTTCGGCGACGACCGTGATGTCCTGCTGGGCGTCGAGCACCATCCGGAAACCAAGCCGCAGCAGCGGCTGGTCGTCCACCAGCACCACCGAGATCGTCACTGCGGTGAGTCCACCGGTAGCCGTGCACAGATCCGCCAACCGGTGCCGTCGGCCGGGCCTGCTTTCAGGTTCCCGCCGTAGACGGCTGTCCGTTCGCGCATGCCGGCAAGTCCGTGGCCGCCGTCGATATTCGTCTGGCCGGGTTGCGGCCTGGCAGCGAGATGACCGTTGTCGGTGACCTCGATCTCCACATCGTCATCGAGGTAGCGAAGCTGCACGGTGGCCGTGACCGCCGGGCCGGCGTGTTTGAGGGTGTTGGTCAACGCCTCCTGCACGATGCGGTAGACGGTCAGGGACAGGCCAGCGCTGAGCCGGACCGGTGATCCCTGCACCGACAGCGTGACCGGCAACCCGGCGGACTGGGTTCGGGCAATCAGCGCGTCGAGCTGGTCGACACCGGGCTGGGGTGACCGTTCTTCCTCGACGTCAGTCGAGCGCAGCACGCCAAGTAGCCGGTGCATCTCGGTCAGCGCGAGTCGGCCGGTCTCGGCCACGGTGGCGATGGCGCGTCGGGCCTGCTCCGGTGCAGTGTCGATGATGTAGCCGGCGCCGTCGGCTTGCGCCACCATGACCGACAAGCTGTGTGCGACCACGTCGTGCATCTCCCGGGCGATGCGGGTTCGCTCGGCCGCAGCAGCCATCGCCGCATGCGTGTCGCGTTCACGTTCCATGCGGGCGGCACGCTCCTCGACGGCGGCGAGGTAGGCGCGGCGGGTACGGACATTGTCGCCGAAGACCGCCGCCACGGCCATGAAAGCCGTGGCGGTCAGAATGCCGCCCTCGAGCGAGGCGGCCGATGACAGCAACGCGCCGAAGATGCAGACGTAGGTTCCCAGCAGGGCAACCACCGCTCGTCGACGCGTGGCGTACGCGGCGACCGAGTAGATGGCGATGAGCGTGACGTAGATCAGTGTGTTCGCCGGGACGTCCGCGACGATCTGCACGACGTCGACGGCCACAATCAGCGCAAGAACCGGAAGCGGCCGCGAACGCCGCCACCCCAGGGCGAGGCAAGCGGCCAGGTCCAACGGCAGCGCCCAGGCCGGTTGATGCGCTCTGTCCGTTGCCCAACCAACGACCGTTCCAACGGACAGGACGGCAACGATTGCCCAGTCCAGGAGCTCGGGCCGGAGTCGCACCAGGGTGGCTGTGGCGCGGTTCACATCTCGAGAGTAGGGCCGCGCGATGGCGGCGCCATCATCCTGTGCGCTGATCCGATGTACGCCGGTAGGCGCACGGCCGCGACAGCTCCTCCCACACCGGTGAGTGCCGTCGAGAACGCCACCTGCGGACAAGCCGGGCGGCCATCATTCCGCAGGTCGATGACCCGGCCGTGACGTACCACCTCACGACCTACGCCAAGACCCGTCGCCAGGTGGTCGCCGCCGACGGCTTCGCGTTCTTACCGTCAATCAGCCGGCCAGATCGACCGGCACGCCACCAAGGAGCTGACCATGATCGAAGCCCACGGGCTCACCAAGCGCTACGGCGACACCCTGGCCGTCGACGACCTCTCGTTCCAGATCCGGCCCGGCCGGGTCACCGGCTTCCTCGGCCCCAACGGGGCGGGCAAGTCAACCACGATGCGGATGATCCTCGGCCTGGACGATCCGACATCCGGCTCGGTGACCATCGACGGCCACCGCTACGCCGAGCATGAGCGGCCGTTGCGGCAGATCGGCGCCTTGCTCGATGCCAAGGCGGTGCACCCGGGCAGGAGCGCCTATCACCACCTGCTCGCGTTGGCCCAGACCAACGGCATCCCACCCCGCCGCGTCCCGGAGGTGCTCGAGCTCGTTGGCCTGGAACAGGTGGCGCGCCAGCGGGCCGGAAAGTTCTCACTCGGCATGGGCCAACGGCTCGGGATCGCCGCCGCGTTGCTCGGCGACCCCGCGGTGCTGCTCTTCGACGAACCGGTCAACGGGTTGGATCCCGAAGGCATCCGATGGATCCGCGAGCTGCTCAAATCGCTGGCGGCAGAGGGCAGGACCGTCTTTGTTTCCAGCCATCTGATGAGCGAGATGGCCCTGATGGCCGAACACCTCGTCGTCATCGGGCGCGGGCGGTTGATCGCCGACGCGAGCGTCGATCAGCTGGTCGGGAGCAGCTCGCTCAACACCGTCCGGGTTCGGTCCCCGCAAGCTGAGCAGTTCACCTGGACCCTGGCCGCAAACGGCGCCCAGGTGGATAGGGCCCCCGACGGCACCCTCACCGTGAGCGGCCTCGAACCGGCGCGGATCGGCGATCTCGCCGCGTCTGACCGGATCACCCTGCATGAGCTCAGCCGGAAGCAGGCATCCCTCGAAGAGGCCTTCATGGAGCTCACCGAAGACAGCGTCGACTTCCGCGCCAACCTGCTCGACACACCGATGATCACCGCGAATGGAGCCACGTCATGACCACCCTCAGCCTGCCCCTCGTCCCCGCCGGCAAGGCGCACCCACACCCTCTAAACGTCGTACGAGCCGAACTGACGAAGTTCCGCTCGCTGCGGTCGAGCTACTGGTCCATCGCCGCAACCGCCGTCGTCACCATCGGCCTCGCGGTCGTGGTCACCCAATCAACGGTCGGCTCGGTCGCCGATCTGAGTCCGGCGGAACAGGCGTCGTTCGACGGCACCAGCAATAGCCTCGCCGGGCTGCTCCTGGGACAACTTGCGATCGGCGTCCTCGGCGTGCTCGCCATCACCTCCGAGTACTCGACCGGGCTCATCCGAACCAGCCTGGCCGCAGTCCCTCAACGGCGCACCTTCCTCGCTGCCAAAGCTGCGGTCATCGGCCTGGTCGCACTCGTCGCAGGCACAGCCATCTCATTCGCTGCATTCGGCATCGGGCAGGCAATCCTCAACCAGGAACACCTCGGTGACTCACTCGGCGATCCAGGCGTAGCGCGAGCCGTGCTCGGCGGCGGGCTATACGTCGCAGTCATCGCTGTCGTAGGCCTCGGACTCGGCGCGGTGATCAAACACACCGCAGGCACCACGGTTGCGCTGGTCGGTCTGGTGTTCCTCGCCCCCACCCTGTTGGACGCACTACCCGATTCATGGAACGCCGTGAACGACTGGACCCTCCCCGCCGCCGGCCAGGCCCTCGCCACCGCCGGTGAGAGCACAGCCGTGCTGTCACCAGGACGCGGACTGCTCGTCTGCCTGATCTGGGTCGTCGGAAGTCTCGCCGCCGGCGCCTACGCAATCACCCGAAGAGACGCCTAAGCAACGCCGATGGGCGGCCGCCCCCAGTCCGGGAGCGGCCGCCCATCGGAGTAGCTGGCCCGCGCCCCCGAACTGTCGAACGATGACGCGGCCACGCTTGCCATGCGGCGGCGTTCAATCGCTGACCGGTCGGCCCCGGATGCCGTCGCGCAGGGCCGAGCGTTGGCGTACGTGGTGAAGCGGGCGAAACGTCCGGCGCGGGCCGCTTGGGTGATCTCACACATCCCGATGACCGGCCGCAGGCGAGAGCGGCGCATCGAGCCGCCGAGAAGGCGCTGGCCGAGCTGCGCGACGTCCTACACAACAACCGCAACGAGGTTGAGGTGGTGCAGCATCGCTCGCACACCGTAGAAGGTGCAGTCAAGAAATTGCTGGACCGTATGGCCCCTTGCGCATGCGGTTGCCCGTGGCGATCCGGTTCGCGGTCTGGAGGGTAGAACAGCGCAGCCGCGGCCGACGGATGGTCGAATACCGGCCCGCCCCCTCGAGTACTACGGGTCCACGCCGTGCTCGGGGATTCTGGCGGCGTCAAACCCACCCGTCGGCGGTTTGGACATGTCGCCGCCGGCATGAGGGAAGGCATGGTCGACGAGGGGTGCCCCCTTTCGCTCACTGTGACTTGACCAGCGCCGCCAGGCCTCCGAAACCGTCCCGCCCGTCTGCAGTGCTCCGCAGCGGGCGGGGCGCACAACTAGCCCCGCCGATCCCGGCGACTCGGCGGGGCTGTTGGGTTGAGATCTAGTTGTGGCAGCGGGTGAAGAAGAACTCCATACCCGTTGGCGTGGTGTTGAAATGCTCCAGTTCGTTCTGGTGGAACCTCGAGCCGTCCGAACCGGTGCCTCTGATGTTGAAGGTAAAGGTGCCGTTCACCGCTTTGCCGTTGTCGTTGAACCCGCCCCAGACCGTGACGTGTCCGGTGAACGTCGGCAGACTCGGATCCTCCAACGGCACGGCGACAAACGTGCCGCTCTGGGTGAACGTGGCGTGGATGCGACCGTCGTCGAACACGGTCGCGTGCTCGATCACATTGGTCGTCGTGGTCACCGTGAACAATGCACCGTCTTCGCACCCTGGCCCGACATCGACGAAGGTGTCGACGACATTCTTGGCGGTGGTGGTCTCGGTGACAGGTGGTGCAGCGTAGGCCGGTGTCCCAATCAGCAACAGCAGCCCTGCCGCCAGGACGGCGGCGAATAGGCGACGGAACATCATTCCCCCAATTGGTGATGGTGTGCCCGCGCCGGGACAGGCACAGTGCCATGGATAGTGCAGGCGCGAGTGCTGGACCCCCCTTCGGCCGTGAGCGCCAGCACCACACCTTCCTCCGGTCATCCTCGGACGTCTAGGCGCCCGCTGGAGATTTGCGACCTTGGTCGGCGACGGCTAACGCCGGGTGACGTCTGCGGCGTCGAGCCACACGGGGCACAGCTTCCCTAGGTCTTCAGGAATCGGCGGACGTCCTCGGCGCGTAGCCATGCCAGCTCGTACCGGTGGGCTTCCGCCTGGTCGTCTTCGACCCAATGGACGAGGACGTGGGTGTCGGTCCACCGGTTCGCCGTGCCGGGCCACCATTCCTCGCCATCGAGTCGGACGATGCGGATCACGACCGGGATGCTGCCCACCGGCCGCTGCGGGATGTTTGGCGGCTGGTCGACGTTGAGTACCGGCCTAGCCACCTATCCAGTGTCGAACACTTGTTCGGATGCGTCTCGGGCCAATGCCCCACGTCAGCCAGCCCACGCACTGTGCCGGTTTCGGTTCCTGTCGCGGTTCAAACGTGGCATTACTCACTCCCCTCGCCGCGCAGGAGTCGTGTGCGTGCGGTGAGCGGTGGGTACATGAGCGCGAGCCCACGCACACCTTGAGATGGAGGAACGGATGCCTTTCCAGCAGGAGCGGATGCCTTTCCAGCCCTGGGAGTACCGGCCCGAGACCGGGCTCACTGGTGACGACCTCGATGTGACCGGCTATCCGATTGCCGCGGTCGACGGCGACATCGGCTTTGTCGACGAGGCGACCAACGAGCTGCTCGGGTCCTCGTACCTGGTGGTGGACACCGGTCCGTGGATCTTCGGCCGCAAGGTGTTACTGCCGGCTGGGGTGGTCGAGCGGGTCGACACCGTCGGGCACAAGGTGTACGTGGACCGAACCAAGGACCAGATCAAGGCTGCACCCGAGTACGACCAGACCGTTGACGACGCCCAGTACCGGGAGCGGCTCGGCGGCTACTACGCCGAGACGTACAACGGTCCAGACATCCGGATGTGACCCGGGGGGACGGGCGTCGGACGCCTGTCGGGCGCATCTGGGTGAGAGCGGGATCCCGGATTGGTTGACTCCTTGGATCCCGCTTCTGCTGCGCCGACCAATCTGACGAATCTCCCGAGTTTCGCTGTGGTCAGGATCTACTGACGGGTAGTGTCCGCAATACCCGGCGTCGGCGCTGCACCCCCGTCAACCCCGACGCCGGCCCGCTGGCGGGGACGTGGTTTTCGTTCTCCCCGGCCGCGCCTCGCCAGCGGCTGGCCTTGTGCGAAACGGGGCCGCCGATCCGGACAGCTATCGCGGCTGGGTTGTGGCGATGGGAGAAGTGGTGGACACGGTGTCGGCCTCCCCCTGTGGTCGGTGCCGATAGCCCGTCTGGAAGGTGTCGCAGCCGCACCGGACGGTCCCGCCTGTGGGTGTCATTACCCGAAGTCGGCAAGACCACCGTTCTTGTGTTCGACGACAAATACCAAGGCCCGGACGACATCAACAAACTGGGCATCTCGATGACGCCCGATCAGAAGGCTGTACACCGCGCGCATCTACGCCACGTTGGCGGTCGCACAAGAGTTAGCTGGGGATACAAGGGCGCCCGGGCCGAACGCTCAAGACGCCGCCGGCTTCGTGACGGACTAGGACCACCCTGTCCCGCGATGGCGCCGCAACCGCCCCCCTGCGCTGCGGCGACATCGCACCGGACTGGCCTTCCCAAGTAGTAATCGACCCAACGCGCCATTTCGTTACGCCTCACGTCGACTGGACCGACGCTTGCACACAGAACGGCCAGCAGCGTCATCCCGATAGTTGATGACACAGCTACCCAGTCACGCGGCTGTTTGCGCCCTTATGCGATGCCCCCTTCGTCGTATGACCTGAATGCGTCCCTGATCCGGCCCAGCGCCTCCGACGCCGGCAGGTTGCGGTCGAACGCCAGCCGGCGGATCGCGCGCGTACGCTCCCGTCGCATGGATATGTCCGCATGGTGACCCGTGAGCAACGGCTGCGCGGCGCAGTTGAGACGTCGGTCGAAATGCTGGCCGAGGCCAGCGGCGGCCACGACGAGCAGGTGATGTTCCAGACGCTGGGCGAGTGCCTGACCTGGATGTGCGCTCTCGATGAGCTTCTGGAGAGTCATGAGCTTCTGGAGAGTCGCGCTGGCTACAAGAGTCGCCGCAACACCGACAGCGACGGTGGCTTCTTGCAGGGCCTGCGCCATGCCCGCAACGCAATCGTCCATGGCGACGCCGTTGTCGATGCCGTGGACGCGGAGACGGTCCCGACACCCCGGGTGACCGTGGCGAGCGGCGCGGGCACTGGTTCTCATTCGCGGGTCATCACCCCACCGTCCCGGATTCTGTGGACCTTCACACGAACCCTGCCACCGCCCGGCAACCCTGGACCGGTTCTCGAAGCGGCCTACGCCGCCCATATCGCCGACAAGGAAGTCCTTGTCCCGATCCGTGGCGCCATCAACTGGCTAGATCGGGAACTGGCCAGGCCGTGAGGGCATGTCGCTGCTGTGCGCCTCGTAGAGCCGTCGACCGGTCGGTGCGGGGAATCACACAGGGTGATTCTGCTGGCCCGCCGGCACCGGGATCCTGCGGGCGGCGTGGTGTTCTCAGATCTGGTCGACGCCGTGATCGCCGGTGATCGCGATCCATCTCACGAACGCTGCAGAGGGATCTCGTTCCAGCGACACCCATCGAGGCGATCATTATTGAGGTCGGCGAGGCGCTGAGACAATTGCGCGTGATAGCGCTCGGCGTCGGCCACCCGGTCGTCGCGTCGGCGGTATAGGTGGTCGCGATCGTGGTCGCGTAGCTGCCTGATGGCGTCGCCGGCGGCGTTGAGAGTGGCGGCGACCAGGAAGAACATCTTGCTTATCTGATAGAAGGTCGTCCACTGGTTTCGACAGTCTTTCCCCACCGGGTCGCCCGACCACTGTGATCCAGTCGTCCATTGTGCTCGGCGCGGGGCTGCTGGCGGGTGCCCGTTACGCCGGCGGGCCGGTTGGCGGGACGGTCGTCGTGGCGTGTGCCGTGCTGCTCGCGCTGATCTTCGCCGCCCTCTCCGACGCGGTCGCGCTGTTGACCCGGCAACAGGAAGCGCTCATCGGCGTCTCCCAGTTCCTCACCCTGCCGCTCACCTTCCTCTCATCGGTGATGATGGCACCCGCCCAGATGCCGGAGCGCTGACCCTGCTCGCCAGCACCACATGTCGCCGACGAGTATGAGCGCCCAGAAGGGGCAGCTCCGCCGCCTCTAGTACGGCCACCTCGAGACGGGCAGCCGTCATCCCCGCGAGTCGTCGGCCACCCGGTCCTCCTTCAGAGTTCCGATGACGCCGTAGCGCGCACCGACGAATGCGCCATTGCGGTGGACCTCGACGAGCTCCAGGTCAAGTCGGCGCGACAGCAAGGAGCGACCGGCGCCGAGCGTCACCGGTGCGACATAGACGATCACCTCGTCGAGCAACCCGGCGTCCGCGAACTGGCCCGCGAGATCGCCGCCGCCCACAACCCACAGATCCTTGTCGCCGGCCGCCCTCCCCATCGCGTCGTAGACCGGCCGGACGTCGCCGGTCGCGAACCGGACGTCCGCGCCCGTGGACGCGCTCAGCGCGCGGTTGGTCATGACCCATGCCGGCATTGAGTACGGCCACGGCGCGCCTGTCTTGGCCTGATGGTCGAGACTCCACTCGTACGTCGTCGAGCCCATCACGATCGCGCCGATGTTCTGGATGAACTCGTCGTAGTTCAACGGGCCGGAGTTGTCCTGCTCCTGGCGGAACAGCCACTCGAGGGAGTCGTCGGGATCAGCGATGAAGCCGTCGAGGGTTGTGGCGGTGTAGTAAGACAGTTTCGTCATGCGGGTCAGGCTCCCACCGTCGTCCGACAGCTTCAGTACGAAATCGCGCCGGCCAGCCGCGCGGGCGACGTGGCAATCGCGTCGGCCTGGTCGTCGCGCCCGCCGGCCTAGTGCTCGGCCTGGTGTAGCCAGACGGCGATCGTGTGCCAGCGGTCAGTGTCGGCCGCCGGATCGCTCGCCGGGTTTGAGACCACATCTACACGGCGTGTGGCCCCGAGCAAGCGACGTGACCCGCCGATGACGCCGTGTAACAGCCAGCCTCCATGCGCGATCATCCATAGTGTCGACCGAAGTGTTTAGGTTCCGCTCCAATTGCGAGTTGCTCGTTCGCGCTTCGCTGTCCGTGGACCAGGTGCTCATCCTCGCCGGGCGTGCCGGTCGTTGGGGTCGGGGCTGGGGGTCAGGGTGAGGTGTCGCGCTGGCTGAGGTGCTCCAGTGCAGTCTCGATTCGGGCAATGTCATCCATGTCCTTCTGCCGTCGGGGCCGGCCAGGCACCCAGATCGGCATCATCTTCTTGATCTCGACCTGTGCGCGAGGGCTGAGGATCTTGGACTGCACGCCATCGAGGCGGCCGGGTCTTGGGTGCAACATGCCTGCTTCTGGCCATGGCTCACCTCCCCAGGGGCCGCCTGCGATGACGACCTGGCCAGCTTGGTCCTTGTTCAGGAGGGCGAAGCTGGCTTCCAGCTCATCCTTGGCGAAGTCGAGCTGCTGATCGGTGGGTGGGCCAGGTAGTGGCCGGTAGCCGCGACGCAGGAGCTCGGTGGTCAGCTTCGCCGCGTCGCTGATCCAGGCGAACCAGTCGATGTCTTCGTGATCACGGGTGAGCTCGCCGAGGTAGAAGTCCATAGCCCAGCCCCCGCGTAGCCAGACATCAGCGCCGAGGCTCTGGGCAATATCGTTCGTCTCCGCGATGAGTTGAAGCTGTCGGGTAGCGCGTTCCTTGTCCACAGCCGGTTAGGCTATGCGGCTTCCCTGGCGGCTGCTCTCCCTGAGGGAGGACCGGGGTGCGCGGCGGGGCTCTGCGGTTCTCGTTGAGCGAGGTCACCACCGGCATGCGCCCGGCGAGCCCGAGGACGGCCCCCCAGGGCCGCCCGCTAGGGCGGCAGCCGGGCGGTGCGCAGTGGCCCGCCAGCCCTAACTACTCGCTCGTTCTCCTGAGCGGAATACTTGACATCGGATACCCTCCTTGGGCTACTCTAGTTCGAGTATTTCGGTTCGAGTGTTTGGAGGGTGGTCGGGCACGTGGCGACGACCAGGCTGTCGAACCCGCTCGCGCTTGCGGTGCTGACGATGCTCTACGAACGCCCGATGCACCCGTACGAGATGTCGACGACGCTGCGCGAACGGAACAAGGAAGACAGCATCAAGCTCAACTACGGCTCGCTGTATTCCGTCGTCGCCGCGCTGGAGAGGCAAGGCTTTGTCGAGGTCCAAGAGACGGTGCGCGAGGGCAAACGTCCCGAGCGCACGATCTACGCCATCACCGAGGCCGGCAAGGCGAAGATGATCGATTGGTTGAGTGAACTGCTCAGCGTGCCGCGGAAGGAATTCACCGACTTCGAGGCGGCCCTCTCGCTGATCGGCGCGCTGCCGCCGGACGACGTGCTGCGGCTGCTCCAGATGCGGCTGCAATCACTGGAGATGCGACGTCGCTCCATGGACGCCGTGGCCGCCGGCCTGCCGGCGACTTTCCCCCGGATCTTCCTCATCGAGTCCGAGTTCCAGTCGGCGCTGCTGGACGCCGAGATCGAGTTCGTCCGGAGCCTGATCCGCGACATGCGCACGGGTGAGCTCAGCGGGCTGGCACCGTGGCGGCGGCTGCATGAGCTGCGTGCCACCGACCTCCCGCAGGAGAAGATCGACGCGATGTTGCGCGCTGAGTTCCCCGACGAGATGAGCTGGCAGGAGGAGATGCCCATGGGTCGCTGATGAACGACCCCCGACCGGTGCGCGAACACCAAGGTCAGGGGTCGCCCGAACCCCGAGTCGTGCCCGTGCACAGGCGTGGACCCAAGGCCGCAACGACAGGATATCCACGGCCGGTGCCGGCGCCCGACTCCTTCCACCCCACGTGTGCAGAAGGAGCGCATCGTGACACCCAGTCAACCCATAACAGTCGGCCCGCAGGCAGCTGAGCTGTCTGGCGGGCAAGGACCCCGCCGTCGACGTCGACGGCTTGGTCAAGACCTACGGCAGCGGCGCCAAGGCCGTTACCGCGCTCGCCGGTGTCAGCTTCACGGTGCCGGCTGGATCGGTGTTCGGCCTGCTCGGGCCCAATGGCGCGGGCAAGTCGACCACAGTCAAGATCCTGACCACACTGACCAGAGCCGACACCGGGACCGCCCGGGTCGCCGGCCTACACGTCCATCGCGACGCGTCTAGCGTGCGCGGTGCGATCGGGTACGTCTCGCAGAAGCCCGGGTTCGACCCACTCGGCACCGGGCCGGAGAACCTCGTACTGCAGGGCCGCATCCACGGGTTGTCCGGCCGGGCCGCACTCCGCCGCGCCGACGAGCTGCTCGCGCGGTTCGGCCTGACCGACGCGGCGAACCGGCTCACTGGCAAGTGGTCGGGCGGGATGCAGCGCAAGCTCGATGTCGCCATGGGGCTCGTCCACCGTCCGCAGGTGCTGTTCCTGGACGAACCGACCACCGGGCTGGATCCAGAAGCGCGCAGCGAGATGTGGGCGGAGATATCCGGCCTCGCCCAAGACGACGGCCTCACCGTGCTGCTGACCACGCACTACCTGGAGGAGGCGGACAACCTCGCCGACCAGCTGGTCATCATCGACCAGGGCCGAATCGTCGCAGCCGGCACCCCAGATGATCTGAAAAACCGGCTCGAGGGCGACACCATGCATATCCAGCTCGCCAACAGCGACACAACCGCCGCCGTGCAGCGGTTGCTCGACTCGATTCCAGGCGTGCGCCAGGTCGTCGTCGACGGCCCCGCCATGCGGGCGCAGGTTGCCGACGGCGCCGCGGCGCTACCCACCGTCCTCTCGACGTTGGATGGCGCGGGCGTCGAACTGGCCGCGGTCACCGTAGCCCGGCCATCGCTGGACGACGTCTATCTCCGGTACGCCGGACGTTCATTCCGCCACGCGGACGACGCCGCGGCAGACGACACAAAGAAGGTGGCGCGATGACATCCCTGGCCATAGCGCCACACCGTGCGACGTCCCTCTCGCACTCCTGGCAGCTCACCGTCCGGTCGCTGCGCACCCTCGCCCGACAGCCGATCTATCTCGTGTTCACGCTGATCCAGCCGATGATCTGGCTACTGCTGTTCGGTGCGCTGTTCCAGAATGTGGTCTCGCTGCCGGGTTTCGGGGACCAGTCCTACCTGGAGTACCTCACCCCCGGCGTCGTGGTGATGACCGCAATGTTTTCCGCCGGCTGGGCCGGCACCTCGTTCATCCAGGACATGAACCGGGGTGTGATGGACCGTTACCTCACCTCCCCGGTGAGCCGCGGAGCGCTGATCACCGGATCGCTCGCCTACCAGGCGGTGACCACCGTGATCCAGTCGTCCATAGTGCTCGGCGCGGGGCTGCTGGCGGGTGCCCGTTACGCCGGCGGGCTGGTTGGCGGGACGGTCGTCGTGGCGTGTGCCGTGCTGCTCGCGCTGATCTTCGCCGCACTCTCCGACGCGGTCGCGCTGTTGACCCGGCAACAGGAAGCGCTCATCGGCGTCTCCCAGTTCCTCACCCTGCCGCTGACCTTCCTCTCATCGGTGATGATGGCCCCCGCCCAGATGCCGGAGTGGGTCGCCGACGTGGCACGATTCAACCCGGTCGACTGGGCAGCCGTAGCCAGTCGCGAGGCGCTGTCAGCCGAACCAGACTGGGCCGCCGTGCTCATCCGGGCCGCGCTGCTACTCGCGCTGGCCGTCGTGATGTCGTGGATCGCGACCAGGGCGTTCCGCGTGTACCAGCGAGCGGCCTGACGCTCGAGTAATCGACGGGGTTTGGTGTCGCTCCGGCCACACCAAACCCCCGGGCGGGAGCCCGCGAACACGCTCATCCCGCAAGAAATCTCCCCGGCAGGGAGGCCGAGATCGACTTAGGGAGGTGGTGATCCGACTCCGCGGCGAGGTTCGTCGCTTGTGCGTTGTTCTGTCGACGGCTGTCTTCGTCCGGGAAAGAGCGGTGCACGGATCAGCTCGGCGCCTATTAGCTGCAAGCGGCCGTCGCCGCGGCTACGCGGAGGGCGCATCGGACGCCGACTGGCCCCAGATCCTCGTCCTGTACGGGATGCTGGAACGGATCTCGCCCAGTCCCATGCTCACTCTCGACCACGCCGTCGCGGTCGCCATGTGCGGGGACCGCAGGCTGGGCTCGACCTGCTGAAGACACTGGACGACGACACCGCATCGCCAAGCATCACCGCCCGCTGTCGCTACAGTCCACGCTGTGAAGGCAGCGGTTACCCACCGGAAGTGGTTCGGATCTCAGATGTGGCAAGGCCGACGGCCGGACAACGAGGTGGTCCTCAATGCGGTCGGCAAGAACTAGTGTCCTGCGTGTTAAGTTGTTTAACGGTTGTGGATCGTCAGAATGGGGTATGGCGAATCGTGTTGCCCCGGCGTTGGGATTGCGTGAGGGTGACCGTGAGGAGCTGGTTCGGCTGACTCGGTCCTCGTCGGTGCGGGCAGGGTTGGCGCAGCGGGCGCGGATCGTGCTGCTGGCCGCGGATGGGGTGTCGAACACCGCGATCGCGGGGTTGGTGGGGGTGTCGCGGCCGACGGTGATCGGCTGGCGGGAGCGTTACCAGGCCGGCGGGATGGCGGGTCTGCACGACGAGCAGCGCTCGGGTCGGCCCCGGTCGATCGACCATGCGGCGATCATCACCGCGACGCTGGCGCCGCCGCCGAGGAAGCTGGCGGTGACGCACTGGTCCACCCGGCTGCTGGCCCGGCAGCTGGGCATCTCCGACGCCACAGTGGCCAAGGCGTGGCGGGAGTACCGGGTCCAGCCGTGGCGGGCGGAGTCGTTTCGGTTCTCCACCGACCCGGAGCTGGTCGGCAAGGTCACCGACGTGGTCGGCCTGTACCTGAACCCGCCGGAGAACGCGATCGTGTTGTGCGTGGACGAGAAATCCCAGATCCAGGCCCTGGACCGGACCGCGCCGATCCTGCCGCTGCAGCCCGGGCTGGCCGAACGCCGTTCCCACGACTACCTCCGACACGGCACCTCCACGTTGTTCGCCGCCCTGGAGATCGCCACCGGCACCGTCACCGGCGCAGTCAAGCCGCGGCACCGGCACCAGGAGTTCGTGGCCTTCCTCAAACAGGTCACCCGCGCCTACCCCGACGCACGGCACCGGCATCGAGCTGCACCTGGTGATGGACAACTACGCCGCCCACAAGCACCCGAAGGTCAACGCCTGGCTGGCCGCCAACCCGCGCGTGATCTGCCACTTCACCCCGACCCACGCGTCCTGGATGAACCTGGTCGAGGTCTGGTTCTCACTCATCGAACGCCAGGCCATCCACCGCGGCACGTTCGGCTCGGTCCGCGACCTCAACGCCAAGATCCGCGCCTACATCGACGGCTGGAACGACCGCTGCCACCCCTTCGTCTGGACCAAAACCGCCGACCAGATCCTCAACAAAGCCAACCGTAAGAACAGTTCAAACGCAGGGCACTAGTTCGGCCGATGCAAGCGATTGAAGCCGGGAGGGATTTATCTTTCGTCCGATTTAGGTCCGCTGTCCCAGATCCGATCCTGGCGCTCATCACTCCGCCACTAGGTGGCAAGAACGTCATGTTTCCTATTCCGAAGCACGACCGGGACATTGGTGCCGTATTTCAAGCACCTAATCGAGTCCGGAAGGTTCACGCCGGTCATCCCGCCACCTAGCCAATCGAGGTGCCGCGTACGCCTACCCGAGACCGCGCTCGACGATGGCGCGAGCCCGCTTGAACCCGACGGCGATCGGTGTGCGGTATTTCCCGCCGGCGTCAGGCCAACGGCAGTGGTGGTGGGCCCGATTCCGTTGATGGGCTCGCCGACAGCTGTGCGTGCAACCGCGCTGGCGACAGCATCAGCTGCGATGTCATAGAAGTGCCTCCTGAAATGGGATCGCCCCGTCTAGACGGGTGGCGGGGCTCCCCCGCCACCGCAATGAGCGCCGGGGCGCGCTGCCGGAGGCTCGCCGCCAAGGGACCGGCGAGAACTTGTTGCGAGGCAGCGTGAGCGACCGGTCGGAGGCGCAACAAAGTTCTCGGCGCAGCCGTTGCCGGGGAGGGGCAGCGTGCGAAGCTCAGGGCGATCCCAGAGCGGGCCGCCGGAGGCGGCGCCTACTACGTCCTGGCCGGCGCCGGCCTTGAGGCGCAGGGAAACGGCGGGCTGGGGTGGTCTTCCAACGAGTGATGGACAGCTAAACGTCGTTCACGAGAGCATGACTCGACACCCTCTCAGGGAGGTAGACATGGCTCGTACGCTCCCTCGCCGCCAGACGCTGCTGACTGCGTTGCTCGGGATCATCATCGTCGTGGTCGGACTGCTCGGCCTTACCCCGGCGGCGCAGAGTGCCCCTGGTGCCACCACCGCAGGGTCGCATGACGAGGCCAAGCCGACGATTGTGCTGGTGCATGGTTCCTGGGCGGATGCGTCGAGTTGGACCGAGGTGGTGAAACGGTTGCAGCAGGAGGGTTATCAGGTGGTTCGCACCGCCCAATCCGCTGCGCAGCCTCTCTGGTGACGCCGAATACATCAGGACGTTCCTGTCCACTGTGCCCGGTCCAATCGTTCTCGTCGGGCACTCCTATGGCGGCGCCGTGATCACCAACGCGGCCGCGGGCAACCCGAACGTGAAGGCGCTGGTCTACGTGGACGCCTTCGCACCCGACGAGGGTGAGCCGGTGCTGGCACTGCTCGGACCCGACTCTGCTCTGGCCGTAGCGGACCCCACCACGATCTTCGATCTCCGGCCCTACCCCGGCGCCCCGGCCGGCGACTTCGACGTCTACCTGAAGCCGGAAGTCGTGGTGAACTCCTTCGCCCCCGACCTGCCGAAGCGGGACGCACTGGCGATAGCAGCGACCCAACACCCCCTCGTATTTAGCGCCGGCCTGGAACCCTCCGGCGTCCCAGCCTGGAAGACGATCCCATCCTGGTATCTCATCGGCACCGAGGACCTGATCATTCCGCAAGCGCAGCAGCGGTTCATGGCCGAGCGAGCCGGGGCAGAGATCGTCGAGGTCAAAGCCTCGCACGTCTCACTGATCTCCAAACCCAACGCCGTGGCACAGCTCATCGTCGCCGCTGCCGACGCCACCACCTGATCGAAGCCCGGCTACCGGGCGAATCAGGTCCGGATCGGAGTTGAGCCACTCGGTTGCCCCGCCGAGCGACGGCATGCGGAGACGGCCGAAGACGGCCATCTAACGAACTACCGCCGCATCGACCGTGCAGCTTATGAGGCGCCTCCGTTGGTTCGCAGCGACCTGAAGGCGTCGCGCAGCTCGGTGGAGAAGAGCTCCGGCTCCTCCCAGGCGGCGAAGTGGCCGCCCCTGTCGACCTCGTTGAAGTAGGCGAGGCCGGGGTAGACCGCCTCGACCCAGCTGCGCGGGGCTGCCCAGATCTCGCCGGGGAATGTCGTGAAGCCGACCGGCACGGTGACCGCCGGAGGAGGCTGGCCGCTGGCAAGCGCTGCGGCCAGCGCTCGTCCGTCCTCCCAATACGACCGGGCCGCCGACGCTGCGGTGCCGGTCAGCCAGTACAGCGTGATGTTGTCGACGATGGTGTCCCGGGTGAGATTGCCCACGGGCTCGCCGTCGACGAACGCGCGGGAGATCTTGTAGTAGCTGTCCGTGTCGTGGTCGAGCAACCAGGCCGCCAGCGCGACGGGTGAATCCAGCAGGGCGTAGCCGATCGTCTGTGGCCGCGTTGCCATCTCGAGGAAGTAGCCGAAGCCGTCCTGCCTGAACGTCGCGAGCGCCTGGGCCGCTGCGCGTTCCTTTTCGGATTCCTTGGGCAGTTGATCGCCGATTGCGAGCACCGCCGTGAGCAGGCTCAGGTGGTAGCCGACCAAACCCTCGACCGCCTGACGCCCCATCAGGTCCGTGACGAGGGCACCCACGTCGCCGCCCTGGGCGACGTAGCGGGTGTAGCCGAGGCGGTGCATCAGCTCCGCCCACGCGCGTGCGGTGCGGCCGGCGTCCCAGCCGAGCTCGGCCGGCTCACCGGAGAACCCGTAACCGGGCAGTGACGGCAGCACCAGGTGGAATGCGTCCTCCGGAGTGCCGCCATAAGCGGTCGGGTCGGTCAGCGGGCCGACGGTCTCCAGCAGCTCGATGACCGAGCCGGGCCAGCCATGCGTCATGATCAGCGGCAACGCGTTCTCATGCCGCGACCTGACGTGGATGAAGTGGATCTCCACCCCGTCGATCTCGGTCGTGAACTGCGGCAGCGCGTTCAGTCTCGCCTCGCACCTGCGCCAGTCGTACTCGGTCGCCCAGTAGCTGGCCAGCTCCTGCAGCGTCGCCAACTGGACGCCCTGCGAGCGGTCGGCGACCAGCTCCCTGGAAGGCCAGCGCGTCGCCGCGATCCGCCGACGCAGCTCAGCCAGCTGCTCCTCCGGAACCTCGATCCGGAACGGACGGATCTCGGTGGCGCCCGCCAGGTTTTCGGTCGGCACAGACATGCGGCTCTCCTTGGTTGGTGTGGTTTGGTGGTGGACGCAGCGCTGGCCGTTCTAGACGGAGCTAGGGCCTTCCGAGGTGGGCAGGCGGGCCACCGACGAGCTCATGAGGCCCCCCTCTTTCACAGGCTTGAGGAACGTTCGTGCCGGCAGCTGAAGTGGCTGCCGTCGGCCGGCCCGGCAATTCCCATCAGGGGTCGCGGGTGACGGGCGACATCGATGGACAAGAGCAAGGTCGCGATGTCCCGGGTTGGCGGCGGCGATCACCTGGACTCCGTTGGGCCCTTCGACCGGGAGTTCGTTGCGGTGCCGAAACATGCGTGGCTCCTTCAGCGCAGCGACCTGAACGCCGCACGGAGCTCGGATGAGAACAGCTCCGGCTGCTCCCAGGCGGCGAAGTGGCCACCTCGGTCGAGGCGGTTGTAGTGGATGAGGCTTGTCCGGATAGGCGCGCTCGGCCCAGCTCCTCGGCGCCTGATACAGCTCGTCGGGGAAGACGCTGATCGCGAACGGGATGGAAATGTCCTTGGCGTCGAAGAAGGCCGCCTTGTTCTCCCAGTAAAGGCGGGCCGCTGAGACCCCGGTGTTCGTCAGCCAGTAGAGCGTGATGTTGTCGAGGATGTCGTCTCGGGCGAGGTCGCCGGGCAGGCGTCCATTCAGGATCTGCGCGATGAGCCCGGGCTGGCCAGTGCCGTCGCCGTGGTCGATCGCGAACGCCGCGAGATCGATGGGTGAGTCGGCCAGGCCGTACAGCGTCTGCGGGCGCGTCGCCATGATCTGGGCGTAGGCGACGTGCTTCGCATAGAAGGCGCTCAACTGGTCGTAGGCGCGTCGCTCCTCGTCCGACAGACCGGGTGGTGGCGGCTCGCCGCGCAGATAGCCGTTCACCTCGGGTGGCGCGGTGCCGGGCATGTTGGAGTGGATACCGAGCAGCTCCGGAGCGGCCTGTTGACCCATCTGCTGGGTGACGGCCGCACCCCAGTCGCCGCCCTGCGCCACAAACCGGGTGTAGCCGAGGCGCGTCATCAGCACGACCCAGGCACGTGCGATGCGGGACGGATCCCAGCCGGTGGTGGTCGGCTTGGCGGAGAACCCGTGGCCCGGCAGAGACGGGATGACGAGATGGAACGCGTCCTCCGCGCTCGCGCCGTGTGCCGTCGGGTTGGTGAGGGGTTCGATGATCTTCAGCTGTTCAATGATCGAGCCGGGCCACCCGTGCGTGACGATCAGGGGCAGCGCGTCCTCATGCTGCGAGCGGACGTGAATGAAATGAATGTCCAGCCCATCGATCTCCGTCATGAAGTGCGGGAGGGCGTTGAGCTGCGCCTCGCACTTGCGCCAGTCGTAGTCGGTCCCCCAATACCGTGCAAGCGCCTGCATTGTCGCGAGCGGGACGCCCTGCGAGTCGTCCGAGACCGTCTCTCGATCCGGCCAACGCGTCGCTGCGATCCGGCGACGCATGTCGTCCACCGCCTCCTGCGGGACATCGATCTGGAAAGGACGGATCGTGCCGTCACCGCTCTGCGTGCCCCTCATGTCACCGTCGGTCATTGGTCTCCTCCTTCTCCTGGAACCGTCATGACGGACCACCTCCGCGGAGCCCGGGGGCGGCGCCCGGGCTCCCCTCCCTGGGACTAGAGGCCCGCTGCCGGCGTCGCCGCCGCCGACTCGGGGATCGGGACCGGCGATGGAGCGCGCGAGGTGAGGATCGCGCTGAGGACCGCGATCCACACGAGAGCGATGATCGGCAGGATGATCCGCGCGTAGATGCCATCCGGTGCCCAGATCCCATCGCTCGCCCACGTCGTTCCGCCCGCGACGCCGAGCACCACGACAGCGACTCCGACCGCGAACACCGCGTTCGAGATCGCCTTCGCCTGCCGCAACCCGAACGAGCCGGCCATGATCAGCATCGCGACCGGGAGCCAGATCAACACGCTGCCTGCCCCCGCGAGGTCGTTCAGTGTCGACATGGAGCGTCTCGTTCCCCTGGCCGGAGTAGGCGGCGGCGGCGCTCGCCGCGAGGACGACCAGGAAGACGCCGCCGAGAACGGCGCTGGCGGCCGTCGCGGCCGACGCCCAGATCCCCTGCCCGGCATCTCGGAGATCCCTCGAGAATGCAGCGGCGAACCAGAGGAGGTTCAGAAGGTTGAAGGCCAGCAGGAACGTCCCGATCAGGACGCGTCCGCGGTCGTCAACGTAGAACGAGGCGAGCGTGTCGGCCGAAACTCCCATCTCCGGCTGTGCGCCGCGGATCAGGTACGAAACGACGAACAGCACGGCGAAGAGGATGCCGCTACTGCGGAACACTCGGTCGAACGTCGTTTCCTTCATCGGACTCCTCCTTGAATCGAGAGATTGGTTCCGGACCTTCTGCTCAGTTGTCGTGATCACGTCGATCGCTTCAGCTTCTGGTTGCACCATGGCCGTCAGCTCGATCGCGTGACGTTGCTATCCGGTCAGCCAGAAGGAGCAGTGATGCCTCGCGACGAAGTCCGTCTCGACCTGCGGCTGCGGCGCCACGAGCGACATCACATGGGCGCCGTCGTCGACCGACGGCCAGCGAACCGCTGCGGTCGACGGGTCGCCGTTGGCCGCGAAGGCCATCCAGGCCGCTCGCATGCTGGCGGAGAGTGCCTCCTGGTCGGCGTCGAGCGCCCCCGGGACCGGTGCGTTCGGCAGGTCGAACAGGTACTGGAGCTCGGACGAGTGCGTCGCCACGGGCGCCACCGCGCCGGGCGGCGCGTAGCGCTGGGGCGCGGCGTCGTCGTTGAACTCGTACGCGAACGTCGGCGCCCGCGCGGAGGTCCAGCGATCGAGCTGCAGCGCCGTGCACGCGAAGTTGGCGTCCCCGACCAGCGCGCTGAAGGCCGCGGACGGCGTCGGGAACGTGTCGAGCGGGTACTCCGCCGCGATCGCCGCAGCCCGTGCGTCCGACACGCCAAGGGCCGAGGCGATCACCTGCTGGTAGTTGGCCGACGTGACCTCCGGGAGCGGCCCAACAAACGTGCCGCCGCTGACCACGAACCCGAGGCCGTCGAGGAAGAGCCGCTCCTCGTCGTGGTTGCTCCCGTTGAGGATCGGGACGCGCGTGAACCGCCCCGCGGCGAGCGCCGCCCCGATCGATTCCGTAAGGACCCTGCCGTCGACGACGCCGGGGATCGCGGCCCCGGGGAAGAACCTGACGAGGTCCTCGACCGACACGCTGCGCAGACATGCCGCGGTCTGACCCGGGCACCCCACCGCGGTCGCGAAGCTCTCGCCGAAGGCCTCGGCGGCTGCGAGTGGCAGCTGCGTCAGCGCGAAGGCTCCGCTCTGCACGATCGCCCGCTGGAAGAGCCCTCGAGAACCACGCGAGACGAGATGGGTAAGGACAGACAGGCCGCCAGCGGATTGGCCCGCGATCGCGACCTTGTGCGGGTCGCCGCCGAACCGTGCGATGTTCTCTTTCACCCAGCGCAGGGCTGCCTGTTGATCCATCAGCCCGTAGTTGCCCGAAGCGCCGTCTCGCGATGATGCCAGCGACGGATGCGAAAGGAAGCCCAGGGCGCCGAGCCGGTAGTTGATCGTTACCACCACGGCGCCGTCGGCAGCGAGCTCGGTGCCGTCGTAGTTGCGTGCGGCGTCCTGCGTGAGGCCGCCCCCGTGGATCCACACGAGCACGGGAAGAGCGGCATTGCTACGAAGCGTCGGCGTCGAAACGTTGAGGTACAAGCAGTCCTCGTCGATCGGGCCCGGAGGGAAGAACAGGTTGAAGCTCGCCGATTGCGGACAGCTGGGAGCAAACGCGCTGGCGTCGCGCACGCCGTTCCAGTGGGCTGGAGGCCGCGGGGCCCGCCACCGGAGAGGCCCGGTGGGCGGAGCGGCGTACGGCAGCCCGCGGAACGCGAAGCCGCCCGACACGGCCACGCCACGAACGGCACCACCCTCGACGACGACGACCGGCCTACTGGGGTCGGCTGACGCGGCGACGGGGGTGGTGGTGCCCACCGCCGCGATCGTGATCGCGGCCATCGCCGTAATGAACGCGGCGACCGGGTGATGCCGGACGCGGATTGTGCTCGCGGTGGTAACCGACATGTGCGCCTCCCTCGGTTGGTGACGCACGAAGCGTGCTCGCCGCGTGTGGACGTCGAACCCGTGGAACTCCCTGGGCTAGTCCCTGGTCTGAGACCTACGACCGCCCGGGAATGGGCAGACGTATCGCTAGGGGCTCATGGCCTCATCGCTGCGGCGGGCGCCACGTCAGGTTCTTCCGACGAGCGGGCTGTCGTCACGCAGTGCTGTTCGAAGCTGCCTGCGGGAGCTGACACCGAGCTTCGCGAAGACCTTCCGCAGGTGCCACTCCACCGTGCGCGCGCTGATGAACAGCTGCGCGCCGATCTCCGGATTCGTCAGGCCGTCCCGCGCCAGCCGGGCGATCTGCTCCTCCTGCGGCGTGAGCTCGGTGCGGGTCTCGGGGCTGCGCTTGCGCACCTTCTCCCCCGTCGCGACCAGTTCGCGGCGGGCGCGCTCGGCAAACGCCTCCATTCCAAAAGCGGCGAACATCTGGTGGGCCGTACGAAGCTGCTCGCGCGCGCCGCTACGGCGCGCCTCGCGCCGCAGCCACTCCCCGTAGAGCAGATGCCCGCGAGCGAGCTCGGGACGTAGCCCGGTCCGGCCGAACCGCTCGATTGCCTCGCGATAGAGGAGATCTGCGTTCTCGCCGTCGCTCAGCACCGCCCGCGAACGCGCCTCAGTGCCAAGCCCCCAGTCCGTCCCAGCCGGCTGCGTCATCTCCACCAGTCGGTCGAGCGCGTTGCGCGCCACGTCGTTCTCGCCCACGCGTGCTGCCGCCTCGACGAGCTCGGGCAGCACCCACATCTGTGGATATGGATCGATGTCGTTCGCCGTCACCTGCCGCGCTGCCGCCAACGCCTCGCCGTAGCGGCCGAGGCCGTTGCAGAGGACCGCGGCCGCCCACTGAGCCACCCTCACCGCCAGCCCCTGCCCCCGAGCGGTGCCTTGTTCGATCGTGGCAGCGATCAGCTCCAACGCGTCGGCTTCCCTCCCTTCCATCGACAAGAGCCTGAGCGCCGCGAACGGAGGGAGCTGGCTACCGGTCACCGCCGCCACGACGTCGCTCTCCGCAATGAGAAGTCTGGCGCCCGTCAGGTCTCCATTCCACACCTTGTCCAACGCCAAAGCGGAGAGATATTGCGGCAGCTCCGCAAGCGCCCCGGCGCCTCGAACGATTTGGGCCTGGCGCTCGAAGATCGCGCTCGTGCCCTCGGAGTCCCAGGTCACCTGGCTGGCCATCGGGGGTTGTCCACCCCCACCGCAGGACGTCCTCTTCGGGCATCTGTGCGACCGCGTTCGCTGCCCGCTGCAAGATCGGTGTCGCAACGGCGCGTCCGTCGGTGTGCATCCGTGCGAGCCCTTCCAGCAGCAGGCTCTTGGGATCCGGGGCTCCCTGGGGCGGAGGAAGGTCTTCGATGGCTCGGCAGATGTCGAGGAAGACGGCGGCCTCCCCGAGATGCGCGGCGGACACCGCAGAACCGTACGCGGTCAGGTAGGCCCCGCGAGCGAGTTCGAGATCGAACGGTTCGAGCCCCCTCGCAGCTTGCAAGAGCAGCGGGGCGGCATCGTTCCCGTAGCTCATGACGATCCCGGCGTGGCCGCGCAAGAGATCGATGCGGGCGCGCTGGAATCCGTCCAGCGGTCCGGTCTCGGCCGTGGCAGCCAGCTGGAGCGCTGCGTCGAACGCTCCGGCTTGGAACGTCGCCTCCGCGGCCGCAAGCGCCCGCTCCGCACGACGAGCTCGGTCCGGGGTCAGCTCGACCGCGCGCTGCAGGAATGCGGCGGCAGCAGCGACCCCACCGCGAGCCTGCGCCCGGCCCGCG
Organism: uncultured Actinomycetota bacterium; assembly: GCA_963819885.1. Lineage (GTDB taxonomy): Bacteria > Actinomycetota > Actinomycetes > Jiangellales > Jiangellaceae > JACVRX01. The sequence continues at coordinate 31,018 of CAWFXV010000013.1, read as the reverse complement.
GACAGCTCCAGCTCGACGGCAACGTCCTCGTCGGGCCCCGGTGTGGCGCGCGCTCGGTGCCAGGCGCGTCGGTCCGGGTCGATCTCGGCGTCGGTGGCATCGGCGAGGGCCCGGTGGACGCGGTGGCGATCCTGCGCCGCCGCTGAGCGGTAGGCGGACGAACGGACGAGTGGGTGCGCGAACTCGACGCGCCTTGCGATCGTGAGCAGCCCTGCGTCCACCGCCGCGTCCACCGCCGTCGTGTCGATCTCGAGGTACCTCGCAGCGGTGTAAAGCAGGACAGGGTCGCCGAGCGGCTCGGCCGTCGCGACGAGGACGAGGAGTTGTGTGTCGGATGGGAGCCGATGGAGGCGCCGCACGAAGCCCTCTTCGATCTTGCTGGCGATCGGATGGCTCTCGGGGAAACCGAAGCCGCCGGCGAGCTCGGCGGCGTTCCACGTTCGCGGGAACTCGAGGAGCGCGAGCGGGTTGCCGTGGCTCTCGGCGACGATCTGGTCACAGACGGCCGCATCCAACGGGCCGATCAGGTTCTCGAGCAGCAGGGCACGTGCGTCGCGATCGTTGAGTGCGCCGACGAGGAGATCAGGGAGCCCCGCCATGACGCTGTCGCCGAGCCCCGTCCGCGCGCCGCATACGATCGCGACCCGCTCGGCGAGGAGGCGCCGGGCGACGAAGGCAAGGATCCGTGCGGATGCCTGGTCGAGCCACTGCGAGTCGTCGACGATGCAGACGAGTGGCTGGTCCTCGGATAGATTCGGCGAAGAGCGTCAGCGTGGCCAGCCCGACCAGGAACGGGTCGGGAGCCGGGCCTTCGCTCAGTCCGAAGACCGTCTCGAGCGCGGCGCGCTGCGGGACGGGAAGCCGTTCAAGGTGATCGAGCATCGTCACGCAGAGTTGATGCAGGCTGCCGTAGGCGAGCTCCATCTCGGACTCAACGCCCGCCGCCTGGGCGATACGGGAGCCCGACGTCTCCGCGCGGTCGCTCAGGTAGCCGAGGAGCGCGGTTTTACCGACGCCAGCCTCGCCTCGGAGCACGAGGACTCGGCTGGTGCCAGCGACCGCATCGGCCAGGAGCCGGTCGAGCGCCTCACACTCAACCCGACGACCCAGGAGTCTCATGACCGGCCTGCCCCCTCACGTGCGGGAGCTCTTTCGGCGAGACCCTACACCTGACGCTCGCGGGACGTATGGCCATCCGTTCGCAGGCTCCTGCGGGGACGGACCAGGGAGTCCCACTGGTGCGACCCCGGGGCCCGAGCCGCACGCTGGCCGACATGAGTGGCGAACCGCAACTCGCCGGTCAGACGATCCTCGTGATCGGCGGCAGCTCGGGCATCGGCCTCGAGACCGCGCGGCGAGCCCGCGCCGATGGAGCCGAGGTGATCCTGACTGCCCGCGACCCGGAGCGCGTCCACCGTGTCGGCCTGGAGCTAGAAGCCAGCATCGCCGCCTTCGACGCCACCGACTTCGACCGACTGGGAAGGTTCTTCCACCAGCTACCGACACCGATCGACCACGTGTTGCTGACCGGTCCCGGCCCCCCCGCCGCGCCGCTGGCCGGGTTCGACGTCGAAGCGGCACGTCGCGAAGTCGATACCCATCTCGTTCTGCCGCTGCAGGTCGCGCGCGAGGCCGCCGACAGGGTCCGTCCAGGCGGGACGCTGCTCTTCACCGGGTGCCTCGACGGTGGCCACTCCGCGGTGGGACAGGCGTTCAGCACAGCACTCACGGCTGCCCTCTCGGCCATGACCAAGCACCTCGCGCGTGAACTCGCGCCCATCCGCGTGAACCTGATCGCGGCCGGCTTCGTCGACACGCCCCTATCGGAGGCGGTTCTCGGAGATCAACTCGAGGCGCGACTCGTGCAGCTCCGGACCAACCTCCCGACAGGCCGCGTCATCGCCCCGGCCGACATCGCCGCGCTCGCCGTCCATCTCATGACGAACACCGCCGTCACCGGCGCCACCTTCGACATCGACGGCGGTCAGCAGCTCGTCGAGGCATGATCCGTCGGGACCGAAGAGCGCTTCTCAGGCACAAGCTCATGCACGGGCAACAGCCACGCTGAACAGGACTACCCACACCGAAGAGCGCTACCTGTGGCTGGGCGAAGCCCGCCCACGACAAGCCATCAAGAGGATGGTTGCAGGTGCGAGGCATCCGACCCTGCTGGTCAAGAACCTCACGCGATACCTGTCCTGGCCAGCGAGCTCAGCGCTATGTGCGACGGCGACCGCATGCGCGGTCGCCCCTTCGACGTAGTGGCGGTCCATGTAGATCGGCATAGGTACCTTCCTCTCGCCGACCTGCTTCGTGGCCAGCGCATCTTCTCGCCACCGCTGCCGGCTGGACGAGAGGCGTGGCAAGCTGGCGACGCTCCTACCCGGACCATGGACGTTGGCTGAGAGGAGGTACGGCCATGCCATTGGTAGGCGGAGAACTGGCGGCCTTCCTGCAGGAAACGCACCTCGCCCATTTCGCGACGACCGGCCCGGATGGCACGCCGCGGGTCAGACCCGTCTGGTTCTGCTATGCGGATGGTGCTTTCTGGTTCACGACGCGGCTAAAGGCACGCCGCACCGGAGCCGACCTCGCCAACGGATCACCAGTAGCGGTGTCGATCGCGAACGAGGATCGACCGTACCGAGCGGTGATCGCATACGGGCGGCCCGAGGTGTGGGAACAGGACACCAGGACGTGGCTGGAGCGAATCGCCACTCGCTATGACGTGGCCGAAGGGAAGCGATGGCTCGCCGGCGCACTGAAAGAACCGGATCGAGTCGTGCTACGCCTCGTCCCGGACAAGGTCGTCGCCTGGCACTACGGAACCGGTGACTACACACGGATGCAGAACAAAGAGTCGCTTCGGGTGACGCTTCCCTAAAGGTGGCGCCCACGGGTGCGGAACTGCTCGATCACCGAAGCGACGACTAAGGCCCATACCTGTGCCAGCCCTCCCTCTGCGTGCTGGCCGTCGCCCTTGCCACGCGTGTGAACGACGTTGATGCCACGAACCATGCCACACCGGTTCGAAGTGCCATCATCTAGTCGGCATACCCGCAGTTCGGGACAGTGCCCCCGGTGGGGGTCGAACCCACACTGGGCGGATTTTAAGGACGCAGCATCGCGGCCACTGTGGCCTCTACCTGCGACTATGTTCTCTCTGCCGTCCCCTTTAGCCCAATCAGTAGACCATGGTCGACGTCATTTCATGCCACGAACCATGCCACGCCGCTGCTCGTCGTCCCGGACTCGTGAGGTCGCCGGGGGCCTCACGGGCGCACGTGGATCGTGGCGTTGGCCCGGCGGGTGTGCGCAGCTGAGCGCCGGTCGAGATCGAGGTGCCGCGAGGACGCGGACGGCATCTTCGAATGCGTGATCGTGGGAAGCGGCAGCGCCGGCCGCCCAGCCATGGACGCATCGTGTTGCCTCGACGATTACCCAGCTGGCCTACGCTCCCCCGCCCGGGAAACGCAGCTGCCGTCCGCAGCGCCGACCCAGATGGTGGCGAACCAGGCTGGTTCGACCTCCTTGCCGCGCTGCGCAGAGCAGGTGTCCGGTACGAGCTCAACCCCCACCAAACTCCGGCGCCACGCTGCTCTCCTCGAGCGGCATGACAAAGCGGCTCGACCGGATGGTGGCTGCCGGGCTGATCGAGCGACGTGCCGACCCGAACGACCGCAGGGGAACTCACGCGCCGCGGCCGAGCGCCGCACGCTCGACCGCACACTCCGAAAGCTCCTGCTCCAGCTCGAACAGTCAGACGCGGCGTCGTGCCGCCCCAGCTCAGCGGTTGCGTCGGCGAACCGGTTGACCTGGTCCTGGGCGATCTCGCGCCACGAGCCAGATCTGATCAGCCCGGTGCTCTCAGCAGCCTGCTCGACCCGTTATGAGCTCGGCCGCTCGGCCTGGTTTCTCAGCCCGTTCGCCTCCATATTCAGGTACCTATTCGTGAGGCCAGAAATCAGCCGGCCAATCATTCGGCCGATCAGGCCCTCTTGGTCGAGCGCCAGCGTGACGACCGAGCCCGGGTCCCCTGGCTGAACGCGGTGACTTGCGGTAGTCCGGAAGCCAGGCCCAGCTGCAACCCAGCTAAAGGACTCGCCCGCAGACAACTCCGTCACCGTCCAGGTAGTCACGGGTAATCGCGGCTGCTTGATCCTGACCCGGGAGCCAACCCGAAGTGGGCCGGCGTCGAGCCGAGTGACCGAACTCACCGACGGCGTCCAGGTCGGCCAGTTCTCCACGTCGGCGAGAATCGCCCACACACGCCCAGGTGCGGCACCTACACGTTCGGTGATGTCCGCCCTCACGGTGCCGAAGCGTAGCCCGCCGACAAGCCGACCCGGCGGCGTGAGGTTGTCGACGATCCGGCGCATCGCTTCACTTCCTTCCTCGAACCGGCGAACTCCGGCCAAACCCCATGGAGAGCTAGTCAACGAACGGCCCGTTGAACACCGGGACTTCCCCGTACGGCTGCCCGGCCATGAGCAAGAATCGAGTGCCAGCGACGGCCTCGGACACCGCGAACTCCGCTCCGGGACCCAGTACGACCAGCTGCGGCGGCTTTGCCAGACGGCGATTGGCCCCAAAGGTGGCCTCGCCGTCGAGCACGTAGGCGAAGCCCTGGAACCCGGGCGGCACCGGAAGGGTGACCTGCCCGCCGGTGGGCAATTCGACATCAAGGATCAGCGCCCGCGTTCCCAGCCGCACCGGAGAGCCCTCGCCGACCAGGACACGAACGGTGGCATCGCCCTCGTACCGCACCGGGATCTGCGCTGGCTGCACCACCTGCGCACTTGGATCCACCTGCTTGTCCTTACGGGCCAGATTCACCCAGAACAACACCCCCCGGAACTCAGCATCGGGTTCGCCCTCCTCACGCTCATCCGCCCCGATCGCCTCGGCGTGCCACACGCCTCGTCCCGTCCTGAGCGCCAACAACGCGCCCTCGGACAACCGCGCCCGTTCCATGGCGCCACCAGGCCCGGTGCTGTGACCCGTGCTGACCGACCCCTCGAGCAGGTACCACAGGTTGTCGAACCCTCGATGCGGATGCCTGGTGTCGATATTCGCGACATCCGCCAGCCGGACGCGACCTTCGTGGACGAGGATGAATGGATCCACCACTGCGTACGGCGCCAGGCGGGAGGGCAGGGCCTCCAGAATGGGCTGACCCATCACCCTGATCTGCGCTGCATCCTCCACCAGCACAGCGTTTCGTCCCGTCGTCTCAACCTCTGTGCTCATACCCGTCTCCCTTCGATCCGGTTCAGCATCCACCACAATCCGGAGGTAGCCCTCCGTATTCCCTGTAATCTGACGCCATGCCGAACGCAGAGCGCTCGGGCGATCTCGCCCGACCGGCCAGGCCGCTGCGCCGCGACGCCCAGCGCAACCGCGAGGCCATCCTCGCGGCGGCCCGGCAGGTGTTCTGCGACCACGGCCTGGAGGCGCCGCTGGAGGAGATCGCCCGCCGGGCCGGGGTCGGCATCGGCACCTTGTACCGCCGGTTCCCCAGCCGGGTGCAGCTGCTGGATGCGGTCCTGGCCGACACAGTCCAAGCGCATGTCGACGCGGCAGAACAGGCCCTGGCGATGGAGGACCCGTGGGACGGATTCGCCTACTACCTGGACGAGACGTGCCGGCTGCAGGCCGCCGACCGGGGGCTCAACGATGCGATGGGCATGCGGTTCCACGGGGCCACCGCCATGGAGGCCGCCAAGGCCCGCCTGTTCGACCTGGTCGCCCAGGTCGTCGACCGCGCCCAGCGGAGCGGGCAGCTCCGCGCCGACCTCACTCTGGAGGATCTCGCCTTTGTCAGCTGGGCCAACACCCGCATCCTGCGCGCCTGCCATGCCGCCGGCGCACCCGACGCCTGGCGGCGACACCTCGGCCTCCTGCTGGACGGCTTTCGCGCCGACCGTGCCCACCCGCTGCCACATCCGCCAATGGCACCTCGGCAGGTCCACCGAGCCATGCTCACCCTCGGCCGCCGCTCCGCCGGCGACGCCCACCAACAGCCGGCACGGCCAACAGTTCTCCAGTCACCCAGGCTGCCGAGACCCAAACACTCAACGCCCGGATGACCATACCGGCGGCCGACTTGGGCCTAGTCGCAAACCGGACCTTCTCGGGGCGCGCCGATAGCCTGCAAGTGCTCAGGATGATCAGTCGATGCCGGTGCCGGGTTGGCAGGTGGCGGCGACCTTGCCGGTGGCGTCCCCCAGCGCCGCGAACAGGGTGGTCGTGCCGTGGCGCCGGCAGTCGTGGGTGCGTCGCGATGCAGCCCGGGCTGCATCGGAAGCATCTCGGAAGCATGTCGGTTGTGTCGGCCCTGATGGCAGTCGATCTCGTCGATCGGCTGAGATTGGTCGTCTTCCCGCAGATCCTGGCCGCGTCGGGTCTGGAACCGGCATTCGCGCGCTTGGACGTCGACCTCGACCTGGATCTGTTGTCCACGTCCACGCCTGATAATCGCCTAGTCGTGCTCGAGTACCATCCGCGCGTCCGGCGTTCAGATGAATAGCGGGGTAACTCGAATGACCTTCAAGCCCCAGGGCTACAACTCCGTCTCTCCCTACGTGGTTGTGTCGGGCGCTCAGCGGTTGATCGACTTCCTCGGTCGGGTTTTCGACGCGCGGGTGATGCGGCGGTACGACAATCCCGACGGCACGATCATGCACGCGGAGGTGATGATCGATGACTCCATCGTCATGCTGGGAGATTCGTCACCCACCTACCCTCCGAACACACTCTTGATCCACGTGTACGTCTCCGACGTGGACGAAGTGTTCAAACGGGCGCTGGCAGCGGGAGGAACCGAAGATCAAGCGCCTCAGCAACGACCCGGCGATACGGATCGTCGGGGATCGTTTAAAGACTTCGCGGGCAATACCTGGGCCATAGCCACGCAAAGCTGACGAATGCGGCAAACAAGGATGCCCAAGCGCACGAGCCGGACGCGTCGCGTGTCGGTACTGCTCGATCGGAATACCACGGCTATTTGGCTCGATTCAACGAGGCGGCCCTCGCTGATGTACCCATAAGGCTCCATCTGTTGTTGCCAGCGGTGACTACAGGCCCGATGGTTGGAGCCGTCGGCGAGCATCCTCGCACGTCGTCACCGATGAGTTGTCGCTGTGACCGGTCCTAGGGGTGCCGCGATCATCATGAGAGAGGTGCATCATGGCGACCACGCCCGGCCCGCCCCAGCGGACGGTACTCCGACGAGACCCGGATCGCGTTCGGGCGAGCGGCTGCCGTCATCCCGGACGACGTAATCGCGCCTGCGCTGTTCGAATTCTTCCGCGGTAGTTCACTAGGCCCGCTTAATGGCGATGTTCGCGCTCATCCATGGAGGCGGCGGGAGCTCGTGGGCTTGGCACCTGGTCGCGCCCGAGCTGCGTGAGAACGGGCACGACCCAGTCGCCGTCGATCTTCCCAGCGAGACAAGTCGGCCGGCTGGTCCGACTACGTCGACATGGTCGTGCAGGCAGTCGGCGAACGTAGGGACGTCGTCGTCGTCGGGCACTCGCTTGGCGGCTTCACGGCGCCGCTCGTCTGCGCGCGAATTCCCGTCGAGCTCCTCGTCCTCGTTGCGGCGATGATTCCGTAGCCAGGCGAGCTCTTCGCAGACTGGTGGACGAACGCGAGCCACGAGGAAAGCGACGACGACGACGTCTTTTACCACGACGTTCCGCCCGAATTGGCGAACGAGGCGAGGCGAAGAGGACGGAAAGAGGAATCGAAGGCGCTGCAGGAGCCGTTGCCACTCGAGGATTGGCCGGACACGCCCGCGAGGTACCTCCTCTGCCGTGACGACCGCGTGTTCCCGGCCGCATGATGTCAGCACCCTCAGTGCCGCGATTGCCCTGAAGCCTGATCACTGCGGAGTGGTGTACTGACACCACGACCACTTCCTGCGCTCGCGGCCCGGCCTCGGGAAGCTGCGCAACGCCCTTGGCGCCTATCACGGCGGGGTCGACTGTCGGCCTGATCTTTGTCGGTCATGTCGGCCCGCAAGCCAGATTTGACTCGAGTGCCGACTGCATGACCTTGCGGGCCAGCAGCGCAACGGCGTCACTGGTGCGGTCGGTTCGGTTTAGTTCCTGCCGCATCTGCTCCATGGTCGGGCCATCGGGATTGGCCGATCCCACTTCCACGACGTCGCCCAGGGCAATGAGCGCGCCGCGGAGGGCCGCGCTGGGTTCCTCTATCCCGAACTCTGCCCGCCACCCCGTCCCTGACAACGCGTCGGCAACGACAGCTTCCACGTGACGAGGGGATGCCTTGATCGCCTCGGCAACCGCCTCCGCCCACGAGGCGACAATCGTCAGCTCGGTTGTGTGGAGACCTGATGTGGGCGGTAGGCCCGTAGTTGAAACGGCATCCCGGCGGCGCGATGGTGGGGCCTGAACGGCTCGAATCTGACGCACGCCGGAAACGAAGAGATCGGCGGCGTTGTCCACCGGCGCCCGACCGTCCGCGCTCCTCCGCCTAGCGCAGTCGACGACGACGCTCAATAGCACCCCCTGCGAGCCGGGATCGAGGGTGATCTCACGCAGGCCACCGGTAGAGTCCTTCCACAGCGCAACCACCGAAGACGGGGCGGCCCCCGCCGGCCGGGAGCGTTCGACCAGCCCGTATGGCGCAAGCGTCAGCACAGCCGAGCCCGGATCGTCGGCGAAGACGGAGGCGTACCGAGCCGTCCATCGTGAGGGGAGCTGGGGGCCGTCGAGAAGGGGCGTCACGACCATGGTGGGCCCAACCGCCCGCAGTAGATCGGCGACCTCGTCGAGGCGGGCGAGGTCCTCGCAGATCACCGCAACGAACGTGATTCCCTCACTAAGCTCGATGAACTGTACGGACCGTTGAGGCACACTCATTGCCTCCCACCAGCGAACGGACGGGTGCAGGGCACCGGCCAGGTCGTACTGGTCTATCTGCTTCCTGTTGAGAAACCAGCGATGGTGCTTGTTCTGGCGGTAGCGCCACCAGCGGTCACCAAGGTAGACCCCGACGCAGACCCAGTTGTGCGGCGGCTCCCCTGACGCAGCGGCGTCTTCTCGAATCCCCGCAACGAGCATGGCGACCCGATGGCGGACAAGGGTGGCCTCGAGCTTCTCGAGGTCACCGCTACGAACGGAGCTCTCGGGCAGCACGACGACGTCGACTTTTCCCGCCTCGTCTCGGGCTGACATCAGGACACGGTCAAGGAGGCCAAAATCCAATGGTTCGCCCGGTTCGAACTCGAAGAAACCGAAGGGCTCATGCTCGATCCGCTGCACGGACTTGCGCACCGGACGAAAGTCCCGCTGGCGTATCCGAAGCGGCCACGGCAGCAACAGGACGTTCGCCTGCTGGTGCACGTCGCCCGGCCGGCGGACCGGTGCCCGGTCCCAGGCCACTTCGACCGCTGGCCCACGAAGGCATACATAGCGGGACAGCGACCGGAACGAGATCCCTCCGTCCGGGGTACGGCCCTTCGGGAGGACTCGCAGGCGATGCCTGGGGAGGCGGCTAAGCGAGCCCGTCCGGGCCAGCAGCTCGCGGGCACGGGCCCGGCACCGGTAGCCGCTCGTCCGGCTCAGATCGACGGCGACGCCTATCCCGGCGCAGGCTTCGTCACTCACGGCATGCGATGTGAGGAGCGACTCGCAGAGCGGCCAGGCATGCCCACTCCCCACATCGTCAAGCTTCGTGGTGACCGAATTCCGCACCACGGCCCAGCTCCGGGCGACTAGCGAAGGAGGCGGGCCCTCCCGTTCCTCAGCCCAGCCACACCACTGCGCGGCGGCGTCGGAGATCGCATCGCTCCATTCCGCCCTGCGAGTCGGTGGCCACTGGCGCCCAGCCGGCGGCGACACTGCGAATCGGTAGGCCTGAGAGCGCTCCAACATAGTGCCAGTGAAGGCGAATGAATCTGGGGGCCATTCCAGCAGCGTCTCCTCGACGGGGCTCCCGGTGAGGCCGAACCACACGGACTCGATCGTCGGCCGCATCAAGTCTCCCTCACGCAGGCAATTCCAGGCTTCATTTCGCCCAGAACTCGCTTTCCGTTCCCGCCTGCACTTCTCAATCCACGTTCAACGATTGACACGGGCTGGTCCCTTACAACTGTCTTGTACGCGTTACGGCCAGGGTGTGCTTTGCGGTAATGGGGCATGGTACGGCAGTTCTAGTTCGTGATCTTGCTGGCGTGTTGGTGCCCTGGTGAGGCGAGACCACCGCTGAGATCGTGGTTGGTGAGACTCCTGATCATGCGGTGGCCGGTGGCCGCACGTAGACGTTGATCGGTGGCAACGCGATTTTGAAGAGCTGCTGAGCCTTCGGTGCCCCGGCCGGGTGGAGCCCCGCCGTCACGGCGCAGTCGATGGTGCTTGGCCTGCTGGCCAACCTGCCGCGAGCAATCTGTTAGGCGATCGCCGAGCACGCCGAGCAGGCCGGGCCGTTATGCGATGCAGCATCTGCTATCGCGGGCGGTATGGAACCACGACGGGGTGCGTGACGACCTGCGTGGCTACGCGGTCGAGCACCTCGGCTACCCGACCATCTCAACTAACCAGAAGGAGCGACTCCATACAAACGACTTGACAGGCCACTGAGGGGGCCGGAACCCGCCACAACAGCGCCGACAGCATCTGCGACGGCGAGCAGGAGTCCCAGCCGCGCGGCCACCAGCGCGTGCGTGCCGCACCCGCCCAGCCCGATCGAGCGGATCTGACGAAACGGCCGCCGGGTTCCATCCCGAGCCTTGCCGAAGACCTGCCGATTCCCCGCCGTGTCCGGGCATCGATCTGCACCCCGTCGATCGCCATCAGCCGCCACGACCGCAGCCACGCCCCGGCGGTGGTGTCCCGCGCCAACGGCACCGCGACCAGGGCGAACAGCTCCCGCAGCGGAGCCTCGCCCAACCGTTCCCGCGCCGGCGCGGTCAGGTCCCCTCGCGGCGGTGGCCCACTGCGAGTTTGATGAGCGCAGCCCGATCGATGGCGTCGACGTCCGCCTCGGCCAGCCGGCAGTCGATTACCGCCCGCAGGGTCGCAGTTCGCATGCCCTGATCGAGAATGGCCCGTTCGCCCACGACGGCGCCCGGCCCGACTTGGGCCACCCGCTCGTTGTCGACCTCTACTTCCAGCACTCCGTCAAGCACCAGGTAGAGCGACCGCCCCGGCTCGCCTTGGTGGAACAGGAGGCTCCCGGCCGGCAGGGAGGCAATCTCCGGTTTTGCATTCCCCTTCATGATCGTGGTCGAGAGCTGGCGTTCAAGTGCCGTCTCGGCCATGGCTACGAATGCGGGGGTGTCCTCATCACCCCACGGACTGTGCGAGCCAAACGATCCGCGGTACCAGCTCTCGAAGTCGACCATGCCGGACTTCGCCACCAACTGCCCGCTGTCGTCGTACAGCCAATGGCGTGGGAACGTGCTCGCTCCGATCATCTCGCTGCTCGAAGTGCCGTCCGCGTTGACGGTCAGCGAGAGCGTAGTCCAGACAGTCGGGCCTACCCACTGGAAGAAGGGGCTGTCTCGCACCCGCCGGGGCGCGGGAACACCGGCCCGACCACCGGTGGTCTGCACGAATCGGACGCTGCCAGCGCCTACGGCCGGCGGCGGCCGCAGCTCTGGGAACGCGGTCGGTTGGAAGGTGACCGGCACTCCGGCGAACCGCAGCAGCGTCCTGTTGATGTAGCCGTGGCCGGAGTGGCCGTGCGCCACGATCTCACCATCCGCGACGTGGATCCACGCCCGTAGCCGGTTCGCGAACCGGAACCCGCCCGCTTCGTAGAGCGTCTCAATGTCGTCGACGACGTCGGGGGGCGGCTCGTCGTAGTGGCCGATCCCGAGGTCGAACGGTACCCGGGCCAGGCCGACGATCGCTTCGGACGGGATCCAGGAAATGGATGTGTACGACGCCTGGATCCGGTTACCGCCCTGAGTCATGGCGCCCTCCTCAGTTGCCGGCACGATCCGCTTCAGTGTGCTGGACCAACCTGAATGTGCCACGGGTTTCTGGCGACGGCTGCCATTCCCACGAGCCGGCGTACTGCTGCGGATGCGCACGTTCAGCTCGCAACATAGGGGATAATGGGCCTCGCCAGGTGTGCGGTCATCCACCGCCGCCATCATCGCGTCATTCGTCGGTGGAGGTCATCGCCAGCCCCTCCTTGATCGCCAGCGTCACCGGCGTCTTTCCGCGACACTCTCGAGCTAGGAGCCTAGGCAGTGGACGACCAGCATGGATGAGCAAGAAGGGCGCCTCGCACCCGCTGTCGACCTCCACTGGATCCCCTTGGGCGCAGGTGGGCACGTCGTCCGCTTGAGCGGAAAGCTCTATGAGGCGCTGAAGGTGCTTGCCGAGCATCGCCGGCGACTGGATCTCTACCACTCCGCGCTGCAGATCAGGCTCCCGGACGACCGATTCGTCATCGAGTGCGCGGCGATCCTGAATCTGCGAGGGGAAGAACGCGGGGTCGTGGCCGGGGGGCCGGTCGGGATGAGCTGGCTCGGCCGATTCCGGCGCTTTCGATACGAGATCCGTTGTTGGCGGGGAGGCTCCATCCCCGATCTGGCCCACGCGGTGTCGGGTCCGGTCCGGGTGGCGACGGACGTCGTTCGCGCGCAGCGCGTTCTCGATCTCGCGCCCTCCGTTCCGACACCCGTGTGGGGTCGGGACGAGCTGCGAACCGGTGAGATGTGGAACTCAAACTCGGTGATCTCGTGGCTTCTGGCACGCGCCGGCATTGACACCGATGGGTTGAAGCCTCCCGTCGGCGGCCGAGCTCCCGGCTGGAACGCCGGTCTTATGGTGGCAGGACGCCAGATGCAACACGGAACACCTTGAAGAGCGAAGCTGGGATGCACCCCTGCCACCCATACCTTGCCGCAGCTCATGGGGCATCCGTGTCCGACGCCGGGATAGCCCTATCGGTCTCTCGCGTGACTCGATCGGTTCTGCGTCCGTGCGTCGCGTGCGGATCGCCCGGCGCGCTGAACGGCGCGGCCATCTGCTCGGACAGGACGCCCCGGTCGCCGGCCGGGTCGATCATTTACCTGAGCCACCGCAGGTCAGCACCTTGATCACGGCTCAGATCGATCGCGACAGGACATGTGCGGGTGAAGGCTGCGAAGGCCAGGGTTGGGTTGCGGTGAACCCGTGAGGTCCAGATCTAGCGGCGCTTGGAGAGAAGCCGCGCGCCGAGTTCTCGAAATACCTGCGTGAACGCCTCGTAGACGGGGTCCGGGGCGGCCAGCACATTGATCATGACCCCAAGCTGCCGGCGGCCGTCGGGCGTGCTGAGGACGAGGCTCAAGAAGCCAGGGATCCCGCCGACGTTGCCGATCAGGCGCCCAGCGGGCGTCTCGACCTCTAGCAGCCCGAGGCCATAGCTGTCGTACAGCGGGAGCGGGACGGAACCAGGTGGGACCGTGACGGTGGACAGCATCTCGGCCAGCAGCCTGGGCGGCAGCAGCCGGCCACCCAGCAGCGCCCGGAAGAAGTGGCCCAGGTCCTCAAGAGTGGACACCAGCGCGCCCGCCGCCCAAGCCCACGATGGGTTCTGGGTCGTGAAGTCCAGCAGCGGGCCGGTGATCACTTCCCCTTGTGGGCTGAGCGGGAGGCTGTAGCCGCGTGACGTCGGGCTCGGGATGCCAGGGGAGTTGCCTGGTAGCGAGGTGTCACGCAGCCCAAGCGGCCCGAAGATGCACCGGCCCAGTTCGCGAGCGAGCGTGTCGCCGGTGGCCGTCTCCACGGTCAGGCCGAGCAGGACGTAGCCGGTGTTGGAGTACGACCAGGCCGTGCCGGGCGGGAGGCCCGGTGGTTGGTCGGCCACCAGGCCGACCAACGCTTGTGGGGTCCACGCGCGGAGGCGTCCCTGCCGGGACCCATACAGTGTCCGTTCGACGGCCGCCCAGTAGTCGGGCACGCCGCTGGTGTGGTTGAGCAACTGGTGGATGGTGACCCGGTCGCCATAGGGCAGGATCGCCGGCAGCCATCGCTCCAGGGTGTCCGACAGCGACAGCCGGCCCTCCGCGACCAGTTGCAGCACGAGGGTGGCAACCAGCGACTTGGTCAGGCTGCCGGCCCGGAAGTGCAGCCCGGGTTGCATCGGCCGGCGAGCCCGCAGGTCGGCCACGCCACTGGCGGCCTGCACTCTGCCGTGCTCGTCGTGGATCCACGCGGCCGCGCCGGGCGCCCCGGCCGCCACGAGCTGATCCAGCAGCCGCTGTACCTCCTCCATCGGGTCATGCTCGCCCGGGCGCGGAGTTCTGGCTAGAGGCAGGAGCCGGCCGGACGGGTGCGCCGATCGACCAGGCTGCTCGGCCGGCGGCGGCACGACCACCTGGTGAGCCAGAGCTGCTGGCGCCGTGGCGGTCGACGTTCGAGTCGTGGTGTTGGAACCTGGGGCATCGCCTTCACAGGCGATGGCCGATCGTCGCTGGGCTCGGGCTAGATCCAATGCCATTCGGTTAGCCGGATCGGTGCGGCGAGCAGGCGCTGCACCACGCGAGCCCACAGCCCTGCCGGGATACGGCCGCCGGGATGGCCCAGGCCAGCTGGTGCTTGAGCGTCCAGATGATCGCCTCGATCCGCGCTGCAGCCAGTCGGGGAAGGCTCCACCGTCGGGCTCGGCGGCACGCGGTGGGCGCACCAGACACAGGCCCGGCCCCGCAAGAACTCCTCGGTGCCCGTTACACCGTCAGCGAGGTGCTGGCGCCGCGCTGGTCTCTGGCAGCGGCGACCGCGTCCCGCTGGGTGAGCCGGGCGCCGGTCGCGAATGCCTGGTCGAAGCGGTCGGCGCCCAGCGCCTCGCGAACCTGGGCTAACAGCTCGGCCTCTCCCCGCCGTAGAAACGCCCACGCCCGCAGCCCGGCCCGCCCGCGCAGCCCCTCGGCCGCCCCCGCTACCAGCGCTGCCCGCTCCGGGTCGCCCACCACCAGCGCCCACCGGGCGAACGCGGCCAGACACAGGGTTACGCTGCGGGTGCTGTGGGCCGCCAGGCTCAGGCCCAGCGCCTCGTCCAGCAGCGCCCGGGCCTCCTCCGCCCGGCCCCGCGCCAGCGCCAGGGTGCCCAGGCCCACCCGGGACATGGCGGCGACCCAGGGGTTGTCGTATCGCTCCGCCAGGTCGCGCACCTCGGTCAGGTGACCCAAGGCGTCGTCGTAGCGTCCGGCGGTCGTCTCCACCAAGCCGAGGGTGAGGCCCGCCGAGGCGGTCCAGACGGGTGCGTCCTGGCCGCGGAGCTCGTCCAGGCTCGCCGACGCCTCCCGCAGGGCGCCGTCCAAGTCGTCGACGATGGGCGAGGTCCACGCCAGGGCCAGCCGGCACAAGGCGCGCAGGAAGGGGTCTTCGATCCCGTTCAGCAGCGGCCCCAGGCGCTGGCGCGCCGAAAGCGCCGCGGTGTCGTCGCCCACCTCGACGGCCGTCACCGCCGCCGTCCACAGCAGCTCGGCGCGGGCCTGGGGGTCGAGGGCGTCGGCGGTGGGCAGCAGCTGCCCGGCCCAGCAGCGGACCTCGGCCATGTCGTCCCGCAGCTCCCAGAAAAGCCACAGGACCCGGAACAGGTGCGGCAGCGGCTCCGGATCGTGGTCCAGGTACCAGCGCACGGCGGCGGCGAGGTTGCCCGCCTCCGCCTGCAGCTGCTCGGCCCACTCGACCTGCCCGGCGCGCCGCAGCAGCCGGTCGGCCTGCGCGGCCCGCGCCCGGTAGTAGCCGGCGTGCCGGCGCGCGACATCGGTGACATCGGGCCGGGCTGTTAGCCGTTCGGCGATGAACTCGCGGACAGTCTCCAGCATCCGCAGGCGCGGTCCGCGCTCGGTGCGGTCAAGCTGCACCAGGCTGTGCCGGGCCAGCGCCTCGGTCAAATCAAGCGCCCGGTCCTCCTCCAGCCCGGCGACCTCGGCGGCGGCCTCGACGGTCCAGCCGCCGGCGAAGACGGCCAACATCTCCAGCAGCGACCGCTCGGCGTCATCCAGCAGGCCCACACTCCACTCCACCGTGGCCCGCAGGGTCCGCTGCCGCTCGGGCAGGTCGACGGTGCCCGTCCCCAGCGCGTCCAGCGACTTGGACAGCCGGCCAAGCAGCGCGCCGGGGTCCAGCAGCCGGGTACGCGCGGCAGCCAGCTCGATGGCCAGCGGCAAGCCTTCCAGGCGGCGGCAGATCGCCACCACCGCCGCCGCGTTGCCCTCGGTGAGGGCGAAGTCATAGCGGACCGCGCGGGCGCGGTCCACGAACAGCGCCACCGCCGGCGACGCCATCAGCTCCTGCAGCGGCATGCCGGTGGGGACGGCCGGCCGGCCGCCGGGAAGCGGCAGCGGCGGGACCGGGTACTCCCGCTCGGCCCGCAACCCCAGCACCGTGCGGCTGGTGGCCAAGATGACAACCCCGGGGCAGCGGGCCAGCAGCTCGTCCAGGTCGCGCCCCGCGCCGATGACCTGCTCCAGGTTGTCCAGGATGAGCAGCCACCGGCCGTCCTCCAACTGCTCGGCCAGGGCCTGCAGCGGCGCGCCCGTCCCGGCCAGGTCGGCGCCCACCGCCCTGCCGATACCGCCCACCACCAGCTCCGGCGCGGTGACCCCGGCCAGCGAGACGAACACGGCGCCGGAACCGAAGCGGCCACCTACGCGTTCGGCCACGGCCAGCGCCAGCCGGGTCTTGCCGACCCCACCCGGCCCGGTCAGCGTCACCAACCGCACCCCCGGCCGGAGGAGCAGGCCTGCCAGCTCGCCGATGGCCTGCTCCCGCCCGACCAGCGAGGTGGTGCCCACCGGCAGCGGACCACGCTCCGCACGAGTATGGATCGGCGGGAAGTCGGCCGGGAGATCAGCATGGGTCAGCTGGTAGATCAGCTCCGGCTCGGCCAGATCCCGCAGCCGGAACTCCCCCAGCCGCTTCAGGCCAAACCCGCCGCCCAGCCGCCCTTCCACCAGATCGCGTGTGGTCTTGGTAACCAGCACCTGCCCACCGTGCGCGGCCGACTTCACCCGGGCACAGCGGTTGATCGGCGCATGGTCGACATAGTCGCCCTCCTGCACATGCGCCTCACCGGTGTGCAGCCCCATCCGCACCCGCAGCGCGGCACCCGCCGGCCACGCCTCCCCGTTCAGCCGAAGCTGGCAGGCGCCGGCCGCCTCGACCGCGGCAACCGCGCTGGCAAAGACGGCGAAAAAACTGTCACCCTCCCCGCGGGAAATGACCACCACCCCCCCATGGTCTTCGATCACACCGGTAACAAGACGGTTGTGCCGCTCCAGCGCCACCTCCATCGCCTCCGGCACCGTCTCCCACAGCCGCGTCGATCCCTCGATGTCGGTCAGCAAGAACGTGACCGTCCCGACCGGCAGCTCCGCCCCCCCGGGCTCGCCCGCAAAGCGCTCGCTCAAAAGAACCGCAAGGTCGTCGGCCAGGAGCCGTTCCAGCTCCCCCGGCGTGGCGAAGGTCCGGTACGTCACCGTCCCGGCCGCGCGGATGCTGTCGATCATCGCCGTCAGCCGCGGCTCCCGTTCCGGGGCGGGGCGCTTGAGGTACAGCAGCATCGGCTTGCCGGCCGCCAACCGGTACTCATCCTCCAGGCCCGAGATCTCCATCCCCGGCGCCACCCAGCCATAACGCTGCCAGTAGATGCCCACAAACACCTGGCTCTGCGCCAGGTAGGCCCGGTACATGTTGCGCGGCGGGTGCGGACGGGCGCCCGACTCATACCACACCGGAACCAGATGCAGCCGGGCGATCGCCCGCCTGGCCGCGGCCTGCTCCCGCGCCAGCTCCTCCAGCGTCGAGGAGATGAACACCCGCACCCGCTGGTCCGGCGTCAAGATCACCGCCGCCCGCTCCGCAGCCGATTCCTCACGCCGCGAAGCGGCCGCACCCGCCTCTTCCGGCTCACGCATGTCCCAGCCCTACTCGGCGCCGAACTCGGCAATATCGGAAGGGTCGTCGTCCTGCTAATCGAGCCCAACAACCTTAACGAGCGCATCTCCACCAAGCGGCGTCTGTCAGCGTCGCCACGACAACCCCTGCTTGCGACGTATTGATCTCCAAGACCATCATCACACCTGCTGGGGTTCGGCGGCCTCCACCCGCCTGACGATTTATACCAGTGGGCGTGGGCCCGAGCAGCGGCCAGTGGCCGCTCGGAACTTCTGGTATTTCCCGTTCGGCGACAACCGCCGCCTCGGTGTCTAGCTCCCTGTGGTGGAATGAAGCACGCCGGGTGAATGGGCATGCGCGCCCGTGGAGGTGTCGTGGCCGACCCAACAAGGGAGCCGAGGCGGGCTAGCAAGGTAGGCCGTCGCCGGATCCTGGGCTGGGTCGGCGTCGCGACCGGTGCCGCTCTGGTCGGCGGGGGCAGCGACGACGAACCGAGCGCGTCGCCGTCTGCGTCTTCGTCGCCGTCTCCGACGCGAACCGGGACGCCGACACCGACCCCTACCCCGACGCCGACACCGACACCAACCCCCACGCCTTTGGCGTTCGACCCGGCGGCAGCGTTCACCGGCGCTGGCAACCGGTGGCACCGGAACGACCCAGGTCATGGACGCCCTATCCGCTGCCTCCGAAATGGCTAGGATCCCGTCCGCTCGGTCGCAAGACAACCGGGCCAGCGACCACTGGTCGTTCGAGAAGGCCGACATCCCGTCGGCCCGCGTCGGCAGCGTGCCCTACCCGGCCTATCACTCCGCGGCTGACCTCCCGGAAGTCGTCGATCCTGCGCAGTTGAACCGGGTCGGCGCGGTCGTCTGGACGTGGCTACAGACGCTGTGACGGTCGTGGCCGCATCGGCCACCCTTGGACCGTGGATCATTTGCAATGCGGACTGTCGCGGGACTGTCCGAAGTGATCGTGGCCCGCTGCTGATCGTTTCCGGTGAGAAGGACAACACGGTGCCCCCTGGGCCGTTGCGCACGCCTCCTACAAGCAGCAGGAGGACAACGAAGGCGTCACCGAGATCGTCGAGATCAAGGGCCGCGGGCACGCCCTGACCATCGACAGCGGCTGGCGTGAGGTCGCCGACATTGCCCTCAACTTCATCAAACGTTTCATGCCGCCGATCGGTTGACGGCCAGCGGCCCGTCCCGTGGGCAGCTCGGCATCGGTGGGCCGTCGACAGCACAGTGCCAACGCTGCTGCTCAGGCGGCGGTGGAGCGGATGGTCTGAGCGCGGGTGGGCGCACGAGAACCGCCGCCAAGACGCCGCCGGCCGTCAGCAGCGACGTACAGAACCACATGGCGGTCCGGTAGGCGGGCTCGAGCAGATTCGGGTCGTGGTATGCCTCTCCGCTGAGCCCGGCGACCAGCGGCAGGGCCGCGACCGCGAGGAGGCCAGCGACCCGCGCGACGGCGTTGTTCACACCGCTGGCCAGACCGGCGTGTTGGACGGGTGCTGCGGCCAGGGCCGTCGCCGTCAGCGGGGCGACCGTGACGGCGAGGCCGAGGGCGAAGACGATCACGGGAGGAAGCACGTCACCGATGTACGACGCGCCCTGGCCGATACGGGTCATGCCCGCAACACCCAACGCACACAACAACGGCCCGACCGCCATGGGCAGGCGCGCTCCGACGCGCTGCGCGAGTGCGCCCATCCGGGAGGAGAGCAGCAACATGATGAGGGTCGTCGGCAACAGCGCAAGACCGACTGCAAGCGGGCTATAACCGGCGACCACCTGCAAGTTGAGTACCAGCCAGAAGAACACACCACCAAAGGCTGCGTAGACGACGAACGTGACAATGTTCACGGCACGGAACAGCGGCGACGCGAAGATGCCCAACGGCAACATGGGGTCGCCCACTGTGCGCTCCCGGACGACGAATCCGACCAGCGCGACCAGGCCCACCACGAGTGCGAGGAGAACGGCCGGCGCTGTGAAGCCCTGGTCCTGCCAAGTGATGAGCCCGTACGTCAGGGCACCCAGCCCGGCGGCGCCAAGCGCAGCCCCCGCGATGTCGATGTGTGCCGAGGCGGTCGGGTCCCGGGATTCCGGCACGTGTCGGACCGCGATCACGACAACCGCGACGGCCAACGGCAGGTTGATAAAGAAGACCCATCGCCAGGACGCGACCTGCACCAGCCATCCACCGAGGAACGGCCCAGCTGCACCGGCGACGCCCGCAAGGCCGGACCACGCGCCGATCGCCCGGCCACGGTCCTCGGGCCGGAACGCCGACTGCAGGATTGCGAGACTGCCGGGAGTGAGCAGCGCGCCACCAACACCCTGCAGCGCCCTGGCGGCGATCAAGGTCTCGACGTTGGGCGCCAGGCCGCACAGCAGCGATGCGAGCGCAAACCACACGACGCCGATGATGAAGACCCGCCTCCGGCCGAACCGGTCGCCCAGGGAACCGCCGAGCAGGATCATCGACGCGAGGGTCAAGGTGTAGGCGTTGATGACCCAGGTCAGGCTGGACAGGCCCGCACTAAGCGAGTCGCCGATGCTCGGCACAGCGACGTTGACGACCGTCGCGTCAATGAATGCGAGCCCCGAGCCCAGAACCGTGGCAGCCACCACCCAGCGGGCGCGCGGTGATCCGAACACGATTGCTGGTTCTGCAGCTGGCGGGAGGGCTGACGTCGTCACGGTGCACACGTCACGATGTCTAGACCCCCCCGCGTGCGATCACGTCGCAGACCAGACGAACGCCAGCTCGTCGACGTAGCACCAACTCCAGTCCTCGCCCTGCTCGGCGGAGCGAGCGATCGGGTGGCCATCCTCAGCTGCATGCCAGGACGCATGACGGTCGCGACAAGTCGCAGCAGCCGATCTTCCCGCAGCTCATGCACATCCGCAGGTGAACCCAGTGGCTGCCGGTCTTTAGGCACTCCTCACCGCCCCTGATCGACGTCGGGAGCGTCTCCACCGTGACCGACCGAGATATCCACACACCGTCGTCATCGGCTGGCCTCCGGACGACCCATGGGCGCGTCGAGTCTACTTCGAGGTGGTCGCCAGCAACGATTCCCGGCAAGCTCGTCGCGGACGATCCCAACCGTGCCTCGCCTCACCAGATAGGCGGCCGAGCCAATCGCGCACAGCGCGGGCAAATCAACGGTTCGTCAAACCGGTTCGTTTCCGGTTCACCGCCCGCATCACCGAAACGAGTCCCGTGCAGGCGTGGGCCCCCGTGGGGCTCGAATCCACAACCAGCGGATCAGAAGGACGCAGCATTGCGGCCACTGTGGCCACTACCTGCGACTTTGCCCCGCTCGGTCCCCCACCAACCCACCGGCCGACCATAGTTGACGTCATTTCATGCCACAAACCATGCCACGCGGCGCTCCGCATCGGCGGAGTTCGTCCCTCTGAACGCTGCGCCCACGGCTAGCCCGTGACCAAGAAATCGCCACCTCATGCGCCGACATTCATGTATCCCGGTGTGTCGTCCAGTGCTTCGGCTAGCGGGCTCCGTGATTGTTGCGGATGCGGTGCCCCGTGACCACGCCCATCGTCTCCTGCTGAAGGCGGAACGCCTCCGAAGATTCATGTGGCGAGGGCCGTTCGCATCATTGTCAGGCGGTTGAGCATCCTCAGGCCCGGTTCATGAGCCTCGTGAGAGGTAGATCGCGGGCCGGACTCGCCGACGCTTGCACCCGGCGGTCGTGCGAGTGCGTGGCCGGTGCTTGGACGAGCGGGCCTGTGTTCAGGCCCGCTTCAGCCGCGTCGTTGTACTACGGGCTGGAGGCACCTCCCTGCGGTGCCCACTGACGAGAGGAGCGATCATGCGCCGCCGACTACTCATCCTCGGGCTGGCCGTCCCCATCGCCGTACCCGTCCTCTACCTGGGCACAGCCGCGAGTGCCGACCCTAAGCCCGTCGAGTTCACCGACGCCCGACTCAAAGTGGAGATCAACGCGACCGACGGTGATGCCGGCCTGCAGATCTTCCTCGACGGTGAGGCGTGGAACACGATGGAGTTGCTCGACCCGCGGGGCAACCCGATCGTCGATGTCGACGTGACCGGCCGCGCGGAGAACTACGGCCTTACCGAACTGTTCTCCGAGAGCAGCGAGCCACCGTTCACTGAGTTCCCGCTCGAACAGTTCAAGGAGCTGTTCCCGGAGGGCACGTACACGTTTACCGGCACCACCATCGACGGGGCGCCGATGACCGGCACTGCCACCCTCACCCACGACTTCCCCGACGGCCCGGAGATCCTCTCCCCGGCTGCCGACTCAAAGGTGCCCGCTGACCAAGTGGTGGTGCAGTGGGCGCCGGTCACCAATCCCGCCGGAATCGACATCACTGGCTACCAGGTGCTCGTCGTTCAGGAGGAACCGGTGCTGCGGGTCTTCAGCGCAGACCTGCCGGCGACCGCCACCAAGTTGTCTGTCCCCGCCGAGTTCGTGCAGCCGCGCACCGAATACAAGGTCGAGGTGCTCGCGATCGAAGCAGGCGGCAACCAGACGCTTACCGAGCTGACCTTCCGCAGCCGCTAGACCAAAGGTCGCCCAGGTCCACCGTGGGCGCCCATGAGCTGGTGCTCACTGGTGGGGCCCCGGCTGCGTCCTTGACAACGGACGCCGCCCCGGTCGATCCTCGCTTCACAATTGGACACCGCCACTGGTGACACGAGGGCGACACTGCGGGGGCCCCGGCAATACAAAGGCAGACAGGCTCTCTGTGGCGGTGGCGATGGAAGGCCGCCATTACACCCGCTGCGCCGTAAGGTTCTTGATCTCGCCGCCTAACGTCTGAGGCTCGCACCCAGAACGGCGGAACCGGCCAGGCTCGAGGCTCCGCACGATGCAAACGTGCGTCCGAGTCCACGGCGAGGCTCAGCCGTCGAGTTCATCTTCCGTTCCTACCCTCCGGGTATTCCACGTGTCACCGTACGAGCGGTGGCCACCCTCGGCTTGCTGCCCGCCATGACCGTCGAACCTGGAGGGACCGATGACCGCTCACCGCCTCACCGAACGGCTACCGCCGTCGGGGCGGACGAGGCTCCGCGCTGCCGCCGGCGACTCGCTGTCGCCTCGGCCCGGATGTTCCGACTCGACTACACCTGGTGGCAGCAGCGGTATTGGAACGGCTCGGCGATGAGCGCCTCACCGAGCGCACAGCACCCCCGGACTCGGGACGGGTTGCTATGGCTGGGCGGCGCTGCAGCAAACACCCCCGGGACCGGAACCCTGGAGGTTTCTCCGCGTTCGGCGGTGCCGCTTCAGGGGAGATCGGCGCGACCGCGTGACCCCAACAAGGGACATCTCCGCGGGGCTCGAATCTGGCGAACAGCGGGGTCCGAGCTACGGCTGTCACACGCTCATGGCCCGCTGCGCCTGGTCGCCTCGATGGCGCTCAGGATCAGCCGCGTCACGGCCTCCGGCTGCGACACCATGGATGCGTGCGAGGCCGCCACCTCCTCGATCTGCGCGTTCCCGCGCTCGGCCATGAACCGCTGCCCCGCCGGCGGGATGGCTCGGTCCTGCGTGCCGAGCAAATACCACGACGGAATGGACCGCCAGCCCGGCGGGCCCGAGGGGGTGGCCGCCGCGGCCCCGCTCCACGGTCGCTGGGTCGCCGCCATCAGCGCGGCCGTCTCGGCGTCGACGTCGGCGGCAAACGTCTCCGGGAACAGCTCACGATCCAGGTACAGATCCACCCCCTCACTCCCGTCCGGGTTGGTGAACGGCACCGGTCGCAGCGCCGCCGGCACCAGACTGTCCCCGAAGACCTCAGACCCAAGGAGCTGCTGAATGCTCTCGCCCTCATCGGGCATCCACCCAGCGATGAACACGAGCGCCTGCACCTGCTGGTTGCCGGCGGCGGCGCTGGAGAGGACCGCGCCGCCGTAGGAATGGCCGACCAGAACCATCGGGCCGGAGAGGGTCCCCAACAGAGCCGCCAGGGAAGCGGCGTCGCCGGCCAGGTGGCGCAGCGGGTTGGCCGCTCCGATGGCGGTCAACCCGCGGTCGCGCAGGGCCCGGATCGACCCGCCGAAACCGGTGGCGTCGGCCCAGGCGCCATGGACGAACACGATCGTCGGGGTATCAGTGGCCATCGGGCGTCACCACTCCTTCGTTGACGGTTGATCGCGATGCCGCGACTGTACGCGCGTAGGGGTGCGCACAGGCTGAATCAGCGAAGTCGGCCCGGCCTTAGCGATGACTTCTGCGAGGATCCCGACGCGCAGGATCGGCGCATCCGGGAGACCATCCGCGCGGCCAGCGGTGGCACTCGGGCTCATGGAACCCTAGACGCCGCCAGCACGGCGCTGAGACGCCGTGAAGCCCGCGATGACGCCGCTGGCAGGGGAGCGGACCCGGCGCCACCGTGTGACCCAACACGGCAGGCGACCTGCCGCGCGGCCGGCACGATACCCGCGGAACCGCCACGACGACACCCTTCCGTCACCTGGGCGTCGCGACTGGCGCACGAGCCACGCACAACACCCCCGGGCGGCCCCCGTGGCCCGGGGATGTTGTGTCACACGCCGCCGCTTACCAGGGGCAAGCGGCGGCGCCTTGGCGCCCAGTGTGTCCCACATCCGGCGAGGCGGACCCTCGGGTCATGGTCCGTTGCGCCATGCTGCGGCCATGACTGACCTGCTGCCCGACCGCTGGGCCTCCCAGGACTTCCCGGTGCTGCGCCGCGTCGCCGCGATCGTCGAGCTGGAGCACGCAGTCGAGGCGCGACCCGAACGCATCGCCAACGATCTCGGCATCGGAGAGGACGACGCGCTCCGGTCCCTGATCGCGCTCCATGACTCGGGCTATGTAGAAGGCCTGGGAGCCGACACGATGGGCGGCAAGTACGTGATCGCCACCGGGGTCACCGAACGGGGCCGGCGGGCAGTCGGCATCTGGCCAAGCGGTGAGGGCGTTGACGCGTTGGTCGAGGCGCTCCAGCAGGCGGCCGAATCGACCGACGATCCCGAGGAGCGTAGTGCGCTGCGGCGGGCTGCCGCAGCAGTCCTCGCCATAGGACGCGACGTCATGACCGACGTCATGGGCGCAGTGCTCGCGAAGACAATCACGGGATAGCGACGTGAGCGAGCAGAAGATGTTCGGCGGGCTCGCGTTCCTCATCAGAGGGAACATGGCCGTCGCGGCAAGCGGTAAGGGCGGGCTCCTGGTGCGCGTGGACCCCGCGCAGTCGGAAACGCTCGTCGCGACGACAAATGCGCGCCTCATGGAGATGCGCGGCCGGTCAATGCAGGGATGGCTTCGAGTCCGCTTGGCAGACGTCCGCACCAAACGGCAGCTCGCGGAGTGGGTGCAGCGTGGCGCGACGTTCGCCCGCTCGCTACCTCCAAAGCGATAGGCCAGAGCGTAGGAGCGTTGCCACGGTCAGCTGGTCCGTGGCAGGAGGCGGATCGTGACCGGCGCGGTGTCCGGGCCGACGACGGTGCCCACGATCGCGGGTCCGTGCCGGTCGTACTTAGCGTGGTAGGCCTCGTCGATGGCGGCGTGCACGCCCGGGCCGGGTTCGGCGAAGGTCACGTCACACTCCAGGCTGCCGGCGCGGATACGACCGGCACCGCTGGCCTTCGCGCGGACGAACCAGGGGTTGTTCGGCCCGTAGGCCGAGCGGACGTAGAGGTCGTTCCCGACCCGGACGACCCAGATCGTCACGTATGGACGCATAGTGCCGTCCGGGCGCGTCGAGGCGATCTTCAGCTCCTCAACCTGCCCGATCCGGCTCAGCTCGTCGCTGGTCCACGTTGTCACGCCTGGCTCCCTTCGGTGACGATGTACTGGTCGTGCCTGACATAGAACTCCGTTCACTCCTCCGTGGTCAGGCTCCGACCCGATGCGTGAATCTCGGCGATCTCGGTGAAGAAGCGCTCCCGCGCTATGCCCGGGGGCGAAAAGGATGAGCCTCCTGGCCACGGCGCCGCCGTCGGTGCGAAATGCATGGATCCCGCCCTCGCGGACGTACAGGAAGTCGCCCACCACCGCGTCGACCCACCCAGAACCGTCAGACAGCCCTACCGTGCCGTCCTGGATGTAGAACGCCGCCGAGAACGTGCGGTGAACGTGCGCGCGGGGCCCTCTCCCCCGGCTCCACGTCGTACTCGAACAGGCCGTACTGCCCGTTGGTCACTGACCCAAGGGGCAACAAACCGCGGGGACGTGACCGGTGGGCGCTCCGCTGCAGCGGCTGGTCGAAAGCGTGCACTGATCTCTGGCGCATCGGCGAGGAACGTCATGGACCGATCCTGGCGCGCATCGGGCAGTAGGCACAGCGAACCTGAATCGCCGGGGAGCAGTTCCACAATGAGCAGTGGCGACGATCCGCTCGGGCGAGGTCCGAGTAGAGGCCGCAGATCCGAGGACATCTCGACCCCTGCGCCGATGCCTCAGAACGCCCTTGACCCTCGAGCGCCGCCGGAGCAGGCCGACGCCCATGCTCAGCATGAACACCACGAAGCCGACCGGACCACGTGCCAGACACACTCGCTCATGCCGAGCGGACAGTTGATCACGGTCACCGCGACGATGAGATCCGCGATGGGGCATGGGCTGCGACGACTGCCCCTTGATCCGCGTGGCGCACTAGGTAAACCGGTGTTTGTTGGGCTCCGCTGAGCCACCGCGCGTTGGATATATGCGTCGTGCCTGGCTGCCGAGGAGTCTCAGTTCAGGTGAAGAAGTCGTCGAAGGCTCTTTGATCTTCGGGCCGGAACCATATCTCGGCAAAGCCGGTCCCTGATCCGAGCGATGACTACCTGCAGCCCTGGTACGAGCGACCTCGCGTTGCATCCTCTGGATCACCAGGCTGCAGGCGTGATCGTCGCTACCCAGGTTGTCCAGCGGAATGACCTCGGGTGGCGCGTCGAGCATGCATCGGAGGTACTGAAAGTCAGCACAAGCATGGTGCGGCGGATGTGCCGCGCGGGCGCCCTGTCCGCGCATCGGCGCGCCGGCACGTGGTGGATTGAAGGCAGTCTCTCGCCGAGCTCGTGTGCCGAATTGAGGGGCGCCGTTGCGACTGTCCTCTATTGAGACCGCGTGACGGAGTTGCCGGGTGGGCGGCGTACGACCTGTCCAGAAGTGATCAGCGCGAGCGGGCGTCTGTGCCGCCGTTCCTCACACAACGTCTGGGCCTTAACGCCGAGTAAAGGTATCGCTACTGAACATTGGCCGGGACCACGTGCCCGACACTCGCTCGTGCTTGATATGTGGGTGATCTTCTTGGACATTTCGCCGGGGGGTCTCGGCGGGTCCGTAAGGAGAGGGAGGCACCCGCATGTCTCGGCTGCTTGAGCTGTGTTTGATCCGTCCTGCTGCCCGGGCTGGCGAGCCGCCGGTGTTGGGTGTGCCGTTGCTGGACGAGTATCTGCGGTTCGTGGCGAGCCGGACGGGCCTCCACGATGGTCGACCACGAGCAGGCGATCCGGAACTTCCTATCGCAGGTGGACCCCGAGACCGGATTCATCGAATAGGCCGCACTCATCTAATGGTTTCTGCTGTGCCCGTTTGGCAGGCTCGGTGTCGGTAGCCGACTGGTGGGTCAGCACTCTCCTCATCTGACCCGTGCAGGTCTCGCGGCAGACCGTGCGCCCGCTGGTCGTGAGGAGGCGAAACTGCTGCTGGGATGACGTGCCCCGGTTCCTCCTCGGGCGGACCGAGTCTTCCGTCGCCGGGCGCCCGCTCGAACTGGGTCACCGATCGAACGTGGTTCCCGACGACCGGGATTAGGTTATGGCTTAGCGAGCGAGCCCGGCACCCGCGTCCAAGCCGGCACACGGGCGGGTGTCGAAGCGGTTCCTCGCCTCGGGTCGGTGCGGGAGACCGCCGGCCGTAACGCGGCCTCATGATCTGGCGGCGAGTGACGAAACCGTCGCCGTCGCCTGCGTTGACGAGGACGATCCGCGCCAGACAGCACGGTACTCCTTCGGTGAGATGCCGATCCGCCGGTGAAAGGCCGCTCGAACAGAGACCGGCGCGCCGAGTCCCGTCAGGCGGCCGATGTTCTCGACCGGCTCGGTGGTCGTCTCCAAGATCTCGCGCGCTCGATCGATGCGTGCGTCAGCGAGCCATGCCATCGGAGACAGGCCCGTCTCTTCACGAAACCGACGGCTCAACGTTCGTCGAGACATGTGTGCCCGCGTCGCGAGCGTGCCGAGGTCGAGCGGAAGTGCGAGGTTTTCGAGCATCCAATCGCGAAGGGGGCCGAGTTGGTCGCCGCTCGCGTCTGGCATGAGCCGTTCGATGAACTGCGCTTGCCCTCCCTGACGCTGTGGCGGAGCCACGAGGCCGCGGGCTCGTGTGTTGGCGGCTGCGGAGCCGAAGTCGCGCCGGATGAGGTGGAGGGACAAGTCGATACCAGTGGTTACGCCAGCCGACGTGAGGATGTCGCCGTCGTCGACGAAGAGGCGGTTGGGCAACACATCGATCTTGGGGTAGCGGTCTTGGAGCTCAGCGGTCCATCGCCAGTGGGTGGTGGCGGGACGGTCGTCGAGGACACCAGCCGCGGCGAGGGCAAAGGCGGCGGTGCAGATCGATACCAGTCGGGCGCCCCGGGCGTGTGCAGCACGTATAGCGTCAAGCACTGCCGTCGAGACGGTTGCGTCGACGTCCTCGTATCCCGGGATGATCACCGTCTCCGCGCGCTTGAGTCCCTCCAGCCCTGCGGGGGTATTGACGGTCAACCCAGAACCAGGGAGCGACGCAGACCGACCTTCAGCGCATACGGTCAGACGGTAATGCGGGTCGCGACCGAAGATCTCCGCCGCGATCCCGAGCTCCAGTGGGATGACGGCTGGTAGCGCAAGTACGGCAACGCGGTGGGGGCGCTTGGAGATCATGGCCCGATCATAGCGGTCAGCGGCCGTCGGGCCACTGTTTGCTCGAGCGCAGTGTCCGTACGCTCGAGACACATGAACGACATCCTCGTGCTCCCTACGGGGGCGCTTGCCGATGCCAGCCTCGCAATCGCGCGCTCCTCGATGAGCCGGCCGATCGTCGACCACAGCATCCGCAGCTTCCTCTTCGCCCGCTTGCTGGCCGACCATGAGGGCTGTCTGGATGACGCCGACTACGACGAGGACCTGCTCTTCGCCGCCACCGTCATGCACGATCTTGGACTCGGTGAGCACGCGACAGGCGAGGCTCGTTTCGAGGTCGAGGGCGCCGATCTGGCTGCTGCCGTCCTTCGGGGGCACGGCGTCGCCGAACGCGACGTCGACCGGGTTTGGGAGGCGATCGCACTGCACGCGTCTCTCGGCATCGCTCACCGGCGCGGTCTGCTCACGTCCCTCACGCACAAGGGAGTCTTCATCGACGCGGGCCGAATCACCGACGGGGTAGCGGACCGACTGCGCCAGGAGGTCCTCGACGCCTATCCGAGACCCGCCGGAGACCGCTCCATCGCGGACGCCATCGTGGCCCATGCGACCCGTTCCGAAGCGGCCGCGCCTCCCGGTTCGCTCGCGTTCGAACTACTTCGCCAACACCGAGAAGCCGAGCGCGCCCGAGTGCAGCGCCAGGAATCGACCTGAAAGGAGGCAACCGTCGTGGCCGACGAAACCGTAGAGCGCAATCTTCAACGGATGGACGAGCTCGACTTCGCGGGCTGGAACGAAGCGGACTGGGAGGGCGTCTTCACCCGTTACCACACTGATGAAGTTCTCGTGGATGTCCACGGGCAGGCTTCGACGCGTGGCATTCGTGAGCACATCGAGGCAATGAAGGCCTTCGTCGAGAGCACCGGTGGCGCGCCCGTCCAGGTCAAGTCCCATCCGATCCGGTTCGGCTCAGGAGACTGGACCTGCGTGGTCGGCGAGCTCGAGAACGGCAGTCGGATGGTGACGTTGGCGAAGTGGCGCGACGGCGCCATCGCCGAGGAGTACATCTGGCTGTAGCGACCAACGATTGGGGGTTGCAGGGAGGCCCATCGTGACTCGGCCCGACCCGGGTCCTTCGCTCTCGTCAGCTCGCACGCCGCCGTCGATTCACGTCCGCGCCGCGCTCACCTGGCTCGCGATCTTTCCCCTCGTCGCCATCGGCATCACGGCGATGGCCCCGTTCACCGTGGGCTGGGACCCGGTGCTCCGCGCGTTCGTGCTGACACTGGTCGTGGTGCCGCTGGCCGTGTACGTGGTCGTGCCCTGGCTCATGGGTATCTACGATCGATATCTGGCGCCTCGTCGATAGGCTCAGAGAAGGTCTGCTCGAGGAGCGGCCTAACGACCGGTCGCGGACCACAAATCGAAAGGACCATCCCGATGCCGATGATCGACGTCTACGCCGCCGCGGGGACGTTCGGTGACCCCCACGCCCTCGCCCAGAAGCTGGCGTCCGAGCTCATGGCGATCGAACAGGTGCCGGACATCCCCATGTTCCGGAAGAACACCGCGGCCTTCGTCCACGAGCTGCCGCCGTCAGGGATTTCCAACGTCGATGGCGACAGCACCTACGTCCGGGTCCAGGTGCTGACGAATGCGGGGGCGCTCGATCGCGCCAAACAGCTGGCGGTCGTGTCCCGGTTCTCGGCGATCGTCGGAGAAGCGGCCGGCGACCCCTCGCTCGCGGAGCGGACGTGGGTGCTGCTCACCGAGGCAATCGAGGGCGGCTGGGGCCTGGCCGGACACGCCAACACGAACGAGGAGCTCGTCGCGGCCGCCCGGGCCCAGATCGCCGAGCTTCAATCGAAGGGGACGCCCGAAGCCTGACGGCATGAACGAAACCAGGCCGCCTCGACCCGGGCGGGTCTCGAACCTTGCGATTGACTGGGCGTATTCGAGGCTGATGCACGTTCGTTCGGTCGACGGCGAGGAGCGGGTCACGCCGCTAGAGCTGTTCTTCGACCTCGTCTTCGTCTTCGCCATCACCCAGGTCACCGGCTTCCTCGCAGCCAACGAGACCGGGGCAGGACTGCTGCGCGGGGCGCTTCTGCATGCCGCGCTGTGGTGGTTCACACCCGACGCCAACACCTACGCCGACCGAGTACAAGCCCGCGTTCCGAACCGCGGAAGGTCGTGCCCTGCCGGTACTTGGCGAACGCGACTATTTGCGGTGCTTTTGCAAAGCCTGTGGCGGACTCGAACCGCCGAGACCCTCCTTACCATCACAACCCACG
>CAWFXV010000012.1:0-36426 GCA_963819885.1 uncultured Actinomycetota bacterium | reverse complement strand
CCGTCGAGGTCCCGGCCGGCGGTGACATCACGCGCCGGGACCGCCCTGACTCAGTCAGGGATATTTCGCACCACACCGCTTCTGACCTGCACGGTTACGACGCTCGCTCGCACAGCGTTCACGCGTTCCTAGTGCGGAAGTATCTGGTCTGAGCCGCCAGTACTAGGGCTGGTGTCAACAAGTTTCGAGCGTCGGGCCGTTCAGGCGTGGTCGCCGAGGTCCTCTCCGGCGTGCTCGCGCAGCGCGTCGCGGATACGGCGGGCCGGTCGCGCCGTTCGTGCCCGACAGCAGTAGCCCGAAGCTGGCGAACGGTGGCCATCCAAGGGGTGCCGCACGCCGAGCCGTAACAGCGGCGGACGCACAGCGGCAGACGCGATGGGCGGCAGAGCCGTTACAGTCGCGGCATCGATCAACGTCAACAAGGAGTGATGACGCCGATGGCCACTGATACCCCGACGATCGTGTTCGTCCACGGCGCGTGGGCCGACGCTTCCGGCTTCGGCGGGTCGATCCGCGCCCTGTCCGACCGCGGATTCGCCGCCATCGGCGCGGCCAACCCGCTGCGCCACCTGACCGGCGACGCCGCCTCCCTGGCGGCCCTGCTGGGGACCATCTCCGGCCCGATGGTCCTGGTCGGCCATTCCTACGGCGGCGCGGTCCTGTCCAACGCCGCCGCCGGCAACCAGCAGGTGCAGGCGCTCGTCTTCATCGCTGGGTGGATGCCCGACGAGGGCGAGAGCATCCAGCAGCTGCTTGAGTCCGAGGTCTTCGGGGACAGTCTGGTGCCGGCGGCGCTGCGACCGGTGCCGTTCACCAACCCCGACGGCAGCGAGGTAGTGGACCTGTACCTGGATCGCGAGCTGTTCCCCGAGACGTTCGCCGCCGACGTCGACCCCGAGACGGCCGCGCTGATGGCGGCCACCCAGCGACCCTGGAGCGCGGCCGCGGCGGCCACCCCCTCCGGCCCACCGGGCTGGCGGTCCATCCCGTCGTGGTACCTGCTCGGCACGCAGGACCGAGCCATCCCGCCGGCGGGGCAGCGCTTCATGGCCGAGCGTGGGAACGCAAAGATCGAGGAGCTGGCGGCCTCGCACGCATCCATGGTGTCGCAGCCGGAGGCCGTGACGCGGCTGATCCTGAGCGCCATCGAGGCGACCAGCTAGAGTCGGCCGCGAGCGCGTGACAGCATCACGCGTCAGGTCACCATCGCGCAAACCCACCGGGCCAGGTGCCGCCTGGCTCGCGGGCGGACTCCGGCCCGCAATCGGATCGTTGGAATGGTGCGGGCCGGAGATCACGCCGCAGCCCGGTACAACGGCATGCCAGCAGAGCTGTGGGCGAAGCTTCCGCCCGAAACGCAACAGGCCGTCCGCCAGCATCGGGACGGCACTGTCCCCGCACAGGTGGCCGCCGACATCACCCGAGCCGGCGGGCTCTCCTACACCTGGTGGCTGGATGAACGTCCCCGCGCCGCCGCCGGCGACTGGAGGCTACGGCCGTCGTTCGTCGCGTATGTCGACTCGTTCGGCGGCGAGGACTCGCTGTAGCCGTGACCAAGGCGTCGCGGTTGCCCCTACGCTTCGGGCCGCCCCACAGGCACGGCCCGCACCTCCCCCTGGGTGCGGGCCGTCGTGTGTCTCGTGCGGTCAGGCGCTGCGGTCGTGGTCGGCGAACAGGTTGCCGCCATCCTTGTCGCGGACCGTGGCCTCGTAATCGATTGGCCCTCGGACAGCAGCGACCGGACGAAGTAGCTGGTCATGTCGTCCTCGACGCCCTCGCGGAGCGCGGTGGCGCATCGAGCCGGGTGAGTCGCCGCCGGAGGACGGCCCACATGCCGCTGCGCCGGTGAGCGCCGTGCAGAGATGTAGAGAACAACTGTGCACTTGACGAGATTATCTATTCGCTGCTCTTGGCCTCAGACTGCGGCGGCCTGTGTACGAAAATGACGCCGACCTGGGGCCTGCTTTTGGCCAGCCTGACCGCGTGGATCAGCATCGCCGCGAGGTCTGTGGCCTGCTCGGGTGTCGGGTAGATGAAGGTGGGGCTCGGTCCCGCTGCCCGTCTAGGACCTTGCTCGTCCGGTGAGGAGCAGGTGTGGGCTCGCGCCGAGGAGGGATGGAGTGGATTCGATTCGGTGGATGGTGCGCAGCAGAACCTCACGGTCGTCGGAGAGCCAACGGTCTAGATCGGGCAGTAGCCAGGCTGGGCCCTCTACGGCCACGACACCGACGTCGTGGAGCCCGGCATCAGCGGCCTCGGACAACAGCTCGTCAGGCAGGTGGAAGAAGGCGGTGGTGAACCAGCCGGGGACGTCGCCGGGGTTGCGGTGCTGGCCGTCGGCCAGGTCGCGCTCGACGATCGCCTCGAAGCCCGGCTCGCGAAGATAGCCGCGGAACAACCCGTCCAGAGCGGAGGCATAGCGGCTGATTGCGGCCGCCGCCAGCACGCCGCCTGGGCGAAGAACGCGGCGCCCCTCGGCCAGCGCCCGTACCCTGTCGGCGCGTTCTGTGAGGTGGTAGAGCGGGCCCAGCAACAACACAGCGTCGACGGTCGCATCGGGCCATCGCAGCGCGCGCGCATCACCGAGGGTGACGCTGGCCAAG
This sequence comes from uncultured Actinomycetota bacterium, assembly GCA_963819885.1. Taxonomy (GTDB): domain Bacteria; phylum Actinomycetota; class Actinomycetes; order Jiangellales; family Jiangellaceae; genus JACVRX01. The sequence goes on along the minus strand of CAWFXV010000012.1, from coordinate 33,823 downwards.
CCGGGCACGGCCCTTGCCTGCTCGATGTGCAGCGGCACCGGATCGATCAGGTGAACCTCATGACCCTGGGCCGCCAGCGGCACGGCGTGGGCACCGGCGGCGCCGCCGACGTCGAGAACGACCGCCGGAGGCGGCGGTAACAGTCGGGTCAGCAGGTCCTGGGTTCGTAGGAACTCCAGCCGGCCTGCCCCGGCGGCCAGACGGTCTCGCTCGTTGCCGCTGAGATAGTGGTCGCGAATCCTGGGATCAAGGTCGGGCACACGGCCGGTCTAGCTGGCTGGCAGCGTCGACGCAACCGGTGCTCAGGTAGGTCGATCTCGCAGTCGTAGTAAGTCGGGTCTGGCTCCGCATGCGCCACTACGACCAATCCCCGCCGATGCGGGCTGGGTCAGTCAAATAGCAGTGAGTCGAGTCCGCGGCGTACGCCGACGGCATCGGTGACCTTGCGGATGGCCAGCAATGTGCCCGCGACGTAGGGTTCGGGGTTCGGCCCCGGGTCGTGCCGCATGACGAGTCGCTCACCTGCACTGGCGAACACGATTTCGGTGGTCACCACAAAGGTAGGCAGGCGGACGGAGTGGATGCGGGTACCGGCGACCTCGACGCCGCGTGCCTCGATAGGACCGTGGAGGTCTCCTGCCGGTAGGCCGGGCGCCGGTCGGCGAACCTGAGCCAGGGTCTCGGCGAGCTCACGTGAGGTGCCGCTGGGAACGTCGGATTTGTTGTCGCTGCCGTAGTCGATCACCTCCCAGTGGTCGAGGTGCTCGGCGGCCAGCGCGGCGGCTCGCCGCAAGATGGCGGCCATGACCGAGAAGTTTCCGGCGGCGATGATGCCCACGCTCTGGGCCCGGGCGCGTTCGTCCAGGGCGGCGTAGTCGGCCGCGGTTAGCCCACTGGAGCCCACGACGACGTGGACGCCGGCATCCACGGCGGTCTCTACGTTCTTTTTGACCGCGGCCGCGGCGGTGTAGTCGACGAGCACGTCCATTGGCGCGGTGACCAGCGCTTCGGCCACGCTCCCGTACACCTGGCCGTCCGCGTCCACGCCAGTGACGTCAGGCAAGGAACGCCCGGCTGCGGACCGGGACACGCCAGCGACCAGGGTGAGGTCGTCGGACTCATGGATGGCGGCCAGGATGGGCGGCGCGGCCCAGCCGGTCACTCCGGCGAAGCAGACCTTGGTCATGGCGTGCTCCTTGCGTCTCGTTAGGGTCGGGAGTCCGACGGCGACCATGTTGGCTGACTCCTGACGTCGATACCCAACCGGTTCGGCGTCGCCGTGGATCGGCTCGGGTTCGTCTATTGAATCTGGTCTGACCGGTTCGAGGCGTCAGCGCCAGCGCCGCTAGCGACACCTCATCGGGCAAAATGGCTGATACGGCGGGACCTTCCCTTCCGTCGAGGTCCCGTTCCGGAGCCTGTAGCAGAAGCCGGAACGGGACCGCCTCAATCGAGAGGCAGTCCACTAGCATTTGGCGCGCTGTTGGCGCCCTCAGCGCTACGTAGGTCCCCTGGATGAAGGAAGCTCTCGATGGCCGACATCGTCGATCTGGCCCAGCTGCTGACCAAGCTGGAGGGCTTCACTCCGATGCGGAGGGTCCTGCTAGCAACGGCCGGCACTCTGCAGGGCACGCTCACCGCCTACTTCGGCGCGCCGGTCACGATCGAAGTGGTATCCCAGACCGTCGACGACGGGAACATCCGCCGAGCCGTAAACCTCGTCTGCAAAGAGCGAGGCCTGGTCACCTGTATGGCCGAGACCGACGTCCATGTCGACGATGCGGAGATCCGGCAACTGATCATCGAACAGAGCATCGGCCTGGGCCAGATCTCGGCGCTGCTGGGCGTGCGCTCCACCTTCGATCTCCAGGAAGCCGCCCAGGACGACACGTCGTTCTGGCGGACGTATCTGCTCTGGGGTGACGGCTTCCGATACCGGATTACCGAGCGCTTTCCAGCCGACCTGTACGCCGAATTCGAAACCAGCTCCGTCCACGGATGACCACGCCCGCGCAGCGGGTTCCGCCGTTCCCGTTCCTCGTCGGGTGCGGACGATCGGGGACGACACTGTTGCGGGCCATGTGCGACTCGCACCCCGACCTGGCGGTGCCGCCGGAATCGCATTTCATCGTTCCCCTCGCGGCCGGTTCTGGCCATCCGATCGACTCGGCTGTCTTTTTGGACCGGCTGTACGCGCAGGAGCGGTTCCGGCTCTGGGAACTCGACCGGGCAGAAGTCGAAGCGGCGTTTCGTCGATCTGCCCCGGGCGACTACGCGGGCGCAGTCCGGACCGTGTTCAGTGCTTGGGCCGCCACCCAGGGAAAGATCCGCTACGCGGACAAGACGCCGGGTTATGTGCTGCACATTCCGATGCTCGCTCGGCTGTTTCCAGAGTCAGTCTTTGTGCATCTCGTGCGGGACGGCCGCGACGTAGCGTGCTCGTTCCTCGAACTGGGCTGGGCCGACACGGTCGAAGAGGCTGCATTGCATTGGCGGTTGCGGGTACTGCGCGGCCGTCAAGGCGGGCTTGCCCTGCCTTCGCATCGGTATCACGAGCTGCGGTACGAGGATCTCGTCGCAGATCCGGAGGGTTCGCTTCGGCGCCTATGCGACGTCATGAGCGTGCCGTTCTCGGTACATATGCTCGCGCACGAGCGGCATGCAGCGGAGGTTGCTCGGACGACCAGCCATCCCGACTACCACCGCCACCTCAGCGAACCGGCCACCGGCGGATTACGCGATTGGCGGCGCGAACTCGATCCCGAGCAGGTCATGCGCTTCGAGCTCCTGGCCGGCGATCTGCTGAGCGAGTTCGACTACGAGACAGCGGACCGCCGAGCACCACTGAACATCCGGCTCTCTGCCCAGGCTCGACAGGCACGGTGGCAGCTGCACCGCGTCGTCCAGCGGCTTCGAATCGGCTAGCCGATGAGCGAGCGGCGGGCGACCGAGGCCTGTAGCGGGCCGCACGCCAATGTCGCACCTTGGAGGACGAGGAGGCCGGCCTCCACGCGGTCGGCCTCCTTGAATTCAACCTGACGGGCTCCTGGTGGAGCTTGAGCTACTTCTCCGTATCGACTCGGATGAACGGCGCGGGGAACGGGAAGTTGGCCGCGCCGTCGACGAGCGTGTTGCCGTCGAAGACGATCGTCGCCGTCGCGGTCGCCGAGCGCTCCTGGCGCATCGACCCAGGCCCGTTGACCGTGGTCATGACCGCTCCGGTCCCGGTCCAGCGGGCGTCGACCGAAACCGTGTGCAACCCGCCTCGGTTGTCCGGCACGTTTGCGAACGTGCCGCTGACACTCACATTCTTGAGATCCCGGTCGAACTGCGTCGGCGCCGCTCGCACGAAGCCCCAACTAAAGGTGCCGTCCGGGCACTGGCCCACGAACCCGACCCGAAGGGGCGGATTGGGATCAGGCGTCGTCCCCGCCTCGATGAAGTTGTCCGTCTCCACGATCAGGCGGCCTTCGGCGGCCGTGGAGCCATCCGGGCACTGGAACGGGGTCGACCAGCGGGCGGAAGCAACTTGCTCTGTGAAGCCCTTCGCGGCCGATGCGACGGACGGTACGGCAAGCACCAACGCCACGGCGGCTAGCAAGGAGACGACGTACCTGTAACGCCGCGAAGGTCGCTGGGTGGATCGACTTCGCGGCAACCGCGAACCACGCATGGGCGACTCCTTTCTGAGAGTTCGAGCCGTTGGACATAGCCAGCCTGCTGATTCTTGGCACGCAAGGAGCCTCCGAGAGGTTCACGGCCGCGCACGGTCGACAGTGACTGCCGCATCCGATCCGGCCGACGTTGAACCCATGCGCACAAGCGGAAAAGCTGGTCCACGTCGCGAGCGTCGAAGCCGTCGTCGAGATCCGACCCAAATCTGTGGAACCCATCCCGAATACCAGACCTGCAGAAATCGTGCAGTCAGCGACTAGGACTCAACGCGTTACTGCTGCAATAGCGACACGAAATCCAGGAAATCCCAGCGCCGAAGGCGACATCCTCAACGGCCGCGGCTGAGCACCGCCGCGCGGCCGGCGTCGAACACGTTGTCACCCAGCATCCGCCAACGCCGCCGGGTCCACCTGGCGAGCGCGCGATACGACCGCCACCGCTCCCCCCGCGGTAGCGGAGCCCGGCGGACAGCGCTGGCGTATTCGTAGCCGAGCCGCCAGGTGGGGAACGAGACGGGCCCGGTCTTGGTGGTGTCGAACCAGCGCAGCAGCGCGCCGTCGGCGCGCACAGAGCGGATCGACCGACCCCAATGCTCTCGGTGCAGGAACAACACCTCCGGCACCTCGACGAACGGCCCACGCAGCAACATCTCGGCGAGATACACCCGGTCGGACGCCGTGAACGGACCGAGCAGACGGGTCTGGACCATGACCGACCGGCGGGTCACCCCGAAGACCTCGATGCACCCGCGTTGAAGGCGCAGCCACTCGGCGAACCGCTCGTGTGGGGGGGCGTCGGCGGAGGTGAACCGCAGCGGACGATTTCGGTTGTGCTTGACCACGTCGCCCTGTTCGTTGATCTTCACCCGGTACGTGAAGCTGAGCACGGCGTCGGGCCGCTCCTGTAATGCCTCTATGCACCGGCCGAGCGCTGCAGGAAGGAGCAGGTCGTCGTGGGCGGCCCACTTGAAGAAAGGGCTCTCCGTCGACCGCACCAGATGGTTGAAGTTCCACGCGAGGCCGCGGTTGGTGGGGTGGCGCTCGTAGATCACCCGTGAGTCGCGGGCGGCAAGCTCACGACAGATCTCCCCTGTCTGGTCGGTGGAGGCGTTGTCGGAGATCGTCAGCGTGAAGTCGGCGTACTCCTGGCCAAGGATCGAATCGACGGCTTGCGCGATGAACCGTTCACCGTTGTAGACGGGTAATCCGATGGTGAGTGGAGGAACCGCACGGCTCATCGGGGCGCCGCCGCCTCAGAGGGCGACCAGCTCGGCGCCGACTCCCAGCCGGTCGAGTTCACGGTGGATCTCCTCGCGATAGATGGGGTTCATGGCGATGACGACATGCGGACGGTACTCCTGCAGGAACGACGGAGCGACGATCTGCTGGCCGGTCCCCGCGATGTACATCCCGTGCTTGTGCGGGTTGACCTCCACCGCCAGAGGCAGCGCCCTTCATGATCGAGTGGTCACGACTGGCGCGACTCGCCGGGCGGGTCGGTCACATTGCGACCATTCGACCGAGGAGTTGTTCGCTCCAGGTACGCGGCAAGATCACCCATGGACCGGACGTCGAGTCGGCCCGAACTGCGAAGCCGGGCCGCTTCGGCGCAGACGATCTCCAGCGCGGACAGCCCGCGATCGGGATCCGCCGTGATGTTGTGCGGGTGGAACCACAGGTGGAACACCGACCGATGGCGAGCCGCTTGTCGCAGGCGGGCCAGCGGGCGCTGGGCCCACACCCGAACGGGCAGCCGCCGATGATCGGCCGGCGCGAACAGGAACGTCTGCGGGATGTCCCACGACCCGCTCGAATGCCTGCGGGGGAGTACAGCCGAGCCGCCAAGCGGGTATGCCCGGTCCACCAGCCGGAGCGCAGCGCGGACCGCGCGCCGGCGGTTGGCGAACGGCTCTCCCGGCCGACCCCGATAAGACCTGAACCCGTGCCCGGCCAGCCGGTCGACGTGCCCGATGGAGTTGCGCGGAAAGACGAACGACCGCAGTGAAACCCCGAACGCTTCCGCGGCCTGCCGGCACGCCGCCAGGTCGGTCACGAAGGCCTCCTCGCTGCATCCCGGATCACCGGCCATGACGTGCGAGAACGAGTGGCAGCCGACTTCCTGCGGAACCGGGCAGGCCAGGATCCGCTCGACGATGTCGCGGCCGTAGTAGTACGGAGAGTCGGCGAGGTCGCTCGTCGGGTCGATGTCGTACCAGTCCCCGTTCAGCCAGGGATAATCCGGGCGGACGATCTCGGGGTGCACACGGCCGTTCGAGGATTCGCACCGGTCGAGGAACAGGTGGCCGACGACGGCCCAGGTGGCCGAGATCTCGTAGCGGGCGAACATCGCCAGCATCTGGTCGATGACCCGCCGCTCGGCGCGGTAATCGTGACCGGCGGCGTCGCCACCACGCCGGTGCGCTTCCCCCCAGGCGAGCTCGGTGTCGATCGAGATGACGGCCACACCCCGATCCAGGGTCACGGTCATCGGCGTACCCGGACCGCCGACTGGCGACGAGCCCGCTGCTCCAGCAGGTTGCCGAGATCTCGAGCGACGGTGGCCAGGTTGAACCGTCGGGCCCACTGCCGGCCGGCCACAATCTCCGCCGTCCGGTCCGGCGATCCGAGGGCGGCCAGCATCAGCTCGGCCAGCCCGTGCACCGAACCCGCCGGCGCGAGCCGGGCGACCCGGCCGCCGTCGGTCAACTCGGCCACCGGCGGGATGTCGAAGGCGACCACCGGCGTGCCGAGCGCCAATGCCTCCAGCACAACGCCCGGCGAGCCCTCGGATACCGAGCTCAACACGAATGCGTCCGCTGCGGCAATCAACGCTCGGGCGTCGGCCCGAAAGCCGAGCAGGTGCGCGGCGGTTTCGACGCCCAGCCGGTCGATGGCTTCCTGCACCGCCGGCTCGGCCGATCCGGGCGCCCCGGCAATCGCCAACTGGGCCCGGGGATACGCGGTGTGGACCCGCGCGAAGGCCTCGACGAGCAGGTGCTGACCCTTCTCCGGAACCAGCCGAGCCACGTTGACGATCAACGGCCCGTCAGCCGGCAGACCGAAATCCGCCCGGCTGGACGACACCGCGGTTCCGTCCACGTCGATCCCGCGCGGAACCACGCTGATGCGGTCGAGGGGGACGTCGAACAGAGCGCTGTTGGTCTGCCGGGCGTACTCGCCCACGGCGCGATAGTGGACGTCACCACCGCGGCCGGCCCGCCGGGCTATCGCCTGCATCACCCGTCCACGCCAGCTAGCCACCCCTGGCTGCAGGGCTCGCTGCAGCTGCAGGTCGCCGGTCCGATTGAACGACGACAGGACGGGCAGAGCCAGCGAGCGGCTCGCTAGCTGACCGACCAGATTGCCGGTGAACAGACTGGTGTGGACGACGTCGGGTCGCCAGTCCCGCAGCACCGAACGAAGCCGGGCAGCGGCGAGCGGCCAGCTTCGACCGGCGTGTCGAGCCTGGAAACCCAACCCGACGACGGGGACACCGGCCGCCTCCAGCCGACCCTGCAGGAAGTCCCGCTCGAACAGCCGGACCACCAGGTGGTCGAACCGGTCACCGATGGCCACGATCTCCTCCACCAGCCGGTTTTCGGCGCCACCGGACCCGGCGAGTGAGTCGATGACGTGAGCGACCCGAATCTTGGCCGACTGTGTCGCCGCCGGAGGAACCGGCCCGGTTTCCGAGGGGGTCATCGAGGTCCGTCGACGTCCACGGGCTGCGGCAAGGTCTCGCGGGCCCATCGTTCCACCGCCGCCAGAGCAGCCTCCTGAGTCGGCACACTGGTAAATCCGTGTACCCGACCGGGCACCGTGACGACCCGCACCTGAGCACCGGCTGACGCCAACAGCTGACGCAGCCGGGTGCTGCTCGCTGTCTCGAAGTCGCGCCCGTAGCTGTCCTCGTCGCCGTAGACGAACAGCACCGGCACCCCGTCGGCCACCACTTGCTCGAGCTGGCGGACGAACCGGCGACTGAGCCACTCCGGGCCCTGGTCCGACCCGCCGCGGACCCGGCGGCCGGCAAGGTCGAGGAAAGCCTGGCTGGTGCGGCCGAGCGCCTGCCGGTGTGCGCGGCTGCGCAGCACCCGCCGCAGATGGGCAGGTGAGATCCGGTGGGCGAAGTGCGAGAGCGGACGACGGTCGAGGCGCCGGGCCACCTCGAAGTCGTGGACTGGAGGCACCAACAGAACGAGCCCGGCAACCCCGTGGTGCTGCGCCGCGTACGCCAGTGCCGTGCGCGCTCCGAAGCAGTTTCCGACCAGGACCGGTTGCAGCCCTTGCCCTACCAGCAAGTCTGCGACGGCCTTGGTGTCGTCGACATAAGGGCGGTCGAGCCGGACGACCTCGTCGGGCATGCCACCGCTCTCGGCGATGCCGTGATAGCTGAACCGAAGCGCATGGAAGCCGAGCCCGGCGAGCCGGCGGGCGATTTCCACTTGGTTTCGGCGCGGACCAGACGACGGCCGCCAGCCGCCGCCACGGAGCATGACGAGCGCCAGCCCGTTCGGTGGGACCGTCGGCTGGGTCATCACGGCAAGCAAGTCGCCTTCGGGTGCATGGACGAAGACCGGATACTCGACGGCGGCCGTTGCGCGCATCGACGGCTCACTCATCCGCGACACCGCGCTCGAGCAGCCAGTCGGCCGTCACGTCGACGACATCCCCGATCGGTGTCAGCCGGTCGTGCACGAACCACCAGGTCTCCTCCGACGGACAGCATGCCGCGGTCACGTCCAGCCCCGCCTTTGTCCACCGATCTACGACCTGTTGATACGGCTGCCGCAACTCCGTCGATGAGTCGAGCTGGACCAGCAGGACCGAGCGCGGGTGCTGACCCATCTCGGTGACGAGATCGTGCCGGTCCGGCGTCTCGAACAGGTCCCGCCCGACGGCCACACCGAGAATGTCGACGTAACCGTTGGCGGAAAGCTCGGCCGCCGGATCGGCGGGACCGTCAGTGCCGCGCTTGAGGTAATACACCGAGCGGGCTCGCAGCCCGTCCCGGAAGAACCGGCTCGGCTTCAGCACCGGCTCCCACAGCGCGATCGGCGCACCGGGGAGAATGCGACCGGCCGCGGCAGCGACCAAGGCGCTGAAGCGGGTGCCGAGCATTGCGACGTCGTCGACTCCGCTGGCCTGCTGTAGGCGTTCGATCGCCCGCTCGGTGTCGGCCACCATCGAGGCGAACGTCAGATCCGACCGGCTGCCGTCGCTGTGTCCACTGCCGCGGGGGTGGAAGCGCTGGACGGCGATGCCAGCAGCCGCGAGCCGGCGGCTGAGCCGGACCTCACGGACATAGTTCGCACCGAAGTCCGACAGGATCGGCGAGCAGACGACCAGCCCACGCGTGACGGGGCCGGTTGGTAGGTGCCTGCACCCGAAAAGCCGGGTGTCGTCACCAAAGAACTCGACCTCCTCGCGGACGCCGGAGTCCTCGTCGACCCGTACCGCCAGCGCGGGCCGGCGCCGTGCCGGCCCGCTCACCTCTGCCTGCTGCTCGGGCAATCTCACCCCACCCCCATGGCGTATCTTGCGCGTTCATGGGGGCCCTCGTGAAGGCGGCGAACCGTCGAATCGCTGGCCGGTTTTCGCCTCGATCCCGTCGACGGCTCGCCAAGCTGCTGCCGGAACGTGCGTTCGACTGGCTTCGGCACCGCCGTACCGACGTGTTTCTGGTCTCGTTTCCCAAGTGCGGCCGCACCTGGCTGCGGGTCATGATCGGTCGCACGTTCCAGCGTCATTTCGGTCTCCCCGAGGACGTCAATCTCGTCGAACTGCATCGGCTGGCAGATCTCGACCCCCGCATTCCGTGCGTGTTCGCCACCCACGACGACGATGCCCAGTGGAAGGCGCCGGACCAGGTTACGCAAAGCAAGGAGCGCTATCGCGACTCCCGGGTGCTCCTGCTCGTCCGCGATCCGCGGGACGTCATCGTCTCGCTGTACTACCAGAAGCGGGACCGGCGGCGCGAGTACTCCGGGGGCCTGGCTGAGTTCTTGCACGACGAGCTCGGTGGGTTCGAGTCGCTGCTGCGGTTCTACGACGCCTGGGCGGGCAGCCTGGACGTGCCCGCCGCGGTGCTGGTCGTCCGGTACGAGGACGTGCACGAGAATCCGGAGGCGGAGTTGCGCCGGGTGCTGGCCTTCGCCGGTGTTGCCGACGTGTCCGACGCGACCGTCGCCGAGGCCGTCGCGTTCGCATCGTTCGAGAACATGCGCCGGCTCGAGGAGGCCGATGCGTTCGCCAGCGAGAAGCTGCGTCCTGGACGCGTCGGGGAGTACGACTCGTACAAGACCCGTCGCGGCCAGGTGGGGGGCTACCGCGACGAGTTGACCGAGGCGCAGATCGCCCACCTGAACCGGCTGATGTCGGCATCGGACGCCGCCCGCTTCGGTTATGCGGTGAGCGCACCGTGAGCGGCCCGCCACCGTTTGTGTTCGTCGTCGGCTGCGGTCGGTCAGGCACCACCGTCTTGCGGACCGTGCTCGACTCGCACCCGGACCTGGCCGTCTCCCACGAGGGCCGGTTCGTCTACCCGCTGAGCCGACACCGGGATCGTTACCAACGGCCGGAAGGGTTCGCCGTGGATCGCTTCGCGGCCGACCTGCTCGCCGATCGGGCGGTGCGGACGAATCTCGGCTTCGACGAAGCCGACGTCGCGACGGCCCTCGGCGGCCCGCCGATCAGGGACTACTCGGACGCCGTTCGTCGGATCTTCGCGTACTACGCGGGGCGAGCCGGGAAAGGCAGGTACGGCGACAAGATGCCGGCCTACGTGCTGCACATGCCGGCGCTGGCGGCCTTGTTCCCCGAGGCTCGGTTCGTGCACATCATCCGGGACGGTCGTGACGTGGCACTGTCGACGATGGCGATCGAAGGCAACCGGTTCGACGTGCTGGCGCTGGCCCTGAACTGGAAGGCGCGAGTCCGGACCGGCCGGTCCGACGGCAGGGCGCTAGGCCCCGCTCGTTACCACGAGATCAGGTATGAATCGCTCATCGCCGAGCCGGAGACTTTGGTGACCACGCTGTGCGGGTTTCTCGAGCTCGCCTTCGACCCGGCGATGCTCCGGTTCTCCGAGCACCGCGCCGGTGTCCCCGACAAGGTGCTGGTCAATCCGCGCCATTCTCGCCTCGCCGAGCCGTTGTCTCCGGGGGCACGTTCGTGGCGCACGCACATGCCTCGCCGGGACCTCGAGGTCTTCGAGGCCGCAGCAGGTGCCCTGCTGGGCGAACTCGGCTACGAACGCGCGGTACCGCACCCGCCGGTCCGGGCGCGCGCCACTGCGGCCTGGGGTGTGGTCCGCCGGCAGCTCCAGCGGGCGCAAGCCCGCCTGCCCGGGAAGGTGCGGCGGATGTTGGCTCAACAGCCCTGAGCCAGCTGACGTCGGCTGCCCGTGCTCTCTGGCGGGCCGAGCGCCTGGGTGGGAATGGAGCTATCCGCGCTCGGGCACGCCGTAGAGCCCGAGCATCTGGCGGCGAACGGTGTCGGGGGCGTACACGGCGGCTCGCTTCCGGCCCGCAGCGCCGAGCCGGGCGCGCAAGTCGGGGTCAGACACCAGCCGGGTGACGGCCTTCGCGCACTCCGCGACGTCGCCGCGAGTGAACACCAACCCGGCCTCGTCGTCGCCCAGCAGGTCCCGGATGGGCTCGAGGTCGCTGCCAACGACGGGGATCCCGTTCAACATGGCCTCCGCCGCAACCCGGCAGAACGAGTCCCACACCGACGGACACACCACGATGTCGCAGCGGGCATAGGCCTCCCGCACGTCGGTGAATTTGCCCTCGATCGACACCGTCCCGCCGGATGCCAGCTCGCGTAGTCGAGCCCAGGTCTCGGCCAAGTCGTCGTCGGTCGGCCGGGAGAACACCAGCCAGTGCACGGGCAGCTCAGATCCCACGGCTTCGACGATGTCGGGCAGGAACTGGAAGCCCTTGTACTGCCGTGGCGCGCCGAGGTAGGCGACATTGACCGGCCCGGCGTCCTCGACCGTTCGAGTGACCAGGAGGTCGGCGGGATCGATCGGGTTGGGCACGATTTCGACATCGGCGGACCGGACCAGCCTCGCGTCTACCACGAGGTCCCGGGAAAGCGGCGATACGGCGGCCCACCGGACGTCGGTGAGCGGTAACAACAGCCGCCACAGCCAGCCGAAGATTCGAACCGACGGCGGCAGCCGGAAGTTGTGCACCCAGACCACGAGCCGTACCCGGCTGAGCACCGCTGCCGGTAGGCACAGGCTGAGCTCCTTGAGGCCGTTGGCATGAATCGCGGTGAGCTCGCGGCGATGCCGGACGGCATGGGCGGCGATCCGGATCGCCGACCACGCCCGCCGGGTCGCCCGCGGGCGCCGGCTGTTGATCAACGGCAGATGACGCTCGGCGGCACGAAGGTCGGCGACGAGCGAGACGAACCGGCCGGCCGCGGGACCGACCAGGATCCGCTCGACGTCACCGTCGACGGCCGTCAGCAGGTTGGCGAGCGAGCGGGTCGAGCCGCCGACACCCGTGGGGACGCTGACGAACAGCACCGAGCGGCTGGGCGATGCTGTCGTCACAGCCGGCCCACCTCCCACCGCGACGGCACGTGGACCGGCGACAACCGGGCGATCCCGGCCGGGCCGACGTCCAGGTCGGGTCCGACGACGTCGAAGTGCGCGACCGGCTGCCATCCGAGCAGCTCGCCCTTCGCGATGAATACCCCGACCCACAGGAAGTAGCGACCGCGGGGGAGGGGCAGCCGGTCGATCTCGCAGCGAGCCATCGTCTCGCCGTGGTCGGGCAGGTGCACGTCATGGCGTAACAAGAAGATCGGCGATGCGGGGCCCTCGCTGCAGCCGATGCAGATCCGGCCCGAGGACTGCTGGATGCTTCTCAGCACGAGCATGACCTCGGCCCACTCCTGAGTGCGAACCATCCCACCGTCCGGGCCCACTACCTGGGCCTTGACAACCGAGACGACGCCGCCAGAGGACGGCCCCACCTCGGAGACCTGCTCGAGTGCCTGACGATATGCGCGGAGCACGTCCCGGGTCGGCCCATCCTGCTCGACCTGTCCATGGTGGAGCCAGACCGTCCGTTCGCTGATCCCCTCGACGGCGGCCAGGTCGTGGGAGACGAAGACCAGAGTTGTTCCGTCGAGCATCATCGACCGCATCCGGTCCAGGCAGCGCTGTTGGAACGCGGTGTCGCCGACGGCGAGCACCTCGTCGACGAGCAGCACGTCGGGCTCGAGGAAGGCGGCGACCCCGAAGCCGAGCCGCATCTGCATCCCGCTGGAGTAGAACTTGACCTGCCGGTCGATGGCGTCGTCGAGTTGCGCAAAGCCGACGATCTCGTCGAACCGCGCGGCGACCAGCTTGCGGGAGAGCCCCAGCAGGGTGCCGTAGAGGTGGATGTTCTCGCGCCCGGTCAGCTCCGGGTGGATCCCCGCCCGCACCTCGATCAACGCGCCGACCCGGCCGCCGACCTGAACCCGGCCGGCATAGGGATACATCACCCGGGTCAGCACCTTGAGCAGGGTCGACTTGCCCGATCCGTTGATGCCGACCAGTCCGACGGACTCGCCCGGGTGCGCCGCCATCGTCACGTCTTCCAGCGCCCAGCGCCAGCCCCGCTTTCCCTTGCCTTGCATCCGGCGCTTGACCTGTTTCGCCCGGGCCCGGATCGACGCCCGGGTCGGGTCGGCCCGGAAGCGTTTCCAGATGTGGTTGGCGGCGATGGTGCCGTCAGGCAACGTCGGCAAAGCCGGTCTCCATGCGTTTGAACAACAGGTAGCCGAAGATCAGCAGAAGGGTTCCCGAGAACGCGCCGATTGCCAGCAGGCCCAGCCGGGGCGGTGCGCCGAGCAGCACCGTGCGACGGTAACCGTCGATGACTGGCACGAGGGGGTTCAGCAGGGAGTACAGCGGCCAGTACTTTTCTGGGATGACCTCCAGGCCGTAGCCGATCGGGGTCGCGAACAGTCCGAACTGCAAGATCATCGGCAGCAGCTGTCGGATGTCGCGGAGGTAGACCACGAGCGCGGAAAAGATCAGCGTGACGCCGATAGTGAACGAAAGCTGCACCGCCATCAGCGCTGGCACCCAGACGATCTCCGCTTGCGGCATGAACTGGTAGATCACGAACAGCACGCCCAGGATCGACACGGCGATCGTGGTGTCGACCGCGGCGATCGCGACAGCGGCCAGCGGGAACACTTCGCGTGGGCAGTAGACCTTGTTGAGCAGGGTGAGGTTTTGGGTGATGCTCACTGCGCCCCTGGCCAGGGAGCCGGAGAAGAACGTCCACGGCAGCAGCGCGATGTAGGAGAACAATGGGTACGGGATGTCCTCCGGAGTCTTGATGTCGGCGACCCGCTTGAAGAACACGGTGAAGACCACCATCAGCAGGAATGGCGTCACCAGCGCCCAGGCGTACCCGACCTTCGTCTGCTTGTAGCGGGCCCGCAGCTCACGTTCGGTGAGCACGACGATGAGCTCGCGCGCTCCCCACAGCTCGCGGAGCATCGACCAGGGCCGGATGATTCGGCGGAAGATCAACTCCGGCGGCGGGCCGTGGACGGCCGCAGCCCCGTTCTTCACCCCTCGACCCCCTGCCCGTCGGCGCCGACCGCGCCTGCGGCCCATTGGCGGTGCAGCCAGTTGCGGCGCGCCACTGCCGGGCATGATATTTGCGGCTCAACCTGCCGGGCGCAACGCCTGGGTCAAACGCGTGAAACTGGGTGACCTGATTGGAGAACGTCGAGCCGCGTCGTACCGCGGGTCGCTCGCTGCAGGTGATCGTTTCCAACCGTCGCCGAGGAGCCGAGGTGTTCGCCGTCGATCTGGCCGCCGAACTCTCGCGCTCGGGTCTCGAGGTGCCGGTGGTGGCGCTGACCGGATCCGACAGGGCCAACGTTCTTCCGGTCCGGCCGCTGGGCCGGCGGCCCTACGGCGTCAGCACGCTGCGCGCGCTGCGCCGGGAGGCGCGGGACGTGTCGTCTGTCGTTGCGCACGGGTCGAAGACGTTGCCCGCATGTGTGGTCAGCCTGGCGGCGACGAGGGTGCCGCTCGTGTACCGGAGCATCGGCGACCCGCGAGCATGGTCCGGCCAGGGGATGCGGCGGTGGCGCAGCACGGTGTTGCTCCGCCGGGCTCGGCGGGTCGCGGTGTTGTGGCCAGGCGCCGCAGATGCCCTGATCGCCCAGCACGGCGTGTCCGCCGACCGCATCCGGGTGATACCGAACGGGGTACCGGCCAGCCATTTCCCCCTCGTCGACGACGCCCGGCGTACGGCGGCCCGCAACCAGCTCGGACTGGCCGACGGCGCGTCCGTCGTCGCTTACGTGGGGGCGTTGGCGCCGGAGAAGGACATCGGAACCGCGATAGCTGCGGTGGCCGAACTCGCGGGTGTGTCGCTGCTGGTCGCAGGCGACGGCCCGGAGCGCACCGCGCTGCACCAATACGCCGCCACCCATGCACCAGGACGGGTTCGGTTCCTCGGCACGGTGCGGGATCCGGGGGTCGTCTTCGCGGCGAGCGACGTGATCGTCTTGACCAGCCTGAAGGAGGGGATGCCCGCCGTATTGGTCGAGGCCGGCTTTTCCGGTGTGCCGGTAGTTGCCACCGACGTCGGTGCTGTGGCCGCGATCGTTGCCGATGGCGAGACCGGACTGCTCGTCCCGACCGGGGACGTGGCCGCCCTCAGGACCGGGCTGCGCCGGGTGCTCGACGACTCGGCTGGGATGGGGATCGCCGCGCGGGAACGGTGTCTGGCTCGGTTCGAGATCGGGATCGTCGGCGCAGCGTGGGCCGAACTGCTGGAGGAGCTGGCGTGACGATGCATCGGCGGCGGTATGGTCTTACGGCCGTGCTGATCGCGGGGGTGGCGTGAAGACGAAGTCGGGAAGCGGTTCTGGTCCCGTCGGGGTGCTGATGCTCGCGAAGGGGCTCGGCCGCGGGGGGACGGAGCGGCTGCTCGCGGACACTGCCCGCCACCTCGATCGGACCCGGTTCCGGGTCGAGGTGGCGTATCTGTTGCCGTGGAAGGACGCGTTGGTGGACGAAATCCGGGGGGCAGGCGTGCCGGTGCACTGCCTCGACGGGCCGCGTCCGACCAGCGTCGCCTGGCTGGTGCGGTTGCGCCGGCTCGTCCGCAAGGGCGACATCGCCATCGTTCACACCCACATGCCACTGCCGGCGGTTGCCGCGCGGTTGGCCATGCCGGGTCGGTGGCCGCTGTTCGTGCACACCGAACACAACGTGTGGCCCCGATACCGCCCGCTCACCCGTTGGACGAACCGGTCGACCTACCGGCGAAACGCCGCTGTCATCGCCGTGTCCGACCGGGTCGCCCAGTCGATCCACTCACGTGTCCCGGTCGACGTCGTCGTGCACGGCATCGACCCGGATGCCGCACGACATGGCCCGCAGGCGCGCCGGTCCGCGCGGCGGCTGCTCGGGGTCGGGAGCGACGAGCTGGTGGTCGGGACGGTGGGCAACTTCACCCCGAAGAAGGACCAAGAAACCCTCCTCCGTGCCGTCGCGCGACTGGTGCCCGACCTACCCGGTCTCCGCCTGGTGCTGATCGGCTCCGGACCGCTCGAGAACGAGCTGCGGGCGCTCGCCACCTCGCTGGGGATGGCCGAGGTGACCGACTTCACCGGCTCGCGCGACGACGTCCGGGAGCTTCTCCCGGCCTTCGACGTCTTCGCCCTCAGTTCCCGCTTCGAAGGGCTTCCCATCGCGTTGTTGGAGGCGCTGGCGGCCGGCGTGGCGTGCGTGGCGACCTCGGTCGGTGGCGTGCCGGAGGTCCTCACTGACGGCGAGGACGGGCTGCTGGTCGAACCAGGCGACCCTGACGCCCTCGCGGCGGCGATCCGCAAGCTGCTTGCCGACGATGCGTTCCGAGCCGGGATCGGGAGCCGGGCCGGGTGGCGGGCGCGCGATTTTCGGATCGACCGCTCCGTGCGGCGGATCGAGCAGGTCTACGACCGCGCGCTGCAGCCATGGTGATCACGCAGTCTCGGCTCGAGGAGTCCGAGCCCCGTGAGTCGCGCGGCTCGCCGAGAACGAACGCGGTGATCGGGTTCCTCGGTGTGCTCGCCTATTTGTTCGCGCTCGGGCTCGCGATGTCGCAGATCTCGTTCGACGTCTGGGGCGCGATGGTGATCGGGCCGATCCTGATGGTCGTCACGTTGCCACTGCTGTTGCGGACCAGCCGGCGCGAGGTCGACCCGTGGATGGTCAAGCTGCTGATCATTGCGTTCTTCGCCAAGATGATCGGCACGCTGATCCGATACGCCGTGACGTTCGAGGTGTATGCGGGGCGGGCGGATGCCGGCGGGTACCACGGCTCCGGTCGTCGGCTCGCCGCCGCGTTCTGGAACGGGACATGGCAGCAGGCGTACTCCGAGGAGCTTCCGGAGCTGGTCGGCACCGAGTTCATGCGCCTCGCCACCGGTTTGATATACATCGTCACCGGCCCGACCAAGCTCGGCGGCTTCCTGGTCTTCTCCTGGCTGGGCTTCTGGGGGCTGTACTTCTTCTACCGCGCGTTCCGCACGGGGTTCCCGTCCGGGGACTACCGCAGGTACGCGGTCCTGCTGTTCTTCCTGCCGTCCCTGCTCTACTGGCCGTCGAGCATCGGCAAGGAAGCCTGGATGACGTTCACCCTGGGCGTCTCGGCGTATGGCGCGGCTCTGATCCTCCGCCACCGCATGCAGGGCTATCTCGTGACCGCCATCGGGCTCGCGGGGACGGCGCTCGTGCGCCCGCATATCACGATGCTCGTCTTCCTCGCCCTGTTCATCGCCTACGTGATGCGGCGTCGATCGTGGCGCGCATCGCAATTCGGGCTGCTCGGCCGGCTCGCCGGCCTCGCGCTGATGCTGCTCATCGGCGGACTCGTGCTGACGCAAGCGGCGAGCTTCTTCAACCTCGACGTGATCGACCGCGAGTCGGTCGAGTCAGTGCTCGACCGCACGGAGGACCAGTCCGCCACGGGTGGGTCGGAGTTCATCAACACGCGCCCAAAGTCGCCAGGGGAGTATCCGGAAGCTCTGATGACAGTGCTCTTCCGGCCGTTCCCCTGGGAAGCCAGCAACGCTCAAGCACTGGTAGCCGCCATCGAAGGGACGGCGCTGCTGTTCCTGTTCGTGCTGTCTCTGCCGCGGCTGGCCCGATTGCCGCGCACGATGTTCCAGGTGCCCTACGTGATGTTCGCGCTGTCCTACACGGCAATGTTTGTCTTCGCGTTCTCGGCGGTCGGCAACTTCGGCATCATCACCCGGCAACGGACCCAGGTGTTCCCGTTCGTCCTGGTCCTGTTGGCGATCCCTGTCGCCAAGACGGCGGGGGACCACATCGTCCCGCGAATCCCCGAGCACCCGAAGACTCTGGCCGCGCCGTAGCGGCGCCGGTTGGCCTAGCCGTCGGTCCCCGTGCCGACGCGATGCGCCGTGGTACCGAACCACGCGACGGTCTGCGCCAGGCCGTCGGCGAATGGCACCGCGGGGTGGTATCCGAGTACGTCGCGAGCGGCGGTGATATCGGCGTGGGAATGCCGGATGTCGCCAGGCCGCGCCGCCAGGTGGCGAGGTGCGATGTCCACGTCGAGGTGGCGGCACAAGATCGCGAGCAGATCGAGCAGCGTCTGTGGCTCGCCCCGGGCAATGTTGAAGGCTCGGCCACTGCACCGCTCCGCCGGCGCGGTCGCGGCGCGGAGGTTCGCGGCGACCGCGTCGGCGACGAAGGTGAAGTCACGGCTCTGCAGGCCGTCGCCGTAGACCTCCGGCGATCGTCCCGACAGGAGCGAGTCGATGAATCGGGGGATGACCGCCGCATACTGGCTCTGCGGATCCTGGCGGGGACCGAAGACGTTGAAATACCGCAGGATCACGGTTTCCAAGCCGTACAGGTCAGCAAACAAGCGTGCGTAGTGTTCACCGGCGAGCTTGCTGACTCCATACGGCGACAGGGGCATCAGCGCTGCCTCTTCCGGTGTCGCCCCGTTGCGTGCGCCGCCGTACACCGACGACGACGACGCGAGCACGACGCGGCGCACACCGGCCCGGCGGGCCGCGGCGAGCACGGTGAGGGTCCCGCCGGTGTTGACCCGATCAGTCTCGATCGGGTGGTTTACCGAGCGCGGCACGGACTTGTGGGCGGCCTGATGGAAGACCAGGTCGCATCCGCCCACCGCGGCCGCCACCGCTGCTTCGTCGGCAACGTCGCCTTCGACGAGCTCCGCCGCCGGAGGGACGTATTCGCCCTTGCCAGTGGACAGGTCGTCCAGCACCACGACGTCGGCTCCCTGGTCGACCAGGGCGCCGGCAAGATGCGAACCAATGAATCCGGCGCCGCCGGTCACGAGAGCACGCATGTCAGCCTCCTGTGCTCTTGGACTTCCTCGGCATGCTCGTGGATCCGCGCCAGCACGTCGACCACGGCGTCGACGGAATCATCATCGAGGTCGCGCCAGATCGGCAGGCTGATGACCTGGCCGGCCAGGCGGTCTGTGACCGGCAGGTCGACCGTAGGCAGCCGCCGGTAGGAGGTCTGCCGGTGCACCGGAGGCGAGAAGTAACACCGGGTGTCGACCCCGTCGGCACGAAGCGCTTCGACGACGTCATCGCGCGAGACGCCGAACTCGGCCGAGTCGATGATGATCGTGAAGTCCTTGACGGTCGACACGTCGTCGGGTTCGACGCGTTGGGCCTGAATGCCGGGAAGCCCCCGGAGCTTGTCCCGATAACGCGCCGCTAGCTCCTGACGACGCGCGAGGTGGTTGTCGAGTTCTGGTAGCGCCGCCAGCGCGATCGCCGCGTGCAGCTCGGACATGCGGGCGTTGAGCCCAGCGAACCGGGTGTCGTAGTCACCTGGGTTGCCGTAGTCGCGTCCGTGCCTGATCCGCGTTGCGAGCTCGTGATCGGACGTAGCAACCAAGCCGCCTTCGCCGGCCACCAGCGGCTTGGTCGGGCTGAGACTGAAGACCTCGGCATTGCCGAAGCCGCCGACGGCTCGTCCGTGGTGTCTCGCGCCGAACGCGTGCGCCGCGTCGAAGATCACAGGGACACCGGCGCGGCGGCCGAGCTCCTCCACGGCTGTCGGTCGGCACGGAGCGCCGAACAGGTGGACACCGACCAGTGCCCCGGCACCGTCGAGTCGTTCGGCAACGTCGGCGAGGTCGAGCTGGCAGTCATCGGCACCGCACTCGGCGAACGCGGGCTGCGATCCGGCCCAGACTGCCGCGTGTGCCGTCGCGGCGAACGTGAAGCTGGGCATGACGATTCGGGCCCGTGGGGGAACCACAGCCTGCATCGCGAGCATGAGTCCGGAGGTGCACGACGACACCGCAACGACCTGCGCCACGCCGAGGCGGTCGGCTGCCGCCTCTTCGAGATCGCGGACGAGTGGGCCGTTGGTGAGAATGCCACGGTCGTAGGAACTCTGCACCTGCGCGGCGACATCGCGGAACGGTGGACGGGCCGGGCGCACGAACGGCAGCCCCTCGGGGAACGCCGGCGGAGCACCGAGCACGGCTGGGCGGGTCATTCGGTGTCGTGCCTGATCGGGGCCGAGCTCAGCGGACGGGTGGTGTCGGCGGAACTCACCGATCGTCGCCGGGCGGTTCGACCTGGCTGGCACTCACTGGCGGCGAGGGCGGTGAGTATGGCCTCGGCTGCTGGAGATCCGGCTGCACGTGTCCGTCGATCTCGTCTGGGACCGCTTCCTCGGCGTCGGCGTCGGCGTCGGCCTCGGCCTCGGCCTCGGCCGCTTCCTCCGCCGCGAGCCGCCGGGTCCGCCGGGGCGCGGCATAGGAGAAGTAGTCGGAGAACAACGGCGTCGTCACGCCGACCATGACCACGCCGAGGGTCGGCGCTCCGAGTTGTTCCAGCAGGTCCGCACATCGTTCGGCGTCTGCCGCTGTGGTCCGGCCCACCCGACTGACTACCAAGACGGCATCGACCATGGTGGTGAGTTCCCTGGTCAGGCTCGCGGCCAACAGCGGTGCCGTGTCGACGATGACCACGTCGGCCAGCCGGTGCGCTTCGTCGATGAGCCGCTGCTCGGCCAGTAGTCGACCACCCGGTCGCCGAATCGCCAGACCGCCGGTCACGACCTGCACGCCCGGAACCGAAGTCTTGCGAACGTAGGACGACAGGGGCGTCGCGCCATCGGACGCCAGGAAATCGCTGACGCCCCGGCTGGGCTTGACCCCCAACCGCCTGGCCACGCTCGATCGCCACAAGTCGCCGCTGAGCACCAATACGGACCGCCCGCTCTCGGCATAGGCCACGGCAAGATTCGCCGCCGTCGTGGTCTTGCCGTCGCCCGCTCCCGGCGACGTGATCAAGATGACATCCCGATCGGGTCGGGCGCGACGTCCGTTCCCGGAGACAGGCTCCCGGGCGACCCGCTCGTGCCGCGGCCGGGCGAACGTGGCGTCGTCATCC
Organism: uncultured Actinomycetota bacterium; assembly: GCA_963819885.1. Classification (GTDB taxonomy): domain Bacteria; phylum Actinomycetota; class Actinomycetes; order Jiangellales; family Jiangellaceae; genus JACVRX01. The sequence goes on along the minus strand of CAWFXV010000012.1, from coordinate 12,704 downwards.
TTGCGCCGGTAGAGCATCACCGCTGCCCGCAGCGTTCGGTACGCCTCTGCCTTCACCGAGTCGGGCTCTTCGGCGACGACTACCTTGCGGCGGCGTTTCGGCAACGACAGCGCGGGGATCTCGGCGATCACCGGCAGTCCGAACCGTGCTTCTGCCTCTCGCCGGGTCCGCACGCGGCTGTCGGACCGGCCCAATACGACAGCGAGCCCGAAGCCGAGGACGAGCGCGACCAGGCCGGCAAGAAGCATGCGCTGCTCACGGCTGCTCGTGCCGGGCAGCCGGTCCTGCTGAACCGCGGCGGACGCCGGCTGCAAGACCGTGTACTCGACCGGTGCTGCCTGCTGCCCTTGGGTATCGAGGAGCTGACCGAGCTGCCGGTTGAGCAGGTCGCGGTCGTTGGTCAGAGTAGCCGCGGCGGCACTTTCCGGCTGTTCGTCGGCGATCTGCGCCTCGAGCTCCGCGATCTGCGCGCGCAGGTCGGCCTCCCGCGCTGCGGCCGCCTCCGCCTGCTCGGTCGTCTCGGCCGCCTCCTGCCCTTGCAAGTACGCCACGACCTCCTCGGAGAACGTGTTCGCGATGAGCACCGCCCGGTCCGGATCCTCGTCACTGGCGGTGATCGAGACCGTGCTCAGGGCGCGGTCGGCAACGGCCGTGACTTGTGCGGCCAGCACGGCCGGGTCGCCCTCGTATTCGAGCCTCGCCGCAACGCGGTTCGGCACCTCGCCGACGGTCGTGCGCAGCGCGACGACTTGCGGGTTGGCGTCGGCAGCGTTTCCCTGCCCCTCGCCGGCGTCGACGAGCAGCATGTTCGTGGCATCGTAGGTGTCGGTCACTTTCGGCGGCGTCGTCCAGAAGACGATGGCGAGCGCGGCCACGACCAACATCGTGATCAGCAGCCAGTGTCGCTTGGCGATCTTGAAGTACTCGCTGAGTTCCATCAATTCATCTATCTCATCGCGGGAGATCCACGGCGGTGGTGCCGGAGACCCCGGAGCCTACGCTGGCCAGGTCGGCCAGCAGTTTGGCACCTGCTTTGTCCCTTCCTAGCGCGGCCAGCTGAGCGAGCTCGGTCAGGCCGTCGTTCAGCGCGTCAGCGGGAACCGGGATCGTCGTCAGCCGCACGATAGAAGGGTGCTCCGTAGGGTGGCACAACTCTTCGGGGTCTTGCAGGTCTTCGACGAGCTTCTCGCCCGGGCGGACGCCGACGAACCGAATCGGGATCTCGGTCCCGACCACGTGGCCGGACAAGCGCACCATCCGTTCGGCCAGTTCCAAGATGTTGACCGGCACCCCCATGTTCAGCATGAAGATCTCGCGTCCTTCGGCCAGGGCCGTGGCCTGCAGTACGAGTTGGACGGCTTCGTGCACGCTCATGAAGAACCGGGTCATCCGCGGGTCAGTCACAGTGACAGGCCCGCCGCTGGCGATCTGTGCGGCGAACGTCGGCACAACGCTGCCCCGGCTTCCGACGACGTTGCCGAACCGGACCGCGCACCAGCGGGCACCTGGTGGCGCCCAGTGGTAGGTGACCTGCTCGCCCAGCCACTTCGACTGACCGAGGACGTTGGCCGGGCGAACCGCCTTGTCCGAGGAGATGAACACGAACCGGTCGACGCCGGCCGCCGCCGCGGCATCGACGACGTTGACGGTGCCGAGGACGTTGGTTCTGATCGCCTCCATCGGATGCGCCTCGAGCAGCGGGACGTGCTTGTGAGCAGCGACATGGAAGACGATCTCCGGGGCCAACTCGTCGAACCGATCGAGCAGCCGGTGCGCGTCGCGGATGTCGGCGAGCGCCAATTCGGGCGCAGTACCGTCGGTGAGTCTGGCCGCGATGTCGTGCAGATGAGTTTCGTCATGGTCGAGCAGGACGAGTCGGGACGGCTCGAACTCGTGCACTTGCGCGGCGATTTCCGAGCCGATCGAGCCGCCGGCACCGGTGATCAACACCCGCCGACCTGCGACAGTCGCTCGGATGCTGTCCAGGTCCGTGTCCGCCTGCTGCCGGCCGAGCAGGTCGTCGATCTGCAGATCGCGAGCGTCGCGAACCGATGGCCGTCCACCCAACAGGTCTCGCACTGGCGGCAGGACCTTGAGTGGGACCTGCGCCAGCTCGGCCCCGTGCATGACGACCTTCATCAGCTCTTGGTCCGCACTCGGCACCGCCAAGAGCACCTCGTGGGCCCGATACCGCTCGAGGACCCGCTCGAGGCGGTCGGTTCCGCCGACGACGGGAACGCCGAGGAGGGCGCGGCCTTGCTTACGCGGGTCGTCGTCGACGATGACGACCGGGGTCATCCCGGTGTTGGCGGAGCGGTTCATCTCGCGCACGATCGACGCTCCGGCCGAGCCGGCCCCGATCACGGCCACCCGCGAAGCGGACCGGTCGATCTTGCGCCGCCAACCGAACAACCGTGACTGGAACCGCACCAATCCGATGAACATGGTGGCGACGACGGCGCCGAACAACGCCACCGAGCGCGGGACCGGCAACGGCTGCAGCGGGTTGATCAGGAAGATGAGCGCACCTGCGCTGAGCCCCGCGAGCACCACCCGGCGTGCCTCCGCGACGCTGGCGTGCCGCCAGATCTGCCCGTAGAGACCCCATCCCAGGTTCGACGTCAGATGGATGGCGACCACGAGTGGAAGAAACGCGAACAGGCGATTCGAGAACGTCGAGGGGATCTCGCCATTGAATCGGATCGCAAGCAGGAGCACGAAGGATCCGGTCACCAGCATGGCATCGACGATCGCCAGCGGCAGATCGAGGCGAAGCCGAGACAGGACGCGCCACAACCACCGCGGTCGCCGTCCCCGTGTTATGGACGACGAATCCCAGCTCTGCCCCCTGAACACGCCGCCAGCCTCATCCGCCCCTTGACCGTGGCTGGCATTGTTCTGCCTCGCCGGGTCAAAGAGCAAGGTGCGGGTGTGAAGATTCGGGTGTCGAACGGGTGTCCGTCAATCTGTTCCCGCGACGAACCAGATCCCGACAGCGGGCGCAGCGCCGTCGTTGTGGTAGCGATGCGGCGTCGTGGACTCGAACGAGACCGCATCACCTGGGGTGAGGCGGAGCTCGTCGAAACCGAGAGTCAGGACGAGCTCACCGCTGATGAGATATCCGTACTCCGCGCCGGGGTGACGCATCAACCTCCCACTGCTGGACGAGGTCCCACCGGGGTCGTAAGTGATCAACAAGAAGTCGACATGTGTCCGGGGGAGCTGGCCGAGCCGCTCCCACGTGACGCCCGTGTCCAGTTGGAGGACTTGGCGGGCACTGGGCGCGACCAGCGGGCCGACTCGCTGGCCGCGTTGCGCTCCCAGCGCCTCGAGCACGGTCGACGGTGCGGCTGAATCGGATGCCGGCAGGCTGGACCGGTTGGGCGGCTCGAATACGTCTTCGATGGAGATGTCGAGTGCGGTCGTGATCGCGTACAGCGTTCCGACCGACGGCTGGCTCTTGCCGGTCTCGATCTGGGAGATCAGGCTCGCGGACACTCCGAGGTCCCGGGCCAGGCTGCGCACGCTGACGCCGCGGCGCAGCCTTTCCTCGCGCAAGCGCTCGCCCACGTACGGCACTGGGTCTGGTGCCACAGCAGTCTCCTCGGCCCAAGCGTCCTGAGGCTGTGCACGGTGGAGTTGTGAAGATCGTCGTGATGGCTGCAGCCGGCCTTTGCGGCGAAGGGTTCATCACGACGATCTTCACGACCAGGTCTGCGGAGCGAGTTGCGGCACTGGACATTCCCTTCTCTGCGGCAGCAAACGTTCAGTGCCACTTGACGCGGCTGACAAGCGTGACTTTACTCACGAGAGACGTTGTGGGAAGGACGGTAGACCCATGGCGATCCGCACCTTCGGCCCGAACGCCGTCGACTGGGAACAGCGAATCGACGTCGACCGGCTTCGGCGCGAGCGGCTGCACCGACTCGATGGGACCCTCGCGGCGTCGTCGCTCGGCGCGCTGCTCACCTTCGACTTCGCGAACATCCGGTACATGACCGCGACCCATATCGGGACGTGGGCAATGGACAAACTGATCCGGTTCGCCGTGCTTCCGCGCGGAGGCGACCCCGTGGTCTGGGACTTCGGGTCAGCCGCTCGCCACCATCAGTTGTTCAACCCGTGGCTGGATGGCGAGAAGCGAGCCCGCGCCGGCATCTCGACACTGCGCGGCGCGTTCCATCCCGATGCCGGCGTCGCCGAGGAGGTGGCCCGCAAGGTCGCCACCGTGCTGCGCGAGCACGGGCTCGAACAGGAGCCGATCGGCGTCGACGTGATCGAGATGCCGATCCTGGCGGCGCTGCGGGCTGAGGGGCTGGACGTCGTCGACGGGCAGCAGGTCTTCCTCGAGGCGCGGCGGATCAAGACCGAGGACGAGATCGGCCTGCTCACCCAGGCCTGCTCGATGGTCGACGCGGCCTACGAAGAGCTCTACTCCTTCCTCCGCCCAGGAGTGCGCGAGAACGAGTGCGTCGGTGTCGTCAGCAAGGTCCTCTACGACCTCGGCAGCGAGTACGTGGAGGGGGTCAATGCGATCTCCGGTGAGCGGTGCTCACCCCACCCGCACGTCTATAGCGACCGGGTGGTGCGTCCTGGCGACCCGGCATTCTTCGACATCCTGCACAGCCACCTCGGCTACCGGACCTGCTACTACCGCTGCTTCGCCGTCGGCAGCGCGTCGCCCGCGATGCGCGATGCCTACACCCGCTGCCGGGAGTACATGGACATGGCGATCGCCGCCGTCAAGCCAGGCGCTACCACGGCCGACATCGTCCAGCTCTGGCCGCGGGCTGAGGAGTTCGGCTTCGCCAACGAGGAGGCCGCGTTCGCACTGCAGTACGGGCACGGAGTCGGGCTTGCCATCTGGGAGAAGCCGATCTTCAGCCGGCTGGTCTCGCTCGAACACCCGGAGACGCTCGAAGAGGGCATGGTGTTCGCCCTCGAGACGTACTGGCCCGCGTCCGACGGCTGGTCAGCGGCCCGGATCGAGGAGGAAGTCGTCGTCACCGCCGACGGCTGCGAGGTCATCACGAAGTTCCCGGCCGAGGAGCTGCTGGTGGCCGGCCAGCGGTACTGGAGCATCGACGGTCCGCTCCCGGCCGTCCGGGAGTCGCAGTCGCATCTCAACACGGCCGCAGGTCGGGGAGAGCCGTGACCATCGACACACACCAGGTCGACGCGGCCACCCTGCTCGACCTATACGAGCAGATGGCCGTCATACGACGCACCGAGCAGGCGGCTCATGACTTGTTCCTCCGTGGGTTGGTGAAGGGCACGACACACCTGGCTGCCGGTCACGAGGCGGTCGCGGTCGGCGCGAGCGCCGCGCTGCGGCCAGACGACTACGTCTTCGCCACGTACCGCGGCCACCACCATGCGATTGCCCGTGGGGCGACGCCGGAGGAGTGCCTGGCCGAGCTGATGAGCAAGGCGACAGGAGTCTGCAAGGCCAAGGGCGGCTCGATGCATCTCACCAAGGCCGACCGCGGAATGCTCGGCTCCTACGCCATTGTCGGCGCGCACCTGCCGATGGCGGTCGGAGCTGCGTGGTCGGCCCGTCTGCGCGGCACCGAACAGGTCGCGGTGGCGTTCTTCGGTGACGGCGCCACCAACATCGGGGCCTTTCACGAGTCGCTCAACCTGGCCGCTGTCTGGAAGCTGCCGGTGCTCTTCGTCTGCGAGAACAACCTGTACATGGAGTACACGCCGATCGCGAGTGTGACCGCCGTGCCCAACCCGGCTGCGGACCGCGCAGCGGCCAACGGCCTGCCCGGCCAGCTGCTCGACGGCAACGACGTGCTGGTCGTCCGCGAAGCGGTGGGTGCCGCCGCCGTCCGGGCCCGCCGGGGCGATGGACCGACGGTGATCGAAGCTTTGACGTACCGCCAGTTCGGCCACAGCCGAACCGACCCCGCCAAATACCGTCCGGCCGAGGAGGTCGAGGACTGGTTGCGCCGCGACCCACTGCTGGTCGCCAGAGAGCAGTTGCTCGGCCTCGGCGTCGACCCAGCCGATGTCGACGCCGCGGACGACCGGGCGGCCGCTGTCGTCGCTGCGGCGTCCGAAGCGGCGCAGGCGGCACCCGATGCTGATCCGGGGCAGGCGTTGACCGACGTCTGGGCGGATGGGAGCGCGGCATGGCGGACGTGACATATCGCGAATCGGTCGCTGAGGGCATCGCCCGCGAGATGCGCCGCGACTCGACCGTGGTCTGCCTCGGCGAGGACATCGGCGCTGCCGGCGGCGTCTTCAAGACCACCGTCGGGCTGTTCGAAGAGTTCGGCCCACAGCGCGTCTGGGACACCCCGATCTCCGAGCAGGCCATCGCCGGCGCCGCCATGGGCGCGGCCATGACCGGCATGCGGCCCGTCGCGGAGATCATGTTCAGCGACTTCCTGGCGTGCTGCTGGGACTACTTGGCGAACGAGATCCCGAAGGCCCGGTACATGACCGGCGGGCAGGTGACGGTGCCGTTGGTGATCCGTACCGCCAACGGCGGCGGGCTGGGGTTCGGCGCCCAGCACTCCCAGGCGGTGGAGAACTGGACCTTCCTGATCCCCGGGCTGAAGGTCGTGGCGCCCGCAACACCGTCGGATGTCGTCGGCCTGATGGCCGCGGCTATCCGCAGCGACGACCCGGTGGTGTTCTTCGAGCACAAGGGCCTATTCGCCAGCAAGGGAGAGCCGGCACCGCCCGACCACGTGATCGAGCTCGGGCAGGCTCGGGTGGCGCGTGCCGGCAGAGATGTGACCGTCGTCGCGCTCGCCTCGACGGTCCCGATGGCGTTGGCGGCTGCCGAGCAGCTGGCAGCGGAGGACATCTCGATCGAGGTCGTCGACCTGCGATGCCTGGTGCCCTTGGACGTCGCGACCGTCCTGGCGTCGATCGAGCACACGAGCCGTTTGCTCGTCGTCGAGGAGAACCCGTATCAGGGCGGCTGGGGCGCGACCGTCGCCGCCATCGTCGCCGACGAGGGCTATGAGCTGCTCGACGCGCCCGCTCGCCGGCTCGCAGCCGAGTGCGTCCCGCTGCCGTTCGCCGACGCTCTCGAGGACCAGGTCATCCCTACCGTCGACAAGGTCGTCACAGCCGTTCGACGGCTCGCCGCGTATTGACGGCGAGCGATCCACACCCGACTCGAAGGGAGTCAGTCATGGGCAAGGTTCTCCTCAAGGGCGGGACGGTCCTCTCGGTGGACCCAGACGTGGGGGACCTGCCAACAGGGGACGTCCTGATCGAAGACGACCACATCGCCGGCGTCGAGGCGACCATCGACGCCGACGCGGAGGTTCTGGACTGCGCCGGGAAGATCGTCATTCCGGGCTTCGTCGACACCCATCGGCACACCTGGGAAACGGCCATCCGCAACTGCGCACCCAACGCGACTCTCGACGACTATTTCGTGGAGGTGCTCGACACGTTCGCCCCGCTCTACCGCGCGGAGGACGTCTATGCCAGCAACGTGGCCGGGTCATTGGAGTGCCTGAATGCGGGCATCACGACGCTAGTCGACTGGTCCCACATCAACAACACGCCGGAGCACCCCGATGCCGCGGTTCGTGGGTTACAGGAGACCGGGATCCGGGCCCAGTACGCGTACGGCAGTGCTAACACCTCGCTGGAGAAGTACTGGTTCTTCAGCGCGGAGGCGATCCCCGGCGACGACGTCCGTCGGGTCAGGAGTTCGTACTTCTCCTCCGACGACAGCCTGCTCACCATGGCTCTGGCCACTCGCGGCCCGGGCTTCACCCAGGACCAGGTGGTCCAGGCCGAGTGGGAGCTCGCGCGGGAACTCGGCATCCCGGTCACCGTCCACGTCGCGATGGGCCGGATGGCCGGCCGGTTCGCCATGGTCGAGCAACTGGACCGGCTCGGGCTACTCGGACCGGACACGACCTTCATCCACTGTTGCTATTTCAGCGAGCATGAATGGAAGCGGGTCGCAGACACCGGCGGCACCATTTCGATCGCCGCTCAGGTCGAGCTGCAGATGGGACATGGCTGGCCGCCGGTGAACAAGAGCTACCAATTCGGGCTGCGGCCCAGCTTGTCCATCGATGTCGTCACCACGGTGCCGGGGGACATGTTCACGCAGATGCGGGCGGCCTTCGGCGCCGAACGGGCCCGGGTCAACGCGGTCGCGTGGGAGGCCGACACCGCTGTTCCGGACACGATCCTGACGGCGGACAAGCTACTCGAGATGGCGACGATCAACGGCGCCCATGTTGCCGGGCTGGAGGACCGAGTCGGATCCCTCACGCCGGGCAAGAAGGCAGACGTCGTGGTGATCGACGCGACCGCGATCAATGTGGCGCCCATACACGATCCGGTCGCCGCGGTGACCCTGTGTGCCGACGTGTCCAACGTCGAGCACGTCATCGTGGACGGCGAATTCCGCAAGCGGGACTTCAAGCTCCTTGCCGACGTCGACCGGGCCCGGACCCTGGTAGAGAACGCCCGGGACTCCCTGGTCGAAGCGGCTGCGAAGGCGAAGGCCACGACGGCGTGACCACGCATCATCTCGTCCGCCGAGCTGCTGAGGCGGTCTGGAGTCCGGTGGCCGGGCCGCTGTCTGGCGCCAGCGGCCTCGAGGCATGGTCGGTCGTCGACGCCTCGACGGCGGCCGTGCACACCGGATTCGCACTCGGACGCCTCGACGCCGGCGGTTCGATGCCCACCCACGTGCACTCGTATGAGGAGAGCCTCTATGTGCTGGACGGCGAGGTCGTGGTCCAGACGCCGGGTGAGGCTGTGCTTCTGGGACCGGGCGATTACGGCTGGATTCCCGTCGGTGTCCCACACGTGCTGCGCAACATCGGGGACGTCGAGACTCGATGGGCCCGGATGTCTGCGCCGACCCCGCGGGTGTCCCACGACCTGGACACCTACGTCGTCCCGGAGCTGGCGCCGGTCGAGCCGGCCAGGGCCGACGTCCGCGACCCGCGCACCCGTCGGTACGGGCACATCGACCCGGCAAACATGGATCCCGCGCAGCAAACCCAGGACCGGCTGGCGGTGTCGGCGAGCATGCGGACCGCGCTGCTGGTCTACAGCGGGATCACCGTGAAGATGATGATCGACTCCGATCTGGGGGCACAGTTGTTGACCATGTTCATGGTGCAGTACGAGCCGACGGGGTTGATCGGAGGGCACGACCACCCCTTCGAGGAGACCTATCTGATCCTCGACGGCTCGGTGGAGGCGACCTTCGACGGCGCTTCGTACGTGCTCGGCCCGGGCGACGTCGGCTGGGCGGGCGTCGGGTGCGTCCATTCATTCCGACCGGCGGGGATGGGCCGGTGCGCTGGCTGGAGACACAGGCCCCGCAGCCGCCAGCCCGGCACTCCTACCGCTTCGCCCGGGATTGGGACTATCTGCGGCAGCGACTCGAGACGGGAGGACCGGCGTGACCACGACCGTTGTCGTCGGCGGAACCAGCGGGCTCGGCCTGGAGGTCGCCCGGCATCGCAGCAAGCAAGGCGACGAGCTCGTCCTCACCGGCCGAGAAGCTGCGAGCGCCGCGGAGGTGGCGTCGTCCCTGGACGGCAATACCCGGGTAGCGGCGTTCGACCTCACCGAGCCGCGGAGCATCGCGCCGGTGCTCGTCGGGATCGAGCGGGTCGACAACCTGGTGCTCGTCGCCATCGACCGGGACACCAACGACGTGCGTGACTACAACCTGGACCGGGCGCTGAACCTCGTGACCCTCAAGCTGGTCGGCTACACCGAGGTCGTGCACACCTTGCTGCCGGCAATGCACGACGACAGCGCCATCGTCGTGTTCGGCGGGCGGGCCAAGGACCGTCCCTACCCGGGGTCGATCACCGTCTCGACTGTCAATGGCGGCGTCATCGGCATGGTGAACGCGATGGCGCTCGAGCTGGCGCCGATCCGCGTCAACGCAATCCATCCCGGAATCGTCGGGGACAGCCCGTTCTGGGCGGCCAAACCGCGACCCAGTGCTCGAGGGATATCGATCCCGGACGCCGACCGGCCGGCTCGCCACGATGGCGGACATCGTGGGCGCCGTCGACTTCCTGCTCGCCAACCGCAGCGTGAACGCCGTCGAGCTGTACGTCGATGGTGGCTGGCTGCTGACGTGACGGGGAAGCTACGGGTCGCGGTCGTCGGCACCGGGCGGATGGGGTCGGCGATGGTCGGCCGGCTGGTTGATGCCGGGCACGACGTCACGGTGTTCAATCGCACTCGATCACGGGCCGAGCCAGTCGCGGCGGCGTACGACCTCGCGATCGCTCCGACCCCACGAGACGCTGCGTCGGCCGCCGACGTGGTCATCGTGTCGCTCGCCGACGACGGGGCGCTTCGCGACGCCTATCTCGGCCCGGACGGGCTCGTCGCCGGGCTCCCCGCCGGGACGGTGGTGGCCGACACCAGCACCGTGGACCCCGCCACGATCGTGGCGCTCGGCGAGGAAGTCGACCGGGTCGGTGCCGCGCTGATCGACACGCCGGTCTCCGGCAGCGTCTCCGCCGTGCAGAGCGGGCAGCTACTGGTGATGGCCGGCGGCGACGAGGCCGCCTTGGCTCGAGCCAGACCCGCGCTTGATGCCTTCGCCAGGCGGGTGATCTCCCTCGGTGCGCTCGGAGCCGGCGCGACGATGAAGCTGGTCGTCAACGGCCTGCTCCACGGGCTCAACGCAGCGCTGGCCGAGGCGCTGGTGCTGGCCGAGAAGGCCGGTGTCGAGCGCTCGGCAGCGTACGAGGTGATCGCCTCCAGCGCGGCGGCCGCGCCGTTCGTCCTCTACAAGCGTGCGGCCTACGAGCAGCCCGACGACACACCCGTTGCCTTCGCCCTCGACCTCGTCGCCAAGGACTTGGAACTCGTCGCCGGGCTGGCTACGCGAGTCGGCTCCGACGTGCCGCAGCTCGTCGCGAACCGGGCAGTCGTCCAGCGCGCACTCGACGCAGGACTCGGCCAGGCCGACCTCAGCGCCCTGGCCACCCTCTTCCGGTGATCATGTCGACTTTGCGCCCGTCGACGGTGGCAACGTCGACATGATCATGGGTCATGCGCCCTCCGGCTCCGAAGCGAACAGGCTCAGCCCCAGCCGTCGAGCCAAGAGCCGCGAGGCGAGCTGCCCCTTGACGCTGTTACCGGCGCCGTCCAGCGGTGGGGCAAAGGTGCCGAGACCACCCTTACCGGGGGCGATGGTGACGATCCCGCCGCCGATACCGCTCTTTCCTGGCACGCCGACGTCGTAGAGCCAGTCGCCAGACGTTTCATACATGCCCGCGGTGGTCATCACGGCGAGCACGTAGTGGCAGATGACGGCGTCGACGACCCGCGTCTTGGTGAGCGGGTTCAACCCCCCATCGGCGACGGTGGCGCCCATGATCGCCAGATCGGTTGCGTTCACGCTCAGGGAGCAGAGCCGGGTGTAGAGGTCCAGCGCGTCAGCCGGGTCGCAGTAGATCCGGCCATAACTCTCCAGCAAATTGGCCAGGCCACGGTTTCGGTGGTTCGTCTTCGAGGCTGACGCATAGACCTCTTCGTCCAAGGAGAGCGTCCGGCCCGCGAACCGGGACAGGCCGTCGTGGATGAACCGCCATTTCGCCTCGACCGTGTCGCCGGGCGTCAGGCTCGCCGTGGCAATCGCTCCGGCGTTCACCATGGGATTCGTCCTACCGTCCGCGCTGTGTTCGACGGCTGCGTACGAGTTGAACGGCAGCCCGGTGGCGTTGACCCCGAGCCGCCTCCTGGCCTCCGCCGCGCCCACCGACTGACAGACCAGAGCGAACACGAATGGCTTGGCCGCGCTCATGATCGCGAACTCATGCCCGGCGTTGCCCGCTGTGTAGACGTTGCCACTCGTTCCGACCGCACAGATGCCGAACAGGTCACTCGGTACTCTCGCCAGCGCCGGATAGACCTGTGCGTTCTCTCCGTCAGTGATCGACCGGTAACGCTCGTGCGCCTCGTCGACCCAGTGCTGGATCTGCGCCGGAGACGGCAGATGCCCGGTAGAGACGTACCAGGACTCGGCCTCGATGTCGGCTTCGGGTTGTCTTTTCATGCGGTCCCCCATAGTGGCGTTCGGCGCAACAGTGCTACGTGCACATACTGGCCAGGTGGAGGCGAGCCTCGTCTACGCCTGCCGTATTGCTGGCGTCTCGAATGTCCGGGTCCTCGAGGCCGTCGGCGCCGTCCCTCGTGCAGCCTTCGTCCCGGTTGAGCTCGTGGACCAGGCCGACGACGACTGGCCGCTGCTGATCCCGCACGGCCAGGTGACAACCCAGCCGTCACTCGTGGCCCGGATGATCGAGGCATTGGAGCTCTCCGGCACCGAGCGGGTGCTGGAGGTCGGGACCGGCTATGGGTGGCAGACCGCGCTGCTGGCCTGCCTCGCGGAAGAGGTATGGAGCGTGGAACGATTCGCCGACATCGCCGAGTCGGCCCGGGAGAATCTCCGACGGCACGGCGCGGAGCCTGCCCATGTGGTCGTCGGAGACGGCACCGAAGGCCTCGCCGAGCACTCTCCGTTCGACGCGATCCTCGTCGCCGCAGCGTTCCCGACGGTTCCGCCGCCGCTCATCACCCAGCTAACCGACGGCGGACGGCTGGTGATGCCGATGGGGCCGGGCGGGCAGGACACCGTGGTCCAGTTCGTGAAGGCCGGCGATCGACTGCTCCGCACTCGCGATGTCGTCCTTGCGCACTTCGTCCGGCTCGTCGGGCGGCACGGC
>CAWFXV010000011.1:0-90859 GCA_963819885.1 uncultured Actinomycetota bacterium | reverse complement strand
TATGACGCGTAGCCAGTCGAGAGTCTGGCGTGCTCGCAGAGGAGCGGAGAGCCGACTCACCGAACTCGGCGACCATCAGCGGCACGTTCGGAAGTGTGCACGTGCCGTCGTTCTTCCACGGGGCTCGCCGGTTCGACATCCACACCCTCAATGGCAACACCGAAGACCCGTATTTCTCTGTGGAACGAGTCGAAGTCGAAACCGAGCTCGGCCCGTTGGCGTACCAAGCGCTCCACGTCGCCGAGCGAATCGCGGCAGGCGAGACGGAGAGCGACATCATGCGCCCCAGCGACACGGTCGCGACGCTGCCCATCCTGGATGCGATCCGCGACGCAGCCCGGAGTCAATGAGGCTGGAGGTCGAACGCCGTCATGAAGTTCAGGGCGGTCTGGACTTGGTCGGAGTTCAACTCGGCGGTCTTGGTCGATTTCGGCAGGTGCACCACGTATTCGATGCCGGGGACGAGGTGGAAGTAGTTGTCACTGAAGGTCGCGTCACAGCCGTCGAGTTCCACCGCGACGGCGTATGCGAATGCCTCCGAGACGATCCCCAGTCGGAAGTTGTCACCCTCGTCGGTCACGGAAGCACGAACCTGTGGCGCTGAGAATACGTAGCTCTTCGGAGCGACGAAGAGGTGCACGCCGCGGCTGACGGTCGCTCCGCGATCAATGACCGAGTACGCGAGGTAGTGCTCGTTCTCACCGCCACGAATCTGATCGGTGAAGTCGGCGTCGACCGCGCACGCAACCGATTGCGCGGGAACGCTGACGCGCTTCTTGCCGGCGATGACAACACGGTTCGCAACGTCGTAGAGCGTCCATTCCACGTCGACGCTGGCCGTGTCGCGCCGGTCGTTGTTGACATGAATCGCGACCTTGTTGCCCTCGGCGAGGGCGGATGCCATGACCGGCGCAAACGCGCGCTTCAGGCTGTACTGCTGCGCCTTCCAGCGGCCGTAGTAGTCGACACCGGCCCAGGACACCGTGGGCCAGCAGTCGTTGAGCTGCCAGGCCAGGTATCCCATGCAGTCACCGGTCTGACGCCGGAAGTGCTCGACGCAGGTGGCGGTGATGACGGCGTTGACGGCCTGGGTCGCATAGACGTAGGTCGCGAAGTCGGTCGGGAGGTGGAACTCCCGGTCGACGTAGGTCTCCAGGATCTGGTTGCCTTCATGGCTCTTCTGGTGTTGGAGCATCACCTCGCTGTACGGACTGCGGTCGTCGGCAACCGTGAATGCTTCGATGGTCTTGTAGTCGGGGTAGCTCTGAAAGCCGATCTCCGTCAGGAACCGGGCGTTGAGTTGACGGATCTCCTCGTACGGGCGCCGGCCATCGACCGCCAGATAGTAGTGGGTGTCTCCATCGGCGGTCCCTCGCAGCATGTCGGACACTTTCACCTCCCCGCGGGTATCGCTGATGGGTGATCCCTCCACCCAGCTGGTCTGCGGGTCGAGAGCGGTGACGAGCGGGGTCATCACGTCGTAGAAGAGCGTGACGATATCGGATTTCAGTGCGGAGACGTACTGCTCGGGCAGCACCTGCTGATCAGAACCGCCCACCGCCTCAAGCGCTTTGCGCGCCTCGGGGTCGCTGAGGATGTTCAAGGTGAGTTCTACCTCGTTGTTCCCGCTCCACAAGGCGAGCGACGCGTGGTTGCGGGCCCGTTTGACATTGTCGGTGACCTCGGCACGCACGTTGTCGATGAAGGCATCGTCGACGGGATAGAACGCGGAAGCGAACATGAAGTCGTGGAACAGCAGTATCCCATGCTCGTCGCAGAGGTCGTAGAAGTAGTCGTCGGGGTAGACGGCGCCTCCCCAGATTCGGATGAAGTTGAAGTTCGCGTCAACGCTGTCGCGAACCATCTTCCGGGCGGATTCCTCTGACCGTCGGGCGAGGATGGCGTCGGGAATGATCATGTTGGAGCCCTTCGCGAAGATGCGGGCCCCGTTCACCTCGAACACATAGCTGCGCCCGATGTTGTCCTTCTCCCGGACGAGTCGAACCTCCCTGAGGCCCACCTTCACCAGCTTTTCGCCGAGGATCGAGTCGCCGTCAAGGAGCCGTGCCCGCACCCGGTACAGCGGCTGGTCGCCCTGACCGGCGGGCCACCACAGCTTCGGCCCGGGCACCGGCGCCGTGATCGTGTTGAGGTCACCGTCGGCGAATGCTTCGGTTCGCTCGAAAACGACATTCCCGTCAGGATCTTCAACGGTCAACTCGATCTTCACGTCACCATGCGTTGCCAGTCTTTCGATCTCGGAGCGGACTTCGAGGACGACAGCGCCGTCTTTGTGGTGCTGCTGCACGTACAGGTCGGCCAATCGTGCGACATCGTGGCCTTCGATGTAGATGGGACGCCAGATCCCGGAGTCGGGCAGGCTCAGTCCCCAATCCCACCCGAAGCTGCAGGCGGCCTTTCGGATGTGCGTCAGTCCTTGCGATCCGGGGTTCTCGGCTTCTACCTTGTGCACGAATCGGACGGGAGACCCGAACGAGATTGTGATTTCGTTCTCGCCCAAGCGGAGCACGTCAAGAATCGGGACGCGGTACGTGCGGTGCATGTTGTCGGTCGTCGCAACGACTGTCCCGTTGACGGTCACCGTCGCGAGCGTGTCGAGCCCTTCGCAGCAGAGCGTGACCTCGTCCCTGTCGAGGAGTTGCTGGTCGACGGTGAACGTGCGCGTGTACTCGTAGTCCTTGTCAAAGATTGCCTGGATGGCAGACTCTTCCGCGCGATAGTAGGCGTCCGGGACGAGACCTGCGGCCAAGAGGTCGGAATAGACCGTTCCGGGCACGTGCGCATCGACCCACGAATTGTCTTCGGTGCTGCGCATTCTCCATGGGCCGTTCAATTCCAGTCGCCTGTGTCGCTTCACGCAACCGACTCTACGCGCGTCTGTAGTTTCATGCAACTCTCTCGGGTAGACTCCACTTATGCTCAAACGCCACTACGACGGCCAGGAGCCGTGCTCGGTCGCGCAGACGCTCGAGATCGTCGGTGAGCGCTGGACCTGGCTGATCATCCGCGACGCCTTCCTCGGCATGACGAGGTTCATCGACTTCGAGCAGAGTCTCGGGATCGCACGCAACGTGCTCACCGATCGTCTCAACCGGCTCGTCGACGAGGGGATCTTCGAGCGCGTGCTCTACCAGGAACGTCCAGCGAGGTACGAGTACCGCCTCACAGCCAAGGGTTCCGACCTGTTCACGGCACTGAACGCGCTACGGCAGTGGGGCGACCAATACCTGACCACCAAGCCCATGCGGCTCCTCCGACGCAAAGACGACAAGACACCCGTCATCGCCGCACTCGTCCCCCAAGGAGCGCCCATACTCGCGGCACACGAGATCGAGCTCGTCCCGGGGCCAGGCTTCCCCCGCCACGCCGGCGACCAGTAGCGCCCAATCTCTACGGGAATAGATGAACGCCCGGAGTGACGGCGATCCGCGGTCCGTGGCCGCCCGTATAGCCGCAATGGCACGGTCACAGACGCGTCATACCGCCGCGATTGACGCGGATCGCTGGGAGACGGCGAAAACGCCCTCATGTGACCGGACCAGCGTGAACCCTTACCGGATTTGCCGCTGAGAGTGAGACCGGCACGTGTCTAGGCCGCTGGACGCCTCGTCATCGCGATCAGAAGCGCAAGCGGACCGTGAAAAGTTCTCCATTTCGACCAGTGATTAACCACAGGGTTCGAGTAAGCGCGACAAGGTCCCGTCGGAGTGGAGCTGAGGGGACTCGAACCCCTGACCCCCTCCATGCCATGGAGGTGCGCTACCAGCTGCGCCACAGCCCCGTGCCGTACGGCTCCGCAAGGATAACGGACCGAACGGGTCCGCTCGTAATCCCGAACACGCCACGGTCTCGTGTGTGGACGGCCAGTTGCTTGTCATCGAACACGTGTACGATTGGGTCATGTTCGAGGAGCTGTCCGGAGCCGAGTTGGCCACTGCGTTGGCTGGCGTCGATGTCGCGTCGTTGGACGCCGACGCCGCGCTGAGTTATGCACTGGCCACGGCCCGGCTGGCCGGCTGGGTGGCCGCTGCCGAGGGTGCCGGACTGGCGCAGCTCCGGCAGGCGTATCCGGTGTTCGAATCGTCGATAGATCAAGAGACTCACCACCTGGACACCGACCGGCTGGTCCTTGCCGAGGTCCGGACTGCGTATGGCTGCTCCCAGGTGGCAGCCTCGGGCAAGATCACGTTTGCGCAGTTCCTGCGGGATGTCCCGGCAGTTGCGAGGGCTCTCGCGACCGGCGAGATCCGTCTCGAGCACGCCCGGCTGCTGGAGCGGGAGACCGCAGCCCTGTCCAGCACGCCCGGGTTGCGGACGGCAGTGGTCGGCGAGCTGCTCGCCGGCAACGCTGGGTGCCTGAAGGCAACCGGGTCGGGGTGGACGATGCGGCAGTGGATGCTGCGGACCTGCCGGGCCGTGCTGGAGGCCGATCCGTCCCGGGCCGAACAAGCCGCCGCCGACACCCGGACCGAGCGGCGAGCCTGGCACACCGCGGACACCGCGAACGCCGCGGGCGTGTTCGGGCTGGCCGGCCCGGTCGAGCAGACCGCGGCCTGCCACGCCGCGATCGACGAGCTGGCCCGCCGCTGGCAGACCGAAGGTCGGGCCGGCACCCTGGACCAACTCCGCTTCGACGCCGCAGTCGGCCTGCTCACCGACACCGACCAACACCCCGGCACGTCAACCGTGGTTGGGCAGGTGACCATGCCGTTGTCCAGCCTGGTCGGCGTCGACGACGCCCCCGGCGAGCTGACCGGGGTCGGCCCGATCCCGGCCAGCGTCGCCCGCGAAATGATGGCCCAAGCGTCGGTCTGGCGGCGGCTGCTCACCGACCCAGTCGACGGGCATGTCGTCACTCAGCACATCAAGACCTACCGGCCGACCGAGGCGATGCGCCGGTTCGTGCACACCCGCTCCGGCGGGGTCTGCTCGTCGCGAGGCTGCGGCCACCGGCACAACCTGCAGGCCGACCACGTCACCCCGTTCCCGGCCGGCCCGACCAGCGTGCACAATCTGGCCCCGCTGTGCCCGGGGGACCACAACGGCAAGACCCACGCCGGCTGGGTACACGTGCTCGACCCGGACACCGGGGAGCTGACCCAAACCAGTCCCCTGGGCCGGAGTTATCGGACGACGCCAACTCCGCCGGTCACGTCGACCGGGCTCCACGCCGATCTCCCTGACTTGCGGGCACGGTTCCCCGATTTCCCCGACGACGCACTTTTCCCTACCGGCGAACCGCCACCCGAACCCGCCGACGACGAGACCGCACCGCCGGACCGGCTATCGGACGTGGACCGCTGGACCAGCATCGCGGCAACCATCCGCGACCGGGCCCGTATCGCCCGCCGAAACCAGCGAGCCAGACAGCGCGCCGCTGCCGACGCCGCCGCCCAGGCGGAAGCTGCCGAACAGGCGCTCATCGACCAACTGCACGCCGAACTCGAAGCCACCACCGACTACCAGGTCATCGCCGCCATCAACGCCGAATGCCTCGCCGAAGACCTCGCGCAGTACCTCGCCGTCGACTTGGCTGCATGATCGTGGCGAGGTGACGAGCGCGCAGGGTTAGCCCGAGGTTAGCCCTCTTCCATCACGACCGGCGTGGGCAGCGTGCCGGCGTTGTGCTCGACCAGGACCCAGCCCTGGTCGGTGTCGCGCAGCATCGACCACGACCCGTTGGACAAACCGCCGATGTTGGTGAACCGCTCCAGCGGCATGCCGATCAGCGCCGCGATGCCCAGCCGGGCCGCGCCACCGTGCGACGTCAGCACAGCGAGTCCGTCGTCGGCCAGTCGGGCGGCGATGTCGCGGACAGCGGCGGCCATCCGCTCGGCGACGTCCTGGCGGGTCTCGCCGCCGCCGACCTTGAGCAGCGGGTCGCCTGCGCGCCACGCCTTGTATTCCTCTGGATAGCGGGATGCGATCTCCGCGCCGGTGAGGCCCTGCCATTCGCCGGCGAAGGTCTCGCGCAGCCGCACGTCCAACTGGACGGGTTTGCCGGTGATCTCGGCGAGGGCGGCGATGGTGTCGCGGGTGCGTCGCAGGTCGGACGAGATCAGCAGATCCGGCTCCAGCGCGGCCAGCCGGCGCGCCGATTCCCACGCCTGAGCCCGGCCGATCTCGTCGAGGTCGATGTCGGTCTGCCCCTGAAAGCGGCCGCTTGCGTTCCATTCGGTTCGCCCGTGCCGCCACAGGACGATCCGCCGGCTCACCGGCCGGCTCGCACGGTTTCCGGCAGCGGGATCAGCGGGCAGTCCTTCCACAGCCGCTCCAGCGCATAGAACATCCGGTCGTCGCTGTGCTGGACGTGGACCACGATGTCGATGTAGTCGAGCAGCACCCAGCGACCTTCCCGCTCGCCCTCTCGGCGGACGGGTTTGGCTGCGAGCGCACTCAGCCGCTCCTCGACGCCGTCGACGATCGATCGGACCTGACGGTCGTTGGGTGCGGAGCAGATGACGAAGGCATCGGTGATGGCGAGCCGGTCGGAAACGTCGAACGCAACGATGTCGTCGGCGAGTTTCTCAGCGGCGGCCTCAGCGGCCGCGACGGCGAGCGACATCGCGCGGGGGGTGGCGGGCAAACGGACGGCCTTTCGTTCGGGAACCTGTCGACGTCCAGCGTCTCACGTCTCGTCGGCAGAATAGAGCTGACGTTTGGTGATGTACTGGACTATTCCATCCGGAACGAGGTACCAGATCGGTTCGCCCTGGGCCACGCGCTCCCGGCACTCGGTCGAGGAGATCGCCAGCGCCGGGACCTCGACGAGGGTGACCTTGTCCGCCGGCAGCCCCTCGGCGGTCAGCGAGTGCTCGGGCCGGGTACAGCCGACGAAGTGCGCCAGCGCGAACAACTCGTCGGGGTCTCGCCACGACAGGATCTGCTCCAGCGCGTCGGCGCCGGTGATGAAGAACAGGTCCCACTCCGGTCCCCGCTCGGCCTGCAGGTCCCGGAGCGTGTCGACGGTGAACGTCGGGCCGGTGCGGTCGATGTCGACCCGGCTGACCGAGAACCGTGGGTTCGACGCGGTCGCGATGACCGTCATGAGATAGCGATCTTCGGCCGCTGAGACCTCACGATCGGTCTTCTGCCACGGCTGGCCGGTCGGCACGAACACGACCTCGTCGAGGTCGAACCAGGACTGGACCTCGCTCGCCGCGACGAGATGCCCATGATGGATCGGGTCGAACGTCCCACCCATCACGCCGAGCCGCCTGCGATCGCCCACGCGCGACAAGGTAGCGCCGGAGCCGGCCTCAGGCGTGCGGACGTCCCTTACCGAAGATCAGCGTGGCGATCAGCAACGCCAACAGGATGACCAGGACACCGATACCCCACACCGGGGCCGGCGGTCCCTCGATGACGCGGGCCGCTGGCTCGGTCAGGTGGAGGACTGTCATGTCGGGCAGCGTATCGGCCCAGGCCGGTCAGCGGCGGATGTGACCGTCGCCAGTCACCACGAACATCGTCGACGTGAGCTCGGTCAGCCCCATCGGCCCCCGGGCGTGCAGCTTCTGCGTCGAGATGCCGATCTCAGCGCCGAAGCCGAGCTCCTCGCCGTCGGTGAAGCGGGTCGACGCATTGACCATGACGGCGGCCGAGTCGACCGTCGCGGCGAACCGGCGGGCGTTGGCCAGCGAGCGCGTGACGATCGCCTCGGTGTGCCCGCTCCCCCACTGTCGAATGTGGGCGACCGCGTCGTCGAGGGAGTCGACGACCCCCGCCGCCAGGTCCAGCGAGAGGTACTCGGCTGCCCAGTCATCGTCGGTCACCGGTTCGACCGCGTCGTCGTAGGTACGGACCCGCTCGTCACCGTGCACGGTCACACCCGCGTCCTGCAGTTCCTTGAGGGCGGTCGGGAGGAACTGCTCCGCGACGTCGGCATGGACCAGCACGGTCTCCGCCGCGTTGCAGACACTGGTGCGCTGCGTCTTCGAGTTGACCAGGATGTCGAGGGCTTGGTCCAAGTCAGCCTCGGCGTCGACGTACACCGTGCAGTTGCCGACCCCGGTCTCGATCACGGGCACCGTCGACTCGTCGACGACGCTGCGGATGAGCCCGGCGCCGCCGCGAGGGATGAGCACGTCGACGAGACCTCGCGCGCGCATCAGGTGTTTCGCCGCGTCGTGGCCACCCTCGACCAACTGGATCGCATCGACCGGCAGCTCAGATTTCTCCAGCACGTCGCGGAGCACGGTCACGATCGCAGCGTTGGAACGCGCGGCGCTCGACGAGCCGCGCAGGAGGACCGCATTGCCGCTCTTCACGCAGAGGCCGGCCGCGTCGGCCGTGACGTTCGGACGGGCCTCGTAGATGATCCCGACGACACCGAGCGGCACCCGCCGCTGGCTGACCTCGAGCCCGTTCGGCAGCGTGTAGCCGCGGACGACCTCGCCGACGGGATCGGGCAGACCGGCCACGTTGCGCAGGCCATCGGCCATGCCGGCGATGCGCTTCTCGGTCAGGCGAAGGCGGTCGACCATCGCGCTGGACGTCCCGCCGCCCTCGGCCTGAGAAACATCCTCCCCGTTGCCAGCGAGGATCTCGGCTGCTCGCTCCTGCAGAGCATCGGCCATGGCTTTGAGCGCAGCATCCTTGTCTGCGCGCTGGAGGATCGCCAGCTCGGCGGCCGCAGCCCGGGCCCTGCGGGCCAGATCGTGAACGTAGGCCGCTATGTCATCGGTCATGTGGAAAGCCTATGCAGACCGTCATTCAGGCGCGCCCCAGCAACACGAGGTCGTCGCGGTGCACGACCTCCCGCTCGTAGGCGGGACCAAGCTCACGGGCCAGTTCGTGGGTCGACCTGCCGAGCAAGGCAGGCAGCTCGCCCGAGTCGTAGTTGACCAGGCCCCTTGCAACGGGACGGCCGGCGGGGTCCATCAAATCGACCGGGTCTCCGGCGGAGAAGTTGCCGTCCACCGAGGTGATCCCGGCCGGAAGCAGGGACATCCGGCGCTCGATGACGGCCTTGACTGCCCCGGCGTCGAGGTGGAGGCGTCCCCGCCCGTCGGTCGCGTGCTCGAGCCAGAGCAGCCGGGTGGATCGACGGCCGGCCCGCGGCCGGAACCAGGTGCCGACGGTCGAACCGGTCAGCACGGAGCTGATGTCCGTCGCCGAGGCCAGGACGACATCGATGCCAGAGCCGGTGGCGATCCGCGCAGCCTCCACCTTGGTCTGCATGCCGCCGCTGCCCAGACCGGACCGTCCGGTGCGCCCGATCCGCAGCCCGTCGAGGTCGCCGAGATCGTGAACGTCGTCGATTCTGGTGGCTCCCGGCCTGCGCGGGTCGCCGTCGTAGAGTCCGTCGACGTCGGACAGGAGAACGAGCGCGTCGGCGTGAACGAGCTGGGCGACGAGTGCAGCGAGCCGGTCGTTGTCCCCGAACCGGATCTCGTGCGTCGCCACCGTGTCGTTCTCGTTGACGACGGGCACCACGCCGAGCGCCAGCAGTTTGTGCAGGGTCCGGTAGGCATTTCGGTAGTGCGAGCGACGGGTCATGTCGTCGGCGGTGAGCAGCACCTGGCCGACCCGCAAGCCATGGCCGGCAAACGCCTCCGCGTATCGCGCGACCAGCAGGCCCTGCCCGACGCTGGCCGCCGCCTGCTGGGTCGCGAGATCCCGCGGGCGACGCACCAGCCCGAGCGGCGAAAGTCCCGCTGCGATAGCGCCTGACGACACCAACACGACCTCGCGGCCGGCCTTCCGGGTGCTCGCCAGCGAGTCGACCAAGGCGAGTAGGCGCTCGCCGTCCAGCCCACCTGCCGTCGTCGTCAGCGACGAGGAGCCCACCTTGACCACGACGCGTCCCGCGTCGGCCAGCGCGGCGCGGCTCACCGGCCCTCCAGGCGGGGATCGGAGCCGCGACGGCCAGGTAGCAGCTCGGCCCCGGCCTCGATCGTGGGCTCCCAGTCGAAGACGACGGCGTCGTCGCCCCCGATGACGACCTCCGCGCCGGCCGTGGCTCCCGCCTTCAACAGCGCGTCCTCGACACCGAGGCGGGCCAGCCGGTCGGCGAGATAGCCCACTGCCTCGTCGTTCGCGAATTCCGTCTGCCGGACCCAGCGCTCGGGCTTCGTCCCGCGCACCCGGAACCGATCCCCCTCGCGGGAGACCGTGAAGCCGGAGTCGTCGACGGCGTGCGGACGGAGGACGATCCTGGTCGGCTCGGCCAGCGGTGCGGCCGCGCGCGCAGCGGCGACGATCTCGGCCATGGTGAACGTCAGCTCCCGCAGCCCCTCATGCGCCGCCGCGGAGACCAGCACGACCGGCCATCCGCGGGCTTCGAGATCCGGCTGCACCATGGCGGCGAGCTCCCGGGCGTCAGGGACGTCGACCTTGTTGAGCGCCACGATGCGCGGCCGATCGGCGAGACCGCCGTAGGACTCGAGCTCGCGCTCGATGACGTCGATGTCGGAGATCGGGTCGCGGCCAGGCTCCATCGTCGCGCAGTCGACCACGTGCACCAGCACACTGCAGCGTTCGACGTGCCGGAGGAACTCGTGCCCGAGGCCACGACCCTCACTCGCCCCTTCGATCAGGCCCGGAACGTCGGCCACCGTGAACCGGACGTCACCGGCCTCGACCACCCCGAGGTTCGGCACCAGCGTGGTGAAGGGATAGTCGGCGATCTTGGGCCGCGCAGCCGAGACGGCCGCCACCAGGCTCGACTTACCGGCGCTCGGGTAACCCACGAGGCCGACGTCGGCCACGCTCTTGAGCTCGATGACGACCTCGGTCGCCTCCCCCGGCTCCCCGAGCAGCGCAAAGCCGGGCGCCCGACGACGCGGGCTGGCCAGGGCACGATTCCCGAGCCCACCTCGACCGCCGTGCGCGACGATGAACCGCGTGCCTGCTCCGACCAGATCCGCCAGCACCTGACCGTCCGCAGTCGCGACGACGGTTCCGTCCGGCACCGGCAGGACGACGTCGGCGCCGTCCGCGCCGTCGCGGTTGTCACCCTGACCCGGTGAACCATTGCCTGCCCTGCGATGCGGGGAGCGATGGTAGTCGAGCAGGGTCGTGACGTTCGGATCGACGACGAGAGTGACGTCACCGCCGTTGCCCCCGTTGCCGCCGTCGGGACCGCCGAGTGGCTTGAACTTCTCCCGATGGATCGAGACACAGCCATGCCCGCCATTGCCGGCGGCGAGGTAGAGGACGACGCGGTCGACGAACGACGGGATCGCCATTGCCAAGAGCGGGTTACTCCCCCGCAGGGACGATGCTGACGACCCTGCGCCCGCGCTTGACGCCGAACTCGACGGCGCCCGCAGCGGTCGCGAAGAGGGTGTCGTCGCGGCCCCGCCCGACGTTGTCGCCGGGGTGGAAATGCGTCCCGCGCTGGCGGACGATGATCTCGCCTGCCGCGACGATCTGACCGCCGTACCGCTTCACGCCCAGGCGCTGGGCGTTGGAGTCGCGCCCGTTGCGGGAGGAGGAGGCACCCTTCTTGTGAGCCATTGCAGTCCTACTTCTTGGTCGCTATGCCGGTGATCTTGACCTGGGTGTACTTCTGGCGGTGGCCCAGACGGCGGCGGTAACCGGTCTTGTTCTTGAACCTCAGAATGTCGATCTTCGGTCCCTTGGTCGGCCCGAGAATCTCGGCGGTCACGTTGACCTTGGCGAGTTTCTTCGCATCCGAGGTCACCTTCTCACCGTCGACGAGAAGGACTGCCGGCAGGGAAACCGTCGAGCCGACCTCGCCATCGCGACGGTCGACGTCGAGGACGTCACCGACGGCGACCTTCTGCTGGTTCCCGCCGCTGCGGACGATCGCGTACACCGCGGACTCACTCTCTCGAACGGACAATCGGGCGCGCGCAACCGCCAGCGGCGGGGCACGGACGTCGGCGCGACTCGCGCCGGCCTCTTAGGGTACGGACGCGTCGCCATCAGGGT
This sequence comes from uncultured Actinomycetota bacterium, assembly GCA_963819885.1. GTDB lineage: Bacteria > Actinomycetota > Actinomycetes > Jiangellales > Jiangellaceae > JACVRX01. The sequence goes on along the minus strand of CAWFXV010000011.1, from coordinate 78,937 downwards.
CAAACCGTGATCGACTCCGCAGCAGCGTCGATCCGGGCGTCGGGTTCACCGGCCGGGCGCTCAGCCCGACGGCGCGTCCGGCGCGGAGCGGCAACCGGCTCGGCAACGAGCGGTTCGAGATCGTCGAGGTCTTCGTCGGTCGACAGCTCGGGCTCGACCGATGCGACGTCGGGCAGCTCGGCCAGCGGCAGATCCGGCGATGTCGATTCGGCGGCGGCTTTGCCCGCGCGCCGACGACGGCTTCCTCGGCTCGCCCCGTCTGCGCTGGCATCGGTCGGCGCCGGGGTCGGTTCCACCGGCTCGAGGTGGACATGCAGGCCGCGGCCGTTGCAGTGCTCGCAGGGCTCGCTGAAGGCCTCGAGCAGGTCGGTGCCGATCCGTTTGCGGGTCATCTGCACCAGGCCGAGCGAGGTGACCTCCGCGACCTGGTGCTTGGTGCGGTCCCGGCCGAGGCACTCCACCAGCCGACGCAGCACCAGATCGCGGTTGGCCTCGAGCACCATGTCGATGAAGTCGATGACGATGATGCCGCCGATGTCGCGCAGCCGGAGTTGGCGGACGATCTCCTCGGCGGCCTCGAGGTTGTTCTTGGTCACGGTCTCCTCGAGGTTGCCGCCGGATCCGGTGAACTTGCCGGTGTTGACGTCGACGACGGTCATCGCCTCCGTCCGGTCGATCACCAGGGAGCCGCCGCTGGGCAGCCACACCTTGCGCTCGAGTGCCTTCGCGATCTGCTCGTCGATCCGATAGGCCGCGAAGACGTCGCCGTCCCCGGTCCACCGTTCCAGCCGATCCCGCAACGAAGACGCGACGTACGACACGTAGGCCTCGATGGTGTCCCATGCCTCGTCGCCGGAGACGACGAGCTTGGAGAAGTCCTCGTTGAACAGATCCCGGACGACCTTGATGGCCAGGTCCGGCTCGCTGTAGAGCAGCTGCGGGGAGGGGCCGGATGCCTTCTTCGAGATGTCCTCCCACTGAGCCCGCAGCCGCGCCACGTCGTGGGTGAGCTCCTCCTCCGACGCACCTTCCGCGGCGGTGCGGACGATGACCGCGGAGTCGTCGGGGACGACCTGTTTGAGGATCTTCTTCAGCCGGGTGCGCTCGTTGTCGGGCAGCTTGCGGCTGATCCCGCTCATCGAGCCGGCCGGGACGAAGACGACATACCGCCCGGCTAGGCTGATCTGGCCTGTGAGCCGGGCTCCCTTGTGCCCGACCGGATCCTTCGAGACCTGGACGAGCACGGACTGGCCGGACTTGAGGACGTCCTCGATCCGGCGCGGGCCGTCGGCCCGGCCCAGGCCGACCCAGTCGACCTCTCCGGCGTAGAGGATGGCGTTCCGGCCACGGCCGATGTCGACGAATGCCGCCTCCATCGCCGGCAGCACGTTCTGTACCCGGCCAATGTGGACGTTGCCGACCATCGACTGCTGGGTCGACCTGCTGACGTAGTGCTCGACGAGCACGCCGTCTTCGAGCACCCCGATCTGGATCCGGTCGCCGGTCTGCCGGACGACCATCACCCGGTCGACGGCCTCGCGGCGCGCCAGGAACTCGGCCTCGCTGATGACCGGTGGCCGGCGCCGTCCGGCCTCGCGGCCTTCCCGCCGACGCTGCTTCTTGGCCTCGAGCCGCGTGGATCCCTTCAGTGCCGTGACCTCGTCGCCGGTGTCCGGCCGCGGGTCCCGGATGCGGACCACGGTGTCCGGCGGATCGTCCGGCGAGGAGTGCGACGGTCTCGGCATCCCCCTTGCGACGACGCCGGCGGCGCCGGCGACGGCTCGCCGCGGCGTCCTCTTCGGTCTCACCTTCGGTGGCTTCTGCGCCGTTTTCGGCAGCACTGTCGCCGTCCGCCGCCGCCACCGTGGCGGGCTTGTCGTCCTGGCCCGTTGTTTCCGAATCGGCGTCCTCGGCGGACTCTTGCGATTCTCCCGCCTGGTCCGAACTCTTCTTGCGTCGACCGCGGCCACCGCGGCGCCGACGTCGGCGAGGCGCTTCCTCGTCCTCTCCCGGCTCGTCGGCCTCGACCTTTTCGGTCGTCACCTCGGGTACCGACTCCGCGGGGACAAACTCTGGCGCCCGGAACAGCGGTATGCCAGCCGGCGATACGGGCGGCTCGGTCGCCTTCGTGGCCGTCGTCTTCTTGGCCGTCGCCTTCTTGGCCCGACGTGCCTTCGCCGGCGCGACCGGCTCCTCGGCGGTTGTCGGCTCCGCCTCCACTGGCGCCGCGGCCTTCTTCCGGGCCCGGCGAGGCTTCGCCGCAGCCGGGGCGGGCTCGGGTGCGGTCGGCTCGGTTGTCGTCAAAGCAACTGTGTCGTCCGGTGGGCCAGCAGCGCGAGTGGCGCTGCGCCGGCGACGAGTTGGTGTGGTCGGTGGATCTTCTTGCTGCATTCGGGACGCTCCCGTCGGGCCTGCCTGCGGGGCGCGCGCTGGTGAGAGCGTGCTGCTCGCCACGGCAGGAGTTCTGTCGGCCGCCGGTGCCCGGTGAGGCCCGGCGGAGAAGCCTGCGGTCGGCGTCGTCCTCCGCGCTAGGCGTCGCTGGGCTTCGTCGGCTCGACCGCGCTGGCGAGCCCGAGTCGGGCAGCGTCGCGGTCGGGCTCCAACGGATCACCCACCGTGCCGGTCAGGTCGTCGAGTGGCCCCTGCGCCAGCCGGGTCGCCAGTGATGGCTGGGGCGGCGCGAAGTTGGCCACTCGCCGGAGACCGGCGAGGACATCGTCGGGTCGAACGGTCGGTGTTCCGTGCCGTACAACCATCCTCAGTATCGCACACGGGGGGTGTTTGTATTCCCCGACGACCGCGAGTCGCACGATCGAAGGCCGGCAATCGAGGGTCTTGAACCCGTTCTTCGTCGGCCGTTCCACCTCGACCGAGTCGGCCGCGAGGAACGCGTGGACCGCCGTCGCAACGACCTCGCGAGCCGTTCCCGGCACCTGAAGTTCCCACTCCGACGCCGTCAGCCGGTCAGCCAGCGACCCGGACGTAGCCTCGACCACCTCGACGATGTCGAGTCCGGGCGGGAGGGAAGCATCGAGCGCCTGCGCTACCGCCGATGGGTCGCAGCGGGACGTCACCGCGATCTCCAGGTACTCCGCCTCGGACGCGGCACCCGTGGGCGCGGCGCCCGCGTACGACACGCGCGGGTGTGGCGTAAAGCCCTGCGAGTAGGCAATAGGGACCTGTGCCCGGCGCAGCGCTCGCTCGAATGCTCGCTGGAAGTCGCGATGGCTGGTGAACCGCAGGCGGCCTCGCTTCGCGAACCGGATCCGTAGCCGTTGGACCGGTGCAACGAGGTCAGCGTGTGGTGCCCGGGTCAGCGCCGGCTCCTCTCGTCGTCGAATGGCTATCTCATTGTCGCCAACCTGCGCTCGCGTTACGGTCTTTTCGATCTCGAGGATTGAGGAGTACCTACGGTGGCTGTTGCATTCGACCAAAGCGACTTCGCCGGCCTGAAGGAGGGCCTACGCGGAACGGCCATCGTCGGCGGCGACGAGGGTTACGACGATGCCCGGACCGTCTTCAACTCGATGATCGACCGACGACCCGCGGTGATCGTCCAGTGCGAGGGAGTACCGGACGTCGTCGGCGCCTTGGGCTTCGCCCGGGAGCGCGGCCTCGAGGTGGCCGTCCGCGGCGGCGGGCACAGCGTCGCCGGGATGGCGTTGACCGACGGCGGCGTCGTCATCGACCTTCGCCGGATGAACTCGGTCGAGGTCGACCCGGACGCGCGGACGGCCGTGGTCGGCGGCGGCGCGACGATGAGCCACCTGGATCGGGCCTGCGAGCCGCACGGGCTGGCAACGACAGGTGGGCGGGTCTCGACCACCGGTGTCGGCGGGTTCACCCTCGGCGGCGGTACCGGCTGGCTCGACCGCAAGTTCGGGCTGGCCTGCGACAACCTGCTGGCAGCCGAGGTGGTCACCGCCGACGGCCGGACGGTGCGAGCGTCGGAGGACGAGAACCCCGATCTGTTCTGGGCCCTGCACGGTGGCGGCGGCAACTTCGGCATCGTGACCTCGCTCACCCTGCGGCTGTATCCGCTGCCGGCAGCGACGCTCGGATTGCTGCTGTTCCCCCCCGAACGCGGACCCGAGGTCGGGCGGGTCTATCGAGACGTCCTCGAAGCCGGTCCCGACGAGCTCGGCGGCGGCTTCATCTATCTCACCGGCCCGGAGGGGGAAGATTTCGTGCCTGCTGGGCTGGTCAACCAGCTGACCTGCACGGTAGTCGTGGCCTACGCGGGACCGGAGGAGGCGGCCCGGCGGGCCGTGGCGGAACTCGTCGAGCTCGGCCCCGCGGGCCAGATGGTCGCCGAGATGTCCTACGCCGACCTGAACTGCGCGCTCGACGACCCGCCCGGCTATCGCAACTACTGGTCGGCTGAGCACCTGAACTCGTTTCCCGATCCGGCGGTCGACGCATTCTGCGCACGAGCCAGCGACATGATCGTGCCGTCGGCCTCGCAGCACGTGCTGTTCCCGATGGGCGGCGCAGGTTCCCGGGGGCCGGCGGACTATCCCATCCCCTGGCGCCGGTCGAACTGGGTCGTGCACCCGTTCGGGCTGTGGACCGACCCGGCCGACGACGAGCGGGCGATCCGGTGGACCCGTGACGTGCGCGCCGATGTGCACCCGTGGGCGACCGGAGCCGTGTACCTCAACTTCATCGGCGACGAAGGCACCGAGCGGGTCGTCGCCGGGCTGGGCCAGGACAACTACGACCGGCTGGCCACGATCAAGGCCGAGTACGACCCGGACAACGTGTTCCACCTCAACCACAACATCGTGCCCGTCCACCCGGCGCCGGCTGGTGTGAGCTAGCGGTGTGGCCCATGCGAAGGTGGTCAACCTCGAGGTGACGTGCCGCCGACCGGGGTGAGAGGAAGCAGGGTCCGCCCGGTTGGACCGACCTGGATCTCGGTGCCGAGCTGCGGGCAGACGCCGCAGTCGAAGCACGGCGTCCAGCGGCAATCGTCCACCTCGACCTCGGCCACGGCGTCCTGCCAGTCCTCCCACAACCAGTCCCGGTCCAGGCCCGAGTCGAGATGGTCCCAGGGCAGGACTTCGGCGTACTCACGTTCGCGGGTGGTGTACCAGTCGAGGTCGACGGGCTCGCCGGCCAGTGCGGTCTTCGCCGCGGCGGCCCAGCGCTGGTAGGAGAAGTGCTCACTCCACCCGTCGAAGCGGGCACCGTCCTCCCAGGCCGCACGGATGACCTGACCGACCCTCCGGTCGCCGCGGGAGAGCAGTCCCTCGATCTGGCTCGGCTTGCCGTCGTGGTACCGAAACCCGACCGCCTTTGCGTACTTGCGGTCACTGCGCACGGCGTGGCGTAACGCGGCCAACCGGGCGTCGACGGTCTCGTGGTCGCACTGCGCCGCCCATTGGAACGGTGTGTGGGGCTTGGGAACGAACGCGCCGATCGACACCGTGCAGCGGATGTCGCGATGCCCGGAAACGTCTCGTCCGGTATCAATGACCTTCTTGGCGAGGTCGGCAATCGCGAGCACATCCTCGTCGGTCTCGGTGGGCAGCCCGCACATGAAGTAGAGCTTCACCTGCCGCCAGCCGTGGCTGTACGCCGTCGCAACCGTGCGGAGCAGATCGTCCTCGCTGACCATCTTGTTGATGACCCGGCGCATGCGCTCGGTTCCGCCCTCGGGGGCGAAGGTCAGGCCGGAGCGGCGGCCGCTGCGCGACAGCTCGTTGGCGAGGGTGACGTTGAATGCGTCGACCCGGGTCGACGGCAGCGAGAGCGAGATGTTGCTGTCCTCGTACCGGTCGGCGAGACCCGAGGCGATCGCGGCGATCTCGGAGTGGTCGGCGCTGGACAACGACAGCAGGCCGACCTCCTCGAACCCGGATCGCTGCAAGCCGGTCTGGACCATGTCGCCGATGGCGGTGACCGACCGCTCACGGACCGGGCGGGTGATCATGCCGGCTTGGCAGAACCGGCAGCCCCTGGTGCAGCCACGGAAGATCTCGACACTGAACCGCTCGTGCACTGTCTCGGCCAGCGGGACCAGCGGTTTCCGCGGATACGGCCAGGAGTCCAGGTCCATGACCGTGTGCTTGCGGACCTGCCACGGGACGCCGGGCCGGTTCGGGACGACCCGCTGGATACGGCCGTCGGGGAGATAGGACACGTCGTAGAACCTCGGGACGTACACGCCGCCACCCGCGGCGAGCCGCAGCAGCAGCCCGTCGCGGCCGCCCGGGCGGCCCGCGTGCTTCCACTCGCGAACGACTTCGGTGATGGAGAGGACGACCTGCTCGCCGTCGCCCAGCACGGCGGCGTCGATGAACTCGGCGATCGGTTCCGGGTTGAACGCCGCGTGTCCCCCGGCGATGACCACCGGGTGTTCGTCGCGCCGGTCGACCGCCTCGACCGGGATGCTTGCCAGCTCGAGCGCAGTGAGCATGTTCGTGTAACCGAGCTCGGTGGCGAAGGAGATGCCGAGAAGATCGAACGCGGCGACCGGCCGGTGCGCGTCGACGGTGAACTGGCCGATCTGGTGCTCGCGCATGAGCACCTCGAGGTCCGGCCAGACGGCGTAGGTCCGCTCGGCCAGCACCCCGTCACGTTCGTTCAGGATCTCGTAGAGGATCTGAACGCCCTGGTTGGGCAGGCCGACTTCGTACGCATCCGGATACATCAGTGCCCACCGGACGGTTTCGTCGTCGGCACCCCAGTCCTTGACGGTTGCGTTGAGCTCGCCGCCCACGTACTGGACCGGCTTCTGTACGCGCGGCAGCAGCGGTTCGAGAAGAGGGAACAGCGACTCGACGGACATGCGCGGGAAGCTCCGAATCGGGACCGGACTCGGGTCGAGTTCAGGCTATCCCTCGGCCGGGGTTGGTTGTGCTGCTACCGCCGACGGACGGGCGGGATGTGACAGCCTGAGACTGACGGCCTTGGGGTGTCTGTGATCGACAGAGCGAGCGCGCAGATCGGCGTAATCGGCGGGTCTGGTCTCTACGCACTGCTCGATGACGCGGTCGAGGTGGAGGTCGACACGCCCTTCGGCCGGCCGAGTGATCGGGTGACCGTCGGCCAGGTCGGTGACCGTGCGGTGGCGTTCCTGCCCCGGCACGGTCGGGACCACCGCCTTCCGCCGCACCGCATTCCTTACCGGGCGAACCTGTGGGCGCTGCGGTCCCTGGGAGTTCGTCAGGTCATTGCCCCCTGTGCCGTTGGCGGCTTGCGCCCGGAGCTCGGCCCGGGCACGTTCGTCGTCCCCGACCAATTGGTCGATCGCACGCAGGTCGAGCGCAGACGTTCTTCGACGACGGAGCTGTGCATGTGCCGTTCGCCGATCCGTACTGCCCGGCCGGCGCGGCACGTGGTGCTGGCCGAAGCATCCGCCCAGGGCATCGAGGCGGTCGACGGCGGGACCATGGTTGTGATCGAAGGTCCGCGTTTCTCTACTCGTGCGGAGTCGACGTGGTACGCCGCCCAAGGCTGGTCGGTGGTGAACATGACCGGCCATCCGGAGGCGGCACTGGCCCGCGAGCTTGCCTTGTGTTTCACCGCAGTCGCACTGGTCACAGATCTCGACGCGGGCGTGGACGAGGGCGACACCGTCACCCAGGAGGAGGTCTTCCGGGTCTTCGCCGAGAACACCGAGCGAATGCGCAATCTGGTGCTTCGGACTGCCGCGACGCTCGATCTCGATCGTCATTGCCCGTGTCCGAACGCTCTTGACGGCATCCGGCTGCCGATCGAGCTTGCCCTGACGAGCACACCTATCACGCGCAGCCGGCCACCCCACTTCGGGCCAGCGGTTCGGCTCACGGCCCACCCGGTGGCCGGCGGCGACTGCGGTGGTTCGCTGCCCTGGTTGATCACGAAGTTGTAGATGATCAACCCGATGGTCGCGGCGATCCCGACCAGGATCGCTGTGATGATCACCCATTCGACCGTGGAGACGCCGAACTCTCGCCCGCGGCCCAGTCGATCGAGCCGGGTCCGAAGCCGCAGGTGCAGCCACCCGAACGGGGTCGAGGGCGACGGGTGCATCGCGGGAGCCCTCAGACCAAGCCGGGAAACCACAGCGCGATCTCACGAGCTGCCGATTCGCCGGAGTCCGAGCCGTGCACGAGGTTCTCCGACGTCGACAGCGCCAGGTCGCCTCGGATCGAGCCCGGCGCTGCCTTCCGGCCGTCCGTGGCGCCGTTCATGGCGCGGACCACGTCGACCGCGGAGTCGCCGGCAAGTACCAAGGCGATGACCTCGCCGCCGGTGATGAACTCTCGCAACGCCGGATAGAACGCCTTCTCGAGGTGCTCGGCATAGTGAGCGTCGGACAATGCCGGGTCGACCTGGCGTTGGTCCATCGCCACGATCGTCAGGCCTTTGCGCTCATAGCGGCTCAGGATCTCGCCGATCAGGCCGCGTTGTACAGCGTCGGGTTTGATGAGGACGAGCGTGCGCTCGGACACGGGCACTCCACTGTGGTCAGGACCCAGGCGACCGCCGAACCCTATCGCTGCGCCTCACGCGCCGCCGCTCTCGCGCCGCGCCAGCTCGGCGGCGTCGACCTTGCTACCGAGGAAGAGCGCGACGAACCAGAGCGTCGCGAATATCGCACCGAGGATGAACATCGTGGGAACGATGATGCCCAGCAGGACCGCCGCGAGCTGCAGCAACGAGCCGAGGTAGTAGGCGATCCGCCCACGGCGCAAAAACGCTGCCACGAGCACACAAGCTGTCGACAGCGCCAGCCCCGCCGCGATCGCGGTCGACGTGTCCACCTCGGACATGGTGACCGCTACAGGGATGGCCAAGGCGATGACGACGGCCTCGATGCCGAGAACCGTCGCCGCGATCCGGTTCACGATGTCCCTTTCAACAGCAATCGCGCATCGCTGGCGCTGACCACGGACCCGGTCACTAGCACTCCTGCCCCGCCGTGGCCGGCTGCCTGGTCGGCGAGACCGACCGCGACGTCGATCGCCTCCGGCATTGTCTGCGCCTGGTCGACCCGGTCCGGTCCCAGGACCCTCGACGCCAGCTCCATCAGATCGTCCAATGGCATCGCCCGGGGTGAGGAGTTCTCGGTCACGACGACGTGGTCGACGACCGGCTCGAGCGCCTCCACGATGCCGATCGCATCCTTATCTCTCAGCACGGCGACGACGGCCACCAGGACGGCGAAGTGGAATTCGTCCTGGATCGCCGAGGCGAGCGCCTGTGCGCCAGCCGGGTTGTGTGCGGAGTCGATGATGATCGCCGGCGCCCGTCGGAGCACTTCCAACCGGCCGGGGGAGACAACCCGGCCGAATGCCAGCCGGACGGCGTCGGCGTCGATTGGCACCCGGCCACCCCCGAAAAGCCCTTCCACCGCCGCAACCGCCACTGCCGCATTCTGTGCCTGGTGGGCACCGTGCAGCGGAAGAAAGAGCTCCTCGTACGATCCGGCGAGCCCGTCCACGGCGACACGCTGGCCACCCACGGCGACCTCCCTGCTCCGTACGCCGAACTCGATCCCCTCCCGCACGATTGTGGCTCCGACCTCGGCCGCGCGGGCGAGCAGGACCTCCGCTGCCTCGCCTGGCTGCAGGGCCATGACGGCTAGCGAACCGGGTTTGATGATCCCCGCCTTCTCCGTCGCGATGTCGCCGACGGTGTCGCCCAGATACTCGATGTGGTCGAGCGAGATCGGTGTCACGACCGCCACCTTGGCGTCAGCCACGTTCGTGGCGTCCCACGAGCCACCCATGCCCACCTCGACGATTGCCGCGTCGACCGGGGCGTCGGCGAACGTTGCGTACGCCATGGCGGTCAGTACCTCGAAGAAGGACAGCCGGTGCTCGTGGCGCCGGTCGACCAGGTCCAGGTATGGAGCCAGTTCGTGGTAGGCCCGGGCGAAGCGCTCCGGGGTGACCGGCCGCCCGTCCAAACTGATCCGTTCGGTCACGGACTCCAGGTGCGGGCTGGTGAAGCGCCCGGTCCGTAATCCCAGCTCACGAATCAGCTCGTCGATAATCCGCGCCGTCGATGTCTTGCCGTTGGTCCCGCCGACGTGCACGACCGGGTACGTCCGCTGTGGGTTGCCGAGCAGGTCGGTCAGGTCGGCGATGCGTTCCAGCGACGGCTCGATCCGCGATTCCGGCCACCGGGTCGCGAGGGCAGCCTCGACCCCGCGCAGGGCGTTGTCGTCGACGTCGGGCTCGGAGGTCACCGGTCGTATTGTTCACCACGTCCGGCAACGCGCGTCAGTGCACTCCCTGGACCCTTGCGTCAACGGAAAGTGCAGCCAGCCGAGACTCCAGCCGGGCGATCTCTGTCTCGGCGGCCGTTCTCCGCTCCCGGATCTGCCTGACAACGGGCTCGGGAGCCTTGGCGAGGAACTGCTCGTTGTCCAGCTTTGCGGTCGCCTGGGCGAGGGCCCTCCGTGCAGCGGCCAGATCCTTGTCCATCCGTCGGCGCTCCGCATCGCGGTCGATCGCCCTGGACACGTCGAGTTCCACCGTCACTGCGCCTACTTGCAAAGTCGCCGTCGGCGCGAAGCGATCCGCCGGCTCGTCCAGCCAGGTCAGCGCACGGATCTCGGTCTCATAGGTGTTGGCGGATCCGCCGGTGGGCCCGGTGAATCGGGCTGTCACCCGCTGACGGGGCTTCAGTCCCTGATCGCTGCGGAACCGTCGGACCTCGGTGACCAACCGTCGAATCTCGTCGACGGCAGTCTCGGCGGGAGCATCGGCCAGCGACTCGTCGGGCCGAGGCCAGGCCGCGGTCACCAGCGTCTCCTCGCCGGTCAGTGTCGTCCAGAGCTTCTCGGTGACGAACGGGATGAGCGGGTGCAGCAGGCGCAACACCGTGTCGAGCACGTGACCGAGCACCAGCCGGGTCCGGTCTGCCGCAGCTCCCCCGGCGGCGAGCGGTGTCTTGGCGAGCTCGACATACCAGTCGCAGAACTCGTCCCAGACAAAGTGGAACAGCTTCTCGGAGGCCTTCGCGAACTGGAAGTCCTCGTAGTACGCATCGACCGCTGCGGTGGTTGCCGCCAGCCGGGACAGAATCCAGCGGTCCGGGGCTGATAGCTCGGCAGTAGACGGCAGCGGACCCACGCGGGCACCGCTGAGCAGAGCGAATCGAGTGGCGTTCCACAGCTTGTTGCAGAAGTTCCGCGAGGCCTGCACCCAGTCTTCGCCGACCGGCACGTCGGTGCCCGGGTTCGCTCCGCGCGTCAGGGTGAACCGGACGGCGTCGGCGCCGAACCGATCCAGCCAGTCGATCGGATCGACCGCGTTGCCGAACGACTTGGACATCTTCTTGCCGTGCTCGTCGCGGACCATGCCGTGCAGCGCCACGGTCCGGAACGGCACCGCCTCTGCGGGCGGCTGGTCGGCTCTGGCGTAGAGGCCGAACATCATCATCCGGGCGACCCAGAAGAAGAGGATGTCGTAGCCGGTCACCAGCACCTGGTTCGGGTAGAACTTCGCGAGCGCGGGTGTGTCATCGGGCCAACCGAGGGTCGAGAACGGCCACAGGGCGGATGAGAACCAGGTGTCCAGGACGTCGTCGTCCTGATGCCAACCCGCCGCCGCCGGCACGTCGTCGTCGGGCCCGACGCACACGACCTCACCGTCGGGGCCGTACCAGACCGGGATCCGGTGCCCCCACCACAGCTGCCGGGAGACGCACCAGTCGTGCATGTTGTCCACCCAAGAGAACCAGCGGCCCTCCAGCTCGGCCGGATGGATGACGACCCGACCATCCCGGACGGCGTCGCCCGCGGCCTTCGCGAGGGGTCCGACCCGGACCCACCACTGCAGCGACAGCCGCGGCTCGACGACCGTCCCGCAGCGCGAGCAATGCCCGACCGAGTGCACGTATGGCCGCCGCTCGGCGACCAGGCGCCCCTCCTCTCGCAGTGCCGCCACGACTGCGGGTCGCGCCTCGAACCGATCGAGGCCTTGGAACGGACCGTGGGCCGTGACCCTGCCTTGCTCGTCCAGGACCAGCAGGCTCGGCAACCCGTGCCGCTGCCCGATCTCGAAGTCGTTCGGGTCGTGTGCCGGGGTGACCTTGACCATGCCGGTACCGAAGGTGGGGTCAACGTGCGGATCGGCGACGACGGGAATGCGCCGGCCGGTCAGCGGAAGCTCGACCTCGGTGCCGACGAGGTGCGCGTACCGATCGTCATCGGGGTGGACGGCGACCGCCGTGTCACCGAGCATCGTCTCTGCGCGGGTCGTCGCGACGACCACCTCGCTGGTTGCCGGGTCGCCGTAGCGGATCGAGATCAGCTCGCCCTCGTCCTCGGAGTGCTCGACCTCGATGTCCGAGAGCGCGGTATGGCACCGAACGCACCAGTTGATGATCCGTTCCGCTCGGTACACCAGCCCGTCGTCGTACAGCCGCTTGAAGATCTCCTGGACGGCGCGCGACAGGCCGTCGTCCATGGTGAACCGCTCCCGGCTCCACGCGACGCCGTCGCCGAGCCGGCGCATCTGGCCGAGGATCTGTCCGCCGGACTCGGCCTTCCACTCCCAGACCTTCTCGACGAAGGCCTCCCGGCCGAGGTCGTGCCGGGACAGGCCCTGCTTGGCCAGTTCCCGCTCGACGACGTTCTGCGTGGCAATGCCGGCGTGGTCCATCCCGGGTAGCCAGATGGCCTCGTAGCCCTGCATGCGCCGCCGGCGGACGAGTGCGTCGATCAGGGCATGCTCGAACGCGTGGCCCACGTGCAGCGAGCCGGTGACGTTGGGCGGGGGGATGACGATGCAGAAGGGCTCGCGCTCGCTCTTCTCGTCGGCCTCGAAGTACCCGCGCTCCACCCATCGCTCGTACAGCGGCGCCTCTACCTCCGCGGGCACGAACGCGGGCGGCAGTAGGTCGGCCTCGGAACGGCTGGGCTCGGTCACCCGGGAAGTCTACGGAGCGCTCAGGCGCTCTTCTCGCGGCGCTCGCGCTTGCGCGGCGCCACCTCGCGCGGGACGAGGGTCGGGTTGACGTTCTCCAGCACGACCTCGCGGTTGATGACGACGCGAGCGACGTCTTCGCGGCTGGGCACCTCGTACATGACATGGAGGAGAACCTCCTCCATGATCGCCCGCAGCCCGCGGGCGCCGGTGCCGCGCAGCAGTGCCTGATCGGCGACCGCCTCGATAGCGTCGTCGGTGAACTCGAGCTCGACGTTGTCGATCTCGAACAGCCGGTGATATTGCTTGACCAGCGCGTTGCGGGGCTCGGACAGGATGCGGATCAGCGCGTCGCGGTCGAGCGGGCTGACGGTGGTGATGACCGGAAGCCGGCCGATGAACTCGGGGATCAGACCGAACTTCAGCAGATCCTCGGGCATGACCTCACCGAAGCGGTCGGTCCCGTCGCGGTCGGCCTTGCTGCGGATCTCTGCGCCGAAGCCCAACCCGGTGCGGCCGATTCGGTGCTCGATGATCTGTTCCAGCCCGGCGAAGGCGCCGCCCACGATGAACAGCACATTGGTGGTGTCGATCTGGATGAACTCCTGGTGCGGATGCTTGCGGCCGCCCTGCGGGGGCACGCTCGCCGTGGTGCCCTCGAGGATCTTCAGCAGCGCCTGCTGCACACCCTCACCCGAGACGTCCCGGGTGATCGACGGGTTCTCGCTCTTGCGGGCGATCTTGTCGACCTCGTCGATGTAGATGATGCCGGTCTCGGCCTTCTTGACGTCGTAGTCGGCCGCCTGGATCAGCTTGAGCAGGATGTTCTCGACGTCCTCGCCCACGTAACCAGCCTCGGTGAGCGCCGTGGCGTCGGCGATGGCGAACGGCACGTTGAGCAGGCGAGCGAGGGTCTGGGCGAAGTAGGTCTTGCCACAGCCAGTCGGTCCGATCAGCAGGATATTGGACTTGGCGAGCTCGACCGCCTCCTCCTTGGCTGCCCGCGGACCACCGGCCTGCCTGGCCTGCACCCGCTTGTAGTGGTTGTAGACCGCCACGGACAGCGCCTTCTTGGCAGTCTCCTGGCCGACGACGTACTGCTCGAGGAACTCGTAGATCTCCCGCGGCTTCAGCAGGTCGGCCAGACCGACGTCCGGGCTCTCGCTGAGCTCTTCTTCGATGATCTCGTTGCACAGGTCGATGCACTCGTCGCAGATGTAGACACCGGGCCCGGCGATGAGTTTCTTGACCTGTTTCTGGCTTTTTCCGCAGAACGAGCACTTGAGCAGGTCACCACCGTCGCCGATGCGTGCCACGCGGATAGTCCTTCCGGGGAGCAGTGCCAATGGCCGTGTGCCCTCGACGGTACCCCCTCAGGCCGACGAGCGGGTCGAACCCGCAAGACGGCGCGCCCGCGAGGATCGGATCGGCCCGATCAGCCGACCAGGCTGGCCTTGCGCGATGTGGTGAAGGCGTCGATGAGGCCGTAGTCGATCGCCTCCTGGGTGGTGAGGATCTTGTCGCGCTCGATGTCCTTGCGGACCTGGTCGACGTCCTTGCCGGTATGCCGGGCGATGATCTCCTCCAGCAACGCCCGCATCCGCAGGATCTCGTTGGCCTGGATTTCGATGTCACTCGCCTGCCCGTAGGCGCCTTCGGTATAAGGCTGGTGGATGAGCACCCGGGCATTGGGAACGGCTAGGCGCTTGCCCGGTGCGCCAGCGGACAAGAGCACCGCGGCGGCAGAGGCCGCCTGGCCCATGCACACGGTGCGCACGTCGGGCTTGATGAACTGCATCGTGTCGTAGACGGTCGTCATCGCCGTGAACGAGCCGCCCGGAGAGTTGATGTAGATCTCGATGTCGCGGTCCGGATCCATCGATTCCAGGCAGATCAGCTGCGCCATGACCGCGTTGGCGACGTCGTCGGAAATCGGTGTGCCGAGGAAGATGATCCGCTCCTCGAACAGCTTCGCGTAGGGGTCGATGCGGCGGAATCCGTAGGAGGTGCGCTCCTCCCACTGCGGGATGTAGTAGTTCATGTCGGTCATCGGGGTCTCCTCGGGTGGTTGAGGTCGTCTCGAGCGGGGCCGGCGTCAGTGGCACCGGCGCTAGGCCGTGCCGCCACCCTCGGAGACCTGGGACGCGCTCTGCACGACGTGGTCGACGAAGCCGTACTCCAACGCCTCCTCCGCGGTGAACCATCGGTCGCGGTCGGAGTCGTTATCGATCTCCGCCACAGTCCGACCCGTGTGCTGCGCGTTGAGCTGAGCCATCTGCCGCTTGGTGTGGAGCATCTGCTCCGCCTGGATCCGGATGTCGCTCGCCGAGCCGCCCATGCCGCCCGACGGCTGGTGCATCATGATCCGCGCGTGCGGCGTGGCATACCGCTTGCCCTTGGCCCCGGCCGTCAGCAGGAACTGGCCCATCGACGCCGCCAGGCCCATCGCGACCGTTACGACGTCGGGCTTGACGTACTGCATCGTGTCGTAGATGGCCATGCCGGCCGACACCGAGCCGCCCGGCGAGTTGATGTAGAGGTGGATGTCCTTGCTGTCCTCGGCGGCCAGCAGCAGCAGCTGGGCGCAGATGGCATTCGCGTTCTCGTCCTTGACCTCGGTGCCCAGGAAGATGATCCGCTCGCGGAGTAGGCGGTTGTACACGTTGTCCTCGAGACCCATCGGCGCGGCTGGGCTTAGTTGCATGCTCACAGGGTGTCTCCTTGGACCGAGTTGGCGGCTGCTGCTCTCCCGACATTAACCAACGGCGTGGGAGCCGCCATCCAGGATCGGGCCGTGTTCGCTGACGGCGTGCGCCCGGCTACTCGTCTTCATCCAGTTCTGCGAACTCCAGGTCTTCGTCGAAGTCCGCGAACGCGATGTCCGGGGTGCCGCCGGCGATCGGCGCGTCGCCGACCGTACCGTCCTCGCGGAGTCGGTCGAGCTGGACCGGACGCCCTGACGCGTCGACGACCTGTGCCTTTTCGACGACAAGCGCGAGCGCCTTGCCTCTGGCCACCTCGGCGACGAGGGCCGGCAGTGTTCCGGTCTCGAGGTACCGCTGGATGAGCTGGTTGGGATCCACGCCGGATCGAGCCGCTCTCTGCACCAGGTATGAGGTCAGTTCCGGCTGCGACACCTGGATGTCGCCAGCCTTCACCAGCTCGTCGAGTACGAATTGCGAGGTGAGGTTGCGCCGGAGATCCTTCTCGAAGTCCGCGCGATGGTCGTCATCTCCGTGGCCGTCGCTGAGATGTTCCTCGATCTGGGTAGCCACGATGCCCTCCGGCAACGGGACCTCTCCCACCGTCTCCAGCAGCTTGTCGAGCACCGCGTCGCGGGCGGCAATGGCCTGCTCGATTCGCTTGACCCGAGCCGCTTGCTCGTGCAGGTCGGCTCGCAGCTCGTCCAGCGTGTCGAATTCGCTCGCCATCTGCGCGAACTCGTCGTCGAGCTCGGGGAGCTGTTGTTCTTTGACCGCGCTCACGGTGACCTGGCAATCGACCTCCTCGCCGGCATTGGTGCCGAGCAGGGTGGTGCGGAAGGTCGCGGATTCCCCGCCGGACAAGCCGGTGACTGCCTCGTCGATTCCGGGGACGAGCTGGCCGCTGCCGATCTGGTAAGAGACTCCTGTCGCCTGCCCGCCATCGACGATCTCGCCATCCTTCGTCGCTTCGAGATCCACCATGACGAAGTCTCCGTCCGCTGCCGGCCGGTCGACGCCCACCAGCGTCCCGAACCGCGAACGAAGCTGCTGCATCTCCTCGTCGACGTCCTCGTCGGTCACATCGGCGTCGGCCACCTCGACCTGCAAGTCTTCCCAAGCCGGCAGCGCTACCGACGGCCGGACGTCGACTTCGACGGTGAACTTGAGCTCCTGGCCGTCGGCGAAATCGGTGACGTCGACCTCCGGCTGCCCGAGCGGGCGCAACTCGTTGTCCTCGACGACTTGGCCGTAGAGCTTGGGCAAGGCCTCGTTGACGGCCTCGTCCAGGACGGCGGGACGCCCGATGCGCTGGTCGATGACCAGCGGAGGCACCTTGCCTCGACGGAATCCGGGAATGTTCACCTGCGCGCCGATGCGCTGGTAAGCGGACTTGATACTGGGCTCGAGCTCCTCGAACGGCACCTCGACCGCGAGCCGAACCCGGGTCGGGTTGAGGGTCTCGACGACGCTCTTCACTGGGGAGATCTCCTGAGGGAATGGAAAGACGCGCCGGAACAGCGCCGCCCTCATGGTAGCTGCCGCGTACGAGTCCAGCCGCCGGCGTCTGGTCGGGGTACCCGGATTTGAACCGGGGGCCTTCCGCTCCCAAAGCGGACGCGCTGCCAAACTGCGCCATACCCCGCTGGATCCCGGCGGCGTGACGGGACAGCCAGAGATCGTTGCCGGTCAAGAGTACGCCGTACGTGGCCTTGCCCGCGCCGTGAATCATGGTCGAGCCGCCCGGCTAGGATGCTCAGAGCGCCGAGCAGTACGCCAGGTGCGGGCTGCCGGTGCTGCGGGTGTAGCTCAATGGCAGAGCCCCAGCCTTCCAAGCTGGTCATGCGAGTTCGATTCTCGTCACCCGCTCCCAGCACAAGGCCCCAGGTGAGTTCCTCTACGCCGCTCTAGGCGGTCCGAACCACGTGGTTAGCGCGTCAGCGAGCCCCAGCTGGGTCAGGTCTCCCACCCAGGCCACATATCCGTCAGGCCGGATCAACACGGCGGTGGGAGCGGTGACCGGCCCGAGTGCCGGAAGCTCCCACGCACCCTCGTACTTGGCGTCGACCAACTGAACCCGATCCACCCACGGTGTGATGTCGAAGCCGCCAGGCTCACCGAGGTTGAGCAGTACGGGCCGGGCGTCGTGCAGCAGGGTGAACACCCGCAGCGGGCCGTCGGCAGTGATCAGGTCGAGGTCGGGCATGCGGCGTCCAAGCAATGGGTGTCCCTCACCGAGGTCGTAGTGAATGTCCAGACCGGACATCATCGCGGCGAATCGTTTGCGAGGCTCATCCATGCTGAGGAGTTCGGACACGGTGTCGCGCAATGCTTCGAGGCGGTCGTCGGCGGGGCGGTTGAGCGCGACCTGCGCCATCGTGTTGCGCAGCACGCGGGCGGCGACCGGGTGGCGCTCGGCGTGGTAGGTATCCAGGAGGCTTTCCGGCGATGTCCGGTTGACCACCTGGGCCAGCTTCCATCCCAGGTTCACCGCATCCTGCACACCGGTGTTGAGGCCTTGTCCACCGACCGGGGAGTGCACGTGCGCGGCGTCGCCCGCCAGCAACACCCGTCTGTCCCGGTAGGTCGCCGCCTGCCGGGTCATGTCGGTGAACCGGGAGATCCAGGTGGGACTGTGGATCCCGTAATCGGTCCCGTATACGGCGATGAGCGCCTCGCTGAGATCTCGCAGGGTGGGTTCGGCCGTGGCTCCGACGTGCGACTCGGTCAGCATGACCCCCACCGTCCCTCCTTCCTTGTAGACCACTTCGCCGTCGCGGATCTCGTAGTCCACCTTGCCCAGGGCATGCATGCCAGAGGCATCGCGGCGGATGCCCAACTCAGGCTCCTCAGTCATCTCGACTTGGGCGATCAGGGCGCTCGTGGTCGCATCCCAACCGGGGAACTCGATGCCGGCTGCCTTCCTGACCAGACTGCCTCCTCCGTCGCACCCGACGAGGTATTCCGCCCGCAACGACTGGCCATCGGACAGCTCGACGTCGACGCCGGTGTCGTCCTGCGCGAAACCGGTCACCTCACGTCCGCGATAGATCGGCACCGCCAGCTCGCCGACCCAGCCGGCCAGGATTCGCTCGATGTCGTTCTGCCACAACCCGAGCCCGTAGGGATGCCGGGTGGGAAAGTCGCTGATGTCCAAACGGACCGAGGCGAAGCCCGCCACCTGAGCCACCTGTCCCTGCGAGAGGAACCGATCGGCGATTCCACGCTGATCGAGGACCTCGATGGTGCGCGAGTGCAGCCCGCCTGCGCGCGAGCCGGCGAGGTCCTGGCTGGCGCGCCGCTCGACGATGGCAACGTCGACCCCCGCCAACGCCAACTCGCCCGCCAACATCAGCCCCGTGGGACCTCCTCCGGCGATCACCACTGCATGCTCGGTCATCGCCACACTCCGGCTGGCATCACGCCGGTCGCGCGCGGTGACACGTCCGCCGACGGCATCTTCGCGACTCCCATTCCGTAGGTCTGGCCTCGGCCGACGATTCTGAGGCACGACCCGGGTCTTGCCGCAAGCCCCCCGGTGCGCTATACGTTGAGAGTGGCGAGGAGTGGGTACTCTCCTTGCCTTTCTTCTTTTCGTCCGGACGGCCGCGAGCAGCCGTCAGTGACCCGCTCTATTGACGTTTCTCGCTCGCCGAGTGCGTCGGCGCCCTCACCTTCTCTACGCGGCTCGTGCCAAGACAGTCTTATAACGCCGCGGCCTAACAATGGTCGTGCCAGCCGGCCAAGTTGCGCCAATCATTCTAACGACCCGACCGTACGCCCACGGCGCTGAATCCCAGCCATCACCGGCACTAAAATCCATGTCCGCATCGCCACCAAGGTCAGATTACTGTTGCAATGCAATGGCTAGCTAGGGACGACCATCGAGAAGGGTGTCCAGGCGGCTTTGAACGATTTCCGTAGGCTATCGCTCTCGTCCAGCAGCTGCCGGCCCATGACCAGTGAACTTTGACGGAGCGCTTCCGCTATTTGACCCTACCCCTGCTCGTCCAGCTTGGACAGGTCGTTGAAGGTTCCGGCCAGCGTCCTGCTCAGGTTCCTGCAGCCTCAAGCTTCTCCGTCACTTTTCAGAATTTATCTTGGCCTCAACAGAAAACTCAGGCAGCTCCGCCCACAGGCAGTCATCAAGAGGTTCGCTCCGTGAGATGCGCCTCATACTTCTTGAGTCTCTTCCATGGCGTGCTGTACGACAATGCGGACCAAGTCCGGCGCCAAGCAGCGCCGTAAGGACGCTGGCGGGATTCATCTGCAACGCTGGAATTCAGGACTGGACGACTCGGCGCCTGGCCGTACTTCCTGGCCGATCCCGAGATGATCCTTCCGTCCGGCGATGCAACTGTGGTAGACCGGATTCGATGTAAAGAACTTCGAACGGAGATCGAGCCAAGGAGTCCGCATGGATACGCCCATCAGCCGTCGCACTATTCTGGCCGCCGGTGCGGGCGCCGCCGCTGGCCTGTTTGTGCCCGGCGTCGCCGCCTATGCCGGCAACCAGTCAACCACCAGCGTGGGATTCACGCTCAACGCGGAAGTGCTCGACGGTGGCGAGCAGGTCACCTCGATCACCCTCGACACCGCCGGGCTCGGCCCGATCGACCCAGCCAGCCTGACGACCGGCACCTTCAGCGTGCACGCCAAGGCCACCAGCCCGATCCCGATCGCCGCCGGCGACCTCATCTTCAGCGAGTACGACCTTGACCGCCCGGTGACCGCCGTCCGGCTCGACCACCGCGGCAACATCGTGCTCGACTTGACCTACGGCGAGGGCCAGGTCGGCGGGGGCACCCTCGGCTACATCCTGAGCAGGGGCCGCAACGTGCAGCTCGACCTCGTTTACACCATCACTCAGAACGCCCCAATCGCCTTGCGCAACGGCCGCTCGCTCACCATTGCGAGCTTCGTGCAGGGCCGGCTGTCAAACCCCGAGGTGGACGCGTTCAGCTACCACGTCGCCGGCTCGGGTATGAAGTACCGGCTGTACTCGCCCACCCAGGGCGGCGGCCACACCCGCTCAACCGGACGGGGCAAGCGCCCTCTCGTCGTCTGGCTGCACGGCGGGGGTGAGGGCGCCTCGCTGCCCGACAACTACTACGACAACGAGACCACGTTGCGAGCCAACCGCGGTGCGCTGGGCTTCGCCACCCCGGAAGCACAACGGATCTTCTCCGGCGCCTATGTCGTCGCCCCGCAGAGCACGTCCTTCTGGATTGAGGACGGCCCGCGCTTCGCCCCCCTCATCCGCGAGATCATCCTCGATCTCGTGCGCACGTACCCCATCGACGGCGAGCGAATCTACGTCGCCGGCGCCAGCAACGGCGGCTACATGAGCATGAAGATAACCACGATCTACCCCGACTTGTTTGCCGCGTCCGTGCCGATCTGCGGCGTCGTCGCGCCCCTTCAGGCGGGCGGCCCAACGCTGATCACTGACGCCGAGTTGACGCAGATCAACACCCCGACGTGGCTCGTCACCTCGCTGGACGACACGGTGGTGCCGCCGGAGCCCAATACCATCCACGCACACGACCTCATCCCCGGCTCCTTGATCACGCTGTACGACCACGTCATCTGGAACGGCCACCAGTTTCCCGGCCACTGGTCGTGGATCTATGTCGCCCGCAACGACCCAAGCATCGACGGAACCCACATCTGGCAGTGGATGGCCCAACAACTGCGCTGACACGATGGCCCGGGTCCGCCTCGAACAAACCAAGCCAGAGGGCCCGGGCGAGGTCCACAGTCGGGTTTAGTGCGTTCTCGGATTTCGCATCGACGTCCCTGCCCATGTCCAGAAGGGGGCCGCTCAGCTTTCCGGCGGTTGATCTGGCCGCCAGATGTCGAGGGCAACGTCCCGCTGCTGCTCGCTGAAGCGCCCAGCTGGAGAGGCATCCCTCAGCAGCGCGCGGAGGTCAGTCTCGAAGTTCGGAAGTCGTGCGCCGAACAAGTGTGGAGTCGCGCTCGACAGTGAATAGACCGAAGCGACGACATCGTCCTCGGTGCGGTCGAAGAGCTGCCCGGCAGGCACCGTGACGCGATCCGGGCCGACGAATCCCGCAGCGCGCAGGACGCCGTCCTCATCCGTGGCAGTCCCCTGCGGCATCGTGCTGCGCCCGGCTCGGCGAACTCTTCCGAGGTACGACTGGATCAGGGACTCGATGCGCGCTCGTGGCGGACGAGGGTGAGGCAACGGCCCTGTTCCTTCGACGCCCTGGTGGGTCGTGGCTTGTACATGCACGAGTGCTCCATCGGAGTCGAGCATGCCCCGAACGACAGCCGCGACTCGGTCGCGATCGACCCAGTGGAACGACTGCGCAAAGGTCACTACCCGGAACCGGCCGAGATCCGCGGGGAGGTGTTCAGCCCGCAACCGTTTCCACACGACATTGGCGATGCCGAGGTCACGTGCGGCTTCCCCCGCAGCCACGATCATCGCGTTGTCAGCGTCGACGCCGACGACCTCGTCGAACAGAGGCGCTACGACCAGGGTGAATGAACCCGGTCCGCAGCCGACGTCCAGTAGCCGCCCGGAACCATCCAATGCCAGCGCGTCACGCAGCGCAGAGGCGACGTCGGCCGGATAGGGCAGCCGACCGCGGGCGTAGTACGCCGCGCTGCCCGCGTAGAGCGTCTCGTCCCACTCCCAACGACCGTCGGCCACTCCGCGAGGGTAGATGTCCGCCAGGCACTACCGGTCGTCGGTGCGGCCCGATCTTGGGCTTCGGACAACAGCCGCGAAGGTACGGTCGACGGCATGGCGCAGCGTCTGCCCAAGCCGCCACCCGGACTCGGTGACACGAAGCTGCTCTTCCTTGCGTACCTGGATCAATACCGATCGATCATCGCGGAGAAGCTGGACGGGTTGTCGGAGGCTGAGCTTCGGCAGAGCCGGTTGCCCTCTGGCTGGGCTCCGATCGAACTGCTCAAGCACCTGGTCTTCATGGAGCGCCGCTGGTTCCAATGGGGCTTTGCCGCGGAACAGGTTGACACTCCGTGGGGAGACAACCGCGAAGGCATTCAAGACCAGCCGTGGTATGTCGGTCCGGACGAGACCCTCGAAGACCTGATTGCCGCGCTCGACGAAGGTGGCCGACGGACGCGGACAATCGTCGAGTCCGCCGACCTCGCCGCGCTCAGTACCCTTGGCGGCCGGTTCGACGAGGACGGCTCGCAGCCAACGCTGAACTGGATCCTGTTCCACGTCTTCCAGGAATACGCCCGCCATGCTGGCCACCTCGACATCGCACGGGAACTGGCTGACGGCCGCACCGGCGAGTAGACCCGGCCGGATCGGTGCTGGTCACTCGTGCTACTGGGTGCTGCGGCCGCCGAGGTGGGCGTCCACGATGTACTCGGCGATGGCCAGCGACGACGTTGCCCCGGGCGAGGGCGCGTTGCGAACGGCGGTGATTCGTCCCATTCGGTGGATCCGGAAGTCGTCCACGAGGGCGCCGTCTGCATCGACGGCTTGGGCACGGACGCCGACCGGGCCGCGCACGACGTCGCGAACGGAGAGCTCTGGCACGTAGCGGCGAGCCATCCGCACGAAGGACCGTTTGCTGGCCAGGCCGACGACTTCGCGGACACCCGTGCGCCAGTGGCGAGCCGCCATTCTTCGGAATGCCTCGGTTCGCACGATCCCGGCCAAATGCGCGAGGTCCATATCGCGTCCCCGATAGCCCTCACGAGCCAGCGCCAGCACTGCGTTGGGACCGACCAGGATCTCGCCGTCGATCCGTCGAGTCAGATGCACGCCGAGGAAAGGCAGGCTCGGATCGGGAACCGGATAGATCAGCCCGCGCACGAGATGTCGGCGTTCTGGTCGCAGTAACAGGTACACACCGCGAAACGGCACGATCCGCGGATCTCCCTCGTCGCCCGCCTGTCGGGCAAGTCGGTCTGAATGCAGGCCCGCGCAGAGAACCACGCTGTCGACCTGGTAGTCGCCCTGCGTCGTGTTCAAGACCACAGCCCGGTCAGTGTGTTCGATGCCGAGCACCTGATGACCGAGTCGCACGACGCCCCCACGCTTCTCGACATCGGCACCGAGTTCTCGGGTCACCGCGGCAAAGTCGACAATGGCGGTCTCCGGCGAATGCATGCCGGCGAGCCCACGCACATGCGGCTCGACGCCGGTGAGCTCGGCGGCGTGCAGAAGCCGCACCCCCGGCACGCCGTTGGCAACGGCACGCTCATGCAGCGCGTACAACCGGGCCCGTTCGACCTCGTCGAGGGCGACGAGTAGCTTGCCGCAGCGGTCATACGCCAGGCCGTGATCAGCACAGAACTCGCGAAGCAGACCGACGCCCCGACGGCAGAGCGTGGCCTTGAGCGAGCCGGGCAGGTAGTAGATGCCGGCGTGCACCACGCCGCTGTTGTGCCCGGACTGGTGCGCAGCCAGCCGGTCCTCCTTCTCGAGCAGGACCAGCTCGGTGTCCGGCCGTACCTGGAGGAACCGTCGCGCTACGGCGGTACCGATGATTCCGCCGCCGACGACGGCCACCTGCTTCGTCGGCATTGCGCCTCCGCTCCACCCGCCCGTGGCGGGGTCAGGCTACCTGGCGCACATGGCCACGGTGGAACCCGCAGCCGGTCACCAAGAGCCGCCTCGATGGTAGGAAACGTCTGTGCAGCGCATTGGCATCGAGGAGCGGCGGGTGCGGCTGGCCATCCGGCATCACTTGGCGACACCGGCGGCCGGACCGGTCGAAGCTGCCCGCGGTGTGGTGGCTCTGCACGCGACGGATCCGGCGTCGGTATTCCTCTCACTCCACGCGAGGACGGCGTCGGTGTCACCAGCGTCGATCGAGCGCGCGCTCTATCAGCAGCGAACTCTAATCCGCATGCTGGGCATGCGCCGGACCGTGTTCGTGGTGCCGGTGGAGCTCGCACCGGTAGTGCAGGCCGCATGCACCAAGGAGATCGCCGCCCGGCAGCGACGCACCTACTCGAAGCTCCTCACCGAGGCGGGCGTGGGAGACGGTACCTGGCTGCAGGGAGTCGAAGACGCAACCGAGAAGGCGTTGGCCACCCGCGGTGAGGCCACCGGCGCGCAATTGTCCGCCGACGTGCCTGCCCTGCGCACTCAGCTGCTGATGGCCGAGGGCAAGGCCTACGCTTCGAGGCAGAACATCACGACCTGGGTGCTGTTCATGCTGGCTGCTGACGGCCGTATCGTCCGTGGCCGCCCACGAGGGTCGTGGACGAGCAGTCAGTACCACTGGTCGCCCGCCCAGGCCTGGCTGCCCGGAGGGCTTCCCGAACTTCCGGTCGAGGAATCCCGAGTCCAGCTCGTACGGAGATGGTTGGCATCGTTCGGGCCAGGCACGGCCGCCGATGTCAAGTGGTGGACGGGTTGGACCGCAGGTCAGGTCAAGCGGGCTCTTGCAGACATCGAGTTGGTCGAGGTCGACCTCGATGGGCAGGTAGGACTGGTGCTGGCCGAGGACGTCGAACCGATCGCTGCACCCGAGCCGTGGGTCGCTCTGCTCCCGGCACTCGACCCGACGGCGATGGGCTGGTTCGAGCGATCGTGGTACCTGGGTCCGCACGGTCCGTCGCTGTTCGACCGGTCAGGCAACATCGGGCCGACCGTGTGGAGTAACGGGCGGATCATCGGCGGCTGGGCGCAACGTCCGACCGGCGAGGTCGCATACCGGCTGTTGGAGGACGTCGGGCGCGACGTCGCGGCGGAGGTCGAGCGCCAGGCAGCGCAGCTCGCCGCTTGGATCGGCTCCATCCGGGTCAAGCCTCGCTTTCGCACCCCGCTCGAGCGCGAGCTGTCAGCCTGAGCTCTGTTGAATCGGCGTGCTCAGTATCGCGTGGCACGGTGAACCGTTGCTGTGGAGACCTGTTTGCCCTGGTTTGTGGAACGGCTCAACGTGCCACCTGCCTCGCACATCGCAGCAGCGGGGCGGAAGTCGGGCGACGAGTGGTGTCGACGCGGGCGGAGCTCGTCAGAAGATGGCGAAGAGGGATCCGACGGCCACGACGAGGAACAGGAACAGCGCGATGACCAGATACCCCAGCACCATCCCGCTGATGGCCATCCCGCGACCATCGCCGACCCCGCGCCGTACCCGGGAGACCGCGACGTGGCCGAAGACCACCGCGAGCATCGACGGGATACCGAAGGTGATCCAGGACAGGAACAGCCCGAGGATGCCGAGAACGAGTGACGCCACGGCGAATCCCGATGGCTTGGGGATGGGCGCGTACGGAACAATGCGCGAATCCGGCACCGGCTCCGGCACTAGAGGGTCGCCGGTGGTCATCAGCCAACGGTAGCTCGGTGGCGCCGGCCATGCTTGGCTCAGGTCGGCAATCACCGGCCCACTGTGCCGCGCTCTCAACGCCGGTCGTCGGCTGGTTGTCTGCACCCGAGGCGACAAGGGCGCCGTTGCCATTGACCGCGACAGCGAGCAGCACGATGTCCTTGCGGCCCCGGTCGGGCACGGCATCGACTCGAACGGCGCCGGCGACGCCTTCACCGCTGGCCTCATCCACGGGCTCGTCGCGACGCCTTTCAACGGAGCCGCCATGCCGTGAAACCCGGCCCTTCAACAGGGATCACGACCAGACCAGCGGTGTCGGCCCGAAGCGCGTCCCCGGGCCCATACACCGCTTCCGCCTCGCCCGTCGCGGTCAGCCCGAGCCGGGCAGCCGGCACGACGATCGGAACGGCACCGCCGCGTGAAGCCACGCAGAGCAGCGCCTCACTAGCGCTCTCCCGGAGGTAGACCAGGAACTCGTCCCCGGCGGCGATCCATCGCAGCCCACCAGACTTCAGAGCAGGCGACCTGGCCCGCAGTCGCGCCAGCGCACGGTACCGCTCGAACGTAGTCAGATCCCACGTGTCGGGACGATGCCATGGCATTGGTCGGCGGGCGTCCTCACCCTGGACTCCCTCGCCGCCCAATTCGTCGCCCATGAAGACCATCGGGACGCCCGGCATTGTGAACAGGAGTCCAGCCGCGACCGCGACCGTTTCGGCGTCGCCGAGCACGGTACGGACACGGGGGGTGTCATGGGAACCGATCAGCGACCACGAGGTCGCCAGCGACCGCCAGGGGTTCACCGCTTGGAACTCCCGCATGGTCTGATAAGTCGCGCCGCCGTCGAGCCTGGGAAGGCCGGGGAGCCCGAGGAACGGTTCGTGGTAGTCCGGCGAGCGGAGCCACGACCACACCGGTCGAAGGAAACCTGCGTAGTTCATGGCGCCGTGCCAGCCCTCACCGGAAAGGTCGTCAGACGCGTCGAGGAAGTTCTCGGCAATCAGAAGGGCGTTCGGGTTGACCTCGCGCATCGTCCGGCGGATGGCGCGGGCGATGTCGAGGTTGAAGTCCTCCCACGACCATCTGCCGGCCATGTTGGCCGCGTCGATGCGCCACCCGTCCAACGAGATCGGCGGACGGAGCCAGCGCCCCACGACCGACGCCTCGCCTTCCAGCAGCCTGCGGCGCAGTTCGGTACTGAACCGCAGCTTCGGCAGCGTGGGGTGGTTGTACCAGGACAGATACGTACCGTCGTCACGGAAGTAGTAGAACTCCCGCTCGACGGCGGTTGGATCGGTCCTGGCCGCCTCGAACCACTCATGGGTAGATCCCGAGTGGTTGGTGGTCAAATCGCCCACGACCCGGATGCCACGGCCATGCGCTGCCGCCGTGAACCGCGCCAGCGCCTCGTCTCCCCCGAGGAGGGGGTCGACACGGTCGAATGTCGCAGCGTCGTACCGGTGGATCGACGCTGCCGGGAAGAACGGTGTCAAGTAGATGGTGTTGAACCCGAGGGCCTGAACGTGGTCGAGGTGCTCGACGATGCCGTCGAGATCCCCGCCGTAGACCTGGTGGGCGACATCGGGCTCGGAGTAGACGACCGGATCGTCCCATCCCGCCGGGATCGCCCACGCTGGAAGGGCGCGCCCGTCTGCGGCGGCCGAACGGGCGAACCGGTCCGGGAAGATCTCGTAGACCAACGCGTCGGTCGCCCACCCAGGCGGTGCAGCGTGCGCTGAGATGACGAAGTCATGGGCGTCGGGCACGTCATGGTCGTGTCGCCCGGTGCCGTTGATCCACCCGTACTCCGCCGCTCCGCCGAGCAGCCATCGGTACCGAGTCAGCGCGTTCGCGATCTGCAGGTCGGCGCGATACCACGTCGCAAACTCGTCGACCCGATCCACCACTGCTTCGTCGAAATGAGGTTCCGCGTCAGGAGTCGATCGAACCCATGCCCGCTCGAGTTGGTATCCGTGCGGGACGCGCAGCCACACCGGCACGATGTCGCCGAGGGCTGGCCGGTCGTCCCCGACGTACTGCTCGGATCCATCGTGATGCGGGATGTCGTCCAGGAGGGTCATGGCGCAGCCGGCGGAGATTCGTCGATCTGGCCGGCGATCTCCAAACCCAGTGTACCGACTTTCACCGGAAGGGGATCGAGTACCTCGCCCTGGAAGATCGGGTCGGGCTGGTCGGAGAACCCGAGCACCCACCAGTTGCCCGCCCGGTCCTGAACCAGCTGGCCCGAGTACAACGTGGGGTGATCGAGAGCACTGGCCAACGCTAGGTCCCACGGCCCGAGCAACGATTCAGCTGGCACGCTCCAGACAGCTCCGGCCGGGCCGACGACGGACCGATCCCAATGATCACGGTCGACGTCCGAGGGGCGACACGAGAAGATCAACAATGGGGTGCCGTCGACAACGTGACATTGGGGCACCTCGAGATGCGGGTAACCCGCCGGATCTGAAAGCGGCGGCTGCACCCGCCAGGAGCGGAGGTCTTCGCTACGGGCGTGGCCGATGACACCCGCCCGTTCGGGTAAACCATTCTTGGCGTTGGCCGTCAGCAGCATGTGCCAGCCATCACCGCCGGGATCTCGGATCACAAAGGGATCGCGCCACGCCAGGTGGGAATGTGCGCTCGGGCCGTACCATCGCGGATCGGCCTCGACCAGCGGTTCCGTACCCACCCGATCCCACTGCACCAGATCGTCGGAAACCGCAGCTCCCACTCGTTGAGTCATGCCCCGCTCGGCACGGCTGAGCCCGGTGTAGAACAACCACCAGCGCTGGTCATCGGCCTGCACCACGGAGCCGGTCCAGGTCGCGAGGTCGTCCCATCCCGGAGCGTCGGCATGGACCAGAGCGTCTGGACCTACCTGCCAGTCACGCAGATCGGTCGACGTCGCATGGCCGATCGACGCCCGTAGGTGCCGCCGGTCTGGATCGAGCAGAGCGCGGGACGCCCGCAGGAAGAACAGGTGGTACCGCTCGCTGTCGTCGGCGATCCAGCTGTCCCAGATCCAGTGGTCAGGGAGGCGCAGCACTGCCAGTCAGTGCCGCTCAGGACCGAATCGTATTTCCCGTGTCGGGGTCGAACAGGTGAATGCGCTCGGTGTCGACCACGACCTCGATCTCGTCGCCGATCCGCACCCGGGAGCGGGGGGCGAACGAGGCGACGAAACGAGTGGCGTCCTCGTGGTGCGGTACCTCCTGGGTGCCGAGGTCCTTCTCCAGCAGCTTCGTGTCCTCGGTGACCACCCTGGGCGCGTCGACGTTGAAGTGCACCACGATCTCCGAGCCGAGAGCCTCGGTGTTCGTGACCTTGGCCTGGAGGCGGCTGGTGTCCTCCGCTCCCCGCGCGATTCGAGCGTCCTCCATGTCCTCGCTGCGAATCCCCACGGCCACCTTGCGGCCGACATAGTTCTGCAGCGCCGGATGATCGGCCAGCAGGCTCTCGGGAACCGTCAACAGCGCCGAACCCAGCTGCAGTCCCAGACCCACCATCCTGCTGCTCGACGGTTGCGATGCCCATGTTCATCGGGGGTGATCCGATGAAGCCGGCCACGAAGATGTTGTCCGGGTTGTCGTAGAGGAACTGCGGGTCGCCAACCTGCATCAGAATGCCGGCCTTGAGCACGGCGACCCGGTCACCCATCGTCATCGCCTCGACCTGGTCGTGCGTGACGTAGATCGTGGTGACGTCGAGGTCGTGCTGGACGTCGGCGATCTCGGCGCGCATCTGCACCCGCAGCTTGGCGTCGAGGTTGGACAGCGGCTCGTCCATGAGGAAGACCTGTGGTTCGCGCACGATCGCACGGCCCATGGCGACCCGCTGCCGCTGACCACCGGACAGCTGCTTGGGCTTGCGGTCCAGCAGCGGGCCGAGCTCGAGCATGTCCGCGGCCTTGCCGACCCGCCGCTTGATCTCGTTCTTGTCCATCTTGCGAAGGTTGAGGCCGTACGCGATGTTGTCCGCGACGGTCATGTGTGGGTAGAGAGCGTAGGACTGGAACACCATCGCGATGTCGCGGTCCCTCGGCGACACGCTGTTCACCACGCGGTCGCCGATCTTCAGCGTGCCGGTAGTGATGTCTTCCAGCCCGGCGACCATCCGCAATGCCGTGGACTTGCCACACCCCGACGGCCCCACCAGCACCAGGAACTCGCCGTCGGCGATGTCCAGGTCGAGGTCGATGACTGCGCGAAAGCCGTTCTCGTACTGCTTGTTCACCTTCTCGAGCACTACCTCGGCCATGGGTTTCCTCCGGTGATGGTTGGGTGAAGCTGCGCTGCCATGTCGATCATCCCTTGACCGCGCCGGCGGTGAGCCCGCCGACGATGTAGCGCTGTAGCAACTGGAAGAGCAGCACCGTCGGGATCGCGACGAGTACCGAGCCAGCGGCGAAGACACCAAAATTGGCGTTGCGTTCGGCCGCTACGAGCCCGTACAGCCCGATCGCCACTGTCTTGGCATCGGGTTGGGTCAGGAAGATGTTGGCGACCATGATCTCGCTGACCGCCCCGATGAATCCCAACAGCCCAGTGATAGCAAGAATCGGCAGGACGAGCGGCAGGATGATGCCGAAGTAGATCTGCGAGTGGGTCGCGCCGTCGACCTTCGCGGATTCGTCGAGATCCTTGGGAATGGTGTCGAAGAAGCCCTTCATGAGCCATGTATTCACACCGAGCGCACCACCCATGTAGACCAGGATGATCGACCACGGCGTGTTGAAGCCGATCGCCGGGTAGTACTCGGTGATCCTCGAGAACATCAGGTAGAGCGTCACGATCGCCAGCAGCGCCGGGAACATCTGCACCAGCAGGATGAACAGCAAGGACGACCGGCGACCGGTGAACCGGAACCGCGAGAAAGCGTACGCCGCGGTGGCGGAGATAAACATCGACAGCGCCGCTGAGACGAAACCGATGAACAGCGTGTTGAGGAACCACCGGACGAAGTTCGTGTCGTTGAACAGCTCGGTGAAGTTCTGCAGGCTCGCATTGGTCGGGATCAGGTTCGAAGAGCTGAGCGTACCGACCGGGTTGAACGCTGCCGACACCACGAACAGGATCGGGAAGATCGAGAACACCAAGGCGACGAGGCCAACCAGGTACCGCCACCCCACCTGCTGGAACCAGTTGCCCCTCGCGCTGCCCAACCGGACGACTTCATGCTGGGGAGCCTGCTCACCCTCCGGCCCGGGGCCGGGATGCGACAGACTTGCCGCGCCGAGATCAGACATCAGTTGATCTCCTCCAAAGCATGGGTCCTGCGGAAGCCGATGATGGAAATGACTGCCACGATGAGGAAGATGAAGATCGAGACCGCGGCCGCGAATCCGTACTGCGCTCCGGCACCGCCGAACGCCAGGCGGTACGTATAGGTGATCAGGATGTCGGTCGAACCCGCGGTCGGATTGTCCGGCGGGAACGGCGCACCGTCAGTTGTCAGGAAGATGGCTGCGAAGTTGTTGAAGTTGAACGCGAACGATGCGATCAGCAGCGGCGCCAGGGCAACCAGCAGCAAGGGGAACGTGATGGTCCGGAACGCGTGCAACGGCTTCGCGCCGTCGACCTGCGCAGCCTCCTGGAGATCGGCCGGGATCGCCTGTAGGGCACCCGTGCAGACCAGGAACATGTACGAGTAACCAAGCCACAGCTGGATCAGCAGGATCGCGATCCTCGCCGTCGTCGGAGTGCCGAACCAGTTGACCTCGAGTCCGAACAGCCGGTTGATGAGCCCGAAGTCGGTGTTGAACATGTCCCGCCACACCAGGTACATCGCGAACCCGGGCATGGCGTAGGGCAGGATCAACAGCGAACGCAGCAACCGCTGGCCCTTCAACCGCTCGTTGTTGAGCACGATCGCTACCAGCAGGCCCAACGCGAACGTGATCGTCACGGTCCCGATGGCGAACACGAAGTTCCAGATCAAGATCGTGACGAAGGATGCGCGAATCGTCGTGGTTGGTCAGCACCTCGGCGAAGTTCTGGAAGCCCACGTTGACCCGCCAGCCCTGCGCCAACGCATCACCGTTCTCGTCGACGAACAGGCCTTCCTCTTCATTTGCCGTCCAGACCTGGCCCGTGTTGGCGTCGGTGATGCAGTCGCAATCGGCTTCGTAATTCTGGATCGGAGCGCCTTCGAATGCCTGGGAGAGTCCTTGGGCTCGGATCGCGCCGCCCTCGGTCGGGATGCTCAGCGCCTCGATGTCCTCGGTGCGTGCACTGGCTTGGCCAATGTTGAGCACGGTGTAGCCCTCGGCGCTCACGATCTTGCCGCCGTCGATCTGGACCGAGCCCTCGTCGAGGTCCTCCAGGCCATCCGCCGTGCCAACCTGCGGCTGCTGGGTTTCGGGATCGACCAGGAGGAACACGATGTCACCAGTGGCCGGGTCGCCCTCCGTCGCCACTGTCAGTTGGTAGACCGTCGAGCCCTCGACTTGCTGAACCGACGCCCCCTCGATCGCCGTCGATGGCCTCTTCTTTGGTGCCGCGATGGCCGTCACCGAAGTTCGTGAACGCCACCGCCGCGGTGCCGATGACCGGATAGACGACGAACGCGAGCAGCAAGATCGTGCCCGGCAGGAGGTATTTCAACGGGATGACGCGCGGGCTGAGGTAGACGAAGAACATGATGGCGGTGACGACCACCAAGATGGCGACCCACAGCCATCTGCCGTCGGCGATCAGCGGGATGACGCCGAAGATCGCCAATGCGAGAACCAGGCCGAGCAAGATGATCTTGATGATCATCCCGGTGGCCGAGCTGGTCCGCCGGGTGGACAGCCCGGGAATATCTGGTGCGGGTCCGCCGGCCTCCGCGGGACGGCCGCCCCTGTCAGTTTCGGTCTTTGCCACTGGACCCTCCTCGGGATGACGGGGCGGTTGGATGCTGGACCGGCTCGTTCTTGCGGCTCGGTTCGAGCCGGCCCAGCATCAGAGTCAGCCGATCGCCTCCTGGATGGCGGTTGCCGCGGCTTCTGTCGATGCGGCCGGGTCCTCGCCGCCGACTACCGCAGCCACGGCGATGCCCCATGGCGTCCAGACCGCAGCCATTTCCGGAATGGCTGGCATCGGGTCGCCATCCTTGCCGGCATCCAGGATCGCCTGTACGTCCGGGTTGTCGGCCGCCACCTGATCGAACGCGCTGGTCAGCGCCGGTGCCCGACCGCCGGTCTCGTAGAGCCCGACTGCAACGTCGTTCGTCGGGAAGAAGTTGGTCGCGAACTCCTGGGCAATCGCCTTGTTTTCGCCGCCACTAGCGACATACAACCCATAGGCTCCGATGAACGGCCGGGCCGGGTCAGCGCCTTCGAAACCCGGGATCGGCGAGATCGCGTACGGGATGCCCGAGTCCTTGATCTGCGGGAGCGACCAGGGGCCACTGACCAGGTACGCCGTCTTTCCTTCGGTGAACAGGGCGACGGCCTGGTCGCCACCGATCGACCGCTTGAAAGCACCCGCGCCCGTCTCGCCGTACGCGCCGATCTTGGCCATGGCTTCAGCGGCCGCGGGATCGGCCAGCCCCAGGTCCGCAGGGTCGTAGCCGCCGTCGGCCGCCTCGCCGAACAGGTAGCCGCCGGCAGAGGTGTAGAAGGGGTACATATGGTACGGGTCGCCGTTCTCGCCGACCGGTAGCGCCATGATCTCGGTCGCCTGGCCGCTAGCCACCAGTTCCTCGCCAGTGGCCACGAGTTCCTCGAATGTGGCCGGTGCGTCGGGCGCGAGATCGGTATTCCGGTACAGGACCAGGTTCTCGATCGCGTACGGCACGCCGTAGACCTGACCGTTGTACGTCAGGGCTTCGAGCGCGAGCTCGTTGAACTCCGCCTTCTTCTCCTCGGTCATCTGGATCGGGTCGATCGTCCCGTTCTGGACCAGGTTGCCGATCCAGTCATGGGCACCGGTGACGAGGTCCGGGGCGTTGCCCGCCTGGGCTGCCGTGACGAACTGCGTCTGCAGCTCTTCCGCGATCGACTCAACATTGACGGTGATGCCGTTCGCCTCACCGAACGCGTCGGCGGCCTCCTGAATGGACGGTGCCTGAATATCGTCGGTCCAGATCAGCAGGTCTCCCTCGCCACCCGCGCCGCCGGCGGGCGTAGTCGCGCCATCGGTCGGCGCCGCCGCATCACCGTCACCGTCACCACCGCCACATGCACTCACCATCAGCAGCAACGCTGCCGTCAGCGAGATCGTCGCCCCTTTGCCCAGTTGCCTACGTCGCATCAAGAGCCTCCTCGTTGGCCGAGCATCGCCCCGCGATAGGGCGGCCCGAGCGTGGACACGGACAACGCCACTCAACCGTGCTGAATCGAGTTAGCTCGCAACATACGCCAAATACCCATTGTGTCAAGCAAGCGACAACGCCGTTACGCGGTCGTGACCGAGAGCCGCCGGCCGATAGCCCACGGCACGACAGGAAGACCCGGCGGCAGCGTGCCAAACTGGCCGGATGCGCCCACGTCGGGTCACGCTTCAGCAGGTCGCCAAGCGTGCCGGCGTGTCGAGGACGACGGCGTCGTTCGTCCTGACCGGCCGCCATGCCGACATGCGGATCTCCGACGACGCACAACGGCGAGTCCGCAACGCGGCCAGGGAGCTGGACTATCGGCCGAACCGGATCTCGCGTGGCCTGCGCACCAACGTCACGCACACCATCGGCCTGGTGTCGGACACGATCGCGACGGAGCCGTTCGCCGGCGAGGTCATCCGCGGTGCGGTGACCGCGGCCCTGGCCAACGACCGGATGCTGTTCGTGGTCGAGACCGAGGGCGACGTGCACGCCGAGGACCAGTTGATCCGCGACATGTTGGACCGCCAGGTCGACGGCTTCATCTACGCGGCGATGTTCACTCGCGAGGTCAATGTCCCCGCCCGGCTGTCGGGACAGCCGTTGGTCTTGCTCAACTGCACCGACGCCGATTCGCGGGCGCCGGCTGTCATCCCCGATGAAGTGAACGCCGGTCGCGACGCGGCTCAGGTCCTGCTCGATGCCGGCCACCGCGATGGCATCTACATCGTCGGTGAGGCTGCCCCACACGTGTTCGCGGGTCGAGAACGGGTCGCGGGGATCACCGAGGCCATCGAGGCTGCTGGCGTCGCTCTAGCGGGCTTCCTGGCGTGCAGCTGGGCGCCGACTCCGGCTCACGCAGCCGTTCGCGAACTTCTCAGCACCGGAAGCCGGCCTCGAGCCTTCATCTGCCTCAACGACCGCGTGGCCCTGGGAGTGTATGAAGCGGTTTCCGAGGCAGGGATGCGGATGCCCGACGACGTCTCCGTCGTCTCGTTCGACGACTCGTTCTTGGCGCCCTGGCTCCGACCTGCGCTGACCAGCGTCGCGCTGCCGCACTACGACATGGGCAAGCTGGCCGTGGAGCTGCTGATCGGCGACGATGACGACACCGCGGAGCACCGGGTCGCCATGCCGGTTCACCTGCGCGAGTCCGTGGCCAGCCCGAACCGGCCACTGCTGTCTCGAGCACAGCCGTAACCCGCCAGCCATCTCACCCGGTGCGCAGAAACCGGTCGACATCAGCTGTGGAGCCCAGCCGGATGAAATGCAGGTGCCCGTATTCGGGGGACTTGGCCGCTGCCGCGTAGCGGTGGCGGTACTTGTCGTGCTGAGTCCATGCCCAGGCGATGATCGACGAGTCGGCGTCGAGGAGATCTCGCCATTGTTCGCGATTCGTGTTCCACAACTCCTCGCGGCTGACCAGCCGTCTCAGCGTCCGTGCTGCGACCCGCCGCACCACTACGCCGCGCGGAAGATCGAGCCAGACAACTGTGTCAGCACGCTCCCAAATCAAGTCGCGCACTGCCGAATAATTCCCGTCGACGACCCAGGCGTCACCGGAGATCGCGTCGGCAACGCGCCGGCGGAACTCGTCAGCCGGCAACGGCGTCCAGTTGGGCTGGTGAAAGATCGCGTCGAGTTCGACGTGTGGCACGCCGAGCCGCGCCGCGAGTGTTCTCGCCACTGTTGTCTTGCCGGATCCGCTGTTGCCGACGACGGAGATCCGACGCACGATGGGGGACTCTACGGCGACCTCGCGGCCCAGATGGTCACCAAAAGCTTCACCGGGACGTCTTGGCGGTGATCTCGGTAGCGAGGTGTGCACCCAACGCGTCAGGTACGCCAGATCAGGACCAGCGCGCGATCGTCCTGATCTGACTCGGCGACCGCGTCGATGAGGCGGCGGGCGCCATGCCGGAACCCCTGAGACACCAGACGCTCCGCCTCGCCCTGCAGCTTGTCGATGCCAACCAGGAGGTCGCGGCTGGGCGTCTCCACCAGACCGTCGGTGTAGAGCAGCAGCGCGTCGCCTGGCAGGAGTTGTCCCTCCGCCGGTTGGTACTCGTCCTTCTCGAACACCCCCAGCAAGCCACCGGTTGCCGCCAGCGTGTCCCACCGACCGGATCCGGCGTGAAAGTGGATCGCGGGAGGATGCCCGGCCGAGCGGATCTGGTACACGCCGGTGCCCAGGTCTACCACCAGGTAGACCGCCGTCGCGAAGCCTTCCTCCCACTCCTGCCGCAGCAGATAGGCGTTGGCGGCGGGAAGGAAATCCGACGAGGGCACCGAGCCGATCAGGCCACCAAAGGCGCCGGACAGCAACAAGGCCCGGGTCCCTGCGCCCAGCCCCTTGCCCGACACGTCGACGAGCGTGACCTCGAGGGCCATCCCGTCGGCCGAGCGAGCCGCCACAAGGAAGTCGCCGGAGAACGTCGAACGTCCGGCGGATCGGTGCACGACCTCGGCTTCCCAGCCACGCGGCAGTGACGGCATCTCGCCCTGGGCGCTCAATCGGTCGCGAAGGTCGACCAGCATCGACTCGCCGACGGCCCCTCGGACTCCGAGGATCGCTCGCCGCCGAACCGAGCCGAGAACCACGAGCGCGCTGACGGCGATCACCGTGACTGCGCCGACATAGAACTGGTCCAGCCCGTGCGTGATCAGCTGCGCGACGAGTGCGACAGCGATCACTGCGATGAGCACGGACAGCGTAGGGAGCGAGAGCACGTAGCCGCCGAGCAGAATCGGGATCACGAACATGCTGAGCGGCACCGACTCCGGCACCTGCGTGCGAGCGATGTAGATGACGACGCACAGGAAGATCAGGGCAGCCAACCCGATGGGTTCGCGCTGCGCCCAGCCACCGAGTCGGCCGCTAGGACCGTAGGCGACGCCACCGTTCACGCCGTCGGACCGACCGCTCACGCCGCGACAGTAGCTGTCGCGGCGCTACCGCTGAAAGAGGCCGTTGGCACGGTTCGGAGCAGCCGCCAACGGCCCCGGCCACCCCTGCGGGCTGGTGGACGGCAGTTCCGCCACGCCGTACCGTCCAGGCATGGCCAGCCGCGGCAAAGTTCCCGCCAAGCGGCTCGATCACGTCGACCGCAAGTCGCAGGTCGGCGTGTCGGGAGCGCTGCGGGCCCGGGACGTGTCCAGACCCGACGACGCCCTCGTCGCCGAGTTCACTGCACCGGACGGTCAGCCAGAGGCGGAAGCTCCCCGGTCTCCTCGTACCGGCTGAGCATCGCGATCCGGCGGGCATGCCGGTCGTCGCCTGAGAACGGGGTGGTGATGAAGGCGTCGACGAACTCGACGATGTCGTCCAGCGGATGCATTCGCACTCCGACGGAGATCACCCTCGCGTCGTTGTGCTCGCGGGCGAGCCGCGCCGTCTCGGTGGTCCAGGCCAGCGCCGCCCGGATACCGCGCACCTTGTTCGCGGACATCTGTTCGCCATTGCCGGACCCGCCCAACACGACCCCCAGGCTGTCGTCCTCGCGGGCCACCGCCTCGGCCGCGCGCAAGCAGAACACCGGGTAGTCGTCGTCCTCGTCATGCCGGAACGGGCCGTGATCGACCACTTCGTGACCCGATTGCCGCAGCTGCTCAGCCAGTTGGTTCTTGACCTCGAAGCCAGCGTGGTCCGAGCCCAGGTGAATGCGCATCCGGTCATCCTGCCAGGGGCTTTGCGCCAAGCACCCCGTCCGGCGGCGCGCCGTCGGACGCATCTGCCAGGATCGAGCGCATGCCAGGTATCAACCTGACCCGCGACGAGGCCCGTGACCGCAGCACCATGGTCGAGGTCGACTCCTACGAGATCGAACTCGACTTGACCACGGGCGAGAAGACATTCGGCTCCGTCACGACGGTGCGGTTTCGCTGCCTCGACGACGCCCAGCAGACCTGGCTGGACTTCATCGCGCCCACCGTGGGCGAGGTCGTCTTGAACGGCGCACCGCTCGACCCGCTGACGGTGTACGACGGTTCTCGAATAGCGCTCGAGGGCCTGCAGGCGGAGAACGAGGTCAAGGTGGTCGCCGAGGCCGCCTACATGCACACGGGCGAGGGCCTGCACCGTTTCGTCGACCCGGTCGACGGCGAGGTCTACCTCTACACCCAGTTCGAAGTACCCGACGCCCGGCGGGTCTTCGCCTGCTTCGAGCAGCCCGACCTCAAGGCGACGTTCGCGTTCACGGTGACCGCGCCGACGCACTGGCAGGTGGTCTCCAACTCGCCGACACCGAAGCCCGCACCAGTTGACGGCGACAAATCCGCCAGCCGGTGGATCTTCGACCCGACCCCACGTCTATCGACCTACGTGACCGCCATCGTCGCAGGCCCATACCACGTGGTCCGCAGCGAGTACGCCGGCAAGGAGAGCACGATCCCACTGGGCTTGTTCTGCCGGGCCTCCCTCGCCGAGCACCTCGATGCCGACGAGCTGTTCGACGTCACGCGCCGAGGATTCGGCTTCTTCGAGGACGTGTTCGGGCTCGCCTACCCGTTCGCCAAGTACGACCAACTCTTCGTGCCGGACTTCAACGCCGGAGCGATGGAGAACGCCGGCTGCGTCACTCACCACGAGGACTACGTGTTCCGCAGCCGGGTCACCGACGCCGCGTACGAGCGCAGGGCAGAGACGATCCTGCACGAGATGGCGCACATGTGGTTCGGCGATCTGGTGACCATGCGCTGGTGGGACGACCTGTGGCTCAACGAGTCGTTCGCCACCTGGGCCAGCGTTCTGGCCCAGGCAGAAGCGACTCGGTGGAACGAGGCCTGGACCACCTTTGCCGTCTCCGAGAAGCTGTGGGCGCTTCGACAGGACCAGCTGCCCTCGACGCACCCGGTCTCCGCCGACATCCGCGACCTCGACGACGTCCAGGTCAACTTCGACGGCATCACCTACGCCAAGGGCGCCAGCGTGCTCAAGCAGCTGGTGGCTTGGGTCGGCCGCGACGAGTTCCTCGCCGGGGTTCGCGCATATTTCGCCGAACACGCATGGGGCAACACCGCACTCCAGGATCTGTTCGCTCATCTGGAGAAGACCAGCGGCAGAGACCTGTCCGCATGGGAGAACCAGTGGCTGGAGACGGCCGGTGTCAACACCCTTCGCCCCGAGGTCGAGATCGGTGACGACGCCTACACCTCGGTGACAGTCCTGCAAGAGGCCAGCGAAACGCACCCGACCTTGCGCGACCATCGGATCGCGATCGGGTTGTACGACGACACACCGGATGGCCTCGTCCGTCGCCGTCGTCTCGAGCTCGACGTCACCGGCGAGCGCACCGAGGTGGACGAGCTGGTCGGCGAGGCGCGACCGGATCTGTTGCTGGTGAACGACGACGACCTCACCTTCGCCAAGATCAGGCTGGACGACCGGTCCCGCGAGACGGTGGTGCGGAGCATCGGCCGGCTGTCCTCGTCCCTTGCCCGAGCCCTGTGCTGGACCGCCACGACTGACATGCTCCGCGACGCCGAGCTGCCGGCTCGCGACTACGTGGAGCTGGTACTCGGCGGAGTTCAGCGGGAGACCGACATCTCGGTCGTCCAGACCGTACTCGCGGCAGGTCGAACCGCCATCGACCTGTACGCCGACCCGCTCGACCGGATGATGCTCTCAGCGCGGTGGGCCAGCGGGTTACGCCGGCTCGCGGAGGTCATGGCCGCAGGCAGCGACTCGCAGCTGGCATTTACCCGGGCCTGGGCGGCGGTTGCTGCCAGCCCCGAGCACGTCGACCAGCTCTGGTCCTTGCTGGACACCACCGACGGTGGGGAGATCCTGCCCGGCCTCCGGGTCGACACGGACCTGCGCTGGAGCCTGCTGCACCGGCTGGTCATCATCGGAGCCGCAGGAGATGGCCACATCGCCGCCGAACTCGCTCGCGACGACACAGCGACCGGGCGCCGCCAGGCTGCCTATGCGCTGGCTGCGCGTCCCACCGAGCAGGCCAAAGCGGATGCCTGGGCACAGACGGTGGAGTCCGACGAGCTACCCAATGCCCTCGTGCGCGCGACGACCGAAGGCTTCCACCAACCCGAGCAGCGCGAACTGATCAGGCCCTATCTCGGTCGGTACCTGGATGCGATCCCAAAGCTGTGGGCGCAGCGCACGACGGACTCGGCGAGATCCATCATCGTGCGGATGTTCCCTCGGCTGCTGGCCGACGCCGAGATCGCCGAGAGGATCCGCAGCTGGCTGGAGGAGACCGACGTGTCTCCAGCGCCCAGGCGGTTGATCGTCGAGGGCCTCGCCGACATGGACCGCGCGCTGCGCGCTCAGGCCCGCGACCGAACAGCCGGGCAGGCAGCCCGGCGGCACTGATGCCCTCAACCTGATAGGCGTACTCGGGTGGCCGGAACCACCTCCTCGGCGAAGCGTCGCAGCTGCTCGCGTTCGTCGCCCTCGCCGGCCCAGAAGACGAGCGTGTCGGCGCGGTGCTCGACCGCGAGACTCACCAGCTCGTCCGCCCACTGATCTGCCGGCCCGCGCAGGAACCCCTCCGACGCGCCGTCGGTGACGATGCCGTTCACATTGAAGATCCGCCGCACTGCCGAAGGCTCACGGCCTGCCTCGGCGGCACCCTCGTCGACTCTGGCGTTCATCTCGGTGAGCTTGTGCACGGCGTCGGCTCGGACCGACGGCACCCAACCGTCGGCCAGCCGGCCGGTCTGTCGCAACGACCGCGGGCCTATGGCGCCGATCCAGATGCCGATGTCGTGCATCGGAACGGGACCGGAGTGCACACCGCGTAAGTGGTAATAGTCGCCCTCGTACCGGAGGTTGCGTTCGCCACTCCACAACTTCCTGATCACTTCGATGCCCTCGGCAAGCTGATCCAGCGCTTCACCGGGAGTTCTGCGAGTGCCGCCGTACCCGTCGATGGCGTCCCAGAAGCCGCCCGCCCCCAAACCGAGATGGAACCGACCATCCGACAGCAGGTCGAGGGTCGCGGCCGTCTTGGCCAGGACAGCCGGCGGTCGTAATGGCAGGTTGGCCACATCGGGAAACACCCGCACCGACGTCGTCGTGGCGAGGATCGCCGACATCAGCGCAAACGTGTCGACGTAGCGCCGCTGGTACGGGTGATCCTGGACGGCGACATAGTCCAGCCCGAGCCGCTCGACCAGGCGGGCCGTCTCCAGCAGCGGATCGCCGGCGTTCGGAACGAGGAAGTACCCGAACGTCAACTCACGATCCACGTCGATCACACCCTTCTGGGCAGGCTGGCCAACCGTCTCAACGCCTCGCGCCACGGCCTTGCTTCCTCCAACTGCGCCGACAAAGCCAGCAGGGTCTCCTCCGATCCGTGCCGGCCACCGAGCATGATGCCAACCGGAAGGGTGTTGCCGGCGACCTCGATCCGGTGCAGGGGCAGACTGATCGCTGGCCAGCCGGTGAGGTTCCAGACGCTGGTCCACGGGGTGTAGTCCACTTGCGCCGCGAAGTCCGCAGCTGGGTCGTCGTCGTTGCGCAGCTCCCCGACCAGCGCGGGGATTCTGGCGAGCGTGGGCGACAGGATCACGTCGTAGGGGGCCCATACCTGCGCGGCCTCACGGCTGGTCCGTTGGACCCCCGTCAACGCTTCGGCATAGTCCACTCCGGAGAAGCCCAGGCCCTTCGTCCGGAGCCACCGGGTGTACGGCCTCAGCAAGCTCTCCTTCTCGGGTGGGATAGGTGCGGTCGCCGCCAGGACCGACCAGATCGCCTCGAAGGAGGCCCACCGTTGCGCCGGGAACGGAACCGGAGCCTCTCCGACCGCATGACCCAGATCGGCGAGGAGCGCCGCGGTGTCGCTCACCGCTTCGAGACACGCCCGGTCAACGGGGGCGTACTCCGCGATCACCGGAGCCGTCACCACACCGACCCGAAGTGCTGCTGGCGCACGCTCACAAGCATCGACGAATGTCGTCGCCGGTCCAGGCAGGACGAACGTGTCACCGGGCCGGTTGTACGCGAGGACATCGAGTAATGCCGCCGTGTCACGGACGTCTCTGGTCAGCACTCCGGAGCCGGCCAGTCCTGCGCCGTCGACGCCGTGTGGTCCCGCACTGACCCGCCCGCGGGTCGGTTTCAGGCCGACCAAGCCGCAGACACTGGCCGGAATCCGGATGGAGCCGCCGCCGTCGGACGCATGGGCCACCGGCACGATATGCGCGGCCACGGCGGCGGCAGCTCCGCCGCTGGAACCGCCGGCCGAGCGGGAAAGATCCCATGGCGATCTGGCCGGCGGTGCGATGTCCGGTTCGGTGTAGCAGGGCAGTCCGAACTCTGGCGTATTGGTCTTGCCGATCATCAGCGTTCCTGCGTCGCGCAGCAGGGACACGACCCCGTCGTCGACCGGTGCGACCGTACTGGCGAGGGCAGCGCTCCCCGCGGTGAACGGTATGCCCGCGACCATGGCGAGGTCCTTGACCGGGCACGGCACACCGGCCAGCGGCGGCGCTTCGCCCCCACCGAGGATCGCTTTCTCGATGGCGTGCGCCTGGTCTCGGGCGAGATCAGGTGTCAGCGTGACGAACGCGCCGACCCGGCTGCCCAGCCGGTCCGCTCGCTCGAGAGTGTGGTCGAGAACCTCGGTCGGAGATACCTCGCGCTCTCGGATAGCTGACGCGAGCTCCAATGCAGTCAGCTCGTGGATTTCTGTCACGACTCGACCGTAGGCCAGCCGAACCGTCAGGATGGAGCTGCCATGACCGCCCCATTGGAACCGCCGGATCCGCTGCCGCCCCGTCAAAGCTCCAATGCGTACTACGCATCAGCGTCTCCGGTCAGCGGCGCGTGACGTTCCGCCTTCGGTGATCTTCCTCTAAGGTGGCGCCGGTGTCAGGGTGCAAGCCTCCGACCGGGAAGGAACCGTCATCCCATGAGCACTACCCCTCCCTCGGATCCCTGGGGAACGCCACCGGACCGGCCGGATCAGCCCGCGCCCGATCAGCCCGAGCCCGACCAGCCCATGCCCGACCAGCCGATGTCCGACCAGCCAGTGGCTCCGGGCGGGCCGCCTACGGTGGAAGAGCCCGCAGCCGATCCGTGGGCAGCACCGCCGAGTGAACCGACAGCAGGCCCGGCCTTCGACAGCCCGGCCGGGGAGTTCTCTCA
The DNA here is from genome assembly GCA_963819885.1 of uncultured Actinomycetota bacterium. GTDB lineage: Bacteria > Actinomycetota > Actinomycetes > Jiangellales > Jiangellaceae > JACVRX01. The sequence continues at coordinate 35,667 of CAWFXV010000011.1, read as the reverse complement.
GCAACCGCCTGTGTACCCACCGGCACCGACGCCACCGGAGATGCCCTACGCCGCGCCGCGTCCGACGCCCACCCCGCCGTCATCGATCCTGACCGCCGTCAAGCTGATGTACGTCGGGGCGGCGCTCTCAGCGATCAGCGTCGTGGCCAACCTGCTGACCCAGGATTCGGTGCGCGAACAGGCGCTCGAGGGTGATCCGACGCTGACCGACAGCGAGCTCGATGCCATCGTCACCGTCGGAATCGTCATCGGCGTGTTCTTCCTTCTCATCGGCATCTTGCTGTGGGTGTGGATGGCCGAGACCAACCGGCGCGGCAAGAATTGGGCGCGGATCGTCGCCACCGTGCTCGGCGCGATCAACATCGTGTTCACTCTCATCGGTCTGTTCTTCGGCCAGAGCAGTGGCCTGGTCGTGGTGTTCAGCCTCATCTCCGCAGTGCTCGCGGCAGTGATCCTGTATCTGCTTTACCGGCCGGAGTCGAACGCCTACTACGAAGCCGTTGCCGACCTCAAGCGGTAGAGCCTTCGGATCGCAAACCGTGCCACCACAGGCGCCGAATCGGTCGGCCCCATGGCCTGCGGACGACCGGTTTCGCCAACCGGGCGATCACCACGTCGTGCTCTAGCCGTACCGCTCGCTCGCGGTGCAGTTCCTGTGCGATGTGGTCGTGGGTGAAAGTCATGACCGGACTCCTCAACTGTTCATTCCTGACATCAACGAGCCTGGTCCTGAGGTGTCACCGCTGACATCGGGCGATCACCGCGTTCTGCGCGGGCGCAGCGCCTTAGCTCCACGTCGAGCACTTAGCCGCCGGCAAGAGGTCCACCGGTTGGTGGACAACGAATCCCACCGACCGACGCTTCCGGCCCGGCAGCGGCACGGTCAAGATGAGGGCATGGCTACGACCGACGCCGCGATCGCGGTGCAGGACCTGCGCAAGAGCTACGGCGAGACGCATGCGGTCGACGATGTCGACCTCGAGGTCGCCCGTGGGGAGATCTTCGCCCTGCTCGGCCCGAACGGCGCCGGCAAGACGACTACCGTCGAGATTCTGGAGGGGTTCCGGCGCCGCGACGCCGGCACCGTCAGCGTGTTGGGGGTCGATCCGGGGCGACCGACGCCGGCATGGCGGTCGCGTATCGGCATCGTGCTGCAGACCACCGGCGGTCACGACGAGTTGACAGTTGAGGAACTGGTCCGACACTTTTCTCGCTACTACCCCAACGCCCGCGATCCTGACGAGGTCATAGGCGCCGTCGGGCTTGACGACAAGCGCCGAACCCGGGCACGCCACCTCTCCGGCGGGCAGCGACGCCGGCTCGACGTGGCGCTCGGCATTCTTGGTCGCCCCGAGCTGCTGTTCCTGGACGAGCCGACGACCGGCTTCGACCCGGAGGCTCGGCACGAGTTCTGGGACCTCATCGACTCGCTGGCCCACGGCGGGACGACGATCATCCTCACCACCCACTACCTCGACGAGGCGGAACACCTGGCCGACCGGGTGGCCGTCATCAACGACGGTCGCATCGTCGCGGTTGACACACCTCAGCGGCTTGGCGGACGGGCCGACAGAGAAGCCGCCGTCGGATGGACGGAGAACGGCGAGCGTCGCAGCACCGTGTCGGCAGAGCCCACCCGGATCGTGCAGGAGCTCGCCGCCCGCTTTCCCGGCGAGATCCCCGGTTTGTCCGTCACCCGTCCCACCCTCGAAGACGTGTATCTCCAGTTGATCGGTGCAGCCGGCACCAGCGAGGAAGCGCCGCAGTCATGACCATCAGAACCGAGAACGCCAACGCAATCGACACCGCCGGCGCCGGCAGCAAGGCCCCGACTGCCGGGTCGCTCGGCCTCGCTCGCACTCGCCTGGAGCTCAAGGCCTTCTTCCGCGAGAAGGACGCGCTGATCTTCAGCTTCCTGTTCCCGATCATCATGCTCGGCATCTTCTCCGTGGCGTTCGGAGGCGAAGACTCGGCGATCGGCGACGGGGCGCCCGCCATCGACTTCACGCAGTACTTCCTGCCGGGGATGATTGCCGCCGGCATCTTTCTGGTCAGTTTCCAGACCTTGGCGATCACCATCGCGATCGAGCGGGACGACGGAACGCTCAAGCGGCTGCGCGGCACGCCGATGCCACCGGTGTCCTACTTCCTGGGCAAGATCGGCATGGTGCTCATCACCGCCCTGGCGCAGACGGCGCTGCTCCTCGCCTCCGCAGCGCTTATCTTCCGGGTGGAGCTGCCCACCGAACCGTCGAGCTGGCTGACCTTTGCCTGGGTCTTCGTCCTGGGGACGGCGGCGGGAACGGTTCTCGGGATCGCTTACTCGTCCGTTCCGAAGTCTGGACGAAGTGCCCCGGCCGTCGTCACGGCGCCCGTGCTGATCCTGCAGTTCATCTCCGGGGTCTTCTTCGTGTACAGCGACCTGCCGACCTGGCTGCAGCACATCGCGGCGATCTTCCCGCTCAAGTGGATGGCGCAAGGAATGCGATCGGTGTTCCTCCCACCCGAGTTCGAGGCGGCCGAGGTCTCCGGGTCCTGGCAACACGGTCTGACGGCCATCGTGCTGGTCGCCTGGCTGATTGTTGGGCTGGTCCTGTGCGTGCGGACGTTCCGGTGGCAGCGTCGGGACGCCGGGTGATGACCGATCCGGCATGCCGCAGAACGCACAGCTCGTCAGCGGAGCTGGACAGCTTCTGGGCCCGGACCAGGATCGGCTGGGACGTGGTGTACCTGGGCCTGCTCGCCCTGGTAGCCCTGTTCACTGTCGTCCGCGACGACTTGACCGTCAGCGCCAAGCTCGTCGCCCTTGCCCTGCTGGCTGTGATGACGGCGAGCTACCTCCTGCGTCGGGCGGCATCTGCTCGGCGAGGACCGCGGCACGGCGTCGCTGGTCCAGGTCGCGCTGACGTGGGCGTGCTTCTACGGCCTGGTGATCGTCAGCAGCGGCAGCCCGGGACGACTGGGGCGGGCCCGAGTACGTCTTGCTGTTCATGCTGTTCCCGCAGATCTGGGCATACCTCTCGACCCGACGCGCCGTCGTCGCCACGATCATCGTCATCGCCGGGCTCGCCCTGATCGAGATCGGTCTCGGCGGCTGGGACCGCCAAGCCATCATCGAAGTGCTGCCGTCCATGCTGCTCCAACTCGGTCTGGCTTTGCTGCTCGGTCTGTTCATCACGGGCATCACCGAGCAGGCCGAGCGGCGGGCCGTGCTGATCGACGAGCTCGAGCGCACCCGGGCGGAACTAGCCACAACAGAGCATGCCCGCGGTGTGCTCGCCGAGCGTGAGCGGCTGGCCCGCGAGATCCACGACACGCTGGCGCAGAGCTTCACGAGCATCCTGACCTTGAGCCAGGCCGCCGAAGTGACGCTGCCGCCGAACGCGACGGCGGCGCGCGAACAGCTTGCCCTCATCGAGAAGACCGCCCGCGAGGGGCTGGCCGAGGCCCGGGCCTTGGTCGAGGCGGCCGGGCCGGTCGAGCTGCTGGACGCCAGCTTGGCCGAGGCCGTCGAGCGGGTCGTCGCCCGATTCGGCGAGCGAGACCGGGCTGCCGGCCGAGATCATGGTCTCCGGCCGGCCCCGCTCGCTGCCCACCAACTACGAAGTCGTGTTGCTGCGGGCGACCCAGGAGGCGCTGGCGAACGTCCGCAGGCACGCCGCGGCCACGGCCGTTCGGGTAACCCTCAGCTTCCCGCCGGACGGACCCGGCAGCGCCACGTCTCGAAGTAACCGACAACGGCCAGGCTTCGACCCGCTCAACGTCAGCGGCTACGGCCTGCGTGGCATGCGCGCACGAGTCGAGCAGGTCGGTGGCACCTTGGAAATCGCCAGCGGTGTCGGCACAGGCACCTCCATCCGAGTGCTCGTTCCCTAGCCAGGACCGGCTCCGCAGCAGCTAGCGTTGCCGTTCGTGACGGCACTGCGAATCCTCATCGTCGACGATCATCCGGTCGTGCGAACCGGATTGGCGGGGATGCTCAGCGCGGAGGCCGACTTCGAGATCGTCGGCGAGGCCGGCAACGGCGAGGAAGCCGTCGCCGTCGCCAGCCGGCTGCAACCGGACGTCGTACTGATGGATTTGCGGATGCCTGGCCTCGACGGAGCCGAGGCGACGGCCCGGATCACCACGGCCGACCCGGGCATCAAGGTGCTGGTCCTGACGACCTATGACACCGATTCCGACATCGTGCGTGCAGTCGAGGCAGGCGCCACGGGGTACTTGCTCAAGGACACGCCTCGGTTGGAGCTCGCCGCGGCGATTCGCGCGGCTGCTCGGGGTGAGACCGTGCTCGCGCCGCCCGTGGCCGCTCGGTTGGTGAACCGCCTGCGGACGCCGACTCGGGAACAGCTCACCCCCCGCGAGGCCGAGGTACTTGCCGCTGTTGCCCGCGGATTGTCCAACGCCGAAGTCGGGCGGGCGCTGTTCATCGGCGAGGCAACTGTCAAGACGCACCTGTTGCGCATCTTCGCCAAGCTCGGCGTCGACGACCGCACCGCCGCCGTCACCCTCGCCTACGAACGGGGCATCCTGCCCGCGCCCGGTCGCTGACGCCGAGCAGTTGGTTTCACGAGTAGGTGTAGAAGCCGCGGCCCGATTTCCGGCCGAGGTCACCGGCCGCGACCATTCGGGTGAGTGTCTCGGGCGGGAAGAACTTGGTGTCGCCGGTCTCCGCGTAGATGGTCGCCGCGGCATGCCGGAGGATGTCCACGCCGGTCAGATCGATCGTGGCGAGCGGGCCCATGGCGTGTCCGAAGCCGAGCCGACATGCGGTGTCGATGTCCTCGGCCGACGCGATGCCCGACTCGTACAGCCGCACGGCCTCCACCACTAGCGCGCTGATCAGCCGCGTCGTGACGAAGCCGGCGACGTCGCGGTTGACGACAACACAGGTCTTGCCGACCGACTCGGCGAACGAGCGCGCCGCCGCCAGCGTCGCGTCTGAGGTCCGCAGCCCCCGGATCAGTTCGCACAGGCTCATCACGGGAACCGGTGAGAAGAAATGCGTACCGACGACCGACTCGGGGCGGGTCGTCGCCGAGGCGATGGTCGTGATCGGAATGGCGCTGGTGTTGGTCGCGAGCACGGCGTCGGCCCGGCAGACTCGGTCCAACTCCCCGAACAGCTCCTGTTTGACCTCGACCTGCTCGAAGACCGCCTCGACGACGATATCGGCCTCCGCCGCCTGGCCGAGATCCCGAGTCGTCGTAATGCGGGCCAGGGTGGCGTCCCGGTCCTCGGCCGAGAGCCGGTTCTTCTCGACCAGCCGCGCGGTGCTTCTCTCGATTTCGGCGATCCCTTGCCGGAGCGCATCGTCGGTGACGTCACGCAGCACCACCTGCCATCCGGCCTGTGCGGCAACCTGGGCGATGCCGGACCCCATCAGCCCTGCGCCGACCACGGCGACTCGCTGCGACATGTGCACTCCCCTTTCTCTACGGTGCTGACGGTGCCGACCCGCCCGCGGCGGGCACACTAGGAACGTGCCGGGTACGGGGAACGCCACGTATGTGTTGGGGCCGCTGGCAGTCGCCGCCCTGCTCGGAACGCTACTGCTGCTGGTCCGCTGGGCGTTCGCTCGCGGGTCCTCCCTCGTCGGCCCCTCGAAGCCCGAGTATGGCCTGCTCCAGCCCGTCGCTATCGTCAGAACCGACGCGAAAATCCGACCCATCGGCACGGCGCTCACGGCCGCCGGCATTCGGTTCACCGTCATCGTCGACCGTAACGGTCGTCAGATCATGGTCTGGCCCGACGACGTCGACCGCGCCCGGGACGTTGTCCGGGGGGTGATCGGGGGCGGCCGACCGCCAGGTCTGCCAAGCGATGGACGCCAGTAGCACCAGGCCGACATAGACCCAGCCGAGCAGGACGTCGATGACGTAGTGCTCGCCACCGTAGATCAGGGTCAGTGCCATGGCGACCGGATAGGCGGCGATCACGATCAGCAGCAGCCGATTGCGCACGAGCATCCACAGGGTGACGCTGAACAGCAGCGCGAACGCCGCGTGCAGCGACGGCAGGGCGGCCACCTGATTGGAGCCGGCCTGGGCCTGGTCCAGCCACGCGCCAGCGCTGTTCAGCCCGACGACCGACCAACCATTGGTCGCCACTCGGTCCATCTGTTCCGGGACGAAGCCGTACTTCGACGCGTACCACGGGGGCGCGGCCGGCAGCAGGATGTAGGTCATGAGCCCGGCGTATGACAGCAGAACGACCCGGCGCACATAGGTCAGCCACACTGGCCGGGACCGGACGTAGAGGATCGCTGCCAATGCCCACGGCAACACGAAGTGGGTGACATAGACCAACGACGCAGCGGCGTCCCACCAGTGCGGCTGGGCCGGATCGTAAGCGTGCTCCTGCAGCCAGGCCGTCGGCAAGATGCCGCCGAAGAGCAGCCGTTCCAGGTCGGCCAGCTCGACCACGCGGACGGGAATCCCGAGGGTGTCGGCGATGCCGCGGGTGTGGTCGTAGAGGACCAGTGCAGCGAGAAGCGGCAGCCAGTCCAGCACAGCGCGCACATGCTCGCGGATCGGCCGGCCCAACCGTGCGGCAACGATCCCCGCCAGGATCCAGACGCTCTGTCCGATCCGGTCGATCGGGACACCGACGGCGACGACATAGACGGCCAGGACGACGAGATAGGCGGTCAGGCCGAGCCGAGACAACGGCCACGTCCACGGCCGGCGCAGGCTGGCGAGCCGCCCAGCCGGGGTCACGACCTTCCTGGAGGTCTGGTCTTCCTCCGTCTCGACGCTCATCAGTCCTCGTAGTGGTCCGGGTCTGGTTCGCGGACGACGTCGGCCCCGAGCGCGTTCAGCTCGCCAGCGAAGTCGGGGTAGCCGCGGTCGATGTGGTGTACCCCGGAAACCAGTGTCTCCCCCTCGGCCACGAGTCCGGCCAGCACCAGACCGGCACCGGCTCGGATATCGGGTGCCACCACTGGCGCCGCTGACAGGCGCGGCCGGCCGTTCGCCACCGCGTGATGCCCATCGGTGCGCACGTCGGCGCCGAGACGCGCGAGTTCGTTGACGAACATGAACCGGGCCTCGTAGACGTTCTCGGTGACCATCGCCGTGCCCTCGGACACGGCATTGAGGGCGACCACCATCGGCTGGAGGTCGGTCGGGAAACCCGGGTACGGCAGCGTGACGACGTCGACCGCCCGCGGCCGTCCGGACATGGCCACTCGCAGGCCCTCGTCGGCTGTATCGATCGTGGCCCCCGCGTAGGCGAGCTTGTCCAGGACGATCTCTAGGTGGTCGGCCCGCCCGTTCGGGACGGTGACGTCGCCTCGGGTCATGACGGCGGCGATCGCCCAGGTGCCGGTCACGATGCGGTCGGGTACCGTCGTGTGCTCGGTCGGGCTCAGCCCTTCGACGCCCTCGATCCGTAGGGTCGATGTGCCGAAGCCGTCGATCTTCGCGCCCATCTGGCTCAACAACCGGCAGATGTCGACGATCTCCGGCTCACGTGCGACGTTGTCGATGACCGTCGTGCCGGAAGCCAAGGTCGCCGCGGTGACCAGATTCTCGGTCGCTCCGACGCTGGGGAAGTCCAGCCAGATGTTGGCGCCGTGCAGGCCACGAGGTGCTCGGGCGAGGACGAAACCGTGCTCGACTGAAACCGTCGCACCCAACTTCTCCAGCCCGGCGAGATGCATCCCCAACCCACGCGATCCGATGGCGTCGCCACCGGGGAGTGCGACGTCGGCCGCTCCACACCGGGCCAACAACGGTCCGAGTACACAGATCGAGGCCCGCAGTCGTCGCACCAGGTGATAAGGAGCGGCGAAGCTGACCTGGGAGGGCACGTCGACGACCACCGTGCTGCCGTCGCGTCGGACGTCTGCGCCGAGGCGGCGCAACAGGTCGGCCATGTAGTCGACGTCGGTGATCGCGGGAACGTCTCGCAGAACCGTTGGGCCCTGCGCGAGCAGCGCACTGGCCATGAGCTTGAGCGCGCTGTTCTTGGCGCCCGCCACGCGGACCTCCCCGCGCAGGGACGTCCCACCGGTCACCCGGAATCGGTCCATCGGGGCATCTTGTCATGGCACCGACCCGGCTCAGGGTGTCGGCGGTTGGGCTACCCGACCAGGTGCTCTCCGGGCGGAGCCGCCTCCAGCCAGGCCAGGAACGCCATCGACGCGGCCTCGCTCATGGACACCTCCAGCCTCCGATCGCCTGCCTCGCAGACGAAAACGATGTGACCTGCCGGCAGGTCATACGCTTCCTCAGGATCGGGAGCCCGGCGGTCGGTGACGTTGAGGTCGGAGCGTGGCGACGACCACTTGGGGCGCGCACCGTAGCTGAACGTCCGAAACCATTCCACGTCGTCGCCGCGATACCGGCCGATCCCGAAGACCCAGCCGCCGCCCCAGCCGTTGCGGCCGGTCCGTAGGCACATGTCGAAGCCGCCGCCTTCTCGCTGAAGTATTCGTCGGCGAAGGAACAGCCCACCCAAAGCCAGCACGGTCACCAGGACAACGACGGCGATGACGACGGCGACCCATTCGAGCACCCCCATCGCCGACGCCCTCCCCAACCGCCTTGTTCAGCGGGCCCCGGCGGCGCGCAGCCGAGTCTCCGCTCTGCGGACGGCGTCGGCGTCATCACCCGCCTGGGCCAAGGCGGCCTCGGCCCGTTTGACGTCGATCTCGTCAGCCAGTTCCGCTACCTCGGCCAGGATGGACACGACGTCGTCAGCCACGGAGAGGAAGCCGCCATGGACCGCGGCGGTCACTTCTTCACCGTTCGTGCTGCGGATCGTTACCAGGCCGGTGACGAGCAGCCCGAGCACTGGCGCGTGCCCGGGCATGATCCCGATGTCGCCCTCGGTCGTCCTCGTGATGACGATCGTCGCCTCGCCGGACCAGACCTTACGTTCGGCGGCCACCAGTTCGACGCGCAGTTCGCCTGCCACAGGCTCTCCTCGAGCAAACGTGGATCGTGGGTGCGGCAGAGAATACCGGCAACTCGCAGCGGCTCCGCAAATCTCACTTCACCTCGGGCAGAAGGGCGACTGGAAGGGGAGGAGGGGCCACGCTCCGACGACTCCACAGAGCCCTACTGCGCGAGCGTCTTCGCCTTCTCCTGGGCCGACTCGATGTTCCCGACCATATGGAACGCCTGCTCGGGCAGGTCGTCGTACTCGCCCTTGCAGATCCCGTCGAACGACTCGAGGGTCTCCGACAGCGGGACGAACACTCCTGGCGAGCCGGTGAACGCCTCCGCAGCGAACATGTTCTGGGAGAGGAACCGCTGAATGCGGCGGGCCCGGTTGACGGTGATCTTGTCCTCTTCGGACAGTTCGTCGATGCCCAGGATTGCGATGATGTCCTGCAGGTCCTTGTAACGCTGCAGGATCTCCTTGACCCGCTGGGCGACGCGGTAATGGTTGTCGCCGATGTAGACCGCGTCGAGGATCCGACTCGAGGAGTCGAGCGGGTCCACCGCTGGATAGATGCCCAACGCCGAGATCGGCCGGGAGAGCACCGTCCGAGCGTCGAGGTGCGCGAACGCCGTGTGCGGAGCCGGGTCGGTGATGTCGTCGGCCGGCACATAGATAGCCTGCATCGAGGTGATCGAGTGCCCACGGGTCGAGGTGATGCGCTCCTGCAGCTCGCCCATTTCGTCGGCCAAGGTGGGCTGGTATCCGACGGCCGAGGGCATGCGGCCGAGCAGCGTCGACACCTCGGAGCCGGCCTGGGTGAACCGGAAGATGTTGTCGATGAACAGCAGCACGTCCTGCTTCTGCACATCGCGGAAGTATTCGGCCATGGTCAGGGCAGACAGCGCCACGCGCATCCGGGTGCCGGGCGGCTCGTCCATCTGACCGAACACCAGGGCGGTGTCCTTGAGGACGTTGGCCTCCTGCATCTCGACCCAGAGGTCGTTGCCTTCACGAGTCCGCTCGCCGACACCGGCGAAGACCGACGTGCCGCCGAAGTTGCGTGCGACACGGGTGATCATCTCCTGGATCAGCACCGTCTTGCCGACGCCGGCACCACCGAACAGGCCGATCTTGCCGCCCTGGATATAGGGGGTCAGCAGGTCGATGACCTTGATCCCGGTTTCCATCATCTGGGTGCTGCCCTCGAGCTGGTCGAAGGCCGGGGGCTTGCGGTGGATCCCCCACCGCTCGCTGAGGTCGAGCTCGGACTCCTCGATGTCGAGCGGTTTGCCCAGAGCGTTGAAGACGTGGCCCTTGACGACGTCGCCGACGGGCACCGTGATCGGCCCGCCGGTGTCACGCACCGGCGCGCCCCGGACCAGCCCGTCGGTCGGCTGCATGGAGATGGCCTTCACCACACTGCCACCGATGTGCTGCTCCACCTCGAAGGTCAGCAGCCGGTTCCCGCCGGCCGCCTCGGGCAGCTCGACCTCGGTCTCGAGCGCGTTGTAGATCTCAGGCATCTGGTCGCCGGCGAATTCGACCTCGACGACCGGGCCGATTACCCGGGTCACATGCCCGACGGCGCCGTTGGTCGTTTCGGCTGCGTCGTGGTGTCCGTCGTGGTCGTCATCATTCGCTCCCCGCGGCCGCCGTGGCGAGCGCGTCCGCGCCGCCGACGATCTCGCTGATCTCCTGGGTGATCTCGGCCTGGCGGGCCTGGTTGGCCAGCCGGGTGTACTCCTGCTGCAACTCGGTCGCGTTGTCGGTCGCCGACTTCATCGCCCGTCGGCGGGCCGCCCACTCCGAGGCCGCCGCGTCGAGCAGCGCCGTGTAGATGAGGTTCCCGGCGTATTGCGGCAGCAGCGCGTCGAGTACCTCGTCCGACGAGGGCTCGAACTCGTAGAGCGGCAGGGTCTCGTCACCACTGCCGCTCGCCGGCGCGTCGGTCTGGCTGCCGCTCACGCCCTCGCTGGTGCGGACCGCCCCAGCCTCCGCTCGGTGCAACGGCTCAGGCACGTCTTCCACGACGATCGGCAGCAGCCGCCTGGCACGTACCTCCTGGGTCACCATGTTGACGAAATGGGTCGACACCAGGTGGATCTCGTCGACGCCGCCCTCGTCGGTCGGCGCGTTGATGGCCTCGAGCACGTCGTCGGCGATACTGCGTGCGTCGGTGTACGAGGGGGTCCCGGTGAAGCCGGTGTATTCGCCGCCTACCTCGCGGCCGCGGAAGCGGAACCAGGTGGCGCCTTTCTGGCCGACGACGTAGGGGATGACCTGCTGGCCTTGCTCGACCAGCAGACCGGTGAGGGCCTCACTCTGCCGGATCACGTTCGCCGAATAAGCGCCGGCGAACCCCCGGTCGCTGGTGACGACGAGTACTGCCGAACGCTGTGGCGCACCGATGCCTTCGAGCAGCGGGTTGTCCAGCTTGGCCGTTGCCGCAGCGGCTTCCAGCGCGGTCACCAAGGCTCGGGTATACGGGCGCGCTGCCTCCGCCCGCTGTTGAGCCTTGATGATCCGGGAGGCGGCGATCAACTCCTGAGCTCGGGTGATCTTCTTCGTGGACTCGACGGAGCGAATCCGCCGCCGGAGGACCCGCAGTTCCGCTCCCATCGGCTAACGACCTCCCCTCTGCTCCACGTCCGGACGTGTTATCACGCCGTCGGCGGGGGTGCGTCCGGGGCCGCCGCTTCGCGGACCTCGTTGGCGGACCGATGCCGGCGGCGGATCTTGGTGAGGTCCTCCTCACCCTCCCCCATCGCCGCGACCGGCTCGTCCTTGACCAACGGCTGGCCGGACGCGGTCACGAACTGCTGCTTGAAGGTGTCGACCGCGTTCTCGAGCGCAGTGGTGTCCTCGTCGGAGAGCTGGCCGCTGGAGCCGATCGAGTCCAGCAGGTCGGAGTGATCACGGCTGACGTAGTCGAGGAACTCCGCCTCGAACCGGCGGATGTCCTCGATCGGCACGTCGTCGAGTTGGCCGGTGGTGCCGGCCCAGATCGAAACGACCTGCTTGGCGACGGGTACCGGCGCGTTCTGGCCCTGTTTGAGCAGCTCCACCAGCCGCGCGCCGCGGTCGAGCTGAGCCCGGCTCGCCGCGTCGAGGTCGGAGGCGAACGCGGCGAACGCCTTGAGGTCGTCGTACTGCGCCAGATCGAGCTTGAGCGAGCCCGAGACCTTCTTCATGGCCTTGACCTGCGCCGCCCCACCGACCCGCGACACCGAGATACCGACGTTGATCGCCGGCCGGACGCCCTGGTTGAACAGGTCCGCCTCGAGGAAGCACTGGCCGTCGGTGATGGAGATGACGTTGGTCGGGATGAATGCGGAGACGTCGTTGCCCTTGGTCTCGATGATCGGCAGGCCGGTCATCGAGCCGGCGCCGAGCTCGTCGGAGAGCTTGGCGCACCGTTCCAGCAGGCGAGAGTGCAGGTAGAAGACGTCGCCCGGATAGGCCTCGCGCCCCGGCGGACGCCGCAAGAGCAACGACACCGCGCGGTAGGCCTCGGCCTGCTTGGACAGGTCGTCGAACACGATGAGCACGTGGTAGCCCTGGTACATCCAGTGCTGGCCGAGCGCCGAGCCGGTATACGGCGACAGGTACTTGAACCCGGCCGGGTCGGACGCGGGAGACGCCACGATCGTCGTGTACTCGAGTGCGCCGGACTCCTCGAACAACTGCCGGATGCTCGCGATCGTCGAGCCCTTCTGGCCGGTTGCGACATAGATGCACCGCACCTGTCGCGACTTGTCGCCGCTACTCCAGGCGTCGCGCTGGTTGAGGATCGTGTCGACGGCAATGGTGGTCTTGCCGGTCTGGCGGTCACCGAGAATGAGCTGGCGTTGCCCGCGGCCGATCGGGGTCATGGCGTCGATCGCCTTGATCCCGGTCTGCAGCGGCTCGCTGACGCCCTGACGCTGAACGACGGTCGGCGCTTGCAGCTCCAGGGCGCGTCGCTCGTCGGCCTGGATCTCACCCAAGCCGTCCAGCGGCTCGCCGAGCGGGTCGATGACCCGGCCCAGGAACGCGTCGCCCACCGGGACCGAGAGCACCTCACCGGTCCGGCGGACCGGCTGGCCCTCCTCGATGCCCGCGTAGTCGCCCAGGACGACCACGCCGATCTCGGTGACGTCCAGGTTAAGGGCGATGCCCAGCGTGCCGTCTTCGAACTCGAGGAGTTCGTTGGCCATCGCGGAGGGCAGACCCTCGACCCGAGCGATGCCGTCACCGGCGACGGAGACCCGGCCAACCTCTTGGCGGGCGGCCGCGGCGGGCTCGTACGAGCGCACGAACTCGTCGAGCGCCTCGCGGATCTCCTCGGGGCGGATCGTCAGCTCCGTCATGGTCGCTCCCCTGCGCATTGGTCAAACCGTCTATTCATCTGGTCGCACTCCGCCTCGACTCCGCAACGCTTCGTCTCGGCTCGTAGCTCCATTGTCACTGCTCGCCCAGCCGGCGTTGCAGCTCGGCGATCCGGTTTTGGACGGTGCCGTCGACGACGTCGTCGCCGATCTCGACTTTGACCCCGCCGACCAGGTCAGGATCGACGACGACGTTGAGCCGAACCGGGCCGCCGGCCTGTGCGGCCAATGCGCTCTCCAGCCGGTCCCGATGCTGCTGGCTCAGGGCGGATGCCACGCGCACGACGGCAACCCGGCGCTGCCGCCGTTGTGCCGCGAGCTCGATGATCCGGTCCACGGCAGGCTCGAGCCGCCGGTCCCGGGAGGTGAGCACAGCGTGCTCGACCAGGCTGACGGTCTCGGCCGAGGCTTGATCGGCCAGCAGCCGACGGACCAGGTCGCGACGGGCCTGCTCCGGCGCCGCTTGGTCGAGCAACGCAGCACGCAGGTCGGGAGTTGCGTGCAAGACCTGGCCGAAGCGGAACAGCTCGTCCTCGACGCGGTCCAGCCGGCCGTTGCGCCTCCGCGGCGGCAAGGTGGGCAACAACGCCGAACTCGTCGACCGCCGAGATCAGGTCGCGAGGTCCGTGCCAGCGCTCCCGCGACGGCCGCCTGCACGAGTTCAGCAGCGGCGGGATCGATCCGGTCGCCGAACAACCGGCGCGCCAGCGCCGCGCGGTCGTCCGGCGAGCGGCCCGGATCGGTCAGCGCCCGACGCACCGCGGGCTGTGCCGATAGCAGCCCGGCCACGGTGAACAAGGCATCGCCGATCGACGTCGCTCGCTGTGCGGCACCGTCGCCGGTACCGCCGAGCACGTCGTCGACCCGCACGGCAAGTGCCTTGTGCGCCTCCCGACTGGGTCCTTGCATCAGGCCTCCCGGTCGGCCGGCCCGGCGCCGTTGCCCGACGCCTCGCTGGTCTCCAGCTCCGCCAGGAAGCGCTCCACCACCCGCTGCGAGCGGGCATCGTCCTCGAGCGACTCACCGACGACCCGGCCGGCGAGCTCGGTGGCCAGTGTGCCCACCTCCGCCCGCAAGGACCGCACTACCTGTTCGCGCTCAGCCGCGATCTGGGCGTGCGCCCGCGCGGTGATCCGGTCCGACTCTGCCTGCGCGTTGTCCCGCATCTCCGCGAGGATGGCGGTCCCCTGGGTCCGGGCCTCCTCCCGGATCCGAGATGCCTCGCCGCGTGCGTCGGCCAGCTGCCGGCGGTACTCCTCCAGCGCCTGCTGAGCCTCCGCTTGTGCTTCTTCGGCCTGCTTCATGCCACCCTCGATGGCAGCCGTACGCTCGGCGTAGGTCTTCTCGAACATCGGGAAGACCGTTCGGCTCAGGAAGAAGAACAGCAGAGCGAAGGCGACCAGTCCGACGATCAGCTCGGACAGGTGCGGCATTAGCGGGCTCGGCTCCTCCGCCTCCGCCTCCTGGGCAAGAAGAGCCGCCGACGCGATCCACCCGGACATGGCTAGAGCGCGAACGCGAGGCCGATACCGATGATCGCCAGCGCCTCAGCCAGTGCGAAGCCCAGGATCGCGATGCCCTGCAGCACGCTGCGAGCCTCCGGCTGGCGGGCAACGCCGTTGATGTAGGCGGCGAAGATCAGGCCGATGCCGACGCCGGGGCCGATGGCCGCGAGGCCGTAGCCGACCATGTTCAGGGAGCCTTCCATCCTTCGTCCTTTCCTGGGTGGGTCGTGCTCAGTGATCGTGGGTCAAAGCGCCGCCGATGTAGATGGCGGAGAGCAGAACAAAGACGTACGCCTGCAGGAGTTGTATGAATCCCTCGAAGAAGGTCATGACGATGCCGAACAGAATGGCAACAGCACCGGCGGAGTAACCGATCAGCCCGCCCACGTGCAGCAGCAGGAACTCTCCGCCGAGGATGCACAGCAGCAAGACCAAGTGGCCGGCGAACATGTTGAACGTGAGACGGAGGGTGAGTGTGATCGGCCGGAACACGACGGTCGAAAGGAACTCGATCGGCGCAAGGATCGGATAGATGACCGCAGGCACGCCAGCCGGGAACATCATGTTCTTGAAGTAGCCGCCGAAACCCTGCCGCTTGATGCCGACGTAGTTGTAGATGACCCACGTGATCAGCGCGAGGAACATCGGGATGGCGATCCGGGCCGAGGCCGGGAACTGCGCGAACGGAACGATGCCGGCGATGTTCATGGTGATCAGGAACGCGAACGCGGTGGCGAGGTAGGGCACGTATTTGATGCCTTCGCGTCCGATCGCGTCGGTCGCGATCGAGTTGCGAACGAACCCGTAGAAGCCTTCGGCGGCGAACTGCAGCTTGCCGGGAACGATGCTCACGCGGCGGACGGCCAGGAAGAAGAACAGCCCGATCAGGATCGTGCCCACCACAACGATCAGCATCGGCTTGGTGATCCCGGCGACGAACGGCGGGAACTCGAAGTCGGCGGGCCCAGGACTGTGGAACTCCTCCGACGACGGCAGGGCGATCATCCAGGCGCTCACGGGGTCCTTCTCTCGACGCGTTGCTTCTCTCAAGCATGGCGGCGCGTTCGCGGGGGGCTTCGTGATCAGGGCTTACCGTAGCGGACCCAGACCAGGTACAGCGCGCCGAAAGCGCCGAGCAGGATCCCGAACATCAGGAACAGGCGGTTGTCGAGCCATTCGGAGAGCAGCCACCCCACACCGCCCCAGAACGCAACCCCGGCGGCGATCAGGCTGAAGGCGTCCCACGCGCTGTTCTGATCGCGCCTGGTTTGATCCGCCGCCGACTCCGCGTCGGATTCCGCAGGCGTGTCCACCGGCCGCTCGTCGCCGGGATCGGGCCCCTCGGGTGTCATGGTGGCCTCACGCGCCGCGCCGGCCACGCGTTGCGGCGCCGACGTGCACCGCGGTCCAGGTCAGCGCACAGACGATGACCGTGCCGCCGAGCCAGCGTCGGTCGACGATGTCGGCGCGACCGAGCAGCCGCAGGAGAAGGAGGACCACGGCGAGCCGCAACGTGTAGGTGAGCAGCAGCAGAGCCAACCCGGCTCCTGCGCCGAGCCGCGCACTGTCGGTCAGCACCACGGGGAGCGTCCCGCTCCAGAAGAAGCCGACGACGATGACCGTCCCGATTGCCGCCGAGGCGGCGCCGTCGGCACCGACCGCGAACCACGCCACGATCGAGCAGGTCGCGCCGACGACGACGGTCGCCCAGCGTGCGGCCGCTTGGGGCCGTCGAACCTTGGCCGAGGCTGCGGCGAAGCCGGTCATCAGCGGCTGTTCCCGAGCAGAGCACGGGGATGGCCGGTGGTGACGAGCACGGTGAGGACGACGGCCAATCCGATCACGACCGGTGCCGTCCAGCCGCCGACGAGCGCGATCACAACCAGGCCGAAGGACACCAGCGCAGCCCAGACCCACATCAGGAAGACCGCTCGTCCGTGTGAGTGTCCGATCTCCAGCAGGCGGTGATGTAGGTGTTGCTTGTCCGGTGCAAACACCGACCGGCCGGCGCGGGTTCGTCGGAGCACGGCCATCAGCAGGTCGGTGAACGGCAATGCGATGACGGCCAGCGGAAGCAGCAGCGGCAGCAGCGCCAGCAGGAACGTGGCACTTTCTGGCGTCGTCGGGAAGGAGCCGGTCAAGCTGATCGATCCGGCCGCGAGGAGCAGCCCGATCAACATCGAGCCCGAGTCCCCCATGAAGTTCCGGGCCGGGTGCACGTTGTGCGGCAGGAATCCTGCGCACATGCCGCAGAGCACCGCGGTGATCAGTGCCGAGGTGGTGAGCCGGGAGAAGCCCCCCTCTACCGCCAGCAGGTAGGCGTAGCTGAAGAACGCAGCCGCCCCGATCCCGACGACGCCCGCAGCCAGGCCGTCCAGACCGTCGACGAAGTTCACTGCGTTGGCGGTGGCCACCACGAGAAGCACGGTGAGGACTGCGCCCTGGGTCTGGTCCAGCGCCAACGTTCCCCCCGACGGGGTGGGCAACCAGAACAGCTGGACGCCCTGCACCACCAGCAGCCCGCCGGCGAGCAGCTGGCCGGCGAACTTGGCCAGTGCCGAGAGCCCCCAGATGTCGTCCGCGACGCCCACCAGGCAGATGACCGCCGCCGCCGTGACCAGCGCTTGTGCGTCATTGGATTGCTCGAAGACGCGCTCGCTCATCCGGGGCAGGTAGCTCGCGACCAACATGGCCGCCAGCAGGCCACCGAGCATGGCCAGGCCGCCCAGGCGTGGAACCGGTGCCCGGTGGACGTCGCGGTCACGGGTCGGCGGAACCGCCCCGACGACATAGGCGATCTTCCCGGTGAGCGCGACCAACAGGTAGGTGGCGCCGGCGGCGACCAGCAGGGTCAGCAGGTATTCGCGCACAGGCCCTAGTCGCGCGGGTATGCCGGGTGCTTGTCGACCAGTGCAGACACGGCAGCGCCGATCTCGGCGGCCGCGCTGCCGTCGGTATCACGCACCGCTCGGGCAATCATCGAGGCGACCTCTTTCATGTCGCCCTCGGTCATGCCCTGGGTGGTGACCGACGGCGTGCCGACTCGGATACCCGACGCCGTCATGGGCGGCTGCGGATCGAACGGGATGGCGTTCTTGTTCAGCGTGATCCGTGCGGCGTCGCAGCGTGTCTCGGCCTCGGCGCCGGTGACGCCGAGCGGGCGCAGGTCGATCAGCGACAAGTGGGTGTCGGTGCCGCCTGACACCGGCCGCATGCCTTCTGCCGCCAGACCGTCGGCCAGCGCCTGGCAGTTGGCGATGACCTGCCGCGCGTAGGTCTGGAACTCCGGCGCCAGCGCCTCCCGCAGCGCGACTGCTTTCGCCGCAACCGCGTGCATCAGCGGGCCGCCCTGGCTGAACGGGAACACCGCCTTGTCGATCTTCTTGGCGTGCTCTTCCTTGCACACGATCATCCCGCCGCGCGGGCCGCGCAGCACTTTGTGGGTCGTCAACGTGACCACATCCGCGTACGGCACCGGGCTGGGGATGGCTTTCCCTGCGACCAAGCCGATGAAATGAGCGGCATCGACCATGAGGATCGCGCCGACCTCGTCAGCAATCTCGCGGAAGGCGGCGAAGTCGATCAGCCGCGGATAGGCCGTAGCACCGCAGATGATCAACTTGGGCCGACGCTCGACGGCGATGTCGCGGACCTGGTCGTAGTCGATCAGTTCGGTCTCCTCGTCGACACCGTAGGTAGCTATGTCGAACCACTTGCCGGAGAAGTTGACCTTGGATCCGTGGGTCAGGTGGCCGCCATGGGGCAGGGACATGGCGAGTACGGTGTCGCCCGGAACAGTGAAGGCCGCGTACGCGGCCAGGTTGGCACTGGCGCCGGAGTGCGGCTGCATGTTGGCATGTTCGGCGCCGAACAGCTCCTTTGCGCGGGCGATGCCCAGCTCCTCGGCCCGGTCTACCTCCGCGCAGCCGCCGTAATACCGGCGCCCCGGGTAGCCCTCGGCGTACTTGTTCGACAACGTCGAGCCGAGCGCGGCCAGGACGGCCGGCGAGGTCAGGTTTTCGCTGGCGATCAGCTGCAGCCCACCACGCAGCCGGCTGAGCTCGCCGAGCACGACGCTGGCGATCTCCGGGTCCTCGGCCTGCAGCGCGGAGAAGTCCGGGCCCCAGAAGGGCTGCCCGAAAGGCCTGGCATCGGTCATGGCAGCTCCCGGAAAGCGACAGTCGATGGGCGGCGGGCCCACTCTACGGCGACCCACCGGCCACGATCGTCTCGGGCACGACCTCCTGGAGCAGCTCGAGCGAAATCGCCCCGGTCCGAAGCACTCGCGGCGTCGGACCGGTGACGTCGACGATGGTCGACGGCAGGTCGTCATCGGTCGGGTAGGAGTCGAGATAGATGGCCACCGCATCGCCCAGCTGCTCGCGCGCTTGCTCGCCCGAGCGGGCCGGCTGTTGACCGGACCAGTTGGCGCTGCTGACGGCCATCGGCCCGGTCTCCCGAAGTACCTCGATCGCGACCGGGTGTAGCGGCATCCGGACCGCGACCGTGCCGCGCGCGTCGCCGAGGTCCCAGTCCAGTGACGGCTGCTGGCGGCAGACCACCGTCAGCCCGCCCGGCCAGAATGCCTCGACGAGCTCGCTTACCACGCCGCCGGATTGAGCCGAGATTCCAGCCAGCGTCGACGGTGAGCCGACGAGCACCGGCACCGGCATGTCCCGCCCCCGTCCCTTGGCCGCCAACAAGGCGGTGACCGCGTCGGCATTGAACGCATCGCAGCCGATGCCGTACACCGTGTCGGTTGGCATCACCACGAGCCGCCCTCGCCGCACAGCTCGGATCGCGGCGTCGATGCCACGAGTTCGTTCGGTGGTGTCGGTGCAGTCGTAGCTGCGGCTCACGGCCGGAAATGTAGCTGGCGACCCGCCTCGTTGGCCCGGCGGGCAGTGAGATATCGCGGCCTGCCAGCGAGGTCGGGGTGATCGGCGACGTCGAACCAGCGGGCCGTCTCGACGAACACGGTCGGGGCTGAGACCTCCTGCATGTCGGCGTGCTCGGCGACCACTAGGCCACCAGGCTTGAGCAGCCGCGCGGCGTTGGCCTCCAGGACGCGCATCGCGTCGAGACCGTCGGGCCCGGCCCACAGCGCCGAGGCCGGATCGTGCACGGCAACTTCCGGATCACGGATTCGTGCGCCGGCCGGGATGTAGGGCGGGTTGGCGACGACGACGTCGACGCCGCCGGACAGCTCGGGCAGGCAACTGTCGACATCGGTGTGGTGAACGGCGACCGGTGTGCCGGCGGTGTTGCGCCGCAGCCAGTGGAAGGCGCTCTCGTGCGCTTCGACCGCGTGCACCATCGCCTCCGGCACCTCGTCGACGACTGACAGCGCAATGACTCCAGAGCCGGCGTAGAGATCGACGACGACCGGTCGGCGGAGCTGCTTGGCGTAGTCGATCGCCGCACCCGCCGTCGATTCGCTCTCCGGCCGAGGGATGAACACGCCGGGACCCACCGCCACCTCGATGTGCCGGAACGACGCCGTGCCGGTCAGGTGCTGCAGGGGTTCGCGAGCTGCCCTGCGGTCGATCAGGGTGTCGTAGGCAGACGCGTCGATGGTGTCACGCTGGAAGAGGTCCTTACGTTCGACACCGAGCACGTGTGCCGCGAGCACCTCCGCGTCGTGCCTGGGCGACGGCACCCCGGCTGTGGTCAGACGTTCGGCGGCAGCTGCGACGGCCGCGCGGAGGTTCGCCTCCGTCACATTCGCGCCGAGAGCTGGTCGGCGGCGTCGGCGTCGGTCAGGGCCTGGATCACCGCATCGAGCTCGCCGTCGAGGACGGCGTCGAGGTTGTAGGCCTTGAAGCCGACCCGGTGATCGGAGATCCGGTTCTCCGGGAAGTTGTACGTGCGGACCCGCTCGGAGCGGTCGACGGTGCGAACCTGGCTGCGTCGCTCCGCCGAGGCGGCGGCCTCGGCTTCTTCCTGCGCCGCGGCGAGCAGCCGGGCCCGCAGGATCCGCATCGCCTGCTCCTTGTTCTGCAGCTGGCTCTTCTCGTTCTGGCAGGAGACGACGATCCCGGTCGGTAGGTGAGTGATGCGCACCGCGGAGTCCGTGGTGTTGACGCTCTGCCCGCCGGGACCCGACGAGCGGTACACGTCGATCCGCAGGTCGCTCGGGTCGATCTCGACCTCGGTCTCCTCCTCCGCTTCCGGCAGCACGAGCACGCCGGCCGCGGAGGTGTGGATCCGGCCCTGGCTCTCCGTGACGGGGACCCGCTGCACCCGGTGCACGCCACCTTCGTACTTGAGCCGCGCATACGGAGCGGTGCCCGGTTGCGGCGTGCCCTTGGCTTTGACCGCGACAGAGACGTCCTTGTAGCCGCCGAGGTCGGACTCCTCGGCGCCGAGGATCTCGGTCCGCCAGCCGGCTCGCTCGGCGAATCGGAGGTACATCCGCAGCAGATCCGCGGCGAACAGGGCGGACTCTTCGCCCCCCTCCCCCGCTTTGATCTCCATGATCACGTCGCGGTCGTCGTTGGGGTCCCGCGGCAGGAGCAGGTTGCGCAGCCGGTCCTCGAGCTCAGCGGCGTGGGTGGCGAGCTGCTCGGCCTCGACGGCGAAGCCGTCGTCGTGCTCGGCGAGCTCGCGGGCGGCTTGCAGGTCGTCCACTGCCCGCTGCCACTCGTCATGGGTGCGGACGACGGCGCCGAGCTCCGCGTACCGCCGGCCCAGCCGTCGGGCTAGCTGGGGATCGGCGTGCACCGACGGGTCGGCCAGCCGCCGTTCGAGCTCCGCGTGCTCGGCAACCAGGTCGGCCACCATCTCGAACACGCCGTCTCCTCCTTGCAGTCCAGGGACGATAAACGGGCGCCGGCCGGGGTGAACCCGAAGCCGACGCCCGTCGATAGTGCTACTGGGCAGCTGCCTTCTTCTTGCCGTACCGCGACTCGAATCGGGCGACCCGCCCGCCGGTGTCCAGAATCTTCTGCTTGCCCGTATAGAACGGGTGGCAGTTGGAGCACACGTCAGCGTGGATGACGCCGTTCTTCGCGGTGCTGCGGGTGGTGAACGTGTTGCCACAGGTACAGGTGACCGTGGTCTCCACGTACGCGGGGTGGATGTCGGGCTTCAACTGTTCTCCTCGGTGAGTGGCGCCGGGTCGCTCGCGCGAGAGCAGCGAGGGTGAACCGGACCGACGTACGAGTGTGCCAGCTAGCTGGCCTGCTTCCCAAACGCGGCGATCGTCCTGGGCATTCCCGACCGGCCAGCCCCCACCGGCCAGCCCCCACCGGCCAGCTAGGTCCGACGTGCCACGCCGCATACCCTTCGCGCATGGGTGACGATCAGGCCACCGTCGACTACTTCGAGAACCATGTTCACGACTACAGCGCCGGCCGCCTGCACTCAGCCGTCACCTTCATCACCGAGCACATCACGCCGGACGCCTCCCTGATCGATATCGGGTGCGGGACCGGGAGCGTGCTGGCCCACATCGCCGGGACGACCGGGATCAGCCAGCTTGCCGGGCTGGACGTCAGCGCGCGCTGTGTCGAGCTCACCAAGGAGAAGGTTACGGCCGACGTCTATCGAGCCTCGGTGCTCGACGACGCGACCGTCGACCGCTTCCGTGGCGGCTTCGACTTCGCCGTAATGGCGGCCGTCCTGCACCATCTGGTCGGGGCGAACCGCCGGCGCTCGCACCGCGCAGCGAACCGTGCGGTGGCGAATGCGCTCGAGCTGGTGAAGCCAGGCGGGTACCTGATCGTCATGGAGCCGACCTTTGCCCCCGCGGCGCCAATCTTCGCTCTCTTCTGGGTCAAGACGGTGCTCTCGAAGATCTTTCACCGACGGCTGCCGGTCGGCGGCTACTGGAACAACATCGGGGCGCCGGTGGTGTCGTACTACAGCAGTGACCAGGTCCTGGCGATGCTGCAGACCTCGCCCGGCGCGGAGACCGTGCAGGTCGAGGAGGCGCCGCAGCGCTTGAGCAAGCTTGCCGGCCTACTGGTCTCGAAATCCAACACGACCGTCGTCGCACGCCGGAAGAAGGCCAGCTGAGCCGGCTCAGTCCTCGTCGCGAGTTCCACCGAGGGTCGGTGTCGTCTTCTGCACCTGCATCAGGAATTCGACGTTGCTGCGGGTTGACTTGAGCTTGTCCAGGAGCAGCTCGATCGCCTGCTGTGGGTCCAGCGCCGAGAGCACCCGGCGCAGCTGCCACATGACAGCCAACTCGTCCTTGGACACCAGGATCTCTTCCCGACGGGTCCCGGACGCGTCCACGTCGACGGCGGGGAAGATCCGCTTGTCGGCGAGGTCGCGGCGCAACCGGAGCTCCATGTTGCCGGTGCCCTTGAACTCCTCGAAGATCACCTCGTCCATTCGCGAGCCGGTCTCGACCAGCGCTGTGGAGATGATCGTCAGCGAGCCGCCGTGCTCGATGTTCCGGGCGGCTCCGAAGAAGCGTTTCGGCGGGTACAGCGCGCTGGAGTCGACGCCACCGGAGAGGATCCGCCCGCTGGCCGGCGCGGCGAGGTTGTAAGCACGGCCGAGCCGGGTGATCGAGTCGAGCAGGACGACGACGTCCCCGCCGAGCTCGACCAGGCGCTTGGCCCGCTCGATGGCCAGCTCGGCCACCGTGGTGTGGTCCTCGGCCGGCCGGTCGAAGGTCGAGGCGATCACCTCTCCCTTCACTGCGCGCTGCATGTCGGTGACCTCCTCAGGGCGCTCGTCGACGAGCACGACCATGAGGTGGGTCTCCGGGTTGTTCGTGGTGATCGCGTTGGCAATCGCCTGCAGGATCAGCGTCTTGCCGGCCTTGGACGGCGAGACGATCAGCCCGCGCTGTCCCTTGCCGATCGGGGCCACCAGGTCGATGACCCGGGTGGACGCGATGCCGGGTTCGGTCTCCAGCCGGAGCCGGTCCTGCGGATACAGGGGGGTCAGCTTGGCGAACTCCGGCCGATGCTGCCCGGTCTCCGGGTCGGCTCCGTTGACGGTGTCGACCCGGACGAGGGCATTGAATTTCTGCTGCTTCTCGCCCTCGCGCGGCTGCCGGACGACTCCGGTGACGGCGTCACCCTTTCGCAGCCCGTTGCGCCGGACCATGGCCAAAGAGACGTAGACGTCGTTCGGGCCGGGCAGGTACCCGGATGTGCGCACGAAGGCGTAGTTGTCGAGGATGTCGAGGATCCCGGCCACCGGGATGAGGACGTCGTCCTCGGTCACCGATGGCTCGTCGACCCGGTCCCGACCGCCGCCTGCCCGACGGTCCCGATCACGGTTGCTGCCGCGCCGATCCCGCCGACGCCGGCGGTTGCGGCGGTCGCCGTCATCGTCGTCGTCGCGCTGGCTCTGCTGGCCAGCCGGCCGGCGGTCTCCGCCACGCCCCTCCCCATCGTCGCGACTCTCGAGCGGCGCTCCGGTGCGGCGGTCCTGCTGGTCGGATCGTTCGGATCGGGGCTGGTTCACCCGGCCCTCATCGTCGACGCGCTCGTCGGAGCGGTCGTCGGCACGGTCGGCGGTGCGGTCGTCGGCACGCTCATCGGAGCGGACGTCGGTAGGGTCGGCGGTGCGGAGGTCTGTCGTCACGTCCGCACGGTCGTGATCGGCCGCCTCCGTGCCGCGATCATCGGATCGCGGTGGTGCGGACTGGCTCGGCGCTTGCGCACTCGCGTAGCCCGAGGAGGTCGGCTCGGTCACGGCTGGCCTGCTGTCATCCGCTCCGCCGGTTCCGCTGCCCTGGGCAGCGCGAATCGCTTCGACCAGCTGGCCCTTTCGCATACGGCCGGTCCCCGTGATGCCGAGGCTGCCGGCGAGTTGCTGGAGTTCGGCGAGGACCATCCCGTCGAGTCCGCCGGCGCGGCGACGTCGGGGCTTATCCGCGACATCGTCGGAGGGGGTCTCGGGCGGCTGGCCCGGGACTCCGGTCAGTTCAGTGTGTGTCACTCAGGGTCCTTCCCTGGACCGGCGCCGGCCAGAGAGCCGGCGCGTGGATCGCTCCGAGGCAAACCCCGGATGCGGGTGTGCACGCGGCGCTGCGGGCTGTTATCCCCCTCGGTACGGCCCGACCGTACGTGGTGAGGTGCGAGGTACACGGTGTCCTGCGGCGGGACGAACCCACGTCAGGAGAGTGGCTACCAGCCCGGAGGGCATCGGTGCGTCCCCGAGAATAACACGCGCAGCGGTCGTCAACGGCGTTGACTGCTCACCGGCATTGCGTGCTGGGCTCAGATGACGTCGACGACTGCGCCGGCGTGGTCGATCCCGAGCGCCCAGACGTCCCAGCTTCCTGGACCGACGACGTCGCGGACCTCGGCGAGAGTGTCGGAGGGACCGGCAAGCACGAGCACCGACGGACCCGCGCCGGACACCACCGCCGGCAGCCCGCTCGAGCGCAGGCGCGTCACCAACGCCAAGGTTTCGGGCATCGCCTCCGCCCGGTAGCCCTGGTGCAGGTGGTCTTCCGTGGCATCCCAGAGCAGATCAGGCCGGTTCCGCAGCGCCTCGACCAGAAGCGCCGCCCGGGCTGAATTGCGGGAGGCGTCCGCGTGCGGGACAACCTCGGGCAGCAGCCCTCTGGCTGCCTCGGTCGGCAGGGTCTGGTCGGGAATGCACAGGACCGGCCGCAGGTCCGGGTGGACGTCGAGGCGTATGGCCCTGGCTCGCTCGCCGGGGTTCCAGGCCAAGGTCAACCCGCCGAGTAGGCACGGGGCGACATTGTCAGGGTGGCCCTCGAGGCCAGCGGCGACCGCCAATACGGCCTCGTCGTCCACCAGGTCCGGACCACCGTCGACGAGCGCGCGGGCGGCAAGGACACCGGCGACGATCGCAGCTGCCGACGACCCGAGACCTCGGCCATGCGGAATCCCGTTCACACAACGCAGGTCGATGGCCGCCGGCTCCTGGCCGGCAAGTTTGAAGACGACGTGCATCGCCTGGACGACCAGATGTGACGCGTCCCGGGGAAGGTCGTCCGCACCGAATCCCTCGACGGCGACGGCCAACGACCCGCCCGGCTCAGCCGGGACGGTGTGTGCCTCGATGACGTCGTGCAGGTCGAGAGCAAGGCCCAGGGCGTCGAAGCCCGGCCCGAGATTGGCGCTGGTGGCGGGGACCGTCACCCGGACAGCGCGGTTCATGCGAATCCCAGCGCCGACGCCGCGGCGCCGATGTCAGCAGGTACCAATTCGGGTCGCACGTCGCCGTACGCCGCGCTCGCGGTGTCGACGTCCTTGAGGCCGTGGCCGCTGACGGTGACGACGATGATCTGGCCCGGGTCGACCTGTCCGGCAGCCGTAGCCGCAACCAGCCCGGCCACGCCCGCTGCTGAGGCGGGTTCCACGAACAGCCCCTCCCTGCCGGACAGCTCCTGCTGAGCCACCAGGATCTGCTCGTCGGTCACTTCATCGATGAGACCACGAGATTCGTCGCGTGCTGCGACTGCAAGCTGCCATGAGGCGGGATTGCCGATCCGGATCGCGCTCGCGACCGTTACCGGATCCGCGACCGGCTCGCCGCGCACGATGGGGGCTGCTCCGCTGGCCTGGAAACCCCACATCCGAGGACGTCGGGTCGCGACAGCATCGGCCGCGTACTCCTGATAACCCATCCAGTACGCCGAGATATTCCCCGCGTTGCCCACGGGCAGCACGTGCACATCGGGCGCGTCCCCCAGATCGTCGACGATCTCGAAAGCGGCGGTCTTCTGGCCGGCGAGGCGATGCGGGTTGAGTGAGTTCACCAGGGCCACCGGGTAGTCGTCTGCCAGCGCCCGCGCGAGCCGGAGACAGTCGTCGAAGTTTCCCTCGACGGCGACGATGCGGCCGCCGTGAACGACCGCCTGGGCGAGCTTGGGCCCGGCGATCTTGCCATGAGGGACCAGCACGATGGGCGTCATCCCGGCTCGAACCGCATAGGCCGCCGCCGAGGCGCTGGTGTTGCCTGTCGACGCGCAGACGACGGCCTTGGCGCCTTCCTCGAGTGCCTTGGATATCGCGACCGTCATGCCGCGGTCCTTGAACGATCCCGTCGGGTTGGATCCCTCGACCTTGAGGTGGACCGAACAGCCGGTCATCCCGGACAACCATGCGCTGGGTATGAGCGGTGTCCCGCCCTCCCGCAACGTGACCACCGGCGTCGCGTCGCTCACTGGCAGCCGGAACCGGTACTCCTCGATCACCCCGCGCCACAGCTGGGTCACGCCTACTCTCCCTCCACCCTCATCACCGACAGGACGTCTCGCACTGCCGGCAGGTCACGGAGGCCGGCAACGGTGGCGGCGAGTGCCTGGTCGGTCGAATGATGGGTCACGATGACGAGTTCGGCGTCGTCGAGGCCATGCACCCGTTGCCGGACCGTCTCGATCGAGACGCCCTGGGCGGCGAAGACGGCGGCCACGGCGGCCAGGACGCCCGGGCGGTCGTCGACGTCGAGGCTGATGTGGTAGCGGGTCCTGGTCTGACCCATGGGGTGCACGGGCCGGTCGGCATACCAGGAGGCGCCCGGGCCCACGGCACCGGTCAGCCGGTTCCGTGCGACGGTCACGAGGTCGCCGAGAACGGCACTGGCCGTCGGCGCGCCGCCGGCGCCGGGACCGTAGAACATCAGCTCCCCCGCCGCGTCGCTCTCGACGAACACGGCGTTGTAGGCGCCGCGAACGGTGGCCAGCGGATGACTGCGCGACAACATCGCCGGATGCACCCGAACCCCGACGGACCGCTCGTCCTCGGAGAGCGCGCAGATGGCGAGGAACTTCACCACCGCGCCCATGTCCCGGGCGCTGGCGATGTCGGCTGAGGTGACCTCGGCGATCCCCTCCCGGTGCACATCGGCCGCGACGACCGGTGAGTGAAAGGCGATTGCCGCCAGGATGGCCGCCTTCGCGGCGGCGTCGAACCCGTCGATGTCCGCGCTCGGATCCGCCTCTGCATAACCGAGCGCCTGGGCCTCCTCCAGCGCTTCGGCGAATCCGGCACCGGAACTGTCCATCTTGTCGAGGACATAGTTTGTCGTCCCGTTGACGATTCCGAGCACCCGGCGGATGCGGTCGCCGGACAGCGACTCACGCAGTGGTCTCAGCAACGGAATGGCGCCAGCGACGGCCGCCTCGTAGTACAGGTCCACCCCATGCTTCTCAGCGGCGGCATGCAACGTCGCGCCGTCTTCGGCCAACAGTGCCTTGTTGGCGCTGACGACGGACGCACCGGACTCCATCGCCGCGAGGACGAGCGATCGCGCCGGCTCGATGCCGCCGATCAGCTCGACCACCACGTCCACGTCCGCACGCGTGACCAGTCCGACAGCGTCGGTCGTGAACAACGAGGCGTCCAGGCCGCTGGCGCTCCGATCGCGGCTGATTCGCCGCACCGCGACACCGATCAGCTCTAGCGGGGCGCCGATCCGCGCCGCCAAGTCGTCGTCGTGCTCAGTGAGCAGGCGCGCCACCTCGGAGCCGACGTTGCCGCAGCCGAGCAACGCGACTCGCACCGTGCTCATTCGACGCCTCTTTCACTCATTCTTCTCTGTCGGCAAGTCTCGGCTACCACTTCCTGGCCGCCGCCCATCGTCCACCATCCGAGATCCACCTGATCTGCTCGGGGGCGCGTTCACTCCACGTCGAGGCGGAGTAGGTCGTCCTCGGTCTCGCGGCGGACGATCGCTCGAGCCTGGCCGTCGCGCACGGCCACGACGGGCGGTCGCGGGACGTGGTTGTACGTGCTCGCCATGCTTCGGGCGTAGGCGCCTGTGCCCGGCACGGCGAGCAGATCGCCCGGCCCGACATCGGCCGGCAGAAACTCGTCCTTGACGACGATGTCGCCGCTCTCACAATGCTTGCCGACGACGCGGGACAGCACCGGCGGAGCATCGGAGCGCCGGTTCGCGACAGTGCAGGAATAGTCCGCGCCGTAGAGAGCGGTCCGGACGTTGTCACTCATCCCACCGTCGACGGCGACGTAGGTCCGGGTAGCGCCGGCGTCGAGCTCGACCGGCTTGACAGTCCCCACCTCGTAGAGGGTGAACGTGCTGGGTCCGGCGATCGCGCGGCCGGGTTCCACACTGACCCGCGGGACGGCAACGCCCAGCGTCTGGCAGTCCGTTCCGACGATCGCGGCCATCTCCGCCGCCAGCTCATCAGGTGGCTGTGGATCATCCTGTGTCGTGTACGCCATGCCGAAGCCGCCGCCAAGGTCGAGCTCGGGAAACTCCACGCCGTGGTCGTCGCGGATCTGGGCGTGCAGTCCTAACGTCCGGCGGGCAGCCACCTCGAATGCGGCGGTGTCGAAGATCTGCGAGCCGATGTGAGAGTGCAATCCGAGCAGCTCGAGGGCGGGCTCGGCGAGCACCGCGGACACAGCGTCGGCGGCGGATCCACCGGCCAGCGAGAACCCGAACTTCTGGTCCTCATGAGCGGTGGCGATGTACTCGTGGGTGTGCGCTTCGACACCGACCGTGATGCGCACCATCACCTTCGCTCGCACGCCGCGGTCGCGGGCCTGGCGCGACAATCGGTCGATCTCTATCGGGGAATCCACGACGATACGGCCGACTCCCGCCGCCACGGCACGGGCTAGCTCGGCCTCGGACTTGTTGTTGCCATGCATCCCGATGCGATCCGGTGGAAACCCCGACCGCAGTGCCACAGCGAGCTCGCCGCCCGTGCACACGTCGAGGCTCAGGCCCTCGTCTGCGATCCACCGGACGACCGCGAGGTTCATGAACGCCTTGCCCGCGTAGAACGTCTCCGCTCCAGCGCCGAAGTTCGCAAACGCCTTGTCGAAGGCAACCTTGAACTCCCGGGCACGAGACCGGAAGTCGATCTCGTCGACGACGTAAGCAGGCGTCCCGAACCGCCGGCCGATTTCGTCGA
Source organism: uncultured Actinomycetota bacterium (assembly GCA_963819885.1). Taxonomy (GTDB): domain Bacteria; phylum Actinomycetota; class Actinomycetes; order Jiangellales; family Jiangellaceae; genus JACVRX01. The sequence goes on along the minus strand of CAWFXV010000011.1, from coordinate 6,076 downwards.
CGCCGACACCCGCGACACACATGACCCCATCCGATGCCCGTTCGACGGTGCGCGGCCACAGCGCAGGAACCAAGGCATTGACGTCAGTGGGCTCCCGAAGCCACATCGGTCCACGGGAGCCGGCGTCCGCATGCAGCGCTCCGGCCTCATGCGAGGCCACCGCTACATCCGCTCCGGCGCCGTTACGCCCAGCAGACCCAACCCGTTCGAGATGACGACCCGGGTCGCTTCGACCAGCCAGAGCCGGGCCCGGTGCACGTTCGTCGTCCCCTCGTCGCCCATCGGCAGCACGCGGCAGTCGTCGTAGAACTTGTGGAACGTGGCAGCGAGGTCCTCCAGATACCGGGCAACTCGATGCGGCTCGCGGAGTTCAGCGGCCGTCGCCACGATGCGAGGAAACTCGCCGAGGGCGCCGAGCAGAGCAGACTCCCTCTCGTGATCAAGTAGCTCTGGCTTGAGGTCTTTGCGTTCGACGCCGAGCTCCTTGGCGTAACGGAGGATCGACGCGAGCCGGGCGTGGGCGTACTGGACGTAGTAGACCGGGTTGTCATTGGACTGCCGCGCCCACAGGTCGAGATCGAGGTCGATCGTGGAGTCCGATGAGTATCGGGCCAGCGCGTACCTGGCGGCGTCCACGCCGATCGCGTCCACAAGATCCTCGAGAGTGATGATCGTGCCCGCCCGCTTGCTCATCTTGACCGGCGTGCCGTCGCGGACGAGGTTGACCATCTGGCCGATGAGGATCTCCAGGTTGCGCCCCGGCTCATCGCCGAAGGCCCGGCACATGGCCATCATCCGGCCGACGTAGCCATGGTGATCGGCACCGAGCATGATGACGATCCGGTTGAACCCCCGCTCTCGCTTGTTCAGGTAGTACGCGAGGTCGGCAGAGATGTAGGCCGGCCGGCCATTGCTGCGAATGACCGGACGGTCTTTGTCGTCCCCGAACGCCGTGGATCGCAGCCACAGCGCTCCGTCCTTTTCGTAGAGGTGCCCGAGTTCCCGCAACCGGTCAACGGCATGTGCGACTGCGCCGCTTCGATGCAGCGAGTCCTCGTGAAAGTAGACGTCGAAGTCGACCCCGAACTCGTGCAGAGACTTCTTGATCTCGGCGAACATCAGCTCGACGCCCTCACGGCGAAACACTTCCCGAGCGTCGGATTCAGGCAGGTTGAGAACGTCCGGATGCTTCTCGACGATCTGCTCCGCAATCTCGCCGATGTAGTCCCCGCCGTAGCCGTCCTCAGGTGTCGGCTCGCCACGAGCAGCGGCGAACAACGACTGGGTGTACCGATCGATCTGCGCCCCGTGGTCGTTGAAGTAGTACTCCCTGGTGACGTCCGCACCGCAAGCGGTGAAGAGCCTGCCCAGCGCGTCACCGACCGCCGCCCAGCGGGTGCCACCCAGGTGAAGGGGGCCGGTCGGGTTGGCCGAGACGAACTCCAGGTTCACTCGCTCGCCGGTCATCAAGTCGCCGGATCCGTAGCGTTCACCGGCTTCGACGATGGTCCGGGCGAGCTCGCCCTGGGCCGCTACGGAAACCGTGATGTTGAGGAAGCCGGGTCCAGCGACCTCGACCACGTCTATGCCGTCGACCTTGCGAAGCCGGGTTGCCAACAGCTCAGCAAGGTGTCTCGGGGCGATTCCGGCACTTTTCGCCAGCTGCAGCGCGACATTTGTCGCATAGTCACCGTGGTCGCGGCTGCGCGGTCGCTCGACGATGACGTGCTCCGGGACACCGTCGGGCAGCTTCACCTCGCCGGTCGCGAGCGTTTCGGCAAGCACGTCGCGGATCGTGGCGGTGAGGTGTTCAGGTGTCACCGGCCAAGAGTAGCCAGGCGGGCTCGATTCAGCCCCCGAGCTCCTTGCGTCCCGCTCGCTTGAGCCGACGGCGCTGCGACGGATCGAGCATCAGGTAGCCCGCGGCCGGCACACCGACGATGAGCAGCAGCGCAATCAAGTTGGGCAGCAGGATCCACGCAATGATTGCGAGCGCGGCGTATCCGAGCACGTACTTGGTTCCCGTGGCCATTGGGTCATCACCTTTCGGACCGGGTCGAAGGCCCGGATGCATCCATTGTCGGCCATCACGGTCTCATCCACGTCGGGGTCATCCCTGAGCGAACCCCGAATATTCGACCGGAGGGTGAGTCACCGGCGGCTGGTATTGTCGTGCCCTGCCCCGGCCCCCGTAGCTCAGGGGATAGAGCACCGCCCTCCGGAGGCGGGAGCGCAGGTTCGAATCCTGCCGGGGGCGCTGTGTGATGTCTCAAGACATCGGCGACAGTTCGAACCCTCGGTTGGGGGTTCGGGCTGTTGTCATGTGCGGCGGGTTGGGCCCTTGGGTGCACCGGTGGGCTGGTCGTCGCGGGTGGGGTCTAGGACGAGGTCGTCGGTAGTGGACGCCCAGCTGGCCAGCAGGTTCAGGGCGTCCTGTGAGGGGGACCCGGGCTCGGCGGTGTAGACGAGGAGGCTCTGACCGGGCTCGGCGGGCAGCGGGAAGGACTCGAACGGCAGTTCGAGATCCCCGACGAGGGGGTGGTGGATGAGCTTGACGCCGGTGGTATGGATTCGGACGTTGTGGGCGGCCCAGCGAACCCGGAATTCGTCGCTGCGGGTGGACAGTTCCCCGATCAGGTCGGCCAGTTCCCGGTCGTAGGGGTCGCGGCCGACCTCGGTACGCAACATGGCGACGGTGTCGTTGGCGACCTTGTCCCAGTCACGGAAGAACTCGATCGCGTGCGGGGCCAGGAAGACGAACCTGGCGTTGTTGGCCGGCCTCACCGGGTCGGCGTCGATCGGTGCGTACAGTGCGAGCCCGAGGGCGTTGGCGGCCAGGATGTCCAGGCGTCCGTTGAGCACGAACGCGGGAGTGCCGTTCATCGAGTCCAGGATGCGCTGCACCGAGGGCCGGACCCGCTGTCGCGCCGGCCGCCGGCGCGGCGGACGGGTCGTGCCGGCGGTGCGGAGCAGGTCGCGCAGGTGCGTTCGCTCGGCCTCGTCGAGCTGCAGTGCGTGCGCGATGCCCTCGATGACGCTCTCGGAGACGCCAGTGGCGTTGCCGCGCTCGAGCCGGGTGTAGTACTCGCTTGAGATGCCCGCGAGGGAGGCGACCTCCTCGCGGCGCAGCCCGGAGACTCGTCGGCGATCGCCGCGATACACCGGTAGCCCTGCCAGTTCGGGACTGATCTTGGCACGTCGCGTGCTCAGGAACTCCCGGATCTGTCCGCGGAGGTCGCCACGGAAGTCGCCCGAGCCGTCGCGGGTGTGGTTCCTGCCTGCCATGTCCTCAACCCTACGAGCGGTTACGCGGGGTTGAGGGTCCCTGTCAGTACCCCCTCCCACAGGGTCTCCCAGCTTCCTGGGATGGCTGGTTCTGTAGAGGGTGTGCCGCCGAGGAGCGGAGTCCCACAACGCAGATGAACAGAAGAAGGTGCACTCGCATGACCGACAAGCAGGTTTGGCTCATTACCGGCGCTGGCCGTGGCATGGGTGTCGACGTCGCCAGGGCCGCGCTGGCCGCCGGCCACGCTGTGGTCGCCACCGGACGCAACCCCGAGAGGGTCAGGTCTGCGATCGAAACGCAGGATGACCTGCTGGCCGTGAAGCTCGACGTCACCGACGCCGCCGATGCCGAGGCGGCCGTCCAGGCGGCGGTCGACCGGTTCGGACGCCTCGACGTGCTGGTCAACAACGCCGGCAACTTCTACGCCGGGTTCTTCGAGGAGATCAGCCCAGAGGAGTTCCGGGCACAGATCGAGACCACCCTGTTCGGCCCGATCAACGTCACCCGCGCGGTTCTGCCGGTAATGCGCGCCCAGCGCTCCGGCCTGGTGGTCACGATCTCCTCGACCGCCGGCCTCACCGGCGGAGAGTTCTTGACGGCGTACGCCGCGTCCAAGTTCGGGGTGGAGGGCTGGATGGAGTCGTTGACCTCCGAGGTCGCACCGTTCGGCATCCGCACGATGCTCGTCGAGCCCGGCTTCTTCCGTACCGAGCTGCTCACCCCGGAATCGACCAGCTACGCCGAGTCCACGATCGAGGACTACGCCGAGCGCACCAAGCAGACCGTCACGACGTGGAACAGCATGAACGGCCAGCAGACTGGCGACCCCGCCAAGCTCGCCGACGCCCTAGTCCGCCTCGCTGCCATGGAGGAGCCGCCGCTGCGCTTCCCCGCGGGCGCCGACGCGGTCGTCACCTTCGAGAACAGGGCCAAGCTGCTCCTCGAGCAGGCCGGCGCCAACCGCGAGCTGTCCAGCAATCTCGCCCACGACGACGCCTGAGCCACCGCCCACTTGAGGTGACGCTTCGCCCATCTACCCCTCGGCCGTCCAAGAAGAGGAACACAACCCCATGACCTCGACGCTGACCGGCACTGCCGCCCTCGTTACCGGCGCGAGCAGCGGTATCGGCGCCGCCACAGCTCGCCGGCTCGCCGCGGACGGTGCCTCCGTCGCACTGGTGGCCCGACGCCGGGACCGGCTGGAAGCGGTCGCCGCCGAGATCGAGAAGGCAGGCGGCACCGCGCTGGTCGTGGAAGCAGACATCACCGACCGCACCCAAGCTGTGGCGGCCATCCAGCAGGCCGTCCAGCGGTTCGGAAGGTTGGACACCCTGGTCAACAACGCCGGACTGATGCTCCTCGGCCCCGTCGTCGGGGCGGACCCCGAGGACTGGGACCGCATGATCGCCATCAACGCCCAGGGCCTGCTCTACACCACCCACGCCGCGCTACCGCACCTGCTGCAGGCCGCCGAAGACGGCCCGCGCCAGGTCGCCGACATCGTCAACATCAGCTCGATCGCCGGGCGCGTCGCGTGGAATGGGTACGGCGTCTACAACTTCACCAAGTTCGGCGTGAACGGGTTCACCGAGGCCCTGCGTCAGGAAGTCACCAAGCGGCACGTGCGCGTCGGTGTCGTCGAGCCGGGTGGCGTCGCGACCGAGCTGGGCTCGCACAACAAGTCCGAGGTCCGCAACGAGATGATCGACCCGTTCTACGAACAGACCGAGGTCCTCGCCCCCGAAGACATCGCCGACGGCGTCGCCTACATCGTCACCCGACCCCGCCACACCGCCATCGGCGAACTGTGGATCATGCCCACCGACCAGGCCTGACCACATCAGCACGATGCAAGCATCACGGCCCCCACCTTCAGCGGAAGACTGAGGCACGTGTTATGACGCTCGCGTCATCGATAGCCCCCGAGGCGAGAGGGAAGTCATGCCGCTTTCTCCAGTCAGCCACCAGTCCTGGTTGTTCAGCCCGCCGCTGGAGCTGCCGCTGCAGCTCCGCCTCGAGAACGGCCGCTTCGACTCGCTTCGCCGCAGAGAGCTTCCGAGGGTGCCGCCGTGCAGCACCAGCCAGTTCATCCCCGCCGACGATCCATCGAATCCAACCGGCCGTGACGTCCATTTCTCCCACGGCCTGCACCAGGCCGTCGACCTCGCTTCCGCAGCGGGGAACTGTGTCTACGCCGCCTATAGCGGTCGCATCGTCAAGGTCGAGGTCCAACCGGGCGGTGACACGGCCAACGTCAGCATCGACCATCATCCCAGCGGGCTGGGCTTCGTCACCAGCTACAACCACATCGCCGAGGTGCAGGTCGATGTCGGCGATTTCGTCGGCGCAGGCGAGCCGTTCGCCGAGGTCTCGACCGTGCCGGACGACCCGACGCTGCACTTCGAGCTCTGGGCGGTCCTCGATCGCCAGTATGCTGAGGAAGGCCCGCCGGGCGACAGCGACATGGTGCCGATCGACCCGACTCGGGCGCTGTACGCGTGGGAGCGTCGGCTCGCCGCCGACGAGCCGCTCGCCGGCCCGCAGATCCCGACCGCAGTCGGAGTCACGCGCCTGAGCACCGTTCATTTCTTCTTCGCCAGGTTCGAAGCGGAGATTACGCTGCACGTGCCCATGTATGACCCGATGACCGAGGATGAGCGGCTCATGGTCGGGCTGCTGCGCGAGGCCCGCCGTCGGAGCGATGCTCTGGAGCTTTCCTTCCGCCATTCGTCGTTCTGGGGAGTCGACGTGGTAACCGCGGCGGAGCTGTCCGCCTGAACGAGCCCGCGG
>CAWFXV010000010.1:0-156383 GCA_963819885.1 uncultured Actinomycetota bacterium | reverse complement strand
CTCGAAGCCCCGGTCGGTGGTGATCATTCGGAAACCGCCGGCGAGCGCGAACGCGGCGAGGTAGGCATCCATCCACAATCGGGGTGAGGCTGAGTCCCGCAGCGCGAACTCCCTCCATCGAGACTCGAGACCCTGGGGTTCATCGCGGACGAGGACAATCCGATCGTCGGAGACGAGAGCCTGGTAGGCCACCCACGCTTGGCTGTTGGTGAGCGGTGGGTTTCCGTAGGGAGCGAGTACGGCCGGGTTTGTGAGCAGCCGGAGGAACGTCTGCTGGGTCGCGCGGCAGAACAAGATGCTTCCGGGCTCGTCGACGGTGCCCAACCAGTCCCGCGCGGCGGCATGGTGGATGTGCCCGGAGAGCGCGAGGGCAAGCCATATGTTGCTATCGCACAGGTTCATATCATGGCCCGGTGCGCGGGCCAGCCTCCTCGTCGAGCAGGACCTGAGCGACCCGTGCCGGCGTCATCTCATCGCCTGGGCGGGCTGTATGAGCAGTGTGAACAAGCGGCAGCAGAACCCGCGTACGCTCCGATTTCGGCCCGGGCGTCTCTTGGGCCAGGCCACGCCTCAGCAGCTCGGCAACCATGTCCTTCAGCTTGCGATTCTCCCGAACAGCGCGGAGCTTGATGGTTCGCACAAGATCACCAGGCAGGTCGAACGTCGTTTTCACCTGACCCAGAATACCAGAAAGCTGGTTTCCTGGGTCGCTTGCGCCGCCAGCATATCGGTGACCTCGGTCCATCGCTGCGCCAGAGTCTGGGATGGACTATGGGTAGAGGGCGGGCTTGTCCCGGAGCTGAACGGGCGTGCGGTTCCCACTGTGCAGCGCCTCGACAGCAGCGTCGGAGACCGCTGCGGCGGCGTACCCGTCCCAAGACGAAGGCCCGGTCGGCCCGGAACCCGAGGCCAGGGCGTCCACCCATTCTTGGAGCTCGGTGTCGTAGGCGCGGACGAACCGTTCCCGCCAGTCGGCGGGTACTCGGCTCGAGTACCAACCGTCCCGGCGCACGACCACTGGGCTGCCGTCGCCGAGAGCCGCGGTCCCGTCCTCGCCGACGACCTCCCCCCGGATGTCGTAGCCATAACGGATGTTCACCGACGTCTCGACATCGACGAGCACTCCGCTTTCGGTTTCCAGCAGCACGAGCAGTGGATCTTGTAGGTCACCGCCATGTCGGTTGCGACGCGGCACCAGCACCCGGGCAGCGACCAGCTCCTCGTCGAGCAGCCAGCGCACGACGTCGAAGTCGTGCACGGCCGTGTCGGTGATCGTCATCTCTCGGGTGAAGTGCGCCGGCGCCTCCGGGTTGCGATGCCGGGAGTGCACGAGCAACGCAGCGCCGATGGCACCGCTGTCCACGACGTTCTTGAGCGCCCGGTATCCAGCGTCGTAGCGCCGCATGTACCCGACCTGCACCAACCGCCGGCCCGCCGCCACCTCCGCATCGATGATGCGCAGACAGGCTTCCTGCGTCGGCGCCAGCGGCTTCTCACAGAAGACCGGCTTGCTCGCCTCGATCGAGGCGAGCACGTACTCCTCGTGCGTCGGCCCCCATGACGCCACGAGCACCGCATCCACGTCGTCATCGCCGATGACGTCCTGGCCGGAATCGTGAATCCGCGCCGCAGGCAGCGCAGCGGCAACCGCTGTCGCGCGAGCCTTGTCCACATCCGCCACCGCCACGACCTGAGAACCGGCCAGCACGCTGCTGAGCCGGCGGATGTGGTCGTGTCCGATCATCCCGACGCCGATGACGCCGACGTTGACAGTCACGGCGCGGTTCCTCCCTGCCGGTTCGGGCTGCTCGGTGTGACTCGACCTACGTCAGCCCGAGCTCGGCGTAGTACCGGGCCGTTCTGGTGGCGATGGGAAGCGGCACGTCCGGGTCGCAGGGGTAGAGGTCCTGCTCGACGATGGCGAACAAGTCGGCATCGAGCGCGGCGAGCGCATCCAGCAGCGGCGGCATCGATGGCTCGCCCAGCGGAGGTTCGACCATGACGCCCAATCCCACTGCCTCGGCAAAGGACAAGGCCTCGTCGTGGGTTCGTTGCCGCACCGCCGGGTCGACCTGCTTGAGGTGCACGTAGCCGATGCGCTCCGGGTACTTCTGCACGATCGCCAGGTTGTCCCCGCTGTAGTACGACACGTGCCCGGTGTCGAGACACAGCGACAAGGTCGCGGGATCGGTGTCGTCGAGGAACCGCTCGATCTGCTGCTGGGTACCGACGTGGGTGTCGGCGTGCGGGTGGAATACCAGGCGCACGCCGAACTCATCGGCAAGGACCTTCCCCAGCCGCGATGTGCCGGCGGTCAGCGCCCGCCATTGCTCCGGTTCCAGCCGGCTGGCCGCCAGGACGTTGCCACCCTTCTGGTCGGTGTACTGCTCCGGCAGGAGTACCAGGTGGCGCGCGCCCAGCGCCGTCAGCAGCTGGGCCTCCACCCGGCATTCCTGGATCGCCTGCTCCAGCGCCGATTCACCTCGGTGCAGGCCAGCGAACACGGCACCGCCGGATAGCGAGATGCCTCGATGACCAAGCTCGTCACGGAGCTGGCCATCGTCGGTGGGCAAGTAGCCGTAGGGACCCAGCTCGGTCCACGTGTATCCGGCCCGCGCCATCTCGTCGAGGTACCGTTCCCACGGCGCCTGATGCGGGTCGTCGGCGAACCAGACACCCCACGAGTCCGGAGCCGTGCCCAGTGTGAGGTGGGACAGATCTGGCATGGTGAAACTCCTTGTCGATCAGCTCGCGGTCGGGAAGTGGTAGCTCGCGCCACTGGGATGCTCGACATGCGGCCAGCGCGAGGTCACGACCTTGGCCCGGGTATAGAACGACACGCCCTCCGGGCCGTGGATGTGCTTGTCCCCGAACAGGGAGTCCTTCCAGCCGCCGAAGGAGTAGTACGCCATCGGCACCGGAATGGGCACGTTGATCCCGATCATGCCGACGTTCACACTGCGCTGGAATCGTCGCGCCGCCTCCCCGCTGGAGGTGAAGATCGCGGTGCCGTTGCCGTACGGGTTGGCGTTGATCAGCGCGATGGCGTCGTCGACGGAGTCGGCGCGGACCATCGAGAGCACCGGGCCGAAGATCTCCTCCCGATAGACGTTCATCTCGGCCGTCACTTCGTCGATGACCGTCGGCCCAACGAAGAAGCCGTCCTCGTGCCCGTCGACGACGATGTTGCGGCCGTCGACCACGATCCGTGCGCCCTGCTCCTCACCGGAGCCGATCAGTCCGACGATCCGCTCCTTGGCGGCTCGAGTCACGACCGGGCCCATCTCGCTGTGCGGATCGCGACCCGGACCCACTCGCACCGCCCTGGCCTTGGCACTCACGGTCTCGACCAGGGCAGGAGATGCCGACCCGACGGTGACGGCGGCGGAGATCGCCATGCACCGCTCCCCCGCCGAACCGAAGGCGGCGGCGACGAGATGGTCAGAGGCGTAATCGACGTCCGCGTCAGGAAGTACGACGGCATGGTTCTTCGCTCCGCCCAACGCCTGCACCCGCTTGCCGTTCGCGGTGCCCCGCTCACGGATGTATATCGCGATCGGGCTCGACCCGACGAACGAGACCGCCGCGACGTCCGGGTGGTCGAGGATGGCGTCGACTGCCTCCTTGTCACCGTGTACGACGTTGAATACTCCGTCGGGCAGCCCGGCTTCGGACCACAGCTCGGCGAGGATCGTCGACGCGGTGGGATCGCGCTCGCTCGGCTTGAGGACGAACGTGTTGCCGCAGGCGATGGCGATTGGATGCATCCACAGCGGCACCATGACCGGGAAGTTGAACGGAGTGATTCCCGCCACGACACCGAGCGGCTGCCGGAACGAGTACACGTCGACCCCGGTCGACACCTGATCGGAGTACTCGCCCTTGAGCAGGGTGGGGATGCCGCACGCGTACTCCACGACCTCCAGTCCGCGCTGCACCTCACCCCGAGCATCAGAGACGACCTTGCCGTGCTCGTCGGCGATCACTTCGGCGAGCTCGCCGGTGCGCTGGTGAACCAACTCACGGAAGTCGAACAGGATCTTCGTTCGCTCGGACAAGGACGACTGCGACCACCGCTCGAAGGCCGTCGCAGCGGTCCGCACGGCCTCGTTCACGTCGTCCGCATCGGCCAGGACGACCTCGGCCTGCTGTTCGCCGGTCGCTGGGTTCCATACCGGACCGCGTCGACGTCGACGTCCCGGCGCTCGGCCTGCCGCCGATCCAGTGGTTGATCGTCCTCACCGGCGTCCTCCCGACTCGGGTTTACAGGAACAGCCGTTGCTTCGACTTGTTCTGGGCATAGTTCTTGCGCGCATCGCGCGTGGCATCCAGCTCCGCCACCTCGGCGACCGGGACGTCCCACCACGACTCGCTGCTCGGCGCCGGCACCAGCGGGTCGGTTTCGACGTGCACCAAGACCGGCCGGTCGCTGTCGGACCTCTTCGCCGCTCGAAGGGCGGACTGGAACTCGGCGATGGTCTTGGCCCGGAGGACACGCACCCCGAGGCTCTCGGCGTTCTGAGCCAGGTCTACCGGCAGGACACCGCCGTCGAGACGTCCGGTATCGGTGTTGCGGTAGCGGTACCGGGTGCCGAAGTGTTCGCGCACCGACGGCGTCGGACAACTCGCCTATGGAGGCGAACCCGTGGTTCTGGACGAGCACGACGATGATCTTGAGGTGTTCCTGGACGGCTGTGACCAGCTCCTGGGCCATCATCAGATAGGAGCCATCGCCGACCAGCACGAATACGTCGCGGTCCGGGCAGGCCATCTTGACCCCGAGACCGCCGGCGATCTCGTATCCCATGCACGAATAGCCGTACTCCACGTGGTAGCTCTTGGCGTCCCGGGTTCGCCACTGTTTGTGCAGGTCACCCGGCATCGAGCCGGCCGCACAGACGATGACATCGCGAGGGCCGGACTCGTGGTTGACGACGCCGATCACCTCGGACTGAGCGGGGAGTGGCCCGTGGCTCTGGGCGTAGGCCCGCTCGACGATCTCGTCCCACGCACGTGACAGTTCCGTCGCGTGGTTCCGGTATTCGTCGTCGACCCGCCAGCCGGCGAGCGCCCCGTGCAGGGCCACCAGCGCCTCGCGAGCATCCGCGACGACTCCGACGGCCGCGTGCTTGGCGACGTCGAATCCTGCGACGTTGACGTTGACGAACCGCACGTCCGGGTTGCCGAATGCTGTCCGCGATGCAGTGGTGAAGTCGCTGTACCGGGTGCCGATCCCGATCACGACATCGGCCTCCCGTGCCAGCCGATTCGCCGCTGTCGTGCCCGTGCTGCCGACCGCACCGAGGCTGAGCGGATGGTCGTAGGGCAAGGCCCCTTTCCCGGCCTGGCTCTGCGCTACGGGGATGCCAGTCGTCTCCACGAGCTCGCGTAGGGCTTCGGTCGCCTGCGCGTAGATGACCCCTCCCCCGGCGATGAGCAGCGGCCGCTTCGCGTCCCGGATCACGGCCGCCGCCCGCTCCAGGGCCGCGGTCTCGGGCAGCGGTCGACGCACGTGCCACACCCGCTTCTCGAACAGCGCTTTCGGCCAGTCATACGCCTCGACCTGCACGTCCTGTGGCAATGCGACGGTCACGGCACCGGTCTCCACCGGATCGGTGAGCACTCGCATCGCGCCGAGCAACGCCTGGGGCAGTTGCTCGGGTCGCCATACCCGGTCGAAGAACCGGGAGACCGGTCGAAATGCGTCGTTGACGGAGATGTCGTAGCCGGTGGGGTCTTCCAACTCCTGTAAGACCGGGCTCGACACCCGGGTGGCGAAGATGTCGCCGGGCAGGAGCAAGACCGGCAACCGGTTGATCGTCGCCAGGGCCGCGCCGGTCAGCATGTTCGTCGCGCCCGGCCCGATCGAGGCGGTGCACGCAAACGTGGATAGCCGGTCCTTCATCCGGGCATAGGCCGTCGAGGCGTGCACCATGGCCTGCTCGTTCCGCGCTTGATGGTAGGGAAGCGCCGACGGGTCGGACAGCTCGGCCTCCAGCAGTGCCTGGCCCAGCCCCGCGAGGTTCCCGTGCCCGAAGATACCGAAGCACCCGGCGACGAGGCGCTGCTCGATCCCGTCGCGTTCGCTGTACTGGTTGGCAAGGAAGCGCACAACCGCCTGGGCGACGGTCAACCGGCGCGTAGTGCCTTCGCTCATGAGCGCCCCCTCCGGGGGTCAGGTGCCGACGTTAGCGGCAGTCGAGCGTCGACGGGCATTCCGTCCCAGTTGCCGCGGACCCAGGCATGCGCTGGATCGTCGCGGAATCGCCATACCCGCTCGCCCGGTCCCGCCATCACGTTGAGGTAGTAGAGGTCGTACCCCGGTGCCGCCATGGACGGCCCGTGGTAGCCGTGCGGGATGAGCACCGTATCGCCGGTCCGCACCTCGGCGCACACGTCGATGTCGCGGCCGGGACCGGATCCGTAGACACGCTGGTAAGCAGGTCCGTCTTCGGCGACCTCGAAGTAGTAGATCTCCTCCAGCGCGGACTCGTCGTCTTGCTGCTCGTCGTGCTTGTGCGGCGGGTATGACGACCAATTCCCGCCAGGTGTCAGGACTTCCACGGCAATCAGGCGGTCGGCGTCGAACCCCTCCGGTGAGCAGAAGTTGTTGACCTGTCGGCTGGCTGCGCCGGCCCCGCGAAGCTCCACGGAGACGTCGGCGGCGGCGCCGTAGCGCGCCCGGAGTCGTCGGGTGGCCTGCGCGGCAGGAAGGGCGAATCGCCCGCCGGCTGCCGAGCGAAGCCGGACCCGGCAGTCCCGCGGGGCATAGACGAAATCAGTCACCGCGGAGAAGACGCTGTCCCGGCCCTGCAGCTCGAAGCTCTCGTCGTCACAGGTGACGCTGCATGCGCCGGCGAGCGGCAGCACGATCACCTCGTCCTCGTGGGTGTCGATCTGCGCCGATCCACCGGCCGGGAGTTCGAGCACCCGAAGCCCGCTGAATGCCCAGCCGGCCCGCTGAGGCGTGATCAGCAGCGAGAAGACTGCGTCCGAGCCGGTGCCGGCCGGCACGTGGGCGGGCAGCTTGATCGTCGTCGGGTCGTTCACAGCACGTCCACGGCCAGGAGCTTGGCTTCGACCTCGTCGGCGGTCGGCATGGCATCACTACAGGACAGCCGGGACGCGACGATGGCGCCCGCGGCGTTGCAGAACCGCATGGACCGTTCGAGCTCCCAGCCGGAGAGCAGCGCGTGACAGAGAGCCCCTCCGAAGGCATCACCGGCGCCGAGCCCATTGACGACCTCGACCGGCACAGGCGGCACAGTGACCCGTTCTGCGCCGCGCGACGCAAGAACCCCGCCGGGCCCTAGCTTGACCACTGCCAGCTCGACACCGGCCTCGTGCAACGCCTGAGCAGCATCCTCTGGCTCACCTGTACCGACCGCCGTCTCGGCCTCGTCGCGATTTCCCACCGCCACCGTGACCAGCGGCAATGCCAGTTCAATCCATCGGCGCGCCTCCTGTTGGGACGGCCAGAACATCGGCCGGTAGTCGAGATCGAGGACGGTGTGCGACCCAGACTCACGCGCTTGCAGGGCTCGTAGGGTCGCCGTCCGGCTCGGCTCCTGGGATAGGCCGGTGACGGTGACCCAAAAGACCCCGGCGTCGCGGATGGCGTCATAGTCGAGCTCGCCTTCGTCGATCTCCAAGTCAGGCGCTTTCGGATGCCGGTAGAAGTAGAGCGGGAAGTCGTCGGGCGGGAAGATCTCACAGAACGTCACCGGGGTGGGGAGGTCGGGAACGGCGCTCACGTACCGGTCGTCCACCCCGAAGCGGTGCAACGCGTCGTGCAGGAACTCACCGAACGGGTCGGCGCCAGTCCGCGTGATCACCGCCGTTCGCCGGCCGTACCGGGCGGCGGCGACGGCGACATTGGTAGCGCTCCCACCGAGGTACTTGCCGAAGGTTTCGACGTGACGAAGCGAGCGGCCCACCTGCAACGGGTAGATGTCGACGCCGATCCGGCCCATCGTCACGACGTCGAAGCCATTGCGCACGACAACCTCCGATCAAGGCCGTATTTCAGTCGAGCCTCCCATCCACACCGGCTACTGACCTAGACGCCGAAAACCGCCCGCCGGTATCCGCTGTACTGAGCACGCACCTGTTCGCCGGCGGCCGGATCGACGGGGGTGAGCTCAGCCGCCCGAGGCACGAACCAGTGCGGCGGTTCGGGGTCACCAGCAAGCACCCACGCGGCCTGCCGAGCCGCTCCACGGGCGACGTACTCTCCCGGCTCCGGCCGGGCGATCGGCAGCCCGAACAGGTCCGCCGCGAGGTGCTGGACCGCCCTGGACCGGCTCGCACCGCCGATCAGGCTCACCTCGTGAGGCGCCACCCCGACCGCACGAAGCGCATCGACCCCGTCGGCCAGCCCGCACAACAACCCCTCCACCGCCGCGCGAGCCACGTTGGCCGGTTCGGAATTCGTCCGGCGAAGACCACACAACGTCCCCGCGGCCGTCGGCAGGTTCGGGGTGCGTTCTCCGTCCAGGTACGGCAGCAGGCTCAGGCCGCCGGCGCCAGCTGGTGCCGCCAAGGCCAGCTCGTCTAGCGCCTGCAGGTCGCATCCGAGCATTCGGGCCGCCGACGACAGCACCCGGGCGCCGTTCAGCGTGCAGACCAACGGCAGGAACCGGCCGGTCGCGTCGCAGAAACCGGCGACATTCCCGGTCGGATCCGCGCTGGCCTGCGAGTGGACGGCGCTGACCACACCACTCGTGCCGATGGAAACGGCGATCTCGCCAACCGAGAGGCCTAGCCCGAGGGCGGCGCCCATGTTGTCTCCGGTGCCGGGTGCGACGACGGCGCCATCCGCCGTGACGCCTGCGGCTTCGTTCGGCGCCAGTACGCGCGGGACCCGAACCGGCCGGCCGAACGCGGCCGCCAGCAGGTCCAGCCGATACTTACCCGTCTGCGGCGACCAGTAGCCGGTACCGGAGGCGTCGCCGCGGTCCGTCGTCGGCTCACCGGTGCGGTCGAGGATCCGCCAGGTCAGCCAATCGTGCGGCAGGAGCACCGCATCTACTCGCCGGGCGCTGTCTGGCTCGTTGCGCGCCAGCCAGCGCAGCTTGGTCACGGTGAAGCTGGCCAGCGGGACCGAGCCGACGGCCTGTGCCCAGGCGTCCGCACCGTGCTCGGCGACGAGGTCGCTGGCGTCGCCGGCTGATCTGGTGTCGTTCCAGAGCAGGGCGGGCCGCACTACGTCGCCGGCATCATCCAGGCTGACCATGCCGTGCTGTTGACCACCGACGCCAATGGCCTGAATGCCGTCGAGAATTCCGGCACTCGCGGCGGTGAACGCCTCCCACCACTGCCGTGGGTCGACCTCCGTCGCATCCGGGTGGGGCGCGCTCGCCTGCCGGACGATCTGGCCGGACTCGGCGTCGCAGACGACGACCTTGCAGGACTGCGTCGAGCTGTCCACACCAGCAACCAGGGTCATCGGACCTCCTCGATCCGCGGCTTGGAACTCAGCCGAGTGCCGTTGGATTGTCTCTGCCGGAGGACCGCCGGTTGAAGCGCTTGACATTGCCAACGGCCCAGGTAGATTCGTGCTAAAGCTCATCTGGTTGCCCGGCTGCTCAAATGAGCACTCGTTTCCGGAGGCCACCCGATGCCAGTCGCCCTCAACTCGTCGACCCTCCCGGCTCTGGGTCAGCACCTCCCGATTCCCGCCTACGAGCGTGCCGGCCGCGTTCCAGGCGTTGTACATTTCGGCGTTGGTGCCTTTCACCGGGCCCACCAGGCGATGTATCACGACCGGCTGATGAACGAGGGCTCGGCATCGGACTGGGGAATCTGCGGGGTCGGGGTCATGCCGGCGGACCTGCGGATGAAAGAGGCCTTGGCCGCCCAGGACGGTCTCTACACGCTCGTGGTCAAGCACCCTGACGGCACCTACGAACCGCGGATCATCGGGTCCATCGTCGAGTATCTCTTCGCACCTGACGATCCCGAGGCAGTCCTCGAGAGGATGGCAGCACCCTCGACTCGAATCATCTCCCTCACCGTGACCGAGGGCGGGTACAACATCCACCATGTCACGGGCGCGTTCGACAGCGCGAATCCCGCGGTGATAGCCGATCTGCAGCCAGCGGCGACGCCGCGGACCACCTTCGGCTTCGTGACCGAAGCACTGCGGCGGCGCCGAGAACGTGGAATCGCGCCTTTTACGGTCATGTCTGCGGACAACCTGCAAGGAAACGGGCACCTGGCACACCGGGTCTTCAGTGCCTTTGCGCGGCGACGGGATCCTGAGCTCGCTAACTGGATCGAGCGGGAGGTGCGGTTCCCGAACTCGATGGTCGATCGAATCACGCCGGTGACGACAGATGCGGATCGGGAAATGGTCCGTGACCGATTCGGCATCGACGACAGGTGGCCCGTCGTCTGTGAGCCGTTCACTCAATGGGTGCTCGAGGACACCTTCACCGACGGCCGTCCACCGTACGAGGAGGCAGGGGTTCAGGTGGTCGCCGACGTCGTTCCCTACGAGCTGATGAAGCTGCGCCTGCTCAACGCCAGTCATCAGGCCCTGTGCTACTTCGGTTATCTGTGCGGCTACCGTCTCGTGCACGACGCCGCACAGGATCCCGTCTTCCGGACCTTTCTGTTGCAGTACATGGACAAGGAGGCCACACCGACATTGTCCCCGGTCCCGGGCGTCGACCTCGACGAGTACAAGCACACGCTGATCGAACGCTTCTCCAACCCCGAGGTCCGCGACACGATCGCGCGCCTCTGCGCGGAGAGCTCGGACCGCATCCCGAAGTGGCTTCTGCCGGTCATCCGCGAACAGCTCAGTCAGGGCGGCGAGATCACCCGTTCCGCCGCGGTCGTGGCCAGCTGGGCCCGGTACGCCGAGGGGATCGACGAACAGGGTCAACCGATCGAGGTGGTCGATCCGCTCAGGGAGAAGCTCATGCCGCTCGCGGCCCGCAACCGCGAGGATCCCGACGCATTCATCACCAATCGTGAGGTCTTCGGTGACCTTGTCGACGACAAGCGGTTCGTCGTCGCCTATCGGTCGGCACTGACCTCCCTGCACGAGCGTGGGGCGCGGGCGACCTTGCACTCCCTGATCTAGAGCAGCCGCTCCCCGGTGGTCGGCGAGAAGACATGTTCCTCGCCTTCGAGCAACCGTAGATACACGGTGCTGCCGGTCGGCGGAATCCGTTTCGGATCGACCTTAGAGACTATGTCCGTGGCAGTGAGCGGGTCCTCCTCGATCAGGGTGCCGTAGAGGAACGCCTCCGAGCCCAGCTCCTCGACGACGTTCACGACAACCGGGAAGCCCTCCCCTTCGCCGACGATCTCGATCGACTCGGGCCGGAAACCCAGCAGCACCCGGTCTAGCCCCTCCTTGCCCAGTGCGGCGAGCTCGTCGCGGGACAGTGCGATGTCCACCGTGCCGACCCGCGCGTGCCCGTCCACGACCCGGAACTCACGCAGGTTCATGGCCGGGGAGCCGATGAACCCGGCGACAAATGAGTTCCTTGGGCGGGAGTACAGGTTCAGCGGGGTGTCGACCTGTTGGAGCAAGCCGTCCTTGAGTACGCACACCCGGTCGCCCATCGTCATGGCCTCGACCTGGTCGTGGGTGACGTAGACGGTGGTGGTCCCGAGCCGACGCTGCAACGCCGCGATCTGGCTGCGGGTCGAGACCCGCAGCTTGGCGTCGAGGTTGGACAGCGGCTCGTCCATCAGGAAGACCTGGGGCTCGCGCACGATCGCGCGGCCCATGGCCACCCGCTGGCGCTGGCCACCGGACAGCGCCTTGGGCTTGCGGTGGAGGAACGGCTTGAGGTCGAGGATCTCCGCGGCCTCCTCCACCCGCCGGGTCCGCTCCGCCTTTGGCACCTTGGCTAGCTCAAGGGCGAAGCCCATGTTCTCTGCAACGCTCATGTGTGGGTACAGGGCGTACGACTGGAACACCATGGCGATGTCCCGCTCCCGCGGCTTCAGGTTGGTCACGTCCTTGTCGCTGATGCGGATCGTGCCCTCGTCGACGGTCTCCAGGCCGGCGAGCATCCGCAGCGCGGTGGACTTGCCACATCCGGAGGGGCCGACCAGGACCAGGAACTCGCCGTCGGCGATGTCCAGGTTCAGCGAGTCGACGGCTGGCCGTTCGGTGTTCGCGTAGAAGCGGGTCGCGTGGTCGTAGGTGACGGTGGCCATCGCGGGATCTCCTCTTGCTCAGCTGGTCGGGTTGACGACGACCTTGACGGTCGACGGGTCGGTTGCGCCGGCGGTCAGGGCGGCTCCGACGTCGGGTAGGGAGTGGTGAGTGGTGACGAGCGGTTCGAGCGCCACCCGTCCGGACGATGCCAGCGCGATGGCCGTCGGCCAGGTGTTGGCGTACCGGAACGTGCCCACGAGTTCGATCTCGCGGTTCTGGACAAAGGACAGCGGAAGGGCCAGCTCGTCGGCTCCCATCCCAACGAGAACCGCTCGTCCGGCCGGTGCGACCGTGCGGACGGCGGCCACTGTCGCCTGGGGGTGGCCGGAGCATTCGAGCAGCACGTCCGGATCGACGCCGGCGTCGGCGAGCGATGTCGACGTGACGTCGATGACGCCGGTGGCCCCGAGGCGGCTGGCAAGGTCCAGCCGGCTTTCGCTGACGTCGGCCACGACGACCTGAGCGGCTCCGAACGCCAGGGCGGTTTGCGCCGCCAACAAGCCGATGGGTCCGGCACCGTTCACGAGGACTTTGGTGCCCGGCTCGACCCGGCCCTTCCGGCATGCCCAGAGACCGACCGACAGTGGCTCCAGCATCGCCGCGGCGTCGTCGCTCAACGAATCCGGCACGGGATGTGCGAAGGCCTCGTGTATCGCGAGGTACTCGCAGAAGGCGCCGTCGATGGGCGGCGTCGCGAGAAATCGCATCGTGGGGCAGAGGTTGTACTGGCCGCCCAGGCAACGCTCGCAGGACAGGCACGGGACTCCCGGTTCGATGGACACCCGTTGGCCAATGGCCACCCGAGTGACCTGGTCCCCGATCGCGACGGCTTCACCAGCCGGCTCGTGCCCTAGCACGAGCGGCTCACGGACCACGTGCTCGCCGATCCGGCCGTGCTCGTAGTAGTGCACATCGGAGCCGCACACGCCTACGGACTTGATCCGGACGAGCACTTCGCGCGGACCGGGCTGCGGGACTGGCCGATCCTCCAATATCAGGTCGTGCGCGGCACGCAACACTGACGCTTGCATCATGGTCATCGGCCGCTCCTCGCCGGCTCACCGCGCTACTTGACGGCTCCGAGGGAGAGCCCCCGAACCAGCCACTTCTGCGCCACCCAGCCGGCGATGATCACTGGCAGTGAAGCAATCGTCGCCGCGGCCGACAAGCGGGCCCAGAACAAGCCCTCGCTGGTGATGAAGCCGACGAGGAACACGGGCACGGTGGCCGCCTGGGTGGTGGTGAGGGTGACGGCGAAGAAGAACTCGTTCCAGGCGAAGATGAAGCAGATCAGGGCGGTGGCGGCAAGGCCCGGGGCGATCATTGGAAGGATCACCCGGCGCATCTCCACGGAGAGTGTGGCGCCGTCTACCCGGGCGGCCTCGAGCACCTCACGCGGCAGCTCCAGCAGGAACGAGCGAATCATCCAGATTGCGATCGCCAGGTTCATCGCCGTGTAGATGATCGACAGCATTCTGATGTCGTCGAGCATCCCGATGTTCCGGACCAGGATGTAGAGCGGAAGGATCGACGCGACGGCAGGCATCATCCGTGTCGACAGGAAGAAGAACAGCGAGTCTCGCCACTTCGGCACCCTGGCCAGTGACAGCGCGTACGCCGCGGGCAAGGCCAAGACGATCGCGAGCAGCGTGGAGAAGATCGCGGCGGTGAACGAGTTGATCAGGTAGGGCACGAAGTCCCTGCCGAGGACCGCCTCGTACTGGTCGAGCGTCGGGATGAAGAAGAATGTTGGGGGGTCGGTTGAAGCCTGCGCTTCCGTCTTGAACCCGGTCAAGAACATCCAGAAGACCGGGAAGAACCAGACCACGGCGGCCGCCCATCCCAGCAAAAACATCCAGGGCCGGAACGGGCCTCGCCGCTTCGGCGGTCGCCTCCTGACGGCGACCTCATCGGGTGTTGTGGTCGCAACTGTCGCCATCTCAGCCGTCCTCCTCCGCGAATAGGCTCGAGACCACGCGCAGCGCGAAGGTCGCGATGATGATGGTCGCAGCGACAACGATGACACCGGCGGCCGCAGCCTCGCCCACCGAGAAGGCCCGAAACGCCTGCTGGTAGATGAAGTACGGCAGGTTCGTGGTGGCCTGGCCGGGCCCACCCTGGGTGATCATGAAGATCGCGTCGAAAGTCGCCACGATGTAGATGGCGCCGAGCGTCACGGAGAGCTCTAGGAACTGGCGCAGATGGGGCAACGTGATCCGGCGGAAAATGGCCCAGCCGCTGGCGCCGTCGACACGGGCCGCCTCGAGGATTTCCGGCGACTGGCTCTGCAGGCCGGCAAGGATGATCAGCATCATGAACGGGGTCCACTGCCAGGTGAGCACGATGATGATCGACAGCATCGGGAACTGGCTGACCCAGTCGACGTTGCCGACGCCGAACGGCGACAGGAACCAGTTGATCAGTCCGAAGACGGGGTTGTACATCGACGTCTTCCACACAAGTGCAGCCGCCGTCGGCATCACCAGGAACGGTGTGATCAGCAGCGTGCGAGCGACACTGCGGCCGAGAAACTTCTGGTCGAGGATCAAGGCGAAAACGAGACCGACGACCAGGGAAAGCAGCACCGTGCTGACCGTTAGCACCACGGTGTTCACGACGGCGTTGCGGAACAGGGGGTCGGTGAAGACCTTGCCGTAGTTGTCCAGCCCGACCCACTGTCGACTCTCGGGCCGAAGCAGGTTCCATTGTTGGAAGCTGTAGAAGAGCGTGAATACGAACGGGATCTGAGTCAGGATGATCGCGAAGATCAAGGCGGGCAGCAGCGGTCCGCGACGCTTCCACCGCTCTGCCCTGGTCAGCTTCTTGGGTTCGGGTGGTCGTCGGCGCGGGGCGCCCTCGACGGCCACATCGGCGGGAACGGCCACGGCACCCTCCTCGGGCTCTTATCGGGACCAGAGGTGGAGCGCCGGGGCTCGCGGGACGAGCGCCCGGCGCTAGACGGTCAGCCTTCCTTGTAGCCGCCCTCCACGGCGGTTTCCTCGGCGTACTGCTGCGCCTTCTCCAAAGCCTCTGGCACGGTCTGCTGGCCGGCGATGGCGGCCGAGATCTCCTGAGAAACCTTGGTTCCGAGGTCCTGGAACTCCGGAATCGAGATGTACTGGACGCCGACCCATGGCTGCGGATGCACGCCTGGCTGCTCGGGGTTCACAGCTTCGAGGGCGTCGAGGGTCTGTTGTGCGTAGGCCGCGGCCGCCTCCTGGTATTCCGGGATCTCGTAGGTTGAGAGCCGGCTGCCTGGCGGGACGCGGCTCCAGCCGAGTTCCTCGCCGACGAGCTGCATGTACTCCTTGGACGTGGCCCAGTTCATGAACGCCCAGGCAGCGTCCTTCTTCTCCGACGTCTCCGGCATCGCGAGGGACCAGGCCCAGAGCCATCCGGAGCTGTCCGTCTCGACTACGGGGGCAGGCACGTAGGCCATCTTTCCGGCCACCGTGCTGGTGTTGGGATCCTCCAGCAGACCGGCGGCGACCGTCGCATCGACCCACATCGCCGCGTTGCCTTGGCCCGTCGCAGTCAGGCACTCGGAGAAGCCGGCACTCGGAGCGCCCGGCTCGCCGTAGTTGCTCACCAGGTCGACGTAGAACTGGACGGCCTCGACGGTCTCGGGGTCGGTGAGATGCGCATTCCACTCCTCGTCGTACCACCAGCCGCCGAAGGTCAAAATGACCGTGTTGAGCGGTGCGAGGACCTCGCCCCACCCGGGAAGCCCGCGCAGGCAGATTCCGGCCAAGTTGTTGTCCTTGTCGTCGAGAGTCGCAGCGAACTCCGCGACCTCCTGCCAGGTCGGCTTCTCGGGCATGGTCAGCCCAGCGGCGTCGAAGAGGTCCTTGCGGTACATCAAGAATGACGACTCGCCGTAGAACGGCACGGCGTAGAGGCTGTCCTCGAAACTCAACGCCTGTCGGACCGGAGGAATGAGGTCGTCGGGATCGTAGTCGCCCTCACTCGCGTAGTCGTCGAGATTGGTGATCCACCCGTTGCCAGCCCAGATCGGAACCTCGTACGTACCGATCGTCACAACGTCGTATTGGCCCGCCTGGGTGGCGATGTCCTGGGTAACTTTGTCGCGCAGCTCGTTCTCGGGCAAGATCGAGAAGTTGACCGTGATGTCCGGATTCTCCTCCTCGAAGTTGCCGATCAGTTCTTCCATGTCCTGCATCTGCGGGTTGGCCACGGTGGCGACGGTGATCGTCGTTGCCTCGCCTTCGCCGCCCCCTTCGCCAGCCTCGCCGCCGTCACCGCCACCGCCACCTGCTCCAGCGCACGCGGAGGTGACGAGGAGAGCAGCAAGCCCAGCGACCGGAAGGCCCCGTCGCCAGCTGTGGCTCGAAGTGGATGCCATGGAAACCTCCGGACATGTCGGCTGATCAGGCGGGTCGCTTCTCGAACGGTCGGGTCAGGACGCTGGGTCGAGTCCAAACCCGAGTTCTGCACATATGAGCGCAGCACCTCTCATCAGATCACTCTGATTCAACGATCACGTCGACCATGTGTCAAGGGTTTCCGTGCAACAATGAGCGCAGCTCGCTCACACGAGTGCGCAAGGGTGGGCCTGGTCACGGTGATCGCTCAGCGCCGACAGGGGTGGCGTATGGAGATCGTGAGGCAGCCGAAGTCGAAGATTCGCACGACTGACGTGCTGCGCCTTGCCGCTATCGCCCGGGACTTCTATCTGGACGGCAAATCCAAGATCGAGATCGCCGAGAGCTACGGCATCAGCCGATTCAAGGTCGCTCGTCTCCTGGAGGAAGCGCGAGCGGCTGGGGTCATTCGCCTCAGCGTCGACGTGCCGTTCGGAATCGATCCGGAGATGTCGTGGCGGCTGCAGTCAGCGTACGGACTGCGGCACGCGATCGTCATCGAAAGCCCCGAGGTTCCCGAGACGCTGCTACGGGCTCGACTGGCGCGTGTCGCCGGAAATCTCCTGACCGAGATCGTCACCGAACAGGACGTCCTCGGAGTGGGCTATGGGCGGACGCTCACGGTGCTCGCTGAGTCCTTGGCGTCCCTTCCGGCGTGCACGGTCGTCCAGGTCACCGGAGCTCTGCTCGGGGTCAATCCGGCAGAGAACAGTGTCGAGCTGGTGAGCCGAATTGCCGCCGTGTCCGGCGGGCCGGCCTTCTCCATCTACAGTCCGCAGGTCCTGCCCGACGCTCTCACTGCCGCGACGCTGCGAAACCAACCTGAGGTCGCAGAGGCGTTCGCGCGATTCGACTCGATCACGAAGGCAATCTTGCCGGTAGGCTCGTGGGACCCACCGCGTTCTCAGCTGTACGACGCACTGACTGCGGAGGAACGGACCGAACTTCGGGCCACGGGAGCCTTTGCCGAGATCGGCGCAACACTGGTCGACTCATCGGGCAAACAGATCGCTCCCGAGTTCAGTGACCGGTGCGTCGCCATCAGCGGAGAGCAGCTCAAGCGAATCGACGAGGTCATCGTCGTGGGCGGCGGGCTGGCCAAGGCAGCAGCGATCAGGGCCGTCCTTCTTGGCGGGTTCGCCAATGCCGTCGTCACCGAACGAGGAGCCGCTCATGCATTGCTCGACTCGGCAACGGGAAGCGTAGACAGCGAGACCGCCTGACCACGCTGGCAAGGAGCAGCACGATGTCGCCTACCCGGTCTGCTGCAAGCGTGTGGGGAATCGATGCTGGGGGGTCGCGCACGACCGCGATCGTGATGGATCCTGAGGGCCACGTCTCGATCGCACACTACGGCTCCGTCTCGATCGGTACCGTCGGCACCGCGGCCGCGGTCGCCGGCCTCACGACCGTCTTGGAGTCGATGCGTTCAGAGTTGGCCGCCGGCCAGGTCGCATTTGGGTGCATCGGATGCTCGTCGGCGCCCGTTGCCGAGGAGTCGCCATACCCCGACGCCATGACAAAGGTGATCGAGTCTCACGCGCCGGCCGGCCGGGTCCTGTTCGCCAACGACATGGTTCCGCTGCTGTACTCACCACCGATCTCGGCAGTCGGGATAGTCGTCAGCAGTGGAACGGGCAGCTGCGTATTGGGTCGCGATAGCTCCGGTCGGCTGGCCAAGATCGGCGGCCACGAACACATTGTGTCCGACGAAGGGAGCGCCTACAGCCTCGGCCGAGCAGCCCTTCGAGCGGCAGCCAGCGCCATCGACGGAACGGGCCCGGAGACGAGTCTGTCGGATCTCGCGACCGGGCATTTCGGGATGACACTTCCGTGTCTTGGTCGTTGGTTGGCAGAGAGTCGATCGGCGCGAGCCACGGTGGCCGGATTCGCCCCAGTCGTCCTCGCCGCCACGGCGGACGGTGTGGCCCGGCGAATCGTCCGATCGAATGCGGCATGGCTGGCGACCGCCGTCAAGATCGCCCTGGACCGGTTGGACCTCGGTGCGCACCCGTCAGTCGGCTTCTCCGGTGGGGTCATGCGGGGCAGCGAGGCCTATCGCAATCTGGTTGTCGATGAAGTTGTCCGTGCCTCGGGGCTGCGCCCGGCCTTCTTCGTCCTCGACGGAGGCGATGCCGTTCTGTCGATGGCCACGCATCTGCGAGAGCACAGGAGCGGGAGGACCGTCACGGCGCCGTACCCGGGCCCAGGGGAGGGGCTTTTTCTCAGCATCGCCGATCCGGCACATCCCACTGACTGGTGAGTGGCCGGAGTCAACGTTCAGCGCTGAGGTATTCACAGCGACTTCACAGCATTCTCACAGCTTGCCGATCGGTGGCGAACCCATGCTGGACGGCATGGTGCCGACATCGAGTCCCCGGTTGCTGGTCGTCGACGACGAGCCGAACATCGTCGAGCTGTTGTCGGCCAGCCTGCGGTACGCCGGATTCGACGTGAGCTCGGCCCGCAGCGGGCGCGAGGCCGTTGAGCGGATCCGGGACGTGCGACCCGACCTGGTCGTCCTCGATGTGCTGATGCCGGGGGTCGACGGCTTCTCCGTCCTGCGCCAGCTGCGGGGGAACGGCGTCGACATCCCGGTGCTGTTCCTCACTGCCAAGGACGCCCACGAGGATCGGATCGCCGGCCTCACGCTCGGTGCCGACGACTACGTCACGAAGCCGTTCAGCCTCGCCGAGGTGATCGCACGGATTCACGCGATCCTGCGCCGGGCGGGAAACGGGAACGGCCAGCGGTCGGGCCGCCTCTCGTTCGCCGACATCGAGCTCGACGACGACAGTCACGAGGTCTGGAAGGCCGGCGAAGCCGTGTCGCTCTCGCCGACCGAGTTCAAGCTGCTGCGGTACTTCCTGGTCAACGCGGGCCGTGCGGTGAGCAAGGCGCAGATCCTCGACCACGTGTGGGCCTACGACTTCGGCGGTGAAGCGAACGTCGTGGAGTCGTACGTGTCATACCTGCGGCGGAAGATCGATACCACCGAGCCCAAGCTGCTGCACACGTTGCGCGGGGTCGGTTACGTCCTACGGCTCCAACGAACACCCTCATGACCACGCCTGCCGACCGGCGATGGTGGCGTGCCCTTCGTGACCGCACCCCACTGCGCACCCAGTTGTTGGCCGCGGTTCTGCTGCTCGCAACTGTCGCCGTGGTCGTCACGAGCGTCGTCGCGGCCGTCGTCTTGCGTGACTATCTCCTCGATCGGGTTGACGCCCAGCTGCGAGAGTCGGCCGAGCAGGTCGCGGTCGAACCGCGTCCGGATGACCGGCCGGGACCAGGCGGCCCGCGCGGCTTTCGCCCGCCGGCGGACTATGTCGCACGCGGCTATGACGATGCTGGCGTCCTCCGGTGGAGCGCCGGCATCGATGCCACCTCCGGCCTGCCGGGGCCGGATCTTCCGACGTTGGACGTCGACGCCGTGGAGCAGCTCGACGGCGAGCCCATCACCGTCGATGCCACCGACGGCAACGGCTCCTGGCGAGTCCTCGCCCTACCGCATACCGGCGGCGGCAGCGTCGTCGTCGGCCTCCCGCTGGACGACCTGTCCGCCACCGTTGCCCGCCTGTTGGTGATCGACAGCGCCGTTGTCGTTCTCGCCCTTGCCCTCTTGGCGGGCGCGGCCTGGTGGATCGTCCGGTCCAGTCTCCGACCGCTGGAGGAGGTCGAGGCGACGGCGGAGGCGATCGCGGCCGGCGACCTCGCCCGACGAGTGCCGCAGCGAGATCCCCGGACCGAGGTCGGCCGCCTGTCCACAGCGCTGAACGCGATGCTCGGCCAGATCGAGGCCGCCTTCGAGGCCCGACGTGCGTCGGAGACCGCAGCCCGTGCCACCGCGGAGAAGATGCGACGTTTCGTCGCCGACGCGAGCCATGAGCTGCGAACCCCGCTCACCTCGATTCGGGGGTTCTCCGAGCTGTACCGGCAGGGAGCAGTCGGTGATGACGCCGCCTTGGCGCGGGTCATGCGCCGGATCGAGGACGAGTCGATTCGCATGGGGTTGTTGGTCGAGGACCTGCTCCTCCTCGCCCGGCTCGATCAGCAGCGCCCGCTGGAGAGCAAACCCGTCGACCTCGTGCCGCTCGTGACCGATGCCGTCCTGGATGCGCGCGCGGTGGCGACCGATCACGAGGTTCGGCTACGGGTCGACACCGAGGCGGCCTCGGCCGTCGTCGTCGGTGACGAGTTGAGGCTGCGCCAAGTGGTCGGGAATCTGGTCAGCAATGCGGTACGTCACACGCCGGCGAACACGGTTGTGGTGGTCGGCCTCACCCCGGGCCCAGCAGGCCAGGTGGTCCTGGAGGTCAGTGACGACGGTCCAGGGTTGTCCAGTGAGGATGCCTCGCGAGTCTTCGAGCGTTTCTACCGTGCCGACCCTTCCAGGACTCGTACCACCGGTGGCGGAAACGGCCTGGGGCTCTCGATCGTCGCCGGCCTCGTCAGCGCCCACCAGGGCAGTGTCGAGGCCGCACCAACCCCAGGCGGGGGCGCTACCTTTCGGGTCCTGCTACCACGTGTCACGACGCCGATCACCGGCTGATCCGGCTGCTTGCATGCTCGCCTCGAGAGCGTCGGACATTTCCCGGTCGACCACCAACGCGTCGGACTTGTCGCTCGCGCACAGGACCTTTCGTATCGACGCTCCGACACCGACCAGTCGCAGGCTGCCCCCGGATGCCTCGGCCTCGTGTTGAGCAGCGAGCAAGGCGGGCAATCCGGCGCTGTCAAAGGTGACCACGCGGGTCAGATCGACAACCAGCCGAGCATCGCCAGCGCTCACCTTGCCCACCAGGTTGTCACGCAGGACACGGGCTCCGCGGAGGTCGATTTCTCCGGCGACCCGCACGATCAGGCACGCGCCTAGTTTCTGGTACGTGAGCTTGACCTGCCCCGTCATCGGTCCCGACCTCCAAGACGCCCGGCGTCTGGGACCCAGACATGGTTACCCGTGAAGCAACCATACGTCAACTACCCAGTCATGGCATCGCGACGCCGGCGCTGGTCTTCCCCGAGCCGCCGGGTCGTCGTATGGTCGCCGAAGATCCGGCAAAGTAGCCGGAATCGATTGCTCCTTTCCGTCAGCTCCACGCGCGATCTTGCGACAGATGCGGCGGTCGGACCGTCATAGCTGCCTCAAGATCGCTGATGGTTGTCCACAGATCGCCTGTGGTGACATGCGATCGAGCAAAACCGCCGTCACCATCTCGCTCATGTGGTCCCAGACGGTTTACGCGGACACGTTGGAGGACGTGCTCCGCCGGCAAGCCGGTGTCGTACGTACGCAGGACGTCGCATCGTGGCTCACCGATGCTGACATCCGACGCGAGGTCGCCGACGGACGTTGGCGAATGCCACACCGCGGCATCTACGTCGCGCACAACGCCGAGTTGACGGCCGAGCAAGAGCGGTGGGTGTGTCTGCTGGCAGGACCACCGGGATCTGCCCTCTGCGGCCTTACCGCCGCAGCGCTGGATGGCTTCGAGGGCGCCGCCGCATCCGACAATCACCTCGTCATACCTGCGGGTGCCCGGCGTCCCAAGCGGTCTGGGCTCGCAGTTCATTTCTCGACACAGCTTGGAGTGGCAGACGTGCACCCAGTTCGTGAGCCTCGGCGCACGCGGCCGGCACGTAGCCTGGTCGACGCCGCTACGTTCTGCATCCAGAAAGGCGCAAGCCGGGCGATAATCCTGGCCGGGGTCCAGCAGCGCCTCGTGCGGCCAGAAGATTTGCGGGACGCCTTGAGCCGGCGTGGGCCGTGTCGACACCACGCGGTGATCATCGAATCCATAGCCGACGCCGAGGGTGGCATCGCATCGATTCCGGAACACGACTTCGACCTGATCCTGCGCAGGTTTCACCTACCCGAGCCGGACCGGCAGGCGGTCGTTCGTCGCCCGGGTGGGCGCTACTACCTCGACGCCGACTGGCTGCGATTTCGGGTTGCTTGTGAAGTGCACGGCACACAGCATCTGGCGATTCCGGCGTGGGACGCCGACCTGGATCGACACAACGAACTGACCGCTGACGGTCGAAGAATCCTGCAGTTCTCGTCGTACACAGTGCGGCATCGGAAGGAACATGTCGGTGCTGTCGTCACAAGGGCGCTCCGCCAAGCGGGCTGGCGCTGATCGGCCCACCATCGGTGATCTTGCGACAGGTGTGGCGGTACGACCGCCACAGATGCCTCAAGATCCCGGCAGGTGAGACTGCTTCAACCTCAGGCGTAGCCGATCACCCGGTCGAAGAAGTCGCGGTAGCGCTGGAGGGCAACGCGCAGCTGTTCGGTGTCTCCGTTGCCGCCGGATGCCAGACCGTCGAGGTCGTGCTGTTGGTCGGTCAGAGATGTTGTCAGGCTCTCAACCGCCTCGGCGACCAGCGACTGGGCCTCGGTGACCACCCCACGCGGGTCGTCGACGAACCGAAGCTGCAGCTCCTGCCAGCGGTCCCGCAGGCCGCTTGACTGATCCGCACCCAACGGCTCGCCGACCGGAGCAGCGACCATCTCGCCCGGCAGCAGCTCATCGCGCTGGTCGGCGTCGTCACCCGTTGCCAGATCGGCGGTGTCGGCTGATCCGTCGTAGTCCCGGTCGCTCACGATCTCGGGGTCCATGTTCGTCTCGCCGTCAGCACGCCGGGCATCTCGCTGAGCCTCGGAGAACGTCGGCTCCATCTGGTCACTATCCTCACGCATCGGGTGTGCCTCTCCTCGCTTCGTAGCCGGCATCGTCCGGCTGCACGACGTCGTCCGCTCGAACCGTGTCGTCCGCTCGAACAGCGCCATCCGCTTGAAGCGTGTCGTCCGCTCGAACCGCGTCATCCGCTCGAAGTGTGTCGTCCGCTCGGACCGCGTCGTCGGTCTCATCGGCGGTCTCGTCGCCGAGTAGGTCGGTGACGAGTGAGCGGTAGTGCAGGACCGCGAGCCGGAGCTGCTCGGTGGTGGCCTCGCCGCGCTGGTTACGCAGGTTGATGTCGTGCGCCTCCCGGTAGTCACTGAGGACGCGGGCGTGCTCGACGGACAGATGGGACAGTCGCTCGTCGTAGTCGTCGGTCGGATAACCCCGCTCGGCGATCAACTCGGTGACCAGCTCGTCGGCTGCGCCAACCGCGTTCTCGGGAGCATCGACGAAGCGCGTCTGGATTTGCTGCCACTGCTCGGTGTACCGCGCGCGTGCAGCCGGGTCGAGTTCGCGGAGTTCGAGCTCGGCGTGCCGGCTCTCCCGTTCCCTCAGCTCTTTCTCCGCGGCGAGCCGGTTGTCCGACTCCTCGACGGTGCGGTCGTACTCCGGGCCGAACCGTTGTTGCAGTTCACGTCGGCGCATCAGGAACCAGGCGACCGCGGCAAGCGCGGCGAGGCCGAGGACGACGATCACGATGAGTACTTGCGAAGACGACATGGCTTCCTCCTCTGCAGCCGTATTCCCTCGCCGAGAGGGCGTCAATCCACCGATACCGGATGAGACCGACGAAGTCCGCGGACCGACTACCCCTTCTCGGCCGGGACGACGAGCGCTTCGCGCAGCATCCGCCGGGCAAAGGTGAGTTGATCAGCCGCGCCGAGTTGCGGGAGGTCGCCGATTCGCACTGGCGGACCGGCCAGCAGCGCGCGCAATGCAGGCTCGCAGTAGGCAGGCACGGTGATCTCACGGTCGACGACGTGCACTGTCACCATGTCACCCTGGCCCGCGGTGATCCGCCAGTGCAGACCGCGCCTGGGTGCGAGCACGGTGTCAGCGTCGAGATCGGCCATCGTCACCGTCTGAGCTAGGGGGCGGATCGGGGCCGCTCGGGTGGCCCGCCAGGCACGCGGACGTAGCTGTGCGGCGACACGGTCGGGGTCCACGTGTCCGAGCCAGTCCCGCAGCGCCTCGACTGTGGCCTGAAGATGTGGACCGAGTTGGTCGGGTTCGGTCACGTCGAGTCCGACGGGGAACCCGGACCGGAGGGCCTCCTCCTCCCTGGCAAGGTCGAGCAGGGCCCCGACCAGCGAGTACCGATTCATGGCTCGGACGCCAAGGGTGAGGTGAAGGGACTGCTCACCGAGGGCGGCGGCTGAATGCAGCCAACCCCGAGGCAGGTACAACGAGTCGCCAGGTGCCAAGACCGCGTCGAGCGCCGCCGGCGCAGCCGAGGATGTGCCGACCTCGTCGAGGTGTCGACCCGAATCCTGCTGCTCGAGCGGATCATGCAGCACCGGCGCGTGCACTCGCCACCGCTTTCGTCCGGCGACCTGCAGCACAAAGACGTCGTGGGTGTCGTAGTGGGTGGCAAAACCGCGGCTGGCGGGCGGTGTTGCATAGGCGTTCACGCCCACCGGCGCGACGAGCTCCGCCGACAATTCGCCGGCGAATTCGATCAGGGGTGGCCAGAGGCGGTGCAGCCCCTGCAGTACCAGCGTGGCGCCTTCGGCATAGCGGTCGAGGACCTTTTCGTCGAGAACCTGGTCGGCGATCTCGGCGCCCGCGCCGCCAGATCCGGTGAATTGGCGGCTCGGCAGGACCGTGCCCTCGTGCGCGATGCGCAGGAACGGCGCTCGCAGCCCGCGTTCGGCTGAGCAGCTCATCGACGCCGTCGGGGCTCAGCAGGTCGGTGTATCCCGGGATACGGCCGGCCGCCTCGAGATCGGCGGCGGTGGAGTGCAGATAGACCCGACCCCAATAAGCGTCGGCGAACTCATCGGGCTCGACGTACACACAACGCGCCAACGCCGGGCGGTGAATACCGCCCGGCGTGATCATTGGCGAGTCCGTCAGGACGGGCCCGCTCCGCTGTCGGCGCCTCCGTCGGCTCCGCCGTCAGTGCCCTCCTCGGTGGCTCCGCCATCGGCCCCACCGTCGGTCCCATGCGAGTCTGCGCCGCCGTCCAGCGGTCCTTCGCCAGCGCCACCGTCGGCTCCGCCGTCACCGGTGACGCCGCCGGCGCCGAGGCCCTCACCGCCGAGGTCGTCGACCGTGCCGTCCACCCCGCTGGTCTGCATGTCGTCGTCGTTGAGCGTCATGAACCCTCCGTTCACCAGGGCATGTCAGGGCGACATGCTGCGCCGTTCATGCCCGGGCAACGCTAGCCCCAATCCACAACACCAGTGCGGTCAGCCGGCCGGCGCGCAAGGACGGGGTCACCGGCCACTCCCTTCAACAGCTGGACACCTGGCCCGCTTACCCCCGACACGGCTGGGGAAACACCACACCGGTGGGCAGACTGTGCCCATGGCGGCACAGAAGGTCACCGTCGAGGTCGACGGTCGAAAGCTCGGGCTGTCCAACCTGGACAAGATCCTCTACCCGGAATCCGGTACCGCGAAGGCCGAGGTGATCGACTACTACACCCGGATCGCGCCTGTCCTGCTGCCCCACCTCGCCGACCGGCCGTTGACTCGCAAGCGCTGGCCCGACGGCGTCGCGGCCCCCAGCTTCTTCGAGAAGAACGCCCCGCGAGGTACCCCGCGCTGGGTGCGCACGGTGACGTTGCCGTCACCAGGTAGTACTCGTGACCGGGAGACGGTCACCTACGTCGTCTGCAACGACCTGCCGACGCTGGTCTGGCTGGCCAATCTCGCCGTGCTGGAGATGCACGTACCGCAATGGCGAGTCCATGATGAGCGGCCACGAAACCCCGACCGCCTGGTGGTCGACCTCGACCCGGGTGCTCCGGCAAACGTGATCGAGTGCTGCCAGGTGGCGCTGCTCCTCGCCGAGGAGCTGGCTGATGACGGGCTGCTGGCGTACCCGAAGACCAGCGGCTCGAAGGGCATGCAGATGTATGTCCCACTGGATGCGAAGGCCGATGTGAGTGCTGTCCACGGGTACGCCCGCCAGCTCGCCGAACGGCTGGAGAAGGAGCACCCCCGGCTGGTCGTCTCCCGGATGGAGAAGCGGTTACGCGGCGGCAAGGTGCTGGTCGACTGGAGCCAGAACAACGCTGCGAAGACGACCGTCGCGCCCTACTCGCTGCGGGGCCGTGAGCAGCCGACCGTCTCGACACCGGTGACCTGGGAGGAAGTGGAGCGGGCCGCCCGGTCGGCCGCCCGCACCAGGTTGCCGCTGCGGTTCGACGACCGTGACGTGCTCGCCCGCGTCGACGAGCTCGGCGATCTGACCGCACCGCTGCACGAGGAGGCCTACCCGCTGCCGAGGTGAGAACCCTGGACCTCGCGGACCACTTCTGCCGGGGTCTTGTCCGTTCGTAGTCCGCGCCAGACCGGATGTCGCATCCGGTTGTCAGCGGTCCACTGACCGTAGGCGACCTCCCCCACCAGCTCTGGTCGAATCCACCGTGCCGCTCGGGCATGGCGTGGGTCGACGCCGCCGACGAACGGGGATTCGGGGTGGTCGAGCCTGCGCAGCTGTCCGCTCAGCTCTTCCAGGGCGGCGTCGTCGAATCCGGTACCGACGGCACCGACGTAGGTCAGCCCGTCCGGAACGGGCAGGCCGA
Organism: uncultured Actinomycetota bacterium; assembly: GCA_963819885.1. GTDB lineage: Bacteria > Actinomycetota > Actinomycetes > Jiangellales > Jiangellaceae > JACVRX01. The sequence goes on along the minus strand of CAWFXV010000010.1, from coordinate 129,377 downwards.
GCAGCAAGGAGCCGAACGTGCTCGACCGCCGACCTTCCCCCACGGTGTACCCACCCAGGACGACCTCCTGGGTGAGCAGATTCTTGATCTTGATCCAGTCCGGTGACCGTTGACCGGGTCGGTACGGGGAGTCCAGTCGTTTCGCCACGATCCCCTCGATGCCCATCCGCCGGCTTGCCTCGAGCAGATCCCGGCCGCCACCGGCGAACGACGGGGAAACCTGCCAATGCGACCCGGACTCCAGCAGGCCCTCGAGAACCTCACGCCGGCGCAGATAAGGCAGGGAGGTGGTCGAGCGCCCGTCCACCCTCAACACGTCGAAGACTGCATAGGTTACCGGCACCCGAACCGCGAGCTCATGAGCTCGGGCAGTCGACCGAACGTGCATCCGCGGCGCGAGTGCCTGGAAGTCAGAGCTCCCGTCCGGGCCGATGACGGCAACTTCACCGTCGAGAGTGGCCGTTCGTCCCCCGAGCGCGCTGGCCAGGCCCCTCAACTCCGGATAGGCGATCGTCGCGTCGATTCCGGAGCGTCCGACGAGTCGGACCTGATCGGGGCGAACGTGGGCGAGAATCCGAACCCCGTCCCACTTCAGCTCGTATGCCCATCGGCTGTCCTGATCCGCGGGCGGGAGTTTTCCGGCGATCGCCAGCATCGGCCGTAGGTCTGCGCTCATCTGCGAAGCTCACCAGACACGGCGCGGCAGGCCTCTACAGGTAGAGGCCGGTCTGCCCGTCCTCCAGCCGCTCGGAGGCGACGGCGTGCAGGTCGCGCTCACGGAGCAGGACGTAGTCGTCGCCACGGACCTCGACCTCGGCGCGGTCGGAAGGGTCGAACATCACCCGGTCACCGACCTCGACCGTGCGCACGTTGCCGCCGACGGCGACCACGCGAGCCCAGGACAGCCGCCGGCCGACCGCTGCCGTGGCCGGGATCACGATGCCGGCCGAGGACCGGCGTTCCCCGGCCTCGCCGTCGAGAGCTACGAGCACGCGATCGTGCAGCATCCGCATGGGCAGCTTGTCCGGCGAGGTGGGCACGGGCCGAGCCTACGGGTAGGTCGCTCAGCTTTGGCGGCGTGACCGCCAGGCCAGCACTGCGAGACCGACGAGCGCGCCAATGGCGGCCCCGACTAGCTCGTTCCTCGGGCGTCCGTCCGGTTCGACGAGCTTCGCCTTCAGGTCCGCCACGCCGCGACGAACCAGCTGTCGCGGGTGCACCCGGTAGACGAGCTCGTCGACCCGGGACACCAGCCGCTGCGTCGTCTCGGCCATCTCCTGCTCGATCTCGTCCGGGGTCCGTTGCCGAGGTGGTTCAGCCTTGGCAGGGCCGGGCACCGGCTGACGTGACGCCGGCAGAACGTTGTCCTGCACGCTCACTGGCACCGTCCGGAGAAGGAGTTGGCTGGCCGGGCACCACCGTACCGAGTTCGGCGCCCGGAGACAGCGGTGGGATCGAAACCGTAGGGCAGTTCAAGCCGGTGGCGACGCAACAGGCCCCCATCACCGAGTACGTCGGCGGTAGGACCGTCGGCGACGATCGACCCGGCCGACAGGACCACCGAGCGTTCGCAGAGCTCCAAGGCGTACGGCAGGTCGTGCGTCACGACCAGCAGGGTGACCGGCAACGAATCGAGCACCTCGGCCAGCTCGCGGCGGCTGGCTGGGTCAAGGTTGCTGGTGGGTTCGTCAAGGACCAGGATCTCGGGTTCCATCGCCAAGACAGTGGCCACCGCGATCCGACGCCGCTGGCCGAACGAGAGATGGTGTGGCGGCCGATCGGCTACCTCTGCCATGCCGACAGCAGCCAGCGCCGCCGCCACCCTGGCCTCGAGTTCGGGCCCGCGCAGTCCGAGGTTCGCCGGTCCGAACGCCACGTCGTCACGCACCGTCGGCATGAACAGCTGGTCGTCGGGATCCTGGAACACGATGCCGACCCGGCGGCGGATCTCGCGCAAGGTGTCCCGATCATCCGGACGTACCGCCAGGCCGGCGATCCGGACGGTGCCGGCTCCACCGGAGAGGATGCCGTTGAGGTGGAGCACCAGGGTGGTCTTGCCGGCGCCGTTAGGGCCGAGGAGCGCCACCCGCTCGCCACGCTCGACATTCAGGTCGATACCGAACAGCGCCTGGTGCCCGTCGGGGTAGGCGAACGCGAGACCCTCGACTTGGAGGGAGGACGTCATGTCCAGATACCCCCTGCGAGAGCCACGGCGAGGGCGGTCACCGGAAGCAGGAGACCGCCGGCCCAGGCGGCTGGACCGGCCGGTGTCGGGTTGACCACTGGCATCGAGCCCGCGTATCCCCGGGACAACATGGCGAGATGGACCCGCTCCCCTCGCTCGTAGGTGCGGATGAACAGCGCGCCGGCTCCTTGCGCCACCACCTGGAGGTGACCCAGGTGCCGTGCCTGGAAGCCACGGGACTCCCGCGCCACGCGCATCCGGTGCATCTCCCCGGCGACGACGTCGAGGTAGCGGACCATGAACGACGCGATCTCCACCATCCGGGCGGGCAGTCGCAGGCGCTGCAGACCGACGAGTACCTCACGGGCGTCGGTCGTAGAGGCGAGCAGGATCGATGCCACCACGCCGAGGGTTCCCTTCGCCAACAGGTTCCAGGCTGAGACCAGCCCGGCTTCGCTCACAGACAGCCCGAGGACGTCGATCCGCTCTCCCGTGGCGACGAGCGGTATCAGCACGGCAAAGATGACGAACGGGATCTCGACAACCATCCGGCGGAGCACGAACCGGCCCGGGATCCCGGCCACCAACGCCACAGCTGCGAGCAGGGCGGCGTAGGCACCGAAGGCCCAATACCGTCCAGCCGGTGTCGCGACGACGACCAGCACGAAGGCGAGCAACGAGACCAGCTTGACCTGCGCTGGCAGCCGGTGGACGAAGGAGTCGCCGTGCCGGTAGAGCAGGTGAGCGTGGCCGCCGGCCATCGTCACCGGCTCAAAGCTCTGGCATTGTCAGCGGCTGAGCGCCGGGCCGCCCAGCGGAGCACGAGCCAGCCGACAACGACGCTGATCAACACGCCGAGTACACCCGCCAGCCCCACCGGTATACCGCCGACAGCACCGTAGTCAGCAAAAGCAAAGTCGCCGAGAAGATGATCGCGTGCGGTTGCCAGGAAGCCCTGTTCGGCTGCGACGTAGTCCAGCCCATCCGGGTTGCTGCTGGCGAAGAAGCTGACGACGCCGGCCAGGGCCAGCGCCATCGCGGTGCCGACCACGATCACTGCCCGTGCTGAGCGAGCCTGCCGGCCGGCGCGCTGCTCGACCGCGACGGGCACCATCGAGCCGTCCCGTTGGCGGACCTGCAACACCGGTCGCAGACCACGCGCCGCATAGACCAGATCGGGCCGGACGGCCACGACGGCGCCAACGGTGAGGCCGGTGATGACCGCCTCACCGATCCCGATGAGCGTGTGCCAGCCGAGCATGCTGGCGACGAGGGCTCCGATCGGCAGGCTTGCCTCGCCACCGACGGCGTAGAGCGCGACAAATACCGCAGCGACTGCCGGCACAGACACCAGCGCGCCGATCGCTGCAGCCGGCACCACCGAGTTGGCGCGTTTCGGCAAGACCGTCAAAACGAGTTTGATCACGGCCCAGCCGACGGCGACCGTCACGACCGCCATCAGCGTGATATTGGTGCCGAGCGCGGTGAGCCCGCCGTCGGCGAACAACACGGCTTGTACGACCAGGACTACTGAGACGCATAACACCGCCGTCCACGGACCAACCAGTGCCGCAGCCAACGCGCCGCCGATCAGGTGTCCACTGGTTCCCACCCCGACCGGAAAGTTGAGCATCTGAACAGCGAAGATGAACGCAGCCGTCAGCCCGGCCAGCGGCGCAGTGCGCTCGTCGAGCTCGGCACGGGATCTCCGCAGCGCCAGACCCACCGTCGCCGCCGCCACGAGTCCGGTCGCGACTGAGGTCTGAACGTCGAGAAATCCATCCGGAACGTGCATCTCGGTCTCCTCTTCATGCGGTCGCCGACCCCGCCGCAAACGGCTGCGCGCCCCCGGTCGGAATGACCACGTTCACACCCACCCGCTGACGGGACGGCACACCGATCCTAATTGCAACTAGTTCGCAGCAACCAGGGCTGTGGATTGGGCGGCGTTCGTGACTACGGTGAGCCTCGTGACCGAAACGCGCCTCGCCCCTGGTGACCCCGCCCCCGACTTCACCCTCTTCGATGCCGACGGGCGGCCGGTGACGCTCTCGGATTTCCGGGGCCGCCGAACGATCGTGTATTTCTACCCGGCAGCCATGACTCCGGGCTGCACAACGCAAGCCTGCGACTTCCGTGACAGCCTGTCCTCGCTGCAGGCGGCCGGGCTGACCGTGCTGGGCATCTCCCCGGATGCCCCGTCGCAACTGGCCAAGTTCCGCGAGCGCGACGGTCTCACCTTCCCGCTGCTCGCCGACCAGGATCGTTCCGTCATGACGGCGTACGGCGCCTACGGAGAGAAGAAGCTCTATGGCAAGACCGTGATCGGTGTCATTCGGTCCACGTTCGTGGTCGGACCGGACGGCAAGCTGGAGAAGGCGATGTACAACGTCAAAGCGACCGGCCACGTCGCCCTGCTGCGTCGCGAGCTCGGAATCCCCTGATCCACTCGGCTCACTGGAGGGTTGTCCACGTCTCCCGCCGTCGGAGACGTGGGAAAGCCTCCAGTCGTCAAACCAGCGGCGCCGCGAGCTTGGCATCCCTGAGCCCGACATACACTGGGCCGCGCCGTGGTGCGAACGCGGGAGTGGCGTAACTGGCAGCCGCGTCGGGTTTAGGTCCCGGTGTCTTCGGACGTAGGGGTTCGAGTCCCCTCTCCCGCACGTGAGATTCGGCATCGACGTCGCTCAACAACGCCTCGAATTCGACGAGGTCGTCGACCGGGTCAGATTCGGTGAGGAGCTCGGGTTCGACGGTGCATGGGGCTTCGACCACTTTCGACCCATGTACGGGCACGGTCCCGGGAACTGCTTCGAGGGGATGACGACAATCGCGGCGCTGGCCGGGCAGACCAGTCGCATCCGCCTCGGGCTGTTAGTCGCCGGCGTGACCTACCGGCATCCGTCGATCCTCGCCGCCGAGGCCGTGACCGTGGACCACGCGAGCAACGGGCGGCTCGAGCTCGGGATCGGAGCGGCGTGGTACGAGCGGGAGCACCGCCAGCTCGGCCTGGACTTCCCGCCGGTCGGCGAGCGGTTCGACCGGCTCGAGGACCAGCTGGAAATCTTCAACCGGCTGTTCACCGGCGAGGTGGTGTCGTATGCCGGCCGGCAGGTCAGCCTCGCCGACGCGCAGCTTCTCCCGATACCGATTCAGCAGCCGCACCCGCCTATCTGGATCGGCGGTTCGGGACCGAAAAGGACCCTTCCGCTCGTCGCCCGCTTTGCCGACATGTGGCACCCAGACGTAGTCGCCGACTACGCCGACCTCTCCGCCCGGGTCGACGACCTCGCCGCCGCGGCTGGCCGCGATCCGGCGGAGATCGGGCGCGCCGCAAACCTGTCGCTCTCCGAACCGTGGGACGAGGTGCGGCGCAATGCCGAGATCCGCCGCGACCTCGGGTTTGCCTACCTGATCTGTAGCTGGCCGGGCCAGGGCCGCGGTCGGGTCGAAGAGTTCTGGACCACGATCGCGCCCGAGCTCACCTGACCGAGCCGTCAGATGAGCTCCCAGGCCTCCGTGAGCACGTTGCGCAGAATCTGTTCCATCTCGTCGAACTCGGCCTGCCCGCAGATCAGCGGCGGTGACAGCTGGACGACGGGGTCGCCGCGGTCGTCGGCCCGGCAGTAGAGGCCGGCCTCGAACAGCGCCCGGGACAGGAAACCGCGCAGCAGCCGCTCGGATTCGTCGGCGTCGAACGTCTGCCGCGTCGCCTTGTCCTTGACCAACTCGATGGCGTAGAAGTAGCCGGCCCCACGGACGTCACCGACGATCGGCAGGTCGAGCAGCTTCTCCAGGGTCGCACGGAAAGCTCCGGCGTTCGCCTTGACGTGCTCGTTGAGGCCTTCGCGCTCGAAGATGTCCAGGTTGGCCATCGCGACGGCAGAGGCGACCGGATGCCCGCCGAAGGTGAAGCCGTGCGGGAAAGTCGTCGTGCCCTTGGCGAACGGCTCGAACAGCCGGTCGGACGCGATCATCGCGCCGACGGGCGCGTACCCCGACGTCATCCCCTTCGCGCAAGTGATGATGTCCGGAACGTAGCCGAAGTCGTCGCACGCGAACATCGAGCCGATCCGGCCGAAAGCGCAGATCACCTCGTCGGAGACCAGCAGCACCTCGTACTCGTCGCAGATCTCCCGGACCCGGTCGAAATAGCCCTCCGGTGGTGGGAAGCAGCCGCCGGAGTTCTGCACCGGCTCCACGAATACGGCTGCGACCGTATCCGGGCCTTCGAACTGGATCGCCTCCTCGATCCGGTCCGCCGCCCAGCGGCCGAACGCCTTGCCGTCGCCACGAAGGTGGTCTGGCGCCCGGTAGAAATTCGTGTTCGGCACCTTGATCCCACCGGGAACGAGCGGCTCGAACGCTTGCTTCGCGGCCGGGATGCCGGTGATCGACAAGGCACCCTGCGGGGTTCCGTGGTACGCGACCGCGCGAGAGATGACCTTGTGTTTGCTCGGTTTGCCAACCAGCTTCCAGTACTGCTTGGCGAGCTTCCAGGCGGTCTCGACGGCCTCGCCGCCGCCCGTCGTGAAGAAGACCCGGTTGAGGTCGCCGGGCGCGTAACCGGCCAGCCGCTCGGCCAGGTCGATCGCGGGTGGATGCGTGTACGACCACAGCGGGAAGTAGGCGAGTTGCGCGGCTTGCTGGGCCACGACCTGCGCCAGCTCGGTTCGACCATGGCCGACCTGGACGACGAACAACCCGGCCAGGCCGTCGAGGTATCGGCGACCTTGGTCATCCCAGATCCGCGCGCCTTCTCCCCGCACGATGATCGGAACGTCACGCCCCTCGTACAACCCGGAGTGCCGGGCGAAGTGCATCCACAGGTGGTCGCGTGCAGCGTCGGCCCGTCGGGTGCCACGCGGGGTGAGGCCGCCGTCGGACGGGGCCGATGGTGTCGCCGGCGTCGTGGTCATCGGGTCCCCCAGTTGTAGAGCTGCTTGCGAAGCTTCAGGTAGACGAATGTCTCCGTAGCCGTGACCCCGTCGATGATGCGGATCCGGGAGCTCAGCAGGTCGAACAGGTGGTCGTCGTCCTCGCACACGACCTCGGCGATCAGGTCGAACGAGCCAGCGGTGATGACGACATAGTCGACCTCGGGAATCTCGGCCAACGCATCCGCGACGGCGGTGACGTCACCCTGAATCTTGATGCCGATGAGCGCCTGACGCTCGAAACCGACCTGGAGGGGATCGGTCACCGCAACGATCTGCACGACACCGGTGTCGAGCAGTCGCTGGACACGTTGCCGCACCGCCGCCTCGGAAAGCCCGACGGCCTTGGCGATCGACGCATAGGACCGCCGTCCGTCTTGCTGGAGCTGCTCGATGATCCTCTTGGCGACGGAATCGAGCACGGGGCTGCGATCCCGATCGGCCATAGAAAGGATCTTTCCCTATCCACTCAGAGGCCGGCGCGTGGCGGCTCGCCGGTGTCCGGGACGAGGATCGGTGTCTCCGCGGTCAGCGTCTCGCCGCGGAAGAACGGCCGCAGCTTGACCGCACAGGCAAGCATCAGCGGGACGCCGAGCGCCAGCATCCCGACGCCGATCACGAACACGCCGCCGATATCACCGAACGCCGTAAATCCATAGTCGGCTGCGTACATGTCGCGTGCGCTGATCACGAACGCCCACGTCATTGCCAGGGCTCCAAGCAGCGGCAGCAGGCCGCGGAGGATGACGTTGCGGCCGCTGTCGAACAGGGTCCGGCGGAAGTACCACACACAGGCGTAGCCGGTGATGCCGTAGTAGAACGCGACGGCCAGACCGAGCGAAGCGATCGAGTCGGCCAGCGTGTTGACGCTGACCAGCGAGAGCACCAGATAGAAGAAGATCGCCGTGGCCCCCATCACCAGCGTGCCGAACGAGGGGGTGTGGTAGCGCGGGTGCACCTCGGCGAACTTCTTCGGGATCGCACCGTAGACGGCCATCGCCAGCGTGCCCCGTGCCGTCGGCAGAATGGTCGTCTGCGTCGACGACAATGCCGAGATCGCGACGGTCAACAGCAACGCCGAAGCCATGATGCTGCCGACGACCGGCTCGCCCAGCACGGTGAGCACGTCATCGACGTTCTCCTCGTTGGCCAGTCCAAGCCCCACGTCCTCGAACCCGGCGTACGCCTGGACGGCGAGCGCGACCATCACGTAGGTGGCCACCAGGATCACGGTGCTGATGACCGCGGCCTTGCCGGCGATCACGTCGGCGTTTTTGGTCTCCTCGTTCACGGCGAGGCAGGAGTCCCAGCCCCAGTAGATGAAGATGCAGAGGATGACGGCCGCGGCGATCTCCGACGAAGTGAGGCCCGCAGGCGAGAACCACTCCCAGGACGGGTCGACGGCCTGCGACCCGGCCGAGTCGCTGAAGACCTTCGCCAGCGCCACCACGCTGAACAAGATCAAGATGGCGAACTGGATCGAGACCAGGACGGCCTGCAGCCGCTCGGTGAGCACGATGCCGCGGTAGCTCACCCAGGTCATCGCCGCGATGAGCACGACGCCGAAGCTGACGACCACCGGTCGCGACTCGGCCAGGGAGTCCAGCCCGAGGAAGTCGAGCAGGTAGATGGCGGCGATCTCGGCAACGTTGGCCAGCACGATGATCGCCGAGACGGCCAGCCCCCAGCCGCCCATCCAGCCGACCCAGGGGCCGAACGCCTTGGTCCCCCAGGTGAACGTCGTGCCGCAATCCGGCGCCGCGCTGTTCAGCTCGCGGTAGGCGAAGGCGATGAACAGCATCGGGATGAATGCCAGGACGAACATCGCCGGCGCCCGGTCCCCGACCTCGAACACGACGTAGCCGAGAGTCGCGGCCAGACTGTAGGCCGGCGCGGTCGAGGCGAGCCCTATGGTGACGTTGCCCCACAGACCCAGGGCACCCTTTTCCAGGCCCTTGCCCGCTACCGGTTCAGTTGCGGTCCTCGCCTCGGCCATGCCGACCACCTTTGCGCTGCGGTTTCCCCCGCCGCTGGTGCAGGAATGTACTGAGTTCGTCGTGCCTGGGCAAGACCTCTCCCAAATCCGTTGTGAGATCGTAAGTTCGCGCTAGATTCGGCACATGCGCATTCTCTTGGTCGGGTCCGGCGGGGTCGGCGACGCGTTCGCGCGGATCGCGGCCCGACGTGGGTTCTTCGATCGCCTGATCGTGGCCGACTACGACGCCGGCCGGGCCGAGCGGACCGTCGGTGCCGTCACCGAGCGGCACCCCAACGAGAAGCGGCTGGTTGCAGCCCGAGTCGACGCCTCCGACGCCGCTGCCGTGGAAGCGCTGGCCCGCGAGCACGGCGCCACCCACGTGATGAACGCCGTGGATCCCCGCTTCGTGATGCCGATCTTCGACGGCGCCTACGCCGCGGGGGCTGACTACCTCGACATGGCGATGTCCTTGTCGCACCCGCATCCCGAGCAGCCGCACGAGCAGACCGGGGTCAAGCTCGGGGACGAGCAGTTCGCCAAGGCTTCTCAGTGGGAGGATTCCGGCCGGCTCGCACTGGTCGGCATGGGCGTCGAGCCCGGGCTGTCCGATGTCTTCGCCCGTCACGCCGCCGACCAGCTCTTCGCCGAGATCGACGAACTGGGCACTCGGGACGGCGCCAACCTGACCGTCGACGGATACGAGTTCGCCCCGTCGTTCTCGATCTGGACCACGATCGAGGAGTGCCTCAACCCCCCAGTGATCTGGGAGAAGGACCGCGGCTGGTACACGACGCCGCCGTTCAGCGAGCCTGAGGTGTTCGACTTCCCGGCCGGCATCGGCCCGGTCGAATGCGTCAACGTCGAGCACGAAGAGGTGCTGCTCATGCCGCGCTGGGTCGACGCACGGCGAGTGACGTTCAAATACGGGTTGGGCACCGAGTTCATCGACGTCCTCAAGACCCTGCACAAGCTGGGTCTGGACAAGACCGACCCCGTATCCGTCCGTTCTGCCGGTGCGGCCGTGCAGGTCAGCCCGCGTGACGTCGTCGCCGCCTCCCTCCCGGACCCGGCCGGACTCGGCGACCGGATGCACGGCCAGACGTGCGCGGGCTTGTGGGTCACCGGCACCGATGCGGACAGCCGGCCCCGCGATGTGTATCTGTACCACCTCGTGGACAACGACTGGTCCATGGCCGAGTACGGCGCGCAGTGCGTGGTCTGGCAAACCGCCGTCAACCCTGTCGTCGCCCTCGAGCTGCTCGCCGGCGGGACGTGGTCGGGAACCGGGGTACTCGGGCCGGAAGCCTTCGACGCCCAGCCCTTCCTCGACCTGCTGGCCGGCGACTATGACTCGCCGTGGGGGATGGACGAGCGCGCGTCACGTCGATCAGTTGAGTGAGCGGGACACCATCGTGCGGACGAACCAGGCCGCGGCGAGCCGTGCCACCTCGGCCAGCGCTCCGGGTTCTGGAAACAGGTGCGTTGCGTCCGGCACCACTGAGAGCTCGTGATCGCCGCGCAGCTGGCGAGCCGCTTCCCGGTTGAGTGCGAGAACCGCGTGGTCGAGGCTGCCGACGATCAGCAGGACCGCGGCCTGGACATCGCGCAACGCCGGTCCGGCAAGATCGGGGCGCCCACCCCGGCTCACGACTGCGCGCACCGTCCCGGTGAGCCGGGCGGCCGTCGCCAGCGCGGCTGCTGCCCCGGTACTGGCGCCGAACAGGCCGACCGGCAGGTCGGCGACGCGTGCATCGTCGCCGACCGCGTGCACGGCGTCGTCGAGCCGGCGCGAGAGCAGAGCAATGTCGAAGCGCAGACTCGCATCGACGGCGTCACGCTGTTCTTCGTCCGCGGTCAGCAGGTCGAACAGCAAGGTCGCCATGCCGGCGTCGTGGAGCACGTCGGCGACTTTGATGTTGCGCGGGCTGTGCCGGCTGCTGCCACTGCCATGGGCGAACACGACGATCCCGTGCGCCGGTTCCGGAACGGTCAGCGTTCCCGCCAGGCGCTGCTGGTCGGCGTCAATCGTCACCTCGTGCGCGATCGAGGGCACGGGTCAAGCTTCGACCTCGACCCGCACCTCGTGCCAGCCCGTAGCACCGTCCGGCGCCGGGGGCGCCGGCTCCTCGATCTGGACCTCGCCGTCGCCGTCGATCGCACGCGCTTGGAGCTGGTGCTCGCCTGGCTCGGCATCCCATTCCCACATCCACTGCCGCCAGGTGTCAGTACTCGGCACGGTGCCAAGGCGTGCGCGCTGCCAGGCGCCGCCGTCGACGCGTACTTCGACGGCCTGGATACCGCGATGCTGCGCCCAGGCGGTCCCGGCGACGGCAACCCGGCCGGCAGCGACGAACTGGCTGGAGCGGGGTACCTCGATCCGAGCCGAGGTCTTGATCGGGGCCTGCTCGGACCAGCCGCGGGTGGACCAGTAGGCGTCGAACGCGTCGAATCGGCTCACTTCCACGTCGACGACCCATTTGGTGGCGCTGACGAAGCCATAGAGACCGGGGACGACCATCCGCACTGGGAAGCCGTGCTCGACGGGTAGCGGCTCGCCGTTCATGGCCACCGCGAACATCGCGTCGCGGCCGTCGGTCAACACCTCGAGCGGAGTTCCAGCCGTCCACCCATCCGCTGAGGTGGACTTGACGGCGTCGGCGTCCGGCTGCGGCCCGACTATGGCCAGCACGTCGGCGACGCGGACGCCGCTCCATCGTGCGTTGCCGGCGAGGTAGCCACCGACTTCGTTGGACACGCAGGTCAGCGTCACCCAGCTCTCGATCAGGCCCAGCTCGAGGAGTTGGTCGTAGTCGAGGGTCAGTTCTCGGTCGACCAGCCCGTGGACCCGCAGCCGCCAGTCCTCGGCCCGTACCAATGGGACCGACAATGCCGTGTCGATCCGGTAGAAGACGCCGTTGGGCGTCTGCCACGGTTCGATTCCGTTGACACCGAGGTCGGCGCCTTGCGGCGGACCGGTCTCGTCCTGCGCTGGGGCCACCGCCTGCCGAGACTCTTCAACCGTCGAACGACGCTGGCCGAGCCATCGGCCTGCTGCGTACGACGTCGCCGCCGTCGCCACCACGACGCCGCCGGTACGCAAGAACGTTCGGCGGCCGTTTGGCGCGCCGACGGGCTGGGAACCTGCCTTGGCGGCTCGCGCCGTGAGCATGTCAAGCGCGATCAACGACGCGACCGAGCCGAGAACGACTGGCCACAGGTCGATGCTGGTCGCGTCCGCGCGAGTCCACGTCGCCGCCGCTGCCACCAGTCCGAGTCCGCCCGCCGCAAGCAGGCCGACACCACGGCGGCGGGTGGTGAGTACGCCGATTCCGGCGGAAGCCATCGCGAACACGACGAGCACACCGGCGATCAGCACGGTCTTGTCGGCTGTACCGAACCATTCGACGGCCAGGTCCTTCAGCCAGGTCGGCACGCGATCGATGAAGGCTTCGCCGACGGCGATCACCGGAGTCGTGGTGCGCCCGAGGAAGCCGGCCACGAGCTCCGCCACGCCGAGGCCGAGTGCGGCCGACGCCAGGCCCGCGAGCGCTCCGGGCACGAGATCGTCGCGGGTTCGCCGGGCTGGCGGCGCCGTCGTGGACTCGAGCACGTCTCCATCCTGCGCCAGGAACGGCCGAACCGCGGCGGCGATCAGATGACGAAAGTGCTACGGCCGGTCCGCCGATCAGGTGAACGTCAGCAGATGTGGGGCGAGTGCTCGGAATGCACGGCCGCGGTGACTGATGGCGTCTTTGTCGGCCGCCGGCATCTCAGCGGTGGTCCGGATATCGCCGTCAGGGACGAATATCGGGTCGTAGCCGAAGCCGTTGGTCCCACGGGGCTCGCGGATCAGCCGCCCGCGAACCCGACCCTCCTCGAGGACGACCTGACCGCTCGGCAGGGCCAGGGCGGCCGCGCACTCGAAGGCCGCAGTGCGCCGATCGTCGGGCACGTCGGCGAGCTGGAGCAGCAACAAGGTGAGATTCGCCAAGTCGTCGCCGTGCCGACCGGCCCAACGGGCCGACAGGACGCCCGGCATACCGCCCAGGACGTCGACGCTGAGACCGGAGTCGTCGCCGATCGCACTGAGTCCCGTCGCGTCGGCGACCGCAGTCGCCTTGAGCACAGCGTTCTCGGCGTAGGTCAGCCCGGTTTCGGCGACCTCGGGTACCTCGGGACGATCCGCGAGTGACACCAGGTCAATTCCGGCGACGCCGACGTCGGCAAGGATCCTGCGCATCTCGCCGACCTTGTGTGGGTTGCGGGTAGCGAGCATCACCCGACGGCGGCCAGCCGCGCTCATCCGGCGAGAGCAGCCCGTTGCAGGCCGGTGAGCTCAGCGCAGCCGTTCTCGGCGAGGGCGAGCAGGGCATCGAGCTCTGGCCGGTCGAACGGCTCGCCCTCTGCGGTGCCTTGGATCTCGACGAACCGGCCGTCTCCGGTCATGACGACGTTCATGTCGGTCTCGGCCCGGACATCTTCCTCGTAGCACAAATCCAGTAACGGTTCGCCGTCGACGACACCGACCGAAACGGCTGCCACAGAGCCGCGCAGCACATCGCCGGAGGTCAACAGCCCGCGGCTGCGCATCCATTCGACGGCGTCGGCGAGCGCGACATGGGCGCCGGTGATGGCTGCCGTGCGCGTACCCCCGTCGGCCTGCAGGACGTCACAGTCGAGAACCACCGTGTTCTCGCCTAGTGCGGAGACGTCGATGATGCCGCGCAAGGCGCGGCCCACCAGCCGTGAGATCTCGTGGGTCCGACCACCGATCCGACCCCGAACGGACTCTCGGTCAGACCGCGTGTTCGTCGAGCGAGGCAGCATCGCGTACTCAGCGGTCACCCATCCCAACCCGGATCCCTTGCGCCAGCGGGGAACCCCCTCGGTCACCGATGCGGCACACAACACTCGGGTGGCGCCGAACTCGACCAGGACCGAGCCTTCGGCGTGGTCGAGCCACCCCCGGGTGATCCGCACCGGACGGAGCTGGTCGGCCGCTCGGCCGTCGGGACGCGCCATGCCCGGAAGGTTATCTCCCAGATCAGACATTCAGGACCAAGCCAGAACTGGCGGCGGTGACCGGGCCACCGAACATCGCCTCGGCGCCGGCTACCGCCGCGGCTCGATGGCCCCACGGCGGGACATGGGTGACCACCAGATGGCCGACCCCGGCGGCCATCGCATGCTGGCCCGCTTCCCGGCCGGTGAGGTGCATCCCGGGTGGATGGTTCTCACCGTCACGAAATGCTGCCTCGCAGACGAAAACGTCGGCCCCAGAAGCGAGGTCGACCAATGCAGGGGTCGCCGCCGTATCGCCGGAATACGCAATCGAACGGCCGTTGTGGTCGAGACGCATCGCGTAGGCCAGTACCGGATGCACGACCCGGGTGGCGCGAACTGTGAACGGGCCGACGTCGAAGCTGCCGTCCGGATACGGCCGAAAGTCGAACGTCTCGCCCATTCCCGGCTCTGGTGCCAGGCCGTACGCCGTCGCCATTCGCTCGGCCGTGCCGACTGGCCCCCAGACCGGGATCGGCCGACCACCGGCGCCAGGCCCGTAGCGCCTGGCCACGTAGAGACTGCACAGGTCGAGACAGTGATCCGGATGCAGATGGCTGAGCAGTACGGCGTCGATGTCGGCCATCTCGGCGTGGCGCTGTAGAACGCCGAGGGCGCCGTTGCCGAGGTCGAGCAGGAGCCGAGTGCCGTCTGCCTCGACCAGGTATGCCGACGCAGGCGAGTCGGGGCCAGGCAGCGATCCCGAGCAGCCGAGAACGGTCAGTCTCACCGCAGGACGTCCACGACAGTTGCGACCTCCGGGCCGAGGAAACGCCGGCCCAACTCGGCGAACGGACGTGGATCCCCGGTGGCTCGGAACTCGTGCACGGGCGCCGGAAGGTCGTCATCGCGCATCAGTCCGTGCTGTGCCAGCACCCGGTAGACGTCCTGAGCCGTCTCTTCGGCGCTGCTCACCAGCGTCACCGCCTCCCCCATGACATAGGACACGACGCCGGTGAGAAGCGGGTAGTGGGTGCAGCCGAGCACGAGGGTGTCGACGCCGGCATCCCGCACCGGTTCCAGATACTCGCGGGCGACCCGCTCGAGCTCCGGGCCGTGCGTCACGCCGTCTTCGACGAACTCGACGAAGCGTGGGCACGCTTGGGTGGTGATCTGCAGATGCGGCGCCGCGGCGAACGAGTCCTCGTACGCCTTCGACAGCACCGTGGCCCGAGTGCCGATGACACCCACATGTCCGTTACGGGTAGCAGCCACAGCGCGCCGGACCGCTGGTTGGATCACCTCGACGACGGGGACCCGGTAGCGCTCCCGGGCGTCGCGTAACACGGCGCTACTGGCCGAGTTGCAGGCGATCACCAGCAGCTTGACGCCCTCGTCGACGAGCTCGTCCATCACCTCCAACGCGAAGGCGCGGACTTCGGCGAGCGGCCGAGGACCGTATGGGCCGCGCGCGGTGTCACCGACATAGCGGACAGGCTCGTGCGGCAGCTGGTCCAGAACACTGCGTGCGACGGTGAGCCCACCCACGCCGCTGTCGAAGATCCCGATCGGTGCGTCGTTCATGGCGCGACGAGCGTACGCCAGGCTTACCCGTCTATCGCCGTCTCCGACTCGCCAAGCTGCCGACGCACCTCAGGTCGGGTGTCCTTGATGATTGCCCGCAACTGCGCAGGCGGCAGTTGGCCGAGGAGCATGGCCTCCAGCAGCCGGGCCATCTCGTAGCCAGGGTCGCTGCGCAGCGCGCGTTCGAGCGCAATGGTGGCGAGCGGGCCACCGCCGTGCTGATAGACGACGGAGGCGAGAACCGTGCATATCGGCGCCGCGTCTACGTCGAGAGCTCGCTGCGCCAGCTCGGTGAGAAACGCGATCAGCTCATCGGTTCGACCGTCGAGCCCCCATGTGGTCAGTTCGTCTCGCACGACCTTGTCGCGGAGCCCGAGCACGATCCGCGCGGCGTCGTCGTCGTCGAGCCCGTAGGTGCCGTCGACGTATTCGGCGAACGCCTCACGCGCCACCGCAACGGTGCGCCGCGCGAACGCGTCGGCGCCGCCGTCGATGATCTCCGCCACGATTGCCTCACCGACCCGGTCGTACACCTGCTCGAGAGCGATGCGTCGCAACGCCACCGGGGCGCGCAGGCTCGCCTCGAGATCGTCGCGTGACGGGAGGATGGTCCGGCCCGAGAGCACTCGCTCCGCCTCGAGTTGGGCAACAACCCCCGCGGGCACGGCCGGGATCACGGTGCCCTCTAGCGGGCAGCAGGACTGGCTGCAGGTATAGGAGAACCACCTGCCCTCGCGCACCAACAGTGCTTCTGCCAGCTCGATCCCGCGCCTGAGCAACTGCCCGCCGACCTCGTCGACAAGGCCCGCCCGGGGCAGCCGGTCTGCTTCGGCCGGCACATCGGTATAGCAGACGACGATCGCCGCGCCGGCCTTGTCCGTGGCTACCCGGGCAGCTGTCTCGGCCGCGAAGCGCTCGTCGTACTCGGGATCGACGAGGTCGATGCGCATGGTCAGCCCGGTTCGATGGCGCGGGCCGCGCAGGCACATCACCACCAGGCTCTCCACCGGGTGGAAGCCCAGCATGGACGGGATCGCGCCGACGATGTCGACCGGGCTGCTGAACGTGACCACGGCGGGCGGGGCTACTTGGCTCATGGCCGGCGAGCCTGCCGCGTCGGTGGCGGCGACTCCATACCAACGGCGCCATCTGTGGACAACCTTGGCGGCGGGCCGCTGGCTGTTGATTGTCGCGATCTGTGCACGTGTGTGGTGCGCCGAGCTCGTCGGGTGCGCCGTGCCTGTCAGAGCGCCGCTGTAGACAACAGGGCATCCGTTCCGCCGATCGAAGGGGACCGAGATGGGAAATGAGATGTCCATCGGTGACGAGGCCGAGCAGTTCCTGGCGTCGCTCGCACGGGAACACAGTGACCCGGAACCGCACGAGTGCCTACGCTGCTTCCTGCGCCGGGCGGTGTCGCGGCGCGGTTGCGACGGCGGCTTTGCCAGCGTTCGTCGCTGGCAGCGGGCCAACCCCGGTGCGCCGCCGGACCTGAGCGATCAGCTCGAGCTACAAGGCGGGGGTTGCGATTGCGAGGTCGTGCTCAACGTATTCCGGGACGAGATTCCGCCGCCGACCCGGCCGCTGGACGACTGCCCGTCCATCGGCCTGGCTGGGCATCCGCGGGCCGGCTCCACCACCGGCTCGCAACGGTGGTAGGCGCGTGCACCACAGACTCACGCCCAGAGGTGGCCGTCGAGGCGATCCTCGGCTTCGTCGAGCGTACCTTCGTAGGCACCCGTCGACAGGTACTTCCAGCCTCCATCGCACACCAGGAACGCGATGTCGGCGCGTTCGTGGGCCTTGACCGCCTTGGCCGCCTCGGCGAGTGCGGCGTGCACGATGGCGCCGGTGGATATCCCGGCGAAGATTCCCTCGTTCGCCAGCAGCTCGCGCATTCGGCGGATGGCCTCGCGGGGGCCGACCGAGAAGCGCGAGGACAGAACCGACTCGTCGTAGAGCTCGGGGACGAATCCTTCGTCGAGGTTGCGCAGGCCGTAGACCAGCTCGCCGTAGCGCGGCTCGGCCGCAACGATGCGGATGCTCGGGATCTTCTCGCGCAGATAACGCCCGACGCCCATCAACGTCCCCGTCGTCCCCAGACCGGCGACGAAGTGGGTGATCGTCGGAAGGTCCTCGAGGATCTCCGGCCCCGTCGTCGAATAATGGGCGACGGTATTGGCGGGGTTGCCGTACTGGTACAGCATGACCCAGCCCGGGTTCTCGGCTGCCATCTGCTTGGCAACTCGGACGGCCTCGTTCGAGCCGCCCGCTGCCGCCGAGGAGACGACCTTCGCGCCCCACATCGTCAACAACTGCCGACGCTCCACCGAGGTGTTCTCCGGCATGACGCACACCAGCCGATACCCCTTTACCGCAGCGGCCATCGCCAGCGAGATGCCGGTGTTGCCCGACGTCGGCTCCAAGATCGTGCAGCCCGGCGACAGCAGGCCCTCGCGCTCCGCAGCCTCGATCATCTGCAGCGCCGGGCGGTCCTTGAGTGAACCGGTAGGGTTGCGGTCCTCCAGCTTCGCCCACAGTCGGACGTCGGGCGACGGTGACATCCGGGGCAGCCCGACCAGCGGGGTGCGCCCCACCGAGTCCAGCAGTGAGTCGAACCTCACCTGCGGATGCCCCCTCCGGCCACCGCCGGCAGGACCGTCACCGAGTCACCGTCCGAGACAGGCGTCTTCAGCCCCTCGAGGAACCGGACGTCTTCGTCGTTGAGGTATACGTTGACGAACCGGCGCAGGCCCTCGCCGTCGACGAGACGGCTGCGCAGGCCCGGATGGCGCGATTCCAGGTCGTCGATGACCGCTGCCAGGGTGTCGCCGGTGCCCCCGACGGCCTTTGCGCCGCCGGTGTACTGGCGCAGGATCGTGGGGATGCGAACCTCGATGGCCATCGGCCGGGCTCCTGTGCTCGAGAAGGGTCGTCGGTACCGGGAAACGGGCATGCCCGAACCCATCATTCCCGACCGGTGACGTGAACCTCTTCCTCGGTCACTTCACCGTCGACGATCCGGAACGAACGGATCTCCACGTGGTCGGGTTCGCGAGTCGATACCAGGACATAATGGGCAGTGGGCTCGGCCGCATAGGCGACGTCGGTGCGAGATGGATACGCCTCCGTCGCCGTGTGCGAGTGGTAGATGACGATCGGTTCCTCGTCGCGCTCGTCCATCTCTCGCCAGACCGCGAGTTGTTCGAGCGAATCGAACCGATAGAAAGTTGGTGACCGCTCGGCGTTGGCCATGGGCACCAACCGAACCGGCCGGTCGGAGCCCTCCGGGCCGGCGATGACGCCACAGGCTTCGTCGGGATGGTCCCGGCGGGCGTGGGCGATGATCGCTTCGACCAGGTCGCTGCCGATGTTGAGCACGGCCGACGAGCCTAAGCCAACGGCGTCAACGAAGTCTGGCGGACAGGGCGCGGACGAGGGTCTCCTGAACCCAGCCGAGCCACTCGTAGACGTCGTGGATATGCCGACGGGGGTCGCCGTCATCGAGCGATTCCCAGTGCGCTTCGTCGCCCTCCTCGACCCCAAGTCGGGTGCCGAGGGCCAGCCGCAGGTCGGTGAGCGTCCGCAGCCATGCTTGCGCCGCGGCAGGATCCAGCCGCAGCCGGACCTTCTCGCGTTTGGACACGTCCTCCTTCGCCGAGTCCGTCGGGCCGACTGCTTCCAGGGATGCCAAGACCGTCGCCGCATTGTTCGCCTTGGCCTCGCGCAGGCTCCGCTCGGTAAAGCGGCGAAACTCGTCAGCTGCCTCGTCGTCGTCGCGATAACCATCGGGAAACAACCGCAGGACGACCGGATCTGTCGGCCGGGATGGATCGTCGCCGAAGCCGAACGCCATGGCCAGCGGGTCGTCGGAGATCTGGGGCTCCTTTGGCCGTGGCTGACCCCGCACCAACTCCAGGAGCTGCCCGACCAGGGAGCGCAGCAGTTCGATCTCGACCTGGTGGAAGGCGGCAGACACTCCGTCGCCGCGGGTACGCCGAAACGCGGTGCTCAGCCTCGGTCCCCCGCCTTCTGCATCGTGGCCCACAGGCCGTAGCCATGCATGGCTTCCACGTCGCGCTCCATCGCCTCCCGGGTTCCGGACGAGACGGTCGCCTTGCCTTTCTCGTGAACGTCGAGCATGAGCCGTTCGGCCTTGCTGCGGACGTAGCCAAAATAGGACTGGAACACGTAGGTCACGTACGACATCAAGTTGACCGGATCGTTCCATACCACGGTCGACCACGGCGTGTCCGGCACGACGACCTCGTCGGCCTCTGGCCGCTCGACCTCGGCGGGTGCGGTGGTCACGGCCCCAATGGTGTCACTTGATCCTCCCGCAGAGGCAGAGCTCGCAGTTACCCTGTTGATCGTGCCGGGCCCAGTGCCAGCCAACAGTGGCCTCCCGACCGCGCTGCTGACGGATCACTACGAGCTGACGATGGTCCAGGCGGCGTTGGCGCGCGGAACGGCCCACCGCCGCTCGATCTTCGAAGTCTTCGCTCGTCGCCTGCCCGAGGGGCGGCGGTATGGCGTGGTCGGCGGCACCGGACGGCTGCTGGATGCGATCGAGCGGTTCCGCTTCGACCAGGCGGCGCTCGCCGATCTAGAGCGTCGTGCGGTAGTCGACGAGCCGACGTTGTCCTGGCTGGCCGACTACCGCTTCACCGGGGATGTCTGGGGTTACGGCGAGGGGGAGTGCTTCTTCCCGTACTCGCCGATCCTGGTGGTGGAGGCGAGCTTCGCTGAAGCGGTCGTCCTGGAGACCGTGGTCCTGTCCGTTCTCAACTTCGATTCGGCGGTCGCGTCCGCTGCGTCGCGGATGACCTCCGCTGCCGGTGCTCGGCCATGCATCGAGATGGGTTCACGTCGTACCCACGAATGGGCCGCTGTGGCGGCGGCTCGAGCGGCCTACGTGGCCGGATTTGCGTCGACGAGCAACCTCGAGGCGGGTCGCACCTATGGCGTTCCCACTCGAGGCACCAGCGCACACGCGTTCACACTTCTGCACGACGACGAGCGGGATGCGTTCTCTGCCCAAGTCGACTCACTCGGCAAAGGCACCACGCTGCTGGTGGACACCTACGACGTCGGCATGGCAGTCGTTCTCGGCGTCGAGGTCGCGGGTCCCGGACTGGGCGCAGTCCGGTTGGATTCCGGTGACCTCCTGGTCCAGGCGTATGCGGTTCGCGAGCAGCTGGACGCCCTGGGCGCGTTTCGCACCAAGATTGTCGTGACAAGTGATCTCGACGAACACGCCATCGCGGCCCTCGCGGCTGCGCCGGTCGATGCGTACGGCGTGGGCACGGCGTTGGTCACCGGATCCGGTGCCCCGACCGCCGGTTTGGTCTACAAGATGGTCGCCCGGGCCGGAGACGGCGCCGCGATGGTGGCGGTCGCGAAGAAGAGCAGCGACAAGCAGAGCGTCGGTGGTCGGAAGTACGCCTTCCGGCGGCGATCGCCCGACGGCGTCGCCGAGGCGGAGGTGATCGGATTGAGCAACGCCGCCCCACGCTCCGATGCTCACCGGCCGTTGCTGATTCCGCTCATCCGGGCCGGAGAGGTGGTTGGACGTGAACCACTATCCATCGCTCGGGAACGACATGAAGCCGCTCGTGCGGAGCTGCCCGTCACGGCGCTACAGATGTCTCGCGGTGAGCCCGCGATTGCGACGATCTATCAGGAGGACTGAGACACGTGACTCGGGCGCTGATCATCGCCGACGTGCAGAACGACTTCTGCGAAGGCGGTGCATTGCCAGTCGCCGGAGGTGCACATGTCGCGTTCTCCATCGCGGGTGTACTTCGCCGATTGCAGGACGCCGAACCGGAAGACCGTGAGTACGACTATGTCGTCGCGACTCGCGACCACCACGTCGACCCGGGCCAGCACTTCTCGGCTGACCCCGACTACGTCGACAGTTGGCCGCCGCACTGCATCGCGGGAACGGTCGGGGCTGCGTTCCATCCCAACCTGGATCCGCAGCCCTTCGACGCCGTCTTCGACAAGGGTGAGTACGCGGCTGCCTACTCGGGATTCGAGGGCAGGTCGCACGACGGTGTACCGCTGGCCGACTGGCTCCGGCAGCACTCTGTGTCGTCGGTCGACATCGTGGGTATCGCAACAGACCACTGCGTGCGCGCTACGGCGCTGGACGCGTCGACGGAAGGCTTCCAGACCCGAGTGCTGCTGCCGATGACAGCCGGTGTAGCGCGGGCCACCACCGAGGCCGCGCTCAGGCAGCTTCGCGGCGCTGGGGTCGTGCTCGAAGGCGATCCGGTCCTGCATCCGTGAGCCGCGACGCACCACGCTTTCAGGTTTGAGCGGTTCACCAACCGGGCACGGTGGGGTCGTCGGACGCGGGCGCGGGGGCCCGCCACAACAGAAGGTGGAGGAACAGTGGCTCTCTGGTTGCTGCTGATCATCGCCGGTGTCGTGCTCGCGATTCTCGGCTTCGCCGGCGTCGGTTCGGCGCTGATCTGGATCGGCGTCATCGTTCTGGTCGTAGGCCTCGTACTCTCCTTCGTCGGCCGCGGGCGCGCCAGCGTCTAGCCTCCGACTCTCGGAGGTCGACTACCTCAACCACCCCGAGCGGTACTTCACCATGGCAATCCTGGTGAAGTACCGCTCCATCAGGTGAGGCACGCGCCGCTCGCTCAGGCCTCCGGGCCGCGTCCGCTCCATTCTGCTGGTCGCACCCGCGCCCTCCGGCCTCCCGCTCGCGCCGCTCGCTCAGGCCTCCGGGCCGCGTCCGCTCCATGACCACGCGTACACACCGTCGTCACACTCCACCCCCGCCTCGCCGAGCTCCAACGGTCGGAAAGTGTCGACCATGACGGCGAGCTCGTCGAAGTAGTCCTTGCCCAGTGCGGCCTCGATGGCGGCCGGTTGGGGGCCGTGGCTGTGTCCGCCGGGATGCAGCGAGATCGAGCCACGGCCGATACCAGAGCCCTTCCGGGCCTCGTAGTCGCCCTCGCAGTAGAACATCACCTCGTCGCTGTCCACATTGGAGTGGTAGTAGGGAACGGGAACGGCGAGTGGGTGGTAGTCGACCTTGCGTGGCACGAAGTTGCAGACGACGAAGTTGTAGCCCTCGAACACCTGGTGAACAGGCGGCGGCTGGTGGACCCGGCCTGTGATCGGCTCGTAGTCCGAGACGTTGAAGGTGTACGGGTAGAGGCACCCGTCCCAGCCGATGACGTCGAAGGGATGCGTGGGATAGACGACAATGCTGCCGACCAGCCCAGACGGGCCGTGCCCTCGGTGCTTGGTGTAGACCTCGACGTCAGCTTGCTCGACGAGCATCGGTTCCGTCGGCCCGTGCAGGTCGCGCTCGCAGTACGGCGAGTGCTCGAGCAGCTGGCCGAACCTGGACAGGTACCGCTTGGGCGGCGTGACGTGTGAGTTCGCTTCGATGCAGTACGCCCGCAGCGGCTCGTCCCCAGTGGGAATCCATCGATGCACCGTGGCCCGAGGCATGATCACGTAGTCGCCCTGGCGTGCTCCCAGCACGCCGAACATCGTCTCGACGATCGCAGAGCCGGCCTCCACATAGACGCATTCGTCCCCGATCGCGTTTCGGTACAGCGGCGACGATTCGCCGGCCACGACGTAGGAGATCCGCACGTCTGCGTTCCCGAGCACCAGGCGCCGACCGGTCACGACGTCCTGGGCCTTCCATTCGTTGCCCGCAAACAGGTCGTGCAGGCGAAGATGTCGAGGCGTGAGCGGGTGGTTAGGCACAGTCCGCAGGTCAGGTAGTTCCCATACCCGAGAGTCGACGATCGCCGACGGGACGCCAACGTGGTAGAGCAGCGAGGAATCCGACGAGAAGCCTTCCTCCCCCATCAGTTCCTCGTAGTAGAGCTGACCATCGGGCCGGCGGAACTGGGTGTGCCGTTTCGGCGGCACCATGCCGACGCTCCGGTAGTACGCCATGATGTTCCTCCGCCTGTTCGATAGTCGGACACATCTGATCGCTCACTGCCACCATGCGTTACAGTCCCGAGCGTGTCAACCGCCCCTCTGTTCGCCGGATTCATCGACGACGCGGCGCTCTTCCCGCCAGCAAGCACCCCGATGCCAACTGCCGTCGAGGACCATGGTCGGCACCGGACCGCGTGGTATGCGCCACTGGTCGGCCCTTTTCTGTGTCCGTCCTCGCGGACAGAGGAGCTGGCGGCTCAGCTCGCGGCGCCACTCGCGATCCGGCTCGTCGTCGACTCCGGCGCAGGCGGGATCGGACCCGCGGTCGACGCGGTTGCCGCCGACGAACGTCTGATCCTGCGCGGAGTCGAGATCGCATTGCCACCCGATGCTCAAGCCGATGCCGCGCGGCGTGCTGTATCGGCACTCGACGCTGCCGTCGGCGGACCGGACGACGACGAACCGGCCTACCTCGAACCCGCTCGTACAACGGGTTGGCGTGATGCGCTGGAGGTGATCGCGGAATCGGGATATCGGGCCAAGCTGCGCACCGGCGGGACGACACCAGGAGCGTTCCCGAGCGAGCGAGATGTTGCCGAGTTCGTCCTGGCGTGTCTGGATCTGGGAGTTTCGTTCAAATGCACGGCAGGCCTGCACCGCGCCGTGCGACACACCGCAGCGGACGGCTCGGAGCAGCACGGTTTCCTCAATATCCTGCTGGCTGTGGCGGCCTGCCTGGATGGAGCAGACGCCGGCGAGATTGCCGCTGTGCTGGCCGACCGCGACGGCGCGCGGCTGGCGAGGGCGGTGATCGGGCTCGACCACGCGCGTGCGGCCAGCCTGCGCCGGTGGTTCACGTCGTACGGCTCGTGCAACGTGCGTGAGCCGCTCGATGACCTGATCGCTCTCGGGCTGCTTCGGGAGTGACGTGACCGAGAGCTGGATCCCGGTTTCCGGCGACTCCCCGTTCGGGGCCGACACGCTTCCCTACGGGATCTTCTCCACCGGCGAGGAGGACGCCCGAGTCGGTGTGGCGATCGGCGAGCACGTGCTCGACCTCGCCCCACTGGCCGCCGAGGAGAACCTGGATGGCGCGCATGTATTCGCCCAGCCGAGTCTCAACCCGTTCATGGCCATCGGCCCGCAGGCCTGGGCGGCGGTGCGCGGCTGGCTCCGCGAACTGGTCAGCGAGGAGCCGCACCGAAGTCTGGTCGAGCCACATCTGATCCCCGTGACCGACGTCGAGCTGCATATGCCGTTCGAGGTCGCCGACTTCGTCGACTTCTATGCCTCCCAACAGCACGCCGAGAACGTCGGCAGGATCCTTCGACCCGACTCCCCGGCCTTGCCTCGCGCCTGGCGGCAGCTGCCGATCGGATATCACGGCCGGTCGGGAACGGTGGTTCCGTCCGGGACCGACATCATTCGGCCGCGCGGTTTGCGGACCGCCGGCGACGCGGTCGTCTATGGCCCGTCAGCCAAGTTGGACATCGAAGCCGAGGTCGGCTTCGTCGTCGGAGTGCCATCGACGATGGGACATCCGGTGCGGGTCGAGCAATTCGCCGAGCACGTCTTCGGCGTGGTCCTGGTGAACGACTGGTCGGCGCGCGACATCCAGGCCTTTGAATACGTCCCACTCGGCCCATTTCTCGGCAAGTCCTTCGCGACGTCGATCTCGTCCTGGGTCGTGCCACTCGCCGCACTCGACGGGGCGTGGGTCGAGCCGCCGGCCCGTGATCCCGAGCCGGCCGACTACCTGCGCGACGACGACAGCGGGCCGTGGGGGTTGGCGATAGAGCTGGAGGTGAACTGGAACGGGACACCGGTCGCCCGGCCGCCGTTCGGGCAGATGTACTGGACAGCCGCCCAGCAGCTCGCCCACCTCACCGCCAACGGCGCGTCGGTGCGGACTGGAGATCTCTACGCATCGGGCACTGTCAGCGGGCCCGAGCCGGATCAGCGCGGCTCGTTCCTGGAGTTGACCTGGAACGGCACCGCGCCGGTCCGGCTCGCCGATGGTTCCACCCGCACCTTCCTGGCCGACGGAGACACCGTGATGATCTCGGCCACCGCCCCCGGCCCCGACGGCAATCCGATTGGGCTAGGTGAGGTGACCGGGTCCGTGCGACCCGCGCTGCGCCTGGAGTGACGGTCAGTCGAAAACCTTGCCCGGGTTCAGGATTCCTTGCGGGTCGAGCACGCGTTTGATATCCCGGTGCAGCCGAAGTCCGATGGGACCGAGCTCCTTCTCCAGCCACTCCTTCTTGAGCACGCCGACGCCGTGCTCTCCGGTGATGGTTCCACCGAGCTGCAGGCCGAGGTCCATGACCGCTCCGTACGCGTGCTGTGCTCGACGGGTCTGATCCTGGTCCGCCGCGTCGAAGACGACCGTGGGGTGCATGTTTCCGTCGCCGGCATGCCCGACGACACCGATCATGATGTCCGAGTCTGCGGCGATCTTCTCGATGCCCTCGAACAACTCGGCCAGTCGTGACAACGGCACACACACGTCGTCGATCATCGTGGTACCCAGTTGTTCCATCGCGAGCAGCACGACCCGGCGGGCCTCGAGGAGGAGCTCTCCCTCGGCCGGGTCGTCGGCTTCGACGACATCCGTGGCGCCCGCCTGGCGGAACAGCTCCGCGATTCCCGCGATTTCAGCAGCGGCTGGTCCGCCGTTGTCGGACTGCGCTAGCAGCATTGCCCCGGCGTCCGCGGGAAGATCCATCCTCTTCCACCGCTCGACGGCTCCCAGACAGGTCGCGTCCATGATCTCGAGCAGGCTGGGTAGATAGCCGGCTACGACGACCGCGCTGACTGCCCGTGCCGCCGCCGCCGCGGTGTCGAACAGCGCCGCAACAGTGCGCGGGCGCTCGACCTCGGGGCGCAAGGCGAGGGTCGCCCGCGTGATCACTCCGAGCGTGCCCTCGCTGCCGACGAACAACTTGGTCAGGTCGTAGCCGGCTACACCCTTCACCGTGCGGCGGCCCGTCGTCAGGACGTCACCCGACGCCAGAACGACTTCGAGGCCGCGCACATAGTCGGTCGTGACGCCGTACTTGACGCAGCACAGCCCGCCGGAGTTGGTCGCCAGATTCCCGCCGATGGAGCAGAACTCCCAGCTGGAGGGGTCCGGCGGATAGAACAGCCCGTGCTGCGCGACCGCCCGGGAGAACGTGGCGTTGAAGACGCCGGGCTCTACCACGGCGATCCGGTTGATGGCATCGATCTCGACGATGCGGTCCATCCGCTCGAGCGAGAGGACGATGCCGCCATCGACGGCATTGGCAGCGCCGGACAGTCCGCTACGGGCGCCTTGCGGGACGACCGGTGCCGCGAATTCCGACGCGGTCCGCAGCGTGTGCTCAACGTGCGCTCGCTCGCGGGCGAGCACGACGACGGCAGGCATCCCGGCCGGGCAGAACAGCGCCCGGTCGTAGCGGTAGGCCTCCATCCGGTCCGGGTCGTCGACGACGATCTCGGCCGGAAGCCCGTCACGCAGGGCGTCGAGCAGGCCATGGCCCATACCTGCACGGTATGGCCGGTCTAGGGACGACGCCAGGCTGGCGGTGTGAGAACAGTCAGAGCCGGCCGCGCTCCAGCACTCAGAGGTTGCCGCGCAGCTCCTGCTCTCGCTCGATCGCCTCGAACAACGCCTTGAAGTTGCCCTTCCCGAAGCCGAGCGAGCCGTGCCGTTCGATCAGCTCGAAGAACATGGTGGGCCGGTCGCCGACCGGCTTGGTGAAGATCTGCAGCAGGTACCCGTCCTCGTCCCGGTCCACCAGGATGCCGCGCTTCTTCAGCTCCTCTACCGGCACTCGTACCTTCCCGATCCGGGCGCGTAGCTCGGGGTCGTCGTAGTACGAGGCCGGGGTGTCGAGGAACTCCACACCCTCGGCGCGCATGACGTCGACCGTGCGAAGGATGTCACCTGTCGCCAACGCGATGTGCTGGCAGCCGGCGGAACCGTAGAACTCGAGGTACTCGTCGATCTGCGACTTCCGCTTCGCGATCGCGGGCTCGTTGAGGGGGAATTTGACGCGGTGGTTGCCGTTGGCGACCACCTTCGACATGAGCGCGGAGTAGTCGGTTGCGATGTCGTCCCCGACAAACTCGGCCATGTTCACGAAATTCATGACCCGGTTGTAGAAGGACACCCACTCGTCCATCCGACCGAGCTCTACGTTGCCGACGCAGTGGTCGACGGCCTGGAACAGCCGCTTCGGCGCGCCGTCCCGCTTGCGGTAGCTCGACGTCCGCGCGACGAATCCGGGCAGGTAGATTCCGTGGTATCGGGATCGGTCGACCAGCGTGTGCCGGGTCTCGCCGTATGCGGCGATCGCCGCGATCCGCACGGTGCCGTAGACGTCGGATTCGTCGTGCGGCTCGACGATGATCTTCGCACCCTGACTACGGGCGTGCGCAATGCAGCGATCGACGTCGGGTACCTCGAGCGCGAGGTCGACGACGCCGTCGCCATGCCGCCGATGGTGGTCGAGCAGCGCGCTATCCGCCGCGACGCCACCGGTGATGACGAAACGAGCCGAACCGCTTCTGATGACGAACGCCTTGTGGTCACGGTTCCCGGTTTCGGGTCCGGAGTAGGCGACGAGTTCCATCCCGAAGGCCGACTGAAAGAAGTGCGCCGTCTGGGTGGCGTTGCCCACCACGAACACCACCGCATCCATGGCGGTCACCGGAAATGGATCGCGGCTCTGGTCGTACTCCACCAATCCGACGAGTTGCTTGAGCTGCTCGAGGTCGAGGTCTGCCGCACGCTCGTCCGGCGTCAGGGTCGTGTCCCTGTGAGCTTGTATGGTCACCGCTGGCCTCCTGTGCTGCAGCGCGTCTTCTGCGGATGACTGTGCCTGCCCCGCAGCGACTGAGCAAGGCGGCCCAACATCGTTGGTCATGGTGTACGTTCTGAGCACTAGAATCGCTGTATTGCTGGTCATCTTGACCAGTCTGATCCGGCGAGGAGCTCGCGCATGGTGGACGAACTCGACGCGCGGATCCTCCAACTGCTGACCAACGAGCCGCGAGTCGGCATCCTCGAGGCGTCGCGGCGCCTGGGCGTTGCGCGCGGCACCGTGCAGGCCCGGCTGGACAAGCTGATCTCCTCCGGCGTGATCCGCACGCTCGCACCGAGCCTCGACCCCGCCGCACTCGGCTACCGGGTGACGGCCTTCGCGACTCTGGAGATTCGCCAGGGTGGGCGGGGTTCGGTCGCCGAACACCTGGCCCGGATCCCCGAAGTGCTCGAGGTGCACACGATCACCGGTCTTGGCGACTTGTTGTGCCGGATCGTCGCGCGCGACAACGATGACCTCCAGCGCGTCATCGACGACCTGGTCAGCGACGCAGACATCGTGCGGACCTCGACGCTGATTGCCCTGTCCACAGTGGTCGTGCCCCGTGTGCTGCCGCTGGTCATGGCCACCGCCGACAGGTCAGCCGCCTACCCTCCTGGTGACGACCGGCGGCGGGCCGGTTGAATGGGCTGCGATGTCCACTCATGCATCGCCAGGGATCGCCAGCGCCGTTCTGATTACTGCCCTCGTGTTGGGCTTCGGCGGAGGTGCGATCGCCGGCAGCCTCGGCGCCGGATCCGAAGCGTCAGCGGGCTCGCCGTCCGCTATGGCACCCAGCGTGAGCCCAACACCGACGACGCCGGCCAACTCGGTCAGCCTGTCGGCAACACAGACGAGCTTCAGCGCAAACCAGCAGATCGACATGACCGGCCGGCTCGAGCCCGCGGAGGCTGGTGTCGAGTTCACGGTCGAGCGCAGCCTGGACGGCGGAGAATGGAGCGCATTCCCCGATGCCAGCGACCCGGTGACGGTCACGACCCGCGACGACGGCTCGTTCAGCACCTACGTCGTGACCGGCCGCGCCGGTCAGAACCAGTTCCGGGTAGTAGGTCAGGTCGGCGGCGAGCGCCTCGAGTCCGAGCCGGTGACGGTCACCATCAGCTGAGATCTACCGAAGCCGTCGCGAGACCTCATCTGCTGCTCGGACGACCCGTGGTCCCACTGCTGCCGGGTCGAGTCCGGTCAGAGCAACCACGCCGACGCTCGCCTCGACACTCGGCACGCCCGTCACCGCCGCGGCAACGCCGGACGCGCCTGGCTGGAGCTCGCCCTCACTGGACAGGTAGGAGAGGTCACCGACGCGGCCGGCCAGGATCGCGCGGCCCGCGGCCCCCCGGCGCAAGTCGTGCCGGGATCCGACCCGATAAGCGACGTGGAACGACGTCCAGCTCGGCTCGACGACGGCAACCGCCAGAGCCTCGCCACCGTCGGCCACGGTGAGATGTGCAGTCGCACCGACGTCCTCCGCAAGCGCCCGCAGTGCCGGTAGCGCTGCCTGTCGGAGCAGTGGATGAACCGTTGCGGCCAAGCCGAGGACCGCGAAACCCAGCGAAAGCCGCCCGTCGGCGGAACGCCGGACCAACCTGTGCTGTTCAAGGGTCGCGGCCAACCGGTAGACGACCGTGCGATTCACCCCAAGCGTCGCCGCCGCCTCGGTGACGCTCAGTGGCGCCGAAGCTTCGGCCAGCAACCTCACCAGCCGAAGCCCGCGGTCCAGCGTCTGGGAGATCTCGGCCGCCACGGCCCGAGCGTAGCCGCGCTGGCGCGCGGGATCAGCGGCGTTGCTCGGCGACCTGGTTCTCGTAGCGTGCTCGCACCTCGTCCATGTCCAACGCCCGAACCTGGCTGGCGAGGTCGTCGAGAACCGCCGCGGGCATGGCGCCAGGCTGGCCGAATACCGGGATTCCGTCGCGGTAGATGACCAGCGTCGGGATCGAGGTCACGCCGTACCGAGCGGAGAGCTCGCGCTGCTCCTCGGTGTCCACCTTCGCGAAGGTGATGTCGGTGTGCTGCTGCGACGCCTGCTCGAAGACGGGCGCGAAACGCCTGCACGGGCCGCACCATTCGGCCCAGAAGTCGATGAAAACGATGCCGTCGTTGACGACATCGTCGTGATTGGCGCTCGTCATGGTCAGGGTGGCCACCTAGCTGTTCTCTCCTCGTTGGCAGTGAGTTGGCAGAACGGGGCTCGGAGTCTCCGCGGATATGTCAACGTTCACGAACCAGCAGAGATTCCCGCCGGTCGCACACGTCCGGCGGCCCACGCTCCCACCAGCGCCAGTGCTGCCATGACGATGAGGATCTGCGCAAAGACCGTCGGGCTGGTCGGCCCGGCGCGATGCTGGGACATGCCGAAGATGACGCCGGCGAGTCCGATGAAGACCACCGAGAACAGCGCGTCGGACAGTTGCAGCGATGCAGAGTTCGCGCCTTGGTCCGCGACAGGAGACAACTCGAACAGCAGCACGCCGATGCTCGCCGTCGCCAATCCCATCCCGGTGGCGCCGACCACCCACGACAGCCCGGCGAAGCCGACCGGAATGCTCGGGAGCAGTACGAAACCGAGCCCGGCGATTCCCGCTGCGACCAACGCCGCGCCTCGACGAACCAGTTCATGCCGCTGCACGCGAAGGCTCGGCCGTCCCTGGTACCACGAGCCGCCAGCCCATCCCAATGCACCGCCGGCCAGGGACAAGCCGGCCACCGTCGTGGACAGCCCGCGCTGCTGCACAAGCATCAGCGGGAGGAACGCCTCGGCGCCGAAGAAGGCACCTGCGAGGACACCCCGCATCGCGACGACCGCTGGCAGGCCGCGACGAAAGACCAAGGTTCCCGCCGGCAGCAGCTTGGGCACACTCGGCACGAGCATCACCATCGCGACCAGTGCGGGCCCCAACGCCGCCGCGTCGGCCCGGATACCGGCCACCTGCAGCAGCCCCATCCCGACCGCCGCCGCCAGAGCGAGCCGCATGCGTCCGTGCCGCACCGTCGGACCTGCGGGCGGCGGTCCGTCGTACAAGATCACCGACGGGAGGGCGATGAGGACAGGTACGACGGCCAGCGGTGCAATCCCCAGGAACACCAGCCGCCAGCTCAGCTGGTCGGCAAGGAACCCGGCGATCAGCGGCCCGACGATCGACGGCACCACCCACGCAGCGGACAGGGCGGCGAACATGCGTGGCCGGAGGTCGTCGTCGTACGCCCGACCAACCAGCACGTAGACGGCGACAATGACGATCCCGCCGCCCAGCCCTTGAACCGCACGGCCCAGTACGAAGGGCACCATCGCCTGGGCAGTGCCCGCCAGCAGAAGTCCCGCAGTGAACGACGCCGTACCAGCGACGAGCGGGAGTCGGGGTCCGCGGCGGTCGCAGATCTCTCCGGCGAGCACCAGCCCGAACAGGCTGGTCGTGAAGTACGCGGAAAAGGCGAGCGCATAGACGCGCATGCCGTTCAGGTCGGGCACCGCCTTGGGCATGGCCGTTGCGACGGCCATGGCTTCGAACGCTATGAACACGATCGTGGAGACGATGCCGACGGTCAGCCGCCGATGGGCACGGCCGAGGATGCCCGGCACCCTCTCCGTCGTCATCCACATATCCTCCCTGAGCGTCCGTACACTCGTTGCCGTGACGACGAAGCTCAGCCCCGGCTCTCAGACCGTCGAGGACACCCGGACCCGGCCCAGCACCGACGACGGCGACCACGAGCGGTTCTCCCACTACGTGCCCAAGAACAAGCTCACCGACGCGATGGTCAACGGCACGCCGGTCATCGCGCTGTGCGGAAAGGTGTGGGTGCCCAGCCGGGATCCACAGCGATACCCCGTTTGCCCGGAATGCAGGAAGATCTGGCAGAGCCTGAGGGGCGGGGACAAGGAGGGCGGGGACTAACCGCTGTCGTCTAGCGTCCCCTGACCTGCTTCCAGGTCAAGCAGCTCGATGATGTTGGCCGCGATCTGGCGTGGCTGGCGGTCGTCGACGTCGATGACGATGTCAGCCAGCTCTGCGTAAAGCGAGTCGCGCTGCCGAAGCGTACGCTCCACAAAGCCGGCCCGGTCAGCAGCGAGCCACGGTCGCCCCTTCCCCGTTCCGACCCGCGCGACCAAGGTCTCCGGCCTCGCTCGGAGGTAGATGCACCAGCCGGCGGCGCGCAGCGTCGGCCACAACCGTTTCTCCTCGACAACACTGGCGGCCAGACCAGCAACCACAGGCGGCGGCTCGCCCGCGGCGAGCGCAGCCTGTTCTGACTCGACCTTGTGCAGCCGATCGCGGCCGAACGTCGCGGCGACAGCGTCGACGGCGGCACCAGCGCTGACCTGCAACTGCTGATCGTTGTCGCGGTACCGCCAGCCCAGTCGATGAGCCAGCGCCTGGCCCACGGCCGTCTTCCCGCTTCCCATCATGCCGAGCAAGAACACCCGCGACGGCCGGGACGTGGCCAACGTCGTACCCAGCTAGTTCAGCGACGGATCGGTCGGGAACGTGGCCATCAGCGCCAACGGGCCATCCTGCCGCCGCAGCACGGCTTTCCAGAGCTCGTCGGCGTCGTCGCTGAACGCATCGTCGGCTTGTGACTCGACGACGTACCACGAGCCTTCGGCGATCTCGTTCTCCAACTGTTCGGGGGACCAACCGGCGTACCCGGCAAAAACGCGCATGGCGACCACCGCGGGCTGGACTACCTCGGGCGGGGTGTCGAGGTCCACCACGCCAACCCGGCCGCTGACCCGTCGCACTCCCAGTGGCTCGGCGCCGTCGATCATTGCGACTAGGCCCAATGCACTATCCAGACTCACCGGCCCACCCTGGAACACGACCTCGGGTGTGCTGACGACTGGCTGCCAGTTCGGCAGGATGTCCGTGACCGGCACCGTTGTCGGCCGGTTGACGACCACGCCGAGGGCGCCGTCGTCGTCGTGCGAGAGCACCAGCACGACTGCCCGTTCGAAGTTCGGATCCTTCAGTAGCGGCGTTGCCACCAGCAAGCGGCCGGTGAGTGAATCGCTGGAACTCATCGCCGACCCCTTTCCTGTCCACGCCTGCCGCCGGCTCCATGCTGCCTGGTGGACCGCCGTCTGGGGCAGAGCCGTGAGCAAACCGTGTCCTGCCGCGCAGAAGTCATGCGACCGGGAAGAAGGTCACGGGACCGACGACCCGCAGGCCGACCGACCGACCGATTTCCAGGTCGAGGGGCATTCCTTGGCACCTCGCCGAAACGGGCACCGTCCCGCCCGGGACGGCGACCTCGAGCCGCACCAGAGCGTCGTGGCCGTAGAAGGCGGTGGCAACGACCGTCCCCACGATTGCTCCCTCCACGCCCGCACCGCCGAGTATCACCTGCTCGGGCCGCACCACGACCCGTCCAGGGCCTCGCGCCGCGTCATCGCTGAGCCGCAACGGACCCAGCGGGCTATCCGCACCGGCGGCCGTTGCCACGGCGTCGAAGACCACGGCGTCCCCCACGAAGGTGGCCACCTCGAGGTCGGCCGGCGCCGAATACAGCTCACCCGGCGGCGCTGCCTGGGCGATGCGGCCAGCCCACATGACCGCGACCAGGTCGGCCATCGACAGGGCCTCCTCCTGGTCATGAGTGACCAGGACGGCCGTGGCCCCAGCGGCTCGCAATGCCGAGCGGACGTCTTCTCTGACTGCGGCCCGCAGTCCGGTGTCCAGCGCGCTGAAGGGCTCGTCGAGCAGGACGAGCGCGGGTTCTGGCGCTAGTGCGCGGGCGAGGGCAATGCGCTGTTGCTGACCACCGGACAGTTCATACGGCATGCGGTGGCCGAACCCGCCGAGCCCGACCAGCCCGAGCAGTTCGTCGATCCGGCCGGCCCGGCGCTGAGCCCGGGTCAGCCCGAAGCCCACGTTGCCGGCTACCGTCAGGTGAGGGAACAGCGCACCTTCTTGCGGCACGACGCCGACCCGGCGGCGTTCTGGGGGCAGGTGCACGCCCGGACCGGCAACCTGTACCCCATCGAGCACGACGGTTCCGCGGTCGGCGGTTTCGAACCCGGCGACGATCCGCAGCAGTGTGGTCTTGCCGCAGCCTGACGGTCCCAGCACGGCCGCAAGGCGCCCTGCGGGGACGACCAGATCGAGGTCGTCGAGAACACGGCCGCTGCCGAAGGACTTCTCCAGCCCTCGCACGACCAGCTCGCTCACGATCCTCCCTCCGGGGGGTCCAGTGTCCCTGACCGGCGGCGCGGGCCGAGCAGGAAGGTCGGCACCGCCGCGAGCAGGACGAGCAGGCTGGCATACGGAGCCGCGGCAGCGTACGCACCGACCTCGGTCTCGGCCCACAGCTCCGTGGCGAGGGTCTCCAGCCCGGTGGGGCGAAGGATCAACGTGGCGGGCAGCTCCTTCATGCACGTCAAGAACACCAAGGCGGCTCCGGCAGCGACACCGGGGCCGGCGAGAGGCAAGGTGACATCACGCAGGACCCGAGCCGGGCTCCGACCCAGTGAACGCGCGACTTCTTCGAGTACCGGTGGGGACTGCGCGACCGAGGCTCGCACCGCACCCACCGCAGCCGGGAGGAACAGCACCGCATACGCCAGGACGAGCAACGGCGTCCGCTGGTAGATGGGATAGGCGAAGCGCACGCCGAAGAACACCAGCGACAGCCCGACGACGATGCCGGGCAGCGCATGACCGGCGTAGGAAGCCTGCTCGAGCGCACGGACCCGGCGCGAGCGGTAGCGCGCCGCCATGATTCCGACCGGGATCGCCAATGCGGTCGTCGCGGCGGCTCCGAGCGCGGACACCGAGACCGTCGAGACAGCGGCAGTTGCCAGAGCAGAGGGGTCGAGGTCGGCGGATCCGCCGTGGATCAGCCAATAGGCCAGGCTGCCGAGAGGGAAGCCGAGAGCAAGGGCAGCCACCACGGCCGCCCCCAGCAGGCCGGCGACGACGCCTCCTGGCCCGAGGACGACCGGCCGGTGCGTCCGTGGGGCACCGGCGCCGATTCTCGACTGGGCCGCCCTGCCGCGGCTGCGGCTCTCGGCCCACACCACGGTCACCGTGATGAAGACGAGCACGAGACTCAGCGCCGCGGCGGCGGTCCCGTCGAAGCTGGACCGGTACGACGTGTAGATCACTCGCGTGAACACATCGAAGCGAAGGATCGCCACCGCGCCGAAGTCCGACAGCACGTAGAGCGCGACCAGCAGTCCGCCGACCGCCGCGGCAGGCCGGACCTGGCGAAGTGTCACCGTGAGGAACGTCGCCAGCTGGCCCTTGCCAAGAGACCGCGCTACCTCCTCCAGCGCCGGATCGGTCCGATGCAGCGTCCCCGCCACGGGCAACATCACATACGGATAGCAGCACAGCGTCAGGACGAGTACCGACCCCCAGAACGGCGGGATGCGCGGAAATGCGGCCACCCACGCGTATGCGGCCACATACGACGGGATTGCCAGCGGCAAGGCGGCGACGACGGCCCAGCCACGTCGGCCGGGCAGCGTGGTGCGCGTGGTGAGCCAAGCGAGGAAGACACCCAAGATCAGGCAGGCGAAGGTGACGGCGGCGGCCAAGCCCACACTTCGCACGGTGAGCCGAACCGTCCGCTCCCGCCAGAGCACCGCGATCAGCTCGCCAACGCCGGAGTCAAGCGATCGCACCACCAGGTAGACCAGCGGCAACACCGCTACGGCGGCGGCGATGAGCGCCGGCACGACGAGCACGGCGGGTGGGCGCGACGAGCGGCGGCCTGCCGTCGTCGTTTCCGCTGCTCGCCACTCGGTCGGCGCGGCCATCAGGTCAGCCCGGCCTCCTCGATCATCTGCAGGGTTACTTCCAGGGTGTCCAAATCGGACAAGTCGATCTCGGGTGTCTGCAAGCTTTCCAGCGGGGGCAGGCCCTCGGCCGTCGTTACGCCCTCGATGACTGGATATTCCTTGGTGTCTTGCGCGAAGTAAGTCTGCGCATCCTGGCCGAGCAAGTACTCGACGAAGCTCGCCGCTTCGTCTTGTCGGTCGCTCGCGGCGAGGACACCGACACCGGCGACGTTCACCAAGGAGCCGGGGTCACCACCGGGCAGGAACTTCAGCCTCGCGGGAACCGCCTCGAGGCCTTCTTCAGCCACTTGCTCGTACCAGTAGTAGTGGTTGATCAGACCGAGCGCGATGACGCCGTCCTCCGCCGCATTCAAGATGAGCACGTTGTTGTCGAAGAGCTGGACGTCGTTCGCGGCCATGCCTTCAAGCCACTCGCGAGCCTCGTCCTCGCCGTACAACACCCGCATCGCCGTGACGAAAGCTTCGAACGACGCGTTGCTCGGGGAGATACCGACCTTGCCTTTCCATTGCGGTTCGGTCAGTTCGAACACGCTGTTGGGTACCTCTGCCTCAGTGAGCTGGTCCGGGTCGTACACGATGACCCGCGCCCGCGCACTGGTACCGACCCAGGTGCCGTCGTCCGCCCGGTAACGCGGATCGACGAGATCGAGCACGTCGGCAGGCAGCTGCGTGAGCATGCCCTCCTTGGTCAGCGCTCCGAGTGCGCCGCCGTCCTGCGAGAAGTAGACATCGGCCTTGGTGCGATCGCCCTCCTCGATGACCTGCGCCGCCAGTTGGGCCGTATTGCCGTAGCGAACCGAGACCTCGATGCCGGTTTCGGCCTCGAAGTCGTCGACGACCGGCTGCACCAGCGCTTCCTGACGTCCGGAGTAAACAACCAGCTTCGACTCGTCGACGGCATCGTCTTGAGCTTCATCGCCTGCGGCGTTGCCTCCGCACGCAGCAGCGGCAAGGACGAGGACGGCCATGGTTATTGCGGCTGGCAGCCGTGGCGAGCGCATCGGGATGTCTCCGAACAAACGAACATCAATGTCGCGTGGCATCGTACTTAGGTTTGGCTAACCTTGCCTACTCCGCCCGCCGGCGACGTCTACCCAGGCCCAGCGATGACCACCTCCGCGTTGTTCGCGGCAAAGTGGCTGTCTTGGTCGGATAGCTGTCGGCCCGCGGGCCTAGCGTGGGCACATGAATGATCTGCCCATGATCGACGCCATTGGACTCGTCGCGTCCGATCTTGCCCGTACCGTCACGTTCTATCGTGCCGCTGGCTGTGTGCTACCCGATCCTGATACCAACGCCCTCGACGAGCACCTCGAATGCGATCTCGGCGGCCTCCGGCTGATGATCGACAGCGAGGACGTGATGAAGTCGTTCTCCGAGGACACCTGGTCCGGTCCCAACGCTGGCCGGCTCACGCTCGCAGTCCGCTGTGCTTCCCCAACCGACGTCGACCGGCTGCATGACGAACTATCGGCCCTCGGCGCCGGGTCCCACGTCACTCCGTTCGACGCGCCGTGGGGCCAGCGGTACGCCACCGTCCGCGATCCCGACGGCGTCCGCGTCGATCTCTACGCAGCGCTGTCTGCGGACTGACCTGGGGCCTGATCCGCAACACGCAACGGCACACCTAGGGCGGTCGCGGCTCGGTGAAGAGGCCCGGCTCGGGTTGTCCTGCCGACTGAGCGCGTCGTGTGTCGCGGGGTCGTCTGATCCCATCGCCATCCCTCACCGAGCCCGGGCGCTGCCGACCGCTTCGACCATTCGGCTCCGCAGCGGCTGCCGATCGGTCAGAAGCGCTAGCCGCTCCGCCCCTTGAGTTTCGTCTCGCCTCGGTCGGCTCTCCAGCATCCCCCGAGCGGGATCGGTTCCCAGAGGGTTCGCGGTATCGGGGGTGTCGGGGGTCGTCGGGTGCGACGAAGGCTCTCTTGCCTTTGCCGGCGACGAGGGCGTAGCCGAGGCGGGTCTTCAGGTCGTGGTGGAAGCCGCACAGCGGGTCCAGTTCGTCGAGGCGGGTGTGCTTGGTTTGCGCCCAGGGTTTCTGGTGGTCGTATTCGATCCGACGGCGTGGGCAGCCCTGCACCGAGCAGGTGGGGTTGGCCCACAGCAACGCCGCCCGCTGGGCGGCAGTCGGCCCGCGGCCCAGGTGGGTGACGTTGGCCACGTCGACCCCGTCGGTGATGACCAGCTTGAGGATCGCCTCGCCGAGTAGATCTTTGGCGACCGAGACCGGGACTGGGCCGACGCCGGCGATTTCGCACAGTTCCTCGCCCCGGACGTGGCCGCGGCGCAGCGCCTGCGCATCGACCCGCAGCAGGGCCAGATACCGCGGATTGGTCGATGGCCGTACCGCGCACCCCGACCTCGACTCCGTGCGGCCGACGCTGCCGGTGGCGCCGGCGTTGGCGGCGAAGATCCCCGGATCACCCACGGCCAGCGCACTGCCCGGCCGGTCGTCACTATCGGCGCCACCAGAGGGCACCCCGGCGTTGGCCGACCGGTTGGTCCCAGCGGTGCCCGGGTCGGTCCAGGCCGCCGAAACGGCCGCCCGCTCACCGGTCGGAGTCGCCGCGCCTCGGCTAGCCGCACCGCTGAACCCCGCATCCGCATCGGCCCCAGCATCAGTCCCGCCACAGTC
Organism: uncultured Actinomycetota bacterium; assembly: GCA_963819885.1. Taxonomy (GTDB): domain Bacteria; phylum Actinomycetota; class Actinomycetes; order Jiangellales; family Jiangellaceae; genus JACVRX01. The sequence goes on along the minus strand of CAWFXV010000010.1, from coordinate 90,462 downwards.
CGCCCCGGCGGCATCAGCCCGGGCAGCTTCAGCGGTGTCGGCATCGGTAGCGTCGCGTCCGGTCGGGTCGCCCCAGTCGGCGTCGGCGTGGCCGGCGGGGCCGCCGTTGCCGGCGGCGGCATCGGCTCTGTTGTCGCCGGCGTCTCGGGCTGGCTGGGTGGGGTGGTCGCGGTCGCAGTGGCCGGCGGCGTGTTCGGCCAGGTGGATCAGGGCGTCGAAGGCGTAGGCGTCGGGGTGTTCGCGCCGGCCGGCCCGAGAAGCGGTTTTGAAGATCCGGTCGATGATCGGATCCAGCACGGTGTTGAACAACGCGCCGGCTTGTGGGCTGCCCTTGGCGTGTAGGTTCCAGAACCCCTCGCCGTCGGTCCAGCGGCGCAACCGGCGACCGGCGTGTAGCCGCCGGTTGGTCGCCTCCGGGTCCGGATCCGCCGCGGCGCGGACCCGGGCGCATTCCTCCCGCAGTTCGGCCAGCGACACCTGCCCGGCCAGTTCGGTCAGCCGGCGCTCGGCCGCCGGGTTCGCGGCGGCCGCGCTGCTGATCAGCCCGGCCTGCGCCGGAGACAGCTCACCCGCGGCGGATCGCCTTGTCCAGCTCCGGCTGCCCGGGCAACCGCTGTGAGGTGTCCATCGCGTCTTTCGCCGCCCCCGCCGAGGTGCCGGCCTTGCCGGCCAACTCCTCCGCCGCCGAACGGGTACCGCGACTGCGCTGATGAGTCTCGGCCACCCGGCGGGCCAACAACGTCTTGCCCGCCGCGCACAACCGCTCGGCGGCGTCGAACACCTGCCACAACTCGCGGGCCGCCGACCCAGAGAAGGCGTCGGGATCCAGCCGGTCGACCAGCACGGCCAACCGATCCCGAACCTCCACCACATCCTCGAACATGCGTTCGACCCTATCGACGGCCGGGACAGCCCACCAGCATCGACAACCAATCTGTGCACAACCAGAAACACAAACGGCCCGCTGTGGACAACCCAGCGATTCCGCCGTCACAGCGCCGAGAACACGACTGCGCCAGCATTGGAGTATGCGTCAAGCCAGCATGCGTCCAGCCAGCGTTCGTCGGATCGACTTTGGCTACTTCGTCCGCCCGGCAGCCGAGACCGAGTCCGGCAAAGCACGCGTTGAGCCCTGCCTCGGCTATGTGATCGATCATCCACGAGGCACGCTGCTGTTCGACACCGGTATGGGCGCAGATCCAGAGGTCGACGCTCATTACCGGCCTCGCCGGATCGAGCTGCCTGACGCTCTCGGCGCGGTAGGCCGGACCGTGAGCGACATCGACTTCGTCGCCAACTGCCATCTTCACTTCGACCACTGTGGTGGCAACGCGAGACTCGGCGGCATCCCCGTCTTCGTCCAGACAGTCGAGCTCGAGAACGCCCGTGAGACCCCGGACTACACCCTGCCGAGCCTCATCGAGGACAACCGATTCGAGATCATCTCCGGCGCCGCGGAGATCCTCTCCGGCGTACACCTGATCCCTACGCCGGGACACACGGCCGGGCACCAGTCGCTGATAGTTCTGCTACCGGACGGAGCGGTCGTCGTGGCCGGCCAGAGCCACGACACAGCAACGCAGTATGCAGCCGATCGGCTGTCCTGGCGCGCCCATCGAGAGCGCCACGGCCAGCCGCTTCCCGAGATCCCGGAATGGCTGGACACCCTCCAGCAGTTCGACCCGCGGGCCGTGTACTTCGCCCACGACCACTCGGTCTGGCGACCCTAATGGGCATGCATCACCTGGGTCTCGGCCAGAGTGGTGTCGAGTCCGCTGGTGGGTGAGCACTACTCGACCCTGACCATCGAGGTCTATGTCTAGATCGTGCCCCCGCCGGTGAACGAGGAGGCGTGATGGCTGCTGGGATGCCGTGCCAGTGAGCACTGAACCATTAGGGCGCTGCAGGCTTGCTGTGGACGATCGATCGGTGCGATTCGAGGAGGCGAACGGGGTTGCTCTTTCTGGGCGACGACTGGGCCGAGGCCCATCACGACATCGAACTGCAAGACGAGCAGGGACGGGTCCTGGTACGGCGTCGGCTGCCCGAGGGTGTGGCCGGTCTTGCGCAGCTGCATGCCCTGGTTGCCGACCATCTCCAGGACACCGACGAGCCGAGCTCGGTGATCGTCGGGATCGAAACCGACCGTGGTGGGTGGGTCCAAGCGCTGGTGGCGGCCGGCTATGTGGTCTACGCGATCAACCCGATACAAGCCGCCCGCTATCGGCAGCGGCACACCTCCTCGGGCGCCAAGAGCGACCCCGGCGATGCGCACGTGCTCGCCGAGATCATCCGTACCGACCGAGACCACCATCGCCCGGTCGCGGGCGACAGTGAGCGCGCTGAGGTCGTCAAGACCCTGGCCCGGACCCATCAGACGATGATCTGGACCCGGCAACGACAGACCAACCAGCTGCGGTCGATGCTGCGCGAGTTCTACCCTGCCGCGCTGGCGGCGTTCAGCGAGGATCTGGCGGGACGAGACGCGATCGCGGTTCTGGCGATCGCGCCGACCCCCACGCTGGGCCAGTCGCTGACCAAGCCACGAATCGTGGCGGTGCTGCGCAGAGCAGGTCGACAACGCAACCTTGAGCGCCGGGCCGAGCAGATCCTCACCGCATTGCGCACCGAGCAGTTGGGCTTGTCCGAGGCACTCACCGAGGCCTACGGCGTCAGCGTGCGGTCGCTGGTCGCGGTGATCATCACCATGGCCGACCAGGTCCAGAGCCTCGAAGCCGAGGTGGAGCGGTGTTTTGGCCAGCACCCGGACGCTGAGATCATCACCAGCCAACCTGGCCTTGGAGGGGTCCTTGGCGCCCGGGTGCTCGCCGAGTTCGGCGACGACAACACCCGCTTCGCCGACGCAAAGGCCCGCCGCAACTACGCCGGCACCAGCCCGATCACCAAGGCCTCCGGCACCCGCCGAGTCGTCCTAGCTCGATATGCGCGCAACAGGCGCCTCGCTGATGCCCTGCACCAACAAGCCTTCGCCGCGCTCACCGCATCCCCCGGCGCCCGAGCGTTCTACGACAGCCACCGAGCCCGCGGCGCGACCCACAATCAGGGACTACGAGCCCTATCGAACCGCCTCGTGGGCATCCTCGACGGCTGCCTACGCCACCGAATCCGCTACAACGAGGCCACCGCATGGTCCCACCGTGCCGCCGCCGCTTGACGACACACGCCCCTGGGATATCTAGACAGGCGCGATCAGCTCAGATCGACAGGACACTCCTACGCCATCGCGGACCTGATCTCCTCGACACTCCGCTTGACGGCGGCAGCGACGGTCTCGGTGACGCCCGGGTGGAACACGCTGGGCACGATGTAGGTGGCATTCAGCTCGTCGTCACTGACCGTTCCCGACAACGCCTTTGCCGCCGCGAGCAGCATCTCGCTGGTGATGCTCTTGCTGTGTGCGTCGAGAAGGCCGCGGAAGACACCGGGGAATGCCAGCACGTTGTTGATCTGGTTCGGGTAGTCGCTTCGGCCGGTCGCGACCACGGTGGCGTGCGCTGCAGCCGCGACCGGTTCCACCTCGGGATCGGGGTTGGCCAAAGCGAAGACGACCGAATCGTCGGCCATCGTCGCGATGTCGTCGCCATCGAGGATGTTCGGGCCGGACACCCCGATGAACACGTCGGCGCCAGCGAGAGCTTCGCGCAGACTGCCCGTGACACCTCGGGGATTGGTGTTCTCGGTGAACCAGTTGGCGTTGCCGCGGAGATCCTCCCGCTGAGCATGGAGCACGCCTCGCCGATCGGCGGCGACGATGTCTCGTGCGCCCGCCTTCACCAGCAGCTGAGCGATGGCATTGCCGGCCGCGCCGGCGCCGGCCATGGTGATCTTGATCGTGCCGATGTCCTTGCCGACGACCTTGAGCGCGTTGTAGAGCGCAGCCAGCACAACGATCGCAGTGCCGTGTTGGTCGTCGTGGAACACGGGGATGTCGAGCAGTTCCCGTAGCCGGGCCTCCACCTCGAAGCACCGAGGCGCCGAGATGTCCTCCAGGTTGATGCCCGCGAAGACCGGGGCGATCGCCTGGACGATCCGGACGATCTCGATCGGTGTCCTGCGTATCCAGGCAGATGGGGAACGCGTCGATGTCGGCGAACCGCTTGAACAATGCGGCCTTGCCTTCCATGACCGGCAATGCCGCCAGCGCTCCCAGGTTGCCGAGCCCGAGCACAGCGGAGCCATCGGTGACGACGGCGACGGTGTTGCGCTTGATCGTCAGCCGACGCGCGTCCTCGGGGTTCTCGGCAATGGCCAGGCACACGCGAGCAACGCCGGGGGTATAGACCAAGGAGAGATCGTCGCGATTACGGATTGGCACCTTCGAGCGAACCTCGAGCTTGCCACCGAGGTGCACGAGGAAGGTGCGGTCGCTGACGTGGCTGATCGTCACGCCCTCGACAGACCGCAGCGCCTCAGCGAGCTCGTCCGCATGCGCTGTCGACGTCGCTGCGCACGTGACGTCGACGCGGATGCGGTCGTGCCCGGAGCCGGTCACATCCAGCGCAGTGACCAGCCCGCCGGCCTTTTCCACGGCTGCCGTCAGCTGGCTAACCGCCGTGCCACCGGCGGGAACCTCGAGCCGGACGGTGATCGAATAGGACACGCTGGGAACGCTGGCCACGGGCCGACTCCTTCGGACGATCGCGCTGCGACGAGATGTGATGGATCGTCCCACCGGTGCTCGCTCCGCGCATCCGTCCAGCTCGATCGACGCGCAAAAGCACATCGACCAGCCGGTCAGCAGCGAGTTACCCTGGATCCCATGACAGGTCAGCTCAGGTTTGGTCGCCCCCGGCCGGCGCACGTCCGCCGCCCGGAGGGCACACTCGGCTGACCCTCTGCACGGACGACCGGCCGGGGGAGGTTCCCCGCCAACCTCTCCGCCTGGAAAGGGCCGGTCATGTCCACCATCCCCATCACTCTCGACGCACTCGTCGACGCACTCACCCTCCGCGACCTCACTGATCCCGCCCAGGGTCCGCACGCGATGCAGCGCCTGGTCGCAGCGGCCGTGGCGGCTCCGACCGGATCGCCTGAGGTCCATCTCGTCCGCACACCGACGGTGGTCCCGGTCGAAGACCACTACGACCGGCTCGGCTATCCGGTCGACGCGATCGCCAGGGATATCCGGTATACGCGGTACCTCAGCGAGACGTTGGTGCTCCGCGGCCATACGTCGGCCGGCGTACCGCCGACTCTGCGGCGCCTCGCCGCCGCCAATCCGAGCTCCGACGACGTCCTCATCGCGCTGCCCGGAATCTGCCATCGGCGCGATGTCATCGATCGACTGCACACCGGCGCCCCGCATCAGCTCGACCTATGGCGTCTTCGGCGCGGCTGCCGGCGCCTCGACTCTGGTGACCTCGAGCGCATGGTCGACGACGTGATGACCGCGCTGCTGCCTGGAAGAACCTGGCGCTGGACGCTCACCCGGCATCCCTATACGCATGACGGTCGACAGATCGACGTGGTCGACGACGATCAGCTGGTCGAGGTCGGCGAATGTGGGCTTGCGGCTCCGCACGTGCTCGCGGCCGCGGGCCTGGAACAGCCGGACTGGAGCGGCCTGGCGCTGGGCATCGGCCTGGACCGAATTCTCATGCTCCGCAAGAGAATTCCCGACATTCGGCTTCTCCGTTCGGAGGATTCGCGGATCAGTTCACAGATGCTGGATCTAATCCCCTACCGGCCGGTCTCGGATCTTCCGCCAGCCCGGCGCGACCTGTCGATCGCCGTCACGGCGGGTGCCGATGCGGAAACCTTGGGCGATCGGGTTCGGGAGGCACTCGGCGGCGATGCGGAACTGGTGGAAGAGGTCGCGATCCTCGCGATCACTTCGCACGATGACGTCCCAGCCCCTGCGCGGAAGCGGCTGGGCATGCTGCCCGGACAGGACAATGTCCTCCTTCGAGTCGTCCTGCGACCCACGGACCGCACCATGACCGCTGACGAGGCGAATGCGATGCGCGATCGGATCTACGCGGCGCTACACGAGGGGACGGAAACCGCAGCCGCCTCGAGGTGATCACTCAGCGGGTGAGGACGACGACGTCACCCGGGCGAAGGTCGAGTGTGGTGGCAGCGTCACCCCCGTTGACGGCCAACGCGACATGTCGGGCCGAGTCGATGAACAGAACGACGTCGCCGAGCGGGACATCGGCGAAGGTGGCACCGACGGTCGACGGGACGGACTGGTCGCGCACGCCAATCCGGACGACGCCGCTATCGAGGCCGGCGGCGGTCAGGTCCGCCACCGTTGCAAAGAGCTGCACGTTCCCGAATCGATCGACGGTGAGCACCTCGGTATCGAGGACACCGGCGTCGATCTCGACCCGCGGCGTCGGCATGTGCGTCAGATCGTCGACTGACAGCGGGCGGCCGAGGGCAGCCAATGGAACCCCAACGGCCAGGTGCGCCGCGGCCGGCGCGAACACGTCACGCCCAGCGAATGTCGGAGTCGACACGTCCAAGAGGAAGTCGGGTTCGGTGAGTTCGACCGCTGCTGTCGCGCCGCCCAGGGAGTCAGCCGCCCACAGCAAGAGTCCGTTGTCCGGGCCCACCAAGATGAGCTCGCCCGCCGCCAACGCGATTGCCCGCCGGGATGTTCCGACGCCGGGATCCACGACTCCGACCACTACCGACGGCGGCAAGTACTTCACTGTCTGCGCGAGGACGACCGCGCCGTGCCGGACGTCGTGCGCCGGCACGTCGTGCGTGATGTCCTCGACCCGCACCAACGGCGCTATCCGGGCGATGACCCCGCGGCAGGCCGCGACGAAGCCATCGCGGCGGCCGTAGTCCGTGAGGAGCCAGATCCATGCGTACGTGGAGTCCGGGCGGTCATTCACGGCCGGAATCTACCCAGCGCAACGCGGCTAGCCGCCAAGCCACCCGGCCGGATCCTGAAATTTCCCCTCGACCAGAATCTCGAAGTGCAGGTGCGGCCCGGTGGACAAGCCGGTCGAACCGATCTTCCCAACGATCTGCCCAGGCGCCACGGCGTCACCCGGATTGACCAAGGTGGCCGCCAGATGGGCGTAACGCGTGGTGATCCCTTGGCCATGGGCGATCGTGACCAGGTTTCCATATGCCGGATCGCGGCCGACCTCGACGACGGTCCCGGGTGCCGCTGCGTAGGCCTGCCCGTCGCCGTACTGGAAGTCGATCCCGCTGTGCAGCTTGTGGCCGCCCGTGATCGGGTGGCCGCGGGTGCCGAAGGGGCTCGAGACAGCGCCGTCACCCGGCCGGACCAGCCGCTTGTCGATGCCCAACGATGCGACCAACGCTTCGGCCTCCTGACTCGCCGCCGCCATCGTCGCGGAGGCGTTCCGCTCCGCAGCTCGGGCCGCCGTCAGCTCTCCTGCGGCCACGTTGAGGGCGCGCTCTGCCCTGGATACCTCCTCGGCGGCGGCCCGATGTTCTCGGATCGCCGCCGCCCGAGCTAGCCGCAGATCGTGCTCTGCCCCGCCTGGCACCGGGGTCGGCCCGGGCCCGGTCGGTGTGTGCCGACCGAGGGCCGCCGAGATCGGATTCAGCGCCATGGCGACGGGCGCGACCACGATCCCGGCAACTTCTGCGGCCACGTCGGTTGCCCCCGCGGCCAAGTCCAGCAGCCCGCTCCCCCGTCCGGGACGCTGGTCGACAGCCTCGTCCACCAACGCACTGAGCCGGGTCAATGTGGACCGAGCCGCGACCAACCTGTGCGCAGCGCTGTCGAGCAGGTCGGTGTTGTCTGCTACGGCTCGCTCCGCTTCGGACATCGACTGGTTTGCCGTCGCTTGGGCGGCGCTCGCCGCCTGCACCGCCGATGCGGCAGCCGAAATCGTCGTCGGGTCGGCAGCGGCTGATCGCGGGGATGCCGCGGCAGGGAGTGCGGCTGCGAGAGCGATCCCGGCGGTGCAGAGCAAACCCAGGGTTGTCCGGGCGGGATGTGTCAAGGCGGGCATGAGGATCCGTCGGTCGGGGACAGTGAATTAGGCGCTGGAGCGCGCAAACCCCGGAAACGGCGGGGCGGGTCTCACGAGCGAGAAGTGCCGTCAGACTGTTGGCTAACGACTGCCCGAAATTTCGTGTTCCGCCCGAATGGGTGATCTGGCCCACTGTGGCTCGCGGGTTGGCCGGTGACCGCGGTCACATCAGACCCACTCCGACCGTGCCTCGTCCGCGGCACTGAGCCGGACCCTCACCACGCCGATTGGCACGCTCTGCCGCTCCACATAACGGACAAACAGCCCACCACAGCAACAGCCAGCTGTGCCATCCGCGACCGCGTGACGTGCCAATCTAAGGAAGGGCGGCGGGCCGGCCGATGCGCCGGAACTTCCGCGCGCGGACCTACTGCGCTTGCACCCAGTCCTCGACCCGCCGACGCAGGATCGGCAGGCTGATCGTCGCTGCGCCCAGGACGACGTCGTGGAAGCCCTTGATGTCGAACCGCTCCCCCAGCGTCGCGCGTGCATCAGCCCGAAGGCGGAGGATCTCCCGCTGCCCGACCTTGTACGACAACGCTTGAGCCGGCATGCCGATGTAGCGGTCGACCTCCACGGTGATGGTGTCGATGTCGACCGGCATGTGCTCGACCATGAAATCGATCGCCTGCTGGCGGCTCCAGCCCATTGCGTGCAAACCCGTGTCGACGACCAGCCGACACGCTCGCCAGCCGTCGGACGCCACCATGCCCAGTCGGTCGAGTGGGGTGTCGTACAAGCCCATTTCGTCGGCGAGCCGCTCGGTGTAGAGCGCCCAGCCCTCCACGAACGCGTTGTGTCCGGTCGTCATCCGACGGAACGACGGCAGGTCCGTCCGCTCGGTCGCAATGGCAAGCTGGAGATGGTGGCCGGGAATGGCCTCGTGGAAGGCGATCGCCGCCGTCGAGAACCGGCCGCGCTCTGTGGGTTGGTGGAGGTTGACGTAATACGTCCCCGGGCGGCTTCCGTCGGGAGCCGGCGGCAGGTAGTAGGCACCAGGCACGTCCGCCTCGAGATACTCGGGAACCGGCGTGAGCACGCACGGCGCTTGCGGCAGGATGCCGAACCAGTCGCCCATCACCGCCGCAGCCGAATCCAGACAGCGCTGAGCGTGGGCGACGATCGCATCGCCATCGACGTACCGCAGATCGGGATCGTTCTTCAGTTTGCCGAAGATCTGCTCCAGGTCGGCCGTCCCGAATGCTCCAGAGCCGATGTCTGCGAACTCCGCTGGCAGTCTGTTCGTCGTTTCTTGCACACCGATGTCGTGCAGCTCTCGAGCCGTGAGTGGCAGCCCGGTGTGGTGCTCGATCAGGATCTGGTAGATCTCGTCGCCGCCCGGGATATGGCACAGCCCCGGCCGGTCGTCCGGCCGTGCGACCGGCTGCAGCTCGGTGGTGAACACGTCCCTATAGCGCTCGAAAGCCGGGCGGAGTACATCCCGGACGGCGTCGGTCATCTCCGCACGCCAGCTCTCGCTGTCGTCCCACGCCTGCGGGCCGGCGAGGTTGACGAACGGGTCTGTGGCCAACGGCGAGTCGAGGTAGCTGGTGACCTGATTGAGCGATCGCGTCACGTTGATCTGAGCCGGCGTCCGGCCGTCGCGTACACCGGCCAGGTACCGCTGTGCGCCCTGGTCCAGCATCCGGGCCAGCTCCCCCACGCGGGCGAGGGCCATCCGGGCATGCTCCGGCTCCGGGGCGCGCAGCTGCCCCGCGATCACGAGAAGGTCGGCATGCACGCCCTGCATCTGGTCCGATGCCAGCTCGATCAAACGGTGGTCGATGGAGCGGATCGAGTCGTCGAGTTCCTCCGCCAGCAGGTCCCTCGTCACCCGGTCGGTTTCGGCCAGGCTGTCGGCGTCCACGGCAGCCGCCTGGCCGCGCAGCTCGGTCCACCGAGCTCGTCGAGCCTGGTCCGCATCGACAGACAGGTCATCGGCCTGGTCGTCATACCGGTGATCGCCGAGGAAGGAGGCGTACAACGGGCTGGCCTCGAGGCGAGCCTCCCAATACTTCTCGGCTATGTCACTGAGCTGTTCAGAAGCGGTCACAGTTGCTCATCTTGCCTGACGGCAACGCGGAGTCATCGCAGTCTGGTCACCTCGACCGCGACCTCAGCCGAACCGCCGTCGCCACCGTGATAGATGCCGCGAACCGGCGTCACGTCGCCGTAGTCGCGGCCTCGCGCAATGATCACGTGACCCGGTCCCGGCATCGCGTCGTTCGTCGGGTCGTACGGCCACCAGTCCCCGACCCACCACTCCACCCAGGCATGGCTCTCGCCGGTGACGGTCTCGCCGACTCCTGCCTCCGACTTCGGGTGCAGATAGCCAGAGACATACCGCGCCGGGATGCCAGCCTCGCGCAGGATCGCGATCGTCGCATGCGCGAAGTCCTGACAGACACCGCGCCCATCGCCGATGGCCTGTGCGGCGCTGGTTTGAACACCGGTCGTGCCCGGCACGTACGCGAGCCGCTCGTGCACCCAACCCGCGGCAGACCTTGCGGCCTGTTGGGGATCGGACGACGACCTGATCCGGTCAGCCTCGGCGACGATCACGTCGTCGGGTGCCGTGCGGTCGGTCGCGGTGAGGTACTCACCGAGTTCGTCGCGCAGGTCGGGATCGTCGATGGCCGACCAGGGCTCCACCGGCTCGGCCTCGCTCACCGCTGCTGTCTCGACGACGCAACCCGCCGTAACGGTGAGCTCCGTGTGCGGCGTATGCAGGTCGAACGCCGTGACCACGGACCCGAAGTAGTCGACATAACGGAACAGGGCCGCGGCCGGACTGACCTCCAGGGTCGCGTCGAGCACCCGCTGACGGGAGTCCGTGCGGGGGGTTAGCCGGGCCTCGTTGTACGAGCTGAGCACGGGAGTCCCGTACCGGTAACCGCTGCGGTGAGTGATCGACAGCAGCCAGGTCTCCTTCGCCGTCATGTCGAAACCTCCGCGGCCCACCGCACGAACAGCGACTTCCCGAAGTACCGGTTGGTGACCTCGTCCGAGGTCTGCGAGACCAGTTTCTGTAACAGCTGGGTGAGACTGGACAGGTCGGTGAGCAGTTCGGCCGACGACCTGAACTCCAGGGCCAGCCGCATCCGGCCAAGTGATCGGCGCGCATCATCGCTGACACCCAGCCGGTCGTCGCCGACCGGGTCCAGCTCGAGGAGCAGGGTCTCGGCGGCGGTCAACGCGAAAGCGACCGACCGCGGCGATAGTCGATCACGTAGCAGGAACTCTGCCACGTTCGCCGGCGACAGCGCGCCCTGGTAGACCCGCGCGAAGGTGTCCTGTCCTCCGACGCTACGCAGCAGGCCGGCCAAGGCCGACGACCGGCCCTGCGCGAGCGCCGGCGTCGACAGTAACCGGGCAACCATGTCGACTCGTTCCAGTGCGGTGCCGAGGGTGAGGAAACGCCAGCCGTCGTCACGGACCATGACACTGAACACCAGCCCCGACACCATGGCCATGCGTTCGCGCACGTACTTGAAGAACACGTGCGGGCCGAGGACTGACGCCGCTGCCCGACGCTCGGCCAAGCCGTGGTCGAACGCCAGCCGTTCGACCACCGTGTCGACGGTCACCGTCGCGTCCTCCAGCTCGACACCCATGACTCCGAGCAGACCGCGGAGCACTCGTTCCTGGTCGGTGCCGGGCTCGTCTTGCGGGCGGGTAACGTGCACGTCGAGCATGCGAGCAGTGGCGTCGGCCCGTTCCACGTATCGACCGATCCAGTACAGCGACTCGGCCAGCCTGCTCAGCACCGGACTCGCCCCTGCTGTTGCTGTTGCTGCTGGGCGTTCGGTGGGTTGCTCGGCCCGACGTCCGGCGGACTGGCAACGGGCCGGTAGCCGTATACCCGCGCACCCAACCCTGGCGCGCCGGCACCGGCCGGCTGGTCGGCCTCTGGCTCGGTGAGGTCGGGACCGGCCAACACCGCGGAGGACTCGGTGGTCCGTGCCTGTGCTTCGGTTGTGCCGGCCTCAGCCGCGAGCACCCAGGTGTCCTTGGATCCGCCGCCCTGACTGGAGTTGACCACCAAGCTGCCCTCGGGCAGGGCCACCCTGGTCAGACCGCCGGGGAGGACCCAGATCTCCCGGCCGTCATTGACTGCGAACGGTCGCAGGTCGACATGGCGGGGCACGAGTGCCTCGTCGATCAGCGTGGGAACGGTCGACAGCCATACCGGTCGTTGTGCCACCCAGCCACGCCGGTCGGCGCTCACAGCCGACCGCACCTTCGCCAACTCATCCGCACTCGCCTGCGGGCCGATGACGATGCCCTTGCCGCCGGAGCCGTCGACGGGCTTGAGGACGAGGTCGGCGAGATTGGCCAACACGAAGTCGACGTTGTCCTCGGTGTCGAGCCGCCACGTTTCGACGTTTCGCAGTAACGGCTCCTCGTGCAGGTAATACCGGACGAGATCGGGCACGTACGTGTAGACGAGCTTGTCGTCGGCTACGCCGTTGCCGACCGCATTGGCCAGCGTCACGTGTCCGGCCCGGGCAGCGTTCAACAGTCCCGGGCAGCCCACCAGCGAGTCCTCGCGGAACTGCACCGGGTCGAGGAACTCATCATCGACCCGCCGGTAGATCACGTCGACGCGCTGATGGCCCTTGGTGGTCTGAATCCGCACCTCGTTGCCGAGGACCTGAAGGTCGCGGCCCTCGACCAGCTGCACACCCATCTGCCGCGCCAACAGCGTGTGCTCTGAGTAGGCCGCGTTGTAGACGCCGGGAGTCAAGACGACGACACAGGGGTCCTCGACGCCAGGGGGCGCCGCCGCCTGCAGCGCCGCCAACAGCCGGGCCGGGTATCCCTGCACCGGACGCACCACATGACCGGCGAGCAGCTCGGGAAGCACCCTGGCCAGCGCCTGCCTGTTCTCGACGACGTAGGACACCCCCGACGGCGTGCGCAGGTTGTCCTCGAGAACGCGGAACTCGCCGTCCTCGTCGCGCACCAGGTCGATTCCGGCGACATGCACGCGGACGCCGTTGGGCGGTCGGATCCCGAACGCCGCACGATGGAAGTGGGTCGACGACACAATCAGTTGCCGTGGCACGACGCGATCGCGAAAGACCAGGCCGGAACCATAGACATCGTCCAGGAACGCCTCCAGCGCCCGGATGCGTTGAGCCACTCCTCGCTCGACGACGCTCCATTCCTCGGAGGTGATGATGCGGGGCACGATGTCGAGGGGGAACGGCCGTTCCTCGCCAGCGTGATCGAACGTGATGCCCTGGTCGTGGAAGACCTTGCCGAGGAACTCCGCCCGGGTGGTCAGTACGTCTGCCCCAGCCTCGGCGAAGTTGCGCTGGACGACGTCGTAGGTCGCGCGAGTGTCACCGTCGGCCGTGAAGACCTCGTCCCATGCCTCACCGGTCGGGTAGCCGCCGAGCATGTCGGTCATACCCGGCGATCGTAGGACTTCCGTGTTACGACCGCGTGTCGTACATGTCCGGCGGACGTCAGCCGAGCCGCGCGAAACTCACCACTCGTAGGTGCCGGGCTGAGATTTGGCCGGCTCGGTGGCGACCGGACGGGGCGCCCGCTCGGCCGGATGCTCGACGAGCGCGAGAACCCGGGAGGCCATGAACCGCGCCGAGCGGACCGGTTTGCCGCTGCGGGTCACTTCGGTGACCTCGACGACGGTGCGACCCTGAGTGATCTCGACCCGGCGTCCGGCGCGGGTGGCCACGACGTCGTAGGCGCGGGTCCCGTCGCCGCCGTCGATCACGATCTCGACGCGGTCGCCTCTCATACCGTCACCTCTCCTGACACCAGTTTAGGTGATCTTGGGGCCGGTACGGCGGTCCGACCGCCGATCGTGGCGCACGATCAGCAGAATTGACGACGCCGCGGGCCAGCATCAGGGCTGACCCGCGGCGTCGCGGATGTGCTGGTGGAGGTGCCGGGAATCGAACCCGGGTCCTTCGACGACTCTCCAGGGCTTCTCCGGGCGCAGCCTGCGTTGCCTCTACTCGGCTCCGGTGATCATGCAGGCAAGTTCACCGTGACGAGCCCAGTCGCGTTCATGTCCCTCCCGGTCCCGCGACCATACCGGGAGGTGAGCCTCCTTGCTGATGCCGATCACCGGGGCGGAAGCATCCCCGGGTCGACAGACTTCAGTACTCCGCCTCAGGCGGCGAGAGCGAAGTCAGTGCGCTTAGCGTTGGCACTTATAACGTTGCCGCGTTGGTTAGCGAGTTCACGCGACATCCTCGGCCCGCTTCTCCTGGTTCGACGAACGAAGTCGAAACCGTTCACCCCCATGTTCAGTTGTCAATGCTCGTTCGCTTCGCCCGAACGGGCTGGCGCGCTCGCTCGGCCCGTCCAGGCTACCCAGGTGAACGTCGGACACGCATGTGAGATTCCCGATGTCTCGGCCCTGACCGCACGTTGCTACCAGCGAGTAACATCGGACCTGAGCCGTCCGCCAAGGAGGTCCGGGCAATGCCCACCACGCAGACGCACGTCGATGAACGAACAGAGCGCCGGCACGTCGACGAACGCGAGGCCCGACAGCTGGCCGAGGCTGCCCGGCAGACCGAATGGGACCGGCCATCGTTTGCCAAAGAGTTGTATTTGGGCCGTTTCCGGCTCGATCTGATCCATCCGCATACCCGACCGAGCCCGGCCGATCGCGCCAGGACCGATGCGTTTCTCGCTGACCTCCGCGCGCTGTGTGAGTCCGAACTGGACGGCAGCGTCATCGAGCGGGAGTCGCTCATTCCAGACGAGTACCTCAAGGCGCTGGCCCGCCTCGGCGTGTTCGGCATGAAGATCCCTCGAGAGTACGGCGGTCTCGGGCTCAGTCAGGTCGGATACAACCAGGCCCTGATGCTGATCGGCTCGGTGCACCCGTCCCTCGGTGCACTCGTCTCGGCGCACCAGTCCATCGGCGTGCCGGAGCCGGTCAAGTTGTTCGGCACCGAGGAGCAGAAGCATGCATTCCTTCCGCGCTGTGCGCGCGGCGCGATCACGGCATTCCTGCTGACCGAACCGGACTTCGGCTCCGACCCGGCCCGGCTGGCCACCACCGCGACACCGGTCGACAGCGGCACAGCTTACGAACTGGACGGGCTCAAGCTATGGACAACGAACGGGGTGATCGCCGAACTGGTTGTGGTCATGGCCCGGGTACCGAAGCACGAGAATGGTCCCGGAGGCATCACAGCGTTTATCGTCGAATCGGACTCGCCCGGCATCACCGTCGAGCGACGCAACGCGTTCA
Organism: uncultured Actinomycetota bacterium; assembly: GCA_963819885.1. GTDB lineage: Bacteria > Actinomycetota > Actinomycetes > Jiangellales > Jiangellaceae > JACVRX01. Next base: position 75,237 of record CAWFXV010000010.1, on the reverse strand, counting down.
TGGGTCTCAAGGGAATCGAGAACGGCCTCACCCGCTTCGAGCATGTCCGCGTTCCGGCCGCCAACCGGCTGGCCCGCGAAGGCGATGGCCTCAAGATTGCGTTGACCACCTTGAACACTGGACGCTTGTCGATTCCCGCATTGTGTACCGGCGCCTCCAAGTGGTGCGTCAAGATCGCCCGCGAGTGGGCGTCGACGCGCGTGCAATTGGGTCGGCCGGTCGGGCAGCACGCTGCGATCGCCCACAAGATCTCGTTCATGGCTGCGACGGCGTTCGCGCAAGAAGCCGCCCTCGACCTGTCCGCACACCTTGCGGACGCAGGCCGGAACGACATTCGCATCGAGGCGGCCCTGGCCAAGCTGTGGTCGAGTGAGATGGCCTGGCTGGTCGCTGACGAACTCGTACAGATCCGGGGGGGACGCGGCTACGAGACGGCCGATTCGTTGAGGTCGCGGGGCGAACGGGCGGTGCCGGCCGAGCAGATTCTTCGTGACCTGAGGATCAATCGGATCTTCGAAGGATCCACCGAGATCATGCATCTGCTCATCGCTCGCGAGGCCGTCGACGCACACTTGCAGGCGGCGGGCGACATCATCGATCCAGATGTCGATCTGATGGACAAGGCCAAGGCCACGGCGAAGGCAGCCGGCTTCTACGCTCGCTGGTTGCCGCCTCTGGTCGCGGGGCGCGGTCAGTTGCCGTCGTCCTATACCGAGTTCGGCGGCCTGGCCCGGCACCTGCGTTATGTCGAGCGCTCGTCGCGCCGACTCGCCCGTCAGACCTTCTATGGAATGGCCCGTTGGCAAGGCGGGCTGGAGCGTCGGCAGGGTTTCCTGGCCCGGATCGTCGACATCGGCGCGGAGCTGTTCGCGATGGCGGCCAGTTGTGTTCGCGCGCAGTCGCAGCGCGAGCGCGGCGACGCCAGCGCCGCTCAGCTCGCCGACGTGTTCTGCCAGCAGTCCCGCCTCCGCGTCGAGCGACTGTTCGACGCGCTGTGGCAGAACACCGACGTCATCGACGAGCGGTTGGCCGCGTCGGTTCTCGACGGCCGATACATCGGGCTGGAGGCAGGCGTGATCGACCAGAGCGAAGGCACCGGACCCTGGATCGCCAGGACCCACGACACGGCGGGCTCACCGGACGTGCACCGCTTCGTGAGGTAGTAGCCGCTACCGCCACCGCCCTGCCAGCTCCCGCGGAAGGTTGGGGAAGGGACCTGCATAGGGGGATCAGCCGCGCCGTCGTCGAGATCGGGCAATCGCCCGGTCGGCCTCGCGTAGAGCTTGTTTCTCGGCCAAGGCGTGCCGCTTGTCGTAGGACCTCTTGCCACGTGCGAGGGCGACTTCGACCTTGGCGTAGCCGTCGGAGAAGTACAGGGAGACGGGGATCAGCGTGTAGCCCTTCTCCCTGGTCTTGACGACCAGGCGGCTGATCTCGTCTCGCCGCATGAGCAGCTTGCGTGAACGGCGCGGCTCGTGGTTGGTCCAGGTCCCTTGGTCGTACTCGGGAATGTGCACGTTGCGCAGCCACACCTCGCCGTCGCGGACTTCGGCGAAACCGTCGACCAACGAGGCTCGGCCGGCCCGCAACGACTTGACCTCCGTACCGCTGAGGACGAGACCTGCCTCATAGGTCGAATCGATCTCGTAATCACGGCGAGCCTTGCGGTTCTGCGCCACCACCCTGCGTCCGCGCTCGCGTGCCATGGACAGCAGGATCTCATCATGGCCGGCCGAGCTGGGACAAGCCGGCCATCGTGGCGTTGAGCCAGCAATGCTGCCGCGCAGCTGCGTCAGTCGGTAGCCTGCTGGCTGTCGACGGAGGGCAGCCGGTGGACGACCACGAGGACAGCCTTCACCGGGCAAGGCAGGCGTACGCAGCACAGGACTGGCGCGGCGCCGCTGACTCATTTGACGCGGTCGCGCCGCGTCGACTCGCCGCCGATGACCTCGCGGCCTACGCCGACGCGGTGTGGTGGCTCGGGCGGGTCGAGGATGCCCTCAGACTCGACGCTGCGGCGTGCGACGCCCTCGTGGCCGAATCGCGGCCGGCCGACGCCGCGGGGGTTGCCTTCCGTCTTGGGGTCTTCCACGTCGTGAGAGGCGACGAGCCGCAGGGCATGGGTTGGCTCAGCCGTTCCAAACATCTGCTTGAGGGTGTCCGGGAGTGCCGGGTGCATGGGCTCCTGCTGGCGTTGACGGGCGTGGACGCCAACCTCGTAGCCGGCCAACCCGCCGCGGCGGTGGATGCAGCCCGGCAGATCCGTGACCTCGGCCGACGGCTGAACGAGCCGGACCTGGTGGCTATGGGCCTGAATGGCGAAGGGCGCGCGCTCATCAAGTCGGGCGCGGTCGCAGACGGGCTAGCGCTGCTCGACGAGGCGATGGTGACTGTCCTGGAGGGCAGGCTGGATCCTTTCATGACCGGTGTCCTCTACTGCCACACCATCGCGGCCTGTCATGAGGTCGGTGACGTCCTTCGGATGACTCGGTGGACGGACCTGGCCGAGCGGTGGCTGACTACTGTGCCCGCGGAGGTGACGTTCGGCGCCATGTGCGCGGTGCACCGAGCGCAGCTTCAGCTGCTGCGCGGGGCGTGGGACCAGGCTGAGTTGGGAGCGCTACATGTCGTTGCGAGCCTCGACGTCAATCGGCTCGACTATGCCGCGCAGGCCTGGTACGTCGTTGCCGAGGTTCGCCGGTTGCGCGGTGACGCAGACGCTGCCGAAGCGTACGGCGAGGCGCACTCGCGCGGATACGACCCGCAGCCGGGGCGGGCGTTGCTTCGGCTTGCCGATGGTGACGCCGACGGCGCGTTGGCGTCGGTGTTCTCGGCCGTGGCCGCGGCAGGTCCCGATCCCCTGCGCCGCGCCCCGCTGTGTGCAGCGCTGGTCGAGATCGCGATCGCCGCAGGACATCCGCAGGACGCGGCGGCTGCCGCGTCCGAGCTCGCGCAGACGGCATCGTCCTTCCCCACATCAGGACTGGAGGCGATGGCGGCAACCGCACGCGGTGCGGTGTTGCTCGCTGAGGGCAACGTTGCGGAGGCTCTGCCAGTGCTGCGCGACGCCTGTCGGCGCTGGTACGAACTCGGGTCTGCCTACGATGCCGCCGGTACCTGCGTCCGACTCGCCGAGGCCTACCGGGCGTTCGGCGACGCGGCCTCCGCCGACGCGGAGCTGGCGCGGGCGGAGGCAGTCTATGAGCGGTTGGGTGCGCGGCGGCCGATGCGCGAGTTGCCCAATGGCCTGACCCCGCGTGAGTACGAAGTGATCACGCTCGTGGCCGACGGACGCTCCAACCGCGAGATCGGTGCGGCGCTGTTTATCAGCGACCGGACGGTTGCCCGGCACCTGACGAACATCTACAACAAGATCGGTGCCACCTCGCGCACCCAGGCTGCCCGCTACGCCATCGACCATCAGATGACAGTGGCTCGCTGACGCCTCAGTGGCTACGCATAACCGCGTAGTTGCGCAGAGACAGTTGGTCAATCGAGCCGATGCCCGATCGCAGCCGCGCTACCTAGCGTCTCGGTAGATGCGCCGAACACCGGCGCCGCACTCGAGGAGTGACGATGGCTGGACGGGTTCAGGTTGCCATTTCGGCCGACGGAACCGAGATCGTCGGACGAGTCCGCGGACAGGGGCCGCCCTTAGTTCTGGTCCACGGAGGATGGGGCGACGGCGAGGTTGCCTACGAGGCGCTGGTGCCCCACCTCGCCGACAGGTTCACCTGCTACACGCCGAGCACACGCGGCCGCGGCCTGTCCGGTGACAACCCGGACCACTCGGTGCGCTGCCTGGTACAGGATGTCATCGCGTTCATCGACACAATCGGTGAGCCGGTGTACCTGGTGGGCTGGTCGGGCATTGAGCCGCCTCTCGGTACGGCCGCGCAGAGCCGTGCCGTGTCCGCCGTGGCCCTCTTTGAGGGCTATGCCCCGCCCGTGGCGGAAGAAGACGACCTCGCCAGCCTGGGTGCAACCATCGAACGCACTGGTGCGGCAGCGGCCGATGGGCGCCTCGCCGACGCGGCTCGCGCCTTCGCGCCCTTCGTCCTTACCGGCGCGGAGATTGCCGCCTTGGACGGGGAGTTCTTCCAGCGATGGGGACGCAGCATCCCGGCCATGCTCCAGTACTTCCAGCAGAACCTGTCCAAGCAGGGGTCCCGGCCGTACGACCCTGAGCAGCTTGCGAAGATCTCGGCACCGGTGGTCGCCCTGTGGAGCAGGGAGACGGCCAGGAGCACATGGGTCTCGAAATCGGCTCTCGTACCTGGCCCAGCACGTCGCTGACGGATATGTGCGCGAACTAGCCGCTGGCGGGCATTTTGCCCCGCTGGCTGCACCTGAGCTCCTTGCCAAGGAGCTGACCTCTTTCTTCGAGTCAGTCCGGTAGGCGCAGCAGCCCCGCGCAGCGGGCCGTCGGTGCTGGGTTGCTGGCACTTGGGCTGGCCGGGGTGCTGTGGTGCGTCCGGGAGATGCGCGGCCAGACCGGCGCTCCGGCATACACCGAGGATTTAGCTCAGGCCAGAGTTTCGCTGTTTCTCGGCGCCCCTGCCAGAGTCATGTCAGGACGGGTCAGTCGGCTCCCGTCGCGGGGGCCGTGACCCACCTGCGTTACCGCGTCTCGAAGGGGTGACGCCGTCCCATCCACCCACCCTCCGGGTGTCGAACAAATGCTCGCATGATGGAAGGGTGTCGTCCTGGCCGTTCGGCGGGTACCATGCCGGCCGCCCGGCAGGTCGGGCGACGCCTATCCGACCTGGCTGTGTAGATCGCACCGCGAAGGGGTAGGTAGATCCACCGACGAAGTCCACGCACCGGGTGAGATGGGGAACGAATGGCGTTCCGGCCCTGGGAGTATCGGACCGAGACAGGGTCCGTCGGTTACGAGGTTGACCTGACCGGCTACTCCGTCGCCGCGGTCGACGGCGACTTCGGTCACGTGGACGAGGCGATCAACGAGTTGCTCGGCGGGTCGTATCTGCTGGTGGACACCGGGCCGGTCTTCGGCCGCACGGTAATGCTGCCGGCCGGTGTGGTCGAACGGATCGACACCGTCGAGAAGAAGATCTACGTCGACCGCACGAAGGACCAGATCAAGAACGCACCCGAGTTCGACGAGCGTGCCGACGACGCCACCTATCGGGGCTGGCTCGGCGGCTACTACACCGAGCCGTACCACACGCCCGACACCCGGATGTGAGCCGGGGACAGGCGTCAGACGCCTGTCGGGCAGCATCCCGGTGAGAGCGGGATCCCGAGACTGTGTCAGAGATAACTCATCGGGTTGGCCCGCACGCCGTCGTCGTACACCATGAAATGCAGGTGGCAGGCGGTCGAGTATCCGGTGCTCCCCGAATAGCCGATGATCTCTCCCTGCGACACCCGTTCACCCGAGCTGGCCGCGAAGCGTGAGAGGTGGCTGTACGACGTCATCAAGGCATTGCCGCCGACCACGCCGTGGTCGATGGCCACCTGGTTGCCATAGCCGCCGCGGTAGCGAGCCCACAGCACCCGGCCGCCGGCCGCCGCGCGGATCGGGGTGCCGCAGTAGGCCCGAAAGTCGGTGCCGTCGTGCAGCTTGTACACACCGGTCACCGGGTGGACCCGCATGCCGTACCGCGAAGTGACGTGTGGATTGGCCACCGGATAGCTCAGGCCCGCGGTCGCCGAGGAACCGCCACCCGAAGAGCCGCCACCGGACGATGCGCCACCCGAGGAACCGCCGCCGGACGAACCGGACGAGCCGCCGCCCGAAGAGCCTGTGGAGGACTTGTTCGCTGCCGCTGCCGCTGCTGCTGCCGCGGCCGCCGCCGCTTTGCGCCGCTCCTCACGAGCTTTGCGGGCCAGTTCGGCGATCTCCGCGTCGATCGCATTGCGTTCGGCCGAGAGGGCCGCATAGTGCTTTGCGTCGTCGCCTTCGCCTATTCCGCCGCGGCGACGGCGCCCGTTCGCTGCGCCACGAGCTGGTCGACGGCCGCCTTGGCCGCCCGCGCCTGCTCGGCGTTTACCTCGGCTGCCGCCCGCGCCGCCGCTGCCGCTGCCTCGAGTTCCTTGGTGCGTTGAAGATGTCGGGCGGCCTCTTCGCGCAGGCGCCGCGCCTCTTCCCTCAGCTCCTCCAGCTTCACCCGCTCGTTGGCCAGGTCCACCCGATCCGTCTCGAGCCCGGTGAGCACGGTGTCTTCCGCGTTGAGCACGGACTGCGCGTACGTCACCCGCGAGGTGAAGGCGTCGACGTCATCGGCTTCGAACGCGGCGGCCAGGTCGAGCAGGTGGCTCATGGCTCCCTGCTGGTACGCCTCGACCGCCAGCTGGCTCATGGCGGCGCGCTTGCCCTCGATCCGGTCGCTGATCTCAGCGATCCGGGCCATTTGGTCGCGGACGCGCTGCTCTGCCGCGACCAGCTTGGCCGCCGCCGCAGCATCCTGGGCCTTCGCTGCCGCCAACTCGCCGCGAGCCTGCGCGAGCCGTTCCTGCGCGACGACCAGGGCCTGTTCCGCGTCGGCCAGTGCCTGCTCGGCGGCGGGTAGCTTCGCTTGTGCGTCGGTATAGGAGCGGGTCGCGTCGTCGAGGGCCTTGGTCGACTGCCGAAGCTCGCCCTGCGCCTGGCCCAGTTGCTGCTCGACGGCCCGCTTGCGGTCGTACGGGTCGGCGGCGCCGGCAGGGATGACCGACGCAAGGACAAGCCCGGCCGCGAGCCCGAGCGGCAGCAATCGGCGGCTGCGGGCACTAGTCACACTTGTCACAACCGTCTCCTGTGCACCACACGACACATGACCGTACACCTGCAGGCCAGTCATGGGGAGGGGCTGAGCGGGAGAGAAAGTGCGGCTAATTAGCTCAAACGCGCAGGTAACGCCGCAATGTCACGAAAGCCGCAACGGCCGTCAGGCCGATGCCGGCGACCAGGAGCCAGGGAAGAACTCTGAGCGTGTCGGCCCAGTCGACCCAGGCCACGAACCGCAGCGCCTGCGCCATCTTTCCGTCGATGAACAGCCACTTGACCAAGACGATGCCGCACGCTGCGAGCAGAGCGCCGACGACCCCGGCGATCGCCGCCTCGAGGATGAACGGAAGCTGGATGTAGAAATTCGAGGCGCCGACCAGGCGCATGATGCCGGTCTCGCGCCGTCGGCTGAATGCGGCCAGCCGGATCGTGTTCGCGATGAGCAGGATCGCGGCCACCACCATGATGGCGCTGATCACGGCCGCAGCCACCTGCAGGCTGTTGAGCACGTCGAAGAACGGCTCGAGCACCTCGCGTTGGTCGACCACCTGGTGGACGCCGGGCAGCCCGGCCACTGCCGAGACGACTGCCTCGTACTCCTCGGGGTTGCGCAACTCCACCCGGAACGACTCCTGCAGCTGGTCGGGAGTGATCGTCTCGGCGATCGAATCCTGGAACTGCTCCTGGAACCGCTCGTAGGCCTGCTCCTGAGACTCCGGGAAGACCTCACGGACCTGCGGATGCGCGGTGAGGGTTTGCTCGATCTGCGCTTTCTGCTCGCCGGTGACCTGGCCTTCGGCGCAGCCGCTGCCCTTGTCGAACTCGTTGCACATGAAGACCGAGATCTCGATCTTGTCGTACCAGTAGTCCTTCATCGTGCTCGCCTGCGCCCGCACTAGCAGGCCGGTACCGAGAAATCCCATGGAGATCGCGACCGTGATGACGACCGCCAGGGTCATCGTCAGGTTGCGGCGCAACCCGGTCATGATCTCGGAGAAGACGTATTGGAAACGCATCGCTCTCTTCGCGGGTCGTGGGTGCGGGCGGTGGCCTAGCGGGTGTAGCCGTAGACGCCGCGCGACTGGTCGCGCACCAGCTTTCCTCCGTCGAGCTCGATGACGCGCTTGCGCATCTGGTCGACGATCGACTGGTCGTGGGTCGCCATGACGACGGTGGTCCCCGTCCGGTTGATCCGGTCGAGGAGCTTCATGATCCCGACGCTGGTAGCGGGGTCGAGGTTCCCCGTCGGCTCGTCGGCCAGCAGGATCAGCGGCCGGTTGACGAACGCGCGGGCGATGGCTACCCGTTGCTGCTCGCCACCGGAGAGCTGATCGGGCAGCCGGTCCTCCTTGCCGTCCAGACCGACGAGCTCGAGGACGGCGGGAACGTCGCGGTTGATCTGCCGGCGCGACTTGCCGATGACCTGCAGCGCAAACGCGACGTTTTCGAACAGCGTCTTGTTCGGCAACAGGCGAAAGTCCTGGAACACCGTGCCGATGCGGCGGCGCAGATGGGGAACCTTCCAGTTGGAGAGCCGGTGCAGATCCTTGCCGGCCACCCTGATCCGACCCGACGTCGGCCGGTCCTCCTTGAGCACGAGCCGGAGGAACGTCGACTTCCCGGACCCGGACGGTCCGACCAGGAAGACGAACTCCCCCTTCTCCACCTCCACGCTCAGATCGCTCAGCGCAGGTTGCGCCTGGCTGGGGTAGAGCTTGGTGACGTTGTCGAATCGGATCACTGTGCCTCGCGCAGTCTCGGATGCGTGCTTCGGGCCGTAACGAACCGCGGCCAGCGCCTGAGTCTACGTCGCGGGCGTCAGCGGTCGGGCGAACACCCGGTGAGACGGCATTATCCGGACGGCTGCTGGCGGCGCCAGCGGATCGCCGCCTCCAGGAAGTCGTCGATCTCTCCGTCCAGCACGGCTTGCGGGTTACCGACTTCGTGCTCGGTGCGCAGGTCCTTGACCATCTGATAGGGGTGCAGCACGTACGAGCGCATCTGGTTGCCCCACGACGAACCGGCGTCCCCCTTCAGGGCGTCCATCGCGGCGCGTTCCTCCTCGCGTCGACGCTCCAGCAGCTTCGCCTGCAGCACCCGCATGGCCGACGCCTTGTTCTGCAGCTGCGACTTCTCGTTCTGACAGGAGACGACGATGCCCGTGGGCACGTGGGTGATCCGGACCGCGGAGTCGGTGGTGTTCACGCTCTGCCCACCCGGGCCAGAAGAGCGGAACACGTCGACGCGGATGTCGGCCTCCGGGATGTCGATGTGGTCCGTTTGCTCGACGACCGGCAGCACCTCCACACCGGCGAACGAGGTCTGCCGTCTGCCCTGGTTGTCGAACGGGCTGATCCGGACCAGGCGGTGTGTCCCCTGCTCCACCGAGAGCGTCCCGTACGCGTACGGCGCGTGGATGGTGAAGGTCGCGGACTTGATACCCGCCTCCTCCGCGTACGACGTGTCGTACACCTCGGTCTTGTACCCGTGCCGCTCGGCCCACCGCAGATACATCCGCATGAGCATCTCGGCCCAGTCCGCGGCGTCGACGCCACCCGCCTCGGCCCGGATGGTCAGGACGGCCTCACGCGAGTCGTATTGACCCGAGAGCAAGGTACGGACCTCGAGCTCGGACACCAGGTGGGCGACCTCGTCCAGCTCGCGTTCGGCCTCAGCGGCCGCGGACTCGTCGGACTCCTCCTCCGCCAGCTGGAACATCACCGGCAGGTCGTCGACCCGCTGGCGCAGCTCGGTGAGCCGGCGCAGGTCGGCCTGCAGATAGGAGAGCTGGCTCGTGACCTGCTGGGCCCGGTCGAGGTCTTCCCACAGGTCCGGGGCAGCCGCCTGACGCTCGAGCTCGGCAACCTGCTCGCGCATCCGAGCCGGGTCGAGCACCTTCTCGACGCTCGACAGGGTCTGGTCGAGGGCCTTGATCTCCTCGTCGACGTCGCGGGCGGCCACGTCGATCAAGGGTACGCGCCTCGCGCGGCGCCCTGATGCCGCGCGGGAATGACCACGTTCACCACCCGTGCCTATACATCGCCAGGCGTACAGGCCTGGTGGAGTACGGGCAGGCCTGGTGATGGCCCCGCGGAACGTCCAGGCGAGGCGTCGGCTCGTCATCGTCTGATCTCGTCACTCCAGCGGCGCGGTGGCGGTGGCAATGGCCGAAACCGGGATCCCGGCCGCGTCGCCGCTGAGAACGAGCGGCACTCGGACACCGAACTCGACGGTGACGGTCGCTGCTGCCGGGTCGACGCCGACCGCGACGCTCAGACCATCGAACCGGTCGACGAGCCGGTTGCGCGTGACGTATTCATCCACAACCCGTCGAGCATCTGTCGCGGAAATCGGCAGTACCTCGACTGTCTCCCCGGCGTAGACGACGTCCTCGGCAACACTTTGCGCCGCTGCGATGGCGGCACCATCGGCCCAGGACGCGAGCGAGCGCCGGTAAACGAACGCCTTGGACGCGTTCGCGACGACCCCGACCGCGAGCACGGTGATCATCACGAACCCGATGATCATCAGTGTGATCTGGCCATCGTCCCGGCCACGTCGAGGCATCTAGAGCGCCCGGAACCGGTCGATGACCGACGCATGGGTCGCATCCACGGGAATCTCTGCATTCACCGCGCCGGCGAGCACCTCGGGGACGAACGGTAGGCGAACGGTGGAGCCGACGGTGACTGTGACCTCCGCGCCGGGCTGGTAGCACGGGGCCGCGGAACATCGAATCGAGATGTCAGCAGCATGAGCAGCTAGGCCCTGGTCGACCAGTGCAACCCGCGCTGCGAGGCGGGCGGCACTCTCGTCGCCGGTCGCGACGAAGATCCGGCCGGCCTCCCGAGCCGCTTGGGTCACGCCGTAGGACGCTCGCTGGACGTCGAGCACCGCAAGCAAGACGTAGATCAGCGGCACCATCAACAGCAGGCCCAGAAAGTGGAACTCGATGATCGCGCTGCCGCGTTCCGTCGGCGCCGAACTCACAGCGCACTCTCCTCGACGGCGTGACCGGTTACGGTCAGACCACGGTCGACGCCGAGCAGGCCGAACAGCGGCAGCGTGGTGGTCACTTCGATCTCAACCAGTTGCACGCCGCCGGCCGAGACGTAGCGGGACGCGACGCCCTCGCCGAACCTCGAGGAGAGGGACTCGGCGATCAGCGCCGCCGTGCGGGCCTCGCCGTCGACCAGGTCGCGATCGGCGTTCGCAGCGTGCCGAGCGCCTTCGGCGGCACAGGCCACCAGGGTGTTGCGGATATGCAGGACCAGGCCGAGCTGCAGAATCGCGAGGAACAACCCGACCAGGACTACCGAGACGAGGGTGAACTCAACGACCGCCGCGCCTCGCTCGCCGCCGGGCACGGTCAGGGGGCAACCGCTTCGAGCGCCTGCTCGAGGATGTCGCGCAGATAGGGCTCGGCGAACTGCCAGAGAACGGCGACGATTCCAGCCGTCATGATCGTTATCAGAACCCAGCCTGGTACGTCGCCCCGCTCACTGCGGAGCGAGAGCCGCCAGAGCCGTTGCTGAATTCTTCGGTGCGTCACAGGGCCTCCTGGTCTATGGGTCTCACGGAACGACGGAGCTGATCTGGACCAGCCCCGGATAGAGAGCGAACAGAATGGTGACCGGAAGGACGAGGAAGATCACCGGGATCATCATGGCGATCTCCTTCCGGCCACCGATCTCGAGCAGGTTGCGCTTGCGCGCCTCGCGGACGTCGGCTGCCTGGGCGCGCAACACGTCGCCCAGCGGCGTGCCTCGTTCCACCGCGACGGCAACACCGTCGACGAACCGCGCGAGCGGAGCGAGCGTCGTCCGGTCGGCGACCCCGTCGAGTGCCTGGACGAATCCGGCGCCGGTTCGGGCGTCGGCGAGCGCTCGGCGCATCTCGCGAGCGAGCTCTCCGCTGCTCACTCGGGCTACCCGTTCGAGAGCACCCACGGGTCCCTCTCCGGCAGCGACTGACAACGCCAGCAGGTCGGCGATCGTCGGGAACTCCGCGAGCATCCGCTGCTCTCGGTCGCGGACCGCCCTGGTGAGCCGGTGATCGCGGGCGACCAGGCCCCCGACCCCACAGGCTGCACAGAACACCAACAGCAGGATCGGGGAACCTCCACCGCCGAGAAGAAGCACGCTCACGCCGACTGCCGCCGTAAAACCTGCGCTGGCCCAGATCAACTGCTCGATCCGGAACTCGGGTAAGGACAAGGCACTACCGGACTGGTCGAGGCGACGACGAATTGACGTACCGCCACCGAGGATCCGCTCGAGCAGGTCCGCGCCATCGGCGAGATGCGGTCGGAGCAGCCGCTCGAAAGTGGGAAACGGCGTCACCGTGCGAGCGTCCTGGAGGTACCGCCGGCGCGCCGTCTCCGCGGAGAGCTCACCGACATAGGGCGCCAGCCGAGCGTCCAGAGTCGGCCGCCGGCGCAGCGGCAATCGCGACCAGGTCAAGACCAGCCCGCTGCCGACGACCAGGCCGAGGAATGCGCCTGAGACAGCGCCTGGTGTCATCGCAGCACCCGAGCATCCTCGGGCAGTCTGCCGAGGCGAAGCATCAGCCGATAGGCGACCAGGCAAGTCGTTGCGCCGATGGCCAGCACCACCCAACCGCCGGGAGCGTTGTATGCGCGGACCGACTCCGTCCGCAGGCTGAGCAGCCCGAGCAGCAGCCACGGAGCGGCAACGGCGAGCCTGGCGGCATTGACGACCCAGCTCTGTCTGGTTTCCAACTCAGCCCGCGTTCGAGCATCGTCGCGAAGGAACGACGAAAGCGTCCGCAGTAAGCGGCCGAGATCTGTGCCGCCGACTTCACGGGCGATTCGCAGCGACTCGCAGATCCGGTCTCCAGTCGGATCGGCGAGCCGGTCCTTGAGCCGGTCAAGACACTCGTTGAACCGACCGGACGCCCGGTAGTCCTCGGCGAAACGAAGGAACGGCACGCGCAAGCCGGCCGGGCCGCGCACGCCGAGCTGGGTCAGTGCCTCTGGAAGGGACAGCCCGGCCCGAACAGCCGATGCGAGATTGTCTACCGCATCAGGCCACAGGTCGCGCAACTCGTTGCGTCGTTGGCGGACCCGGAAGCGCAACAGCGCGATGGGCGCGTAGGTCGCGAATGCGCCGAACGCCAGCGCTACCGGCCAGGTCCGGGAGAACACAAGGAACACCAGCGTGACGAAAACGCCGGCACCGGCGCACGACGCCAAGATCTGCCGCGGCGTGACGACCTCGATGCCGGCCTCCGCGATCATGTCGGCGATCCGTTGCCGGACCCTCGGTCCTCGTCGGATGATGCGCGGCTTCCGTGGCCCGAGAGCCGACCGCCAGACAAGCAGTAGTCCCACGCCGAGCATCAATCCCAGCAGCGCACCCATCAGGCGGCGCCTTCCCGCTCGCCAACCCCCGGCGACTCGCCGAGGACCTTCGCCACGTCGAGGCCGACCCGTTCGAACCGCTCGACGTGTGGCGGATAGCCGTCGATGCGCATCAGTTGCCCGCCGCGCCGGGCGAAGATCGGCTCGAGCTCGACGACATCGCCCTCCACCCGACCGGGCACGGCGACGATCTCGCGTACTCGGCGAGAACCGTCGGGTTCGGTCGCGAGGTGGACGATGATGTCGACGCAGCCGGCGACGGTCGGCACCACGAATCGGCTGCCGATGTTCTCTCCGGCCAGCAGTGGCAGCGTGCACATCTTGGTGATGGCTTCCCGAGCCGAGTTCGCGTGGATCGTGCACATCCCAGGGATCCCCGAATTGAGCGCAATCAACAGGTCGAGGCACTCCTGCTGGCGAACCTCACCGACCACAATGCGTTGCGGGCGCATCCGCAACGCCTCCCGGACGAGATGCCGGAGGCTGATCTCCCCTGTTCCTTCCAGGTTCGGTTGCCTGGTCTGCATTCGCACCACATCGGGCAACGGGACTTTGAGCTCGAAGACCTCCTCGCAGGTGATCACCCGTTCCCGGGCAGGTACAGCGGCAGTCAGGCAGTTGAGCATGGTGGTCTTGCCCGCTTGGGTGCCACCAGCCACGAGCACGTTGAGCCCGGCCACCACGCAGGCATCCAGAAAACTCGCGGCCGGCGCGGTGAGTGTGCCGAGGCCGACCAGTTCATCGAGATGGTTCGCGCGAACGATGAACTTGCGAATGTTCACGGCCCAGTGCTCGGCAGTGATGTCGGGGATGACGACGTGCAGGCGGCTGCCGTCCGGCAGCATCGCGTCCACGAACGGTGAGGAGAGGTCAATGCGCCGGCCCGAGGATTTGAGCATGCGCTCGACCAGGTCGCGGATCTCGGCAGCCGTGAAGATCGTCGTGGTGAGTTCGCTGCGACCGCGCTGGGCGACGAAGACCTTGCTGGGTTCGTTGATCCAGATTTCCTCTACGATGGGATCGTCGAGGTAGGGCTGCAGTGGCCCGAAGCCGGCGACCGCATCGAGCACGGTTCGTGCCACCGACTGTGAATCCCCCAGCGGCGGGAGGGGTCGGCTCAGGCTGCGCTCGTCATAACTCGCGATGACGCTGTCGACGATGGTCCGAATGGCGATCGGATCGGCCACCGGGTCGATACCCTCGCGACGCACGACGTCGCGCACCTCGGCGTCGATGATCTCGATCGCGGTCATGCTCGGGCGTCCCGTCGGCAGGTGTTATGCGCACTCGTGACTGGTGAGATGTCGCAGAGTTATACCGCCCCTGACGATCATGCGCCAGACGAGGTCGAGTTATCCACAGGCCGGGCGCTGCCGCTGAGGGGACATGCCTTGACCTCGCGGCCGAGATGTTCGGGTACGACCCCAGTGGAGCCCGTTGGCGACCATCTCGGTAGCGAGGTCGAAGCGCGTCCTGAGCTAAGAGTCGTAGATGGCACGGAGCCGAGCGGCTCGGGTCGGGTAAGCCAGCACATCGGTCGAGTCGGCGAACTGGTCGACGGACCCGACGAGCGGCAGCTCACGCAGCCGGGCATCGTCGATGGCCTCCAGGCAGGCGTCGACGAACCGGCCGGCACCGAGAACGCGGAACGGCCGGTCGTAGAAGAACCGGGTGGTGGGGTCGAGCTGACTCGTCGGGGCCAGTCGGTTGTGCAGCCCGGCGAGCAGCTCGTACGCCGGCACCAGGGCCGACTCCCGCTCCGGGTGAGCGGCGGCGTCGAGTGCACGATGCAGGAGTGGCGCCAGGTCCGCCGCGGACCGCAGACGTGCGAACGCGGTACCCAGCCACTTCGAGTACGGCGCGTAGGTGCTCTCCAACAAGAACGCCAGCCGCATGATTTCCCGGACCTGTCGCGCGGTGACGATGCGCGACCCGAGCTCGTCGCCGACCTCGGCCGTTCGCCCGACGAACGGTTCTTCCTGGTCGAGGCGGCGCCAGCCGCAGGCGAGCAGCCACAGCCAGGCGTCCCGCGGGTACCAGGCCAGCGTCACCCGGACAGCGGCCAACTCGCCGGCGGGGTCCGCATAGATCCGGCCGCTGACGACACCCAGCAGCGCCTGTTGCGGGATCACCAGCCAGTCGATCGAGCTCAATCCGGGTCGTGGGTCGATGGCCAGCCGGTCGGTCAGCCAGTCTCGGAGCGTCGTGACGTCGACGCGGTGCACGACAGGGTCGTCCTCGCCCCGGCTGTACCGAACGGGCCAGCTATGGAACATCCCCGGCAGCCCCGCCTCGATCACTGCCCGGACATCTTCGACCGCGTCGTCGCCGACGAAGATCTGCAGCCGCGGTCCCCACCCGTGGTCCGTCGACCGTGCGGTATCGAACCCCAGCACGTCGGAGCCCCAGCCCAGCAGCGCCGCGGAGTGCGGAACCGGTCGGACCATCGGTTCGATGATCTCCTGGTAGAACGCGGCATTGAGCTCGAGGCTCGGCTGGAACGTCACCGCATCCTCACGTTCAACCTGGTCGTGAAGATCGTCGTGATGAACCACCCCGTGTACGGGCGCGCTGGAGCCTTCACGACGATCTTCACAACCCGAGCAGGGCACGGTCAGCGATGATCAACACGTGCGGAGGCGCTGACGAGCGGCCCGATGGACGGGAGCCGGCGAGTGTCACGCCGTTTCGGCGCGCAGCAACGATCGGACCACCCGGAGACCGACGGAGAGCCGAGCCAGGTCGAAGGTGTCGCTCTCGACGATCTCGCGCAGTGTCTCCTGTGCGCGTGCGACCACGACGGAGTCCCGGGCGGCCCATGCCTTCACCCGGGCCTTGGTGTCCATGCCGTCCTGGGTGTTCTGGATGATCTGCGCTGTCAGCGCCGTCTGGACCGCATGCAGGTCGTCGCGCAGCGCCGCCCTGGCCATGGTCTGCCAGCGGTCGTTGCGGGGCAGCGCGACGATCCGCTCCAGCAGCTGCCCGAGCGCCAGGTGCTCGCCGAGCTTGAAATGGACCCGGGCGACCTCGATCAGGTCCGTACCGGTCGACACGGCCGTCTCGACGATGCCGAGACCGGCGTACGCAGGCGGCTGCACGGATACCCGCGTAGCCAGATCTGCGGGGACACCGGCCTTGGTCAGCCGGTCCCGCCGCTCGATGAACAGATCGAGCTCACGACCGACCAGGGTCGTCGGCAGTTCGTCGAGCAGCCGGGAAAGCGGTCCTTCGAAGAACTCGATCTGCCACGCGATGTCGATCGGCGGACGCCGGTTGACCGTCAGCCAGCGGGTGGCCCGCTCGGTGATGGTGCGCCCTTCCAGCCGGATGCGAGTCTGCAGGTCCGCAGGCACAACGTTGTCGAGAGCGGCGACCTCGGCCAGGAGCTCCGGGACCCCGTATACGACCGCGGCCACGGTGTGGGCGCGGGCGAGGTCCTCCATCGTGCCGCCGGTCTCCATGCCCAGGCGATACGCGAATGTCGTCCCGGCTTCGTTGACCAGATTGTTGACGACCAGCGTCGTGACGATCTCGCGACGCAGCGGATGCTCGTCGATCCGCTCGGGATACCGCTCACGCAAGTTGGTCGGGAAATATGCGTGCAGCGCATTGCGCAGGTACGGATCGTCCGGCAACGGGGTGGCGAGCAATTCTTCGTACATCAGGTTCTTGGTGTACGCGAGCAATACCGAGAGCTCCGGGCTGGTCAATCCGCGGCCAGCCTGTATCCGTTCGCCGACCTGCCGGTCGGTCGGCAGGAACTCCAAGGCCCGGTTGAGCTTGCCTTCGGCTTCGAGTTTCGACATGTACCCGCGGTGGACGTGCGCCAGGTTGGTGGCCTGGAACACCCCGCTCGCCAGCGCGACGTTCTGCCCATAGTTGTTGGCGAGGACCAACTGGCCGACCTCGTCGGTCATCGCGGCCAGCAACTCGTTGCGCTGCTTCTCGGTGAGGTCGCCCTCGCGCACGATGCTGTCGGCCAAGATCTTGATGTTGACCTCGTGGTCAGACGTGTCGACCCCGGCAGAGTTGTCGATCGCATCGGTATTGATCCGACCGCCCTCACCGTCGGCACCGGACACCGCGTACTCGATCCGACCGAGTTGGGTGAACCCGAGGTTGCCGCCCTCGCCCACACACTTGGCCCGCAGCTCGGCACCGTTGATCCGGATCGCGTCGTTGGCCTTGTCCCCGACGTTGGCATGGGTCTCGGCGGTCGCCTTGACGTACGTGCCGATCCCGCCGTTCCAGAGCAGGTCCACCGGCGCCATCAGAATCGCCCGCAGGAGATCCGGCGGCGTCATCTCGGTGACGGACTCGTCGAGTCCCAACCGCTGCCTGACCTGTGAGGTGATCTCGATGCGCTTAGCCGCTCGCGGATGAACCCCGCCGCCCTTGCTGATGAGTTCTGAGTTGTAATCGGCCCAGGTCGAGCGGGGCAGCTCGAAGATGCGTTTCCGCTCCTCGTAGGAGATGGCGGCGTCGGGGTTGGGGTCGAGGAAGATGTGCCGGTGGTCGAATGCGGCTAGCAGCCGAATGTGGGTCGAGAGCAGCATGCCGTTGCCGAAGACGTCACCGGACATGTCGCCGATCCCGACGCAGGTGAAGTCCTCGCTCTGGCAGTCACGGCCCATCTCGCGGAAGTGCCGCTTCACCGACTCCCAGGCGCCGCGGGCGGTGATGCCCATCGCCTTGTGGTCGTAGCCGGCGGACCCACCGGAGGCGAATGCGTCGCCGAGCCAGAAGCCGTAGTCGATCGCGACACCGTTGGCGATGTCGGAGAACGTCGCGGTGCCCTTGTCTGCGGCGACGACCAGGTACGGGTCGTCGGGGTCATGGCGAACCACTCGAGGCGGCGGCACGATGCTGCGATCGGCGGCCCGGTTGTCCGTCACGTCCAGCAGCGCCCGGATGAAGGTCTTGTAGCTCTCGACACCCTCGGCCAGCCACGCCTCACGGTTTGCTGCCGGGTCCGGCAGGCGCTTGGCGACGAAGCCGCCCTTGGCGCCGACCGGCACGATGACGGCGTTCTTGACCGCCTGGGCCTTGACCAGCCCGAGTACCTCGGTGCGGAAGTCCTCCCGCCGGTCGGACCACCGCAGCCCGCCTCTCGCGACGGCTCCGAACCGCAGGTGGACGCCTTCCACCCGCGGCGAGTAGACCCACATCTCGAACATTGGGCGGGGATCGGGCAGGTCCAGGATGGCCGACGGATTGAGTTTGAAGGCTAGCGCCGCGCTGGACTTGTCCGGGGAGCTCACCCGGTAGTAGTTGGTCCGCAGCGTCGCCTGCACGAGGGCGAGGAAGGAACGAAGGATACGGTCCTGATCCAGGCTGGCGACATCGTCGAGGGCGCGCTCCAGCCGCACGACGATCTCCTTCGCCGCAGTCTCGCGGCCCTCGGCGTCGTCGACGAAACGATCGGGATCGAACCGGGTCTCGAACAGGTCGACCAGCAGCTTGGCGATCGTGACATGAGCCGACAGGCATTCCTCGAGGTAGTCCTGGCTGAAGGTCGATCCCGCTTGGCGCAGGTACTTCGCGTAGGCGCGCAGGACCGACGCTTCCCGCCACGACAGGCCTGCTTGCAAGACCAGGGCGTTGAACCCGTCGCTTTCCGCTTCGTCCCGCCACACCGCGGCAAACGCTTCCTGGAACCGCTCCTTGCGCCCGCTGGCGTCGGCCACCTGACGAGCCTGGTAGCGCAGGCCGAAGTCGTAGATCCACGCCGGAGCATCGACGGATTCGCCGTGCCGGATGACCTCATACGGCCGCTCGTCGATGACTTCGACGCCCATCCGGGACAGGATCGGCAGCACCTGCGTCAGCGAGATCGGTGTCCCAGTTCGGTAGATCTTGAACCGCCGCTCGTCCACAGGGGCGCCGACCGGCTGGTACAGGTTCATGGCCAGGCCGTTGTCGTCGGGTAGCTCTTCCAGGCGGGCGAGGTCAGCCACTGCCGTGCGAGCCGGGAAGTCCTCCTTGTAGGCCTCGGGAAAGGCGTCCCGGTACCGGCGCACGAGACGAGCTGCCTGCTCTTCACCGACCCGATCCGCCAAGGTGTCGGAGAAATCGTCGCTCCACGCCCGAGTCGCTGCGGCGAGCTGCTTCTCCAGCGCGGGGATGTCGAGCTCGGGCAGCACCTGGTCCGGCGCCATCCTGATAACGAAGTGCAGCCGTGCCAGCACCGCCTCGCTGACTAGCGCCGTGTGATCGATCGACCGGCCACCGGTGGCACCGAGCAGGATCTGCTGAATCCGCTCGCGCACGGCCGTGTTGAACCGATCCCTCGGCAGGTACACCAGGCAGGACAGGTACCGGCCGTAGATGTCCTCGCGGACGAACAGCCGCAGCTGACGCCGCTCCTGCAGGTGAACGACGGCCAGCGCGATCGGGTAGAGCTCGTCGACTGAGATCTGGAACAGTTCGTCGCGGGGATAGGTCTCGAGCACCTGCATGAGGTCCTTGCCCGAGTGGCCGCTGGCAGCGAAACCGGTCCGTTCGAGCACCTGCTGCGCCTTGGTACGCAGGATCGGGATGCGCAGCACGCTCTCGGTGTAGGCCGGCGAGGTGAACAGGCCGAGGAACCGACGCTCGCCGACCACTTCGCCGCTCTCGTCGAAGATCTTGACCCCGACGTAGTCGAGATAGGTGTTGCGGTGCACCGTGGACCGCGAGTTTGCCTTGGTCAGCACCAGGACACGCTTTTGCCGGGCCCTGGCCTTGACCCGAGGCGAAAGCTTGGCGAACGAGCCGGAAAGCTCCTGGTCCGCGCGCAGGATTCCCAACCCGGATCCGGTCACCGCCCGGAGCACGTCCTCGCCGTCGACGGTATCCAGCATGTACTCGCGATAGCCCAGGAAGGTGAAATGGTCGTCGGCCAGCCACCGCAGCAGCTCCTGCGCCTCGGCCACCTCTTCGGCGGGAACCGGTAGCTGGTTCTTCTCCAGCTCGGCGGCGATCTCCTCGCAGCGCTGACGCATACGCCGCCAGTCCTCGACGGCCTCCCGGACGTCTCGGAGCGCGTTGCGAAGCTCGTCGGTGATCCTTTCCTGGTCGGCGGTGTTCGTCTCACGGTCGGTCTCGACGTGCATCCAGGACTCGACGAGAGCGTCCGGCATGTCGCCGACGACGGGGTCGGACTCCCCCACGTCGCAGACCTCGAGTAGCTCGCCGGCGATGTCACGGCGAATGACGAACTGCGGGTGAACAACCAGGTGAATCGCGCGGTCCCGGCGGGTCAGCGACATCGTGACCGAGTCGACCAGGAAGGGCATGTCGTCAGTGACCACTTCGACGACGGTGTGGCCGGAGGACCAGCCGTGCTCTTCGACGGTCGGGGTGAACACGCGGACCAACGACCGGCCCTGGGGTCGAGTCTGGGCGAACTGGCGCTGCGACATGGCGGCACCGATCACGTCCACCGGGTCTCGGTCGACCAGGTCCTCCGGTGAGACGTGCCGGTAGTAGCGGCGCAGGAACGCCTCGATCTCTGGGCGGTTGCCGCGGTGACCTGCCGCTGCTGCCGCCTTCGCCAGAAGCTCGGACTTGGCCTCGTCAAGCCGGTCGCCCATGTCTGCCCCCGGGGAAGCTGGCCGTTACATCGTTGTAGACGACATTCCCGACCTTAGTGCCGATGACACCCGAGCACATCTCGAAGGTACGGCGATCACAGCCACGACCGGAGCTCCCAGAGCACCGGGTAATACCGGATGTCCAGTCGCGATCTCAGGTACGACGCGCCAGAGGATCCACCGGTCCCTGTCTTCGTGCCGATCATGCGCTCGACCATCGTCACGTGCCGCGCCCGCCAGCCGGCGGCCAATTCGTCGTGTACGAGCAGTGCCTCCGCCAGCTCCCAGATGTCGCCGTACGTTCCCCGATCGTGCGCCGCCGTCCGCAACGACGCCCTCACCTCGTCATCACTGCCAGCCGGAAGCCCGCCTTTCACCAGCACCGATACGAACGCCTCCCACAGGGTGGGCTCGGCCAGCCGGCGCTGCAGCCGCGTCCGCTCCTCGTCGGTCAGGCCACGGAAGCGCTCGACGAACCTCGGGTCCTTGGCGCCGGAGAGGAACTCGAGCTCCCGAAACTGCACGGATTGGAAGCCGCTCGCCGGGGCCAGCCGCTCCCGGAACTCCAGGAAGTCCTGCGGCGTCATCGTCTCCAACACGCCGATCTGCTCGATCAGGATGCGCTCGATCTCGTGCACCCGGGCAAGCAGGTGGCGGGCCCACCACAATCGGCCGTCCGTCATCGCGTCCCGGGCTGACTCGACCTCGAACAGCAATTGCTTGAACCACAGCTCGTACACCTGGTGGATGGTGATGAACAGCAGCTCGTCGTGGGCGTCGCTCGCCAACCGCTGCTGGTCGAGCAGTTCGTCCAGGCGCAGGTAGGTGCCGTAGGTCAGCCGGGCGCCGTCCTCGCCGAACTGGGCCGACGGTGGCTGCACCGACGTGGTCATCTCGCCACTCTAGGTCGCCGCGTTGGGGGCGCTGAAGGGCGGGTGGATGCTCCGCGGGCTCCGGGATCCGCGGCCGAAGAGCATGCCACGGATCCCTCTTTAGACGCCCGCTTCCGCATCCACCCGCCCCTCAGCGCAGAAACCGTTCCCGGCCTTGCTTCACGGACCCCGCTTCCGCATCCGGCACTTCCCCAGCCGATATCGTCGCCCGCGCAGCATCCGGCCGACCCCTCGGCGCCGACGACCACGGCCCGCGGTCGCCCCGCACGCCACCACCCACCAGGATGGAGCACATGGACCTGCGAACCGAGCAGCGCTACGACGCCGACCCCTCGACGGTGTTCGCCATGCTCACCGACGAGGCATTCCTCGCCCGGAAGGCGCAAGCCACCGGCGCGCTGCGGCACGAGGGATCGGTCAGCCGGGAGGGCGATCGGGTCACGGTGCGGCTACTGCGGGTGATGCCGCCGGATGTTCCCGATTTCGTGCGGCGATTCGTCGGCGACACCATCGACCTGGACCAGACCGATGTCTGGGAGCCCGCGGCTGTCGACGGGTCACGCACCGGCTCGATCCGGATCACGATGGGCGGCCTGCCGGTCCAGTTGACCGGGGGAATGCGGCTCGCGCCAGCAGGGACGGGCAGTCAAGCAACCGTCGATGCCCAGATCAAGGCCGCGATCCCGTTGTTCGGCGGCAAGATCGAGCAGGCCGTCCACGACGCTCTGCTCCAGGCGGTGCGCATCGAGGAGAGCGTCGGCCATGCCTGGCTCGACGGGCAGCGCGGCGCCTAGTCACGCGCGGCGGCCAGATCAGGCCTCGACCCGGACGCCTTTCCCGACGACGGTGATACCGCCCTCGCTGACGGTGTACCCGCGCTCGCGGTCGGCATCCTTGTCCACGCCCACGGCGGCGCCCTTCGGGACGACGACGTTCTTGTCCAGGATGGCGTCGCGGACGACGGCCGAGGCCTCGACCCGGACGCCATGCATCAGCACCGCGCGCGACACCTCGGCGCCTTCGCGCACCTCGACCCCAGGTGAGAGCACCGCGTGGTCGACGACGGCGCCGGCGATGATGCACCCACTCGTCACGATGGACTCGACCGCCCGGCCACCCTGGACGATCTTGGCCCCGGGCAGGTGTGGGTGGCCGGTGAGGATCGGCCACTCCCTGTTGTAGAGGCTGAAGATCGGATCGATCGACACCAGGTCCATGTGCGACTCGTGGTAGGTGTCGATGGTCCCGACGTCGCGCCAGTATCCGCGGTCCCGGTCGGTGGTGCCCGGCACGTCGTTGTCCGCGAAGTCGTAGACGAACGCCTGCTGCCGACCCACCAGGAACGGGATGATGCTGGCGCCCATGTCATGGACCGATTCCTCGTCGCCGGCGTCGGCCCGCAGCGCCTCCAGCAACACCTCGGTCGAGAACACGTAGTTCCCCATGGACGCGAAGCTGCTGTCCGGGTCGTCCGGCACCCCCGGCGGGTCGGCAGGCTTCTCCAGGAACGCCTCGATCCGGTGGCCGTCCGAGGTCTGGATGATGCCGAAGCCGCTCGCGCCCTCACGCGGCACTCGGATGCCGGCGACGGTGACGCCGGCATCGTTAGCCAGGTGCGCTTCTAGCATCTGCCGCGGATCCATCCGGTACACGTGATCGGCGCCAAAGACGACGACGTGATCCGGGGTCTCGTCGTAGACCAGGTTCAGCGACTGGTAGATCGCATCCGCGCTGCCCTGGTACCAGCGCGGGCCGAGGCGCTGCTGGGCGGGGACCGGTGTGACGTACTGCCCGAGGATCGTGCTCATCCGCCAGGTCAACGAGATGTGCCGGTCCAGGGAGTGCGACTTGTACTGGGTGAGCACGCAGATCCGGTCGATCCCCCCGTTGACGAGGTTCGACAGGACGAAGTCGATCAGCCGATAACTGCCGCCGTATGGCACCGCTGGCTTGGCTCGGTCTGCGGTGAGCGGCATCAGCCGCTTTCCCGCGCCACCGGCGAGGACTATGCCCAGTACCCGAGGCTCCGAGGCCATGAGCGAACACTAGCCAGTGCGCTGGCAATCGAACCCCACTTCGACCAAGGATCCTGGCCACCTGTGGTCGCCGTGAGCAGGATGGGCCAATGCTCGAACTGATCAGCCCGTCCTCACACGTCCACGTCTCCTGGCTCGAGGCCGTGGCCGAGCCGGGCTACGAGCCGCGGTGGGCAGACGACTTCGATCTGGAGGATTTGCGGGAACCGGGAACCTTCATCGACTACGTCGCTGAGCAGAGGGCTCAAGCACGCGAAGACCATCCACGCGCGGCGGGCTGGGTACCCGTGACTCATCTGTGGTGGGTCGACGGGACGGAGTTTCTCGGTCGCCTGTCAATTCGGCATCGGCTCACACCCTGGTTGCTCGACTACAGCGGACACATCGGCTACGACGTGCGCCCGTCGGCTCGGCGACGCGGCCATGCCACGGCGATGCTGCATGAGGCCCTGCCCTGGTGCCGCGGGCTGGGCATCGACCCGGTCCTGGTCACCTGCGATGCGGACAACGTCGCTTCCCGAAAGGTGATCGAGAACAACGGCGGCGAGTTCGAGGATCAGCGTGATGTCAAGCTGCGGTACTGGATCTCTACTTCCGCCCCATCGGCGGTGCGACGTGCCACAGTGGCATCGTCGTGACGAGGCCCGGGCTCGGCGTGAACGAGTGTGGAGGATGTGATCGAGCGTGGCAGACCCGTTGATCCGGCTGGCAGTGCTGACCAGGGAGTTCCCTCCGTTCGTCTACGGAGGCGCCGGCGTGCACGTCGACTTTCTCGTTCGCGAGCTGAGGCGACTCTCCGATCAGGTCGTCGTCGATGTGCACGCTCTCGGTGAGCCACGCGACGGAGCCGCGACCTACCCGGAGAACGACCCACGTATGCCCGATGCCAACGCGGCGCTGCGGATCCTGTCCGCAGACGTCGCGATGGTGGCCGCCTTGGGCCAGGCCGACGTTGTGCATTCCCACACCTGGTACACCAACTTCGCCGGGCACCTGGCGTCGCTGCTGTACGGCGCGCCGCACGTCGTCACCGCTCATTCGCTCGAGCCGCTACGGCCATGGAAGGCCGAGCAGCTCGCCGGCGGATACCTGGTGTCGTCGTGGGTGGAGAAGACGGCCTACGAAGCAGCGGCGGCGGTCGTCGCTGTCAGCCAAGGCATGCGCCGCGACATCCTGCAGTGCTACCCGGCAATCGACCCGGGCCGGGTCCATGTCGTGCACAACGGCATCGACACCGACTTCTATCACCCGGTCGAGGAGACCGATGTCCTCGACCGGCTGGGCGTCGACCGGTCGCGCCCGTCGGTGGCCTTCGTTGGACGGATCACCCGGCAGAAGGGCGTCCCCCACCTGCTGCGTTCCGCGCTGAAGCTGGACCCGGACATCCAGCTGATACTTCTGGCCGGTGCAGCGGACACACCGGAGCTCACTCGCGAAACCGACGAGCTGGTCGAACGGCTACGGGCCGAACGCACCGGCGTCATCCTGGTCAGCGAGATGCTGCCGCGCGAGGACGTCCGCCAGGTTCTCACGCACTCGAGCGTGTTCTGCTGTCCGTCGGTCTACGAGCCGCTGGGCATCGTGAACCTCGAAGCGATGGCATGTTCGACCGCGGTCGTCGCGAGCGCCGTCGGCGGGATTCCGGAGGTCGTCGAGGACGGTGTGACGGGCGTGCTGGTGCCGTACGACCCGAACCGGCCAGACGAGTTCGAAACCGGTCTTGCCGAAGCGCTCGACACGGTCGCCGGCGATGCGGCCTTGGCGGCTTCCATGGGCCGCGCGGGCCGACGCCGCGCTGTTGCTGAGTTCGGCTGGGACGGGGTCGCGGCCCGGACCGTCGAGGTCTATAGATCCGTGCTGCCGACGACCCTGTCCGCCCGCGAGTAGACGTTCATCGCGCCGGCGCGGACGAAGCCGAGCAGAGTGATGCCGCATTCCGCCGCCAAGTCGACGGCGAGGCTGGACGGTGCCGAGATCGCTGAGAGCACCGGGATGCCGGCCATCGCGGTCTTCTGCACGAGCTCGAACGAAGCCCGACCCGAGACCTGCAGGATGTGCCCCGACAGCGGGAGCAGGCCGTCTCGAAACGCAGCGCCGACGACTTTGTCCACGGCATTGTGCCGGCCGATGTCCTCGCGGACGAGAACCTGCTCTCCCGCAGCGGTGAACAAGCCCGCCGCATGTAGTCCACCGGTCTGGTCGAAGGCGCGCTGGGCGGACCGCAGTCGGCCCGGCAGCGCGCTGACGACGCCACGATCGACGCTGACCTGATCGGCACGGGGAGGCCACCGCAATCCGGATCGGATCTCGACAACGCTGTCCGACCCGCAGACACCGCAAGCGCTCGTCGTCGCAAAGGCGCGAGGCCGCGGTGGCACAGCATGTTCAGCAAGCGTCGCCTCCACGGTGTTGAGCTCGTCGCTACAGGCCCGCAACGTGACGATGTCACCGACCGCCGCGACTGCCCCCTCGGCCACCAGCCAGCCGGCGACGAGATCGAAGTCATTGCCGGGAGTGCGCATGGTCGTGGTGAGTACCGATGACCCCAGCCGGATCTGCAGCGGTTCCTCGACAGCCAGCGTGTCGGGGCGCTCGCTGCTGTGACCATCCCGCACCCGCAGCACGGGCCGCCGGGTCGTCGCGCCTGACATATCTCCAGTGTGACCCGCGACCGGTCCGATGGGCATAGGGCGTGGTAGACCAGGTTTGCCGAACACATGGAGGGAGCACCGGGTGCGCAACAGCATCGATATTGGCCACGTGCAGCGGTGGGTCGACGGCTACCTGGCCGCCTGGACGAACAACGACCCGACGGCGATCGAGGCACTGTTCACGCCCGATGCGTCGTACCGCCAACGCCCGTACGCAACGCCAAAGATCGGTGTCGACGCCATCGTCGCCGATTGGATCGAACGAAAGGATGAGCCGGGCACTTGGACCGCCCGACTCGAGCCGCTGCTCGTGCACGACGACACAGCGATCGTGACTGGCCAGGTCGACTACACCGACGGCGACCTCTACTCCAACCTGTGGCTGATCAGGTTCGGCGATGATGGCCGCGCCGCGGAGTTCACCGAATGGTGGATGGACCGGCCGGAAGAGCCCGCCTCGTGACCACCGAGACCGGCAGCAGGTGGCACGAGCGGCTGGACGCCTCCGGCGCGGTCTACGGATCGCTGCTTGCTGCCTCGGTCATCATCGGGCAGGCCCCGCTGAAAGAGAACGTCCCAGCCGGAGAGCTGGCCGTGATCTTGCTTGCTACGGGCACGGTGTTCTGGCTTGTCCACGTCTACTCCCGCAGCGTGAAGCGGTACGTGGCGGATCGCAGGGTGACCCGCGACACCTTGGGAGAGACCATGCGCGAGGAGAGTCCGATTCTCCTTGCGGCGATACCACCAGCTGCGGCCGCACTTGTTGCCTCCGCGGTAGCAGGTCCGTATGCGGCGGCCTGGTGCGCGTTCATCGTCGCACTCGTTGGGCAGCTCGTATGGGTCGTGATCGCGACGAATGAGGCAGGGGCATCAAGGAAGGTGATCGTCGCGTCGGTTCTCGTCAACCTCGCGCTGGGGCTCGTCCTGGTTGCACTGAAGGTGTTCGTCGGGCACTGACCTCGACGGTGGTTACGCCGTCGGCCCGGAGCAAAGCACAGTTCGGCCCCAACCGGTCGGATGTACCCGGGTGGGGCCGAACTACCTCAGATCAACCGGTTTCAGCCGGCGGCGCCTTTCAACGCATCTCCGAGGGCGTTCGCTTCATCGGCAGACATCTCGACGACCAGGCGGCCCCCACCTTCGAGGGGCATCCGCATCACGATGCCGCGACCCTCCTTGGTGACCTCGAGCGGCCCGTCGCCAGTACGCGGCTTCATCGCCGCCATCCGCGCACCCCTTTCCTCTCCAGCGCGCACCGGGCCCTGGATCGCCAGGGAACGATCCCGCGTGCCTCACGGTGATCCCAGTATCCCGTATCGCCGGTGCCAACGGGACGGGCCCACCGAGATCCATCTCACGCCGCGAGGCAGGATGGGTGGTCGTGAACGCCCGGTCTGCACTGTTCGACCTCTACGGCGACCACCTCCGGTCGCGGGGTGGCCGGGCCCGGGTCGCGTCGCTGGTCGCAATGCTTGCGCCCCTTGACATCGCGGCACCAGCGGTTCGCACAGCGGTGTCGCGCATGGTCAAGCAGGGGTGGCTACGGGCGACCCGGATCGAAGGTGCCTCGGGATATGCCCTGACCGCCCGAGCCGAGAGTCGTCTCGAGGAGGCTGCCACGCGCATCTATCGCACCCGTACTGCCGATGGCTGGGATGCGCGGTGGCATCTGGTCGTCCCGAGCCGGCCGCGCGACCGGGCCGGGCGGGAGCGCCTGAAGAGCGGCATGGCGTTTCTCGGGTACGCGCCCATCGGGGACGGCACCTGGGTCGCAGCTCGGCCCTCCCCCGAGCTGGATGCCCTCCTCGACGCCGAGGGCGTGCGCGCCGAACGGTTCGCCGCTGCTCACGAGACCGACGATGCCGACCTGGTCCGGCGGGCGTGGGACCTCGATGCCGTCGGCCGTGCGTACCAGCGATGGCTCGCCGATGCTCGTGTCCTCGTCGGCGCGCTCCCGGCCCGGCCGTCGGACCAGAATTCCTTCGCGGTCCGCAGTCAGTTGGTCCACGAGTGGCGCAAGTTCCTGTTCACCGACCCCGGCCTCCCTCGGGCACTACTGCCCGGAAACTGGCCAGGTGATGAAGCCGCCGCCTTCTTCGACGCCGAAGCCGCCCGGCTGCTGCCGGCGAGCGCGCGCTTCGTCGATCATTGCTTGTCCATAACGGCGCGCGGGAACGGAGCCAACACGTGAACTCTCCGGTCAGGTACCTCGTCGACGACGCGGTCGCCACCATCACCCTCGACCGGCCCGACGCGATGAACAGCCTCGACACCGCCACCAAGGTCGCACTGCGCGACCATGTGCGGAGCGCTGCGGGCGACGCCGCTGTGCGGGCCGTCGTGCTCACCGGCTCCGGCCGGGCGTTCTGCGTCGGGCAGGATCTCAGGGAACACGCGGACGCGCTGGCCGACGGCACAGCCGATCTCGGGACGACCGTCCGCGAGCACTACAACCCGATCGCCACCACCCTCGCGACCATGCCGAAGCCAGTCGTCGCGGCGGTCAACGGCATCGCCGCGGGCGCGGGCGCGGCGTTCGCATTTGCCTGCGATGTGCGGGTCGTCGCCGACACCGCCGGATTCAACCTGGCATTTGCCGCCATCGGGCTGTCCTGCGACTCCGGGTCGTCGTGGTCGCTCCCGCGGCTGGTGGGCTGGGCGCGGGCCCGGGAGCTGCTGCTCCTCCCCCGGACGGTCCCCGCAGCCGAAGCGCGGGAAATGGGCCTGGCGACCGAGGTTGTCCCGACCGGTGCCGTACTCGAGCGCGCGACCGAACTGGCCCGGCAGTTCGCGGCTGGGCCCACCCAGGCCTATGCGGCGATTCGCCAAGCCCTCGAATACTCCGCGACGCACGGGTTGGCCGAGTCGGTCGCCAATGAGGGCACGCTGATGCAGCGGACCGGTGCGACCGAGGACCACCGAGCCGCGGTTGCTGCGTTTCTGGCCAAGGAAACCCCGACGTTCGAGGGCAGGTGAGCGTCCTGCCTGGCCCGGACGGGCGCCTGCGCTGCCCGTGGGCACTGGGATCGGTCGAGTACCTCGTGTATCACGACGACGAGTGGGGCCGCCCGGTTCACGACGATGCCGGCCTCTACGAGCGACTGACGCTGGAGGCGTTCCAGTCCGGCCTGGCCTGGCTGACGATCCTGCGCAAACGGGAGGGCTTCCGCCGTGCGTTCGCCGGCTTCGACCCCGATGTCGTGGCGGGTTTCGCCGAGGTCGATGTCGAGCGGCTGTTGGCCGATACCGACATCGTGCGGAATCGGGCAAAGATCACCGCCGCGGTGACGAATGCCCGCGCCGTCGTCACCCTGCGGGAGCGGGACGGCGACGGAGCACTCGACCGGCTGGTCTGGTCTCATCGGCCGGAACCGCGTGCCTGCGCCGACGAGCCTCGCCGACGTCCCCGCCAGCACGACCGAGTCGATCGCACTGGCCAAGGACCTCAAGCGGCGCGGCTTCGTCTTCGTCGGCCCGACAACCGCCTACGCGACCATGCAGGCCGCCGGGCTGGTCGACGACCACCTCGCCGGCTGCTTCGCCCGGGGCCAGCCGCCGTTCTCGGAGTGACCGCCCTGGCTAGGCGGTGGAGGGCAAAGGAGAGCCCGGCGCGGACCACCGGGCGGACCAGCGGCCACCCCAACCGGCCGAGCGTGCCGAACGGCAGCTCCAGGTGCTCTTCCCACACGACCCGGCAGCGGTTGCCGGCAAGCGGCTCGACCGCGAACACGCCGGGGCCGCGCACGACCCGGCCGGTGTGGAGCACTTCGCACCGCCGGGGCGGTTCCCAGGCCGTGATCGTCATGGTGTCGAGGAACCCAACCGGCCCGAGCCCAGTCCACGCCTCGATGCGGCCGCCTACCTGATCGCCATTGGTCGACCGAACCCGGGTCGCCGGCATCCATCGGCCCTGCTGCTCCCAATCAGTCAGGACTTGCCACGCCCGCTCGGCGGGTACAGCGATGATTCGGGCCACGCGAACGTACGCAGTCACTGCGTGGAGCCATCGTCTTTCCCGCCGACCGCGAGCCGACGTTCCAGTTCGACGATGCGTGCATCACGATCGGCGAGCTCCCGGCCGAGGCGATCGAGGACGTGGTCCACCTGATCCATCCGGTAACCCCGGAAGCCGACGGCGAAGTGGACGGAGTCCAGGTCCGCGGCAGACATCGCTCCATCCGGCAGCGACGGTCGAACGAGGTCCGGCTCGGCCGGGTCCAGACCGCCACCGCGACCCACCGCGACCGCAGCCACCGCGAACACGACGACGATCGCGACGACAACGAAGACGACCAGCACCGTCACTCCTTCCGGATCGGCGCTCCGATCGTGTCACGCTGTGCTCGCTACCGGCAGCGGAGGGATGCGTGAGGCTTAGTCTCGGCGAGCGTGACTTCGGGCCCGATGACCTCATCGTCATGGCAATCGTCAATCGGACCCCCGACTCCTTCTACGACCAGGGCGCGACGTTCGCGCTTTCCGCTGCGCTCGACCGGATCGACCAGGTCGTATCCGAGGGAGCGGACATCGTCGACGTCGGCGGGGTCAAGGCCGGCCACGGTCAGCCGGTGAGCATCGGTGAGGAGATCGACCGGACAGTTCCGCTCGTCGAGGCCACCCGGCGACGGCACCCCGGCCTGGTGATCAGCGTCGACACCTACCGCGCCGACGTGGCGGACGCCGTATGCGCAGCGGGCGCAGACCTCGTCAACGACACATGGGCAGGTGGCGACCCCAATGTGGCGGTCGTCGCGGCACGGCGGGGGGCTGGATTGGTGTGCAGCCATGTGGGCGATCAGGCGCCCCGTACCGATCCGCATCGGGTGGCGTACGACAACGTGGTCGCCGACGTCGTTACCAAGACAACGGCGCTCGCAGAGCGGGCGGTCGCGGTCGGGGTGCGACCCGAGCGCATCCTGCTCGACCCGACGCACGACTTCGGCAAGAACACCTGGCACTCGCTGCAGCTGACCCGCAGCATCGGCGAGCTCGCCGTAACCGGCTGGCCAGTGCTGGTCAGCATGTCGCGTAAGGACTTCGTCGGCGAAACCTTGAACATCCCGGTCGAGGAGCGGCTATCGGGAACTCTGGCGGCCACGGCGGTAGCTGCCTGGTTGGGAGCACGCGTGTTCCGAGCGCATGACATAGCGGCGACTCGGCAGGCCCTGGACGTGGTCGCCGCGATCAGGGGCACTGGCCTGCCTCGGTTGCCGCGCCGGGGCTTGGCTTAGGCCCTGTTCAGCCTGCCTTCGTTCAGCCGGCTCGGTTCACGCGCACGATCACCTCGACCGCCGAGTCGACGTCGTCGGTGACCGTGAGGAGGTCGAGATCGACGGCGGCAATCTTCTTCTCGGCGGCGACGGTGTCCTGCAGCCAGGCCAGTAGACCACGCCAGTACTCCGAGCCCATCAACACGATCGGGAACCGGGTGACCTTGCCGGTCTGTACCAGGGTGAGCGCCTCGAACAGCTCGTCCAGAGTGCCGAACCCGCCCGGAAAGACGACAAATCCCTGCGCGTACTTCACGAACATCGTCTTACGGACGAAGAAATAGCGGAAGTTGATCCCCAGGTCGACGTACGTGTTCAGGCCCTGCTCGAACGGCAGCTCGATGCCGAGCCCGACGGAGACACCGCCGGCTTCGGACGCACCCTTGTTGGCAGCCTCCATGATTCCGGGGCCGCCGCCGGTGATCACGCCGTATCCAGCGCCCACCAGGGCCCGGGCAAGCCGCGCTGCTGTTTGGTACAGGGGGTCGTCGGGCTGGGTCCGGGCAGAGCCGAACACGCTGATCGCGGCGCCCAGCTCCGCCAGCGAGCCGAAGCCTTCGATGAACTCGGACTGGATGCGCATGACCCGCCACGGATCGGTGTGCACCCAGTCGGCACCACCGCGACCCTCGAGCAGACGCTGGTCGGTGGTGCTCACCTCGACCTGCGAGCGGCGCAAGGTCACCGGACCACGGTGTCGCTCGCTCGGTCGTTCCGAACTGCGAGGACTCACGGCGTCAGGCTAGCCACGACTCGAGTCGTGTGCTCCAGTGAGCCATCCCCGCATGCACCGCTCGCATTTTTCGATCTCGGCGACGTCGACCCGTTCGTCGTCGGCGTGAGCGAGGTTCGGGTCGCCTGGGCCGTAGTTGACGGCGGGGACGCCCAGCGCGGTGAAGCGCGACACGTCGGTCCAGCCGTACTTGGGCCGCGGCTCGGCTTCGACCGCGGCGACGAACGCCGCCGCCGCCGGATGCATCAGGCCAGGCGTTGCCCCCGGTGCGCTGTCGATGACGATCACCTCGTACCCGGCGAAGAGCTCCCGCACATGCTTCTCGGCCTCCTCTTCGTCGCGACTCGGCGCAAACCGGTAGTTGACCGTGACGACGCAGGTGTCCGGGATGACGTTCCCGGCGATGCCGCCGCGGATGTCGACAGCATTCAACGACTCCCGGTAGACCAATCCATCGACATCGATCTCGGCAGGCTGGTACGAGCGCAGCCGATCGAGAATTCCTCCCGCCGCGTGCACGGCGTTGCTGCCCATCCAGGGCCGCGCGCTGTGCGCCGCGCGGCCGCGGACCGTGATCTCGGCGCGCATCGTGCCGTTGCACCCTGCCTCGACCTGCGCTGCCGTCGGCTCCATCAGCACCGCGAAATCGGCAGCCAGCCAGTCCGGGTTCTCGCGGCCGACTCTGGCCAGACCGCTGCGGGCGGCCTCGACCTCCTCATGGTCGTAGAACACATAGCTCACGTCGCGGATCGGCCGGTCGACATGGGCGGCGAGGCGGAGCGCGACAGCGACGCCGCCTTTCATGTCGACGGTTCCCCGTCCCCACAGCAGATCGCCGTCTCGGCGGGTCGGCAAGTTCCGCGCGATGGGAACGGTGTCGAGGTGTCCGGCGACGACCACCCGCTCAGTGCGTCCGAGCTCGGTGCTGGCGACGATCGTGTCGCCATTGCGGCGGACGAGCAGGTGCTGGAGCGGACGAAGCGCCGCCTCGACCGCGTCGGCGAGTGCCCTCTCGTCGCCGCTGACCGATGGGATGTCGCAGATCTGCGCCGCCACGGCTGGTCCGGACACGTCGAGATCGAGTCGTTCCACCACGACCGTCGACCCTACTGAACCGCGGCGACCTCACTCCTGGCTGAACACGCAGAACTCGTTGCCTTCGGGGTCGGCCAGCACATGCCAGGAGATGTCGTCGTCCGGCTTGCGGAGGATCCGGGCGCCGGCGGCTACTAGCGCGGACACGTCGGGTGCTAC
Organism: uncultured Actinomycetota bacterium; assembly: GCA_963819885.1. GTDB lineage: Bacteria > Actinomycetota > Actinomycetes > Jiangellales > Jiangellaceae > JACVRX01. The sequence goes on along the minus strand of CAWFXV010000010.1, from coordinate 41,711 downwards.
GACATCCCAGTGGATCCTGTTCTTGGCCGACTTCGGCTCCGGCACGGCGGCAAAGCACAGGTAGTCGAACGGGAGCGTCCCGGAAAGAGCGTTGTTCTCCCGCTGCAGGCCCATCACTTCGGCCCACCAGGCCGACATGGCGTTTGGATCGGCACAGTCGACGACGACCTCGTAGAGCCGGCCGGGCAGCGATCGGCGGTCAGCCCGGACGAAGGCGCAGAACTCACCGCCCTCGACATCGGTCATGACCCACCAGGTGCGGTCGTCGCCGGGCGGCCGGAGGATGGTGGCACCCAGTTCACGAATTCCGTCCAGGTCGCCGACCTCCACGTCAAGGTGAACGCGATGCTTGACCGACTTGGGCTCCGGTACCGGATCGACCCATACCTGCTGGTACTGCTCGTCACCGTCGAGCCGAAGGCTTCCGTCGCTTTCGTCGGCTGGGCTCAGGCCGAGCACCGACGCCCAGAAGCCGGCGAGCCGGGTGGCGTTGTGGGCGTCCATACACAACGCCCGCCAGGTAGCGAGTGCCATGGAGCAGGAGCCTATGCCGTGACCGGGTGCAGCTAGGCTCCAACACGTGTCTGAGAGCCCAGTCAGCTCGGCCTGGGGGTTCGGCCTCGCCACCACTGACACTCACGGCACGATCCTCGACACCTGGTACCCCGCGCCGGCGCTGGGTTCGCCACAGTCCGACGCTGCCAGCGACGAGCTGGCCAAGCTCGAGGGCGACGACGACGACCGCGGCGTCCGCCAGCACGTGACGCGCACCGTCATCGAACTCGGCTCACCGCCAGCTGATGCGGCAGACGCGTATCTGCGTCTGCACCTGCTCTCGCACCGGCTGGTCCGCCCGCATGGACTCGACCTCACCGGTGTGTTCGGGGTGCTGGCCACGGTCGTCTGGACGAATTGGGGGCCGTGTCCGGTCGACGGTTTCGAGCAGATCCGAGCCCGACTGCGGCGTCGCGGCCGCGTCGAGGTGTTCGGTGTCGACAAGTTCCCCCGGATGACGGACTACGTCGTGCCGTCCGGAGTCCGGATCGCCGACGCGGACCGGGTGCGGCTCGGCGCTCACCTCTCCTCCGGCACGGTCGTCATGCACGAGGGATTCGTCAACTTCAACGCGGGCACCCTCGGCGCCTCGATGGTCGAGGGGAGAATCTCGGCCGGTGTCGTCGTCGGCGATGGATCCGACATCGGCGGCGGCTCGTCGATCATGGGCACACTCTCCGGAGGAGGGACGGAGGTTGTCTCGATCGGCCGGAACTGCCTGCTGGGCGCCAACGCCGGAATAGGGATCTCGCTGGGCGACGGCTGCGTCGTCGAGGCCGGGTGCTACGTCACAGCGGGCACGAAGGTGAGCCTGCCAGACGGTCGGATCGTCAAAGCCCGTGAGCTGTCCGGCCAGGACGGCCTGCTGTTCTGGCGCAACAGCGTCACGGGAGCCGTCGAGGTGCGGGCCCGGGCCGGAGACTGGGGCGGACTCAACGTCACATTGCACGCGACCTGACCATGCCGACTCGGCTGTCGGGAACGCCCGTCACCACGCGGGACGTTGCCACCACGACGATGACCAGGTGGACCCGTGCGCTGGTGGCCGTACTCCTTCTCGCGCTGCTCGGCGCCGGTGGAACGGCCGTGCTGGTGTGGTGGCTCGACGGCGGCATCGGTCCGGTCGTGCTCAGGGAGACATGCTCTGCCACTGTGGACGGCCAGACGGCTCGGCTCACTCCCGAGCAGACCGTCAATGCCGCGACGATCGCCGCCGTCGCAGAGCGGCGAGCGCTGCCTGCACGGGCGGTCACGATCGCGCTGGCGGCGGCGTATCAGGAGTCGGAACTGTACAACCTCGACTATGGCGACCGGGACTCACTGGGGCTGTTCCAGCAGCGTCCGTCCCAGGGGTGGGGAACCGCCGAGCAGATCATGGACCCGGAATATGCCAGTGATCGGTTCTACGACGCACTCGTGCAAATCGACGACTACCCCAACATGGATGTCGGCGCCGCCGCGCAGCAGGTCCAGCGCAGCGCCTTCCCCGACGCGTACGCAGAGCACGAAGGCAGGGCGCGAGTGCTCGCCTCGGCGCTGTCAGGTCACTCCGCGGCCACACTGAGCTGTTCGGTTCGGCCGGCCGACGTCGAGGCACAGGCTCTTGGCCCAGACGGGCTGACCATCCGGGCCCAGACGGTCCGCGACGAGCTCGCCGGGACCTTCGACGGGCTCGAGATCGGCGGCTATCAGGCCGGCGGTGTCGACTCGGGCCATATCGACGGCTCCGCTCACTACGACGGGCGGGCGCTGGACGTCTTCTTCCGTTCGTACGAGGATCCGGAGGTCAAGCGCCAGGGATGGGTGGTGGCGCACTGGCTGGCGGCCAATGCAGATCGGCTCGGCGTGGCGACCGTGATCTACGACGGCCAGATCTGGACCGCTCGCCGGTCTGCCGAGGGCTGGCGCGCTTACACACATCCGTCCGGCGACACGACCGACCCGACGCTGCAGCACCTCGACCACATCCACGTCGACGTCGCCCGCGGCGGCTGAGAATGGCCAGCCATGATCAACGGGAGCGGGACACGCCGACGAGACGGGCGGCCGCGGCTGCCACGTGCTCGTCGGTGGCCGTCAAGCGCGATCCGGACGTGGCGGGCGCCGGCCGGGCCGTAGAAGTCGCCCGGCGCGACCAGGATGCCGAGGGCGGCGAACCACGACACCGTGTCCCAGCACGGCTCGTCGCGGGTCGCCCAGAGATACAGGCCGCCTTCGGAGTGGTCGATCCGGAAACCCGCTGACACCGAGCGCCGGTCGCAGCGTATTTCGTCGGGCCAGATACCGCTGGCGTTGGTCGTCGACGTGCCCGTCGTCATCGAGGGCGGCGATCATCGCCGTCTGCACCGGCGCGGGCACCATCATTCCCGCATGCTTGCGCACCTCGAGCAGACGTCGGACCAACGCGACGTCGCCGGCGACGAACCCCGCCCGATAGCCGGCCATGTTCGAGCGCTTTTCGACAGCGAGTGGACCGACAGCGAGACCGTCGAGTGAACCGTCGTTGACCTCCGGGTCGAGCACCGAGACCGGCCGGGTGTCCCAGCCGAACTCCAGATAGCACTCGTCCGACGGCGACGACCGCGCCGCGTTCGCGGGCCCAGGCCACGACCTTCGCGAGATGCGTCGGCCGGCAACACCCGGCCGTGCGGGCTGGCCGGCGAGTTCAGCCACACCAGCCCGACCCGACGAGGTCCGAGCGCTGTCAACGAGTCCGCGGCAACTGGACTCGGCTCCCGGCCAACCGGGCGCCGACGTCGTAGGTCGGGTACGCCAACGTCGGGATAGACGACCGCGTCGCCCTGGCCCGAGCCCGAGCAGCGTCGGCAGCCAGGCGACCAGTTCCTTCGATCCGATCGTCGGCAGTACGCCGGCTGGGTCGACGGTGTCGATTCCCCACCGCCGCCGAAAGTAGGCGGCGACCGCGTCCCGCAGAACCCTGCGTGCCGTATGTCTGCGGGTAGCCCGGTGCGTTCGCCGGCTTGGTTCAACGCCGCACGGACGACCTCGGGCGTCGGATCGACGGGCGTGCCGACGGAGAGGTCGACCAGCCCGTCCGGATGTCCCGCGGCCCGCTCGCCGTACGGAGCCAACGAGTCCCAGGGAAAGGCCGGGAGCTTCAGCACCTGCGGGCGCGGTCAGTGCTCGCCGGTCTCCTGCGGCGGTAGCGCCGCGATCAGTGGGTGGTCCTTGTCGATGAGTCCCAGCTTCGAGGCGCCACCCGGGGAGCCGAGGTCGTCGAAGAACTCGGCGTTGGCCTGGGTGTATTCCTTCCACTGCTCGGGCACGTCGTCTTCGTAGAAGATCGCCTCGACGGGGCACACCGGCTCACAGGCTCCGCAGTCAACGCACTCGTCGGGGTGGATGTAGAGCATCCGCTCGCCCTCGTAGATGCAGTCGACCGGACATTCCTCGACGCAGGCGAGATCCTTCAGATCAACGCACGGCTGCGCGATGGTGTAGGTCACGAGAATGTCCTCCTGTCGATGCCGGGCGGGGAATCTGGCACCTGTTTCCTAGTATGGAGCAACGAGGAACCCGAGCGATTTACGCGAGGGTCCGAGTGCGACCGTCCGATTGGCGATGCCTGGTCCGACATGTGCAACCAGCGTAGTCGCAGTGGCCCGCGAACCCAGCGCCGCGCAGTGCCGGGATACCACCGAACGGAGTGACGAGACCATGCGTATTGGCCGCGTGGATCGGATCACGCCGGCGGACATCGGCCGACGAGTGGTCGTCCGGTATCGCCTGCCGGACAGCGATCTGGCCACGGACGTGCTCGGTCACCTCCAGGAATGGCACGAGGGCGCCCTGTCCGTCCGTCGCTCCGATGGTGTGATCGTGCCAGTACCCATGGCCGACATGGTGGCCGCAAAAGTCGTGCCACCGCGTCCAGTTGTTCGGCGCGATGTGCGCGCTCTCGAGGCCGCCGCAGCACGGGGGTGGCAGGCTCTGGACACAGCGCGAATCGGCGGGTGGCTGCTGCGTGCGGCCGGTGGATTCACCGGACGGGCCAACTCGTGCCTTCCGCTCTCGTCGCCAGGCATGGCTCTGGCCAAGGCGGTCGGGCAGGTCGAGCGGTGGTACGACTCCCGCGACCTGGTTCCTGCGTTCCAGATTCCGGGACCCCTAGGCCCCGAGCTTGACGACTTCCTGGACGAGGCCAGTTGGCCCGAGTTCGACCGAGGACGTTCTGGTCATGGTCGCTCCAGTGCAGGCCGTGGCAGCGTCACAATCGACCAACTGGCCCGCGGTGGTCGTGACCTCACGGCCCGACGCCGCCTGGCTCGCCGCTTACCACTACCGAGGGCAGCTACTGCCGCCAGGCGCCCTTCAGGTCCTGGTGAACGCGGACCCGGTGGGCTTCGGTTCGGTGGATCACAACGGCAGCCGGGTCGCTATCGCGCGCGGGGCGGTGAGCGATGCGCCGGACGGCCGGCGCTGGCTGGGCCTGACGGCGGTCGAAGTTGCTCCCGGCGCGCGCCGTCGCGGGCTGGGCCGCAATGTCCTGGCTGTCCTTGCGCAGTGGGGACAGCAAGCAGGTGCGACCGATGTTTACGTCCAGGTGGCCGAGCCCAATACGGTCGCGGTCGAGGCCTATCGTCGCCTCGGATTCAGCGAGCATCACCGTTACCACTACCGCCGCCGGGTCGCGCGGGATCTCCCGCAGCGGGGTCCGGGCCGCAGATGACTGTCGGATTGGGCTTGTAGGTCCACGGATACGACTCGTCCTTCACCAAGGTGCCGTCGGAGGTCCAGACCTTCCGGTAGGAGGTGATGCTGAAGCCCTGCCAGCCGTTCTCCTCCTGACACTCGGGGCTGGTGTCGTACACGGTCTGTGGGTTGGTGACGTTGCTGCGGGCGGACACCGACGTTTCGACCCGTAGGTGCTTGGTACTCCAGATCTGCACCGTCACCGTTCCCGGGCTATTGCCGCTCGGGCTGAACCCGGTATTGACCACAACCCCATAGGGCGTGTCGTTCTTGAACGACATGTCGAAATTGCCCCAGGACACCGTGGCTTCCTGACCGACGGGATACCGGTCGAAGTAGATGCTGTGCGGCTGGTGGTAGACGTCGGCCAAGCCGGCCTGGAACGCCGCGTGGTACGTCGTGGTCGCTACTTGTGAGACGCCCCCGCCGTAGTCCTTCTTCAGCCGCCCACCGTCGATCGTCCAGCCGATGGCGAACCCATTGGCCGCGTTCCGTTCGCCCACGAGATCGTTGAGGCTGAACACCTCGCCCGGCAGGAGGAGGGTGTTGTCGATCCGGCTGAGAGCGAGCCCGATGTTGGTGTTCCGATAGCTTGCGTGCGGGAACCGGGTGGTGAACTGACTGACCAACTCGGTCACTCCGAGCCGACTCGCCTCGTCGGTGGTGAGCTCGGGCTCGAACTCGATGAGCTCGATCTCCGCCGTGCGAGCGTCACCACTGGCGGTCAGCGCGGGCAGCACGGCTGCCGCCAGCACGTCGGGTTCAACCCCCAGGCCGGACTCACTCGGGCTGATGACAGGTCCGCGATTGCCGATGGTGATCGTGGCATCCCGGCCAGTTCGCCCGATGGCCCCGAGCCGATCCCCGGCCGCCTCGACCAGGGCAGCGCCATCGAGCGCCGGAGTGAGGATACCGTCGTCGGCCGGCACCATGGTCAACGCCGCACCGATCATGGCCGGGGTCAGCGTTGCTGTCTGGTTACCCGCCTTGATCGTGACGGATCCCGACATTGCCGGTTCGGCGAACTCGGCTACCGCCTGCTCGACGTCGGCATCTGAGATCGCCGGTTCGATCTCGTCAATCGGCAGATCGATTGCGGGAAGTGGCAGCTCGTGTGGCCCGGAGGTGCCGAAGTAAGCCGTCTCGATCGCATCGGCTCCCGCTCCGACGTCGACCGAACGGCCCGTTGTCGCCGGGCTCGTCACGACAACGCCGTCGCTGAAGGCCACCGAGCCGTTGACCGGCTCGATATTCGCCTGGTCGGCGATCGCCGTGACTGCCGCTTCCACAGCAGTCCGGTCGACCGACGGCACAGGGTCGACCTGGACAGATCCGAAGAGCGCCCGAATCAACGAGACCGGGTCGGCGCTCGCCCCGGGCACGGCGTCGACCGTGGCCTCGACATCGATGGAGAGGCCCGACTCTGCTGGTACGACGCTGTACGTCTTCTCGTCATCGGCCACCTGAACCGATAACGGCGCATTGACCACAGCGGGCAGCTCGTCGGCAAGCTTCGCCTCCGCCTCCGCTTCGGACAGGTCGCCGATGTCGATGCCGAGCACGGTGGCGCCGTTGACCAGGTCGCGTCCGGCGGCAATGTACGCCGCGAGGTAGAGGACGCCAATGACCGCCAGCACCATGCCCACCACGATCGGCCAGCGGCGGTTCCAGAAAGGTGCCTCGGTCGCTGAGACCGCCACCTGCGGCGGGCCCTCCTCTGGTGTGCCCTCCTGTGGTGTGCCCTCCTGTGGTGTGCCCTCCTCTGGTGGGCCTTCTGCCGGCGGGCCCTCCTGCGGCGGGCTCTCCCGCGGCGGCCCTACTGGCGGCGGGCCCTCCTGCGGCGCGCCCTCGTCGGGGGGTGCGTCATCCAGACGAGTGGGCTGGTCGGTCACACGAACACACTTTCACGTGGAATGCACAGGAGGGGGACGCCGGCTCATCGTCCGACCGCGGCATCGTATCCGATGCCCCCGCTGGGCCGGTGAGATTGTTACGCCTCCGCAACACCCGCGAACAGGTCAGACTCCCAGCCCGTCGTTGGATCCACGGGCCCCGCGACCCCTTTGGCCAGCCGGTAGTGCTCCCAGCCCCATATCTCCTGGCCGAGTTCGTCGGGCATCGCGAAGAACGGCCCGTCTTCGGTGATCTGGGTGGCGTGCGCTCGCATCGCGGCCATCTTGCGCTCGACGAACGCCGCGCCGTCGATGGCAGCCGTCACGGCTTCGTCCGGCACCAGTAATGCGAGGTCATCGGCCTTCTCGACGCCGAAGAAGTCAGAGCCTTCAGCGGCCGTGCGGGCTATCGCGTCCTCGACGACGCTTCGTGGCAGCGCGTTCCAATAGATCTTCGGGATGTCCCACGCCGAACCGAGGTCGACTCGGTAGGAGGGTGCGGCCGCGAGCGCCGCGCCGTACGTGGCGACGCGGTGCGCCTGAATGTGGTCCGGATGCCCGTAACCGCCGTACTCGTCGTATGTCACCAGCACCTGCGGACGGATCTCGCGAATCACCTCGACCAGGAAGTCAGCCGCCTCCCGCAGGTCGGCCCGCCAGAAGGCATCCGGTCTCGTGTCGGCCCTGGGCGCCGCCCAACCATTTTCAGCGTCGGCCATCCCACTGTCTCGGTACCTGCCTGGTCCACCGAGGAAGCGGTGGTCGGTGACGCCGAGCTCCGCCATTGCGGCCGCAAGTTCGCCGATGCGGTGCCGGCCCAGCCCGTCCTCGCGGCCGGCCGCAAGGTGTGCCAACTCAGGAATCAGGACTTCGCCTTCTTCTCCGAGCGTGCACGTGACGAGGGCGACGTGCGCACCCTCAGCCGCGTATCGGGCCATGGTCACGCCGTTCGCGATCGCCTCGTCATCCGGATGCGCATGGACCAGCAGCAGGCGTCGGCTGGCCAGAGGTTCCGCCACGTCAGCCACCCTAAGCTGCCGTTGGGTCGGTCCCGGTGGGGTCGATGGCCATCACCAGGCTTGTTCGTAGATCACCAGGCCGGCAAGCCTGGTGTCACCGACAGGGGTGGTGAACGTGGTCATTCCGGCGGTGGGGGGTGGATCAGTGGTGGACGACGACGTCCTCGCGGATCGCGGCATAGTGGCAGGCCGACTCGTGGTCGACGCCGGGGCGCACGATGAGCTCGGGAACTTCTTCGGCACACTTGTCGGTCGCCATCCAGCAGCGGGTGCGGAACCGACAGCCGCTGGGCGGGTTCGCCGGGCTGGGCGGGTCGCCGGTCAGGATGATCTGCTGCCGTTGGCCGCGGACGGCAGGATCGGGCACCGGCACCGCCGACAGCAGGGCCTGGGTGTACGGGTGGGCGGGGCGCTCGTAGATCTGATCCTCGGTGCCGATCTCGGCGAACCGGCCGAGGTACATCACGGCGACCCGGTCGGAGATGTGCCGGACCACGGACAGGTCGTGCGCGATGAAGATGTAGGAGAGCCCGAACTCGTTCTGCAGCTTCTCCAGCAGGTTGACGACCTGCGCCTGCACCGAGACGTCCAGGGCGGACACCGGCTCGTCGCAGATGATGACCTCGGGTCGCAACGCCAGGCCGCGGGCGATCCCGATCCGCTGGCGCTGTCCACCGGAGAACTGGTGGGGATACCTGTTGATGTGCTCGGGGTTCAGACCCACCACCTCGAGCAGTTCCTGCACTCGCCGCTGACGATCGCCCTTCGGCGCCACCTCCGGATGGATTTCGTACGGCTCACCGATGATGTCGCCGACGGTCATGCGCGGGTTCAGCGACGAGTACGGGTCCTGGAAGATGATCTGGATGTTGCGGCGCAGGGCCTTGAGTGTCTTGCCGCGCGAGCCGTACATGTCCGTTCCCTTGAACAGCGCCTGGCCACTGGTCGGTGTCTCGAGCAGTACCAGCAACCTGGCCAGGGTCGACTTGCCGCACCCCGACTCGCCGACGATGCCCAGCGTCTCGCCCTTGTGCAGTTGGAAGGACACTCCGTCGACGGCCTTGACGTCACCCACATGCTTCTTGATCACGATTCCGGTGGTCAACGGAAAGTACTTGACGAGGTCCTTGACCTCGAGCACGACCTCGCCGTTCTGGCTCGAGGTCGGGCTGGTGGCCAGGTTGGCGGCCGGGTTAGAGGTCGGGCTAGATGGTTCCATCGAGGACCTCCTGCGCGAAGTGACACGCGCTGTAGCGGCCGGGAACCACCTCGCGCAACGGCGGCCGCTCGTCCCGGCAGACCTGCTGGGCGTACGGGCAGCGCGGGTTGAACTCGCAGCCGGGCGGGATCCGGGTCAGGCTGGGCGGCAGACCCCTGATCGCCGACAAGTCCTTACCCTTGAGGTCGAGCCGAGGGATCGACTCCAGCAGACCCTTGGTGTACGGGTGCGAAGGGCGGGCGTAGATATCGCCGACCTGCGCCTTCTCTACGATCCGGCCTGCATACATGACCGAGATCTTGTCGGCCACGTCGGCGACCACGCCGAGGTCGTGCGTGATCAGGATGAGGCCCATCTTCCGCTCGCGCTGCAGGTCGGCAAGCAGTTCCATGATCTGCGCCTGCACGGTCACGTCGAGAGCAGTCGTCGGTTCGTCGGCGATCAGAACGTCGGGGTCGAGCGCGATCGCCATGGCGATCATGATGCGCTGCCGCATGCCGCCGGAGAACTGATGCGGATAGTCTCCGACGCGCTGCCGGGCGGCCGGGATACGGACCTGCTCCATCAGGTCGATGGCGCGCTCCGTGGCCTCTTTTTTTGACAGACCTTCGTGGACGCGGAACATCTCGCCGATCTGCCAGCCGACGGTGAAGACCGGGTTCAGCGACGAGAGGGCGTCCTGGAAGATCATCGCGATACTGCGGCCCCGAAAAGTCCGCCGTTCGTCTTCCGGCAATGCGAGCAGGTCCTGGCCCCGGAAGCGGACCGCCCCACCCGTCACGAAACCGGGCGGGCTGTCCAGGATCCCCATGACGGCCTGCGCCGTAACGCTCTTGCCCGACCCGGACTCCCCGAGCACGGCGAGGGTCTCGCCTTCCTCGACTGTGTACGACACTCCATTGACCGCTTTCGCGACGCCATCGCGGGTGCGGAACTCGACCTGCAGGTTGTCGACTTCCAGCAGCGGGGCATGACCGGCGGAGTCGGCGTCATAGAAGGGGGACGTTTCGGTAGTCGCCACGTTCGGCGCCCCCTCAGCGGAGTCTCGGGTCGAAGGCATCGCGGACAGCGTCACCCATCATGATGAATGCGAGCACGGTGATGCACAGGAACATCCCAGGGAATAGCAGCATGTGCGGCGACTGCCGGACGAAATCCGACGCGGCGTTGATGGCAATCCCCCAGGAGATGACCGGCGGCACGAGCCCGATCCCGAGGTACGAGAGGGTTGCCTCGGTTGCGATGAAGATCCCGAACACGATCGTGCCGTAGACGATGGTCGGGGCCAGCGCGTTTGGCACCACATGCTTGCGTAGGATCCGCGGGGCCCCGCCACCGAGGGCCCGTGGCAGCGTTGACGTAGTCAGCCTGTTTCACCTGGATGACCGTCGAGCGCATGATCCTCGCCAGGCTGGTCCAAGCCAGGATGGCCAACGCGAGTGACACCTTCGAGATGGTCACCAATTGCGGCGTTGCCTGCGTCGACGGGAAGGAAGTAAGCACCAAGATCCCACCGAGGAGCAGCGGAATGCCAAAGAAGATGTCCGTGACCCGGGACACGATGCTGTCGGTCATCCCGCCGTAAAAGCCGGCAACCATCCCTAACAACCCGCCGATGATGACCACTGCGGTCGTGGTTACGAGGCCGACCAAGATCGAGGCGCGGGCTCCGTAGATCGTGCGGGCGTAAACGTCGCAGCCCTGCACGTCGTAGCCGAACCATGCGTCGGCGCTGGGCCCCTGCCGAGTCAGGTTCAGGTCGCAGAACCGTCGGGTCCTTGCTCGTGAACAGGCCGGGGAAAGCTGCCATCACCACCAAGATCACGATGATCACGGCAGAGATGATGAAGATCGGGTTGCGCCGCAGGTCTCGCAGCGCGTCACTGGTCAGCGACCGAGGCTTCTCCTGCTTGAGCGCCTCCTCCAGCTCGGTGGGCGGCGGCGCCGTGCCGGACTCGAACACCGATTCCGCCTGCGGGTGATACTTCTGGTCAGCCTCGGCTTCGATGGGGGTGTACATCGAGTGCGGGTCAGTCATAGCGAATCCTCGGGTCGAGCGCCGCATAGAGCAGATCGACGAACAGGTTGACGAGCAAGAAAATGAGCACCAGCACCGTCACGGCACCGGTAACCATCGCACCTTCCCGCAGCCGGATGTTCTGGAAGATGAGCCCGCCCACCCCCTTGATATTGAAAATCCCCTCGGTGACGATCGCGCCGCCGAGCAACGCGCCGAAGTCTGCACCGATCAGGGTGATCACCGGGATCAGCGAGTTACGCACCGTGTGGATACCGACGACCCGCCGCCGCTTCAACCCTTTGGCCACCGCAGTGCGCACATAATCCGAGCGTAGATTCTCTACCAGGTTTGTGCGCATCACTCTCGCCACGTAGGCGAGGCTTCCGGCCGCGAGAACCATCGCCGGGAGCAACAACTCATAGGTAGTCGCCTCGGATGACACGGTGACCGGGAACCAGCCCAGCTGGACGCCGAAGACCAGCTGTGCCAGGTAGCCGATCACGAAGATCGGGATCGAGATCACGAGCAGCGTGCTCAGCAGCACTAGGTTGTCGATGAACCCGCCGCGGCGCAGGCCGGCCATGATGCCGGCGGCGATCCCGATGACGACTTCGAACAGGATGGCCATCGCCGCGAGCTTCACCGTGACGGGATAGGCGCGGGTGAGCTCGTCGATAACCTGGCGGCCGTTGAAGGTCTCCCCGAAGTCGCCTGTCACCAGGTTCTGCATGTACAACCCGTACTGGATGTACCACGGCTCGTCCAGGTTGAACTTGTCGGTCATCATCTGGACGTAGTTCTCCGGGCAGGGCCGGTCGCCGCAGCGGCCGACGAACGGGTTGCCCGGCAGCGCCCAGACCATCAGGAAAATCAGCAGGGTGGTCCCGATGATGACGGGGATCATCTGTAACAGGCGCCGGATGGTGTAACGGCCCACGAGCCCCTCCTCCGTGCCGTGTCCGCCAATGCTGGGATCATCCAGACCGGACGGCGCCAGCGTAAACCGCGCAGCCCTGGCTGGCTACGTTTCCGCTGCTAACGGCACTCGGCCTGCCGATCCAATGCGGATTGACAGGCCGAGTGCGTCGTGGCCTTACTGAGCTGCCGTGATGCCCAGCAGATCAGTTGTTCCGAACGGGTTGATCTTGACGTTGTCGACATTGGTGGAATAGCCGGCGACGGTGTTGGTGTACCACAGCGGGATGGCCGGCAGATCCTCGGCGAGGATGGCCTCGGCCTCCTGGTACAACGTGTTCGCTTCCTCGAGCGTCGGCGCCGCCGCGGCCTCCTGCAGCTTGGCGTCGAAGTCCGGGTTGCTGTAGTCGCCGTCATTGGAGCCGGCGCCGGTGGCGTAGATGGGAGCCAGGAAGTTCTCGATGGACGGGTAGTCCATCTGCCAGCCGGTGCGGAACAGGCCGGTCATTTCGCGGTTGGTGATCTGGTCGCGGAACGTAGCGAAGTCGACCACCGGAGTGGCCACGCAGTCGATACCGATCGCGTTGCGGATGCTGTTGCAGGCCGCCTCGGTCCACTCGGCGTTGGGGCCGTCGGCGTTGTACGACAACGTCAGCGTGCCTTCGTAACCGCCAGCCTCGGCCAGCAGCTCGGTGGCGCGCTCGGGGTCGTAGGTGCACCACTCTCCGCACTGGTCGGGCACGAAGCCTTCCACCACCGGAGACACCCAGCCGGTGGCCGGCGTCCGTGAGCCCTGGAAGATGTTCTGGGTGATCAGGTCACGGTCGATCGCCAGGGAAATGGCCCGGCGGAGGTTGATGTCCTCCAGCGTCGGGTCCACGTCCACGGGCGGGAAGGTGATCGACGAGAATCCGCCGGTCTCCTTTTCGATGAACCGGTCGCCCAGGTCGGACTTGTACTGTTCGCCGGCCAGTGCAGTCGGCGGCAGCTGGGTCACGACGTCGACGTTGTCGGCCAGCAGGTCGTTGTACTCGGCGTTGTCGTCGGCGTAGATCGCGAACGTCACATCCTGGACCTTGGGCTTGGTTTCACCGGCGTAGTCCGGGTACGCGGTCATCTGGATGTCGGCGTTCTCGTTGTACTCGACCACCTGAGAACGGGCCGTTTCCGATCGGCTTCAGCCCGAACGCGTCGGGGTCCTCGTAGAACACCTCTGGCAGCGGCGCGAACGCCAAGTAGCCTAGCCGCTGCGGGAACGAGGACTGCGGGGAGACCAACTTGATGGTGAAGGTCTTGTCGTCGACGACGGTCAGACCGGACATCTCGGTGACCGGGGCCTCCGCCTCGGTGATGGTGCCGTCGCCGTCGGCGTCCTCACCCTGTACCTCTGCATAGCCCTCGATCGGATCGTAAGAAGTACGCAGCTCAGATACGCGCGGGGGCCGTACGCGCTGTAGTTCCACGCGTTCACGAAGCTCTCCGCCGTGACCGGTGTTCCGTCGTGGAAGGTCCAGCCGTCCTTCAACGTCACCGTCCAGGTGATGTTGTCTTCGGACTCGATCGATTCCGCTACCTCGGGCTCCGGAGCTGCGGTGTCGGCGTTGTAGCGCGACAAGCCCGAGAAGATCACGTCCTGCGGGTCGCCGCCACAGACCTCATTCGTATTGGCTGGAATCAGCGGGTTCTGGGGCTGACAGCTGCCGATGACCACGGCGCCGGTCGGGCCTTCGGCGCCGGGGCTTTCACCTTCGCCGGCGCCTTCTTCGTCACCGCCGCCACAGGCGCTCAGAACGAGCGCGAAGCCGACGGCGCCGATGACCGCCCCCTTGCGAGCGAATACTCGCATGGATGTCCTCCTCGGGTCCGAATCTGCCCTGGACAGTGGGCACGCGCGCGACGCCGGTTTGGCGTGCCGCGCCTTACTCCCGTCCGGCCGTGTTTCAACGATCCGGACGGGTGGTCCGATCGCCATTCTTAGGTGTCGCCCCGATGACCAGGCAAGTCCGCTGCGGTCTTCCGGGCAGTCCGCAACCAGACTGTGACCAACCTGCCGGTTGCCCGTGACGCTTCGACACCGATTCGGCTGGTCTGCGTCACAACCACGTCAGCGTCGATCGGCACCGCAGTGGCATCCTCGAGCCATCCCACGATCGAGTCTGGATTGCGACGCCGAGACATGCCACGCTGCGCCGAGACACCGTGTCAGCGCTCGAGGAGGCGGAATGGTTGTGTCTGACAGCCGGGAGCGGATCGATGCCGCTCTCGCCGCGCTGGACCGAGCAGTGGCCGGATTGCGCGACGAGTACGGGGACACCCTCGGCATCCGCCGGCTGACCTCCGACGTACGCCGGCTCGCCGATGACCTGGACGAGTTGGGCGATCCGGCGCCAGGCCACCATGCCTCGCGGCAAGATCTGGAGGAGATTCCCGACGTGCCGTACGACCCGAGCATGTGGGCCGATGCCGAGGACGAGGGGTTCGGCGCTCCAGACCGGCACGCGCCATAGCACCATCCCGCCCGGTGAACCGACGGGTCCCCCGTGCCCAAGGAGCACACCATGACACTGCTTGGCGATGACGGCGTCCGTGCGGCGCTGACCGACCTGCCCGGATGGAGCGGCAATGGTCAGGCCATCAGCCGAACGGTCACCGCCCCCGACTTCTTGACCGGCATCAGGCTGGTCGACGACGTCGCGCTGGTGGCCGAGACCATGGACCACCACCCGGACATCGACATCCGCTGGCGAACGCTGACGTTTTCCCTATCGACGCACTCCGCCGGCGGTGTGACCGCGGCTGATCTCGAGCTCGCCCGCGGTGTCGACGAGGTGTCAGAACGCCACGGCGCCCAGTAGCCGCAGCGGGTGCGACGCCGAGATTCATCGTGTCCGGCCCACGGCGAACAGCTCGCAGCGCAGTACTGTGTCCGCGCACGGGGGAGGAAACTCGGCCGACAGACCATCTCATCAGGAGGTTCGGTGAACACCCGTACCATCGCAATCCTGGCACTCGTCATCGTCGTCATCGTCGTTCTCATCCTGGTCCTCTGAGCGGCTGACCGAGACCGGCACCACCGCGCAATCGGTGTTGGTCTCGGTAACCGTTCTGGTTCCACCGATCCGGCGGCGCAGCGACGGCCTATCGTCGGTGCAGTGCCGGCGTTATGGCATGTCCTGCTGGTATGGGCCATGGCGTTGCTCTGCGTCGCGGCGAGCTGGTACGCATACGGGGTTCTCTCCGGGCTGTACCCAACGCCATGGGGACACCTGATCCCGCTCACGTGTTTCCGCTTCAGCTGACGTGGACGACGTCGTATTGCGGCTTGATGAGTTCGTTGAGGTAGGCGCCCGGACTCTCGGCGTTGAAGAACCTCAGCACCTCGCCAGACGGCACGCCCAAATAGCGGTAGATCTCGCCCGAGATGAACTCCACCTCCAGCGTGTTCGTCGCCACGTCATACCCCACCGAGGCGATGACGGTCGACGAGATGCGCTGACGCTTCATCACCTCTCCTCGGCGCGGAGGGAGCCTCGGCCACCGAACAGCGTGCCACCACGGTTCCCCGTCGAGTTGAAGACATACCGCGACCGCCCTTGATCGAAGGCGGCTTACTGGGGTTGGAGCGCCACTGTCTGGCCTTCGATCATGAATCTGGGCCGCAACCTCACACGTTGAAGCGGAACTCGACGACGTCGCCGTCGGCCATCACGTAATCCTTCCCCTCGATCCGGAGCAGGCCACGTGCCTTCACCTCGGCGAGCGAGCCGGCGACTACCAGGTCGTCGTACGAGACGACCTCCGCCTTGATGAACCCGCGCTGAAAGTCGGTGTGGATCACCCCGGCGGCCTCCGGCGCCGTCGCGCCCTTGCGGATCGTCCAGGCCCGGGCCTCCTTGGGACCGGCGGTGAGGAAGGTCTGCAGGCCGAGGGTGTCGAACCCGACCCGGGCCAGCATGTCCAGCCCCGACTCCTGCTGTCCCATCGACTGGAGCAGCTCCAGCGCCTCGGCCCGATCCAACTCCGTCAGCTCGGCTTCGATCTTGGCGTCGAGAAAGATCGCCTCGGCGGGCGCGATCAGCCCCCGCAGTTCGGCCATGAGTGCGTCGTCACCCAGTTCCTCGTTGTCCATGTTGAAGACGTAGAGGAACGGCTTGGCGGTCAGCAGATGCATTTCGGCGAGCGGCCCTCGGTCCAGCCCCGCAGCGTAGACGGTCCGACCGCCGTCGAGAACCGCGCGCGCGCGCTCGGCGGCGTCGAGGATCGGCTGTCGGTCCTTGAGCACCCGGGCTTCCTTGCTCAGTCGAGGCAGCACCCGGTCGATCGTCTGCAGATCGGCGAGGATCAGCTCGGTGTTGACGGTTTCGATGTCGTCCTTGGGATCGATCTGGCCGTCGACGTGCGCGACATCCGGATCGGAGAAGACCCTGATCACCTGGCAGATGGCGTCGGCCTCCCGGATGTGCGACAGGAACTTGTTACCAAGCCCCTGTCCTTCGGACGCTCCCTTCACGATGCCCGCGATGTCGACGAAACTCACTGCTGCCGGGACCTGTCGGGCCGAGCCGAAGATCGCGGCGAGAACGGACAGCCGCGCGTCCGGCACGCCGACGACGCCGACGTTCGGATCGATGGTGGCGAACGGATAGTTGGCCGCGAGCACGTCATTACTCGTCAGCGCATTGAACACGGTGGATTTGCCGACGTTGGGCAGCCCCACGATGCCGATGGTGAGAGGCACGGGAGAGCAGCGTACGACGCGCCGGGCGCACTCTTGCGCGTTCCTGTCGGCACCAGCCGCCACAGTGGTGACCATGAACGGTCCGGACCTGCTCGTCGTCGCCATCGCCGCGATCCTCGGCGCGGCCGTGGGCGCGCTGCTGGTCCGCGAGCGATTCACCAGAGCCACCGTCGAGCGCGACGCGGCACGGGCAGAGCGCGACGCCTTTCGGGCCGATCGCGACGCCGTCGCCAGTGCGCGGTTGGCTGCCGAAGAACGTCTGCGGCAAGCGGAGGCCGAGCGGATCCGCCTGACTGCCGAGCTCGGCCACGCGAACGCCGCGGCAGAGGACAAGCTCACCCTGCTTCGGGACGAGCAGGCCAAGCTGGTGCGCGAGTTCGAACACCTCTCCGCACAGGCGCTGCGAGCCAACAACGAGCAGTTCCTCCACCTTGCCGACGAGCGGTTGAAAGGCCGGGACCAGCAGGCGGTCGCGGAACTCAACGAGCAACGGCAGGCGGTCGACCTCTTGGTCAAGCCGCTCGCCGAGCAACTCGGCCGGGTCGAGACACAGATTGCCGCCGTGGAGCGCTCCCGGACCGAGGCGTATGCAGAACTGCGCGAGCAGGTCCGCGGCATGAGCCATACCTCCGAACAGCTCCGGGTCGAAACCAGCCAGCTCGTGGCCGCTTTGCGGGCACCGCAGGTTCGTGGCCGGTGGGGGGAGATGCAACTCCGCCGGGTGGTCGAGGCCGCCGGCATGGTCGAGCATTGCGACTTCGACGAGCAGGCCAGTTTGCGCACCGACGACGGCCTTCTTCGGCCCGACCTCGTGGTCCGGATGGCCGGGGGGAAGAACGTCGTGGTCGACGCGAAGGTGCCATTCGCCGGCTGGCTCGAAGCAATGCAGGCGCGCGACGAGCGTCAGCGCTCGACCCGGCTCAAGGCCCACGTCCGCCATGTCAAGGACCACGTCGACTGCCTCGCGGCCAAGAGGTACTGGGAGCACCTGGACCCCACACCGGAGTTCGTGGTGATGTTCGTCCCGGCGGAGGTGTTTCTCAACAGCGCGCTCGAGGAAGAGCCGGCGCTGCTCGAATACGGGTTCGAGCGCAACGTCGTCATCGCCACCCCACAGACCCTCGTCGCCTTGCTACGCACCGTTGCGTACACCTGGCGCCAAGAGGCCCTGGCGCGCAACGCCCAGGAGGTCCTCCGGCTCGGGCAGGACCTGCATGGGCGGCTCGCCACGCTTGGCGGCAATGTCGGCAAGCTCGGCAACGCGCTGAACTCCGCGGTTCGTCAATACAACGCGACCGTCGGCTCTCTGGAAGGGCGCGTGCTGGTGACGGCGCGCCGGTTCGCCGAGCTTCAGGTCGTCGACGGCACGTTGCCGACCCCGGCTCAGGTCGAGATCGTCGCCCGCCAGGTCCAGGCGCCGGAGCTGGTGGCTTCGGCCACCGACGCGCTCATCGCGATCGACGAGATCGAGACCGACACCCGCTACGGCGTCGACGGTCCTGCCGCGCCGCCGCGGCGCCGGAGGGAAACCGGCAGCTGAGCCGCACGCGCAGCGTCGCTAGCCGGAGCCATCACTAGACGTACGCGCACAACCGGCAACTGAGGCGCGGAACCATCACCTGGCGTACCTATACATCACCAGGCCGACAAGCCTGTTGACGTATCGACAGGGGTGGTGAACGTGGTCATTCCGTCGAGGCAGTCGCCGGCTCGCCTTTGAGGTCCTGGCGCAGCTCGCGCGGCAGCGAGAAGATCAGCGACTCTTCGGTCGTCCGGTGCTCCTGCACGACCGGAAAACCGTGGTCGGCGAGCCACCCGACGACGCCCTGCACGAGGTCTTCGGGCACCGACGCGCCGCTAGTGACACCCACGGTGGAAACGCCACGGAGCCAGGTGGGGTCGATCTCGGCGGCGTTGTCGATGCGGTATGCCGAGCCGGCGCCGGCGTCGAGCGCGACTTCGACCAGCCGTACCGAGTTCGACGAGTTCGCCGACCCGACGACGAGCACCAGGTCGGATTCCGCGGCGATCTCCTTGACCGCGACCTGGCGGTTCTGCGTCGCGTAGCAGATGTCGTCGCTCGGTGGGCTGATCAGACCGGGAAACCGGTCCCGAAGCTTGGTGACGGTCTGGTAGGTCTCGTCGACCGACAAGGTTGTCTGGGACAGCCAGACGACCCTGTCCGGATCGCGCACCTGCACGTTGTCGACGTCGGCCGGGCTCTGCACGAGCTGGATGTGCTCCGGAGCCTCCCCCGACGTGCCCTCGACCTCTTCGTGGCCCTCGTGGCCGATCAGCACGATGTCCAGATCGTCCTTGGCGAACCGCCTGGCCTCGTTGTGCACCTTCGTCACCAGCGGGCAGGTGGCGTCGATCGAGCGCAGCCCGCGCCGCGCAGCCTCGGCATGCACCGCCGGTGACACCCCGTGCGCAGAGAACACGACCAACGCGCCCTCGGGCACGTCGGCCAGCTCCTCGACGAACACGGCGCCGCGCTGTTCCAGGTCCTGTACGACGTGCTTGTTGTGCACGATCTGCTTACGAACGTAGACGGGCGCCCCGTACCGCTCGAGTGCCTTCTCGACGGTGACGACCGCGCGATCCACGCCCGCGCAGTATCCACGCGGTGCAGCTAGGAGAACCCGGCCCGGCAATGCACCCACGGCATCCATGTTAGGTGCGCCGTCTACGGTCCCGGTCCGTCGGTACGGTTCCGGGGTGGCGCTGCAGACCTCGGCCGAGAATCCGGCACCGGTTCGGGTGATCTCACAGGCCATCGGGGGCTGGATCGGCCGATTAGGCGCGGTATGGGTCGAAGGCCAGGTCGCCCAGTTGGTCCGGCGCTCCGGCACCCAGACCGCGTTCCTGACCCTGCGCGACCCGGCCGCCGACCTGTCCTTGCAGGTCACCTGCCCCCATCAGGTTCTCGAATCGGTGCAACCACCGATCGTCGAGGGTGCGCGCGTCGTGGTCCACGCCAAGCCGGCCTGGTACTACGCGCGAGGAACGTTGTCGTTGGCCGCCGACGAGATCCGGCCGGTTGGCCTGGGCGAGCTCCTTGCTCGGATCGAGCGCCTCCGCGGACTACTCGCGGCCGAAGGTCTGTTCGCGCCCGAGCGGAAACGTCAGCTGCCCTTCCTGCCGCGGGTCGTCGGGTTGGTCTGCGGCCGGGGCTCGGCTGCGGAGCACGACGTGCTGCAGAACGCTCGCCGGCGATGGCCCGCGATCCGATTCCGGGTCCTGGAGGTGGCTGTGCAGGGACCGTCGGCAGTGCTCCAGGTCGTCGACGCGGTGCGCAGCCTGGATCGCGACACCGAGGTCGACGTGATCGTTCTCGCTCGCGGTGGCGGGTCGGTAGAGGACTTGCTTCCATTCTCGGACGAAACGCTGGTTCGGGCGGTCGCGGCGGCTCGAACACCTGTCGTGAGCGCGATCGGCCACGAGAGCGACGCGCCGCTTGTCGACTTTGTCGCCGATGTTCGAGCATCGACACCGACCGACGCGGCCAAGAGCATCGTGCCCGACGTGGAAGAAGAGACCGAGCGAGTTCGCCGCGCGCACGAGCGTCTCCGGACCGCCCTCACCCATCGGGTGGAGCGCGACCGAGCTGCACTGGGTGCGTTGCGCTCACGGCCGGCCCTGGCCGACCCGATGGCTGGTTTGCGGACACGCGCAGGCCAGATCGCGGACCTGACGGCTCGAGCAAGGCGATGCCTGCGGCACAATCTCGACCGCGCCGCAACAGAGGTCGAACACACCCGAGCCCGCGTGCGGACGCTGTCGCCGGCTGCAACGTTGGACCGGGGCTATGCCCTGGTTCAGCGTCACGACGGCGCCGTCGTACGTCGACCGGGCGAAGTCACCGTCGGCGACATGCTGAGGATTCGGCTGGCCGGCGGCGAGATCTCCGCCACCGTGGTAGCCCAGCGCCAACCCGACACTCCCCGGTGATCATGTCGACTTTGCGCACGTCGACGGGTGCACAGTCGACATGATCATTGGCTGGATGGTCAGTCGCCGGGCCAGGTGCCGGTGACCTTGCGGAACGCCTCGGCGCCGCCGCGATTGATGACGGCGCGCACCACCGCGAAGATCGCCCCTTGGAGCGCAGCTGCGAGAACGACCTCCCGCCAGGGGTACTCCCGTTTCAATGCGTCTGGCGCCTCGTCTTCGTCCGAGACCCGTTTCCACAGCTGCCGGAACACGACGCCGGCAATGGCCCCGCCGATCATGCCGCCGAGCAAGCCCACCGGCTTGTACGCGACTTTGGCAGCCGTGCTCATCGGCGGGCCCGCCGGATCAGCAGCCCGGCGACGATGGCCAGGATTGCGCCGGCGCCAGCGATCACTGCGGCGGGCTGCCGACGATAGGCGTCCTGCGCCTGCTCCCTGGCCCGGCTCAGCAGCGTCTGCGCCTGCGTCCTCGCCTGGTCCGCTTTCGCCTTGGCCTGGCCCTTCACGTCGAGCTTCGCGCCCAGCGCATCCAGGGTCTCGCCCAAGTCCTCCCTGGTCCGGTTGATCTCCTCACGGAGGGCCTCCGGGTTGCGCTGATCTGTATACGGATCTGCCACTGGTTCGCTCCTCTATGAACGGGTATTCGCCGATCCGGCCGTCACCATGGTCGGACGTGATCTGCCTACCCCGAGCGCGGCGACGCTACTCCGCGTCGAGGGCGTACTGCAGGCTCAGGCAGCCGTATTTGGCTCAGCGCCCACCCAGCCGGAGGACGAACGCGATGAAACCGACGAGAAGTGCGAGTGACACGATCCCGGCCGATGCAATCAACGACAGCATGCATGCCACAGCGATGGCACCGACCTGCTGCGGCGTGGCCAGGGTGAAGCCTTCGGTCAGCGGCGCCAACACGATCAGCATGATCAGTCCAACCGACGCCAGCAGCATCACCAGCACATGACGCCCGCCGAGCGTGGCGACGCGGCACGGGCCACAGCTGTCCAACCACGAACCGGCAGCCACCATCCAGGTCAGTGTCATTGCGTCCAAGCCCGTGGTTACCCAGAGCCAGCGACCAGCCCGGCGCGACAAGCTCGTCGCGTCCGGCCGCGCTCTGAGGCGGGACATGTCGCTACCACTCCCAGGCCGTCAGCGGATACCAGAGCGCCGCCTCACCCGCTACCAGGGCACCGCGGCAACCGACCACGCCGAAGATGATCGGATCGTGGACCAGCGCGGATATGCGGCCAGCTGTTGCCGAACCGGCTCGGCCACGCGGACGATGTCCCCCGGCACAGCGGTCCATGATCTCGGCTAGTTGGGCGACCCGCGGGTGCGCAGGCACGGGTCCGACCAGCTGACGTGCGACCTCGTCGGTGCAGATTCGCGGACCATCCCTCAGCAGCGGGATCAGCTGACGTACCTGGCTCTGTTGGTTCAGTTCGTGCGCAATCGCGATCTGATCGAATTGCACTCCGGTGGCTGAGAGGCGTCGCAGCTCCGCGAGCGGCCGCGTTGGGATGACATATCGACCGTCGGGCGTCCGGAGGGGATCGCGTTCTGAGGGTGCGATGAGCCATGGCAGACCGTGCTGAAGAGTGATCAAGGGCCAGTCGATCCACGGCGCCAGCTTGGGTCGAAGCTCGGGTCGGCGGCGGCAATCTCGGCCTGGCGCTCGCGGAGCCGCATCGTGGTCAATCGATCAGACTCCGATTTGAGCTCGAGCAACATCGCGGTTCCCTCCCTCGGCGCCTCCCGTCACGGGCGACTCTTCAGCGGGTCATCAACGCGGCTCACTCCTATCGATGCATGTCGTTGCCGGTGACCGTGAGCAGAACGGCAACCAAAACAGTCAGGAGGACCGCCGCCAACAGGATCAGAAAGGCAACGACGAGCACTGCTCCGATGATCGACACCATCGCCAACACAGCAGCCGCTGACATGACGACCAGTTCCAGGCCGCCACCTTCGGTCAAGCCGCGCGTGGGCACCGCCACGGCCAGCAGGGCCAGCGCACTGACCGCTGCCAACCCGAATGTCATCGCCGGGTGTCCGCCAAGGGTCGCCGTCGAGCACAAGCTGCCCTCGCATTCCGTCGGGCCGTGGAGTACTGCGAACAGCCAACTGCCGACGACTACATCGCCGATGACCAGGATCCATAGGGCCACCGTCACCCGTCCGGACAGCGCGACGCGTACGGCGTTCCACCGCATGACCCTGGCCAGGAAGCTGTCGAGTCCCTGCCGAGGCCGCTGGTCGAATGCCTCGGTGCCGGGTCCTGCCTGCAGTCGACAGCCGGTCGATCCGAGGCAGCAGCAGAGGGGCAAGCTCGCCGGAGTTCACGGGGGCAGGGAGCATCACCGCGGTCTCCGCGGTTCCTCGCGTAGGCGTGCCCGCCCGGATCACGGTCGAGGACTGAAAGCTGCGATTCCATCGGCCACGCTCCTGGAGCTCGGAGACTCTGTCGCGCTACCAAAGTATGATAGAGTCTAACTAGAGTCGTTTCAACTTCACCTTACTCGCTCGAGCCTCAGACTAGCTTGTCAAAAGATAACGGTCAAGACACAATTACACTGCTCGTCCGTGCGGTACTTGATGTCTGGGCATAGAGGCCCTATAAGTTGCCCGGGCTTGATCATTTGGCAGTGCTGGGGGTAGAGCGTGCCAGGACAACCAACGCCAGCCGCGATACGGCTAGCCCTCCGCCTTCGTCAGTTGAGAGAGGAGGCTTCGGTCACTCAGGCCGCTCTGGCCGCTGCATTCAGTCCTGAGCAGCAGGTTGGGCCCGCAACCGTGTCCTCGTGGGAAAACGTGCAGCGGCCGTCCACCCCTCCTGAAGCCCGGTTGGAGCGCTACGCCCGTTTCTTTGCAACCCCGCGATCGCTCGCTGGCGAGCCACATCTGATCCCACTGACAGAGCTCAAGTCCCGACGAGATTGATCGTATACGACTCGCTACACGATGAACTCCGCGAATTCTCGGCGGCTGCGCGTGGCACAAAGGGACACGAGGCGCCCGTATCGCGCCGATCTTGGTTCTTCGACGACCCTGGTCCGCGTCACGATCATCTGTCCCGAGACTCCTGAATCTGCCCGTGGCCCGCTTGCCTTGCCAGGGGATCCTAATTACACGCGTATGTATCTGTACGGCGACCTTGATGCGCTGATCGAGTTGCACGGCCACATACGAGCAGAGAACTCTCCGAGCTATGGCGTGTTTCATGTATTGGCATCCGAAGTTCAAGCTGATGACCTATCCGGTCATGTCGTCCTGCTCGGCGGAGTCGGCTGGAACGATGCTTACGCGGCACTTGCTGAGAACCTTGAGCAATTTACCCTATACGACAGATCGAGGACAAGCGCGTCAACACCGGCGAGTATCTTCAATGTCCACGCCGAGAGAATCCGCTGAACAGCGCTTCTATCCAACCTGGGCGCCCGACGATGAGACTGAGCTCATCGAGGATGTCGCTCTACTAGCTCGCGTATCAAATCCGTTTAACGCGAAGTCGAACTCTGACGATTTGTAATGGTATACATAGTCGCGGTGTCCTTGGGGCAGTTCGGTCGCTTACCGGATGCCAGGTGCGTGACGCCAATGAGGCTTATATAGCTAGATCGTTTTCCGATAGGGTGAGTTTGCGTTGTTGCTTCGGGTACCTGTCATTGCAAGGTCAGGCCCTGTCACCAGATATGAGCAATTCTGCTACCAGGCTCTTTGAATGGCCGATAGGTGCGGAGTACACGGCTCATCTGATCGACACAGTGTAGCGCGGCGCCTCCGGCTCTTGGACATCGCCCTATCACTCCTGCTTGCAGAAGAAGAGAAGTACGCCAGAAACTCTCACATCGACAGCTTGATGCACGACCTGTCTCCACAGTCGATCCGCCGTCAACGGCGTAGCCGCCATGCGCCTTTCGAATGCCATCGTCGTGCCGAGCGCTCCGCCGACGCAAGCCACCTTGAGCACGGTCGATCCGCCTCGCGGCCGAGTCCGGCACATTACTGGTAGTCCTCAGCAAGTCGCGAGTCTCGTGTTGCGGATGACGTGGCATCCTCGTGCGGCGTCTACGGTTGGCTGTCGAGCGCTTGTCGTCGAGGTGCCGGAAGGCTACGGCCATGAATACTTTACGCTATCAGACATCCACGCACTGCCGGATCTCCGATCTGCCAACGCCTACCGAGAGAGTGATCTTAGCTTGAAGCGCAATATCGGGCTGATTGCTCGCCCAGCCTGACTTGGTTGGCACCAAGATCAGTCTATCTTGGACGACGACATCTTCGGGCTGCATGCCGCCTGCAACTGACCAAGTTGTCAGCTCAGCTAGAGATCATCAGGTCGCTGGGCTAATCACCCGAGCAATATCCAGATAATTCTGTTGTTTGCCACGCCAACCGATCTGTGGTGCCAATCAAGACAACTTTATTGGGGAGCAGCGCTAGCCGTCAACGTCAACTACGATCACCTACCCTTGTCGTTCTTTCCCGATATATATAACGAGGATTGGTTCTTCTTTATCGATCATGCCGCCCGCGGTGACTTGCCCTGTGTCGGACTGCGCTCGTCATCTCGAATACAACCCATTCCAGGATCCCACTCGGGCTGCACATGAAGAGTTCGGCGATCTGCTCGCCGAAGGGCTCTATGCCCTTATCGGCTATCGGCGAGGCCTTGTCCCACGCTACTAGCACTCTATTGGGAAGTATTCACTGCCGCTCGGCTAATCTTGCTCGACCAGATCTCTAACGCTGCTTAGAAGGTGGAGACTAATGAAGCCGTTCAAGCGATGCGTTCCATCCAGGCGGCCGGCAGAGCAGGCAAGCGAAGATTACCCCGCAACTATGTTCAACCTTTCTTGATGTCATGGCAAGAAGACCGTCATCAGGTTTGCATCTGACTGCCGTCTGTCTCGCCACGTCGATAACTGTTGCAGATGCATTCGACATACTTGAGTTAAAGAACTGGCGTGCAGCTGAGTTCGGTAACCCTGACTCTATCCCGTTGTCACCCATGGAGTTCACGTTCGCGCACTACTCGACGTCGCTATCTGAAGGAATCAGGCGCTCCTCAACGCGGTCCGAGTCTCCTATCCGAAAGAAATTGACTCTCACCTGTAGGCGTGAAGCCCAACCGCTCGTATACTCGTCGGGCTCGATCGTTGCCTCTCAAATACCCAAATCACCAGTTCTCTGACTCCCGCACCGCCGCTCCCATCTGATCAGATCCCTCCATCAGCCAACGGGTGATTCCGCGCCGACGGAACTGCGGCTCCACCCAGACCGATTCCACATGTCGTTGCCACGGCTCAGCCTCCTATCCGCGACGATCGCACCATGCCCACTATTCGCCCTCTGCTGCGGGCACGACCCACAGTGACGAGTCGCATCGGCGTTCGTCGGGGATACGGCGTATTGGTCGCTCATGTGGTGCCACGCTCCTTCACAACGGCGATGTCGTCCTTGACGTTCTGGACGGCCCCTCGTGGACCGGCGGGATGGCCTCCTGCGGTCCTGTCGCGATCAGTCCCTCGATCAGCCGACGGGTAATCCCGCGCCGGCGAAAGTGTGGCACCACCCAGACGCCTGCACGCACCGCGCACCTCCGCAGGGATGACCAAACCAGAAGGGCGAGCCGAGGTGGTCTCCCCGCTCAGCGTCGACCGTCACATCGGTCAAGTCCAATCGAGCCATCCCAAGCTCAATGGTTGGGCGACGGCGAGTACGCATTCGGCGGCGACTAGGGTGGCCGCCATGCCCGCGACACCCGACGATGCTGTCGCGGATCCCCAGGAACCGACCTACGAGCAGGCGCGCGACGAGCTGGTCCAGATCGTCGCGCAGCTCGAGGCCGGGGGCACCACACTCGAACAGTCCCTTGCGTTGTGGCAGCGCGGCGAGGACCTGGCAAGCCTCTGCGAGCGATACCTCGACGCGGCGCGCGTCCGGCTGGACGCCGCGACGGGTAACACAGACGCCGGTGCTCAGGCCGGGTAGACGTCGATCTCGGTCGCTTTCACCGACGACCACACCGCGAGACCCGGCTGGAGAGACATCTCGGCAACCGCAAGCGGTGTCACGTCGGCCAGCAACCCCACGGTCCCTTCGATCGTGACTCGTACCAAGTCGCCATGTTGCTCGAGGTCGACGATGACCCCCGGCCACGCATTGCGAGCAGATCCCTCGGGCCGGCGTGGGCTGAGCGTGACGGCTGTCGGCGGAAACGCCATGTATACGGGGCCGGAAACATCGTGTGCCAGAGCGACAGATGCTGAACCGCCGATGGCCGCCCGCCGATCGCGCCCGTCGCCACGCAACAGGTTGAGGCCGACGACGCGAGCAACGTAGTCGGTGCGTGGATGCCGAGCCAGCTCGCTGGGCGAGCCATCCTGAACGACAGATCCGTCCTCGAGGACGACAATCCGGTCGGCAAGGACCAACGCCTCCAATGGATCATGGGTGACGAGGATCGTGGCCCCGGCATAGCCGCTGAGGTGACGACGCAAGTCTGCCCGGACAGCTGGTCGAGTACCGGCGTCGAGTGCGGCCAGCGGCTCGTCGAGCAGCAAGATGCGCGGCTGCACCGCCAGCGCGCGGGCCAGTGCGACGCGCTGGGCTTGACCACCGGAGAGTTGGCCGGGGCGGCGGGATCCAAGGGCAGCGACGTCCAGCCGCTCGAGCCACGACCTCGCCTCGGCTCGAGCGGCCTCTCGCGGCGTGCCCCGTGACCGCAGCCCGAAGGCGACGTTCTCCAGCACCGACAAATGGGGAAACAGCAGGTAGTCCTGGACTACCAAGCCGACGTGACGTTCTTGGGGCGCCAGGTGAACTCTGGCACTCGTGTCGACCAAGACCAGGTCGTCGGACACGATGCGGCCTGATTCCGGCCGGAGGAGGCCTGCGAGCACACTGAGCACCGTCGATTTTCCGGCGCCGTTGGGGCCAAGCAGCACCACCGCCTCGCCGTCGTCGACCGTGATGCCTACGTCCAATCGAAAGCTCGACCGTTGGACGGTCATGCGCACAGACAGGCTCATGCGCTTCGCACCCAGCGGTCACGCAGCGCCACCAGGATCGTCACCGACACCACGATCATCAACAAACTCAACACGATCGCCGTATCGACCTCTCCCGCGTTGATGGCCGCATACGCCGCCACCGGCATCGTGCGAGTCGTGCCGGGATAACTGCCGGCGAACGTCACCGTCGCACCGAACTCGCCGAGCGCACGGGCCCAGCACAAGACGGCACCGGCCAACACGCCCGGAGCGACGGCCGGCAGGGTGACTCGCCGGAACGTCGTCCACCCCGACGCTCCCAGCGTTGCGGCGACGTCCTCGAACCGGCGGTCGGCCGTTCGCAGCGCACCCTCGACGGCCACGACGAGAAACGGCATGGCGACGAACGACTGCGCCATCACAACAGCCGTCGTGGTGAACGGCAGCGAAATGCCGAACGTCTCGTAGAGCCACTCGCCCAGCAGGCCGCGCCGACCGAAGGTCACGAGCAACGCCACGCCGCCGATCACCGGCGGCAGCACAAGCGGGACGGTGACCAGTCCACGCAGCAGGGACCGGCCCGGCAGCTCGGTTCGGGCGAGCAGCCAGGCGAGCGGCACACCGCAAACGAGGCACACAGCCGTCGTGATCGCCGCCGTCGTCAGCGACAGGCGCAACGCGCTCAGGACGTCAGGCGAAGTGAGGATCTCCCCGAGGCGGCTCCACGGCACCCGGGCGGCCAGCCCGACCAGCGGCAGGAGCAACAACCCCAGCCCGAGGACCGACGGAATGACCAGCCCGACCGGCACCCGGGCATCGGCTCGTCCGGTCTTGTGCCAGGTCACCCGAGGTCAGGGCTCCAGGAAGCCCGCATCGGCGAGAATGGCCTGCCCGGGTGTGCCGGTGATCGCGTCGACGACGACCTGAGCCCCTTCCGGGTTGGGCGCGTCCACCAAGATGGCCACCGGGTAGTCGTTGACCACCTCGTCCGCCTCGGGCACCTCGATGTTTTCCACCGTGTCACCAGCCGCCGCGGCGTCGGTCCGATAGATCAGGGCAGCGTCCACCTCGCCGAGTGAGACCAGCGAGGTGGCCTCCTTCACGTCGGTCGTCAGCGTGTCAGGAGCGGCCGTGACGCCCGCTGCCGCGAGCAGGCGCTCGGAGGCTGCACCGCAGGGCACCTCCGGTTCGCAGATGGCGATTCGCAGCTCGGCCCGGGCCAGATCAGCCAGACCGGTGACCGCGCCGGGATTACCCGCCGGAACGGCCAGCGTGAGGGTGTTGCGGGCGAATACCCGCGGCTCGCCATCGATGGCGTTGCCGGCAACAGCCTCGTCCATCGTCCGGGTGTCGGCGGTCGCCAGCACGTCGGCCGGCGCTCCCGCGAGCACCTGCTCGACCAGCCCGGAACTCGGGCCAAAGGAGAAGACCACGTCCAGACCGGGGTTGTCCGCAGTCAGCTGCTCGCCGAGCTGCTCGAACGACTCGGTGAGGGACGCGGCTGCCAGAACCGTCACCGTGCCGGTAACGGTCACGGTCGCGGTCGTTTCCGCACGAGCCGCCTGCTCTTCCGACTCGCCGCCACTGCCGCAAGCCGCGAGGAGGACCACGCCGAGGGCTGTCGCAGCCAGTGCCCAGACCCTGTTCACGATCCGGCTCCCGGAATATCGATCACCACCGCGGTGGCCTTGACCGACGCGATCGCGGCCACTCCGATTTCCAAACCCAGCTCGTCGGCCGCCTCCCGGCTCATCAGCGACACCACCCGGTGCGGGCCGGCTTGGATCTCGACTTGTGCCATGACCCCGTCGCGGCGGACGTCGGTGACGATCCCGGGGAAATGGTTGCGAGCCGACTCCCTCGGCAGCGGCAACGGGGATTCCGCCGGAACGATCTCGCGAGCGATTCGGGCCAGCTCGGCGCCGTCGACCACCAGCCGACCAGCATCGTCGTGGGTGAGCGCTACCCGGCCGGCATCGGCCCAGCGGCGCAGCGAGTCGTCACTGACACCCAGCAGCCGAGCAGCGTCTGAGATCCGAAAATGCGGCACGAGAGGCAGTCTAGCGCCGCATTTGCGTCAGCTCTGGGGCGCCAGCCTTGCAGACTGGTCGCAACTGCCGCGACACGCCGGGCGAGTCGTGCAACTCGCGACCAGTTGATCATGGAGAGGCGGGCCCGGGGCTGGCTCCCCGGCTCACCGGCCGAACAGCGACCGCCGCTTTCGAGCCGGCCGGACGGTGACATCGCCGAGGACGACGAAGCCGCGGACCCAGTAGATCGGGCCGCCCGGCGTCACCGGGCCGGTCCGATGGTTCCCCTCTGCGAGGATCGTCGCGCTGAGATCCAGCCGGACGTCGATGCCGTCCGGCACGATCAACGTGACACTGCCCAAGATCGCGGCCACCTGGACGACGACGTCGCGATGCCGGACGATCGCCTCGGTGAAGTCGAGCTTGACCTCGCCGAGCAGGCAGGTGACGTCGAGCCTGGCCGGGACCTCCCACCGGCCGGACCGCTGCTCGTCACCCAGCACCGTCATGACCCGTTCGAACCGGGCAGCGGGCAGCGAAGATCCAGGGGATGGACGCGAAACCGGGGCCGATGCCGACAGACCTGGCACGGGGTACGGTCCCTGCGGCAGGTCGGCAGTGAGCGGCTCCAGCTCGCCGTAGGTGCGCGCACGGAACGCGGCGTCGAGCCGTTCTTCGAGTTCGGAGAGGGTCAGTCGTCCGTCACCGGCCGCCTGTCGCAGTGCCTCGGCGACCCGGTCTCGGTCCACGTCGGAGCAGCGAAGATCACGAGGGGTGCTTGCGGCTGGCTCGTCGGTCACCCCGAACTGTCCCCAGTTCGCCGATGCACGGAGACGCCGCCGAACACGGCCTTGCCGCCGATCCGGACGACCGGGGCTCCCGCCGCGGGCTGGCTGGTCGAGACCTTGTCGTCGAATCCGCCGAATACCGCCGTCCCGTCCACGATCGCGATCACGTCGTCCGGAACGATGATGTCCACGCCACCGAAAACGGCCTTGATCTCGATCGTCACCTCGTGCGACTCCAGCCGGGCATCCCGCAGGTCCAGCTCCGCCCCACCGAAGACCGTCTTCACGCTGTAATGGGAAGGCACGACCCACTGGCCACGCCGAGTGAAGCCGCTGAAGACGACCTTGGCAGTGCGGGCCACCGGCGTCCCGCCGACTCGCGCTGAAACATCGCCGGACTCCAGCTTCGGGGCAAGCGCTGATTCCGCTTTGCCGGCGTCCGGCAAGTCCGCGACGACGGGCTCGAGCTCGCCGTAGGTCTTGGCGGCGTAGAGGGTGTCGAGCCTGTCCTGCAGCTCGGCGATGCTGAGCCGGCCGTCACCAGCGGCTTGCCGCAACTGCTCGGCGACCCGGTCACGATCCGCGTCCGAGGCACGCAGTGCGCGATCGTCACGCGGCTCCTCCACGAAGACCGACCCTAATGGGCATGCATCACCTGGGTCTCGGCCAGAGTGGTGTCGAGTCCGCTGGTGGGTGAGCACTACTCGACCCTGACCATCGAGGTCTATGTCTAGATCGTGCCCCCGCCGGTGAACGAGGAGGCGTGATGGCTGCTGGGATGCCGTGCCACTGAGCACTGAACCATTAGGGCGCTGCAGGCTTGCTGTGGACGATCGATCGGTGCGATTCGAGGAGGCGAACGGGGTTGCTCTTTCTGGGCGACGACTGGGCCGAGGCCCATCACGACATCGAACTACAAGACGAGCAGGGACGGGTCCTGGTACGGCGTCGGCTGCCCGAGGGTGTGGCAGGTCTTGCGCAGCTGCATGCCCTGGTTGCCGACCATCTCCAGGACACCGACGAGCCGAGCTCGGTGATCGTCGGGATCGAAACCGACCGTGGTGGGTGGGTCCAAGCGCTGGTGGCGGCCGGCTATGTGGTCTACGCGATCAACCCGATACAAGCCGCCCGCTATCGGGAGCGGCACACCTCCTCGGGCGCCAAGAGCGACCCCGGCGATGCGCACGTGCTCGCCGAGATCATCCGTACCGACCGAGACCACCATCGCCCGGTCGCGGGCGACAGTGAGCGCGCTGAGGTCGTCAAGACCCTGGCCCGGACCCATCAGACGATGATCTGGACCCGGCAACGACAGACCAACCAGCTGCGGTCGATGCTGCGCGAGTTCTACCCTGCCGCGCTGGCGGCGTTCAGCGAGGATCTGGCGGGACGAGACGCGATCGCGGTTCTGGCGATCGCGCCGACCCCCACGCTGGGCCAGTCGCTGACCAAGCCACGAATCGTGGCGGTGCTGCGCAGAGCAGGTCGACAACGCAACCTTGAGCGCCGGGCCGAGCAGATCCTCACCGCATTGCGCACCGAGCAGTTGGGCTTGTCCGAGGCACTCACCGAGGCCTACGGCGTCAGCGTGCGGTCGCTGGTCGCGGTGATCATCACCATGGCCGACCAGGTCCAGAGCCTCGAAGCCGAGGTGGAGCGGTGTTTTGGCCAGCACCCGGACGCTGAGATCATCACCAGCCAACCTGGCCTTGGAGGGGTCCTTGGCGCCCGGGTGCTCGCCGAGTTCGGCGACGACAACACCCGCTTCGCCGACGCAAAGGCCCGCCGCAACTACGCCGGCACCAGCCCGATCACCAAGGCCTCCGGCACCCGCCGAGTCGTCCTAGCTCGATATGCGCGCAACAGGCGCCTCGCTGATGCCCTGCACCAACAAGCCTTCGCCGCGCTCACCGCATCCCCCGGCGCCCGAGCGTTCTACCACAGCCACCGAGCCCGCGGCGCGACCCACAATCAGGGACTACGAGCCCTATCGAACCGCCTCGTGGGCATCCTCGACGGCTGCCTACGCCACCGAATCCGCTACAACGAGGCCACCGCATGGTCTCACCGTGCCGCCGCCGCTTGACGACACACGCCCCTGGGATATCTAGACACCGCTGCGAGGCCGCGCCAAGTGCGTGCGGGACTACGGTGCCGGTCGTGGACGGCTTGTCCGAGACGCTTGCTCGCGGCGACGGCGTCCTCGGCGACATGGCGCTACGCCGTCGGGTCGGCTTCGACGGGCAGGCCTTCGTCGAGCTGATCGTCAACGGAACGTTCGTCATGGACACCGCGCAGACGTCCACCGAGAGGCTGCTCGCAGATGCCGTGCTCGACCGGCACGCCGCGCCGCACCGAGTGCTCGTCGGCGGGCTCGGCCTCGGCATCACCGCGATGACCCTGCTGGCGGACGCACGGGTCGAACAGCTCGTCGTCGTGGAGATCGAGCCGTTGCTCCTTGACTGGCTGCGATCAGGCTTGGTGCCGAGCGCACAACCGCTGCTCGAGGATCCGCGGGTCGAGCTTCGGACGGCCGACATGATCGACGTCCTGCGCGATGCGCGCGATCACAGCTTCGAGGCGGTGGTGCTCGACGTCGACAACGGACCCGGCTTTCTCGCCCACCCGCAGAATGCGGCGCTCTACGGGCGGGTGGCCATGGCGGACGCTAGACGGGTGCTGACGCCCGGCGGGATGGTCGCGATCTGGTCGGCGGAGCCGTCGCTCGAACTCGTTGAGACCCTTGCGGAGGTCGTCGGGCGGTGCGAGGAGATCACACAAGCAGTGTTCCGGGACGAGAGGGAGATCACGTACCACATCTATCTCGCCGCCCTCGCCCCAGCGCCGCCCAGGGCGGATGATGTCCGCCATGACTGAGTTCCGCGTCGAGCGCGACACGATGGGCGAGATACAGGTCCCGAAGGCGGCGAAGTACCGCGCGCAGACCCAGCGGGCGGTCGAGAACTTCCCGATCAGTGGTACCCCGCTCGAGGCAGCCCAGATCGCTGCGCTGGCACGCATCAAGGCAGCCGCTGCCATCGTCAATGCGGAGCTCGGGGTCGTGGACGACGACGTCGCCGAGGCCATTTCCGCAGCGGCCGAGGAGGTGGCGTCGGGCCGGTGGGACGGCGAGTTCCCGATCGACGTCTTCCAAACCGGTTCCGGCACCAGCAGCAACATGAACATGAACGAAGTCCTCGCGACGCTCGCCAGCGAACGCCTGGACCGGCCGATCCACCCGAACGACCACGTCAACGCCAGCCAGTCCAGCAACGACGTGTTCCCGTCCAGCATTCACGTCGCGGCGACCGACGCCGTCGTGAACGACCTGATCCCGGCGCTGCAACACCTGGAGGCAGGTCTTCGCCGAAAGGCGGACGAATTTGCCACCGTCGTCAAGTCCGGGCGAACGCACCTGATGGACGCGACCCCGGTGACACTCGGCCAGGAGTTCGGCGGCTATGCCGCGCAGGTGGCGTATGGCGTCGAACGGCTGCAGTCGTCGCTCCCGCGCCTGGCTGAGCTTCCGCTCGGCGGCACGGCTGTGGGCACGGGTATCAACACCCCGCCTGGCTTTGCCGCGAAGGTGATCGAGCGGCTGGCGGAGAAGACTGGACTGCCGCTCACCGAGGCGCGCGATCACTTCGAGGCCCAGGGTGCCCGCGACGGCCTGGTCGAGACCTCCGGGCAGCTGCGGACGATCGCGATCGGGCTCTACAAGATCGTCAATGATCTTCGCTGGATGGGCTCGGGACCCCGAGCCGGGCTAGCGGAGATCAGACTGCCCGACTTGCAGCCTGGCTCGTCAATCATGCCCGGCAAGGTGAATCCGGTCGTGCCCGAGGCGGTCGCCATGGTGTGCGCGCAGATCATCGGCAACGACGCCGCGGTCGCCTGGGGTGGCGGTGCTGGGTCGTTCGAGCTCAACGTGATGCTCCCCATGCTCGCCCGCAACCTGCTCGAGTCGATCCGGCTGCTGTCCAACGCGTCGCGTCTGCTCGCCGACCGCTGCGTCGACGGCATCGAGGCCGACGTCGAACGCAACCGCGAGTACGCAGAGAGCTCGCCTTCGATAGTCACCCCGCTGAACCGGTATATCGGCTACGAGAATGCGGCTACCGTCGCCAAGAAGGCGCTCGCCGAGCGCAAGACCATCCGCGAGGTCGTGATCGAGGAGGGTTACGTCAAGCGCGGCGACCTCACCGAGGAACAGCTCGACGAGGCCCTCGACGTGCTCGGCATGACGCATCCGTAATCGTTGGACAGGCCCCATGGCTGACCGGACGTGCAGTATGTGCGGAGCCTTCGGAGGCGACGAGCGCCGCCATCGCGACTGGCACGCGGAGCAGGACCGTGGCCTCCGGCCTTGGGCCTGCGCGGGCGTGACGCAAGCGACGTGACGTCGCGGAAGATCGAGGCCCAGCCCCGCGAAACATGATCCACGGAACGACGTTGGGGTTATAGCCCCCATTCCGTGCCGTGGATCATGTTCCCGTACGCGCGCGCGGGACCCGTCACGTCGCAGCCGATTCCGCTCCCCTTTGGCACGCCGAGCGGTCGCGATTGGCACATTGAGCTGTCGCCGCGGCGCCCGGTTTGAGTGGTTTGTGGAGCCGCAGAGCGTGCCAATTTCGTATGCGGGGCCGACCCGGCCGGGGCCTCGCCTGTCAGTTCCTGATCACCTCTGTCAGGGCAGTTGCTCGAGCATTTCGGTGACCAGCGCGGCAATCGGCGATCGCTCGGAGCGGGTCAGGGTGACGTGCGCGAACAGCGGATGGCCCTTCAGTTTCTCGACGACGGCGACCACACCGTCATGGCGGCCGACTCGCAGGTTGTCGCGCTGGCCGACGTCGTGGGTGAGTACCACTCGGGACCCACTGCCGACCCGGGACAGCACAGTCAGCAGCACGTTGCGTTCCAAGGACTGCGCCTCGTCGACGACCACGAACGAGTCGTGCAGCGAGCGGCCGCGAATGTGAGTCAGCGGCAGCACCTCGAGCATGCCCCTCGCGGCGACTTCATCGATGACGTCCTGCGTGGTCAGCGCGCCGAGGGTGTCGTAGACCGCCTGCGCCCAGGGGTTCATCTTCTCTGCCTCGTTGCCGGGCAGGTAGCCGAGCTCCTGACCGCCGACGGCATAAAGCGGGCGAAAGACGAGAACCTTCTTGTACTGCCGCCGTTCGAGCACGGCTTCCAGCCCGGCACACAGGGCGAGCGCGGACTTGCCGGTGCCGGCGCGGCCGCCGAGAGACACGATGCCGACGTCGTCGTCGAGCAGGATGTCGAGCGCCACCCGCTGCTCGGCCGACCGGCCGTGCAGCCCGAACGCCTCACGATCGCCGCGGACCAGCCGGACGGTCTTGTCTGCCGTGACCCGACCGAGGCCGCTACCGCGCTCACTGTGCAGAACCAACCCGGTGTGGCAGGGCAGCCCACGAGCGGCATCGATGTCGGTGACGCCGGACTCGTAGAGCGCATCGATGTCGGCGGCCGCCACCTCCAGCTCGACCATGCCGGTCCAGCCAGACTCGAGGACCGCCTCCGCTCGGTATTCCTCGGCGTGCAGGCCCACTGCCGAGGCCTTCACCCGCATCGGCAGATCCTTGGAGACCAGCGTCACGGCCCGGCCGTCTGCGGCCAGGTTGCGGGCAACCGCCAGGATCCGCGAGTCGTTGTCGCCGAGCCGGAAACCAGCCGGCAGTACGTCGTGGTCGGTGTGGTTGAGCTCCACCCGAACCGTTCCGCCCTGATCGCCCACCGGCAACGGAGCGTCGAGGCGGCCGTGCTCGAGCCGCAGTTCGTCCAGCAGCCGAAGGGCGGCGCGGGCGAAGTAGCCCAACTCGGGATGGTGCCGCTTGCCCTCGAGCTCGGTGATCACGACGACAGGGAGCACCACTTCGTGCTCGGCGAAGCGGAGAATCGCGTAGGGATCGGCAAGAAGGACGCTGGTGTCCAGGACGTAGGTGTGGGGCTCGGGGCTTGAGCCCTTAGCGGCGGATTGGCGGGGGGATCGA
This sequence comes from uncultured Actinomycetota bacterium, assembly GCA_963819885.1. GTDB lineage: Bacteria > Actinomycetota > Actinomycetes > Jiangellales > Jiangellaceae > JACVRX01. Next base: position 4,860 of record CAWFXV010000010.1, on the reverse strand, counting down.
GTCGAAGTGGCTCTGTCCATCTCGGGATCCGTCTCCCTGCCCGGGCGCGCACCCCGGCCCGGCATCTGTCGCGCGGGCGACCGGGACCGGGCCCGAGGGCCGGGTGCCGGCCCTCCCGCTGCGCTGAGGTCGCAGCACGTGGACGGGCCTCCCGGGCAACCGGCGTGTGCCAGCCGCCGCGTACAACGGTACGCGAGCTACTCCCCTACGAGAAGGGACACGCCCGCTGCCTGGACTAGCGGCCGAAACGGCGTTTGCGCTCGCCGTACGAACGCAGTGCGCGCAGAAAATCCACTCGCCGGAAGTCCGGCCAGAGCGCCTCGCAGAAGTAGAACTCCGAATTGGCGCTCTGCCACAGCAGGAACCCGGACAGCCGTTGCTCGCCGCTGGTGCGGATCACCAAATCCGGGTCGGGCTGTCCCTTCGTGTACAGGTTCTCGGCGATGTGTTCGACGTCGAGGACTTCGGCCAGCTCCTCGATCGAGGTGCCCCGGCTCGCATGATCCTGCAGCAGGGCGCGGACTGCGTCAGCGATCTCCCGGCGGCCGCCATAGCCCACGGCAACGTTGACGTGCATGCCGTCGACGGCTCGAGTCGTGTCGTCTGCTTCCTTGAGCGCCGCAGCCGTACGGTCCGGGAGGAGGTCGAGCGCACCGACGGGGTGCACCCGCCAGCGTCCACTTGCGGCCAGGTCACCCACCAGGCTCTCGATGATGCCGAGCAGCGGAGTGAGCTCCTCGTCGGGCCGGCTCAGGTTGTCCGTCGACAGCAGGAAGAGCGTGACAACCTTGACGTCGACCCCTCGGCACCAGCCGAGAAACTCGGTCACCTTCTCTGCGCCCGCCTGCCAACCGCTGGATTTCGGCGCGCCGAACGCCTTCGCCCAGCGCCGGTTCCCATCGAGTACGACGGCCACGTGACTGGGGATTCGCGTTGGGTCGAGGTTGCGTTCGATGTGGCGCCCATAGACGCCGTAGATCAAATCGCCGAGCCCCATCGGCCGCGAACACCTCCCATCGGGAGGCAGTCGCTACCGACCCGCCCCCGCCGAAACGCTACTCCGCACGAGGCCGGTTCCGACATGGACAGCCACGCGGGCAGCGCGACGAACCAGCGATCCTGTCAGCTAGTCTCCATTCGTGTCGCTGGACGACCAGTTCCGAGACGCGGTGGCCACGATCAAGCCCAAGCTCCGTGGTTGGTTGCACACGGGGACCTTCCCGATCGCGGTCGCGTCCGGGGTGGCGCTGGTCATCTTCGCTCCGACCACACAGGCCAAGGTCACGGCAGGAATCTTCGCGCTCACCGCGGCGCTGCTGTTCGGCGTCAGCGCTCTGTACCACCGCGGACACTGGTCGCAGCGCGGTCATGCCGTTCTCCGGCGACTTGACCACGCGAGCATCTTCCTGATCATCGCAGGGACCTACACGCCGTTCACGATCCTGCTGCTTGACGGTCCGGATGCTCGGCTGTTGCTCACGCTGGTGTGGGCGGGTGCGCTGCTCGGCGTTGCGTTCCGAGTGCTGTGGGTGGGAGCGCCGCGCTGGCTCTACCTGCCGGTGTATATCGCGCTCGGCTGGGCGGCGGCGTTCTGGTTGCCGACGATCGCGGCGCGAGGCGGAGCTGCGGTCTTCGCCCTGATCGTGGCCGGCGGGCTGCTCTACTCGGCTGGAGCAATCGTCTACGGGCTCAAGCGGCCCGATCCTTCCCCGCAATGGTTCGGCTTTCACGAGATCTTCCACGCGTGCACCCTGGCCGGGTTCGCCGCTCACCACGTCGGCGTGTGGCTGGCGGTGTTCGGGATCGGCGCGGCCGTCGTGAGCTAGGACACGGTGACGACCAGGCCAGCGGTGTCGTGAAGATCGTCGTGAAGAGTCACCCGCCCGCCCCCGACGCAGGTGGGTTTTCACGACGATCTTCACGACCAAGGCAAAGGTCAGCGGCGAGCGCCGATCTCGGCCGCGAGCCGGGCAGGATCGGTTGTCGGCGCGGCGCAGACGAACTGCCGGCACACGTACGCGGCCGGCCGGTCCCCAACCAGCGGTCGGTCCTGTAGCAACGGCACGGCATGGCTTGCGGCTTCGCGCGGATCGCCTGCGACGACGGCGGCGCCGGGCGACGTGCCGAGCAGCGCCGTGCGGTACAGCTCAGCCCTCCTTGGGTCGTCCAACGGCCCGACGACGGCGACCTCGGCGGGTCCCGCAGCGAAAGCCTCGGCGACAGCCAGTCCCCAGCCGGCGAACCGCGGTGCCTGCTCGGCCAGCACGTCATAGACGCCAAGGGCACCTTCGGCGGCGTCTCGGTGCATTGCGGATCCCGTGTAGGCGGCGAAGGTCAGCAGCGCGCCGACTGCCGCAGACAGACCCGAGGGCGTGGCGTTGTCGGTCGGATCCTGCGGTCTCTTGATCACCGAAAGTCGACTGTCGACCGCGTCGTCCGCGGTATCGAAGAAGCCACCCGATGGTCGCGGGTAGTGGGTGATCACGACGTCGACCAGCTGCTCGGCGAACGAGAGCCACACCGGGTCACCAGTTGCCGCCACGAGGGCGAGCAATCCTTCCGCTACGTCGGCGTGGTCTTCCAGCACCCCGGGATGCTGGCCCACGCGCCCATCACGCGAGACTCTGGCCAGCCGGCCATGATCGTCGAGATGGACGCGGACCAGAAGATCGGCGCACTCGACCGCCGCCTCTACCCAATCCGGGCGCTCCAACAGTGAACCTGCATCGGCGAGCGCGGCGATCGCCAGACCGTTCCACGCGGCCACCACCTTGTCGTCGCGGCTGGGCTGGGGGCGGGCCTGCCGAGCCGTCAGCAACCGGGATCGCACCCGGCCCCAGCGGTCCGTGTCTTCGGGTTCGTGGCGCAGTTGCAGCGTCGAGGAACCGTGCTCGAAGGTGCCTGCCGGCGTGACGCCCAACAGCCCGGCCACCCAGTGACCGTCGTCGGCGCCCAGAACCTCCACCAGCTGGGCAGGCGTCCACACGTAGGTTGCGCCCTCGATCGACCGGCCGTCGACCACCGTGTCGGCGTCGAGGGCGCTGGCGAACCCGCCGTGTGACGTGCGTAGATCTCGTAGCAAGAACTCGGCGGTCTCGATCACCACTCGTTTCGCCAGCGGCGAGCCCGTCGCGCGCCACCAGTGCGCGTAGATCCGAAGCAGCAGCGCGTTGTCGTAGAGCATCTTCTCGAAGTGCGGGACCACCCATGCTCGGTCGACGCTGTACCGGGCAAAACCGCCGGCCAGCTGGTCGTACATGCCACCCTGGGCCATCCGCTGGCACGTTTCCTCGACCATGGTCAACGATTTCGGATCCCCGGTCCGGGCATGATGCCGCAGCAGAAACTCCAGCACCATCGACGGCGGGAATTTCGGCGCGTGGCCGAAGCCGGCGTGCTCAGCGTCGAACTCGGTTGCGAGCCGGCGTGCCGCTGCATCCAGGCGGTCTGGATCGGGTGGCTGTCCCGCTGACGGCAACCGGTCGCCACCCAGCTGGCCGGCGATGCGGCCGGCGGCGTCCTCTACCTCGCCGCGTCGTTCTGCCCATGTTCGCGACACTGCTTCCAGCACCTGCCGGAACGACGGCAGCCCATGTGCCGCATGAGGGGGGAAGTACGTTCCGGCGTAGAACGGATGCCCGGCTGGCGTGAGGAATGCCGTCATCGGCCAACCACCCTGGCCGGTCAGGGACTGAACGGCTTCCATGTATACGGCGTCGACGTCGGGACGTTCCTCCCGGTCGACCTTGATCGCGACGAAGTGGCTGTTGACGAAGGCCGCTGTCGCGTCGTCTTCGAAGGACTCGTGCGCCATGACGTGGCACCAGTGACAGGCCGCGTAGCCGACGCTGAGCAGGACAGGCACATCACGTCGGACGGCCTCGCCGAAGGCGGCGTCGCCCCACTCCCACCAGTCCACCGGGTTGTCGGCGTGTTGGAGCAGGTAAGGACTCGTCGAGTCGGCCAGCCGGTTGGGCATCGACGGTGCTACGGCTTGGCAGTGTCGCCGTCGGCGGAGCCGTCGGGACGCATCCGGTCGGCGTCGGACGTGGCGTCGGCGTCGAAGTCGATCCGGCGGAGCTGCTTGCGCAGGCTGCGATAGAGGAACACGAGGGCGAGGCCGAGGGCCACCACGACGAGGAACCCCACCAACCCTGGGCCAACAGCAGACTCGGGTGCCGACGTGTCGGGTGCTGCTACGAACACGACCTGGCCGAACCTCATCGAAGACACCTCCTAGGCCATCGTCGCACCGTGACCGGCAGCGGCGTGGGTGGGGTCAGCGCAGTCCGGCGAACAAATCGTCTTCGGGTATCTCGGTGTCTACGAGGCAGCGGGCAAGCTCGTAGTCCTCGGTCGGCCAGGCTGCTTGGTGCACGGCCAGTGGTACCGCGAACCATGGCCCCTCAGGATCGATCTGGGTCGCATGCGCCAGCAATGCCCGGTCCCGCACCGGGAAGTAGTCGGCGCACGGCACCCTCGTCGTGATGCGCCGTTCGTGCTCTGGATCACGTTTCCATTCGGCGAGCCGCTGCTCGTAGGGAGACTCCAATCCGCGGCTGAGCATCGCGTCGTGTAGCGCCTGCGTGCGCTCCCGATTGAAGGAGTGGTGGTAGTAGAGCTTGCTCGGCAGCCAGGGCTCGCCGGCTTCTGGATACAGAGCTTGGTCGGCCGCGGCGTCGAATGCCGCCACGCTCACGGTGTGGCACATGACGTGGTCAGGGTGCGGATACCCGCCGTTCTCGTCGTAGGTCGTGACGACGTGCGGACGATACGCCCGCATCGCGGCGACCAACGGCTGCACTGCCTTCTCGATCGGCTGCACAGCGAAGCAGCCGTCGGGAAGCGGAGGCGGCGGAT
>CAWFXV010000009.1:0-17413 GCA_963819885.1 uncultured Actinomycetota bacterium | reverse complement strand
CCCACCTAGCCGCGCTTGCCAGCCGCCAGGGCGGTGTCATTCTTCGGCGGCAAGCACTCGATCACGGCTACTCCGATCAGGAAATCGAACAGCTGCTCCGTGACGGCCTATGGGTTCGGATCCGTCGCGGCGCATACATCGAGCGTGTCGTCTGGGACAGCATGAACACGGAGGCACGCCACCGGGCAACCGTCCACGCTGTGATTCTCGTCCTGCAGAAGCCGGCTATCGTCAGCCACATCTCGGCATGCGTCATGCTGAATCTGCCGACGTGGGGCTATGACCTATCTCGTGTTCACGTCACCCGCTGTGACCTGCACTCTCCGCGCGTCGAGGGCGGTGTGCACCATCACGCCGGTGCAGTCGCTGACGGCGATGTCACCTTTGTCGACGGCATCATCGTCACCCCACCGGACCGAACCGCTGTCGATGTCGCCTGCTTGGGTGGTTTCGAGCGAGGCGTAGTCGTCGCGGATGCGGCGATTCGACTCCTGGGCGGGGAAAAGGACATCTTGCTCCGCCGCATGGACCAGATGCGGGACTGGCGAGGAGCACGCGCGGCCGGCCGCGTAACAGAGTTTGCCGACGGACGGTCTGAGTCGGTCGGTGAGTCTCGGACCCGAGTCCTGTTCGAGCTAAACGGCCTCCCTCGCCCGCAGTTGCAGTTTCTAATCGTCGACTCCACAACCGGGGTAGTCATCGCGCGAGTCGACTTCTTCTTCGAAGAGGAAAGGACGATCGGCGAGTTCGACGGTCGGCTGAAGTATCGAGCAGTGCCCGAAGACGAGCTTTCCGCGGAGGACGTCGTCTGGCGGGAGAAGCGTCGTGAGGACGCCCTTCGCGACGAGGGCTACGAAGTGGCGCGTTCGATCTGGGACGACCTGCGGCACCCGCAACTGGTGATCGCCCGGTATCGCCGCTGCTTCGAGCGGGCCGCCAAGCGCCGTCCGGTGCTGGTATGACGGTTCTCCGAGAATTACGCCTACCCATCACCAGGTGAACCTGTACATCAACAGGCTTGCATGCCGGGTGATGTACCGGCGGGGGTGGTGAACGTGGTCATTCCGGGCCGGTGCCGGACGCACTGCGGTGAGCCGCACAGCGGCAGAGGCGGGCGTTAGCGGGCGGGGCCGCCGGAAAACCACGCTACTTCGCCGGTAACGAGGTAGCGGACGTTGGCCGCGACGTTGACGGCGTGGTCGGCGAAGCGCTCGTAGTAGCGGCCCAGCAGGGCGACGTCGACGGCAACCCCCACCCCCCGGTCCCAGTCATCGTCGAATATGACGACGAACAAGGTCCGGTGCAGCCGGTCCATCTCGTTGTCGTCGGTGGCGAGCTCCGCGGCGGCGTCGAGGTCGCGCAAGCGCAACACGGCGCCTGCCTTGGCCGCCATCGCCTCCGCCGTGTGGCCCATGTCCTTGAACGTGGTCCGGAACTCCTCCGGAACGGCGATATCCGGGTACCTCATCCGGGCGACCTTGGCCACGTGGACGGCGAGGTCACCCATCCGCTCGAGGTCCAGGCCACTGCGCTGGGCAGCGAGCACGGTACGCAGGTCTCCGGCGACCGGTGCCTGGCGTGCCATCAGCTCGAGAATCCGCTCCTCGATATCCAGCTGGGCCCGATTGAGCTCGACGTCGGCGGCGACCGTCTGGTCGGCCAGCTGGATGTCGGCGTCGAGCAGGGCAGTCGTAGCCGTACGAATCTGATCGCCGGCTTGACGCGTCATCTCCACGAGCCGGTGGTTGATGTCCTCGAGTTGCTCTTGAAAGGCCTGGCGCATCCGCTGGTCGCCTCACTTTGGGTGCGATGAACAATTCTCCGTTTCGGCTTCCACAGGCTAGATACCCGGAGATGGCGCGCCGACTCACCCAGATGAACCGGCCGGTAAGTCTCGGTGAACAACGAGCCGCAATGCGGCATCAGGGCATCTGCGGCTATCGGTTCTACGTGCCCCGGGACCTAGCATCAATGGGTGTGGACGCGACAACCGCCGCTGCATTGACCGGGGGCGTCGGCGCCGCGGTAGGTCTCGCCGCGGGTTTGGCGTTCCGCGCGAGCCAGTCGGCGCACCGGTCGACTCCGCCGGCGGACACCTCGGCCGTGCCGGAAGGCGTCGACGAGGTGATCTCGGTTCTGCGCGGCAGCGCGGTGTTGTTCGACGAGGAACTCAACGTGGTCAAGGCCAGTCCGTCGGCCTACGCGTTCGGCCTGGTCCGACCCGATCGCGTTCCGCTGCCAGAGCTCGCCGAACTCGGTGCCGCCGTGCTCCGGGACGGGCGGATCCGTGAGGCGGAGATCAGGGTTCGCCGCTCGCGCGGTTCGACCCAGCTGCTCCACGTTGCGGCACGGGTCGCGCCGCTCCGGCCCGGGCTGCTGCTCGCTCTCGTGGAGGACCGGACCCAAGCCATCCGGATCGACGACGTCCGCAGGGACTTCGTCGCCAACGTCTCGCACGAGCTCAAGACGCCGGTCGGCGCATTGAGCCTGCTGGCCGAGGCGGTGCAAGACGCGAGCGATGACCCAGCGGCCGTGCGGCGGTTCGCGGGGCGGATGCAGCAGGAGAGCGGTCGGCTCACCCGGCTGGTCCAGGAGATCATCGATCTCTCCCGGCTGCAGTACGACGATCCGGTCGAGTCGCCGGTACCTGTCAAGGTCGACGAGATCGTCGCTACGGCTATCGACCGTAGCCGGGTCGACGCCGAGAACCGGCACATCCGGCTGGTGTCCGGCGGGCAGCCCGGACTGCAGGTGCTGGGCAACGAGTCTCAGCTCGTCGTCGCATTGGGCAACCTGGTCGAGAACGCCGTCGCCTATAGCGAGCCGCATACCCAGGTCGCCGTCGGCGTGCGTTCTGCGGGGGAGCTGGTGGAGATCAGCGTCACCGACCAAGGCGTCGGCATCGACGAGAGCGACCTGGAGCGTATCTTCGAGCGCTTCTACCGAGTGGATCCGGCCCGATCCCGGGCTACCGGCGGGACCGGGCTCGGGCTGTCCATCGTCAAACACGTTGCAGCCAGCCACGGCGGCGACGTGGCAGTGTGGAGCTCCCGGGGGGCGGGCTCGACGTTCACCCTGCGCCTTCCCGTCCATGGTGAGAGTCCAGAAGCCGCGACCACGGAGGCCGAATCGTGACTCGGGTGCTCGTCGTCGAGGACGAGGAGTCCTTCAGCGACGCCTTGTCGTACATGCTGCGCAAGGAGGGATTCGAGGTCGCTGTCACACCAACCGGTCACGAGGCATTGGACGAGTTCGACCGGACCGGTGCCGACCTGGTCCTGCTCGACCTCATGCTGCCGGGGCTGCCGGGCACGGAGGTCTGCCGGCAGCTGCGGTCCCGGTCGAGCGTTCCGGTGATCATGCTCACCGCCAAGGACTCCGAGGTCGACAAGGTCGTCGGGCTCGAACTCGGCGCCGACGACTACGTGACCAAACCGTTCTCATCTCGCGAGCTGGTCGCGCGTATCCGCGCGGTGCTGCGGCGGGGAGCGGAACCGGCGGAACTCACTCCTGCGGTCCTCGAGGCCGGACCGGTGCGGATGGATGTCGAGCGGCACGTCGTGTCCGTGGGCGGTGAGCCGGTGCGATTGCCGCTCAAGGAGTTCGAACTGCTCGAGTTCCTGTTGCGCAACGCCGGTCGGGTGCTGACTCGTGGTCAGCTCATCGACCGGATCTGGGGTGCGGACTACGTCGGTGACACCAAGACTCTCGACGTGCACGTCAAGAGGCTCCGAGCGAAGATCGAGCCGGACCCGGCGCAGCCGACGTATCTGCTCACCGTGCGCGGGCTCGGTTACAAGTTCGAGGTCTGACGACGGTCAGAACGGCGTCTCCGTCGGCTCCTCCGCGTCGTCCAAGGCGGCCGCGTAGTCGCCCTCGGCCGGCTGGACCAATGCTTGCACCTCGGCCCGCGGAGCGTCCTGGAACACGAACTCGACGTCGACGAACTGACCCGGCTGTGCATCACCGCCGAAGACGTCGAGACGGACCTCATCGGGGCCGGGGCCCAGCCGGGCGTATCCGTCTTCGGGGATTTCCAGTCGACCGCCCACGGGCGGGACAATACTGTCGCCGACACGCACCTCGACGAGTTCGTCGGTGGCACCCTCGTTGGCGAAGGTCGCCAGCAGGGTAGCGACGCTGCCTTCTTCGTCCGCGACGAGCAACACGTTGCGCACGGCGATGTCTCCTGCGTCCGTGCTCACCCCGTCCGCCGGCTCGTACCACAGCTGGGTCTGCGCCCGGACGCTTGCGCAGCCGACGGCGGCCAGGGACAGCACGGGGATCGTGATGAGAGCAGCCAGTGGGCGCCGGAGAACGAGCTTCACCGTGTGCTCCTCGACGGGATGGGTCGCTCTGGGGCGGCGACCAACCGGCCCCAAGACTAGCGACGCGAGCCCGCCGATGGGTGCCTCAGCCGACAGTGCTGCGGGCAATGAGGACGCCGACAGCCAGCGCACCGATACCGATGACAGCAGGGAACGAGGCGCGACCCTCGTTCGGTCCGGCCGCCGCCACCAGGACGAGGACGCAACCCGCGCCCAAGGCAACCCACTCCCATGTTCGAGGCACGCCAGGTGGTCCGAACGTCAGCAGCGCGAGCGCGCCGAGCAGGGCCGTCGCCGTGCCCAGTCGAAGCACCAGCGGGTCGAGTCGCTGGGGCAGGCCGCGCACGCCGGTAGCTCGGTCGCGGTCGTAGTCCGGCAGCACATTTGCTCCGTGGGCGCCGACTCCCAACAGAGCTCCCGCCACGACGAGCCATGTCGGCGGCAGTCCGTCCTGCGGCGAAACGAGCCAGACGACCACCGGCAACAGCCCGAAGGCGACGGCATAAGGCAGCCACGACCAGACCGTGTGTTTGAGGCCGACGTCGTAAGCGAGCGCGGCTGCGACGGCAATCAGGTGGCACAGGCCCGCGGCAATGCCGAGCCCGAGTGACAACGGAACGCACGCCGCCCCGGCGGCCGTGGCACTCACCGCGACGGTTCGGGGAGCAAGCGCGTCATTGGCGAGCGGCTTGTCCTGGCGTCCGACCGCCCGGTCGCGATCCCGATCGACGAGGTCGTTGACCCAACCGATGCAGAGCTGACCGGTCAGCACCGCTGCGGCAACCAGGACGAGCAAGCTTCCTCGTACCCCAGCGGTGGCTGCGAGTGCGGTGGTCAACGTCGTTACTGCCGCGGACGGCAGCGGATGGCACGCCTTGACCAGCGCCCACGTGTTCACCTGCTTCGCCTCCGGCTCGGTCGGCGTTCGCCCGGTGTGTGCACTGGGTAAGTATCGGGGCGGCCCGCATGCTCTCGCACAAGCACGCGTCACCCGTGTTTGTCAAGCGCGAGTTTGGCGTCTGACCAGCGCAAACGTGCCGGAGGTCCGAATTCCGCGTGCTATCCTGGTCGTGGGAAAGGGGACAGAACCATATGACTTTCAAAGTCGGCGAGACGGTTGTCTACCCGCACCATGGGGCCGCGCTGATCGAGGCGATCGAGTCCCGTGTGGTCAAGGGGGAGGAGCGGAAGTACCTCGTCTTGAAGGTCACTCAAGGTGACTTGACGGTTCGCGTCCCCGCCGACAACGTCGACCTCGTCGGTGTGCGCGATGTGGTCAACCAGGAGGGCCTCGACCGGGTGTTCGAGGTCCTTCGCGCTCCCCACACGGAGGAGCCGACCAACTGGTCTCGCCGGTACAAGGCCAACCTGGAAAAGCTCGCCTCCGGTGATGTGATCAAGGTCGCTGAGGTCGTCCGTGACCTGTGGCGGCGTGAGCGCGATCGCGGCCTGTCCGCCGGGGAGAAGCGGATGCTGGCCAAAGCCCGCCAGATCCTGGTCTCCGAGCTGGCGCTCGCCGAGCACACCAACGAGGACAAGGCCGAGACCTTGCTCGACGAGGTTCTCGCCAGCTGAGTGACCGGCTCCGACAGCTCTCGCACGTCACCAGGTGGCCCCGCCCGCCATCGTGGTCATTTGCCGGTAGGGGAGCGAGACTGGAGGCGGGCGTGAGGACCGGGTGCATCCTCGTCGCGGCCGGCCGGGGTGAGCGGCTGGGTCCCGGCGCACCTAAGGCGCTGCGACGGCTGGCCGGTCAGCCGCTGGTCGTGCATGCCGCGCGGGCAGCTCTCGAGTCAGATGTGGTCGACCTGCTCACGGTGGCTGCTCCCGGCGATCTGCTGACCGAGGTCGAATCCGAGGTGCATCTACTTGGCGGACGGCTGCTGATCGTTTCCGGCGGTGCCACCAGGCGCGAATCCGTCGCGGCCGCACTGACCACGCTGCCCGCGGACGTCGACGTCGTGCTCGTCCACGACGCGGCGCGGTGCCTCGCCCCGCCACAGCTCTTCGCATCCGTCGCCGCGGCGGTGGCCGGAGGGGCCGACGCCGTCGTGCCGGTGCTTGCAGTCGCCGACACCGTCAAGGAGGTCAGGGGCGATCTCGTGGTGAGGACGCTGGACCGGTCGGCCCTGCGGGCAGTGCAGACGCCGCAGGGTTTCCGACGCGACGTCCTCGTCCACGCGCACGCCGAGACCGGCGGGGAGGTCACCGACGACGCCGGTCTGGTGGAGCGGGTTGGCGGCACCGTGCGCGTGGTGGCCGGGCACGAGGATGCGTTCAAGGTGACCCGGCCGCTGGACATGCTGCTTGCCGAGGCTGTCCTCGCGCGTCGCACGAACGGCGTCGCATGACCCCGCGAGTCGGCGTCGGCACCGACGTCCACGCGTTCGAGGCGGGCCGGGCGTGCTGGGTGGCTGGCTTGTACTGGCCGGACGAGCCGGCTGGCTGTGTCGGCCACTCCGACGGGGACGTGGCCGCGCATGCTGTGTGTGATGCCCTGCTCTCGGCGGCCGGTTTGGGCGACGTCGGCGAAATCTTCGGCACCGATCGGCCGGAATGGTCCGGGGCATCTGGCGCTGAACTGCTGGCCGAGGTGGCGCGACTCGTCGGCACCGCGTCCTTCGAGATCGGGAACGTGACGGTCCAGGTGATCGGGAAGCGGCCGCGGATCGGCCCCCGTCGGGCCGATGCGGAGCGGGCCATGTCCGACGCCGTCGGCGCCCCGGTCACCGTCAGCGGAACGACGACCGACGGTCTGGGCCTGATCGGCGCCGGTGATGGTCTCGCCGCGGTTGCCGTTGCCCTCATCATCCCCGTGGACCGGCCGGCAACAGCGGATCAGCCGACCCGGCGGACTCGCCCTTCGGCCAGCGCATAGGTGCATCCGACGACGACGCAGCGCCCGGTCTCGATAGCGTCGGCGAGGCTCGAGCACCGTTCGACCAGCAGCCGAGCGGTCTGCCGGACATGTTCGGCTTCCACACCGTCGACGTCGCCTGCGCCCAGCCGTCGAGCGTTGAGGACCGACGGAGTGATCCGCTCGATGAGGTCACGCAAGAAGCCCGTGGGGACCAGGCCACTGTTCAAAGCGTCGATGGTCGCGGCCACCGCGCCGCACGAGTCGTGCCCGATGACGACGACGAGGGGAACTTTGAGCACGCCGACGCCGTATTCGACCGATGCCAGCACCCCGCTGTCGATCACGTGACCGGCGGTACGGATGACGAACAACTCGCCGAGCCCGCGGTCGAAGACGAGCTCCGCGGCGACGCGGCTGTCCGAGCAGCCGAAGATGAGCGCGAACGGCGCCTGACTGTCGGCAAGGGCGCGTCGCTGACCGATGTCGACGGTACTCGTCGGCGCACCGGCGACGAAGCGAGCGTTGCCGCGTTCGAGCTCAGCCCAGGCCTCAGCCGGACCTCCTCGAGCGATCATGGACCGAGCATCTCAGCCGATCGCCATGCGGCGCGACCGCGTCGGCGAGTCGGTCGCTGGTGCGCAGCTGGCTAGGCTTGTGCGGTGAGTCTTCGCCTGTACGACACCGCCACCAGGCAGATCCGCGAGTTCGTCCCGCTCCGGGCGGGACACGTCGGGATCTACCACTGTGGGCTGACCGTGCAGGGCCCCCCGCACATCGGCCACATCCGCAAAGAGGTCGTTTTCGACGTCCTACGTCGCTGGCTCGAGTACACCGGCCACGAAGTCACCGTGGTTGCCAACGTCACCGACATCGACGACAAGATTCTGGCCAAGTCTGACGAGGCAGGGCGGCCGTGGTGGGCGGTGGCTTACGCCAACGAGCGGGCGCTTGACGACGCCTACGAGATCCTCGGCTGCCTCCTGCCGGCTTACCAGCCACGCGCGACCGGGCACGTTCCGGAAATGGTCGAGCTGATGTCCGAGCTGGTCGAACGAGGACATGCCTACCCCGCTCCCGACGGGGCGGGGGATGTGTACTTCGACGTGCGGTCCTGGCCGTCCTACGGCGAGCTGTCGCGGCAGCGGATCGAGGACATGGAGCCCGCGGCCGACGCGGACCCGCGTGGCAAGCGAGACCCGCGCGACTTTGCGCTCTGGAAGGCGCACAAGCCGGAGGAGCCCGAAACGGCCTCCTGGCCGACGCCCTTCGGGCGCGGTCGTCCCGGCTGGCACCTGGAGTGCTCAGCGATGGCGGCGAAGTACCTTGGCGAGGAGTTCGACATCCACGGCGGCGGGCTGGACCTGCGCTTTCCGCACCATGAGAACGAGTTGGCACAGTCGAAGGCCGCCGGCCGGGCCTTTGCCCGGCTGTGGATGCACAACGCGATGCTCAACCTGGCCGGCACCAAGATGAGCAAGTCGATCGGCAACACCCTGCTCGTCTCCGAGGTCGTCAAGCGGGTGCGGCCGGTCGAACTTCGGTACTACCTGCTCGCAGCGCATTACCGCAGCGTGATCGAGTTTTCCGAGGAGTCGATGGCCGCAGACGCCGCCGCGTACCGGCGCCTGGAGGGTTACGTTCTACGCGCCAACGACACCGCGCCGGGCGTCGAGGCGTCATCGGTTCCAGCGGCGTTCGCGGCGGCCATGGACGATGACCTCGCGGTGCCGCAAGCTCTGGCGATTGTCTTCGATGCCGTGCACGAGGGCAATGGTCTGCTGGCCGGCGGGGAATCGGCGGCCCTGCGGGAGAACCTCGGCTCCGTGCGCGCGATGCTCGGCGTCCTCGGTCTCGACCCGCTGGCCGAACCGTGGTCTGGAGCGGGACACGTGAGCGGCACCGGTGAGCGACTTCGCGACGTGGTCGGCTCCCTGGTGCAGGCTCTGATCGAGCAGCGCCAGGAGGCTCGGGCTCGGAAGGACTTCGCCACCGCCGACGCCATTCGCGACCGCCTCAAGGCAGCTGGAATCGCCGTCGAGGACACGCCGGCCGGTCCCCGGTGGGAGCTGGCTGACGATGGCCGGTAACTCCGCCCGGCGCGGCGCGACCCGAAAGTCGGGCAGCAAGAAGGGCATGGTCGTCGGTTCCGGTGGCCAGCGTCGCAAGGCGCTGGAGGGAAAAGGACCGACTCCTCGCGCCGAAGAGCGGCCCAGTCATCCCAAGGCCCGGCACACCAAGACGGCCGCGCGAAGGGGACAGCCGGCCGGCCGGAGCAGCCGGGCCGGGCCGTCGGCGCGTGGTCGACAGAACGCGACGGAGACCGTGGCCGGTCGCAATGCGGTGGTCGAGGCGCTGCGGGCCGGCGTCCCCGTCAAGGCCCTCTACGTCGCCGAGCGGGTCGACCTCGACGACCGCGTTCGTGAGGTCCTGCGGATCGCTGCCGATCGACATCTGCCATTGCTCGAGGCGCCGCGACCGGAGTTGGACCGCATCACGATGGGGGCAGTTCATCAGGGCGTTGCACTGACCGTTCCGCCCTATCTGTACGCACATCCGGACGACCTCGTCGCGGCCGCACGCCAGGCTGGCGAGACACCTCTTGTCGTGGCGCTGGACGGAGTGACCGATCCGCGCAACCTCGGCGCGGTGATCAGGTCAGCCGCAGCCTTCGGTGCACACGGAGTCGTCGTTCCGGAACGTCGCAGCGCTGGCCTGACGGCGGGCGCCTGGAAGGCTTCCGCAGGTGCGGCTGCCCGCGTCCCGGTCGCTCGGGCGACGAACCTCGCTCGGCAACTGCGTTCCTACCGCGACGGAGGACTGTTCGTCGTGGGTCTGGCCGGCGACGGCGAGACCGAGATGAGCGAGCTCGACGCTGCTATGTCGCCGCTGTGTGTGGTCGTCGGCGGCGAGGGAAGCGGGCTGTCCCGGGTCGCCAGGCAGGTGTGCGACCTGGTCGCTCGGATTCCGATGACGCGCGAGGTCGAATCGCTCAATGCGGGAGTGGCAGCCGGTATCGCGCTCTATGAGATTGCCCGGATCCGACGCTGACGCTGAACGGACGGCCGTTCGGGAGGATGTCGCAATGAGCTCGCCGCCTGACGAGGAACAGGAACTCGCCGAGATCGCTGCCGAGCTGTACGCGATGAAGCCCGACGAGTTCGTCGCGGCCCGTGACGAACGCGTCCAGCAGGCGCGCACCGACGGCCGTGCCTCGTTGGCCAAGGCAGTGGCCGCGTTGCGCCGACCGAATCAGAGCGCCTGGCTGATCAACCAGCTGACACGCGACCAACAGGATGCCCTCGAGGAGCTGTTCGAGCTCGGCGACTCATTGCGCGCCGCGCACCAGCGTGGCGACGGTTCCGAGCTGCAGAAGATCTCGGCCGAACGCCGAAAGGCGGAAGCTGCGCTCGTTCGCCGGGCCCGTGAGCTCGGCTCGCAGGCAGGCATAGACGTCACGGCCGACATGGCGCGCGAGACCGAGGAGACCCTGGCCGCGGCCCTCGCCAGCCCCGACGTCGCCGAGGAGGTGCGGGCCGGACGGCTGACCAAGCCGGTGTCGTACTCCGGCTTCGGGACGATGCTGACCAGCGTGCCGGCCCCGGCGGCCCCGAGGAAGAAGCCCCGAACCGCCGCCAAGCGCGAGGCCGCCGCTGAAACCGACGACCAGCGGCAGGCCAAGGCCGAGCAGGTCGTGACCGAGGCCCGCGAGGAGCTGGAGGCGGCCGAGCTCGACTTGGCCGAGCGGGAGAGCACGGCCGAGGACGCGGCTCGGCGTGCTGACGAACTCGGCAATCAGGTCGACCAGCTGCGTGAGCAGCTGCGTGCGGTCGAAGGCGAGCTCGTCGCCGCTGACCGCGGCATGCGAATGGAGGAACGGCGTCGCGACCGAGCTCGCAAATCCCGTGACGAAGCTCGGCGAGCACTGGACCAAGCCGAACGCGCTCTTCGCTCGCCCTGAGCGCTCGGCCATTCGAGGAGCGCGACGAACTCCGCGCGGCCCGCCGCCGAACCCGCCGGATCTGGGAGGCTGGCCCCGTGCCGGTGGACCGCCTGCTGCCATCGCGTGAGGCCCGCGAACTGATTGGTTTGGTGCGCGAGATCGCCGACGCCGAGCTCGCGCCCCGTGCCGATGCCGCCGAAGCGGCGGGTGAGTTTCCGCGCGACTTGGTCCGGTTGTTGGGGCGATCTGGCTTGCTCGGGCTGCCATACGAGGAGGGGGGAAACCAGCCGTACGAGGTGTATCTCCAGGTGATCGAGGAGGTCGCCGCGAGATGGGCCACCGTTGCGTTAGCGATGAGCGTGCATACGTTGTCGTGCTGGCCGCTTGCCGTATTCGGCACACCGGCGCAGCGAGAGCAGTGGTTGCCGGAGATGATCGGCGGGGAGCTGCTGGGCGCATACTGCCTGTCCGAGGCGCACGCCGGTTCTGATGCTGCTGCGCTGTCGACGCGGGCGGTCCGCGAGGGTGATGACTACGTGCTGACGGGCACGAAGGCGTGGATCACGCACGCGGGCGTCGCCGACTTCTACACCGTCATGGCGCGTACCTCGGATGACGGGCCGCGCGGCATTTCCTGCTTCCTCGTGCCTGCCGATACAGCCGGGCTGTCGTTCGGGGCGCTGGAACGCAAGATGGGGCTCTGGGCCTCTCCCACCCGCGTCGTCAACCTCGACGGCGCGCGGATCTCCGCAGACCGCCGAATCGGCGCCGAAGGTGAGGGATTCACGATTGCACTGGCCGCGCTCGACTCCGGCCGGCTCGGGATCTCAGCTTGCGCAACCGGGCTGGCACAAGCGGCGCTGGAGGCGGCGACGTCCTATGCACAGCAACGCGAGCAGTTCGGCAGGCCCATCATCGACCACCAGGGTCTCGGCTTCCTGCTCGCGGACATGACCGCGGCGGTAGAGGCTGCGCGGGCAACGTATCTTGCGGCAGCTCGGCGCCGTGATGCACGGCTGAACTACGTCCGGGCGGCGAGTGTGGCGAAACTCGTCGCCACCGACAACGCGATGCGGGTCACCACGGACGCGATCCAGGTCCTCGGCGGTGCCGGCTACACCCGGGACTTCCCGGTGGAGCGGTACTTCCGCGAGGCCAAGGTGATGCAGATCTTCGAGGGGACCAACCAGATCCAGCGGCTCGTGATCGCCCGCCAGCTCGCCCGTTCCCGGTGATCACGACGCCGTAGATCTCAAGCATGACGACGGGTGGTCAATCGTCTGTGACCACCGGGATGGACCCGGTCGATACCACCGACGGTGGTTCCTCCAAGACCGCCTCCTCGTCGGGCTTGTGCCGGAGGACGGTCTCGACGTAAGAGCGGGCCGCGTCCATGGTGCCGACCTCTACCCCGGACTGCTCGGACAGGTACCAGCGGTTCTCCAGCACTTCGTGGTAGATCTCTGGCCCGGTGAGCTTGCCTCGGAGCTCTCTGGGAATCACCTGCAGGACGGGCTCGTACGCGTCGTTGACCCAGTGAAAGGCAACGATCTCCTCGTCCTCGCCCTGCTGGTCGGTCGCCGCGGCGTACGCGTCGAGGTCGTTGAGCATGCGGCGAGCCTGGTTCTCCTGGGCGTCGATGCCGGTCAGGCGCAGCAGGCGCCGGGAGTGGTGTCCGGGGTCGACGACCTTGGGTTGCAGGCGGACCGTCCGGCCGCCGACGTCGGTGACGATGTCCAACTCGGCGACGTCGAAGCCCAGCTCGTTGAGCCGCTCGACGCGCCGGGCGATGCGCCAGCGGTCGTTGACGTCGAATGCTTCCCAGCCGGTGAGCTCGGCCCACAGGCTGTCGTACCGTTCGACCACCTTCTCCGCGGTGGCGATGGCGTCGACGTCGTCATCGAGCAACCGGCCCGCCTGCAGGTCCATCAGCTCGCCGGCAATGTTCATCTCGGCGTTGGCGAGGTCGTGGCTGCGCTGCCCGTCGCTGAGGCTCGGATGCAGCTCGCCCGTCTCGGCGTCGACGAGATACGCGGCGAAGGCGCCGGCATCGCGCCGGAACAGCGTGTTGGACAGCGAGCAGTCTCCCCAGAAGAAGCCCGCCAAGTGCAGCCGGACCAACAAGACGACCAGGGCATCGATCAGCCGGTCCACCGTGTCGCGCCGCATCATCCGGGCGAACAGAGCACGGTATGGCAGCGAGTAGTGCAGATGCCGGGTGATCAGCACCGGATCCAGCGGCTCACCGTCGGGCGCCTGTCGACCCCTGACGATGCCGACTGCGTCGACAGCGGGGACGTCGAGGCGCTCGAGATCGCGCAGCAGTCGGTACTCGCGCTGCGCGTACGACTCGACGATCTCCTTGAGCGCGTACACGCGTCCATTCAGCCGGGTGAAACGGACGACGTGGCGCGAGATTCCGCGTGGCAACGTGATGAGGTACCACTCTGGCCACTCCTCGAGCGGCATGTCCCACGGCAGGTCGAGCATGGCCTGTTGCTCGGCTGGCGCGGCGAGAATACGCAATTCCACGCGCGCCATCCTCCCATCGGGCCCGGAATGACCACGTTCACCACCTGTCCCTGTACATCACCAGGCATACAAACCTGGTGACGTACGGGTTCGCCTTGTGATGGAGACACGACGCCCGCCTCCCCGAGATACGCGGAAGGCGGGCGCCAGACTGCTTAGGTGGTGCTGCCCAGGCGCTCTCCGGTCGTCGCCGAGAAGACGTGCTCCCCGCCGGGCCTGATCCGCAAGTGGACCGTTTCACCCTTCTGCGGCGCGAGCCGCGGCTCGACCCGGGCGATGATCTCGGTGTCCTTCATCTCGACGGTCGGGTCGTCGACTACCGGGCCGACTAGCTCGCCATACAGGAATGCGTCCGAGCCGAGCTCCTCCACCACGTCGGCGACCACGTCGAACGCGTTTTCGGTGCCCTCCGGGACGACCTCGAGGGACTCCGGGCGGAATCCGAGGACGACGCTGTCAGAGCCCTCGGCGGCCACCGCGTCGACGATGGACCGAGGAAGCTCGATGTCGTCGTCGCCGAGCGTCGCGTGGCCATTCTTGAGCTTGAAGGTGCCGATATTCATCGCGGGGGAACCGATGAACCCCGCGACGAAAACATTCTTCGGGTTGTCGTAGAGCCCCAGGGGAGTGTCCACCTGCTGCAGCAGGCCGTCCTTGAGCACGCAGACCCGGTCACCCATCGTCATGGCCTCGACCTGGTCGTGAGTGACATAGACCGTGGTGATACCGAGCCGGCGCTGCAGCGAGGCAATCTGGGTGCGGGTCGACACCCGCAGCTTCGCGTCGAGGTTGGACAGCGGCTCGTCCATCAGGAAGACCTGCGGCTCGCGCACGATCGCCCGGCCCATGGCCACCCGCTGGCGCTGGCCACCGGACAGCGCCTTCGGCTTACGCTCGAGGAACTGCTCGAGGTCGAGCAGCTTGGCCGCTTCCCTGACCCGAACGCCGATCTCGTCCTTCTTGATCCCGGCGATCTTGAGGGCGAAACCCATGTTGTCGGCGACGGTCATGTGCGGGTACAGCGCGTAGTTCTGGAACACCATCGCGATGTCCCGATCCTTCGGCGGGATGTGCGTGACGTCGCGGTCGCTGATCCGGATGCTCCCGGAGGTGACCTCTTCGAGGCCGGCAAGCATCCGCAGGGCCGTTGACTTGCCGCATCCGGAGGGGCCGACCAGGACGAGGAACTCGCCGTCGGAGATGTCGAGCTCGAGCTCGTTGACGGCGGGCCTTTCGCTTCCCGGAAAGAGCCGTGACGCCTTGTCGTAGGTGACAGTGGCCATGACGATCCCGTTCCTTCCACCGGCAGGTACGTGCCGGACGATCCGAGTGGAGGTGTCGTGATTGTGTCGTAACCGGCTTGTTCTGTCACTAGCAAGGCATCCACCGGATCACCGAATTCAATCCGATGCCTTTCGCGCCGGGCCTAGTTGACCGTATTTTCTGAGGTAGCGACGATCCTGTTGACTCGGGAGGGGCCCATGCGAATCTCCGACGTGATCCGAGCCAAGGGGAACGCCGTTGTAACGGTGCAACCGGACATCGACGTTCGTACCCTGCTCGGGGTGCTGGCCGAGCACGGCATCGGCGCCGTCGTCGTGTCGACCGACGGCACGTCCGTCAACGGCATCGTCTCCGAACGCGACATCGTGCGCGCTCTGGCCGAACGCGGGGCGAGCGTGATCTCCGAGCCGGTTTCGGACATCATGACCAGCGAGGTGCAGACCTGCACGCCGCAGACCCCCGTCGTCGAGCTCATGAGCATCATGACCCACGGCAGGTTCCGGCACGTTCCGGTGGTGGTCCAGGATCGGCTCATCGGCATCGTCAGCATCGGCGACATCGTGAAGAACCGCGTCGGCGAGCTGGAAATCGAGCGCGATTCACTGACGAGCTACATCACCAGCGCTACGACCTGAGGTTCAGCGGCCGGCCGCGAACTCGACTGGAAGCTGGGTAGCCGTCCGCCACGCCGCGCTCGAAAGCACGCGGTCACTGCCGAGCTCCCGCATCTGCACCAGCAGCCGGGTTGCGGCATGCTCCGAACGCACCCGTGGCGCGATGAGGCGCTCGCGCCGGAACGTCCTGCCAGGTGCCACGGCCAACCTCCTAGCACCAATTTACGCCTATCCGGCGACGACGGCGGCCAACGTCACGGCGGCCGCGGCGACCAAACCACGGATCGCCTCCGATGCCAGTGCCTGGAACGATCCGCGAGGCCCGTCGACCGAGATGCAACCGACGACCCGAGATCCGAGCGGTGTTTCCTTGATCATCGGACTCGCCAGGACCACGCCGTACTTCCCGCGGACGCGCTGGAACTCCGCATAACTGAATCCGTACGTCAGGTCGCTGCCCAGGCCGTTCCAGTCGTCAGGGGACACGCTGGCGAGCTGTTCGTCGAGGGTGGCGAGGTTCTCCACGACATCCTCACCGCGCTGGATGCACTGGCCGACAACGCCGACGCCGGGCCGCCACACAATTCCGGACGCGACCTTGATCAGCAACTGCAGCCTGAGCAGCCGCTCCAGGCGGGTCTTGCCGAACGGCCAGATCGGCTTGCGGATCCGGTAGGCCGCGACTCCGAGCTCCCGAGCATTGATCCCGGTTTGCTCCTCCAGCTCCAACAGCAACGGAGCGAGCACCGCCCGCGCCTGCTCGCGGAGCTCGGCGGCCCGGCCGTGCCGACGCTGGTCGACCGCCGCCTCGGCGGCCGTGAGGAAGCCGACCAGCACACCGGCCACTAGCAGGCTCGCCGCAAGCCAGCTGGGAAGCGTCCACGTGCCCATCTCGTTGAGGCCCAGACCGATGCCCGCCACCGCGACGATCACCGACGCCGACACCCGCCACCAGAAGCGGGCCGTGTCGTTCATCTGATCACCGTACGAGCCGGCGTTCGGGGCGTGCCGGACCGACCCGCTCGGCGTGGAGATCGGCTTCGGCCGCAACAACGGGAGGAACAACCGCCGATTCGGCTGGCGTTTGCCCAGGTGGCCGTGATCGAACCGGCCATCGGTCCTCCCGGTGTGGCGATCCGACGGGTAGCGGCCCTGACAAGCCCCCCAAATATGATCGGGAGCACTTCGCCGGCGTGGCGCAACTGGCAGCGCACCCGACTTGTAATCGGGCGGTTCCGGGTTCGAGTCCCGGCGCCGGCTCCCACCGGCTCCCTTCCGGCTCCCTTCCGGCTCCCTACTGGCGCTGGCGGGTGCTGCTCACCCGGGGAGTGCACCAGCCGCGAGCACGTTGTGACTGATCGGCGCGGTTTGCCGCCTCGGGCACCGGCGGCGCACCTCTATCCCTCTTGGTCCGAGGCGCGGCGGAAGCAGGCTGAGGCGACTTGCGTACGGCTGCTCAATCACGTGTATTAGCGCCGGAACCCCCGTACTGGCGCGACGGTGGGCCAGCTGCTGGAGCGCCATCTGCGCGAGTCGGTCATCGAGCCGAGCCCGCGCAGTGCGTACGAGGGCCACGTCTACAGGCACGTCCTGCCGTTCATCGGGTCGATCAAGACATCGACACTCGACGCCGACGTCCTCGACTCGTTCTACGCCGAGCTGCCACGCTGTGGTGACCATTTGCAAACGGCGACCGGAAAGGCGTTGATCACCGGACTGGGCGAGCGCATGAGTATGACGAGCGTTGCCCGGGGCACCTCTGCGTCGGGCTGTCGGCGTCGACGATCCAATTCATCCTGAGCGGAGCGTTGCGCCGCCCTGGCCGTTGGCGCTGGATCTCGGAGAGCCCGATCGG
>CAWFXV010000008.1:0-73783 GCA_963819885.1 uncultured Actinomycetota bacterium | reverse complement strand
CTCGGGATGAGCCGGAACGCCGCCCCTTCGTGGAGCGAGAATGCAGCTGGACTCAGAAGTCCATGCCGCCCATGTCTCCGCCGCCAGCGCCGGCCGGAATCTTCTCCTTCTCCGGCTTGTCGGCGATCACGGCCTCGGTGGTGAGGAACAGGCCGGCGATCGACGCGGCGTTCTGCAGCGCCGACCGGGTGACCTTGGCCGGGTCGATGATGCCGGCCTTGATCATGTCGACGTAGTCGCCGGTGTTGGCGTCCAGTCCGTGGCCGACGTCGAGGCCGCGGACTCGCTCGGCCACGACGCCGCCCTCGAAGCCGGCATTGATGGCGATCTGCTTGAGCGGAGCCTCGACCGCGACCTTGACGATCGCCGCGCCGGTCGCCTCGTCGCCGTCGAGCTCGAGCTTCTCGAACGCGGCCTGGGCGGCCTGGATGAGCGCGACGCCGCCGCCGGCGACGATGCCCTCTTCGACGGCTGCCTTGGCGTTGCGGACAGCATCCTCGATGCGGTGCTTGCGCTCCTTGAGCTCGACCTCGGTGGCCGCGCCCGCCTTGATGACGGCCACGCCGCCAGCGAGCTTGGCCAGCCGCTCCTGGAGCTTCTCCTTGTCGTAGTCGCTGTCGGAGTTCTCGATCTCGGTGCGAATCTGGCTGACCCGACCGGCGATCTGGTCGGCGTCGCCCGCACCCTCGACGATCGTCGTCTCGTCCTTGGTGACGACGACCTTGCGGGCCTGGCCGAGCAGGTCGACCGTTGCGTTCTCCAACTTCAGGCCGACGGTCTCACTGATGACCTGGCCACCGGTCAGGATCGCGATGTCTTGCAGCATGGCCTTGCGGCGGTCACCGAAGCCCGGCGCCTTCACCGCGACGGACTTGAACGTTCCGCGAATCTTGTTGACGACAAGAGTGGCGAGCGCCTCGCCATCCACGTCCTCGGCGACGATCAGCAGCGGCTTGCCTGCCTGCATGATCTTCTCAAGCAGCGGCAGCAGGTCCTTGACGCTGGAGATCTTGGACTCGACCAGCAGCACGTAGGCGTCCTCGAGGACGGCCTCCTGCCGCTCGGGATCGGTGACGAAGTAGCCGGAGATGTAGCCCTTGTCGAAGCGCATGCCCTCGGTGAGCTCCAGCTCGAGCCCGAAGGTGTTGCTCTCCTCGACGGTGATGACACCTTCCTTGCCGACCTTGTCCATTGCCTCGGCGATGAGCTCGCCGATCTGGGAGTCGGCAGCGGAGATCGACGCGGTCGCGGCGATCTGCTCCTTCGTCTCGACGTCCTTTGCCGACGCGAGCAGCTGCTCGGCGACGGCCTCGACCGCCTTCTCGATGCCCCGCTTGAGCGCCATCGGGCTCGCGCCCGCGGCGACGTTGCGCAGGCCCTCGCGGACGAGTGCCTGGGCTAACACGGTGGCTGTCGTCGTACCGTCACCGGCGACGTCGTCGGTCTTCTTCGCGACCTCCTTGACCAGCTCGGCCCCGATCTTCTCCCACGGGTCCTCGAGCTCGATCTCCTTCGCGATGGAGACGCCGTCGTTGGTGATCGTCGGCGCGCCCCACTTCTTCTCGAGGACGACGTTGCGGCCCTTCGGGCCGAGCGTGACCCGGACGGCGTCGGCAAGCTGGTTCATGCCGCGCTCGAGGCCACGCCGCGCATCCTCGCTGAAGGCGATGATCTTTGGCATGGGTTTCCTGGTCCTCCCGGATAGCGGGTGGATTGACCGGCTCGACGCCCGCGACGGACGGCCTCGGCGGCCCCGGCTCCTGTCTCCGGGACACCCGGGACCTCGCCGACCCGGTTCTCTGTCGTTGTCACTCTCGATGAGAGAGTGCTAATGCGTGTTTAGCACTCTGCACCCGAGAGTGCAAGCGGAGTCGGGTGCAGCAGCGACAGCCGACTACCCTTGGCCGTCGTGAAAGGCGGCGAGGCGGCGCCCGGGGCCACCCGGCAGCTTTCGCATGCATCGACAGCCTGGCGGGTTGCGGCCGCGTTCGCGGGAATCGCCGCCCTGATCCACGGCACACTCGCCGACAGTGACGACTACTTCCCGTTTGGCTCGATGGCGCAGTACGCCACCGCGCACGAGCTCGACGCCAAGGTTCGCTCGACCTACATGCTCGCCGACACCGAGAGCGGACGGCAGCGGGTACGAGTCCCGCTCAACGCGACGGGGACCGGCATCGGCCGGGCGGAGGTCGAGGGCCAGCTCGACCGCATCCTCGCCGACCCATCGCTGCTGCAGACGATCGCCGACGCATACGAGGCGCTCCACCCCGACCGGGATCACTACGCGACCCTCTACCTGATGCGGGACATCTACCAGCTGCGCGACGGCTACCAGACCGGCCCGCCGGTCACGGTCGAGCTGGCCCGGTGGACCGTCCAATGAGACGGATCGTCGCGTGGTGGACCACGCCGATTCCGCTGGCCCGGGTCGCCATCTTCCGGACCGTCGTCTACCTGTTCCTGCTCTACGACATCTTCGTCCTGGTCAACGACGTCGTGCCGCACGGGTACGCGGCCGACCTCTACCGTCCGTTGTTCATCGCGCGAGTGCTCCCGCTACCGGAGCCGTCGCCTGGTCTCGTCCATACCTTGCAGGTCGTCATCGTGGTCGGCGCCGTGATCGCCGCGACGGGCCGACTGCCCCGGCTGGCGGGCTGGGTGGTCGCGGCCTGCTACTTCGAGTGGCTGATCATCGGGATGTCGTTCGGCAAGGTGGACCACGACCACCTGGCACTGCTGGTCGCACTGTGGGTGCTGCCGACCGTCGGGCGGGCCAGGTTCCGCGACCTGACGCCGAGCGAGGCCGGCGGGTGGGCGTTCCGCTGCATCCAGGTCGCCACGATCGCGACGTATGTCGGGTCGGCCTTCGCCAAGTGGTCACGCAACGGCGCACCGTTTGCCTGGGGCGGTAGCGCGGTCTTCACCTGGGCGATCATCCGCCGCGGGACGGAGTTCATCGACTGGATCCTCGAATATCCGTGGATGCTCCGAATCAGCCAGTGGATGCTGCTGATCGCCGAGTTCCTATCCCCCATCGTGCTGTTCCTTCGCGGCAAGGCACTGCTGCTTGCCGCCGGATTCTTCCTGAGCTTCCATCTTGTGACGTATCTCAGCCTGGGTATCCATTTCCTGCCGACGGTGATCTGCTGGCTGGCGTTCTTTCCGTTGGAGCGCCTGGCTGCCACCGGTGCGCCGGCGAGTGTCCGCGCCCGAGCCCGCCCCGGCACCCGAACCTGAGCCGCACCCAGCCCGGTAAGGCGTCAGTTCATGATCCACGGATGGTTCTTGGGGCCATAGGCCCTAAAACGCTCCGTGGATCACGGTCCGACGTTGCCGGGGCGCTGAGCCGCCGGCAGCGCACACGCAGGCGTGCCGCCTGGCAGCCGGTGCCGGTTCGCCGCCACCAGGCGGTACACCGCGCGGGCGATCCACTGCAGCGGAGGAATCTGAGCGGCTCGGCCGAGCAGGCGCCACCAGCCGCCGGACTCGACGAGCAACGCCGCGACGGCGTCGGCGCCGCCGACGACCTGGCCCGGCGCGTGGACCCACAGCAGCTCGCGCTGCGCCCGCTCGGCCGTGGTGCCGAGCACCTCCAGATCCGCGAATTGCCAGGCGACGATCTCGGCGGATACCGGGATGCGCCGTTCGATGAACCGGACGCTTGTCGTGCAGAAGGCGCAGTCCCCGTCATAGACGAGGACGGGCCGGCTCGCCAACACGCCGCCATCGTATGGCGAGCCCACTAAGCCTCAGCCGGTCGTGGCGACAGCCGAATACACGCCGACTTCACGGCCCAAGTCAACGGTCGTGAAGATCGTCGTGCAGGACCAGCCCGCTCGGGCGGCGAGCACGGCACTACACAACAATCTTCACGGCTCAAGTCAGCCGCCGTGAAGATCGTCGTGGAAGAACGGCAACCAGCCAGCGGCCCGGCCCGAGATCCCGGGACCGGGCCGCCAACGATCGAATGGGCGCGTTACACGACGCGGACGGACTCCGCCTGCGGGCCCTTGGGCCCCTGGCCGACCTCGAACTCGACCCGCTGGCCATCCTCGAGGCTGCGGTAGCCCTCCATGTCGATCGCGGTGTAGTGAACGAAGAGGTCCTGTCCGCCGTCTACGGCGATGAAGCCGTATCCCTTCTCGGAGTTGAACCACTTCACGGTGCCCTGAGCCATTACCTCTCCTCGTGCCGGGGCGGATGTCGGGCCCGTTTTCGGGGCCCGGGTCGTACTCGCTCCACCGCCCCCCCGGGGGGTCTTGCGCCGACCAGTGCAGACCTTACACAACCCGCCGAGAGCCTCAATAGGTGTCGGTTCCCGAGCGCCCCGCGGCGGTCTCCGACCCGCCTCCGCTGCGCCGACGCGTCACCGCGGCCGTGCTCAGCCGCCGGCCACGGCGGGGATCACCGACACCCGCGTGCCGTCCGGCGTCGGCGTCTGCAGCCCGGAGGCGAACCGGACGTCGTCGTCGTCGACGTAGACATTGACGAAGCGGCGGATCTGGCCGGAGTCGTCCAGCACTCGCCCACCGATTCCCGGGTACGTGGCATCGAGGGCGGCGACGACATCAGACAGCGTCGCCTCGTCCCCCACCGAGACCGAGACGTCGGACACACCGCTGGTGTACGTGCGCAAGATGGTGGGAACCCGCACCGCGATCGTACTCATCGTCATGCCACCCCCAGGGCATCGAACTCGTCGGTGGACGGCCCGATCGTGCCGACCGGGCCGACGGCCGACGACACCGCATCGAGGGTCTTCAGGCCGTCGCCGGTGTTGAACACGACCGTCTCGGCGTCAGGGTCGAGTAACCCGGTACGGATGAGTTTCGCGAGCACGGCGACGGTGACGCCGCCCGCCGTCTCCGCGAACACTCCTTCGGTCTCGGCCAACAACCGGATCCCGTCCACGACCTCCTCGTCGGTGACATCCTCCACCGCTCCACCGGTGCGGCGCGTGACGTCGAGCACATAGGGTCCGTCGGCGGGGTTGCCGATCGCGAGCGACTTGGCGATCGTCGACGGCCGGACGGGCCGCACGACGTCGCTCCCGGCCTTGAACGCGGCCGCAACCGGCGCGCAGCCGGCAGCCTGGGCACCGAAGATGCGTGGCGCCTCTCCGTCGGCCAGGCCCAAGGCCACCAGTTCGCGAAACGCCTTGTCCACCTTGACCAGTTGGGCACCGCTGGCGACCGGGATCACGACCTGACGAGGTAACCGCCAGCCAAGCTGTTCGGCAACCTCGTAGCCCAGCGTCTTGGACCCCTCGGCGTAGTACGGGCGCACGTTGACGTTGACGAAGGCCCAGTCGGCATGTTCGCCCGCCAGCTCCGACGCCAGCCGGTTCACGTCGTCGTAGGTTCCCTCCACCGCGACGAGCGTCGTGCCGTAGACCGCGGTCGTGACGATCTTCTGCTGCTCCAAGTCGCGCGGGATGAACACGAACGACCGGATGCCGGCCCGAGCCGACGCGGCGGCGACGGCGTTCGCGAGGTTGCCGGTAGACGGGCAGGCCAGAACCGTGAAGCCGAGCTGACGCGCAGCGGCCAGCGCGACCGCAACGACACGGTCCTTGAACGAGTGGGTGGGGTTGCCCGAGTCGTCCTTGACCCACAGCGTCTTGATGCCGAGTTCTCGACCGAGCCGGTCCGCACGCAGCAGGCGCGTCCAGCCGGGATCGGTGTTCGGGGTGTCCTCGACCTTCGCCGGAACCGGCAGCAGGTCGCGATAACGCCAGATGGATTTCGGGCCGGCCGCGATCCGCTCGCGAGACACCGGACCGAAGTCGTAGCCGACCTCGAGCGGCCCGAAGCAGTCAGCACAGGCGTAGAACGCGCCCAGCGGCGACGTTGCCCCGCATTCACGACATGACAGGTGTGTGGCCGCCCCCAAATCGGGTTGCGCGGCTGTCCTCGCCAGACTGGGTGCAGCTGCCGTGCCGGGCATCGGTCCTCCTCATCTTTCCCGCGCCGGGCGGGCCGGAGTTGGCACCTGACCCGGTGAACCGGGCGGGTTGCCGGGGCTTCGTCGGGCCGGTCCCTCTGCCCCTCTGGATGAGTTCTTCCGCTAGACCCTACGCAGGCGATACCGTCCCGTAACCCCGTCGTCCGCTATGCGAGACGGGTGTTCTGCATCCTGGACATTGGGTCTTATGCCACGATCAAGCGCACGGCAGGATAGCCGCCGTGACGCCAGCGCAGCGGGTCCGGCAGGTGGTCAATCTGATCAACCTGTCGACGCCGATCGGGCTGCTCATCGCTCGCGTGGCTCGCGCTCGGCTCGCCCCGGGTCCAGACGGACTCCTGCTCGCTTACGGTTATGGCCTGGCGCTCCCGAGCAATTCGGCCTTCACGGTCGGCAACGTCGTGCTACTGCGCGGTGACGAGTCGGTACTCGAGCGACGACCGACGCTGCTGACGCACGAGGCGCGGCACGCGAGTCAGTACGCCGTGTGCATCGGGCCAGTCATGTGGCCCCTCTACGCGTTGGCCGCCGGCTGGTCGTGGGTCTGCACCGGCGACCCGGCGTCCCGTAACGTCTTCGAACGGCGGGCGGGACTCGCCGACGGCGGCTACCACGAACGGCCGATGCGGCGAGTGTTCCGACGGGGCGGGTCGGGCCGGTTCTAGCGGGCTCCTGCGCAGCCGCGCGGCTACCCGCTGTGCCGGTCGATGAACGCAAAAACACGCCGCCAGGCGTCGTCGCATTCCTGCTGGTAACTCTCGGCTGTCCGGTCGAAGAAGCTGTGCGGGGCGTCGGGATACACGTGCAGCTCGGCGTCGACCCCGGTCGCCTGAACCTGCTCAGCAAACTGCTCGAATTCGTCGACTGGAATGCCATCGTCTCGGCCGGCCCCGAGGAGGAGCAACGGCGCTCGCAGGGATCCGATCTGATCCATGACCCGGGACGGCCGTCCGTAGAACCCGATGCACCCGGCGAGCCCGTGATCCGCGGCAGATTGTCGCCAGGACATCGCTCCGCCGAGGCAGAAGCCCACGGTAAATACGGACTCGACGTCGTGGTCGCGGTCCCCCCGCAGCCACGCCACAGCAGCGCGGACGTCTTGGGTCACCTGTGCCGGTTCCAGCTGGTCGGCGTGTTGGCGAAACGGAAAACTGTCACTCCGGGGCGAACCGATTTCGGTCGTCCTGCCGTAGTAGTCGATGGCAATGGCGAGCAAGCCGGCCGCGGCGAACCGCTCGGCCAGTTCCTGGTAGAAGCGATGGAGCCCTCGAACGTCGGGCATGACCACGACCGCGGACCGGGCACGGGCTTGCGGGTAGGCGTAATACGCGGCGAACTCGGTGCCATCCGCGGAGAGCAGGAACAGCTCGCCGTGGTCACCTACGACTCCGGTCACGGGCGGATCGGGAGGAAGGGCGTCGTCTCCGTAACACATGCGGGCCAGCGTCCCAGGTACGGGACCGATCGTGAAGTATCAAGAAACGATCATCTGGGCCAGCGACTCCAGAAACGACACCACTCCGGGCGGTCCGGGCACCACGAGATCTGCCTGTTCTCGAAGTTCCGGTGGCGACTCGACCGAATCGCTGCACACCACCAAGCCGGCGACGTCCATCTCTCGCACTGCTCGCACGGCCGCGAGATCGCCCACATCGTCCCCGATGAATACCACTGACGTCGTCTGCTGCTCGGCGGCCAGCCTGCGGAGTGCAGCGCCCTTGTCGGTGTCCGGCGGCCGCAGTTCGAGGACGTAGCGCCCCGGCGTCACGACCAGCCCGGTCTCGGCGGCCAGCTGTTCCACCTGGGGGCGGAGCACGGCGAGTGCACCCCCCGGATCGGCGGCCCGGCGGGAATGCAACGCCACCGCATGACCCTTGTCCTCCAGAGCGAGCCCGGCCGGGCCGTCGGCCACCAGGGCCGCCACGGCCCGGCGAGCGGCCGCAACGCCGGGGTGCGGATGCGGCGCGACGACCCGGCCGTCGCTCCACCGGTCGAGGCCGTAGTGCCCGAGCACCACTAGCCCCGGAACGTCGGCGAATCCACCGAGCCGAACTGCGTCTCCTGCGGGCCGCCCGGTGACGATCGCCACCTGGGCACCTGCACGGGCTACCGCCCGCAGCGCTGCGGCGGCCCGTGGATGAGCGACAGCGTCCTCCGGGCGATCCACGATGGGCGCAACCGTCCCGTCATAGTCGAGCGCGACCAGAGCTCGTCCGGGATCGGCGATGACGGCGGCGAGCGCCGCTCGACCGGCTGGTGTCCGGGGATTCGGCAGAACGCTCACCCGCCGGCTTCGACCGCCTGCGCGTAGTCATCAGCCAGGATGAGCACCAGCCGACTCGAGGTCAGCCCCGGGATCGTCGGCTCGACTGCCTGGATCTCCGGGAACTGCGCAGCGAGCGCCTGCGCGGACTCCTCTTCACCTGGTGGGAAGTAGACGGTCGTCACGGCGATGTCACCGGTAAAGGTGTCAGTCGCCGGCACCGGCCAGCCGCCTGCCTCGAGAACCTCCTGAGCCTGAGCCGCGAGACCCGACACGTCGGTGCCATTGAGGATGCCGACCTCTGCCCGCAGCTCGGGCGGGGCAGTGACCGGCGCGGACGGTGTTTCTGGCGCCGGGGCCGTGCCTTGCGCTGACGTCGTTGGCGCGGCTGTGCCGGTGTCGGCCGCCGCAGCGTCGTCGCCGCCGGAAGGCTCGCCGTCGTTGCCGAACACGGCGAGCAGCCCGAAGACGACCGCGACCGTACCGAGCAAGGCCACCAATGACGGCCACACCCGGTCGAGTCGGTCGCGGAATGCCACGGAACTGGAAGGTTACGCCCACCCGGCGATCCGACGTCGCAGGCACTCCGTGGCAGGCGCCCACGAAGCTCCACTGCGACCCGGGCAGGATGAAACGATGCACGACGTCGCCCTGCTCGTCGTTCTGGTCGTCGGTGTGGTGGCCGTCTCACGGCTCGCCGTCGCGCTCCGGATACCGGCGGCAGTGCTGCTTGTCCTCGCGGGGCTGGCCGTGGCCGCGGTACCGGGAATGCCGGCCGTGGAGATCGACCCCGACGTCGTCTTGTTCGTGCTGCTGCCGCCGTTGTTGTTCGCGGCAGCGCTTGGCTCGTCGTACGTCGGGCTTCGTCAGGTCCGCGGATCTGTTCTGGTGCTCGCGGTCGGCCTCGTCCTGTTCACAGCAGCGGCAGTCGCGCTTGCCATCGTCCCCGTGCTGCCGGGTATCTCGCTGGCAGCGGCGTTCGCTGTGGGCGCGATCGTGGCGCCGCCGGATGCGGTCGCCGCCACGGCTGTCGCCAGGCGGACCGGCATGCCGCGACGCACCGTCACCATCCTCGAGGGAGAGAGTCTGTTCGACGACGCCACTGCGCTGACCACCCTCGGAGTCGCGGTCGCGGCTGCGACCACCGGCATGGTCACCGGCTGGCAGGTGGCTGCGGACTTCTCGATCGCGGTGGTCGGCGGCGTAGCAGTCGGCATTGCGGGCGCCCTGGCCCTCGGTTGGGTCCGTCGCCGCGGCATCGACACCCTGTCCGGCGTCGCCTTGTCGGTGGCTGCGCCGTTCGCGGCCTATCTGGCGGCAGAGGCGATTGGCGGGTCGGGAGTGATCGCGGTCGTCGTGATGGGCCTGATCCTCGGCCACCGATCCGCCGTGGAGCAGGGTCCCGATGCACGGCTGACCGACGAGGCGATCTGGAAGAGCACCCAGTTCATCCTCGAGGGTGCCGTCTTCGCGCTCATCGGTCTGCAATTGCCCGCGATCATCGGCAACGTCGACGAACCTGCCGGGACGGTCCTCGCCGTCTGCGCGGTCACCCTCGCGGCCGTCATCCTGGCTCGTCCGCTCTGGATCGTGAGCGGGGTGCTCCTCGCGCGGGTGGTGCCCTGGTTTGGCCTCGGCCGGCCAGCGTGGTCGGACGTCGCAGTCGTCTCCTGGGCCGGCATGCGGGGAGTCGTGTCGTTGGCGGCGGCCCAGTCGTTGCCGCTGGGTTTCCCGAACCGCGATCTGGCACTGCTGATCGCCATCGTCGTGATCCTGGGCACACTCGGATTGCAAGGGCTGACGCTGCCGGCCGTCATCCGCCTGGTTGGCGTTCGTCCGCCCGACCCCAGACTGGATGCGCTGGCGATTGCCAATGCGCAAGAGGAAGCCGTCGACGCAGCTGTTCGCCGGCTCGACGTGCTCGCCGCCGAGCAGGACCTGCCGCCGGAGATGGTGGTCAAACTGCGGACCGACGCCGAACGTCGCAGTCTCCTGGCCTGGGAGCGGCTCGGCCGGACCGACGGCGGCGAGCCGCCGAGCCGGGTATACCTCCGACTGCGCAACGACATGCTCAGCGCTGAACGGGAGGTCTTCGTTCGACTGCGGGATTCCGGCGACCTCGACGACGACGTCTTGCGCAGAGTCCAGGCCGAGCTGGACTTGGAGCAGGCGCTACTGGTTCGTCGGGTCGAGGTCGACCGGCCGAGCGAGGAGACCGAACTGCCGACCCGCGAGCTGTCCCAGCCGCGCTGCCGACATTTGCGAAACGCGTCGGTGCTGCTCGAGCCTCGGTCAGCGGAATGCGAGGGCTGTGTCGCCGAAGGCCGCCACGACTGGGTCCACCTGCGCGCCTGCCTCGACTGCGGCCACACCGGCTGCTGCGACTCGTCGCCGCGCCGTCACGCCCGCCGGCATTTCGAGCAGACCGAGCACCCGGTCATGCGCTCGGCGGAGCCGGGGGAAAGCTGGCGCTGGTGTTATGTCGATCGGGAGCTCGGCTGACGGGCACTGTCGCCACATCCAGCTGCGGAACACTTGATCAGGAAAGGCCCAGCCGACGGGCCGAGCGCGCCCGCTGCCGGCTCGAGCGCAGCCGACGCAGCCGCCTGACCAGCATCGGGTCGTGTGCCATCGCTTCGGGCCGGTCGATCAGTGCGTTGAGCACCTGGTAATACCGCGTTGCGGACATGTCAAACAAATCGCGGACGGCCTGTTCCTTGGCCCCGGCGTACCTCCACCATTGCCGTTCGAACTCGAGAATCGCCCGGTCGCGGTCCGCCAG
Source organism: uncultured Actinomycetota bacterium (assembly GCA_963819885.1). Classification (GTDB taxonomy): domain Bacteria; phylum Actinomycetota; class Actinomycetes; order Jiangellales; family Jiangellaceae; genus JACVRX01. The sequence goes on along the minus strand of CAWFXV010000008.1, from coordinate 62,771 downwards.
CTCGCCAGAAAGAACCGGTTGGCTCGACGACCCGAGAGACGGTGCGGTCCAGGAGGCGGCGTCCATGGCCGCATCGTACGAAACGCAGCGCCTGGACCGTCCATCGACAGGCCGACGATCGCCCTCGCTGCCAAAGGGATGTGTCGGCTGCCGCCATGTTGGCTACCGTGAAGGGCACGAGGAGGCCCCGTGGCTCGCAAGGGCACGAACAACTTCGTCGTTGTCGCCAACCGGTTGCCGGTCGACCGGGTGACCGACCCGGACGGCGAGACGACCTGGCGGCGCAGCCCGGGTGGCCTGGTCACGGCACTGGCCCCGGTGATGCGCTCCTACGACGGCGCATGGGTCGGCTGGACCGGTATGCCCGACGACGATCTCGAGCCGTTCGCATCCGACGGTATGGACTTGGTGCCGGTGGCTCTCTCCGCGGAGGAGATCGGCGAATTCTACGAAGGGTTCTCCAACGCGACGCTCTGGCCGCTCTATCACGACGTGATCGTGCCCCCTGTCTACGAGCGGCAGTGGTGGGACGCTTATCGTCGAGTCAACAACCGCTTCGCCAGGGCCACGGCTGCCATTGCGGACGAGGGTGCAGTGGTATTCGTCCAGGACTACCAGCTCCAGCTGGTCCCGCGGATCCTGCGTCAGCTCCGACCTGACCTGAAGATCGGGTTCTTCCTGCACATCCCGTTTCCACCAGCCGAGCTGTTCGCGCAGCTGCCCTGGCGACGGCAGATTTTGTCCGGATTGCTGGGCGCGGACCTGGTGGGATTTCAGCGCAGTGGAGCAGTGGGCAACTTCCTCGGCCTGTGCACCCGGTACACCGAGGCCGTGGCGAGCGACGATCTGCTGGTCGCCGACGACGGGCGCAAGGTCAGCGTGCGCGCGTTCCCGATATCCATCGATGTCAGCGAAGTGACCAGACTCGCCTCCGACCCAGCCGTGCTGGCGCGAAGCGCAACCATTCGGGAGGAGATCGGCGCGCCCGAGCATGTCCTGTTGGGGGTCGACCGGCTCGACTACACCAAGGGCATCGGCCATCGCCTCAAGGCGTGGGGCGAGCTACTGGCCGAAGGCGAGGTGAGCCCGGACGAGGCTGTCTTCGTCCAGGTGGCCACGCCCAGCCGGGAGCGGGTCGAGGCCTACCAGACCCTGCGAGACGAGATCGAGCTACAGGTCGGCCGGATCAACGGTCAATACGGTCGGATCGGCACGCCGGCCGTGCACTATCTGCATTCCTCCTATGACCGGCCCGAGCTGGTCGCATTGCTCCGGGCGGCGGACGTGATGGTGGTGACTCCGTTGCGCGACGGCATGAACCTGGTGGCAAAGGAGTACGTCGCTGCCCGCACCGACATGCGAGGAGCCTTGGTTCTGTCCGAGTTCGCCGGCGCGGCCGATGAGATGGACAGCGCCTTCCTGGTCAACCCGCACGACATCGATGGGCTCAAGCAAACGCTCTGCCAAGCCATGCGGCTGCCCGACTCCGAAGCGGAGCGGCGGATGCGTCGCCTGCGGGAACACGTCATGGCACACGACGTCGCGCGGTGGGCCCGCGAATTTCTGGAGAGCCTGCGCGCAACCTGACTGCGAGCCCTATTCGTCGCCGTCCGGGTCGGGCTCCTGCACGGTGTAGGCAATCCACGCCTGGGTGTCCGCGGTGCTCAATCCCTGCTCCTGTTGCGCTGTCGGCTCGGCGACCTCGCCCAGGTCGGCTACGGCCAGCTCGCTGCTCCGGATCTCCTCCGACGCGAGCGCTACGAGATCGCGTAGGCCATCGGCGCCGAAGCGGTCTCGGATTGTCCTGACGGCGTCGGCGACCATCGCGTCGACATCGGCAGATGGCTCCATCACTTCTCCTCCGGTCAAGACGGCGGCCTGCAGGCTAGCGCGAAGGCCCACCGCTCGGAACACGAACAGAGCTAAGCTTCAAGTTCGGTCGAAGTTTGGGGACCCGTCCGTGGCAAGCCGGTTGACCATAGGCGAGCTGGCGGCCCGCAGCGGTGCCGCGACGTCGGCCTTGCGGTTCTACGAGGCCAAAGGGCTGCTGTCGTCGGAACGCACGGCCGGTGGCCATCGCGTGTACGAGCGCTCCACGCTTCGGCGGGTGGCGTTCGTCCGCGCTGCGCAGCGGGTCGGGCTGACCCTGGACGAGATCCGCGCCGCACTGGATACGCTGCCCAGCTCCCGAACCCCGACGGCGAGCGACTGGAGCCGTCTGTCGAGGTCTTGGCGGGACCGCCTCGACCAGCGGATCGATGAACTGCGCCGTCTGCGAGATGAGCTCGGTGAATGCATCGGCTGTGGCTGCCTGTCGCTCAACACCTGTCATCTCTACAACCCTGGCGACCGGGCGGCTGCGCTGGGCAGCGGACCGCGCTATCTGTTGGGCGATCAACGGCCGGCGGTACCGGCTGTTGGCACGGCGATCGGCTGACCGACGGCACCTTATCGTCGAGTCATGCGAGGCGGTGCGACGCGGTTGGTGGCCGCGTTGTGCGCGGCTACGACGGTCGGCTGTACAGCCCCCACAGAATCCGCGGTATCAGAACCCGAGCTCAGCGCCCGCATCCTGCAGTCCAACTTCGACGAATCGTTGGCGAGCATCCGCATACAGCTGCTCAACGACAGCGCCGAGCCGGTTCACGTCAACGACGTCGTCCTGCATGCGCCGCCGTTTCCGGACGCGGAGAGTGACGGCGATGCCGTCATCCTGCCCGGTCGGAGGATCGATTTCCCCATTGTGTACGGCCAACCGATTTGTTCGAACGCCTCACCCACACCCACCGCCGCAACGGCGCAAGCAGTCGCCGGCGGACGGTCGGTCGTAGTGGATGTCGATGATTCGTTGAACGTGCTCCCGCGTCTGCTGCGGCTGTATTGCGACGGTCGCCGCCTGGCCGAGGTAGTTGTGGTGACCCTTGGAGAGCGCTGGACGCCCGACCCAGCCGGCGATGCCTTGCTCGGAACGATCGAGCTGCAGCGGGTGGGCGGCGACGACGAGGTCACCCTGCAGCACTTGACCGGGAGCGTGGTCTTCCGGCTCGAACCGGTCCAGCCGGCCGAGCCCGTCGCAGTGCTTGCCGCAACCGACGACACCATCTCCGTTCCGATCCGGGCCAAGGCGCTGCGGTGCGACCCGCACGCCCTTGCCGAGGGGAAGAAGAACTACGTCTTCGCCGTGTGGCTCGGGTTGGCCGGCGGCCCGCAAGAAGCGAAAGTGGAACTCACCGCGGGAGTCGGAATTCGGCCAACCTTCGATTCCTTGTGTGCCGCTCCTGCGGCGACGGGCGTGGGGCCGTGACACTACGGCGCCAGTCCACCAAGATGACCTAGTGATCCGGCCGGGTGGTCCTCGGTGAGCACGATGCTGCCGCGCCGGTTCGCCCTGGTCCGACGCGTGGACGACTCCGGCGCCTCCGGCGTCTGTGTCGTCGCCTTCGGTATTGCGTTCTCCGACGGCCATGTCGTGTTGCGCTGGTGTTCCGCGCATCCGGCCACGAGTGCGTGGGGCTCGCTGGACGACATGCTCGCAGTGCACGGCAATGCGGACACCGGCATCCAATGGATCGACGCGCTGCCGGGCGAGCTGGGCGATCTTGCCACCGGGTCGCGGCAGGGACGGCGGGCGCGCCGTCGCGCGGTCAGATCCGACGACGAGGCCGAGGAGGCGGCTGTCCTGACCGTTCCGGACGTGCCGGCCAATGGCTTCCAGCGAGCGCTGGAAGCAACAGAGTCGGCTGCCGATGTCGCCGCCCCCGAACCGCGCGAGCCCGGGCGGCACCGGCGCGCCGGCCAGGTCGAACAGTCGGTCTGACCGTGATGGCCGCCGAATGACCTGTTGACCGGGCCGACCCACGACCGAAACAGCGGGGCAACATCCACCGGGCACGGTAGTAGGGCCTGACACCGACACCTGCTCAGGGGGAACCATGCTGCTGCGACTGCGGATCGAGCTGCCGGACCAACCGGGCTCACTGGGTCGGGTGACCTGGACACTCGGTGTGCTCGGCGCCGACGTTGCCCAGATCTACGTGCTGGAACGAGACTCCGGTCGGGCGCTCGACGACATCACCCTGGAGTGGCGTGGGCAGCCGCGCGATCGCCTGCTGTCGTCGCTGCGCTCGATCCCCGGTGTGCGGCCGGTCGGGCTATGGGCGGCCCGCAGCACTCCTGAGGCGATGCCCGAGGCGGGGGTGATCGCCTCGATGGTCACTGCTCCGGCCCGAGCGCTCGCCACGCTGATGGATGCTGCGCCGTTGGTGCTCGCCGCCACCTGGGCGTGCGTGGCGGACGCCAACGGGGAGGTACTTCTGGCAAGCCCGGACGCGCCCGCGCACCCGCGGCTGCCCGAGGGCATCCCGGCCCGACCGGTTGCCGTGACCGAAGGTGCCCGGCTGGCCCGGGCGCCGCTGCCGGGCAACCAGGTACTCACCGTGGCCCGCGAGGACGGGCCGGCCTTTCACCGCACCGAACTCGGTCGTCTCCAGCACATGCTCGACGTTCTCGCCTGCCTGCCGAATGTCGACGTACCCGAGCCGGTCGGCGCCCGCCGCGGCGGTTAGCCGATGGCGGCGCTGATGGCCGAGTCGACGGCCGTCGCGGCCTCGGGTGCCGTGAGCTGACCGTGCATGAGCTGCTGCGTCGCCGTTTCGAACACTCCCGCCGTCACCACCTCCTGCCACCAGACGGCCGCCGGGTAGGTGCGCGAGTGCTCGATGAGCTGCTCACCGAACGCGGCCAGCACCTCGTCGTCACCGACCATCGCTTCGATTCCGTCGCGCCTGCCCGGCAGGACACCGAGAGCCTCCGTCACCGGCACGACTTGCTCCGGTGCGCACAGATGTCGAACAAACGCGGCGGCGGCTTCTTGCTGAACCGAGCTCTCCGGAACGACCAGATGGCTTCCGGCCACGACCGCATCACGGCTGCCGCCGGGACCTTCCGGCAGCAGCGCGGTACCCAGGTTGCCGTCCATCCCGGGATTAGCAGAGAGGATCGCCCGCAGATCCGCGAGCGTGCCGATCATCATCGCCGACCGGCCTTCGGCGAACGCCATCCGGACATCGGCCGATGTCCATGTCACCGCATCGCGGGGGGACCAGCCCTTCTTCCACATCGCCTCGAAATGGCCGAACGCGTCCCGCCCGGCGGGAGTGTCGACGCCGGAGTGCCAGGTGCCGGCCACCTGGCTGGCGATGTCTCCCCCGGCTGCCCAGACCAGCGGCGCCTGCAGGTCCAGGTGCGCTCCCCCCACCTGGATCGGAGCAATCTCCGGCAGCTCGGTTGCGATCGTGTCGCCGACCGAGAAGATCTCCTCCCAGGTTGCCGGTGGAGAGACACCGGCCTGGGAGAGCACATCGGCGCGGTAGATCAGTGCTTGGGTCGCGCCGTACCACGGATAGCCGAAGTTCGTGCCGTCCACAGCACCGGGCTGCAGCAGACTGTCGACGTACTCGACGCCGTCGGCCGGACTACTGGGCGCCAGCGCATCTTGCGCGGCGAGCTCCGCAGTCCATTCGGTGCTGGTCTGTGCGACGTCGGGCACATCGCCCGCCGCGACGGCCGCCGTCAGTCGTTGCCGGCCCTCCGCCCATGGGACGTACTCGACGCCAACGGCGAGGGCCGGGTGCTCGGCCTCGAAGGCCTCGGCCGCGGCCTCGATGGCGGCTTGTGCCGGCGCCGAGCCCGGGTCGAGGAACCAGGTGGTCAGCGTGCCGGCGAGTTCGGCTTGCTCGGTGGACCCATCATCGGCGTCGGCCGCTTCGCCGGGACCGGTGCACGAGCAGAGCAGGAGACCGGACCCGAGAGCAAGAGCCCAGCAGGCGAGCCCGGTTCACGCGACGTGCGCGGCGCGGCGCTGGCGGAGTTTGCGGAGGACGAACCAACCGACAACGACGATCATCGCCGCGAAGATCACGTAGTCGAGGTACCCGAGGTAGTGCTCCACCCGCTCGTACTGAGTACCAAGCAGGTAGCCGGCGCCGACCAGGGCGGAGTTCCACAGCGCGGTACCCGCCGCGGTGAGCAGGAGAAACGGTACGAGTGGCATCCGCTGGGCGCCGGCGGGCAGGGACACCAAGCTCCGCACGATCGGCACGAACCGGCCGAAGAAAACCACCCCGTGCCCGTGCCGATGGAACCATCCTGCCGCTTTGTCGAAGTCAGCCTCGTCCACGAGCGGCAGCCAGGTCAGCCAGCGTCGAGCCCGTTGCTCGCCGAACACCGCACCCAGCCCGTAGAGCACGAGAGCGCCCAGCAGTGACCCGACGGTCGCGGCAACCACGACCAAGACGACGTTCAGCTCGCCCCGCTCGGCCTCGTAGCCGGCCAGTGGCAGGATGATCTCGCTGGGAATGGGCGGGAAGACGGTCTCGACGAAGGTCAGGACCCCCACCCCGAATTCGCCGATCGCCGCGATCACGTCCGCCGCGACCCCGGACAGCCCAACGAGACCGTCGTCGTCGGCCTGTTCGGCCGCGAGCAGCGAGCCGGTGAACACGAGAGCAGCGTCCTGTCTGCGGACTGGGGAACGGGCAACCGCGATTGTAGGTGGGGCGACTCGGCGGCCGGCCCTAGGCTGGCCGCCTCTTCGATCGTGAGGGATTCGATGCATCCTGTCGCCGAGACGGACAACTTCGTCGGGCTGCTCGGGCTCGAGCTCGACGAGGTGTCGCCTGACCGTGTCACCGCCCATCTCGAGGTCCGACCGGAGCTGCACCAGCCGTTCGGCATCCTGCACGGCGGAGTGCATTGCTCGATCGTCGAGACGCTCGCCAGCGTCGCCGCAGCCGTCTGGCTCGGCGAGGACGGACACGTCGTCGGGGTGGCGAACCAAACCGACTTCCTGCGCGCAGTGCGTACGGGCATCCTGCGCGCCGAGGCCCTGCCGGTACAGCGCGGCCGAACCCAGCAGCTGTGGACGGTGCAGATCTGGGACGAAGACGCCCGGCTGGTTGCGAAAGGTCAGGTCAGGTTGCAGAACGTCCGCTCGACCGAAGCCCTGGGCCGACCTGCCTGACCGGCTCTGCCTCGTCTCGAGTGCGCTGGGGCACCCAGAGAACGCTAATCGCCTCGCGGAGCGATGACCACCGGCATCTTCGCGCGGCCGATCAGTCGGGCGGAGACACCGCCGAGCAGGACCCGCCGGATCGGACCGTAGCCGCGGGACCCGCACACCAGGACGTCCACCTCGTCGTCAAGTTCGGCGAGCACGTCGACCGGGTTCCCGAAGCGGACCTCACCGGTGGCGGGCACCGTGCTGGCCAGTGAGTCGATGGCATCGTCGAGCGCGCGTTGGTAGATCTCCTGCGCCGTCGACGTGAACGCGTGTTCGGCGTCGCGACCGAGCAGGATCGGCATCACGTCCGCGGGTTCGGCAACCACGGTGTACAGCTGCAACGAGGCGCCAGTCTTTTCGGCCAGCCGGACGCCTTCGGCAAGTGCGGCTCGGGCTTCCTCGGTGTCGATGTACGCGACCCCGATCCGCCGGACGTCGCGGATCTCCCGGTTGCGCTGCCCTGCTGGGGCGACCCCCACCGGACACGGGACGCCGGAGAGCAGGCGATCCGCCGTCCCGCCGGCGAACAACCGGTGCCGCGACGGGTCGGCGTGCAGCCCGACCACGACCAGCCGGGTGTCGTCTTCCTCGGCCAGGTCATGCAGCCCGCGCGCCGCGGACATCGAACCGACGGCCCGATAGGACGTCTCCGCCGGCGCATCTCCCCAGTCGGTAAGGACACCACGGGCCTGGTCCAGCACCTGCTCCGCCGCCTGCCGTCGGTCGGCCACCCACTCCGCGTCGACCCGGCCGATTCCGATCGCCGAGGGCGAGGGATACACCGCGGCGATGACGAGGCCGGTTTCGAGGACTCGCGAGCAAGCCACGCCGAGCGCGAGCGCGTCGGCACCGCGGTCGGTGCCGTCGTATCCGACGACGACCTGCTCAGTCATGCGGTTCGTGCCGGTGGGTGGGGTCGGCCGGCTCGGCCGGAAGGATGCCGTACTCGCCATGCGGTGTGCGAAGTCGCGAGTTTCGGTAGCCGTAGATCACGTAGATCAGCACGCCGATCGCCAACCAGACGACGAACCGGACCCAGGTACCGAGCGGCAGGTCGATCATGAGATAGATCGCGAACAGAATGCCGAGTAGTGGGAACCACGGACTGAACGGCACCTTGTACGGACGCGGCATGTCCGGCCGCGTGCGGCGCAGGACGATCACGCCGATGTTGACCAGGACGAAGGCGAACAGCGTGCCGATGTTCACCAGCCGGACGATCTGGCTGAGCGGCACGAACGCCGCGATGACCGAGATGAGCACGCCGAGGATGATCGTTAGCCGGGCCGGAGTCCCATACCGCGGGTTGACGGTTGCCAGGCCTTCGGGCATCAGCCCGTCACGGCACATGGCGAAGAAGATCCGGGTCTGGCCGTACAGGATCACCAGGATCACGCTGGTGATCGCGACGACGGCACCGAAGGACAGCACGGCGGCCGCCCACGAGATTCCAGCGCCTTCCTCCAAGGCGGCTGCCAGCGGTGCCTCGCTCGCGCCGAGCTGCGCCGGTGTCGCGATGCCGATCGCGCCGACGGCAGTGAGGATGTAGAAGATCGTGCAGATCACCAGCGATCCGATGATCGCGATCGGCAGGTCCCGCGATGGGTTCCGCGCCTCCTCGCTGCCGGTCGACACCGCATCGAAGCCGATGTACGCGAAGAAGATGATCGCGGCGCCGGAGACGATGGCGTCGGCACCGTCCGGGGCGAATGGGGTGAAGTTCTGCGTGCTGAACGCGGACAACGCGACGACGATGAAGAAGACCAGCGCCGCGAGCTTCACCACGACCATGACCAGGTTGACCTGGGCGCTTTCCTTCGTCCCACGTACCAGCAGTGCCGTGATCGCCAACACGATCAGAACGGCCGGCAGGTTGAACACGCCGCCGTTTTCCGGTGACGTTGCCAGTGCCAGGGGGATCTCGACGCCGAATGCGGAATCCAGAAAGGCGTTGAGGTTTGCTCCCCAGCCGACGGCCACGGCGGCTACGGACACGCCGTATTCCAAGATGAGGTCCCAGCCGATGATCCACGCGACGATCTCGCCGAGGGTCGCGTAGGTGTAGGTGTAGGCGCTGCCCGAAACCGGGATCGACGACGCCAGTTCGGCATAGGACAAGGCGGAGAAGACACACGCCACGGCCGCCAGGACAAAGGACAGGATCACCGCCGGGCCGGCAATCTTCGCTCCCTCGCCGACCACGACGAAGATGCCGGTGCCGATGATCGCCCCGATGCCCATCGCGGTGAGCTGGGTCGAGCTGACCGCCCGTTTCAGTTCGTGACCTGACTCGTGGGTCTCCGCAACCAGGTTGCCGATCGGGCGAATAGCGAAAATGGATTTCGACGGATCGCGGGACACCTGCGCCATGCGGATCACCCCTCGCGTCGCGTGCTTACCAGGCTAACGGCGCCAAGATCGAATGGAAAGGGCTCCGCTTGGCGAGCTAGGGCAGGTTTGACGAGTGCCCGGGGAACAGGCTCGCGTCCGGGTTGATCAGCACGGCAGCGTTGTTGACCGCGATCGCAGCCTCGCCGAAGCCCACCGAGAGCAGCCGGACCTTGCCGGGATAGTCGGTGATGTCACCGGCGCCGAAAACCCCTGGGGCGCTCGTCGCCATCGTCGTGTCGACGGTGATGTAGCGGTGCCCGACGACCTCGACGCCCCACGTCCGCAGCGGGCCGAGATTGGCCACGAACCCGAGGGCCGCGATGACGGCCTGCGCCGGCCGGGTGATCGTCGAGCCGTCGGTGAGCGTGATCTCGACCGCCTCGACCGAGTCTCCGCCGAGCATCTTGCTCACCTGCGCATCGGTGATGACCTCCGCGCTGGACCGGCGCACCAGCTCGACCGTGTGCTCATGGGCACGGAACTTGGCCCGACGATGGACGAGCGTGATCGACTTGGCGATCGGCTCGAGCGAGAGCACCCAGTCGCACGCGCTGTCGCCGCCACCGACGATCACCACATCCTGGTCCGCGTGAGCCGCGAGCCGCGGCACGAAGAAGTGCAGGCCCCGGCCGACCCAGTCCGTACCGGCCGGAAGCGGTCGTGGTGTGAAGGTGCCGATGCCCCCGCTGACGATGACGGCCCGGGATCGGATGACGGACCCCGCGTCGGTACGCACGTCGATCACGCCGTCGCCGGGGCGGGTGAGCTGCTGCGCCTCCTGGCCCAGCAGGTACGTCGGATCGAACTGGGCAGCCTGCTCGACCAGCCCCTCGACCAGCTCACGGCCCTTGATCGACGGGAACCCGGCGACGTCGAAGATCGCCTTCTCCGGATACATGGCGGTGACCTGTCCGCCCGGCTCGGGCAGCGAGTCGACCAGCGCCGTCGTCTGGCCGCGGAACCCGGCGTAGTACGCGGCGTAGATGCCGACCGGCCCGGCGCCGACGATCAGCAGGTCGCGCTCGACGACCAGCTGACGAGCACCGGAGTCGGCCACCAGGCCAGGGTATGCAGAACGGGGAGGATGATGGTGTCTCCAAAGGGGTGATGGCCCGTGCCCGAGGAGATCGTCGAGGACGAGAGCGCACTCGAGGTCGGCAGTCCGAAGAAGTGGGCGGCCGGCATTCCCGGCGTCGTGCACTCGCTGCAGTACGCAGTTGAGCAGATGGGCGGCGGGCGGTCAGTACGCACGCTCGCCTGGCTGAACAAAAAGCATGGCTTCGACTGCCCCAGTTGCGCCTGGCCGGACCCCGAGCGCCGCAAGACCGTGGAGTTCTGCGAGAACGGAGCGAAAGCGGTCGCCGAGGAAGCCACCACTCGGCGGGTCACCCGGGACTTCTTCGCGCATCATTCGGTCGATGACCTGGACGCGCGGACCGACCACTGGCTGGGCCAGCAGGGCCGACTGACCGAGCCGATGCACAAGCCGGTCGGTTCGGCCCACTACCGCCCGATCAGCTGGGCCGCGGCCTACGACCTGATCGCCCAGGAGCTGACCGCACTCGAGACACCCGATCGGGCGGTGTTCTACACCTCGGGCCGGACCAGCAACGAGGCCGCATTCCTCTACCAGTTGTTCGTCCGGGCGTACGGGACGAACAACCTGCCGGACTGCTCGAACATGTGCCACGAGTCGTCCGGTCGCGCGTTGTCGGAGGTGATCGGCGTGGCGAAGGGCAGCGTCTCCCTCGCCGATCTGTCGAAGGCAGACCTGATCCTGGTCGTCGGGCAGAACCCCGGCTCCAACCATCCCCGCATGCTCGGCGCGCTGGAGGACGCCAAACGTGCCGGCGTCAGCATCGTCAGCGTTAACCCGTTGCCCGAGGCGGGCCTGCGTCGGTTCAAGAACCCACAGCGACCCGGCGGCCTAGTTGGGCGGGGTACCACCCTCAGCGACCAGTTCCTGCAGATCCGGGTCAATGGCGATCTCGCGCTGTTCCAAGCCCTGGGCCGCAGGATGCTCGATGCCGAGGAGGCCTCACCTGGCGCGGCCCTCGACCGCGACTTCATCGCCACACACACCCACGGTTTCGACGACTACGCCACTCACCTGCGGGCGCTCGACTGGGCCGACGTGCTCGAGTCGACCGGCCTGCGGGTCCGGGCGATCGACGAGCTGGTAGAGCGGGTCCTGCGCTCGCACCACATCATCGTCTGCTGGGCGATGGGCCTGACCCAGCACAAGAATGCCGTCGCGACGATCCGCGAGATCGTCAACTTCCTGCTGTTGCGCGGCAACATGGGCCGGCCCGGCGCAGGCGTCTGCCCGGTGCGCGGTCACAGCAACGTCCAGGGCGACCGCACCATGGGGATCTGGGAGCGCCCATCGGCCGCCTGGCTGGACGCGATCAGCGACGAGTTCGGGTTCGAGCCACCGCGGCACCATGGCTACGACGTCGTCCGATCGATTGCCGCAATGCGCGACGGGCACGCCGAGGTCTTCATGGCCCTCGGCGGCAATTTCGTCTCTGCCGCCCCGGATACCGATGTCACGAAGGCCGCGCTGCGGCGATGCCGGCTCACCGTCCAGGTATCCACCAAGCTCAATCGGTCGCACGCGGTGACCGGCCGCGAAGCGCTGATCCTGCCGACCCTCGGCCGAACTGAAATCGACCGGCAACCCGGCGGTACTCAGTTCGTCACGGTCGAAGACTCGATGAGCGTGGTGCACGCCTCGCGCGGCCGGCTCGAGCCCGCCTCGCCGCAGCTGCGCAGTGAAGTGCGCATCGTTTGTGAGCTCGCGACACGAACCCTGGGTGAGCGCGTCGCCGTTCCGTGGGATCAGTTCGCCGCCGACTACGGGCTGATCAGGGAGCGGATCGAGCACGTGGTGCCAGATTGCGAGCGGTATCGCGAGCGGGTCGGCGTCCCGGGCGGATTCACCCTCGCCCACAACGTGCGCGACCGGCGCAGATTCGACACCACCACCGGTAAGGCCAACTTCACCGTCAACGAACTGACCGTCCTACGGCCGCCGCCGGGCCGGCTCATCCTGCAGACCGTGCGCTCGCACGACCAGTTCAATACCACGATCTACGGCCTCGACGACCGCTATCGAGGGATCGAGGGTGGCCGGCACGTCGTCTTCGTGTCGCCACCAGATCTCGCCGAGCTTGGTCTCGCCGACGGCCAGTACGTCGACCTGGTCAGCGAGTGGGCCGACGGGATCGGCCGGCGGGCCACCGGCTTCCGGATCGTCTCCTATCCGACGGCGCGCGGTTGCGCCGCCGCCTACTATCCGGAGACGAACGTCCTCGTCCCGCTGGAGAGCACCGCTGACATGAGCAATACGCCGACGTCGAAGTCGATCGTCGTCCGGCTCGAGCCCAGAACGGCACGATGAGCAGGCCGTGACCTCTTCCCGGGCGATGCCGTCCGTCGACGCCGACGCCTGCGTGATCGGTGCCGGGCCCAACGGGCTGGTCGCAGCGATCACCTTGGCCGATGCCGGGTGGGACGTCGTCCTGGTGGAGGGCAGTCACCTCGGCGGGGCGGTCCGATCCGTACGTCGCCGGCCCGAAACGGTGACCGACCTGTTCAGCGCGTTCTACCCGCTTGCCGCGGCCTCGCCGGTCATCCGGGCGCTCGAGCTCGACCGGCACGGGTTGCAGTGGTCACACGCGGACGTCGTGCTGTCTCATCCGGCGGATGAGAAGGCCACCGAGGCCGCTGCGCTGTACCGCGACGTCCGGCAGACGGCCAAGCAGTTGGAGCACGACCATCCAGGCGACGGTGAGCGATGGCAGGAACTGTTCACCGAATGGCAACGGCTGCGCGAGCCGCTGCTGGACGCCCTGTTCTCACCGTTCCCGCCGGTGCGGCCTGCAGCGCGCTTGGCCCGCCTGCTCGGCCTCGCCGACGGCCTCCGGCTGGCCCGTTTTCTGTTGCTTCCGGTGCACCGGATGGGTGAGGAGTTGTTCGGCGGCGAGCACGGCCGGTTGCTGCTCACCGGCAACGCCCTGCACGCCGACGTCCCGTTGACCGCGCCGGTGAGCGGGACGTTCGGCTGGCTGCTGGCCATGCTGGGCCAAGACGTCGGGTTCCCGGCCCCCAGAGGGGGCGCTGGGGCGCTCGCCGACGCGCTGGCACGCCGGGCTCGCGCTGCTGGTGTCGAGATGCTCGTCGGCGTGCCGGTCCAGGAAGTCCTGGTCGCGGGCGGACGCGCGGTCGGTGCTCGGCTGGCCGACGGGCGGTTGATCCGTTCTCGGCGGGCCGTGCTGGCCGCCATGGACGCCGAGACCCTGCTGCGCGAACTGGTGCCGAGACACGCGCTACCACGTCGATTGTTCGACGACCTCGACCACTTCGACCGTGACCTTCCGACGGTGAAGGTCAACTGGACTCTCCCCCGCACGCCGCGGTGGCGAGCTGATCCGGCCGGCCGTTCTGGCGTCCTCCACATCGGAGCGGACACCGATGGCGCCGTGCGCTGGAGCGAGCAGATCGAGCGTGGCGAGCTACCGGACCGGCCGTTCCTGCTGGTCGGGCAGATGACGACGACGGACCCGTCCCGCTCCAGCGACGGGTCGGAAAGTCTGTGGGCATACACCCACCTTCCGCGGGGCTACACGGTGAAGAACCGCGGTGCCAGCGCCATGTCGGCGGCGGTGGCCGAGACGGTGGCCCGGATGGAAGAAGTGCTGGACGGGCATGCCCCCGGATTCGCCGACGAGGCACTCGACCGATTCGTCCAGGGCCCGTCGGACCTGGCCGCCGTCAACCCCAACCTGGTCGACGGCGGGATCGGCGGTGGAACGGCGCAGCTGCACCAGCAGCTGGTGTTCCGCCCGGTTCCAGGCCTCGGCCGGCCAGAGCTGCCGGTCGAGCATCTGTACCTGGCCGGGGCGTCGGCGCACCCGGGCGGAGGAGTGCACGGTGCCAGCGGTTGGAACGCCGCCAGCGTGTGCTTGGCGAACCACGGCTTCTTCGGCGGCCTGCGCCGCCGATCGGTCAGCGCGGTCCTCGACCGGCTCTACCGGGACAGCCCTTCCGTGTGATAGACGAGCCCCCGCGGATTGGCGCCATCATCGGCGTCGTCGCGAAGCGAACCATCCGGCGATCGTGGCGCGAAGACCCGGCCGCTTCTGGTCTTCGTCGGCCGTGAGATCCGGCTGCTCAGAACCGCCGCGGTCTTCGCCTGGCCCGACGTCGTCGGCGACGTTCTCCTCGCCGGGAATCGAATCGGCTTTCACCGCGCCTCGCTCACCGAGTGGCTTCGGATCTCCGGTGGTCGTGTCCTTGATGGTCTGCTGTTCCATCTCGGCGTTGATCTCGGCGCCGAGCAACGTCGCGTACGCGGCGAGCCACAACCAGAGCAGCAGCACCACGACGCCGGCGAGCGATCCGTAGATCTTCCCGTACCTGCCGAAGTTGTCGACATAGATCGAAAAACCGGCCGACGCGACAACCCAGAGGGCAGTGGCGACCACAGAGCCGACCGAGAGCCACCTGAACTTCGCGTCGGCCCGGTCCGGCGCCCATCGGTACAGCACCGCGAGGGCGATCATGACGACCACGATCAGGCCGATCCACCGTCCGACTTCGACTACGGCGTCGACCCAGCTCGGGACGTCGAGCGTGTCCAAGATCGCCGGCACCGCCGCGACCAGGGCAACAGCGAGCACCATGAACACGATCGCACCAAGGGTGAAGGCGAGGGCGAGAGACTTGCTCTTCACGAAGTTGCGGGTGTTCTTCTCGTCGTAGGCGAAATTGACCGCGGTGATCATGTTGCCGATGCCGCCGGATGCGCTCCACAGCGCCAGTCCCAGCGCGAACAGAAGTCCCAGACCCAGCGACCGTTCCGGCGAAGTCGTCAACGTCTGAAGCTGGTCCTCGATCAGCTTCTCGGCCTCACTCGGCAGAGCGGAGCCGAACGACTCCAGTTGCTCCGTAACATCGAGTGGGTCGTCGCTCACCAGCCCATAGACCATCACGACGGCAATCAACGTCGGCACGATGGCGAGGAATGCATAAAAGGCGACCCCAGCGGAGATCAGCGGAACCTGGTCCTTCTTTGCCTCTTTCCAGGCGCGCTTGATGATCTGGATCCAACCCCGCCGTGGTATCTCGCTCGGTCGGTCCGCTTGCAGTCCGGGGACCGGCTGCTGCGTTCGGCTCACCCGCGTCACCTACCCCCGCTCGGCAGGCCTCATGCTCGCATGCCCCACGACCCCGGCCCGGCTCTAGGGTGAAGCGCTGACGGGCGGCACTAGCGGACTCTCTCCGAAAGGAACGGCATGGTCGAGACGTCGACGAACTTTCTGGGGTCGAGGCCGGAGCGCCGCCTCATCCTCGCCGGACTGCTGCGCGCCTTGGTGACCACCGTGGTCCTGGTGACGCTCTATTTCGTACTTCCCATGAGTGAGCCCCTGGATTCGGCAGCGGTTGCTCGTCTCGTACTAGGCCTGATCATCTTTGCCGGGGTCAGCGTCTGGCAGGTGCGCGCGATCCTCGGCTCCCGGTACCCCGGCGTTCGTGCCGTGGAGGGGTTGGCAATCATAGCGCCGCTGTTCCTGCTGATCTTCGCATCGACCTTTTTCTTGATGTCGAGCAGCGAATCGTCGAACTTCAGCCAGAGCATGAACCGGACCGACGCGCTCTACTTCACCGTCAGCACGTTTGCCACGGTAGGATTCGGCGACATCACCGCGACCAGCCAACTCGCTCGGTCGATCGTCACCTTCCAGATGGTCCTTGACCTGGCGATCCTCGGCCTCGGCCTGCGTGCGTTTCTGGGCGCCGTGCAAATGAGCCGCCAGCGTCAGGCCAGCGCCGGCCAGTCCGAACCCACGGCTGGTTGAGACCGTCAAATCGAGATGCTGACGGGGAACGTCGCCATCCACGCGACCGTCCCGATGAAAATGACAACACCGAAGCCGAGCATGAACCAGCGCAGCCGAGGCGACGGGAGCTTCATGCTCATGCCAGCGAAGAACAGCACCGAGGCGAAGAGTACGACACCGAGCACATAGTTGGTGGCGCGCTGGATGTTCGTGCGGGCCTTTGCGGAAAAAGACTCGGCCTCGGCTTCGAGCTGCTCGGACTCCGCTCGCGCCTCTAGCTGGTATTCGGGCATCGCGAACGGGGTCAGTGGCGCATCCGGATTGCGCAAAGGCGTCGTCGCGACCCAGGCGTCCATCGCCGGCTTGAACTCATCCCTGAAGCGCTGGTAGTAGAAGTTCGCGAGCTCCGTTTGATCCTGAGCGTAGGCGTCGACCCACTGGATAAATGTCGCGACGTCGATCTGGGTTTGTGCATCGGCGAGCGCAGCGGCCTTCGTCGACTCGATGCGCATAGCACTGGCGCGGCTGAAAGCGACCGCCTGTTCGCCGTTCCATCGACTCGCCTGGTATCCGCTCCACGCCGTCGCTACCGTCGCCATCGCCAGAAGCACCGCGGCGATGAGATCCAGCCGCTCGCCTGTCCGAGTCGAGTCCGTGGTCACCCCGTCACCTGACCGTCGAGATCGCAGGGGATCGGCACTTGACCACCGATGGCGTCGAGCGCCTCGTCGACGAGGCGCAGCGATCGTTCCATCGCGACCGGGTTTAGGCCGCCGACGCCCGAATGGAACGGGTTGTCGAGGGCGAAGACCAGCAGCAGCATTGTGACCATCACCGAAACGACCGCTCCCATCAGCAGAGCCTGGACGACCGCCCGTTCGCCACTGTCGGCGAAGAAGAGCGTGTACCCGAAGATGACCGTCGCGATGAAGAAGAGGACGATCCACAGCACCGTCGGGATGACCCCGACCGCGCCGTGGACGCGGTCCTGCCGCGCCTGCTCCCTTTCTGAGGTCTGGTCGAGCAATTTGTCATACGCGGACTGTTCCACCGCGGTTTCTGGCTCGATGGTTTCGATCGTGCGGAACAGTTCCACGCCCCACGGGTTGACGTGGTCACCGAGCATGTCCGACCGCATGAGATCCCACTCGTGGTTGACGACCGACCGGCCGTAGCAGACCAGCTCGCCGGTCAGCTCGGCCGACGTCGCCGGCGGAAAGAACTGCGCCGTCTCGACCTGCTGTACGACCATGAGTGCCTCGGTCTCGGCACCAGTGCGTGACTGGTCGTAGCTCGTGAACGCGAGGAAGACGATGAACCCGAGCAGAATGGAGAACCCGGTGGCCAGTACGCCGAACACGCCGGCTGCGCGGTCACCGTCGTTGAAGTAGCTCCCGTCTGGCGCCTTGCGCCGCACCAGCAACATCGCCGTGATGGCGAGGGCAGCCACGGCCAGGGTGAGGAGCACCCCCCACACCAGGTTCACCGACGGAGCTCCCTCATCACGTTATCGCGGAAGATTTCACCGCTGCAGCGCGGGAATTCTGCCACGCTCACGCCACCTTGGTTCAACCACTCTTGCGGTCGAGGTGCTGCAGGAGGTCGTGGGCGGCAAGCTCGACCTCCTTGTGCCGCCACTCCATCGCTCGATAGACGCAGGCGATGAGACCCATCCGGTGGATACGCCGAAAGTCGCCGTAGACGAACGCGTAGCGAGCCTTGGTCTCATCGCTGGCGCCCTCGGTGAGCCCGAGGTGCCATTGTGCGTACTCGTCCCAGGAATGCGACTTCAAGTACTTGTTCTCGTCCTCAGCGCGCGGTTGTCGTTCCCCCCAGTCGCTGTTGAGGATGTACTGGCGGGTATCGATGAGCCGCCTGGCCCGGGCCACCGCCGCGTCGTTGACCGAATACTTCGCCATGCCGCATTGTCTAGCGCACGCCCTTGGCTACAGGCCAGCACTTGCCAACGGGGCAGCGAGCAAACCAAAGCAAGTGGCAGTGATCGCAGCAACCGTCGCAATCGCGATGCGCGTCGCGAGCCGGGCCGCCACCCGGCCGAGTCGTCGGGACCAGTACATGCCAATCAGAGCCGATCGGCCCTGTGCGTGATACCTGCTTGCCGGTGTGACGTGTCACACGTACCGCCGCAAGTCCACGCACGCTCAGGTTAGGAAGTACCGGCTGGCGACCCGCTCTCGTACTTGAACGAAATGCGAAGCTTCGTGCGATAGGTGATGCCGCCGTCCTCGGTCAGATGGATGTCTTGAGCGACGACTTCGGCCACTCGGAGATCGCGGATCGTCTGACGTGCGGTTTCGATGGCCTCTGATGCGGCGGCCTCCCAGGACTCCGCACTGGTGCCGATGACATCCGTCACCCGGTAAACGCTCATCCGAACCTCCTCGCAGACCCGGCACACCCGTCTGGACAGTCCTACTGGAGTGATCGCCCGACCACAAGGGGCCAAGCCGGCGCCGCAACCCACTAGTCTGCAGGGACCCAACCGTCGACCTCGACCAAGGAGGGTCTGGTGGCCTCTCGTCTCAACCCGTACATCAGCTTTCCCGGCAATGCGCGGGAAGCCATGCAGTTCTACCAAGGGGTCTTCGGCGGCACCTTGACGATGAACACCTTCGGCGAATACGGCGCGCCGGACGCGCCGGAAGCCGACAAGATCATGCACGGCATGCTGGAGACCGACAGCGGTCTCGCGCTCATGGGCGCCGACAACCCGCCCGGCACTGAGCTCAACCCGGGTGACAACGTCGCGGTGAGCCTGAGCGGAGACGACGCCGACGAGCTGCGGGGGTACTGGGAGAAGCTGTCCGACGGCGGTTCGGTGTCGGTCCCCCTGGAGAAGCAGATGTGGGGTGACGAGTTCGGTCTGTGCGTCGACCGCTTCGGCACGTCCTGGATGGTCAACATCGCCGGGCCGCAGACCTGATCCTCCGCCGACCCGCTGCCCCTTGACCCGGCATGTAGTCAGACACCCACTGCCAGAAGTGCATCGGCCACGGCCTTGGCGACCAGCCGCGGGCCATCATGGAATTGCCGCAATCTGCTCGATTGTTCGATTTGTATTCCTCCTGGTCCAGCCAGTCGATTGACCATATTGCGCGGCGACAGACCGGCAAAGGGATCGCTACATGCTGTGGCCACGTAAACGGCGAATGTCTGCTGGCCAGTCAGTGCGTGTCGGATCCGATCCGCAAGCTCATATCTGCGGTCGACGTCGAACTGGCCACCCACGATGACATCCAACGCGGTAGTAGTGCCGGGTTTTGTCGCCGAGTTGAAGCCGTGGAAGGAGACGGCAATACGGTGTTCTCGCCCAAGCAGGGCGCGGAAGCCGGGGAAGGACTGCTCGCTGAGGTCGTCGCTGGTGATGTGCAGACGACGGAACTGATCGACACCTCGCCCGGCGCAGGCCCATAGGTCGACGTCCAGCCGAGGATCGTCGGCGACCATGCTCGCCTGCGCATCCGTGTGACGTTCGATCGCACCGCCGTGCGGGGCGATCACCGCCACGTCTCCGGATGTGGTCACCGTCTCGAGAAGTTGCTCCGCGGCGAGGACGTCGGTCGTTACCGACACTGTTGCCGAAGGCTCAGCTCCGGCAAAAAGTCGATCGGGATCCCCCATCGCGACCATCGCGTCGTCGGGACCAACCTCAGGTAGGACGGCAGCCACCGTGACGATGGCATGCAGGTCTCGGTCACTGAGCAGGACTTGGGTCCGGGCTCCGGGGCGGTTGAAGTCGTCAGGAACCGTGAGTCCCAGCACTGCGAATGCTCCCACCGAGAAGCACACCTGCTCCTGGGACAACTCGATGCCGCCGGGAACATCCACCAGGTCTAACTGTGCTTCTCCCATTGCCGGAATCAGCCTTACTCTTCAACTCGGGCCGGCCCGGACCAGCCGGGGTCAACGCGCGGATCGGCCGTGTATGCCATGGTGAATCCACCCTAGCGGGTGGCTCATACGGCAATGATCTGCTCGAACTCGGTGGAATGTTCGGGAGGGGTGCGATGCGTTTTCCGGATCCGTCGCAAGGTTGGTTGCGACTGCTGGTCCAGCTGCCCGCGGGCATGACCCGCAAGGACGAGTCAGAGCGGCATCTCCGTCAGGCCGTTCGGCGGCAGCTGGGGCCTTCGGACGTCGCGGGCGATCCCTGGGGGCTCGAGCGGCTGTTCGGTAACGTGCGGCCGGTCGAGCTCAGGCGCTGGTGGGTGGTCAGCGGAGCAGTTCCATCGGTACCGGCATACGACCAGAGCCGCCTCGCCTACGACGTGGCTCACCGGCTCAGCCGCGAGGCAGATCTGGTGGTCGAGCCCGACGTCCCGTCGACCGCGTTCGGTGCGGAGTCCGGCACCGTCCCCTCGAGCCATCCGGCACCGGAGGCTGCGGGAGATGGCCCTGATCACCGTGCATGCTCGCGGCGGAAGACCTGGGCTCTGGACGACGTGCTTGCCCGCGAGGCGTGGCTGGTGCCGCCCGAGCCAGGCGGACTCAGTCGCGGTGAAGGCATCCGCATCGGGCACATCGACACCGGCTACAGCGATCATCCCGAGTTGGAACGCGCCGCGTTGGACCTCCGCTCCGACTTCGACATCATCGACGACGACGATGACGCCCGCGATCCGCTGCGGCGCGCCTTCTTCGCGGTCCTGGACTCGCCGGGCCACGGCACCTCGACGGGCAGTGTCATTGCCGGACGTGAGCGTGGCGAGATCAGCGGTGTCGCGCCATTGGCGACCCTCGTTCCCTTCCGGGCGATCAAGAGCGTGGTACAGGTGCTCGACGGCGATGTCGCGCGAGCGGTGAACCTGGCCCGTGAACGCGGCTGCCACATCATCTCGATGTCGCTGGGTGGGCGGGGGTTCATCGGGCTGCAAGAGGCCATCCGCGCAGCAGTTGCCGACGGCTTGATCGTGATGGCCGCGGCCGGCAACAAGGTCTCGTTCGTCGTCGCGCCGGCGTCCTACCCCGAATGCCTCGCAGTGGCCGCTACCAACTGCGACAGCGAGCCATGGCCCGACTCGTCGCGTGGCGCGGCCGTCGACATCTCGGCACCGGGCGAGAGCGTCTGGGCGGCCCGAGTCGTGCTGGATACCACCCCGCCCGGATTCGTCGTCTCGCGCAGCAACGGCACCTCCTACTCGGTTGCGGTGCTGGCGGGCCTCGCCGCGCTGTGGCTGGCGCACCACGGTCCCGAGCGCATCCGCCAGCAGTACGGCAGGGCCAACGTCCAGAATGCGTTCTTGTCGTTGCTGCGCAGCCACGGACACCGGGTACCGCCCAACTGGATCAGCAACGGCTGGCAGCGCCTGTACGGCGTCGGCATCGCCGACGCCGTCGCCCTGCTTCGAGCCGGGCTCCCGGAGTTGCCCAGGACTGCCGCACTCGAAGGCCCGTCGGCGGCCGGACAGCAGCCGGTGTCCCGACTACGGGCAGCCCTTGGTGAACTGACCGACGACCAAGTCCGCGCGGCGGTCGGCGACCTGCTCGACATCGCCGCCGACGAGGTCGACGAGCTGTCGCCGCTGGTGGTGAGCGAGCTGGTATACCGGCTCGGCGAGGATGATCAGTTCCGTTCAGCCGTCTTGGCGCAGGCCACCGCTGAAGGGCCGGCGCCAGCGGCGTTCCTGGACGCCAGATCGCTGCTCGAACGCACCTCATCGGTCTCGATGCGCAGCGAGACCGCTTTCAGACGAGTTCGGCGATGAGGCTCGCGGCCCGGGTGGCACCGTCTGTCGCAACCAGCCGGTAGTCAACTGCGCGTCCGATGTCAGCGGCGATCGCGGCGGCGATCGCGTCGGCGTCAGTGGTGGCGTAGTCCATCCGCCGGCCCGCCCCGTAGCGATCGAGGCGGTGGGCCACGTGGAAGTTCTGCTCGAAGTGGTGGGCCAGAGGGAAGTACAGGAACGGCCTGCGGTTCGCCGTCAGCTCCATGCACGTCGTCAGGCCGCCCTGCACGACCGCGAGGTCACAGGCGGCGAGGTGCCGGTACAGCCCATGGACGTAGGCGCGTAGCTCGAGCCCCTCGTGTTGCGGAAGCGCGCCCGGATCGATCCGCGGTCCAGTGACGACCACCATCCGCAATGCCGGCACTCGCCGCTTCGCCTCCGGAAATGCCTCGATCACCCGCCGCAGCAGGTGCTCGCCGACCCCCGAGCCGCCAACGGTGACGATGCAGACCTGCTCGTCGTCTCGGTAGCCGAGCTCATGCCGGAGCGCCGCTCGGTCGGCGAAGTCGGACGGATCGAACCCGGTGACGTAGTCGGCAAAGGAGTAGTGCTCACGCGTCCAGTCGCGGATCAGCGGCAGCTCCGGGCCGAACGCGTCGGGAACGATGTCGTCCTCGGTGCCGACGAAGATCGCCTGGTCGCGCACTCGCGGGAAGCGCGCGATGTGCTCGATCATCTCCGCGTTGTAGTCGGCGGTCACGAACGCTTCGCGCTCGCCGCCATCCGGCATGGGCAGCCAGCCGACAAAGTCGGTCAGCCACACATAGGCCGCCTGCTTCTGCTCGGGGTTCTCGTGCAGGAAGTAGTCGAGCTCCCAGGCCTCGTCGCCGATCCAGACGTCGTACTGCTCGTCGCGCACGACGTCGTGGAACACCATGAAGTTGGCGAGCAGGATCTCGTCCATGCGGCGGATCGCCTGGAAGCAGTGCAGGTCGTGCTCCGCCGACTCGCTCTCGATGTGGCGGGATTCGTTCGCCAGTAACGCGCTGGCCGGGTGGATCCGCTCACCGTGCGCCTGAAGCACCGTTGTCACTGGGTGCTGAGCGAGCCAGTCGATTTCGAGGTCGGGGTGGAGCTTGCGCAGCTCGGCGGCGATCGCGATGTCGCGCTGGGCATGGCCGAGGCCGATCGGCGACGAGATGTAGAGCGCCCGCTTGCGACGGGATTTCCCGCGCACCCAACGCCCAGCCGGCGGGGCCGGCTTCACGAAGTCGCGCAGCAGCAGGTTGACCTTGACCGGATCGCGGGCATGGAGCAGGTGCCCCGACCCCTCGAGCACGACGAGCTCGCCGCCCGCCAGCTCCGCGAGTCGTGCGCCGGAAGCGCAGGGCCGCACGGCGTCGTCGCTCCCGTGGATCACAAGCAAGGGACAGTTGATGCGCGACAGCAGCTCGCGGACGCTCTCCTCGTCCTGAAGCCGCGGCGCGAGCTGGGTCGCGACCAGCGTCTCGGCGTCCGTCTCGAGCCCCCAGCCGACGCAATCCTCGTGCTGCTTCGTCGAATGCGGCTCGGTGAAACACTGCGAGAAGAAGAACTCGAGGAAGTCCTCGTAGTGCTCGACCCAGTAGTGGCGGTTCCACTTGCCCCAGCCGACGAACTCGTTGCGCGGCTCACCGAACTCCTGCATCGCCTTCAGGCGCGGGGTTGCTGGCGGCAGTGGCAGAGCCGGCGCGATGAATACCAGCTTGTCAACCCGCTCCGGTTGACTCGCGGCGAGGTGCAGCGACCGTTCCGCGCCCCGAGAGAGCGACACCAGCACCGCCCGCTCGGTGCCGGTCGCATCCATCACCGCGAGCGCGTCGGCGGCGAAATCCTCTTCGCGGTACGCATCGGGTTCGGCTGGGCGGTCCGAGCGGCCGTTGCCGCGCCCGTCGAACGTCAGCACGCGGCAGTGCCGGGCCAGGTAGGGGATCTGCATTTTCCAGTGCCGCGAGTGAATGATCGACCACGTCGGCATGAGCAGGACCGTCGGCTCACCTTCGCCGTAGACCTCGTAGTGGATCTTGACTCCGTCGCGCTCGACGTATCCGTCACTGACCGGCTGACACGCGCGCATCGTCGATCCTCCTTTGACTCGCTGAACCGTCTTCGAGTTGCCTGATCACCACACCGATCCGACGCAGCGCCGAGCGGATCGGCATCACCTCGCGGTCGAAGCCGAGCAGCAGCAGAGCTTCCGCGCCCATGAATGCGGAGACGATCAGCGCGGCCGCCTCGTCGGCGGTGAACGGGCCGAGCGGGCCATGGCGCTCCTCGGCCTCCAGGGCCACGGCGGTTAGCAGCTGGCACCAACCGCCCAGCAGCTGTCGGACCGCGTCCCCGACGTCGGAGTTGGACCAGCCGGCGGCGATCATCTCCTGCAGCACCCGCACATAGCCGGAGTCGAGGTCGTCCTCCAGGTAGTCGCAGGCTCGCTCGTATCGCCGCCACAACGGTTCGTCCTGCGCATACATGCGGGTCTGCCGCTCCAGGCGGCGCTGGTTCTCCTGTTCGAGCAGCGCCAGGATGAGGCCCTGCTTGGAACCGAAGTGGTAATGCAGCTGACTCAGCGGCACCCGCGCCTCCTCGGCGACCCCGCGGGTCGACAGACCGGCATAGCCGTCGGCCAGCAGCCGGCGCCGGGCCGCCTCCAGGATCAGCGTGCGGGTGTCGGCGGCGACGACGGTCATCACGGCATACGTCCCTTCCAGGAATCGGTCGATCGACCGACCTTGACAATAGCGCTCGTCGCTGTAAAGCTCAAGCTCGTGCTCATATTCGGTCGATCGACCGAATCAAGGAGGCCACCGTGTGCCATGCGCAAACGCGGGTTGCACGCCGTACCGCAGCGCTCAACCTGCCGTCACTGTGGTGCAGATCTTCCGCTGGTATCCACGCCAGGCCACAACGTTCGCTCCATCGACAGGTATCTGCAGAACGACCGGCCCGACAACGAAGGCCGGAAGGTTCCGGGAAGGTCGCCTTCCTACATTTCCCACAGTCCGCACCCAGAAAGGGGTCTGCAATGACCACCACAACCGAGCGCGCACCGCTCAACGGGGTCGACACCCCGACACTGTTCGCCACCCTCGACGCGGTCAGAGCCCAGCCGGAAATAGCCGCGTTCCAGTTCCGGGCCAGCAACAGGTGGGTGAAGGGCACCCACAACCGGTCGTCGATACATGGCTTCTACGGCGCCGGTCAGGAACTCGAGCACAAGCACGAGACCGTCATCGACGCCGATCATCCTGAAGTGTTGGTCGGCGCAGGACAACGGACCCGCCCCGGTCGAGTACGTGCTCGCCGCGCTGGCGGCATGCCTGACATCCGGGCTGGCGAACATCGCCGCTGCCCGGGGTATCGAGCT
Organism: uncultured Actinomycetota bacterium; assembly: GCA_963819885.1. Taxonomy (GTDB): domain Bacteria; phylum Actinomycetota; class Actinomycetes; order Jiangellales; family Jiangellaceae; genus JACVRX01. The sequence continues at coordinate 37,382 of CAWFXV010000008.1, read as the reverse complement.
CACCGAGGTCGAGTCGACCGTCGAGGGCGACATCAACCTGCTCGGACTTCTCGGCATGTCCGACGAAGTCCGCAACGGCTACAACCAGATCCGGGTCAGCTTCAAGATCGCCGGCGACGCTCCGCCGGAGAAGCTGCGGGAGATCGTCGAACGGTCCCGGGCACGGTCTGCCGTATTCGACGTGCTGACGAACCCCGTTCCGGTCGACATCGCCGTCACAGTGGCCTGAGGCCGGTACCAGCGACAGCCAAGCCATCCGACTTGCGACTTCAATGATCAAATCCGCGTTCTCCAGAGGTCAGTCAGCGGTTTGCCGCGTTCTTGATCATTGAAGTCGCCTGTTAAGGACGAGACACCCATGCGACACATCGACACCGTTGTGATCGGCGCCGGGCACGCTGGCCTGGCCACCAGCCGTCTCCTGACCGAGGCCGGACGTGACCACGTCGTCCTCGATCGCGGCCGGCTGGCGGAAAGCTGGCGCAGCGCCAGGTGGGACTCGCTTCGATTGCTGACGCCCAACTGGATGAGCCGCCTGCCGATGTGGCGTTATCAGGGCCCGGATGCTGAGGAATTCATGGCGGTGCCAGAACTCGTGGGCTACCTCGAATCGTACGCGCGGTCTTTCCACCCGCCGATCGAACAGTGGACCGCCGTGCAGGATGTGCGGCGCGTCGACAACGGCTACCGGGTCACCACGACCGGCAACGTCTGGTCGGCGCGCAACGTTGTCGTGGCCGCCGGCCCGCGGCCACGAGTTCCCGCCCTTGCCACGGGGTTGCACCCCGACGTCTGGCAGATCCACACGAACCGCTACCGCAACCCCGCGGCACTACCGGACGGTGGCGTGCTCGTGGTTGGCGCATCCGCTTCGGGCGTGCAGATCGCGTCCGAACTGCGACAAGCGGGTCGGGATGTCGTGCTCTCGGTCGGCGCGCACACGCGCCTGCCGAGGCGATACCGCGGCATGGACATCATGTGGTGGCTCGAGCAGATCGGCGCACTGGGACGGACCATCGACGACGTCGACGACGTACGGCGGGCACGACAAGAGCCGTCGCTCCAACTGGCCGGCGACCGAGGCCTTCCGGATCTCGACCTGGCTCGGCTGCGTGATCTCGGTGTCCTCGTGACCGGCCGGCTCGCCAACCTGGACGGATACCGGGCGAGGCTGTGTGGCGACCTATCGTTGTCGACCGCCGCTGCTGAGGCGCGACTGCGCCGCACGATTCGCACCATCGACCAGTACGTCATGACAGCGGGGCTCGAGCACGAGGTGCTCCCTGCGACCCCCGTACGCCCGGTCATCCTGAGCGGCAGTCCCCACGCCTTGGACCTACGGTCGGCCGGCATCTCCACGGTGGTGTGGGCAACCGGCTTGCGTCATCGCTATTCCTGGCTGCGCGTTCCCGTCGTCGACGATCACGGAGACATCGAGCAGTACCGAGGAGTGACGTCGGCTCCCGGCCTCTACGTCATCGGGCTGCGGTTTATGCACCGTCGTAACTCCCAATTCATCGACGGGGCCCGACACGACGCGCAGACGATCACCGAGCACCTGGTCGGTGCAGACCGATCAGGGCCGACATCGGATCGGGCGCTCCTGACTCGGGGCGGGGGTGACCGATCATGACGACGTACGACGCCATCGTGGTCGGGGCCCGTTGCGCAGGATCGGCCACCGCGATCCTGCTGGCACGACAAGGTCTGCGGGTCTTGGTGCTCGACCGGGCGCGCTACGGCAGCGACACCGTTTCCACCCACGCACTCATGCGCGGCGGGGTCCTGCAGCTGCACCGCTGGGGCCTGCTCGACCGAGTGTCCGCCGCCGGGACACCTCCGGTCACCCGCGTGCTGTTCCACTATCCGGAGGAGACGGTGCCTATCGCACTCAAGCCGGCGGCAGGGGTGAATTCGCTATACGCCCCGCGGCGCACCGTGCTGGACCGGATCCTCGCCGATGCAGCTATGGAGGCGGGTGCCGACGTGCGGTTCCAGACCTCGGTGACCGAGATCCTCCGACATCCCTCCGGCCGAGTGACCGGCGTTGCGGCTCGCGATTCGCACGGACGAACCATCGTCGCGTCAGCACCACTCACCATCGGGGCCGACGGTGTGCGCTCGTCGGTGGCGCGCTCCGTCGGCGCAGCATCCGTCCGGACGGCATCACGAGGGGGTGCTGTCATCTACGGCTACTGGGACGACCTTCCCGCCGAGGGATACGAGTGGTTCTACGCGCCGGGTGCCTCAGCCGGCATGATTCCGACGAACGACGGGCAGACGTGCGTCTTCGTCGGCACGACCACCCAGCGCATGCGTGCCGCCCGCGCGACGGGGACGGGCAATGCGTTCAACTCCATTCTTCAGGCCGTGTCGCGGGACGGATGGCGGCGGGTGTCCGGCACCTGGCCGCCCGCACACCTGCGCGGATACGCCGGACAATCGGGCTATCTCCGCCAGGCTGGCGGCCCGGGCTGGGCGCTCGTCGGTGACGCGGGAGCATTCGAGGATCCCCTCAGTACCCACGGGATCACCGACGCATTCCGGGATGCTGAGCTCCTAGCGTCCGCCGTCCGAGATATCCGGCACGGCTCGGCGGAGGAGACCGCCGCCTTGGCCGGTTACCAGGCCACGCGGGACCGGATCGCGGACCGGCTGTTCGGCGTGGTCGAGTCGATTGCGTCGTATCGCTGGACGACCGCGACGCTGCGCCGTTTGCTGCTGGACGCTAGTTCGGCGATGACCGAGCAGGTCGAGGCCATGCAGGGTCTTGACCAGAACGATCGCGGTGAACGCCGGCAAATCGCCTGAGGGATGGTGCCGAGTGTGTACAGGAGGTTGGCCGCCGCCCATCATGAGTTGAGTTGAGTCACGGCGATGGTGATCAGAGGAGACGTGTCACGCAACGTTGAGATCACGCTGTTGGGCACATTCGACGTGGTGCTCGACGGCAGTCCCGTCGCGGCTGATGAGTGGCCGCGCCGGCAGGCCGCTTCGCTGGTCAAGGTGCTTGCGCTGTCACCTGGCCGCCAGCGCCATCGGGAGCAGGTGATCGACCTGCTGTGGCCGGATCTCAGCGTCGCCGAGGCCGCACCGCGGCTGCACAAGCTTGCTCACTATGTCCGGGTCGCCATGGGCCGGGACCGCCGCGCCGTCGTGCTCCGCGGTGAGACGGTCGCACTGCTGCCGGACTCCAAAGTCGTCGTGGACGTCGACGTGTTCGAGGCGCTCGCAGACGCCGCACTGTCCGCCAATGACCCGGTGGCATCCACAGCGGCCGCGGATGCATACGGTGGCGAGCTCCTGCCAGGAGACCTCTATGAACCGTGGGCAGAACATCGTAGAGAGCAGCTGAGGCTGCGTTACATCGAGCTGCTTCGTCGAGCCGATCAATGGGATCGGCTGCTGTCCGAAGATCCCACCGACGAAGAGGCCAACCTGGCGATCATGAGCGGGCATGTCACAGACGGCGACCACCGTGCCGCGCTGCGCCAGTTCGAGCGCCTGAACGCCGCACTTCGGCGCGAACTCGGGGTGACACCGAGCCCGCGGGTCATGGCCGTTCGGAACCAGATCCTCGCTGCGCTGTCTGCTCAACAGCCCACAGCCAGCCGGCAGACTCTCGTCGGTCGCAGCGAAGAGCAGAAGACGATCGCGGAGCTGCTGACCCAAGCCGGTGACGGTGCCGGACGGACGGTCCTGGTGTCCGGCCCGCCCGGCGTCGGGAAGTCGGCAGTCCTCGACTGGGCTCGCGAATCGGCAGAGCGTCAGGAATGGCGGACCGGGCATGGGGTCGCGGCTGCAATCGAGGGTGCGTGGCCGTACGCACCAGTGCTCGACGCGCTCTCGGACCTGTGTCGGCAACATCCGACGCTGCTCGACGGTCTCAACGAAGCGTTCCGCGAAGAGATCGATCGAGGGCTCGCGGGACATGAGTTGACGTGGGACGGCGAGGGCACCCACCAGCGACTGTTCGTCGCCGCTGCGGAGCTACTGCGGCTGGCGGCTGCTGGGACCGGTCTGCTGCTCACCATCGATGACATGCACGAATCCGACGAAGCCAGCCTCCGGTTGCTGCATTACCTTGCCCGGTCGGTCACGAGCGAGCGTGCGCTCATCGTCGTCGGCTTCCGCACTGGCGGCCAGCAGATGGAACAGGTCAAGTCCAGCTTGCTCCGCCGCAACATGGCCGTTCACGTGCCGCTACGGACGCTCGACCGGGCGAGCACAGACGCCCTCATCCGAGTCCATGTGGCCGATGCACCCGAGAAAACGCTCGAGCACATCTGGGAAATCTCTGGCGGTCTGCCGTTCTCCGTCATCGAATTGGCAAAAGCAGCCAGCTCGGGGACGCCGGCTCACGGAGCCGGTGCGCTCGGATTGGACCGGCTAGCCGTCAAGACCCGCGAAGCCCTCCAGCGGGTCGCTGTGATCGGCATCAGTTTCGACACCGACGAGTTCGTCGCCCTCACCGGACTGACCGAGCCGGAGGCCTATGGTGCGTTGGATGCAGCCGTGGCCGCCGCGGTCGTTCTGCACACCGGATCCGGCTTCCAGTTCAGGCATGCCCTCATCCGAGATGCACTGCTCGAGGACATCCCACCGGCGCAGCAGCGCGGGTTCCATCACCTGGCCGCCACCAGGTTGCGGGCCATCGACGCCGCCCCGACTCGGATCGCATACCACTTGATCGCGGCGGGCCGGCCGTCCGAGGCCGTGCCGTACGTTCTGCAAGCCGTCGAAACCGAAGCCGCAATCGGTGCCTACCGCGATGCGCTCGCACTCGTGGAAGCGGTACGCGACCACGCGAGCCCGGCAACCGGGGCGATGCTGCTGGCAATGCGCGCCGACCTGTTGTCAGCCGTCGGCGACCGGACCACGATCGCCGCCTACCGAGAGGCACTGGCTGTCGCAGCCGAACCGGACCGCCCGCGGCTGCGAGCGCGAATGGGAAATGCGGCAGCCAAGGAAGGCGACCTGGACACCGCCGCCGCCGTCCTGGACGGCCTCGAGCCAGACGGCGGGCCGGCCGACGTGGTCATCCTGCTGGCCCAAGGCAACCTGGCGTATTTCCGGGGCGACACCGACGAGGCGGGGAGAGTCGCCGACCGCGTCGGCCAGCTGATGGGTCCGGATGGCATCACCTGGCAGTGGCTTGACCTGCTCACCTTGCAGGCGCTGGTGGCACACCATCGGGGGGAACTGTTCTCCCGCCTGCGCCTGGAGTTGCGGCGGGCCCAGGACACTCCGGCGCTGGCGAGCACACTGTTCGACTCCTATCTCTGCGTCGCGGAATACCTGCTCTACGGGGCGACGCCCTACTCAGAGGTCAAGTCGCTCGCGACGTCGCTGCGCGAGACGGCCCGGCGAACCGGAATTCTGCGGGCCGAGGCATTCGCCACGGCACTGCTGGGTGAAGCAGCACTGCTCGGCGGGGATATCAGCGAAGCCGAACGGGAACTGCAGGACGCTATCGACCTGCACCGCGAGATCGGCGCACCGGCCGGGGAAGCGGCCGCACTGCAGCGGCTTGCCGAGCTCAGGTTGCTCCAAGGAAATCGGGACGAGGCGACCCGGTTGTTACGGCTGGCACTGCCGATCGCACGATGGTCGCTGCTGGCCATGCACCTCGTGCAACGCATCTTCGGGACGATGATCCTGGCCGCTCCCGACCCGCAGACCGCTCGGTCGGTCGTCGACCAAGCCGCCGAGGTCATCGGATTCGAAGACACCTGCTCCTTCTGCGACATCATGCTCGCGATCCCTGCGGTCATCGCATGCGCCGCCGTGGGCGACATCGACGATGCCTATCGACACCTGGCCGTGGCCGAACGCTCGTCGCTTCTGTGGGACGGAACCGCGTGGCAGGGTGCCACCCTCGAAGCTCGCGCCCACCTCGCTCAGGCCGAAGGCGACCAGGAACACGCCGCCGCCATGCTCGACGAGGCGGCACGGCTGTTCGCACAGGCAGGCCAACCCCTCGACGCCGCCCGATGCCAGGCCAGAGCGAGCACCGCGGCGGTGTGATCCTTTCGTCGGCTCGAAATCTCACTCCGGCAACCGCGGCGTCACACCGCCTCGACCGGTTGTCCTCGAACTGCGGCGGAATGTCAGTGCGATCACGAGATACATCCGATTGGATCCGACCTGCCAGACCCATGGACCCGACAACTTGCCTTCGACGGCGACACCGGCGAGCACTGGGTCAGTTCGCAAGAGCTCCACCAATGCCAGCGGGTTGACACCAGTGAAGAAATTCCGCTCTACCAGGGCCGCAGAGAGACTGTGCATGAGCAGGTCTTGCGGAGTTGCGCCGGTCAAAGCCGGTGTGGTGTCCGAGGAGACGACGTCTGTGATCAGGACAGCATGCCCACCCGGCCGCAGCAGGCGGGCCATGAGCCGAAGGTGCCCGGTGCGGATCGCCAGCACAACCTCCGTCAAGTTCGGATGGTGCTGTCCGAGTGCGGTGACGGGCAACGAGATCAGTTGAGTGAGCGCATTGCCGGAGACAACCACGTCGAACGGTTGTCCGATCGAAAGCGTCGGGCCGACAAGGGCGCGCTGCGCAATGGTCGACGCGGGGACTAGCGGCTCCTCCGCCAGCAGGCACGCCACCCCCGTGAGGTCAATTCCGCCATGCGTGACAAGGCGGGCCTGCCTTTGTCGGCCGAGAGACCGGCTGTGTGCTAATGCGCGCGCCACACCACGCCGTAATGCCGCGTCGTCGATATCGACCATGTGAATCTCTGCTGTACTTCGCCCAAGATCGGCAAGCGACATGTCATTGCAGTTGCCGGCACCTAGAACGCACAGCCGTGCAGACCGGTGGCGCGCCACGGCATCGAATACGACCTTGGTTACCTGCGCGCGATGCACCGCATACAGGGACCAGTTGCCGTCGGTCTCGGCGTTGATCGCTTGTTGCCGCATCCCCCACCAATTGGGACCGCGCCTGTTCCCCGAGTCACCCACACCTGCATCCCACGCGGGTCATGTCAGATGTCATGGATCGCTCTTCGGAAGAGGCGTTACCAAGGTAGGCTGGCGGAGGCGGTGTAGCCAGCAGGTGATGGCCCCCCCACTCGTCAAGCGCACTGATCACTCGGCAGAGTCGTCGGGCACGGAATCCCGAGCCACCTTCCTGATGCCTGGATCGTCGTCGGTGGCGAGCTCAGCGAGTATGTCTCGGGCCGAGGGCGACGGGGAGGTTCCGTGCCGCCGCGGCGGCGGCCACCCGCACCACTGGATCAGTGGACTCCGCAGCGATCCGTACGATCTCTTGCCCGGCGCCATCCTCGAGCAGGCTCGCCGCATATGTGGCCTTCGAAGCCAGCATGGGATCGTCGCCAGTGACCAAGGTCGCCATGTGCGGCACAGCCCCAGGACCCAGCTGCGCCGCGGCTTCGTAGTCCGGCTCCTCCGGATCCAGCACGCGGCGCACGTCTTCCATCGAGACGGCCATCGCAACTCCTACAGGTCCTGAGTCAAGGCACTGTTCAGCATCGTGGTGACCTCGGTGCTGGCAAGGTCCGGTGGTGGGTTGGTGATGTTTCCTGTCCCATTTCCCGTCATGAGCCGGTCATTGTCGTTGACATGGACAAGACCGAGCACGTGGCCGACCTCATGTGCCATGGTCCACTGCGTCGCTGCCTGCGCGACCACCGCACCGGGACGGCCCGCTGGAAAGGCAGCACAGCCGTTTAGCGGCGGCACTGTCGAACGCACGAAGTACACCACGACGTCGTTGGTGCCAGCGTTGTTGCGGTTGGCGAACAACTGGTTCTGCTCCGCTGTGGTCTGGCCGCGCAAACACGTGTTCGGCGGTTGGCCGACGTCGACGTCGTTCAGCAGCGGCAAGTTGAGATTCTCGGTGGACACCAGTTGGACCGTAATGCCCACGCTGGCGTACAAGTCGCGCATGCGCTGCTCGGCTGTGGCGATGCTGACGTTCGGCGCGGTGAGTATCTTGGCGTGTAGCCGAACGGTGGGCACGCCGCTCGATCCGCTGAATCCACGCGGCCACCGCCAGTTAGAAATGTTCGCTGGATAGCCGGCGTCGACCGTTCCCGGGCCGGTGTCGCCGCGGGTGACCCGAACGTAGCGGTCGCCAGCGAAGAAGTAGCACTTCGTTCGCGAGTAAAGGGCGGCGTCAATACCGTTTGAGCCGAATCCGCCGGGCCAGCCCCAGTTCGCAATGGTGGCTGGATAGCCCGCGTCGACCGTTCCCGGACCGGTCTCGCCTCGGGTGACCCGAACGTAGCGGTTGCCGGCGAAGAAGTAACACTTCGTGTGCGAATAGAGCGCCGCATCGATCCCGTTCGAGCCGAATCCGCCGGGCCAGCCCCAGTTCGCAATGCTCGCCGGGTAGCCATCGTCGACCGTACCGGGACCAGTGTCGCCTCGGGTGACCCGAACGTAGCGGTTGCCGGCGAAGAAATAGCACTTCGAACCCGAGTAGAGGGCTGCGTCAATACCGTTCGAGCCGAATCCGCCGGGCCAGCCCCAGTTCGCAATGCTCGCCGGATAGCCCGCGTCGACCGTACCGGGACCAGTGTCGCCCCGGGTGACCCGAACGTAGCGGTTGCCGGCGAAGAAGTAACACTTCGAACCCGAGTAGAGGGCGGCGTCAATCGCCAACTTGACCCCCTCATCGTCAAGCCGGGCGGGACCTGTGCCGGCGAGCCACCAAGAAACAGTCCCACCTTGCTTGGGAATCTTCCGCCGGAAGTGACAGCGTCGTCAAGGTCGTCTTACGAGCACCTGGTTTGGGCGAACATCGGCCAGGGGACTCGTCAACTCTGCGCGGCGAAGGCGACCAGGGCAAGGTCGTCGCCCGCTCGAGGAGCTCTAGCGCAGGCCGGCGAGCCCATCGACCAACAAACCGGTGCTCAGTGGCAACTCACGGCCGGCCTCTAGCGCCGTTATGCGGGCCACGCTCGCTGCCGCGCGCGCCTCGTGGCAGGAAGCTCCACGACTGTAAGTCGTTGGTTTCCCCGATAATCCGCTCATACGCCGCCTTGCGGTTTGGGATGTCGGAGAGTGCGACATTGACGACCGCTTCGAGCGGCGTCTCGCCCAGCTCGACCAACCGTTCGGCGCGGGCTTCGAGCTGCTCCACGGAATCGTTGACCGCGACCCCAGTCTCCTCCCTCGTTGCCAGGATTGCCTCGCGTTCGTCTCGGGTTTCGTCGAAGCGCCGCTTGACCAGCTCGATCTGATGTGCCTGACGCGTCCTTGCTGTCGTCCTGCAAAGTGCCCATAGAGTCCCCCGCTAGATGTTTGTCCTGCCACCCGGGCCGGGTGGAACAGAGTGAAGAACAGCCGCCCGCCTGCCATGCCGGTTCGTCTATTGACGATCCGCCCTTACAGCATCCGCGTCAAGGACACCGCACAGGCCTTCCGAACGCTCAGAATGTGCAATCGCGGATAGGTATCAGGTGACCTTCCTCGGTCTCCTTAGAGGAGTGATGTGAGACACATGACCTTGCGGTAGCCAGGTGTTGCCCCGAACGGCAGCGGCGGGATCCACGAGGCCCTCAGAGCCACTACCGGCCAACATGGGGGAGACGCCGTGACGAGCACGGAGGGAACCGCACGCGTCCAACGCGAGCATGATGCCGACACGCGATCGGCGCCGACAACAGGCGCCAACGGCGCCCGGCGAGTAAACCGCGTTCGACCCAATAACGCACCGAAGGCTCGAGTCGGTGGTCCCGCGAACCGCTCGTGGCGAGAGACGGCAATGACCCGCGCTTACGAGATGCGGACACTTGCCGCTTACTTCAAGACATTGCGTCACGGTGCGCCTATGGCCCTGACCGACGCCATCGACGGTCACCTTGATGCCGCTGAGACGACCGCCAACAAGAAGGCCTCGCTGGCGTCATTCGTCCACGGGTCCGCCGTGGAACGCACCAGAAGCAACCTTGACGCGGCCGAAGCAGATCTCTGCGCATTGCACCGTCGGACTACCTGGCGGGGCAGCTTCCCAGCATCCAGGCGCACGTCCAGCTCCACCTGTCGAGCCAGGACCCACGGCGCTTGCAATTGAACGAGATCGCGACGCGCCAGCCAGCGCCTGTGCTCTCGGCCAGGGATCGCAACGTCATCATCGCAGCCGTCCGCGGCGCCAGCTCAGAAGCGCGACGCGAGGGAGCCCGCGTGCGCAGCTTCCGAAACGTCCTGCTCGTTGCGGCCACCTTGATGGGTTTCGCGGCACTGGGGCTGGCATTGCTGGGCATCTTTAGTCCAGAAACTTTGCCGGTCTGCTTCCGCCCCGAAGGCAAGGTCGTGTGCCCCACCGAGGAGATCGATGTCCCAGGTCCCCAGGCACCAGCCGGAACAGCAGCCACTCCGGCCGAAGGCGCCATAATTACCGAGGCCGAGAGCAAGGCCGTGCACAGATGGGACATCCCACTGATCGAGGGCATCGGTTTGATCGCGGCAGCAGTCGCCGCAGCGGCCGCACTGCGCCGCATCAGTGGAACTTCTACTCCCTACAGCATCCCCGTCGCGCTCGCGTTGCTGAAGCTGCCGACCGGGGCACTGACCGCTCTGCTCGGTCTCCTGCTGATGCGAGGTGAGTTTGTGCCGGGGTTAAGCGCCTTGGACTTCCCAGCGCAGATCCTTGCTTGGGCGATCGTCCTCGGCTATGCACAACAGCTGTTCACCCGCCTCGTAGACCAGCAGGGTCAACAAGTGCTCGACGCCGCTGGCGGGCCTGCCCAACAGGCTCAGCCCTGACGCCAACCGCCCGACGGCACGCCAACAGAGACGAAGCCGTGGGCCTCACCAATCGTCCGAGGACGAATGACCGTTGGCATCCTACGGGTTGATCGTGCTCGATCATGCTTTTCAGATCTCGACCCGGCATAGTCACTGTTCCTGCATTGCGCGAATGAACTCTCGGCCCGCTAAGAAAACCGCCGTTGCTCTATCCCTTCATGGTCTCGTCGGTGGCTGCCTTGGCGGTCACCACGACGTTGTCGGTGTAGCCGTCGTCCCGGTCATATCTGCCTCCGCACGTGATCAAATGCAACTCGGCATCAGGCGTCGGGCCGTATACGGCCTGCGTCGGAAAGGACCGCTTCGGATGCCGGGACACTGCCGAGACGGTGAACGCTGGGGCCGATCCGTCACCGTTTTCCACCGTGATGAGATCACCGACTCGGACTTGCGAAAGGCGGGCAAACACCGCCGGTCCATCGACGGAGTCCAGATGGCCCACCATCACCGCCGGCCCCATCTCACCCGGCCGGCTACTGCCGGCGAACCAGCCCACAGTGGCGACATCGGTCGGTATGCCGAGGGTTCCGTCGGCGGCCAGCCCGACGACCTCGACGTCGGCGGAAACGCCGATCGCCTCGATGAGGATCCGGCCAGGTTGGACGGATTCGGTCGGTCCGGATCCCGGGACCTCGGTGGGTGCCCGGGGTTCCACGAGCCCGGCGCCACCCCCGGTGCCGAGGTGATCCGACGGCACGGTCGTATCAGCGCTCAGCGCGCCAGCAGCGGGCACAGCAAGCAGCACAGACGCCACCAGGAGAGCGGACCACCACGCTCTGCGCCTGACGCGGCTCCGTCGGTGCCGTGCCCGGACGCTCACTCAACGGCTCCCTGCCCGGGGCCGGCGGGTCACAGCGAGACCGGCAATCGCGGCGATGGCCAGGGCCAGCGCCACGAAGGCCCACGAATCAGCAAGTCCACCCGCAGAGCCACCGAGTCCGGCCTCGACGCCTCCGGTCGGGATCTCGTTCGCAGCAGCGAAGTCCTGGATCGCCAGCACACCGATGCCCGATTCAACGTCTTGGACGACGACGGTGTATGTGCCGCCGGCAACCAGGTCTGCCGACTGCTCAGCGGTTTCGGAACCGGCGCTGGCCTGGACAGTGGTAGCGCCAGCTGCGACATCGCTGTAGTTGCTGTACTCGGTGAAGGCGAGATCGCTTGCCACCTCGGAGCCAGCGACCTCGACCGAGTCGACGGCCGGCACAGACATGGCAGCCTGGATGACCCGAACCTTGGTCTTGCCTGCGCCGGGCAACTCCATGCCGTCGGTGATCGTGACCAACGCCAGCTCGGTGTTCTCACCCATCCCGACCACGGTGGCGGCGGTGTGGGCCTCGAGCTGGATAGTCGTGGAAAGCACCGGTGGCTCGCTCGCGGGAGCCCCTTCCAGCCGCATGGCGATCGTGTAGGACCCGGCGGGAACCGGCTGGTACGGAGAAAAGGCGCCGTACCCAACGCTTCGAAGGACGGTCGGTTGGTCTTCACTGCCGAACGACGCGACGTAGACGTCCACCTTTGGGGTGTCAGGCGATAGGTGGGCGAGTCTCAGATAGCCGACGTCGTCGGACGCGGCGGACGCCGTGATGCCGAGGCAAAGCGTGCTGAGAGCCAACGACAGGACGACGATCGCGATGCGTGCAGTGGCACGAATCATTGGGTCCCCCAGGGGTAGAGAACGGACAGTTGCTACGACGGAAAGAGTCCGGGCGGTTCAGGTGTGTCGTAGATGAGTACCAGATAGGCGACCGAGGACTCGCGGCGAACCTCTATCCGGTCGGGGCTGAGCCTGCTCTGGATGTGCAACCAGTCGAGAACCCGGTCGACATCGACGACGCCCATTTCCAGATTCTCGACTTCGGCGGTTCCGCCGGTTGGCGGCACGTCCACGGCTGTGATCAGGTCAGCCGTTGCCAGCGAGGCAAGCACGACCAGGACCCGACCGTCGATCTTCCCTTCCCGCAGCGCAATCGCTGCTCGAGCGGACACGTCGATGTCGGCCCGAGCTGCTATCTCGGCACCGGCGGCGGCCCGGGCCAGTGATGCCGCTCGGTCCGAGTTCGCACGGCTGGGCTCGCCTGGCGAGCGGCTGGCTGGCCCGGTCAGATCGTCCTGTTGCTCGGAGCTAGGGGTCAGAGCCGGAGTGGCCGCGGCGTCGAGGACGGGATCAGCCGACCTGATTCCGGCCCGGACGAGCAGCCCGCCAGCCAGCACAACGAGACCGCACAGGACTGGGATCCAGAGCCGCGAACGCCGCTGGTCGGCGTGGTGTTGACGGCGAAACTGGCGACGTCGTTCCCACCACAGCGTGACCGTGTCCAGGATGACCCGAATCCACGACGGGGACGTTCCGCCCAGAAGGGGAGACTGCTGGTCCACGCGAGTTCTACGGCGCACGGCCTTCTTCGGCTTCGTTGTGGGGATCGACCAAGGTCGCAGTTCTTTGCCGATTGCTGCGTCCGCGGCCGATCCTCGGCGATATCACGGGCACCGGATTGTGCCACTTGATGGCGCCGGACGGAGCACATTCAACAACTCGCCCCAGGTTGGTGCGCTTGCTTCAGCCCGCTGCAGGCGCGGATCCTGGGTCGGCGGAAGCGGCGACGGTGGGGTCGCGCCAAACGATGGCGGTGCCGTCGAGCACCACCACACCGTCCTGGTTGACGATGCTGGTGGCCAGGGTCACGATCGGCTTGTCGCCGCGCATGCTGGTCACCTCCGCGTTTGCGGTGATGACGTCGCCCGGCCGCACCGGTGCACGGAAGCTCCACTCGACGTGGAGAAACACGCTGCCCGGGCCCGGCAGGTCTTCGGCAACAAGAGCGTTGAGTAGGCCGCTGGTGACCCCTCCCTGCACGACGATTCCGCCGAAGCGGCTGCGGGCAGCGAGTTCGGCGTCGTAGTGCAGAGGGTTCCGGTCACCCGTGATCTCGGTGAAGAGCTCGATGTCGTTCGTCCGCACCAGGCGGGTGCGGGTCGCACTGTCACCTACACGCATATCGGCAACCCTACGAACGCGACCATCCCCCGATCTCCCCCGCCAGCGGACGCACGGCCAGCGGGTTGCCAAACCATGTGGATGAGATGACGGTATGTGACCGGTGCTGGCGGTACACGCGGGCTTTCCGGCCGCCGACGCGGCCTTTCACAGCATGCTGAGGACCCCTGCGCCCAACGGGCCGAGCCAGCGGGCGAGCTTCGCGATCGAGTCGACCAGTGTCGAGCCTGCCGACGCCAGCGCCCCTGCATCCTTCAGCGTGCTGGTGAGCGACTCCAAGCGCTGACGGAGCGCACTTGCATCGGGTTCGTCAGCCCGCGCGGCGGCCTCCATTGCGGCAACGTCGGCTTCGACGCCGTTTCGCTCTGCCGCGGTAAGCCTCAGCTCGCCGAGCGCCTGCCGAATTGACGCCAGCTCAGCGAGCATCTCGGCTGGTCCGGTCTGCACCACCTGGTCGCGTCCCGCGACGTACTGGTCCCCGTGAGCCACGTACTGGTCGCGGCCAGCCGTGTACTGCACGCCGCCGCCGGTCTGCACCGGCCCGACGACATCGCCGAACCGGTCATCTGCGTCCATCGCGCCGCTTCCTCGCCACCGGTTGCCGCCCACGTTCGCGGCGAAGGCGTTCCTCCCGCTTGCGGGCCGACTTCGACATGCCGCTGCCGATAGCGGCGAGGACGCCGCCAGCCCCGAAGGCGACGAAGCCAACGACGCCCATGGGTACTCCCGGGACCAGTTCTATCCCGAACGGGTCGGAGACGCTCCCTCCGAACCCCGAGAAGATCACGTACATCCACATGCCGAAGCCGATCAGCGCGATCAAGCCGCCAATGGCCATCAGCGCGCGACCCAGGCCCCTGCCCTGGAAGAGCTCGTCCCACGGATCGTAGTCGTCCTGCACGTTGACGCTCTGGTCGAGGTACTGATCTTTGCCCGCGACGTATTGGTCCCTGCCCGCGCTGTACTGCTGGCCACCCCCTGTCTGGACCGGACCCCGCACGTCGCCGAACGACGGCACGGTCGGCCGGCTTGCGGCCTCGGCGGTGGGCGGAGGAATTGGCACGGTACCCGTCGGTGCGGCTCCCGTAGAGAAGCGCAGGACAACTGCACCCAGCCGCAACTCGTCGCCATCACGAAGCTCGCGTGGGCCCTTCAATCGCACGCGGTTGACGAAGGTGCCATTCGCCGACCCGAGGTCTACGACGGTTACGCCTGCCGCAGAGCGGGAGATCTCGGCGTGCCGGCGGCTCACTGTTGCGTCAGTTAGCTGGATCGGCATCCCGACCTGCCGGCCGATCTCCGAACGGCCGGCAGGGATAGCGAAGCTCGATCCCGGCGCCGGCCCTTGCACGACCGTGAACCGGCACTCCTGCGCCGATCGGTTGGCGGCCATGGACCCTCCCGCGACAAGTGTGCGACCGCCAGCGCAGGGACCGTCGGTTCGTATCACTCGAGCATCCGCCTCCCCTCACGGAAGCGCCAGTCATTTGAGGCTGTCACGACGCATAGCACATGACCGCCATCCGCTGGGTGCCTCGAACGCGCCGGTTCATCCGCACACCGGATATCTACGGCTCTGGCTGGCCGAGGGCTTCCTGGCCCAGCAGAAATCATGGGGCCACCCACTTCCCCGCGCTACACGGCGGCGTTTCGCTCAGCTTCGTCGGCGCCGAGCCGACCACGTTCGCCACGTTCGCTCGGCCTCCCCAGGACTGGACGACGCCCGGGGCCAGGCTGGATTTCCGATCACGCCGCTGGTGCCGTTCAACGGTGGCACAGTCGAGATCGAAGCCGCGTTGTACCAGCATTGCGGCTTCAACCAGCGCATGGCGACGCGAATCTCCCCACCGGCATCGACTATTTGGTGATGCGAGTCGAATGCCGTCCTGACCGTGACGACTGACGCTTGCCTGAGATCGACACCTTGATTCGCGAAGCCGGCGAGGCGTTCATCCGCGGCCAGCAGGACACCTTCGCGAGCCGCCGTACGGAGGCGATCGCCCGGGCCTGGAACTGCCGTGACCTGACGCCAGCTGACCAGAAGCGGGTTGCATTGCTGGTCAAGGACGAACTAGACGGACTCAGGCAACTAGGAGCAATACCTGGACCGGATCGTGCTCTCGAATCCATCGCCCCGCAGCGGTTACCGGCAGCCGAGGACGCACGCATTACTGGTCTCACCCTCGACCAGCTGTTGGCGTCTTGAAGCAGACGCCATCTGAGTAATGGTCAGCCGACGATGCGCCCGCCGGAAAGTACGACCCAGGTCAGTTCAGGATGCACGATGTCGCTGTGTGCGCCAATCGGCGCGGGGCCGTTCTTGACCACGTCGGATGCGTCGATGTTCAGTGCTTTGCCGTCGCCGAACGGGTAGCTGCCCCCAACGGCTTGGATCGTCGCGACATCGGCGTTAACGCCTTGGGCGCCGTCGGCGCCCATGCCGCCCCACCGCACGGACGGCTTGATCAGTGCCGCCGAGTCGTCTCGGGCGGCCAACGAGGCCAACGGATAGAACGTGCCCACGGCCCCGTCGTGAGTGGAAAAGCAGACCGTGAGCGGACCGTCGATGCGGCTCAGCCGCCCGGCCAGCGCGCCCTTGCGGTTCGCGTCGAACGGATGCGGGTCGGCGAAGGCGTAGTGCGAGAATGCCCCTTGCAGCAAGGTCACCGACTTGACCGGCGACGGAGATGCGCTGTCCGGGAGTCCGGCGAGAGCGTACGAAACCACGCGGGCGCCGAAGCTGTGGCCCACCAGGTGCACCCGCACTTGCGGGGCCGTGCCGCGCAGCCGCGCGACGAACCGGCCCAGCCCGTTCTTGCCGACTACGCCGGCTCGATTCTTCATCTGCCAGTAGGTGAGCTGGCGCAGGGCCTCCTTTGCTCCGTGCCAGATCTTGGCCAGACCGCTGCCGATCCCAGCGGCTCCACCCGGAGAAGTCCTCGACGACTACTCCGGACTCGCTGAGGCCGTCGACATAGCGTTGGAACAGCTCGGTGTCCTCGTCCTCCAACATTCGAGGCCCGGCACCGGTGTCCGACGGCGTATCGCCCTCGCCGTCGTCTGTACCCTCCGACGTGACCGCGGCAAAGTCCTTCATCTGGTTGAAGAAGTCGCTCACCGCGGCCGCGGTCGGTTCGCCGGCCAACAGCTCGGCCATCCGGTCAAGCTGGTCGGCCCCCGTGGGGAAGAGCTCCTTGAGCTGATCGAGCGTCTGGGGATCAAGGCGAGGATCGGACAGGACGATCTCGCCTCCGGCGGGTTCCAGGCCCGCCGCGCCGCCACCACCTGAACCGGAGTCGGCATCCCGGTCCGCGAAATCCGGAATCGGCTCGTCCGACCATCGCTGCGACGGCCAGAACACCCCGACGAATCCGGCAGTCGTCGGACGAGTTGCCTGAGCAAGCTGCGGCGCCATTGTCTCGAAGAAGCGCTCGTAGAGCCGCCTGGCCGTGGCCTGGCTGCTGTTCCAGCCGTGCGAGAAAACCACGAGATCGGTGACCCTCTTGGACATGATCTCGTCGACGACGGCCCTCGTCGCGGCTTGGTCGATGTCGCCGTCCTTGTCGAAGGTGAGTTGCCAGAACGGCAGTCCCGCGATGGTGTCCGACATTGTGGTCCTCCGGTCACAGATGATTGGCGTTGATCAGTCACACCGCCTGCAGAGCGCGCATGAGGTCCAGGAGACCGCCGCCCTCAAAGGTCGGGTCACGTCCCAGGGGCGTGGCGGACTCGACGAAGATCCGCTTCACGTCGTCTGGGCGGCCGACGAACTCCCGTCGGACGGACAGGAATGCGGCGATGGCACCCGACACGTGGGGAGCCGCCATGCTCGTCCCGCTCGACTCGACGTACACGGCCGCATCATGCGCGAGCTCGAGGTTGACGGGTGCCTTCAAGGCACCCGCCGCTGCCGACGTTATCCGCTCTCCTGGAGCCACAAGATCGGGCTTGCGGCGACCGTCCCCGGTGGGTCCGCGGGACGAGAAGTACGAGACCCCGTAGCCATGCGGAGAGTCACGGTGCGTCGACCCGACTGTGATCGCTCGCTCGGCGTTGCCCGGATCGTTGATCGTCATCCCAAAGCTGAAGTTCTGTGGCGCTCGAAACTGTGTGGCGATCCTGCCGTACCCCGAGTTACCGGCGGCCGCGACGACGACCACACCTGTTCGCACCAGCTTGTCAACCTCCTGGCACAGCGGGCTGCGGCCACAGGCGAACCACTCCGGGTCGAAGTCGTAGCCCAGGCTCAGGTTGACCCCGTGGATCCGCGGCAGCTTGTCACTGGCCGCGTTGATCTCGCGTATGTACGCCAGCGCCTGGATCACGCGCCCGGCCCGCTCCCCGGCGCTGCCCCCGCGGTCGAGCACCTTCAGGCTCACGAGTTTGGCCCGCGGCGCCATCCCGACGAGCTTGGCCCTCGGGTCTTTGACCTTCCGTGGTTGGTGGAAGGGGTTGTCCGGGTCCGCCACGTTGTAGCGCTCCTGAGTCACGACCACCTTGTCGTCGGACCCTTCCGCCCAGCTGTCCAGGCCGCCGGCAATGATGCCCGCGACGTGCGTTCCGTGACCCATATCGTCGGTCAGGGCACCTTCGGAGATCGGGTCCGCGGTTCCACTAAACGTACGGTGCAAGTCCTTGACCGCGGGATCGCTCAACGTGCCGTAGCCCTTGAAGTGCGGGTGCTCCTCGTCGATGCCTGAGTCCACGACCGCCCAGACGATGTCGTCGCCGTAGCAGTTGAAGGATCGGTGCGCTGCATCCGCCTTGACGGTGACGATGGAAGCGTCAATATGCGGCTTTACCTCGAAGTCCGGCCAGACCCGGAAGATCGCGCGCTGGGACCAGTCCACAGGCGTGGCATCGGCCGAGACAAGGCAAAGCAACTGCGACCAGCTAAGCGCTCCGGTCGCGTACTCCTCGGTGAGCCGGTATGGACGTTCGCCATTGGTTACCCGTGCCCACAGCCGCTGCAGCCGATTGAAGGCCCCTTCGGGTCCGTGGCCGTAGCGCTGGTTGAGCTCGATCATGATGTGCGTCTGATCGTCCCTGGTCGGCGGTTCGCTGGTCTCGTCCTCGGACGCCTCGGAGTCGGTGGGTGTTTCGGTCAGCTCGACATCGTCCTCGGTGGGCGTCACACCGATGGCCGTGCTTGCGCTCTCGCGTAGTGGTGCGGCAAGCACACCGGACAGCATCAAACGTGGCGGGCCGGTCGCTTCGGACAGCAGCTCGGGGGATCGACTTTCGGCCTCCTTGGCGAGCCGATCTCGAGCAGTCTGGACCGCCCCTCGACCCGTCTTCGTCAGGGCCAGGTCGGGCCCGCGCGAGACGAGCCGTTTCTTCTTCAGCGCATCGATCGCCTCACGCACCTTGAGGTGCCAGGCCGGCTTGGCGTCGTCAATCAAGCCCTCATAGACGCGGTCCTCGGCGGCAAAGCGGTCCGCAAACTGAAGCGCCACCTCTTCCAGGACCGCTCCCTCGGGAGCGCCAGCGTCCGCGGCGTCTTTGTCGGTTTTCGTCGTGATTTCAGTCGGCTGCTCGACCGGGCTTGACGCAAGCTGTGCTAGCGCGACCAAGACCCGATCCGCCCAGCTGGCTTCGTCCCCCATGCGCCCCCCTCCCTACCCGCATCTTTGATCCTTGCAGGGCCGCCGTGTCCACACCACACTTCTGCCCACCGCCGAACTACGTTCCCGCGTGATCCGCGTGCCCTTCGACGACCGAAACGACTCTGCTTGCGGCCGCGATTGGATCAGCGTCCAACTCGACCGACACCGACACATGACTCGCGGGGCCCGTCGGGATCACCAGCTGCCAGAAGTTCCCGTAGGCCACGACCAGATAGCGCAAACCACCGCAGTCGATCTCACCGCGCTGACCAGCCAGCTTCAAGAGGGTCGGATTGACCAGCAGCTCCTCGTAACGGTCGGACTCGCTTGACGAGGCATCGACCAGCCCTGCCCGCTCGCGCAGGACAACGTCCTGGCCCCTGCCGAAAGCCACGTAGCGGATCTGCGAACCGATGGCGAAGATCTCATCGGCCACCGCATCATCAGACATCACCCCTGCATAGTGCAGTCTTGCGCGGACCGTAGCCACCTGGCGCGCACGGAGGTGAGGGCCGAATGGACTGCGACATCGACGCTCCCGGGCTCGCGGTGCGAGCTTTCTCGCGCGCTGCGCTGGCCGACTCGTTTCAGCTGTTCAACACGTCAGCGATCCGCCGCACGTTCGACAGCACGTCCAAGCTCAGGCCGTCGGCTGTTTGTAGCCGAGGACGGCATAGTCCTGAGCTCCGAAGAGCGTGTCTGCCACCAGCTGCTCGATCTGCCGGCAGGGGCCGGAGTCTGCTGGCTCGAAAGCAGACCGGTTGGGGTTGAGCGGACGCACTTCGACCTCGTCGAAGCCGGACGCCGAGACCAGGTATTCGGTGAGATCGGGCGGCAGCGGCGAGCGGTGTGTCGGGTCGTTGTAGAAGTCGCACGCGGCCATCCGGAGATTGCTCGGATTCGGCGTCTCGAGCAGGACGCAGCCTCCGGGACGCAGAGCGTGCCGGGCCGCGGCCAGCAGCGCGAGCAGCGTTTCCACGTCGAGGTGCTCGATGAGGTGGAACGCGGTGACCATGTCGACCGAGCCCGCTGGCAGCCCCAGCAGGTGTGCGGCAGCGTCAGCGTGGACCACGTCGAGACCACGCGCCCGAGCAGCATCGACGAATACGGGGTTGGCGTCGACCCCCGATGCGGACACACCGGAGTCCCGTAGCAGCGCCAGCCACTCACCGCGCCCAGAGCCGACGTCCACGACCCCGGTGCCCGCCGCGACGGATCCGGCCGCCGGTTCGACGACCCGGCGTACGTCGGTCAGATACCCGCTGAGCTTCGCGGTGACATCGGCCGTCGACCCACGGAACCGGTCGATGAAGTCGGGGTAGAGGGCGGCGAAGCGTGACCCGCCGCCGTCGACCTTGGCGCGTAGCGCGCGAATGTCCGACTCGAGCCCTGCCGCCTGTTGCGAGACCTCGGCGAGCTCACGAACGAGATCCCGGACCTGCGCCTCGAGCGCCTCGACGCGCTCGGCACTCGACGGTTCTCGCGAGCCGGCCACCGACGAGGTCATCCGGCCGTCACCGCTCCTGCCGAACCGGCTTCCGGATCCACCTTCCCCTCGAGCTCACCGGGCCTGGGGATTGTCCGCAGCACGCGGGCAGGATTGCCGGCGACCACTGTGTACGGTTCGACGTCGCGCAGTACGAGTGAACCGACACCGACGACCGCGTGCGCTCCGATGCGGCAGGGCGCGACGACGATCGCGTTGCTGGACACCCAGACACCCTCCTCGATGACGACATCGCGCCCGGACTTCGGCACGGCGACCTGGCGCTCGGCGCCGAACGTGGTCCAATCGTGTGTACCGGTGAGGACCGAGACATTGTGGCCGAAAAAGGCATAGTCGCCGACGGTGATTTCACCCGACGAGAGATTGAACAGCGCATTGTTCACCACGGCGGTCGGGGCGATGTGCAGCCGAGCCGGATCTCCGTACACGAGCGGCCGGAACAGCGCCGGATCCTCGGTATCCCGGGCTCCGGTCGGCCGTCCCGACGCCGACCTCCCACCTCGGAGAGCGACCGCCAACTTCTCGGCGCCCTGCGCCATTCGCTCACGCACTGACATCAGCGTCCCCTTCACCCGCCGTTGAGGGGACCACCCTGCTCGGTTCCGTCCGTGCTGTCCATGACCCGTCGGCACGGTGGGAGGCAAGTGCCCGGGCATAGACCTGAGCATGCACAGCGGCGATGGCTTCCCAGCTGTGGCTCGCCGCCCGGGCCCGACCCGCCACCGTCAGCCGGTGAGCAAGAGCTCGATCGCTGAGCACGCGGGCCAGGGCGTCGGTCAGAACCGTCGTATCGCGCGGTGGCACCCAGAACACGCCGTCGTTCTCGCTCGGCCCATTGACCGTGCCCATGGGAGCCGTGGCAACGGCCGGTAGCCCGGCCGCGAGCGCGGCGAGCAGCGAACTGGACTTGCGAGTGACACCGGCGTCAAGGGGGAACGCCGCAACGTCGGCGGCCTGCAGCAGTCGGGAGACGTCGACGTCGGGCAGGTAGCCGGTGAAGTGGACCTGATCCTGCACGCCGTGGGCTGCGGCGACCTGCTGCAACTGCCGGCGCAGTTCGAGCGCCGCCGCGCTCGGCACGGAGTGGCTTTCCGTGCCACCGATCAGCACCAACTGGATTCCCGGATGCCGCGCCCGTAGCGCGGCCACTGCGGCGATGAGCCCGTCGAGTGCCTTCTCCGGATGGAGAAAGCCAAAGAACACGACGATCGACGAGCCGGGTGCCGCGCCGAGTTGACGGCGCACATCCACTCGGGCTCGAGTCCGATGAACGGTCGGGATCTGCACGTTGAGGCCGATCGGCACCTCGACTGCGGCGGGCGCCCGGCGGCGGATGCGAGCCCTCAGCACAGCCAGCTGCTCTGGTGAGGAGACCAGTAGGCAATCGGCCCGGCGAGCCAAGAGCAACGTCTCGCGGTCGGCGTACCCGCGGCATTCCGCCGCCGACCACAGCGCGGAGCGAACCTTGCCGCCGATGCCATGCCCTGACCACACGCCGTACTCGTGCAACGTGATGATGAGCGGGACGCGCCTCGATAGAAGGATGGGTATCAGCCCGACCGCGCGGGAGAATCCGAAGACCGACGGCGCGAATTGCACATGCACCAGGTCGAGGTCGAAGCGGCGGATGGCCCGGGCTGCCGCAGCGACACCGCGCACGTCCCACCGCGCAGTGACGCCGATAGAACCCTCCCCGGCGGCGCGGGCCAACTCGAATGTCGTCGCGATCAACGGATCCAGGCCGGCACGGCTCAGGTGGGCAGCCAGCCGGCGCGTGTAGTCGGCCACGCCATCCCGCGTCGGGTCGAGGTAGCCGCAGACCAATCCGACCCTCGTCCTGCTCATGCCCGGTCAGGCCTCCAGTCACCGGACAGCCTGCGAGTACGGCAAAGGCCCCGGCGTTGGACGGCCTCGGGCACAATCAGCCGTGTGACATCGACGAACGTCGAGGACGCCAGATCCCGAAAATGGGCCGCGCCCAGGACTCGAGCTGCTTGGCGCGAGCGGGCGATCGTCCTCCACCAGCGATTGACGCAGGACCTGGCACGCGTCCGGGAGCGCCCGCAGGGGAAGTCGGCGTCGAACGCCGAGGCCGTCGAAGCGTGCCTGCAAAATGCTCGGGAGGTTCTCGACCGGGGCAGCTCACCGCGCTCGTGGTGGACGGGGGCAGACGTGGAGCGCGTGTGGCGCAACTTGCACGCGGCGGATGCCCTGCTGATGACTGTCCGTTCGCCGGACGACCTACGCGAGCGCGGTCTGGAGCTCGTGCCACGGACACGGAGGTTTCTGGGTACCAACGATCCACGAAGAATTGCCCTCGAACAGTGGTGGGCGCGCCAGTCACAACCTGCCACAACACCAGCCGAGTCGGGCGGTACTGCAACCAGCGACGTCGAGCGAGGCATCCCATGACTGTGCCTCCAGGTCCGGGACTCTCACCACCGCAACTGCTTGCCGTCGTCGCCACGGCCACCTACAACGCTCAGGATGATGCTCACACCCGGCTACGAAGCTTTCGCAATGTGCTTCTGCTCTGGGCCGCCATCCTGCTGCTGCTGGACGTGTGCATTGCGGTGCTCGCCGCGGTGGAACCAAGGCTGGTGCCGCTATGCGAGCCCGGCTCCGAGTCCGTGTGCCCAAGTGGGGGCTCGTCGCCTGGGATTGTCGATGCCATGCTCGTGATGCTGGTTGCTGTGGTCGGAGCAGCACTATCAGGAGCACAGGCGCTGTCGTCCCTGCGTTCCACTCGCTCCGCCTACGATGTGCCACTCGCCCAAGCGCTGCTCAAGCTGCCTGCTGGCGCGGCGACGGCCATCGTCGGCCTGTTGCTGGTGGCCGGCGGGCTGGTACCAGGACTGCAGCGGCTGACCTCGCAGCCGACAATTCTGGCCTACGCAGCCGTATTCGGCGCGGCCCAGCAGTTGGTCACGCGCTTTGTGGATCAACGAGCCCAAAAAGCCCTGCAGTCCGTGGAATGACACGACGCGGCGCACGATCCTCGATGAGTCCAACGCGCGTGTCCGCCCACGAGACCGGCGTCGTCACGGCACCTCCACGACGCCGATCCCGCTCAGTCACGGCTCGGCGCCTTCTGGGGTTGGTGCGGCCGGCTGGGGATTCGCACCCGCAGCACGGTTTCGTCCGGTCGGGAGTCGATGGTGATCGTTCCACCGTGGCGCTCAACCACGATGCGCTGCGCAATGTCGAGGCCAAGGCCGGTGCCTTTGCCCACGTCCTTGGTCGTATAGAAGGCCTCGAAAGCCCGATCCGCTACATCCGCTGGTATGCCCGGGCCGGTATCCCCGATCTCGACGACGACGCCGTCCCCATCGACCCGCGTCGCGACCCGTAACGTGCCTGCGCCGTCCATTGCGTCGACGGCGTTGTCGATCAGATTCGTCCACACCTGATTGAGCTCTGCCGCGTAGGCCTCGATCCGAGGAACATCGGTGCCGTACTCGCGCACGACCGTGACCCCGTCTCGGAGCTTGTGCCCGAGCATCACCAAGGTGCTATCGAGGCCGTCCGTCACGTCGATGTGCTGCATCGACGCACGGTCCATTTGCGAGTAGGACCTGACGGCGGCGACGAGCTCGGAAATGCGCTGCGTCGACTCCTTCAACTCCGACAGCAACGTCGCGACCGAGAACGAACTCGCAACCCACTCCATGCCCGGCTGCAGCGCCGATCCCTCCAGCACTGCTGCGGCACGCGCGCACCACGCGAGATCGACTCCGGCGGCGGCGAGTGGCGGCGCGATGGTCCACTCGCGCACGATGCCGTGGCGGGTGAGCCACAAAGAGATTGCCTGCTCGCGGTCTGCCCGGACCAGCGGATCTGCGTCCGTCGGCTGGGGCTTGATCTGACGGCGCAACGCGTCGAGCGCAGCGAACTGCCTCGGCGAGATCTCGTCGTTGGCGAGCCGGCCGACCGACGAGAGCAGAACCTGACAAGCAGCTTCGAGGGCGTCGACCGCCCGGGTTGCGGCGGAAGCCGGATTGTTGATCTCATGCGCGAGGCCGGCGGCGAGCGTACCCAGGGTCACCAGAGATTCGCGCTGCCGTGCGGTGGACTCGATGGAGCGCGCAGTGCGGTACAGACCCGCGATGAGGTGTCCGCCGAACGGGAACCAGGAGTTCGACAGCTCGCGCAGTACATGCGCTGGCACCCGAAGCACCCGCCCGCCAGTCCTTCCTCGGCCAGTCGCGAGATAGATGCCGTTCTCGTCCCAGGCCCGGAACCCTCCGGCCCATCGGCCCGGCACGTCCATCCTCGCGACCACCGTGTCCTCGCGGCCGATGTGCCGGATGAGGTCGATGCCACCGTCGACGAGCAACCACCAGAAGTCGGCGTGCTCGCCCTCGCGGAACAAATCGACCCCGGGCTCGATGAGCACCTCGGTACCGCCCTGGATCAGCTCAGCAAGCTGATCGTCGGTGAGACCCTCGAAGATGCTCAGCGAGCGGAGATCGTCGACGCGCATCAGATCGTGGCCAGGTAGCGGTGTACCAGGTGGATCGCCATCGCGCCTTCACCGACGGCGGATGCCACCCTTTTCATGGAGTTGAGTCGAACGTCGCCGGCGGCGAAAACGCCCGGCACGCTCGTCTCCAGGGCGAGGGGTGCCCGCGCGAGCGGCCACCGCGAAGCGGGAGTGGGACCCCCGAGATCTTGACCTGTGACGACGAAACCCCTGTCGTCGCGGATGACCTCAGGGCCGAGCCACCCGGTACGGGGTGAGGCGCCGATGAAGACGAACAGCCAGCTCGATGGAACCTCTTCAGTGGCGCCGGAGCTCCTGTCTGCGAGGGTGAGCGTCTCAAGGTGGCCGTCACCCCGACCCGCCACCACCTCGCTGTGATACCGGACCGTGATGTTGGGCGCCGAGCTGATTCGTTCCACGAGGTACTTGGACATCGTGTCCATGAGCGTCGCAGCCCGGACGACCAGCACCACGTGCTTGGCGAACCGGGACAAGGAAAGGGCGGCCTGACCCGCCGAGTTGGCGGCACCAACGATGTAGACGTCGTCGCCTTGGCACTGGCTCGCTGCACTGGAGTCCGCGCCATAGTAGACGCCGCGGCCGGTCAGCTCGGCGAGTCCTGATGACTCGAGCCGTCGGTAGGACATACCAGTTGCCGCGATGACCGCACGTGCTTCGATCTCGCCGGAGCCGTCGAAGAGCACGGCGCGCACGGGGCCACGGGTCTCGAAGCCGACAACCTCGCGAGCGAGGACCATCTCGGCGCCGAAACGGGAAACTTGAGCAAGGGCGCGATGAGCGAGGTCGGAGCCACTGAGCCCCCTCGGGAATCCCAAGTAGTTCTCTATCGCCGCGCTCTGTCCCGCCTGCCCCCCAGGTGCCTCGCGCTCAACGATGACGGTGCTCAAGCCTTCGGAAGCTCCGTACACCGCGGCGGCCAAGCCGGCCGGGCCGCCACCGACGATGCACACGTCGTACAGCGGCTGTTGTGCCGTGGTGTGCAACCCGAGCGCGCCGGCGAGGTCAAGCATCGAAGGCGAGCGGAGGGTGTCGCCATCCGGGACCAGTACAAGCGGGAGGTCTGCGGGTGCGGCTTGGGCGAGGTCGCGCAACCGCTCGGCATCGGCGTCGCGCTCGATGTCCAGCCAGCGGTAGGGCACGTGGTTGCGCGACAGGAACATCTTGATGTCGTTGCTGCGCTCCGACCACCGGTGCCCGATCACTCGGACGTCAGAGGTGTGGTCCCGGTTCGCCTGCTGCCAGTCGCCGAGCAGATCGTCGATGACCGGGTACAGCCGCTCCTCCGGCGGGTCCCACGGCTTGAGCAAGTAGTAGTCGAGGCCGATGTCGTTGATCGCCTTGATCGCTACGTCTGTGTCGGCGTACGCCGTCAGCAGCAGGACCTTCGCACCTGGCGCATGGGTACGCGCCTGGTCGAGCATTTCGATACCGGTCATCTGCGGCATCCGCTGGTCTGCGGCGATCAACGCCACCGGTTCGTCGCGGAGGGCGAGCTTGGTCAGCACGGCCAGCGCCTCGGGGCCTGACGTAGCGCGAACGATGCGATAGTCGGCGCCATAGTGGTTGGCCAGGTCGCGCGTGATTGCCGCAGAAACCAGCGGATCGTCGTCGACCGTCAAAATGGTCGGTTTGCTCATCAGGTCAGCCTTCGGGCGACCTCGCGGCCTGCCCGGAGGAGGCTGGGAGGAACGGGAGAACCGGCTCGAACAGCATAAGAGGCCGCCGCGCCAAGCAGGGCCTAGCCGGACTGGCCGCGAAATCGTCGGACGGATACGCAGGTAGGGTTTGCGCCGACTTGCCCATGGGAGGCCACGACGTATGGCAACACCCTCGATTGCCGCGGTGATCGTCGCACTGACTCTCGCCGCGTGTGGTGGCGGCGCTGCCGCGACCACCGAGGCAGACGACCCGGAAGTCGACCAGTACGCCAAGATCGTCGCCAGCCATGACGGCGCATGGCGCGAGAGCGTCGCGGATGCCGACTTCACCTGTGCCGACTTCGACGAGGTAGACACCTGTGCGGCGGCTTACCAGATGGGCAGCGAGGCGGCAACGGCGCTCGGCACCGCCCTGTCAGCAGCGCAGGAGGGAGGCGAGGTCCCGGCCGAAATCGCCGCACTCGTCGCCGACACAGAGGCAGCGGCCGCGGATTACAGCGCCGCGTACGAGGCGTGGGAAGCGACCGACTGCGCCAACCCACTCAACTCGCACTGCGGCGCTGACGAGGCATTTGCGATGTTCGAGGCACAGGGTGAGCTCACCCGGCAACTCGACGTGTGGAATCCGCCCACCGGCTGACCCGACCGTCCGACGAGCTGAGGTAGGCCGCAGCGGCCCGCCGGACGCCGGCCGAATCCCGCGGGGACGACATCGCACCCCAAGGAGATGCCAGACTGGCCTCGCAGTTCGACCGTGGTGACGACGCAGCCCCCGCACCTGACCGTGCCGCAAGCGGCTGCCGTCGTGTCTTGGACTTGAGGACGGTATTGGCGATGAACACGACCACTGAGCCGGGAACAGCGCGAGAAGCACGTCTTGACGCTGGTGCTCCTGGTGCCGACGCGGAAGACTCCGCTCGTGCCGGTGTCTCCCGGCGGGTCCGGCACGTCAGCGAGTACGCCGAGCTTTCGCGTCACATCCAGTCATCAGGTCTGCTCGAGCGACGGTACGTCTACTACTGGATCAAGATCATCGGATTGGTTCTGGCATTCGTCGCGATCTGGGTTGTCTTCGCCCTTCTCGGCAACTCGTGGTTCCAGCTGGTGCTCGCCGCAGTGTTGGCGATCGTTCTCGTCCAGTTCGGGTTCCTCGGACACGACGCCGCACATCGCCAGATTTTCGCTTCTCACCTCTGGAACGAATGGACTGCGCGGATTGTCTCCGGGCTCTTTAGCGGGCTGAGCTACCGCTGGTGGGTGTCAAAGCACAACCGGCACCACCTCAACCCGAACAAAGAGGGAGCCGACCCCGACCTCGCTCCCGGCGCATTTGCCTTCACACCATCGGCTGTACATCGCAGAGGCGGACTCGGCCGTTGGTTGGCCCGGTGGCAAGGCTATTTCTTCTTTCCACTTCTGCTGTTGGAAGGGCTCGCGCTGCACGTGACGAGCGTCCAGACGATCATGCGACGGGAGCCAATGAAACACCGGTGGTCCGAAGCCGCATTCATTGTTGTTCGTCTCGGTGGATACATCACGGTCCTGCTGATGGTCTTGCCACCGAGTAAGGCGGCCGCCTTCTTTGGCGTCCAGATGGGATTGTTCGGCTTGCTCTTGGGAGGTGCGTTCGCCCCGAACCACACTGGCATGCCCATCGTCCCGCACAATGAGAAGATCGACTTTCTCCGGCGTCAGGTGCTGATGTCCCGCAATATCCGCGGCGGCTGGCCGACGAACCTCGCGCTCGGGGGGCTCAACTACCAGATCGAGCATCACCTGTTTCCCAGCATGCCGCGACCCAACCTGCGCCGCGCACAGCCCATAGTCCGCGACTTCTGCGAAAGCCACCGGGTCAGCTATACGGAGACCAGCCTGCTGAGCGCATACGGAATTGTCGTGCGCTACCTCAACCAAGTGGGGCTTGGCGCGAGCGACCCGTTCCGTTGCCCGCTGGTCGTGCAGTATCGCGCCTAGAGCGCCGACAGGTCCGGCCGAGGTCGACCCGCGCCGGGCGCATCGGCGCCTCAACGACCGAGAGCCGGCGCCGGGACTCGAACCCGGAACCGCCCGATTACAAGGGGGATGCCATCCGCCGCATCTGGCCCCTACCGGCGACCTTGGTTACACCGCCGCACCCGCCGCGCCTGAAACCGCACGGGTTGACTCCATTTCGCGTCACGAATGACGTCATGCCGTAGGGCTGGCGACGAGGATCACCCACGAGACGCCGGGTGATCGTCACCGATCCCAGGCCTTGGCCCTGGTACGCAGCGGCGCACTACCCGCGATCAGAGTCGGTGTTGCTGTTGTGGGTGTCACGGCCGCTGGGTGGAGTTTTCGACCAGCGCGACGGTGGCGCCGGGGTCGGCGACTTGTACCACTAGGCGGGCGTAGTGTTCGTCGGCCAGTTCGATGACGACGGCCTTGGCCGGGTCATGGACGTCCCAGAAGACCCGCTCGCCGTGGATGTGGAAGGTGCCGGCGGTGATGACGCCGGGCACGTGCGCGCCGGGGGCGCGAATGCCCTTCGGTTCGTCGATCACACCAGGGTCGGCGGTGGCGCCAAGCACGTTGGCCAGCGGGATGATCAGGCGGCTCTTGAGCGCCCACAGCTTGTCCGACCCTTCGATCTCGACGATCAGGCTGTCCCCGTCGATTTCGACCTTTGCCATTGCTGTCCTCCTTCAGCGGAGGCTGTCGGTCGAGCCGCCGCGCCAGGCCGGCGCCGGCTTGGTTCGGTTTGCCGGTCAGTGCGCCGCCCGGAGCCCGCATCCACAGGCCCGGAATCGTCGCGGTGACTGCGGTGGCCAGTGGCGGCGGCTGAGCAGCGTCGTCGGCTGCCCCGCTGCCGAGGGCCTGGGCATGGCCGACGGGGCATGGCCGAGCATGGTCGAATTCGTCCAAGACTCGGATGGTCTCGGCGCCCACCTTGGGGTCCACGGGTGCGCGTTCGACCGCAGCAAGCAGCGGGTCCAGACCCGGCTCGGCCGTCCGGGTGGCAAGGGCGCGGTGCCGTCGCCGGGGGACGACGGTGGCTCCATTCGGGATCCTCGTCCGTGCCGTCATCGGCGTCTGGCTCTTCCCCGGCACGCAAATTGGGTCCAGGGACTGCGCCTGGGACTGCTCCGCGGCGGTGATGCCGAATCGCAGCCAGCCCCGGTATCGGTGGACCAGCGCGTCCCCGGTGTTGTCGCCGTTTCCGTCGAGCACCGTGTCCTCGGTGCCGTCACCCCTTCGAGGAGCTCACCGACGTCATCGCGTCTGGTCATCGGTCCCGCACGTGTCGCCGGTTGCCGGGCGGGCGCGTCAGCCCTGGCCGTCGGCCAGCCTCAGGTGCCGTTGCTGGCCTGCGGGCCGGCGGTGACAGGCGCCGGGGTCGAAACGGCGTGGACCTCGATGCGCTTGGGCTTGACTTCCTCCGCCTTGGGTACCACCACCTGCAGCACGCCGTCTTCGGTCGATGCCTCGATGGCGTCCGCCATCACGTGCAGGGGCAGTGTGATGGAGCGGCGGAAGAGCCCGTACCGGCGCTCGAGGACATGAAACTTCTGGTCTGGTGGGCCCTGCGGTGGGTGCCGGTCGCCCTGGATGGTGAGCAGACCGTCCTGGAATGCGATCTCGAGATCGTCGACCTTGACGCCGGGAAGCTCGACCGTGACGACGTAGGCGTCCTTACGCTCGGAGATGTCTACCGCAGGCGCCCAGGCCGGGGTGCTGGTCGCACCGGCGCCAGACTGCGCAGCGTCCTGACCGAGCGCGTCGGCAAGCATCTGGTTCATCTGGCTCATCCGGTCCTGCGCGCCGCGCAGATCGTGAAAGGCATCCCAGCGCGTCATCATCGCCATCTCGATTCCCTTGTCCATCGGGCCGGCGGTTCGGGATGAACGAAGGTCCCTTCGGAGCGAAGGGTGTTCACTTGTCGAACCACTATGTTCACAGTATCGTGAACACTGTTCACTGTCAATGCTGGTCCGATGAAGGAGCAGCCTGTGGAAAATCAACAGTCGACCCCACCCGGGCCCGTCAACACCAAAGCGCGCCCGCTGTGGTTCAACGCTCCGGAGACCGACGAAGAGCGCCGCCGCACGCTCAACCGGCAGGCCGTGGTGGCCGAGGCGCTCACCCTGATCGCCCAGGACGGCGTCGCAGCGCTGACCATGCGTGCCCTAGCCGCGCGGCTCGGGGTGGTCCCCGGCGCGCTCTACCGCCACGTCCGCAGCAAGGAGCAGCTCCAGGACCTCGTCCTGGACGGCGTGCTCGCCGAGGTCGACTGCGACATCAGCCACGCCTTGCCGTGGACCGAGCAAATCAAGACGCTCGCTCACCGGCTGCACAAGGTCCTGGAAAACCATCCCGGGGTAGCCGGCATGCTCAAGACTCGCGACCCACTCGGGCCGCACTCCCTTGCCCTGGCCGAGGCCTTCCTGGCGCCGCTGCACAATGCCGGGTTCTCCCACCGCGACACCGGCCTCGCATACTTCCTCATCCTCGGCTACACCGTCGGCTTCGAGGTCAGCAGCACCCGCATCTCAGTCAACGAGCAGCGTGTCCAGGACGCGGCGACCAGGCAGCAGCTCCACGAATTCTTCCGGTCCCTTCCCGATGACCGCTTCCCCACCCTGGTCGCCCTCGGCGAGCACGTCTGGCTCGACAACCGCGACGAGCGATTCACATCCGGCCTCAACGTGCTTGTCGATGGGCTGGACCGGACCCGGCACCCCACACCACAACCCAGCTAATCGGCGCCCAGCCACGCCCCCCGACCGGCCAGCGCAGCGCACCGGTCAGAACCACACCCTCCACGGGCGGGTCGTTCCTCTGCGCGGACATCACCGCGTGTGCTACGGACTCGCGGCCCGACCTCTAGGGTCGGTAACCAATGGCAGCAGTTGTGTTACGCGTCCGGCTTACCGGCGGTGATCACATCGACGTCACAGACGACGAACCCGACACGATCGAAACAAACCAGGTCATTGAGCACGTCACCTCAACCTGGCGGAGGACTCCGGACTGCTTCGCAGCAGACACGGTGACCGGCTCGTAGCGCTGTTCGCCCGGGGCGTTCCGCCATCGAAATAGCGCCACGCGGCGCGATCCTGTGACCGAGACTGGAGGTCTCCCATCCGGACCGGCACGGAGAGCCCAAGCATCCAGCAGCGCGTCCGTGTTCGGGCGGTTCGTCGGCGGTGGCGAGCAGGCCGTGCTGGATGGGCTGCCCGGCCAGTAGCGATCCAACCAGGCCCACACCGATGACGCTCATGCGTTCTGTCCGCCGAACCAGCCGTCAGATGTACTGGCCCGTCTCAACGCTGGCGTTGTCTGTCGTGTGCACCGACACGAACACGACGTTGGCCAGGTTGATCACCACGCCGTGCTCGCCGGCCTCGCGGTTGGACCTCGCTCGGGTCAAGGTCAGACTGCGCCGCTCGTTCAGATCATCACCGATCGCCTCCAGCGCCTCCGCGGCGCCACCAAAGTCGCGGGTTATCACCGAAACATCCTCACCGCTCACCGAGTGCAATCGCACGGTCAATTCGACGTTGTCAGGCACCGTTGGCCCCTTCCGGCGAGAATCCAGCTTCGCGCACTTCTGGCCGTCAGTGTGCTCCTGCCCCGAAGGATCCGGTCAGCATGAATCCGCGCCAGCTGGTCATCGCGTGTGCCGCGCGCGCGGGTTCTTCCAGCCCGTCGGCGGCCTCCCGTGCCACCATCGACGTCCATGGACGTTGCGTCGATCACTGCGCTGGCCGATGACCAACTCGTGGCGGCCACGACAGCCGAGAGCGGTCGCAGCTCGGTCACCGTGTACGGCAGGTCCGGAGCGCGTCTGCGACAGACCATCGTGGCGCTTGCGGTGGGGCGGGTGATGGCCGAGCACAAGAGTCCCGGGGATGCATCGGTGTTCTGCCTACGGGGGCGGGTCCTGCTCCGCGCCGGCCAGTCGCACGCCGAGCTGGGACAAGGTGACCTGGTCGCGGTGCCGCCGCAGAGGCACGACCTCGAGGCCCTGGAGCCGTCTGTGCTGTTGCTGACGGTCGCCCTGCATTGACTTGCATGAGCGCGACCATGTCGAACTCACCCACCAGCGTGATGCCACGCCGATCGGGCTCTCCGAGATCCAGCGCCAACGGCCAGGGCGGCGCAACGCTCCGCTCAGGATGAATTGGATCGTCGACGCCGACAGCCCGACGCAGAGGTGCCCCGGGCAACGCTCGTCATACTCATGCGCTCGCCCAGTCCGGTGATCAACGCCTTTCCGGTCGCCGTTTGCAAATGGTCACCACAGCGTGGCAGCTCGGCGTAGAACGAGTCGAGGACGTCGGCGTCGAGTGTCGATGTCTTGATCGACCCGATGAACGGCAGGACGTGCCTGTAGACGTGGCCCTCGTACGCACTGCGCGGGCTCGGCTCGATGACCGACTCGCGCAGATGGCGCTCCAGCAGCTGGCCCACCGTCGCGCCAGTACGGGGGTTCCGGCGCTAATACACGTGATTGAGCAGCCGTACGCAAGTCGCCTCAGCCTGCTTCCGCCGCGCCTCGGACCAAGAGGGATAGAGGTGCGCCGCCGGTGCCCGAGGCGGCAAACCGCGCCGATCAGTCACAACGTGCTCGCGGCTGGTGCACTCCCCGGGTGAGCAGCACCCGCCAGCGCAAGTAGGGAGCCGGAAGGGAGCCGGAAGGGAGCCGGTGGGAGCCGGCGCCGGGACTCGAACCCGGAACCGCCCGATTACAAGACGGAAGCTCTGGCCGATTACGCACCCTGACCTACCAGCGCCGATGTGACGTTCGTCACCCCTGACCTGCAGAAACGTCTGCAGATTGGTCGGGCGTGGCGTGGCGCCGTAGGTGACCGTTAGTTGCCGTGTGACGCGCGCTGCACGCGCGCTAGCGGGATCGGGGACGAGTTGCCGACGAGTGCCGTCGGCGAACGTCGGAGAGGGCGTAGGGTTAGAGCCAGAGACGAGTAGGCCGATCTGGCGAGTAGGGCGCGCGTTGAGCGCGACGAGGCTTCCGCATAGAGCTATGCGCTACAGAGGTGCGGCGCGTAAGCGAGGAAGCATGGCGATGAGCCAACGGCGAGGGTTGCCCAACACCCCCGCCCGCGTGGGCGTCCTCGGTCACCGCTGGCGCTCCAGCGAGAAGGTGTGCCCGGCCCCTGGGTGCAGGTCGACGGTCTGATCGCCGACCAGGACGCTGATCGGCGCCGCCGGACCGGGGCGTGAGCTGACCACCAGGCGGTCCTCGGCGAACGCGACGTCGACGCGGTGGCCCCGGTAATGGACGCTGAAGCTCAGCTGTTTGACCTGCGGGGGCAAGACCGGGTCGAACCGCAGCACCTGCCCGTGCGCCCGGATGCCGGCCAGGCCCCGCAGCACGAGGTCGACCGTTCCGGCCATCGCGCCCAGATGGATGCCTTCGGCGGTTGTTCCGCCCTGAACGTCGGCCACGTCACTGTCCAACGCCCGCTGCAGGAACAGCCACGCCTCGTCCGGGTCGTATCGCGCCAGGACCCAAGCGCTGACGACTGCGCTGAGGGTCGAGCCGTGCGACGTGCGCTGCAGGTAATACTCGACGGTGCGGGTGAGCTGGTCGTCACTCACCTCGTAGCCGAGGCCGGCCAGCAGGTCGCGGAGCTCCTGCCGCGACAGCAGGAAGAGCAGCATCAGCACGTCCGCCTGTTTGGAGACCTTGTAGCGGTTCGTGCTGTCGCCTTCGGCCTCCAGCACTCGGTCCAGCCGCTGGATGTTGCCGTACCGTTCCCGGTAGCCCTCCCAATCGAACTCACGCAGCTGTTCGTAGCCCTCGAACTGACTCAGCACACCGTCGGCGTGGAAAACGACGGTCATCTTCTGGCTAAGGTCGCGCCACCGGTCCAACTCCTCGTCGCGGATCGCCAGCTCGTCGACCAGCTCGTCCCGGTAGTGCGGCGGCAGCTCCTCCAACGCCTCCAACGCTCGCCGCAGTAGCCAGGCGACCATGACGTTCGTGTAGGTGTTGTTGCGTAGGCCCGCCTCGTCGGAGTCCGGGTAGCCATCGTGATACTCGTCCGGGCCCATCACCCCGTGGATCTCGTAGCGGTCCCGTTCGGTGTTGTACATGGCGATGCTGGACCAGAACCGGGCGATTTCGACGAGCAGCTCAGCGCCGGTGAAGCGCAGGAAGTGAGTGTTTCCGGTGACCAGGTAGTGCTGCCAGACGTTGTACGCGATCGCGATGTTGACGTGGCGCTGCAGGTGCGAGTGGTCGGGCAGCCAGCGGCCGGACTTGGGGTTGAGATGGAGCCGCTGGGTCTCCTCGCGCCCGTTAGAGCCGCTCTGCCACGGGAACATGGCACCCGCGAAGCCGGCCGCCCGTGCTGCCGCCTGAGCCGCCCCGATGCGCGCGTGCCGGTACTCCAGCAACATGCCTGCAAGCGACGGGCCCTGGTAGTTGATGTACGGGAAAATGAACAGCTCGTCCCAGAAGATGTGGCCTCGGTAGGCCTCCCCGTGCCAGCCTCGGGCCGGCACTCCGACATCCAGATGGGCGGTGTGTGGCGAAACCGTCTGCAGCAGGTGGAACAGGTGCAGGTGCAGGACCGTCTCGGTCCACTCGTTGGCGCTGTCCATGGCAATGTCGAACCGGTCCCAGGCGGTGAGCCAGGCGCGCTCGTGACGGGCGAGTAACGTCGCGAAGTCGTCGGCGCCCGCCAGCGCCAGCCGCGCGTCGTGATGGCTCTCGGCGATCGCGCGGTCCCGGGACGTGTACAGGGCGACGATCTTCTCGACGGTCGCCGGGCGCCCCTGCTCGAGCCGGAAGGTAAGCTGTTGGGCGACAAACCCGGGCTCCTCGACCAGCTGGCGGTCGACCTCGGCGAGCTCGCCGTCGCGCAGCAGCCTGGTGCGAGCGGCCGAGCGCGACCCGCACTCGCGACTGGGTCGTCTCGCTCAGCGAGATCGACCGTCTCCATGTCCACCTGAGCGTGGCCCAGCGTCCTCAGATGGCGGCCGTTCAGGTCGCGGTATCGCTTCACACCCGCGTTGACGACCCTGCCGTCCAATCCGGAGCGCACCTCGAGATCACCGGACCAGTTCTCGGCCGTGAACTGCGTCTCGAGACCGGCCAGGTGCTGGTCCCTTCGGCTGACGAACCGTCGCTGAACCACGCGGGTCCGCCGGCCCTCGCCGTCCCGCCAACTGAACCGGCGGGTAAGCGTGCCATTCCGCATGTCCAGCTCGGATCGGTAGCCCTCGACCCGCTCCCGCCGGAGGTCGAACCATGGACCGCCGGCGATCCGAAACCGCAGCGGCAGCCAGTTGGGGACGTTGACCAGGTCCTCGTTCTCGACCTGACGGCCAGCGACGTCGCTGACCAACCGGTTGTAAAGGCCGGCGACGTAGGTACCCGGGTAGTTGACACCGTCGGCCTCCGCTTCGGGAAGCGCGCCACGGGTCACGAAATACCCATTGCCCAGCGCGCACAGCGTCTCGCGCAGGCCCTGGCGCTCGGCGTCGAACCCGTCGTAGACCAGCGTCCAGACGCTCGGCGGCCGCTCCGCGCGCCGGCGCCTGATCTCCGCGGCGGCCCGGCGTTCCTGCAGCCGACCTTCGCCCAACGCTGGCAGTGAAACGTTGTCCAAGGTGGTCACCACCAGGTCGGCGCCCGCGGCGGCCAGCTGTCCCTCGTCGCCGAGGCGGGCCACGCCGATCGCCGCCATCCCTCCGGCCTTGGCGGCCTGGACGCCACTGGTGGCGTCCTCGATCACGAAGCAAGACTCCGGGGAAACGCCGAGCTCCTCGGCGGCGGTCAGGAAGATCATCGGGTCCGGCTTGCCGCGGGGAAAGTCCCGGCCGGAGATGTCAGCGTCAAACAACTCCCCAAGCGTCATCCCCTCACGGACGAGGCCGTAGTCGAGGCGCTGCTCGGCAGCGAAGGTGTCCAGCCGGATCCGCTGGAGAAACAGCTTGGCGTTCTTCGACGACGACGCCGCCGCCACCCGAATCCCGCTGTCCTTGACGGCCAGGATGAACCGCAGCGCGTCGGGGAAGGCCATGAACCGGCCCTCTTCGATGAACCCTACGATGTGCTCCTGCTTGGCCGCCGCGTACCGCTCGGCCCGGGCGTCGACGTCGGACACGCCGAAGTGCTCCAGGGCGGAACGGCGCCGGCCACCCGAGGCCTGCCCGCCATCAGCTGCTGATACACCTGCGGTCGTGAAGCGCTCGGCGGTCCAGCTGGTCTGGTCACGGATGTCGCGCCACTCGCCTTCCATCAGCCCCTAGGGCATCGCGCCAGGCCAGCTCGTGCGGCGAGTCCACCAGGACGCCGTCCACGTCGAAGATC
>CAWFXV010000007.1:0-19514 GCA_963819885.1 uncultured Actinomycetota bacterium | reverse complement strand
CGGGTCCGCCCCACGAGGCGGTCGTAGACGCCGACGTACGCGGTCCGCTGGTGCGACCAGCCCAGCTCCTTCTCGATCCGCAGGCGGCCGGCCCGACCCATCTCCTCGCGCCTGTCTGCGTCGTCGAGAAGCTGCACGATTGCCGCGGCATACGCCGCGACGTCACCGCTCGGAACGTAGGATGCCGACTCCCGGGCCGACACGCGGGTCTCCTTGAGATCGAACGCCACGACGGGCAATCCGAAAGCCATGTACTCCAGCGTCTTGTTCATCGTGGAGACGTCGTTGAGCGGGTTCTTCGGGTCGGGTGAAAGCCCGGCAGCGGCGGTCGAGAGCACGTCGAAGACGGTGTCGTCGGGCACTCGGCCGGGCAGTTCCACGTAGTCCTGCAGCCCCAGCTCGTCGCGCAGCGCCACGATCTCGTTATAGGAGTCGCCGGAGCCCATGAAAGTGAAGGCGACGTCATCACGCCTGAGGTCGCGTACGACGTGGGCTGCGGCTCGCACCGCCAGGTCGACGCCGTCCTGTGGGCCCATTACGCCGATGTAGGCGACGAGGTGCCGCCGGCCGCGTCGCAACTCCGGGACCGCGGCCCTCCGGCGCAAACGCTCGTGGTCGGGCCCGGTGCGCACCACAGTGACACCCACCGGGCTCTTTCCTCCCCGGCGCACAGCGATTTCGGCATATGAGGCGTTCGTGGCCACGACGTGGTCTGCAGTTCCGAAGGTCGCCTTCTCCAAGGCGACTAGTCCACGGCGCGGCAAGCGACGGCCCTGTGGGAAGCGCGAGTCGTACAGCTCGGGACAGAGGTCGTGGTGGTCGAACACGAACCGCGAATCGTCACGCCGGCGGAGCCATCGGGCGATCGGCCAGAAGATGTCCGGCGGGTTGCAGGCCTGCAGGACGTCGAAACGGCCCTGGCGACGAGCGCGGAGCACCAGCCGCGCGGTCGCAAGGAACGAGTAGGCGTACTCCAGGACGAAGTCGAGCGCCCGACCGCCGGGCGCGTAGGGACGGTACTTCAGCAGCGTCACGCCGTCGAGGACCTGATGGGCAGGGTCGCCCTTCCCTTTCGGGCAGATGACTGTCACGTCGTAACCAGCCGCGGTCAGGGCCATGCACTCCAGCCAGACCCGACGGTCGAAGGGTACCGGCAGGTTCTGGACGATGATGAGAATCCTGGGTCGCGCGTCCACGCGCCGCGGGCGTGTCATACCGCCCACCCAATGCCTTCGTAGCCGGGCAGCCGTTCGATCTCGGCGCCGAGGCGTCCGTGCAGGTCGAGGATCCACGCAGGAGGTGATGTGAGCAGCTGACCAACCACGGCGCCGTCCGACGTGGCCACGATCGCGGCTTCGCATCCCTGTAATGCCTCCCGAGGCGCCGCGAACAGTAGCCGCCGCAAATGCGGCAGATGGCCCTCGATGTACCGGAGGTTGGCGCCCATGAGGCGCTCGGGGTTGACTATCGGATCGTAGATCCGGATGTCGAAACCCTTGCCGATCAGCCTCTCCGCCAGTTCGACGTTCGGGCTCTCGCGCAGGTCGTCCGTGTCCATCTTGAAGCTCAGACCCAGCATGGCGACCGTCCGGAACGGGCGGGCGATCAGCCGGTCCACGACGTCGGTGATCACGAGCTCGTTCGTCCGTGCGGTGCCGGCGAGCAGGGGAACGTCCAACGCGTTCACCCTGGCCATGTCGAGCAACGCGCGCAGGTCCTTAGGCAAGCAGGAGCCGCCATAGGCGAAACCCGGCATGAGGTAGGCCGGAGAAATGTTGAGAACGGTGTCCTCGCTGAAGACCCGCATGACCTCCCGAGAGTCGACGCCGAGCACCCGGAAGATGCGCGCCATCTCGTTGGCGAACGAGACCTTCGTGGCGTGAAAGGCGTTGCATGCGTACTTCAGCGCCTCGGCGCTGCGGACATCGACAGACCTGATCTCGCGGCTCAGGAACGAGAACATGTCGGTCATCACGTCAGTCACGCGCTGATCGGCGGTTCCGACGACCACGAACGGAGGATCGAAGAAATCGGCCACACCCGATCCCTCACGGAGAAACTCTGGGCACATCGCGGTCCCGACGGCCCAGCCGGTTTCTGGGGGAAATCCGGCGAAGGTCTTGCTGACGAGGTGGTCGCCCGTTCCGGGCGGGACGGTGCTCCTGACCACAACCGCATGGAATCCCGATGCTGGCGGTGTTGCGACAGCGAGCCCCTGACAAATGTCGTCCAATGCTCGGTGGAGGTAGGTCAGATCGGTGCTGCCGTGCGGCGTTGAGGGCGTACCGACGCAGAGCAACGACACATCGGCCTGTTCAAGGGCCACGACAGGGTCCGTCGTCGCCCGTAAGAGTCCACTCTCGACCGCTGTCGCTATGAGCTGATCGATACCCGGCTCGACAACCGGACTGCGACCGGAACTGATGTGGTCGACCTTCACAGCGTCAACATCGACACCACAGACGTCGTGGCCCCGTGAGGCCAAACCCGCGGCCGTGACGGTGCCGACGTAGCCCAGCCCGAAGACAGCGATCCTCATGGCCCCCAGCACCCCGCACACTCTCGCCGCCGCCGCCGCAGCGGCTGCGATCTCCTCAATTGCCCCCACAGGATCGTAACAGTTGGAGACAACCAACCTCGGAGGGGTGTCTCGTCGTTAAGCAGTAGCCAGCTGGCATTCTCGGCGTGGAGCTTTCCGGATTCCGCGCACCTCAATCCGCATCCTGACGGATTTCCGTCGGGCCCTGGGACCATTGACGCCAACCGGAGACGCTCGCTGCGGTGAGAACACCGACAGCGAGTAGGCCACCCCCCAAGACGTCTGTCGACCAGTGTGCCGCCTGGACCAGGATGGATGCGCCCATCACAACGCCCACGAGGGCAACGAGGATCCACATCCACCGGCCCAGTCGAGGTTGTGCAACCAGCATGACCATGCCCAGACAGACGATGACACTGATGGTGTGACCCGACGGGAAACTGCCCCCACTGCCGCTGACGAATCCGTGCGGATCGGGACGACTCATCACGATCTTCACCCCGATAGTGAGCGCCGCCGTCATCAGCCAGATAGCGCCAACGAACAGCGCAGGCCGCAGTGACCGACGCATCACACAGATGGCCGCGGTGTAGGCCATGAGAATGCTGACAACCACGGCCGGGCGCAGACCTTCCACGACGTAGTCGGCTCGCAGCTGC
Source organism: uncultured Actinomycetota bacterium (assembly GCA_963819885.1). Lineage (GTDB taxonomy): Bacteria > Actinomycetota > Actinomycetes > Jiangellales > Jiangellaceae > JACVRX01. The sequence continues at coordinate 16,316 of CAWFXV010000007.1, read as the reverse complement.
ACTGCTCCCCAAACGTCACCAGGTCGCAGCCATTCGCGAATGGTCGAGTCGAACGTGTTCAGCAGGCCAAGGTGGACGCTCAGAGCAAGCACGGTGAACGCAGCTGCCAGGGCAATCGCGATCCACGATCGCCTGCGGGCAACAGCAGACCGAGGCAAAGCCATTGGGCCAGAGTAGGCAGGTCCGTTGACGTCCGAGCCAGGGGTCACACGACTGTGGCGTGTCGATGGTCGTGCAGGATGTCGGCTTCGGCCAGGTGGATCATGGCCGGGTGAACGGTGACTTAGTCGTTGTACAAGTTCTGTGCGTAGCCCAGGCCGTCGATCACGAGCGCCTCGACGGCGTCGGCCGTTCGCTCGATCTGGACCGGCAGGTCGGCTCGTTCCGACGTCGAGAACGGCTTCAAGACGAACGCCGCCGGATCCATCCGGCCCGGCGGACGGCCGATCCCGAACCGCACTCGAAGGAACTCCCCCGTGCCCAGCGCAGCGCGGACCGACCGCAGGCCGTTGTGCCCGTTGTCGCCGCCGCCCAGCTTGATCCGCAGACGTCCCGTACGGCAGGTCCAGCTCGTCGTGGACGACGACGAGATGGTCGTCTTCCACTTGGAAGAAGTCACGGACGCTCGCCACGGATCCGCCGGACTCGTTCATGTACGAGCGGGGCCGGGCGAGGATCGTTCGGGTGCCAGGCAGATCACCAAGCCGCGTCTTCGACCACATCGACGCGGCCCGCGCCGATGGGCCTTGAACGACGCGCCGACTCGCTCGGCAAGCAGCTCGACGACCACCCGCCCGACGTTGTGCCTGGTTGCGGAGAACGACGGCCCGGGGTTGCCGAGCCCGACGACGAGCCACGGCTGATCGGACAACGGCGACCCGCCTTTCGCGGTGTGGGTCAGCCTTGCTCGGCAGGCGTCTCGTCGGGGGCAGCGACCGGCGCCGGTGGCGCCGCTGGCTCCTCGGCAGCCTCAGGCTCGACCTCGACGACCTCCTCGACCTCACCCGCGCCCTCGGCCTCGAGCTCTTCAGCCGTAGGCGCCATGCTGACGTTGACGACGAGAAGGTCCGCATCCGCGTCCAACGTGGAGCCCGGCGGCAACACCAGGTCCCTGGCGTGGATCTGCGTGCCGGCCTCGGCGCCTTCGATCGAGACCTCGATCCGCTCCGGCAGGTGCGTCGCCTCGGCCTCGACCGCGACAGTCGGGTTCTCGAGGTTGACCAGCGTCTCGGCGGCCGGCTCGCCCACCAGCACGATCCGGACCTCGACCACGACCTTCTCGCCCCGCCTGACGAGCAGCAGGTCGACATGTTCGATGTTGCCCTTCAGCGGGTGGCGCTGAACGTGCCGAGGCAGAGCCAGCTCGTTGTCCCTGCCGTCGATGTCGAGCGTGATGAGGACGTTGCGAGTCTTCAGGGCGAGCATCGTGTCGTGTCCTGGCAGGGACAGATGCAGCGGATCGGTGCCGTGGCCGTACAGCACCGCCGGCACCTTGTCCGCGCGCCGCAGGCGGCGAGCGGCTCCCTTACCGAACTCGGTTCGGAGCTCGGCAGTGATCTTGACGTCGGACACGGAAGTACTCCTCGGAACAACGGCGGACGGTCAGCGTGGCACAGATCGCGATGCGAGCCTCAGGTGCGGAACGCACGCCGACGGACCACCGCGTCGATCACGGAGCCGTCGAACAGCGCCCTCGCCGAGGCAACCGACTGAGTGTACCCAGTAGGCGCAGCTGGCACGAATCCCACTGCCCAGTTGAAGGGGTCAGGCGTTGCCGTCGAAGAGGCTGGTGACCGAGCCGTCCTGGAAGACCTCGCGGATCGCCCGGGCGATGAGCGGGGCGATCGACAAAGTGGTGAGCTTGTCGAAGCGCCGATCCTCGGGGATCGGCAGGGTGTTGGTGACGACGACCTCGCGGACTGGGCAGTTCTTGAGCCGGTCGACCGCCGGTCCGGACAGAACAGCGTGGGTGGCGGCGATCACCACGTCCGCGGCTCCCGCCGCGTAGAGCGCGTCCGCGGCCTTGGTGATCGTGCTGCCGGTGTCGATCATGTCGTCGACGAGGACGCAGGTGCAGCCGGCCACCTCGCCGACCACCCGGTTGGCAACGGCCTCGTTCGGCCGGTTGATGTCGCGGGTCTTGTGGATGAACGCCAGCGGAGCCCCGGACAGCCGCTCGCTCCACATCTCAGCCACTCGGATCCGGCCGGCGTCAGGGGACACCACGGCCATCTGTTCCGTTCCGTAGTTCTTGATGACGTATTCGGACAGGATCGGCAACGCCCACAGGTGGTCGACCGGCCCGTCGAAGAAACCCTGGATCTGGGCGGTGTGCAGATCGACCGCCATCAACCGGTTGGCACCCGCGGTCTTGAACAGGTCAGCGATCAGGCGGGCGGAGATCGGCTCGCGCCCGCGGTGCTTCTTGTCCTGCCGGGCGTAACCGTAGAACGGCATCACGACGGTGATCCGTTTGGCCGAGGCGCGCTTGAGAGCGTCGACCATGATCAGCTGCTCCATGATCCACTCGTTGATCGGAGCGGCATGGCTCTGCAGGACGAAAGCGTCCGAGCCCCGGACGCTTTCCTCGAACCGCACGTAGATCTCGCCGTTGGCGAAGTTGAGCACCTTGGTCGGGATGAGATCGACGCCCAGCTGGCTCGCGACCTCCGCCGCGAGTTCTGGGTAAGCGCGCCCACCGAAGAGCATGAGCGTCTTGACACCGGTGGTCTTGATGCCGGTCACGGGCCGCTCCCCTCGGCGTCGGGGTCGCCTCCAGTCTGCCTTGCCTTCGCCCTGGCCGCGGCATCAGCGGCCGAAGTGCCGGCCCGTTTGCGTGCTACCCAGTCTTCGACGTTGCGCTGCCGGGCCCGTGCCACCGCCATCGCTCCGGGCGGTACGTCGGTCGTGATGACCGATCCGGCTGCCGTATAGGCGCCATCGCCGACGGTCACCGGAGCAACCAGCATGGTGTCGCTGCCGATGCGGACGTGCTCGCCGATGACCGTCCGGTGTTTGGCGACGCCGTCGTAGTTGACGATCACCGTCGCAGCTCCGATGTTGCTCCCCGCCCCGATCTCAGCATCACCGACATAGGAAAGGTGCGGCACCTTCGAGCCTTCCCCCAGGGTCGATGCCTTGATCTCGACGAACGCACCAGCCTTCGCCGCTCGAGCCAGCCGAGCACCGGGCCGCAGATACGTGAACGGGCCGACAGAGCATTCCGGCCCGATCTCGGCTCTCCTGGCCGTGGGTGCGCACGACGCTCGCGCCAGCGCCGACGACGCAGTCGATGAGCGTGCAGTCCGGGCCGATCTCGGCGCCGTCGTCGACCGTGGTCGATCCACGCAGCTGCACGCCCGGCCGCAGAGTCACATCCCGGCCGAGTTTCGCGGTGACGTCGACCCAGGTCGTCGCCGGATCGATGACGGTGACGCCGGCTCGCATCCAGCGGTCGAGCACTCGCCGGTTGAGCTCCCGGTGCAAGGCGGCGAGTTGCACGCGGTCGTTCACACCCTCGGTCTGCCAGCCGTCAGGGGTCGCGTGTGCGCCGACCCGTCGGCCGTCGGTCCTGGCCATGCCGAGCACGTCGGTCAGATACAGCTCTCCCTGTGCGTTGTCGGCGGTCAGTCGGGCAAGACAGGCGGCGAGCACGCCAGCGTCGAACGCGTAGATTCCCGAGTTGATCTCGCGGACCTCGAGCACGTCCGGCGTCGCGTCCTTGTGCTCGACGATGCCGAGGACCCCGCCGTCCGCATCGCGCACGATCCGGCCGTATCCGGTCGGGTCCGCAACCTCGGCAGTGAGCACCGTCACGGCGTTGCCGTCATCGACGTGACGAGCTACCAGGTCGGTCAGGGTGTCCGGCGCCAGCAGCGGAACGTCACCGTAGGTGACGACGACGACCCCATCGAGTTCGGGCAGGGTCTCCAGAGCGCACGCAACAGCATGGCCGGTCCCGAGCTGGCGGTCCTGAATCGCGATGGTGGCGGCTGGCTCAGTTGCCGCCAGGTGTTCAGCCACCTGCTCACGCCCGTGGCCGACGACAACGACCAGATGGTCGGGCTGGAGAGCCGAGGCTGCCGCTACCGCGTGCCCGACCAGCGTGCGGCCGGCGAGCTCGTGCATGACCTTCGGGATGGACGACTTCATCCGCGTGCCCTCACCGGCGGCAAGGACGACGACAGCGGCCAGGCGTGGGCTCACGCGAGAGCTCCCGGGCGTCGGTGGCAGGGCCGCCGCCGACAATACCGCCCGCCCACCTGATCACTCCGACCGGGCGTGGCTCCGCCGCCAGGACTCGAACCTGAACTAAAGGCTCCAAAGGCCCTTGTGCTGCCAATTACACTACGGCGGACTAAATCGGACAGCCGATTAACAGGACAGTACGGTCCCGACGTTACCCGCTCCGGCCTGATCTCCGCGACGGGAGACCTCGACACCGGGCCCGTTTCGGCACCCACGAGTTTGGGTACCTACGGTACCGTAGGTTACGGTAGCGTAGCCACAAGCCACCTTCCTGGACGGAGCCGCGCATGACGCCTCCCACCGTCACCGAAGTAGCCAGTCCCACGACGACTTCTGACGCATTGCCGAAAGGCACGGTCACCGGCGACCAACAGTCTCGGACCGAGCGGATCATCCTGGGCACGTTCATCGCCGTACCGTTCCTGGCCATCCTGGTGGCGATCCCCATCGCCTGGGGCGGCTGGCTCGGCTGGCTCGACCTCGCGATCGCCACCGCGATGTACCTCATCTCTGGGATCGGCATCACCGTCGGCTTCCACCGTCACTTCACCCACCGCGCGTTCAAGGCGAACAGGGGCACCAAGATCGGCCTTGCCATCGCCGGCAGCTTGGCCATCGAAGGCCCGGTGATCCGGTGGGTGGCAGACCACCGCAAGCACCACAAGTACTCCGACAAGGACGGCGACCCGCACTCCCCGTGGCGCTACGGCGAGACCATTCCGGCGCTGATGAAGGGCCTGTTCTACGCGCACATGGGCTGGATGTTCGACGTCGAGCAGACCAACCAGAAGCAGTACGCCCCTGACCTGCTCAAAGATGACGACATCCGCCGGATCAGCAAAGCCTTCCCGTGGCTGACGGTCATCTCGGTTCTGCTACCAGCCGTACTCGGTGGCCTGCTGTCATGGTCCTGGCAGGGCGCGGTCACCGGGTTCTTCTGGGGCACATTGGTCCGGGTCGGCCTGCTGCACCACGTCACGTGGTCGATCAACTCGATCTGTCACGCCGTCGGCGAGCGGCCCTTCGAGAGCCGCGACAAGTCCGGCAACGTGTGGTGGCTCGCGTTGCTGTCGATGGGCGAGTCCTGGCACAACCTCCACCACGCCGATCCGACCTGTGCCCGTCACGGCGTCCTCAAGGGGCAGATCGACGGCAGTGCGCGGGTCATCTGGGCGTTGGAGAAGCTGGGCTGGGTGTGGGACGTCCGCTGGCCGAGCGAGGACCGTATCCGGGCCAAGCGCATCGACGACTACGGCGGCGAGAAGACACTCGTCGCGCCCTGATGGCGCTCTGGCACGCCGGCAACCGACACCGGCACAGGCGACAGGAATCATGAGCACCGTGACCGAGCCGAGCACGGCACGTTCAAGAGCGACGCCCAGCCGGGTCCGAATGACCGGAAAGCAGCGCCGTGAGCAGCTGCTGGACATCGGTCGGGCGCTGTTCGCCGAGCGTGGCTTCGACGGCACGTCGATCGAGGAGATCGCCAGCCGGGCCAAGGTGTCCAAGCCGGTCGTCTACGAGCACTTCGGGGGCAAGGAAGGGCTGTACGCCGTCGTCGTCGACCGCGAGATGGGGCAATTGCTCGAGCGCATCACTGGCGCCCTGCAATCGGCTGCGCATCCCCGAACGGTGCTCGAATACGCCGCCCTGTCGCTGCTCGACTACATCGAGACGTCGACTGACGGCTTCCGCATCCTGGTCCGCGACTCGCCGGTCGCCCAGTCAACCGGTGGCTTTGCGAGTCTCATCTCCGACGCCGCGAGCCAGGTCGAGCATCTCCTGGCCGCGCAGTTCAAGGCGCGCGGCTTCGAACCAAAGCTCGCTCCGATGTACGCGCAGATGTTGGTCGGGATGGTCGCATTGACCGGCCAGTGGTGGCTGGACGTCCGCAAACCCAAGAAGGCCGACGTCGCCGCCCATCTGGTCAACCTGGCGTGGAACGGACTCGCCGGCCTGGAGGGCAAGCCGCGCCTCACGGAAAGGTGATGAGCTGGGGCCGGGCCGCCGCATCACCTTGGCTTCGTCACCAGGCCCCGCCATGCACCGGTATGTGAAGTTCGTGTCACGGGTCCGCTTGACCTCAGCTCGGCATAGCCTGGTGCGATGATCGACGGGCTAGACCTCGACATGCAGCGGCTGGCCGACCTGTGCCGGCGGTACGGCATCGCACGGCTAGATGTTTTCGGCTCCGTCGGTCGTGGAGACGCGACGGCCGACAGCGACATTGACCTTCTGTACGAGTTGGCCCCCGGGGCTTCCCTCGGCTGGGAGATCGCAGACGTGCAAGACGAATTGTCCGAACTCTTTGGCCGACCGGTCGATCTGGTCTCGAAGCGGGCCCTTCATCGAGAGCTTCGCCCGGTCGTCCTCGCTGAGGCCCGCGAACTCTATGCAGCGTGACACTCTCCTCCTCGGCGAGATGATCGAGGCAGCCGAACAGATTCAGTCGCTCGCAAGGGGTACCCGTGTGGTGGCCGACCTTGAGAACGATCGCTTGCGCCGAGACGCGTCCGGCTGCAGGCCCAGCAGAGGTTGATCGACGAAGCCGCGAGCCGGGGGCCGATGCCATTCTGGCCATGCGCTTCGACGCCACAGAGATCGGCGGCGGCTGGCAGGAGATCTGCGCCTACGGCACCGCAGTAAAGATCCACCCACCTTCCTGATCAGCCCAGAATCTGCGCATAGGCTGACAGCTATGCATGGCCTCACAATCCGCTGGTCGCTCACAGGCGCACCCGAAGGCGTCGAAGACGCCCTCCGCGCTTACGTCGAGGCCTCGTCGCACAGCCGCTACTCCGGCAGGAAGGACCTGCGTTTCAAGACCTGGCGCATGCGGGCCGGAGAGTGGTTCGAAGGCTGCTACGTCTTCGAGACTCCCGCTGCCCGAGAGGGCTTCGAGCGGGAGTTCAAAGGTGCCGCAGCCGGATCACCGAGCTCCCAGATAATCGGCTCGGCCCCCACGCTGATCGAGCCCTGCGAGATCGTCGCCGTCGCCGAAGGTGCATCCGGCTTCCTCGAGTCAGCCTCGTTCAGCTGACGACGCTCAGCTCAGCGGCTTCGATGAAGAGCCCGTAGGCCGCCGGAAGGCTCAGCCGTGACCGCTGCCAAGGAGGGGCGTTTGTCCCCGCGACCCTCACCGTCCGACATCGTCGTCCTTCCGCATTCACTCACTCGATCGATCTTGACCGGAGTCCTTACCCCTCACCCACCGCGTTCGACCTCTCGACGGCGGATCGCCTCGGTACGCGCCGGTACGCCGATTGCAATTCCGGCACGCGGCAAGCAGCAGGCTCACGTCATAGTCAGCGGGACCAAGCGGCTTCCCTGGGTTCAGCCGGCCGTACTTGTGGTGAGCCTCGCTAGCCCTGCCGGTGCATCCCGGCTCGCGCCGCTGACACACCCAGCCGTCCCCGCTCCAGTACCTGACGCCGGACGCGCCGCCATTGCGGGGTCGAACCCCAGGACCGCGCCGCCATTCCGCCAGGATCGCAGGCTCACACGATTCGGTTGCACGGCTGTTGGTTGCCGGCCGGGCTGGACTTCGACAAGTGACAACCCGGGGTGACATCGACCTTGGTGACTGCCGGGTCCAGGGGGAGGTCCAACTTGTTGGCGGGCAACATTGGTGGCAAGTTGGAACTGACGGGTGGGAAATTCCGCAACCCGGGCGGAATCGTGCGCCCGTGGCTGCTTCGAAGAAGGTCACCTACGGGCTACGATCCGCCAGGGAGCGGCGCTAGGACACGGTGAATGAACTCATCCGAGGACTACCTAAAGGTTGAATGCGAGGTTAGCGGCGACGGTAGGTCGGTCTGTCTCCGTTTGGACGGTGAGGTCGACCTCGATACCGCGCGACTGGTCGAGGATGCCCTTTCGCCCGCGCTCGAGCCCCGCTGCACCCGTCTCGTTGTGGACTTGGCCGACGTGAGCTTCATGGATTCGTCGGGACTGCGGGTGCTGGTTGTGGCCCGCAATGCACTCGACGACCGTGGCGCCGAGATGGTGATCGCCAACATCGACGACCAGCTCCGTCGGCTGTTCGAAATCAGCGGGCTGACGAGCGCATTCACCTTCGAGCCGTAGCGTGCACGACCCTCAGACTCAGATCAGCCTCTCTCTGGACGGACGTGCTTCCGACCGGCCTCGCGCCGCACGGCGTTGGGTGGTCAACCAGTGCGCCGAGCTTCACCTCGAATTGGAGGGCACAGACCTTCCACTCCTGGTGAGCGAGCTGGTGACCAATGCTTGCGTGCACGGCGCAGATCCGATAATCGTGCGGCTAGACGTGGCCGACGGACGGGTGCGCGTGGAGGTCGAGGACGGCTCGTCGGTGATGCCTGAGAAGCAGCGGTCCGACGGGGGCCGAACCGTCGGGCGGGGTCTGTTGATTGTGGAGGCGCTCAGCCGCGCCTGGGGTGCGGAAAGTACCGGAGCGGGCAAGGTTGTCTGGGCCGAGGTGCCGATTCGCCCAGCGGGCTCGAACACGACTGGGCAGGGCCGGTGACGTGAGCAACGTCGACACCGAGGCCGAATGGTTGCGTCGTATCGAGGCGGTGACCGACAAGGCGCTTGCCCACCTGGATGTGGAAGGCCTCTTGGACGAGCTGTTCCGGCGGCTGGCTGAGCTCCTCGAGGTCGATACTGCGGCCGTACTCCTGCTCGATCAGGACACCAACGAGCTGGTCGCCACCGCCACAAGAGGAATCGAGGCGGAGGTACGCCAGGGAGTTCGTATCCCGGTTGGCAAGGGCTTCGCCGGAACGATCGTGGCCCGCGTCCAGCCGGTCATTATCGAGCACGTCGACGAGACCAACGTCGTCAACCCCATCCTGATTGAGCGGGGCATCCGCTCACTGCTCGGCGCTCCATTGGTGGCTTCTGGACGGGTCATCGGCGTGCTACATGTCGGCACCCTTATCCCCCGCTCTTTCAGCACAACCGACGTCCGGCTCCTCCAGATGGTGGCCGACCGGGTAGCGCTTGCCATCGACGCTCGCCGCACGAACGCGGAGCGCGCCGCCGCCTCCGCGCTACAGCGCAGCTTGTTGCCTGCCCGGCTGCCCGCCGTTCCCGGTCTGGAACTGGCGGCCCGCTACCTGCCCGGGGAAAAGGGGAGCGTGGGGGGCGACTGGTACGACGTGTTCCGGCTGCCCGAGGATCGCCTCGGTGTGGTCATCGGCGACGTCGTCGGCCGGGGCCTGACGGCGGCGATGGTGATGGGTCGTCTGCGCAGCGCTCTGCGTGCCTACGCTATCGAGACCTCGGACCCTGCGGACGTGCTCGAACGGCTCGACCGCAAGGCGCACCATTTCGAAGCCGGGCAGATGATGACAATCCTCTACGGGGTGCTCGAGCCATGGACCGGGCGGATGGAGCTGTCTTCAGCGGGCCACCTGCTACCCGTACTGGCGTTGCCCGGGGTGGAGGCCGTCTCGGTTGAGGGGCGAGTCGACCCGCCGCTAGGCGTCCTGCCCCTTGTCACTCGTCACCGCATCGCCGTGGAGATACCGTCCGGCGCGTCGCTGTGTATGTTCACCGACGGCCTGGTGGAGCGGCGGCACGTACCGCTGGACGAGAACATCGACAGGCTGCGAAAAGTCGTGGCCGCGACTCACCCAGAGGTGGTCTGCCGTTCCGTCCTGGCAGCGATGCAGGACGACCAAGCGACCGACGACGTGGCCGTCCTCGTCGTCCGGCGAATCGCGCAGCTTGCATCGTACTGAGGCGCGCGCGCAACACGATCGGTCGAGAAGCGGTCAACGTCGGATAGCACGACGCCGTGTCCATTCCGGTCGGGCGGCCCGCGCCGGTCCCCGTCGTAGGTGCGGGCCGCTTTCGTGTAGCCATTGGCGGCCGGGTGTAGCCTCCGGCACGCTGGCGGTCGGGCATTACCGTGCCGCCACTGCCGGTTGGCCGTTGGTGAGGGCTGGCTTCCCCCGTGCCGCCTCGCCAGCGGTCAGCCTTCACCCTGACACCTGTGGTTGTCCGTGCCTGGCTGCGTGGTCAGGGCGGCAACAAGAAAAGCGGGATCCCTGGATTCAGCCGATCCGGGATCCCGCTTCTCACCTAGATGCTGCCCGACAGGCGTGTGACGCCTGTCGCCACCGGGTCAGATCCGGGTGTCTGGAGTGTTGTACGTGTCGGTGTAGTAGCCGCCGAGACGGTCCCGGTACTGGGCGTCGTCGGCGAGTGCGTCGTACTCGGGTGCGTTCTTGATCTGGTCCTTGGTCCGGTCGACGTAGATCTTCTTCTCGGCGGTGTCGATCCGTTCGACCACACCGGCCGGCAGCATCACCTTGCGGCCGAAGATCCACGGCCCGGTGTCAACCACCAGATACGACGAGCCGAGCAGCTCACTGCTTGCTTCGTCGACGTGGCCGATGTCGCCGTCAGTTGCGGCGATCGAGTAGCCGGTCAGGTCAACGTCGTCACCGGTGAACCCTGATTCGGTCCGGTATTGCCATGGCTGGAAAGCCATCAGTTCTCCTCGCTTGGGTATGGACTCGTGAGTGGGTTTACTACCCGGTGTGCCGGGACGTACACGACCAGCGGACACCATCGGGCCGTGGTTCTTCTCACCCCGCCACAGGGTTTAAAGATCTCCCTGACGCTCCCCTTCGTCGTTGTCGTGGAAGGCATCCCGGATTCTGCCCAGCGCCTCCGACGGCGGCAGGGTGCGGTCAAACGCCAGCCGGCGCACCGCCGCAGTTGGGCGAGTTATCGTGCCGGGCCGGGCCGCGAGGCGGCGGGTCGCTGCTGCGCTAAACCAACGCGGTGGTGGCGGCGTGTGTCGCGATCAAGCCGCACTTCTCGAGTTGTGGCGGAGTACAACCGACGCCGCTGCGCCTCGCGAGCAGGGCCTCCTTCCCGGTTGCGTCGATCGAGTTGCGAACAGCCTCGGGCGCCCCGACGTCGCCGCCAGAGGCACGCTCCGAAACCGCGGCCCGATGAGCACTCCGACGCTTGGAGGGGTCGTCAACCTTCGACTTCCTCCACCGAACGCAAGCGCCAACAACTGCTCTAACACGGCCCGCAACTCCGGAGCCACCGCCGCCGTCGCCAACCCAGCACCATCATCCAAGGCGCGCGCCAAAGTGTTTGTCATGCGTTCGGCCAGCGCCTACCATCCCCACGCTCGAGGTGACAACGTTCCGCGCCAGTGGGGGTTTATATGCGGGGGATCCGTCTCGCCGTCCTAGTCGCGTCGTTGGTGGTCGCCGCCCTGCTTCCGGCGCCGCCGGCGTGGGCGTTGACGCCCGTGACGTTTACGGGTGCGACCAACTTCGCCGTCGGTGACGGGCCCAACTCGGTCGGGGTGGGTGACTTCAATGGCGACGGTGACCCCGACCTCGCGGTGGCGAACGAGTTCGCCGGGAGTGTCTCGGTGCTGCTCGGGGGCGCTGGTGGCAGCTTCAGCGCTGCGACCACCATCGGCACCGGCGGATTCCCGTTCGCGGTCGCGGTAGGCGACTTCAACGGCGACGGTGACCCCGACCTGGCCGTCGCCGACGCCTTCGACGGCATTATCTCGGTGCTGCTCGGCAGCACCGGCGGCACGCTTCACCGGCCCGACCAACTTCCCCGCCGGCAGTTTCCCCGCCTCGGTCGCGGTGGGCGAGTTCAACGGCGACGGTGACCCTGACCTCGCCGTCACCGACCAGGTGACCGGCGAGATCCTGGTGCTGCGCGGCACGGCCGGCGGCGGCTTCACCGCGCCGACCACCGTCGGTACAGCCACCGGTCCCTTCTCGATCGCGGTGGGCGAGTTCAACGGCGACGGCGACCCCGACCTCGCCGTCGCCGACCCGTTCTCCGGCAGGGTGCTGGTGCTGCTCGGCAGCGCAGGCGCCACCTTCACCGCGCCGGCCACGGTCGCCTCAGGCGCCGACCCCGTCTCGGTCGCGGTGGGCGACTTCAACGGCGACGGCGACCCCGACCTCGCGGTCGCCGACCAATCCCCCGGCGAGATCATGGTGTTGCTCGGCAGCACCGGCGGCACCTTCACCGGCCCGACCATCCTGACCACGGACAGCGGCGTGTCCGCCGTCGCGGTGGCCGACTTCAACCGTGACGGCGACCCGGACCTCGCCGTCACCAACGTGAACCTGAGCCGCGTTTCGGTGCTGCTCGGCAGCACCGGGGGCACCTTCACCGCACCGACCAACTTCGCCGTCGGTAGCACACAGACCTCGGTGGTAGCGGCTGACTTCAACGGCGACGGCAAGCCTGACCTAGCGGCCACGAAATTCAACACTGACAACGTCGCCGTGCTGTTGAACAGCACGGTCACCAACCAGGCTCCGATCGCGGCCGATGCCGCGTACACCACGGCGGAAGACACGGTGCTCACGGTGGCCGCGCCGGGGGTGTTGGGCAACGACTCCGACCCGGACGGCAATCCGCTGACCGCGGTGTTGGTGACGGGACCGAGCCACGGCAGCCTGACCCTGAACGCCAACGGCTCGTTCTCCTACACCCCCGCTGCTGACTATCACGGCAGTGACTCGTTCACCTACCGGGCCAGCGACGGCACGCTGACCTCCAACGTGGCCACCGTGACCATCACGGTCACCGCGGTCAACGACGCCCCCGCCGTGACGGACGATGCCTACAGCACCGGCGAGGACACGGCACTGACCATCGACGCCCCGGGCGTCATGGTCAATGACAACGACCCCGACGGCGACAACCTTCACACCGTGCTGGGGTCGGCGCCCGGCCACGGCACTCTCACCCTGGATGCGGACGGCTCGTTCGTCTACGTCCCAGCTGCCGACTATCACGGCACCGACTCCTTCACCTATCGGGCCAGCGACGGCACCCTGGAGTCCAACCAGGCCACCGTGACCATCACGATCACCGCCACCAACGACGGACCGACCGCGGCCGGCGAGGCCTACACCACGGCCGAGGACACCGCGCTCACCGTGGCCGCCCTAGGGGTCCTAGGCAACGACAGCGATCCAGACGGTGATCCGCTGACCGCTGCGCTGGTGACGGGACCAGGCCACGGCACTCTCGCTCTGAACGCCAATGGCTCCTTCACCTACAGTCCGGCGGCCAACTTCACCGGCAGCGATTCGTTCACCTACCGGGCCAGCGACGGCAGCTTCGACTCGAACCCGGCCACCGTGACCATCATCGTCACGGCCGCCAACGACCAGCCAACTATGACGGTGGCTGCCGGCGGGATCTGCGGCAAGGATGACCACTCGGGCACGATCAACCTGACCCTCGGCGATGTGGACAGCGCGGCGACGGCGCTGACGCTCAGTGTCGCCTCGTCCAACTCGGCGCTGGTGTCGACCGGCAACGTGATCTTCGCCGGCAGCGGCGCTGCTCGGACGATGACGGTGAGCGCCGTAGATGGGCGCAGCGGCACCGCGATCGTGACCGTCACCGTCAGCGACGGAGACTCCAGCGGTACGGTCGAAGTCACGGTGATGGTCGGCGGCGGCGGCAAGGACACGCTGACTGGCGGCACGGGCGCCGACCTGCTCTTAGCTCAGAGCAATAACGACACGCTGACTGGCGGGGACGGGCATGACCTGCTGTGCGGTGACAGCGGCAGCGACATCCTGTCCGGCGGCGTCGGCGACGACAGCCTGGGCGGTGGAAGTGGCGGCGACCGGCTCACCGGTGGCCCGGGCGCGGACCGCTTCAGCGGCGGCAGCGGCACCGACACAGCACCCGACCTCTCCGCCACCGAGGGCGACACCACCGACGGCACAATCCCGTAGACACCGAAGGCATCAGCACGGGTGAACTCGTCCGAACTGCCGCCGACCGCGTGTTGAAGGAGGGCGCCTCTCCGGGCTGCGTGATGCGACGCTGGGTATACGTGACACCCCTGCTCGACGCGTGTCGGGCCGCCGGTCGGCAGCGACGCAACGCGACGCTAACCGCGCTGTCGACGCAGCAATCGCTTCACGCTGCTGAGGCTGATGCCGCAGCTTGTCGTGGACTTGGATGACGACCTTGTGCAACTGGACGATGATCAAGTTCTCGTCGTTGCGTGGGTTCCCGATGATGGCCCGGCCGTTGCCGTCACGGTGCACATCCAGCACTCCGTTGACGTTCGCCCGCAACAGCAGCTTGTCCGGATCGGCGGGGTCGTAAAGGGCCGGATCGTTCACCGGCCCGCGTCCATAGACCGAATCGAGGTCGTAACGTGCTGTCCGGAAGTTGACGGTCGCGTCTGGATCCGCGAGCTGCAGATTGAGCGGCGTGGTGTCGAGCGTGATGTCGTGGTCGATGAATTGCCCGATGAACGTGAACCCGGCGAACAGAACGGGGCTGGTGTTCAGATGGTTGCCGTCCGGCACCGTCTGGTCCTCGACCATGGTCTTGGCCAGGTTCGTCAGCAGCTCGTCGCTTGGCGCAAACGCCGGCAACTGCTTGAACATCGTCCCGAACCGGCCTTCCGACAGCCGGTCCTTGCTGGTCAGGTACATGCCCCGAAGCTGGGCGCCGTGTAGGCCGGAGCCGCTTTCCGCGGCGTGCGCGCCGGCGGGCAGCCGGCCGACCAGTGCGCCGGCTGACACCGTGGCCGCCGTCCCGGCGAGGAAACCGCGGCGGGAAAGTCTGCGGTCGTGCCAGCTCGGCTGGGCCGGGCGATCGTCAGGGGTCATCGCTCTGTGTCCTCAGGAATCTAGGAGGCGCTTCTGGGCCACGCATCAACGGACGGTGAGGTCACCACCCGCCAGATAACCCGCCCGGGCATAGAACACGGTCGTTGGATCCGGGAATTCGCTCGTTAGGGAGGTGACGGTCGACAGCTTGATCGAGAAGAAGTCGCCCAGCGACGGGGCGATGTTCCGGTCGTTGTCCTCCACGATGACCTCGAAGCGGCACAACGGCGTTGTCTCCCGCGTCGGGCACGCGCTTGGGAACATCGCCGGCGACCCCGAAGTTCAGCCGGTTGAGCGAGGCCACGGCACAGAGGCGGTCCAATGTGCATGTATCGGGGTTGCCGGGTACCGTGTCTCGGTTGTCTCCACGGATCGGGGGGGTCCTTCCTATGTCGGCTTGGGTTCGTCAGCAGCCATTTGCACGGTCAAAGATTGCTGCGGTGGCGGTCGCGGCGTCTGTGGCGGTTGCTGTCACTTCGGCGTGTTCGTCTGGCCATGCTGATCACCCGCAAGCGGCTCAGCCGACGGTCGACGCGGCCACTGATGACGCGGCCGGGCATGACCCGACGAGTCATGCGGTGGCTGCCGAACAACCGAGTCCGGTCGAGTTGCGTACACAGCTGGAAGAGCTTCTGGGCCAGCACGCAATCCTGACGGTCCGGCTGACCCGGGCGCGCCTGCGTGGTGACGAGGATCTGGCTCAGACCGCGGATGAGGCGTTGAGCAAGAATGCCGCCGACATCGCGGCGCCGATCGGGGCGGTCTACGGCGCCGAGGCCGCCGAGACCTTCGAACAGGCGTGGTTCAACCACATCACGTACGTGTTCAACTACGCCCGCGGGGTAGCCGATGATGACGCGGCGGTGAAGTCGGAGGCACGCAACCAGCTGGACGGCCATGTCACCGACCTCAGCGAGTATCTGGCCGAAGCCACCCACCAGGCGATGCCGGTTGACGTCGTGGCCGAGGAATTGCGTATGCACGTGGGCCATCTGCTGGAGCAGGTGGATGCGTACGCGGCGGAAGACTACGAGCGCGCCTTCCAGCTCGAGCGAGAGAGTTACGCGCAGATGTTCCCGCTGGGGAAGGCGCTCGCAGCCGGCATCGTGACCGGGGAGGGCGCGGAACTGCCGGCCGAGTTCGACAGCCCGGCGGCTGAGCTGCAGTCCCAGCTGGGCATGCGGTTCGGTGAACACGCCGAACTCGCCGTGGATGCCATGCGGTCC
Source organism: uncultured Actinomycetota bacterium (assembly GCA_963819885.1). Taxonomy (GTDB): domain Bacteria; phylum Actinomycetota; class Actinomycetes; order Jiangellales; family Jiangellaceae; genus JACVRX01. The sequence goes on along the minus strand of CAWFXV010000007.1, from coordinate 208 downwards.
GGAATCTCCGGCCTGCCGGACTTCCCTGCGGCCGCCGGGGCGCTGGACCAGAACACCAGCGAGCTCACCGGAATGATCGAAAGTGTGTTCGGCGCGGAGAGCGCACGTTCGTTCCAGAACCTCTGGGGCGACCACATCGACGCCTTCGTCGCCTACACGCAGGCACTTGCGGGAAAGGATGAAGCTGCCCAGGATGCCGCGCAGGACC
>CAWFXV010000006.1:0-16035 GCA_963819885.1 uncultured Actinomycetota bacterium | reverse complement strand
CGCGGCTACGGCCGTTGTCGTGGCGGACAGCTGGCGGCCCGCTACCCTCGGCGCGGTGAGGCCACCGAAGCGTGGGGCGCTGGACGAGATGGTCGCGCAAGCCACCCTCGACTGCTACAACGACAGCGAGTGCGTCACGGGTTTCTACACCATGCTCGACGAGCATCTCGCTGTGCCGTTCCAGGCCACCGTGTTGGAAGTCGATGTCACCGTCACGGGCATCGATCTGACCGATGACGACCAGATCGTGGCCATCTGCGCTCGTGGCCGATCGCAGCAGCGCATTCCGATACTCGATCTGCCATTGCCGACACCCTTGCCCGAGGGAGCGGACTGGATCGAGGCGTACCGCCACTGGCTGCCGTAGGGGACGCATGAACCGCGTGGACACTACCGAGACCGGCCCACTGGGCAATGTCGGCGAGCATCGGGTAAGGCTGACCGAGCAGGAAGCCCAGCTCAACGTGCGCACGTGCTGCAGTTGTGCGCGGCGGGCAAGCTTCGTTGCAGCGAGAAGACCATGCGCCCCAGTTCGGCGACCATCAGCATCGTCGTTTCCCATCTCGCGGGTGGCGACTTCTATCTCTTGACCCGATCGCGTCGTTCGCCTGGCCACTGCTGGTCCAGGCCGGCGGCCTGGCCAGGCTCGAAGGCGGAAGGCTCCAACTGACCGCGAAGGGCCGGACCGCGTTGCGGAAGCCGCCAGCGGAGGTCATCCGAGCGTTGTGGCAGCGCTGGGTGACCCACGCGGTGATCGACGAGTTCAGCCGGATCGAGGAGATCAAGGGCCAGCGCGCCCGCAATGTTCTCAGCGCGGCCAGGACCACGCCGTCAGGCGGTTGCCGCCGCGTTGGCCGGCTGCCCGCCCGGCGAGTGGCTCGGCGTGGACACCCTGTTCGCGATCATGCGACGAGGCAACATGCGCCCCACGATCGCCGCAACCAAATGGCGCTGTGGAAGCTTTACCTCGGCGACGCGCACTACGGGAGCATGGGTTACGACGGCTACTACCGGTGGGAGATGCTCGAAGGCCGCTACACCCTGGCGGTGTTGTTCGAATACGCGGGCACGCTGGGTCTGTTCGACCTCGACTACATCCACCCCATAGGAGCGCGGGAGGACTTCCAGGACAACTGGGGCGGGAGGACCTGGACGCGCTGAGCCGCTACGACGGCCTGCAGGCGATCCGGCTCACCACCCTGGGTCGCTACGCACTCGGCCTGACCGACACCCACCAGGCACGCACCGGTGACGAGGAAGCCCGGGTGCTGAAGATCCTGCCCAACCTCGACGTGGTCGCAACCGGCACGCTCTCCCCGGGCGATCAGGTCCTGCTGTCTGGCTACGCCGAGCACACCGCGGACCGGGTCTGGACCGTCTCGGCCGCGAGCCTGCTGGCCGCACTCGACACTGGACGCGACCTCGGGGAGTTCACCGGCTTCCTTGCCCAGCGGGCCGAGAACGAGCTACCCAGTTCGCTGGAAACCCTGATCGGCGACGTCACCCGGCGGGCGGCCCAGTTGACCGACCTCGGGCATGCCCGCGTTATCGAATGCGCTGACCCCGCCCTGGCCGCACTCATCGCCCGCGACCGCACGCTCCGCACTCTGTGTCGCCCGGTCGGTGAACGCCATGTCGCCGTCCCGCTCGAGGCTGAGCTGAAGTTCCGTACTGCGCTACGGAAGCTGGGCTACGTACTCGCGGCACAGCCTGTGCCCTGAGCGACGATCAACGCCGCAACGCCAATCTGCGAGGGTCGGGAAAGCCGAGGCTGACGTAGCCTGGTGCGCGTTTGGCGAGCGACGAGGCCAGGACTCCGGTGCCGACGTCGTGGTAGTCGTGCACCTCGGCGGTGATCTTCCCCGGATACGCGCGCAGGATCCGTCCCGCGTACTGGACAAGGCGCCCCTTGAAGGCGATGGGCGCTGCGAGGAAGAGGGTGTCCAGAACAGGGCAGTCGAATCCCTCTCCGACGAACGGGCCGGTTGCAACAACCAGCAACGGTGACCCGTCCGCGGGTGCTTGTTGCAGTCGGGTGAGGACGTCGCGGCGGGCCTTGGCGCCCATGCCTCCACGCAGCACGACCGGATCGAAAGCTCGGTGCCGAAGCCCGTCGGCGAACCGCTGCACATGTACCGTCCACTGGGTGAGCACCAAGCAGTGCCTGCCCCGCTCCAGTGCCGCCGCCACGTCATCGAGCACCTGGGCGGTGCGGGCGTCGTCGGCGACCACGTCGCGGTAGATGGCGGCCATCCCGCCCGGCGCCGATGGGTCGGCGTCGCCGACGTAGCGGAATCCGGTGTCGTGCACATGGAGCACGGGTGTTGGCCGCTGCCCCAGGCCCGCTTGCGCGAACTCGAACTTGGGCGAGCGATCGTCGACCTTCGGAGAGGCTTGTGTGGAGTGCGTGATGGTGTGGCGGATCGGGCCGAGCTGCAGCGCGATCAAGTCGTCGAGCTTGTCGCGGCGGTATGGAGTAGCGGTCAGCCCGAGCCATCGGCGCGCCGGGATCTGCTTGACGGCGTGTTCGAACGCCGCAGCTGGGACGTGGTGGCACTCGTCCACAACCACCAATCCGTAGCCGCTGGTGAGCTGCTCGATGTTTTGCGCGCGGGCCAGGGTTTGCAGCATCGCGACGTCTACTACGCCGCGGGTCTTCCTGCGACCGCCACCGAGCTGCCCGGGCTTGATGCCCAGTAGCTCGCTGATGCGGGCGCGCCACTGGTCAGCGAGGGCCTTGCGATCGACGAGCACGAGCGTCGACCTCGCGTGCGCGGCGATCACCGCGCACGCGATCACAGTCTTGCCCGCCCCTGGCGGAGCGACCAGCACGCCCAGGTCGTGAGGGCGCAGGCCATCGACGGCATCCTGCTGCGGGTGAGTCAGCGTGGCCGTCAACGTGAACTCCTGCGCCTCGCCGGCCGCCCGCTCGTCGGTCAACTCGAGGCGGCTGCCGGCCTGCTCAACCATCGAGGCGACCGTGTCGGCCAAGCCGCGCGGCAGGATGAGCCCGCCGTCAACGGTTTCGTCGTAGCTGCGCAGAAACCGCGGCGTGTCCCAAGTGGACATGCGCAGCCGCTGGCGCTCGTAGAAGATCGGATTCGACATCGATGCCGCATGCTTCAGCGTCGCGTGCAACGCGGGGGTTAGTTCACCCGACTCCATGCGGATTCCAGCCGTGAGACGGGCGTGCAGGATCGGCGGCGCCGCAACTCGGATCCGGGTCGACACCGCAGTGCCGATCCGGTCGACACTCGCACCCACGATGACCTGTCCCGCGCGGCGTGCGACCCGACTGACGTCGCCTGGGCTCATCCTGCCGAGCGAGGACAAGAACGCCCACTGGTCGTCGTGGGGTTCCATCGTGGACAGGTCGAGGAACACGGTCGCACCAGGGCGCGCCTTGCCGTGCAATGGCGCGGCGATCAAATTGCCCACCCCGCCGGCCGGTAGCACATCCTGGGAGGGGAAGAGCCTGTCGTAGCTGGCCAAGTCCATGTGCCCACGCAGCGCCATCGCTTCCCGCAACAAGGCGGTGCCGAGCCGGCGGGCGGTCTCGGCCAGCACGGGTGCGGCGAAGAACACCCACGCATGCGCGCCGATCCCCGACCGCGAAACTTCCAACGCGGCTGGCACCGACCACATTCTGGCGGCCTTCAGGTACGCAAGGCCGTCCAGCATCGCGGCCCGCCCGTCGAAGTCCACCGCCAACCAACTGCACAGATCGCCGTCCAGCAGTGGATACAGCCCGACATGCATGTCGCCGGTCAGATGGGCGCGAAGAACCTCCTTGGTGAGCGGCAGGTACTCCCGGTTCTCGTGCCGCACGCCCTTGCGCCACCCGCCACGCACCGCCGGTAGCCAGCCAGACCTGCCGGTGCGCGTGTTCTCCCATCGCGCTGCGTAGATGTCAGTCCGCGCGGCAAACAGCGCCCCGAAGAAGTCGACCTTCACCTCCGTAGCCGACTGCCGATCGACCGGACCGGGGCGCGCATCGAAGAAGCCGGTCTGTACCGGGCCGGGCGGCGCCGCCTGCTTCGGCGTCAATTCCAACAGGCGCAACAACCGCGCGTTCTCCGCCCGCAGGCGCGCGGTCAGGGTGCGAAGGCTCGTCACCTCCTCGGCAAGCTCCGCCGCCTCCGCCGACTGGAGATCGTTGTCCACGTAGCACACCGTAGAACGCAACCCGCGTGCGGTGACGTCGCCCGCTTGACGCTGAAGCACAGGACGAGATCCGACATTTTCCGCCACGGTCACGGAAGCGAATGAGTACCGCCGCCGAAAACAGTTGAGGTCGACGGCGGCCTCGTGACACGGAGTTCCAGTGGCATGGCTGGTCGCGGATCTATTGGCCAGACTCTGGCCACAATCTCACCGGCAGCGTCGGGCGGAGGAGGCAGGGCAGCGCTATCGTGGATTAGGAGTCCGGTAGGCGAAGGGACGGCGGTGACCGCAGCACACGACAACAGCGACCTGCACGCGCTCATCGATCACCTGGAGCCCGAGCAGGCCGAAGAGCTGCGTCGTCATGCTCTGCGACTTGCCAAGCCGAAGCCCAGCCGCTTCCGGGTCCTGCGGACCTTCGACGGTCCCGCCACCGATCTCGGCGCTCGGGCCAAGGACCTTGTCCGTGCCGAGATCGGTGACGATCGTGCTGATCGTTGACTCAGGACCCCTCGTCGCCCAGCTCAACCGCAACGATCCCGACCACGACCGCTGCCTCGACAATCACCGACGCCTCGGTGATCGCCCTAGCCGAACGCGTCAAGGCGTCGAGCGTCGCCACCCTTGATCACCGTCACTTCCACGCGATCAAGCCCGCACACACGACTGCCCTGACGCTGCTTCCGTAGCCCAGGGCGAGAACCAGAGCCCTGCCTCAACCGGCGTGTGGGAATGTCTGTGGGAATGAGATTCCGTCGAACCAAGGGACTCCAGGCGACTGGAGGGGTGAACTGCCCCGGCGTGTCCGGAGACTCCGGTCCGTGAGGATGGCGGTCGTGGCGGACCGTAGTTCGGCCAGGGTGGCCGGTTGGACTGGTCGGGCGCGCAGCCATTTCTTCAGCAACCAGCGGTGGAGTGAAGCGGTAGCGCGGGTCAGCGTCAAGTACCTCGTCGCACGCCACCGGTGGTCAGAACCAGGCGTGCCTTTGGCTTCGTTAGCGGCCGGACCGGAGCCATCGCTGCCGGGATCGCGACTCGAACGTGGTGGTGGGCCAATGCGGCTACGACCGACCGGGTGTCCGGCCGGGATCGCTGTGGCCTCGGACAGGGCGGTCGGCCCGCCTGGCTTGAAGGCACGGGGTATCAAGAGTCTCAGCGGTTGGCGTCAGCAAGCGTTCCGGTCGTGTCGCCGGCCGGGTCGTAGACCGCGCAAACGACAAAGCGATCGCCGGCGTCCCAACTTCCCTCGTGCGGGTACAGAAAACTGAAATCAAGAACCGATTCCTCATAAGACAGTCCGACGAAGCTCTCGAACTCGATTAAGCACATCTCTCCCGCTTGGGCTTGGAGCGCCTCATCACCAGGAAAGTCCCCCTCGGGAAGTGTCGCGGTGCTGATTATCTCCGCGCTGTGCGGCTCCGAGCACGGCACGGTCTGGACGCTGATGAAGGTTTCTTCACTCGCCTGGATTTCAGCGACGCAGTCGCCGACCTTCAGGTCGAAGACGTCGACCTCTTCGGCGCCCGGCGGCGCCGCCTCTGGCTCTGGCTCCGGCTCCGGCGTGGCGGTTTGGGTTGGCTGTGGCGCGGGCTCCGTGGACGTAGTGCTGACGTCCTCCGCCACCGTGCCGAGCACAGCGACCAGGAGCACCAGCCCGACGACCGAGAGCACGAGCGCGACCGCGCTGGTGATGATCCCCCACAGCGCCGCTGTCCCGTTGGTGGCCTCGCCGCGCTTGACGCGGCCGCGGGCGATGAACCCGAGGATCAGACCAATCAGGCCGAGGGTTCCGGCCAGCCAGAACATGAACGGGATGACGCCGGAGACCGCGCCGATGATCCCGAGGATGAGCGCTGCGGTCCCGAGGCCGTTTCGCGGGGCTTGTTGGATACCGGCCTGGTAGGCGGCAGCGGGTTGGTAGTCGGCAACGGTTGGCTCGGTCGGCGCAGTCCACGGTCGGCGCGGACTCGGTCGGCGCGGACTCGGTCGGAGCCGCGGTCGACGGGGTGGTGCGCTCAGTCCACGCGGAGCCGTCCCAGTACCGCTGTTGCCCAGCCGGGGCGTCCGCACTCTTGTCCGGGTACCAACCGGCTGGCGGAGTCTGGTCACCTGTCATAGAAGTCCCCTCGGACTGGTCGTGCTACCTAGCAGTTCCCAGATGCGGCGCGGCGCGTCGTCCGGTGCCAGGCCCGGATCGTAGGCGATCCGGCGGACTTCGCGGAGCAGTTCGCGTGATTCGTCGGCAGAATGGGTTCCACGGTGCTCGACTCCGTGGAGTCGGATCCGAGGTCCTGGCCGGCGCTTTAATCGTCGCGCCGGACCGCTGACGAAGATCAGGAATCGAGCGGATAGTTCCCGGTCTACGCTCTGCCGCACCGCCCCTTATCGACGAACAGCCGGCGTGAACAGCACTTACCGATGGTCGACCGGCAGGTTGAGCGTCAGCGAGGAAGCGCAACGTCCAAGTCCAGCCAGCGAGCCAGGTCCTGGATCTCGCCCTGCACCTCTCCGGCCATGACCTTGGTGAACGGTACGTCCTGGTGGATCGCGTCGACCCGGAGCACTCTGCTCTTGCGGTCGGCGGTGGCGTCGAGCTTCCCGACCAGCCGGTCGCGGTAGAGGATCGGCAGCGCGAAGTATCCCCAGCGGCGCTTTGATGCGGGCTTGTACATCTCGAGCTGATAGTCGAACTCGAAGAACTCGGCGGTCCGCTTGCGGTCGTGCACCAACCGGTCGAACGGCGACAGCAAGGCGGTGCGGCCCGAGAACGGCGTGCCAAGGAACGATGGATCGGCCCGCCAGCCGCCCTTGACGCCATCGACGACGGCCGGCTCGCCGGCGTCGCCCACGTCCACCGGCTCGACCGGGCTTTCCGGTGCACGGGCGCGGGCAATGCCCAGGGCATGCAGCCGCCGCTCGTTGCGAATGCGCCGTGCCTCATCAGCTGGAACGACCGGATCGTCGGGATAGACCCGCGCCGCCAGGTCCCACAGACGCTCACGCCCCTTCCGGCCCGCGGTAGCGACCTCACCGCGCGAAACCATGAACTCCAACAACCGCTCGACGTTTCGGTTGTTGGTCCACCCCGTCGAATCCCATGGCACGGCGCAGGTGTCTGGTAGGCCGCGCATGGTCAGCGGCCCGGCCGACTCGAGCCGCTGGAGAATGTCCCGTCGGCAGGCATCGTTTGCCTTGACCCACTCGCGTCTTGACTTCTGCCAATCGCGGAGCTCGCCCCGCCCGGGCCAGTCCGCCATGTCGCCGCGATAGAGCGCAAGATCCTCCGCGGGCCGAATCACCGCCCGGAATTCGAGCAGCGTTCGACGGTCGATGGCGGCGCGCAATTCCGCCGGGGAGTACGACGAACCCAGGCGACTCCACAGCACGAGATCGGCGCTCGGTGCGATCGAGGCGGTCGGGTCAAGCTGAAGCATGGTCAACCGCCGCACCACGTCGAGCAGCTTCGACGGCCGCGGACTGTTCAGGAGCTGCGCCTGCACCGCGATCCGGCGCGCATCGGTCCGGGACAGCTGGTGAACGCTGGTCACATCACGAGGCTAGGCGAGGTGCCCGACACCGAAGGAAGGTCGTCGGGTGACGCCACCGTGCCTCGCGCGCAGTGAGGCCACCGGGTAAGAGGGTGCGGACGGCCAGTACGACAAGCGCACCGACTACGGGAAGACCGATGACCAGGTCCCACGGTGGGGACGATGCGCCCAACCATTGGGGCAGGTCCTCCCAAAGCCAGTCCTCCACGGTGTGCACCACGGCGAGGAAGAGCGCTGCCACCAGGGCGGCAGGAACCCCCGATCGCGGCGCCAAGCAGGATCAGACGCAGATAAGCCGGTCCTGATGGCTGCTCGTCGGGCTCCGGCTCTGCCACGACCGGACCGTATCGCCCACCGATTTCAGAACCGGTCACGAGAGGATGTCCGGGAACAGCCGGCGGCATCGACGTCTCTGGCGAGAGGCACTGCACCGGTGCCAGCGGAGAGGAGAGTCCCTTGAAGTACATGATCATGCTCTACGGCTCGCAGCAGGACTACGACGTGCTGGCTGGGAAGCCCACCGACAAGCCGGCCATGTCCGCGGAAGACGTTCAGGCGATGTACGCGTACATGGAGTCCTTCCACCAGAAGCTGGAGGAGTCCGGAGAGCTCGTCGACGCTCGCGGCTTGACGGCCCCCGTGCACGCCCGGCGAGTGCAGCTGCAGAACGGGGTCCCGGTGGTGACCGACGGGCCGTATCCCGAGACTCAGGAGGTTCTCGCCGGCTACACGATCGTCGAGTGCGACAGCTTCGACCGGGCTGCCGAGATCGCATCGGGCCTGGTGAACCCGGACACGGACGGGCAGTTCGTCGACGTGCGGCCGATCATCGACAGCGTTGCCGAGCTGGAGGTCTAGTTCAGCCTGTGACCCGTGACAACGCCGAGGATTTGCTGCGCCGACTGGCGCCGCAGGTCCTCGGCGCCGTAGTTCGGCGCTACGGGCACTTCGACACGGCCGAGGACGCGACGCAGGAAGCACTCCTGGCGGCTGCCCTGCAGTGGCCGACGGGTGGCGTCCCGGACAACCCGCTGGGCTGGCTGATCACCGTCGCGTCCCGGCGAATGACCGACCTGCTGCGCAGCGAGCAGGCCCGCCAGCGGCGCGAGGACACCGTCGCCCGGTGGGCACTGTCCGATCAGCATTGGGCACCTGCCGCCGATCAGCCGGCAGCAGAGTCGGACGACACGCTCATCCTGCTGTTTCTGTGCTGCCATCCGTCGTTGTCGCCCGCATCGCAGATCGCACTGACCTTGCGGGCAGTCGGCGGCTTGACCACCGCGGAGGTCGCACGTGCGTTTCTCGTGCCGGAGGCGACCATGACGCGCCGCATCAGCCGGGCGAAGCAGCGCATCAGAGACAGCGGCGTGCCGTTCCGCATGCCACCGGTCTCGGATCGGGTCGAACGGCTAGGCGCGGTCCTCCACGTGCTCTACTTGATCTTCAACGAGGGCTATGCCGCGACGTCGGGACCGAGCCTTCAGCGCGGTGACCTGTCGGCCGAAGCGATCCGGCTGACCCGAATAGTCCACAGCCTCATGCCCGACGACGCTGAGGTGACAGGGCTACTCGCACTCATGCTGCTCACCGAGGCACGCAAGCCTGCTCGCACCGGCCCGGATGGCGGGTTGATCCCGATGGCTGAACAGGACCGGAGCCGATGGGACGCCGAAGAAATCGCCGAGGGTGTGGCACTCATCAGCGACGCGCTTCCGCGAGGCCCAGCCGGCCCGTACCAGCTACAGGCGGCGATCGCGGCGATCCATGACGAGGCGCCGAGCGCCGAGGCGACCGACTGGGCACAGATCATGGCGCTGTACGAGCTGCTGATGCAGATCTCTGACAACCCAGTCGTGGCGCTGAATCACGCCGTCGCGGTCGCCATGGTCCGAGGCGCATCCGATGGACTGGACTTGATCGACCAACTCGACGCCGACGAGCGGATCGCCGACGATCATCGGTTGTATGCGGTTCGCGCTCACCTGTTCGAGATGGCGGGCGACTACCGCGCCGCGCGCGAATCGTATGAGAATGCCGCTCGGCGGACCGCCAGCGTCCCGCAGCAGCGCTACCTCAACGCCCGGGCCGCGAACCTGGCGAAGGGCGAGTGACTCAGGACGCTCCGAGAGCCGCCTTGATCTTGTCGATTGCGTCGCTCTCCGCTGTGGCGGTTTCATCTGCGGCCACTGCAACGGACTGGGCGACGTTGAGGACGAAATCCCGGTAAGGCTGCGCATCGTCGGGCGCCTTGGCCTCCAGCGTGCTCATCGACGAGCGCAAGGCCTGGACCGTTTCGGTCTCGACCTCCTGCGGTGACGACGTGAACCCGAAGCCGGTGCCGCGTACCTCAGCGACCTCTTTCACGAGTGGACTCGTGCTCTTGGTTCGCGCATCGGCGAGATGCTTGGCGAGGGCGCCCACCTCCTTGAACGTGTCGAAGAACCCCCGGTCGGCGAGCGAGACCAACATCGCCGCCCCGGTCACGCCCTTCTGCAGCCCTTCCCATTCTTCGGTCGTGAAATCGGCCTTCCCTGCCATGGGTCCTCCCTGCGTATCGCGTTACCGCGAAGGATAGGACGCGGGAGCCGGGCACGTGTTTCGTCTCTCCGGACGCGTCGGAGCGCTACCGCCGCCCCGATACCGCTGTCGGCACCCGTGACAATCGCGACCTTGGCGATCGTTCGGCCATCAGACCTCCCTGAGTCTGGGACTATGCGCCCGACGTCGAACTCCCTGATGGAGATCAGCATGGAGCACCCACCGCGACCAGCCCGCTGGCCCGACGGGCCGGTCCGCTACCCGGATCCAGCGGTCCAGGTCCTCGATCCTCGGTTCGAGCGCTACCGAATCGGCAACGCCGCCGTCGAACGGATCGCCACTGGATGTCGATGGGCCGAGGGGCCGGTCTGGTTCGGTGATCACCGCTGTCTGGTGTGGAGCGACATCCCGAACGACCGGATGCTCCGGTGGGACGAGGTCACCGAGGCCGTCACGGTCTTCCGGAGCCCGTCGAACTACGCCAACGGTCACACCCGAGATCGGCAGGGCCGGCTCATCTCGTGTGAGCACCTCACTCGCCGGGTGACGAGAACCGAATACGACGGCTCGATTACCACGCTGGTGGACCGCTTCGACGGGAAGCCGCTGAACGCGCCCAACGATGTCGTGGTGGCATCGGACGGATCGGTGTGGTTCACCGATCCCGGCTACGGGAGCATGTCGAACTACGAGGGCCGGGAGGCGGCCCTCGAACTGCCCACCGCGGTCTACCGGCTCGATCCGGATGACGGCGTTGCCGAGCCGGCCATCGTGCAGCTCGATCGCCCCAACGGCCTGTGTTTCTCACCGGATGAGTCTCTGCTCTACGTCGTCGACTCCGGGTCGACGCCCCGCCGCATCCACGTCTACGACATCGCCGACGGCACCGTCGGCGACGGGCACCTCTTCACTGAGATCAGCCCAGGCGGAGCGGACGGTATCCGCTGCGATTCCGACGGCAACCTGTGGGCCGCCTGCAGCGGCGGTGAAGGTCACGATGGCGTCCATGTCTTCACCGCGGACGGCACTCGGATCGGTCAGATCGTTCTGCCAGAGATCTGCGCCAACTTGTGCTTCGGCGGGGCCGCGGGCAACCGGCTGTTCATGGCCGCGAGCCAGTCGATCTACGCCTTGTACGTCAATGCGACTGGCGCCTGACGCACCGACTCCACGTCAGGGGGTCGACGACGCGCGGGCCGAAATCTGTTGCACGGCCCAGCTGTTTCCGTCTGGATCACTGAAGAAGATGAACCCGACGTTGTCCAGGGCGTTGGGAGTAGGGCTCGGGTTCTCTCCCAGAACCTGGACCTCACTCACGTCCACACCCCGTTCGACGAGCTGGGCACGGGCGGCGTAGATGTCCGAGACGACGAGCTGCAGGCCCTTGAGCGAACCGGGCGGCATATCCGGAACGACACCCGCACCGATCACGACCGAGCAGCCGGACCCCGGCGGCGTCAGCTGAACCACGCGGTTTCCGTCCCCGATCTTCGTGTCGTGGTCGACGTTGAAGCCGAGCTGATCGGAGTAGAAGGCCTTGGCCCGGTCCACGTCCGACACCGGGACCACGACGACTTCGAGCGTCCAGTTCATGCTGCGTAACCTCTCCTCCGACGGTCGGTCCGGTCAAGGGCTGGACGTGCTCAGTGCGGGCCTACGCGGTGGCCCTGGCGGATCGCCAATAGTTGCAGGCCCTTTACGGCCACCGCGGCCAAGGGCAGCATGAGGGAGGCGACCAGGGAGGACCGCTGATGCCTTCGACCGAACGCGCAGACGGTACGGCGCAAGTCCCGGCGGACGGTTCACGGGGGAACGGCGAAGCGACAGTCGAGTTCGTCGAGCAATGGCGCAACGCGGCCTACAACTGCTACAGCTCGGGCCACAAGTTCTGCCGCGAGGTCTGCCCGGTGATGCAGGTGACCCGCAACGAGGTCCATTCCCCGACCGCCTTCCACGCGAACGTCGTCGCCATGGAGAAGGGGCTGCTGTCGATCGAGGACGTCGCCCGCGACTACGTCCATTGCACCCAGTGCGGCGCGTGCGAGCTCCGCTGCCCCAACACGCTGTTCACCGGGGACTTCTACCGGTTCCGTACGAGGACGGTCCAGCTCGTTCGGGCGATGCGCGCCCTGGCCGTCGACTCCGGCATCCACCAGCCCAACTGGCAACGCTGGGTCGAGGAGACGGCCCGGCAGAAGTCCGAACCGGTGCTGGGTGAGGTGCCGGTCAGCCAGGAGAACGTCCGCAACTGGGCCGACGGCTTGGACGTCCCGGTGGGAGGAGAAACCATCCTCTTCTGCGACTGCGAGGGAGCGTTCCACCGGACGTCGGTACCGCGAGCGGCGGCTCGAATCCTGCAGCTTGCAGGCGTCGAGTTCGGGCTCATGCGCGAGCAGTGGTGTTGTGGTGGCCCGGCAGCAGAGATGGGGTACCCGGACCGGGCCCGAGAGTTCGCCCAGCACAACGTCGACGACTGGCGTGCGGTGGGGGCCAAGCGGGTCATCGTCTTCGACCCGCACGACTACATCTCGTTCACCGAGGACTACCCGAGCTACTTCGGCGATGACTACGACGTCGAGATCGTGCTGATGGTCGATCTCGTCGCCGAGCTGATCCGCGACGGGAGGCTGGCGCTCACCCAGCCCGTCGAGCGGGTCGTCACCTACCACGACGCATGCCGGCTCAACAAGCGCAAGGGCATTCACGAGTCTCCGCGCGAGGTGCTTCGGGCGATCCCCGGCCTCACCTTCAACGACGTCGACCATGTCACGCAGTGGTCGTATTGTTCGGGGGCTGGCGCCGGGCTGGGCATCGAACGACCTGACCTGACCGCAGAGATCAGCCGACGCCGGATCGAACGAGCCGCCGACCTGGGTGTCGACACCCTCGTCAGCGCGTGCGTATGGTCCGAGCGGCCGCTCTCCGAGCAGGGCGGCAATCGTGACGACCCCATCGAGGTCATGGACCTGCTCGAGTTGGTCGCCCAGGCGGCCGGACTCGTCGACGAAGGCGCCGCGGACAGCTCGGAGCCGGCCCGATGACCGCCACGTTGGTCACGGATCCGGTCATCGACGAGCTCGGCCAGATCTGCGGGACGGATCACGTCTTCGCAGACAGGTCCGCTCGCGTCAACCGAGCCCGCGTGCCGGCGCCATTCCCGGTGCATCGGTGGGCCGACCACATCCCCGACGTCGTCGTTCTCCCGACGAGCGCCGAGCAGATCGCCGAGGTGGTCAAGCTCGCCAACCGCCATCGGATCCCGGTCGTCCCCAGAGCCGGCGGCACCGGCCTCACCGACGGTGCCGTGCCGCTTCGGCACGGCATCCTTGTGGACGTCAAACTGATGAACAAGATCCTCGAGATCGATCTCGAGGACCGCGCCGTGACCGTGCAGCCGGGCATCAACATGCTCAAGCTCAACGAAGAGCTGCGCCCGCACGGCGTGATCTACCCGGACGACCCGGCGTCTTATCCGTGCTCGCTGGTCGGCGGCCGGATCGGCACCAGCGGCTGGTCGCTGATCGGCGGACGCTATGGCCATACCCGAGACCTGGTCATCAGTTTCCAGATCGTGCTCCCCACCGGCGAGCTGATCCGGGTGGGAGACGGCGGTGGCCGCAAGGTGCGCAAGTCCTCCAGCGGGTACCAGCTCAAGCACCTGTTCATGGGCCATCAGGGCACCCTGGGCATCGTCACCGAGGCCACGCTCGAGCTGGTTCCGCGCCCGGAAACCGAGTTCGCGGCGTTCTTCTCCTACCCGGACTACGAGACCGCCTGGCGCTCGACCGGTGCCCTGGCTCGGTCCGGGCTCGCCACCCTGGCCGGGGTCGTCCTGTTCGACGAGTGGAAGCTGGCGTACCTCCGTCGCGACGACGAGGCCTACATCCCGCAACCGGACTCGGTGAGATGCGTCGTGGCCACAGCCATGTACGGCACGACGGACGAGGTCCGCCCGGCCGCGAAGCGCCTGCTCCGAATCGGCCAGGAGAGTGGCGGCAACTACTTGGGCGACGAGATCTCCCAAGGGGACTGGGCATCGCGGCACGACCGCTACGCCACGCCTCTGCACGGCCGGCTCCGCAATGGGCAGGTCGTGCCGATGAGCTGGCATTGCGAGGACGCGTCGATCAACTGGACCGCGCTCCCCCGCGTCCGGGAGGAGTGGCACGACATCGTCGCCAGGCTGGCCGATCGCTACCCGATCTTCGACGACTGGGGGATGTTCGCCTACACCAACGGCGCGTTCAAACCGTGGGGCGACTACCTGACCGAGATCGACGTCGGGATCTGGGAGCAGGAGCTCGACGACGAGTCGTGGGCGGCGTGGGTCGAGGCGAAACGGGATATCGCCGCCGTAGCGCTCGCGTACGGCGGGTCCATCAGCGCCTGCCACGGCTCGTGCCGGGAAGGCGAGGTCGACCTGGTGCCGCAGGAAATGGGCGGCGGCTTCGAGGTCATGAAGAAGGTCAAGCGTGCGCTCGACCCCAACAACATCATGAACCCGGGCAAGTACTTGCTCGATCAGGCGTACGAGGGGGGTGACGGATCGTGATCGGTTTCCGGCTGTCGGCGCAGCAGCCGCCGGAGCCCGAGCGGGTCAACGACACCGTGGTCAAGCGCTTCGAGCACGTCTACGAGGTGGATCCCGCGCTCATGCAAGAACACATTCGCCAGCACGAGTTCCCGGCGTGGGAGACCAAACGGATCGTCGACGGACGATGGGACCACCTGGACTGGATGCACGCCCATTGGGCGGACGCGGTGCTCTCCGGAGAGGAGCTGCTGGCCGAGTCCGCGCAGCCAGATCAACTCGATGACGAGGGAGTGAGGCCCGCATGAGGTTCAGCTACGTGATGCTGCCGGACTACCCGCTCGCCGACTCGATGGAGTCCATCAAGAAGGCGGACGAGCTCGGTTTCTACGGCTGCTATGCCGCGGACGAGACCTGGCACAAGGACATGTGGCTGCTGTTCGCCGCTGCCGCCGACAAAACCCAGACGATCCGCTTCGGCCCGAGCCTGTCCGGCGTCGTGCTCCGCGAGCCGACGCTCATCACCCAGGCGGTGGCCACGCTCGACGAGCTCACCGACGGGCGGGCCGAGTGCGTCATCTCGTGCGGCAACTTCGGTCTGCTCGCGCAGTACCACATCGACTGGGCGCAGACCCGTCCGCTGTCCCGGACGATCGAAGCGCACAAGGTAATCCGGACGCTCCTCGACGAGGGAGCCATCACATTCGACGGCGAGTTCTTCAAATACACCGGGCTGTTCACGTTCGCCCGCCCGGTACAGAAACGGCTGCCGCTGCTGCTCGGCGCCATGCGCGGCCCCCGGTCGTTCCAGGTGGCCGGCGAGATCTCCGACGGCGTCCACCACGCCCTCAGCTACACCCGCGAGGCGTACGACTACCTGGTGGACAACGTCCGGCAGGGTGCCGAGAAGGCCGGCCGGGACTGGCAGTCCCTCGACATCGGTGCGTGGATCGTGTTCGCGGTTGGCCCGGACTCCGCGGCGGCGAAGGAGGCCGCCCGCAGCATGGTCGGGCTCTACGCGTCGTCCATGCCAGACGAGCAGCTCGAGCGCAACGGCGTGAACCCGCAAGATCTGCAACCGATCAACGACGCGCTCGGCAAGGGCGACCTCGCGGGCGCCATCGAACTGACCCCGCCCGAGATCGCGGAGCAGCTATCAGTTGCCGGTACGCCGGAGGAGTGCGTGGCCAAGCTCCGCAGCGAGATCGTCGACGCAGGCGTCAACCACCTGATCTTCGCCATCACCGACGCCGC
>CAWFXV010000005.1:0-19100 GCA_963819885.1 uncultured Actinomycetota bacterium | reverse complement strand
TCCGACGGCAACCTGTGGGCCGCCTGCAGCGGCGGTGAAGGTCACGATGGCGTCCATGTCTTCACCGCGGACGGCACTCGGATCGGTCAGATCGTTCTGCCAGAGATCTGCGCCAACCTGTGCTTCGGCGGGGCCGCGGGCAACCGGCTGTTCATGGCCGCGAGCCAGTCGATCTACGCCTTGTACGTCAATGCGACTGGCGCCTGACGCACCGACTCCACGTCAGGGGGTCGACGACGCGCGGGCCGAAATCTGTTGCACGGCCCAGCTGTTTCCGTCTGGATCACTGAAGAAGATGAACCCGACGTTGTCCAGGGCGTTGGGAGTAGGGCTCGGGTTCTCTCCCAGAACCTGGACCTCACTCACGTCCACACCCCGTTCGACGAGCTGGGCACGGGCGGCGTAGATGTCCGAGACGACGAGCTGCAGGCCCTTGAGCGAACCGGGCGGCATATCCGGAACGACACCCGCACCGATCACGACCGAGCAGCCGGACCCCGGCGGCGTCAGCTGAACCACGCGGTTTCCGTCCCCGATCTTCGTGTCGTGGTCGACGTTGAAGCCGAGCTGATCGGAGTAGAAGGCCTTGGCCCGGTCCACGTCCGACACCGGGACCACGACGACTTCGAGCGTCCAGTTCATGCTGCGTAACCTCTCCTCCGACGGTCGGTCCGGTCAAGGGCTGGACGTGCTCAGTGCGGGCCTACGCGGTGGCCCTGGCGGATCGCCAATAGTTGCAGGCCCTTTACGCCCTCCCCCGCGCGGAGCAGCATGAGGGACGCGACCAGGGAGGACGCCGATGCCTTCGACCGAACACCACGACGGTGCGGCGCAAGACCCGGCAGGCGCGTCAGGGGGAATGGACACAGCACGGCTGAGTTCGTCGAGCGATGGCGCAACGCGGCATACAACTGCTACAGCTCAGGCCACAAGTTCTGCCGTGAGGTCTGCCCCGTGATGCAGGTGACCCGAGACGAGGTCCATTCCCCCACGGCCTTCCACGCCAACGTCGTGGCAATGGAGCAGGGCCTGTTGTCGATCGAGGACGTGGCACGCGACTACGTCCACTGCACGCAATGCGGAGCGTGCGAGCTCCGCTGTCCCAACACTCTCTTCACCGGAGACTTCTACCGGTTTGTACGCGGACGGTTCAGCTCGTGCGAGCGATGCGCGCGCTCGCCGTCGACTCGGGCATCCACCAACCGCACTGGCAGCGCTGGGTGGAGGAGACCGCCCGGCAGAGGTCCGAGCCGGTGCTCGGAGGTCCCCGTCAGTCAGGAGAACGTGCGCGACTGGGCCGACGGCCTGGACATCCCGGAGGGTGGCGAGACGATCCTCTTCTGTGACTGCGAGGGTCGTTCCACCGAACCTCGGTGCCGAGGGCAGCCGCTCGCATTCTCCAGATCGCGGGGGTCGAGTTCGGGCTGATGCGCGAGCAGTGGTGCTGCGGCGGCCCGGCGGCGGAGATGGGGTACGCAGACCGGGCTCGGGAGTTCGCCCAGCACAACGTCGACGACTGGCGGGCTGTTGGAGCCAGGCGGATCATCGTCTTCGATCCGCATGACTACATCTCCTTCACCGAGGACTATCCCGCTACTTCGGCGATGACTACGACGTCGAGATCGTGCTCCTCGTCGACCTCGTCGCCGAGCTGATCCGCGATGGCCGGTTGGTGCTGACGCACCCGGTCGATCGGGTCGTCACCTACCACGACGCCTGCCGGCTCAACAAGGCAAGGGTATCCACGAGGCGCCCCGTGACGTGCTGCGGGCGATCCCGGGCCTCACCTTCAAAGACGTCGACCATGTCACCCAGTGGTCCTACTGCTCTGGTGCAGGTGGCGGACTGGGCATAGAGCGTCCGGACCTCACCGCGGAGATCAGCCGGCGTCGGGTTGAACAGGCCGCGGGCCTCGGCGTCGACACGCTCGTCAGCGCGTGTGTATGGTCCGAACGTCCGCTCTCCGAGCAAGGCGGGAATCGGAGGAGCCCATTGAGGTCCTGGACCTGATGGAGCTGGTGGCCCAGGCGGCCGGCTTCGACAGCGCCGGCGATCGCTTGGGCCGGCCCGATGACCGCCACGCTGGTTACCGACCCGGTATCGAGGAGCTCGTCCAGATCTGCGGTGCGGACACGTGTTCGCAGACAGGTCCGCCCGCGTCAACCGGGCCCGCGTCCCGCACCGTTCCCGGTGCACAGATGGGCGGAGCGCTACCCGACGTCGTCGTTCTCCCGACGAGCGCCGAGCAGATCTCCAAGGTCGTCATGCTCGCCAACCGGCACCGGATTCCCGTCGTGCCGAGGGCTGGGGGGACTGGGCTCACCGACGGTGCCGTGCCGCTTCGGCACGGCATCCTTGTCGACGTCAAACTGATGAACAAGATCCTCGAGATCGATCTCGAGGACCGCGCGGTGACCGTGCAGCCGGGCATCAACATGCTCAAGCTCAACGAAGAGCTGCGTCCCTATGGCGTGATCTACCCGGACGACCCGGCCTCTTATCCGTGCTCTCTGGTCGGCGGCCGAATCGGCACCAGCGGCTGGTCGCTGATCGGCGGACGCTACGGCCATACCCGAGACCTGGTCATCAGTTTCCAGATCGTGCTCCCCACCGGCGAGCTGATCCGGGTGGGGGACGGAGGTGGCCGCAAGGTCCGCAAGTCCTCCAGCGGCTACCAGCTCAAGCACCTGTTCATGGGCCATCAGGGAACGCTGGGCATCGTCACCGAGGCCACGCTCGAGCTGGTTCCGCGCCCGGAGACGGAGTTCGCGGCGTTCTTCTCCTACCCGGACTACGAGACCGCGTGGCGCTCGACCGGTGCGCTGGCTCGTTCCGGGCTCGCTACCCTCGCCGGCGTCGTCCTCTTCGACGAGTGGAAGCTGGCCTACCTCCGTCGCGACGACGAGGCCTACATCCCACAACCGGACTCGGTGAGATGTGTCGTGGCCACAGCAATGTACGGCACGACGGACGAGGTCCGCCCAGCCGCGAAACGCCTGCTCCGAATCGGCCAGGAGTCTGGCGGCAACTACTTGGGCGACGAGATCTCCCAAGGGGACTGGGCATCGCGGCACGACCGCTACGCCACGCCCCTGCACGGCCGGCTCCGCAATGGGCAGGTCGTGCCGATGAGCTGGCACTGCGAGGACGCGTCGATCAACTGGACGGCACTCCCCAGCGTCAGGCAGGAGTGGCATGACATCGTCGCCAGGCTGGCCGACCGCTACCCGATCTTCGACGACTGGGGATGTTCGCCTACACCAACGGCGCGTTCAAACCGTGGGGTGACTACCTCACCGAGATCGACGTCGGCATCTGGGAGCAGGAGCTCGACGACGAGTCGTGGGCCGCATGGGTCGAGGCGAAACGGGATATCGCCGCGGTGCGCTCGCCTACGGCGGATCCATCAGCGCCTGCCACGGCTCCTGCCGGGAAGGCGAGGTCGACCTGGTGCCGCAGGAGTTGGGCGGCGGCTTCGAGGTCATGAAGAAGGTCAAGCGCGCGCTCGACCCCAACAACATCATGAACCCGGGCAAGTACCTGCTCGACCAGGCCTACGAGGGGGGTGACCAATCGTGATCGGTTTCCGGCTGTCGGCGCAGCAGCCACCGGAGCCGGAGCGGGTCAACGACACCGTGGTCAAGCGCCTGGAACACGTCTACGAGGTGGATCCCGCACTCATGCAAGAACACATTCGCCAGCACGAGTTCCCGGCGTGGGAGACCAAACGGATCGTCGACGGACGATGGGACCACCTGGACTGGATGCACGCCCACTGGCGGAAGCCGTGCTCTCCGGAGAAGAGCTCCTGGAGGAGTCGGCGCAGTCAGACAACTCGATGACGAGGGAATGAGGCCCGCATGAGGTTCAGCTACTTGATGATCCCCGCCTACCCGCTCGCCGACTCGATGGAGTCCATCAAGAAGGCGGACGAGCTCGGTTTCTACGGCTGTTATGCCGCGGACGAAACCTGGTGGAAGGACATGTGGCTGCTGTTCGCCGCTGCCGCAGACAAGACCAAGACCATTCGGTTCGGCCCCAGCCTGTCCGGCGTCGTACTCCGCGAGCCGACGCTCATCACCCAGGCAGTGGGCACGCTCGACGAGCTCACCAACGGGCGAGCGGAGTGCGTCATCTCGTGCGGCAACTTCGGTCTGCTCGCGCAGTACGGCATCGACTGGCACAGACCCGTCCGCTGTCCCGGACGATCGAAGCGCACAACGTGATCGGGACGCTCCTGGACGAGGGGGCCATCACCTTTGACGGCGAGTTTACAAATACAACGGGCTGTTCACGTTCGGCCGCCCGGTTCAGAAACGGCTGCCTCTGCTACTCGGCGCCATGCGCGGTCCTCGGTCGTTCCAGGTCGCCGGCGAGATCTCCGACGGTGTTCACCACGCCCTCAGCTACACCCGCGAGGCCTACGACTACCTGGTCGACAACGTCAGGCAGGGTGCCGAGAAGGCCGGCCGCGACTGGCAGCGGCAACCTGTGGGCCGCCTGCAGCGGCGGTGAAGGTCACGATGGCGTCCATGTCTTCACCGCGGACGGCACTCGGATCGGTCAGATCGTTCTGCCAGAGATCTGCGCCAACTTGTGCTTCGGCGGGGCCGCGGGCAACCGGCTGTTCATGGCCGCGAGCCAGTCGATCTACGCCTTGTACGTCAATGCGACTGGCGCCTGACGCACCGACTCCACGTCAGGGGGTCGACGACGCGCGGGCCGAAATCTGTTGCACGGCCCAGCTGTTTCCGTCTGGATCACTGAAGAAGATGAACCCGACGTTGTCCAGGGCGTTGGGAGTAGGGCTCGGGTTCTCTCCCAGAACCTGGACCTCACTCACGTCCACACCCCGTTCGACGAGCTGGGCACGGGCGGCGTAGATGTCCGAGACGACGAGCTGCAGGCCCTTGAGCGAACCGGGCGGCATATCCGGAACGACACCCGCACCGATCACGACCGAGCAGCCGGACCCCGGCGGCGTCAGCTGAACCACGCGGTTTCCGTCCCCGATCTTCGTGTCGTGGTCGACGTTGAAGCCGAGCTGATCGGAGTAGAAGGCCTTGGCCCGGTCCACGTCCGACACCGGGACCACGACGACTTCGAGCGTCCAGTTCATGCTGCGTAACCTCTCCTCCGACGGTCGGTCCGGTCAAGGGCTGGACGTGCTCAGTGCGGGCCTACGCGGTGGCCCTGGCGGATCGCCAATAGTTGCAGGCCCTTTACGGCCACCGCGGCCAAGGGCAGCATGAGGGAGGCGACCAGGGAGGACCGCTGATGCCTTCGACCGAACGCGCAGACGGTACGGCGCAAGTCCCGGCGGACGGTTCACGGGGGAACGGCGAAGCGACAGTCGAGTTCGTCGAGCAATGGCGCAACGCGGCCTACAACTGCTACAGCTCGGGCCACAAGTTCTGCCGCGAGGTCTGCCCGGTGATGCAGGTGACCCGCAACGAGGTCCATTCCCCGACCGCCTTCCACGCGAACGTCGTCGCCATGGAGAAGGGGCTGCTGTCGATCGAGGACGTCGCCCGCGACTACGTCCATTGCACCCAGTGCGGCGCGTGCGAGCTCCGCTGCCCCAACACGCTGTTCACCGGGGACTTCTACCGGTTCCGTACGAGGACGGTCCAGCTCGTTCGGGCGATGCGCGCCCTGGCCGTCGACTCCGGCATCCACCAGCCCAACTGGCAACGCTGGGTCGAGGAGACGGCCCGGCAGAAGTCCGAACCGGTGCTGGGTGAGGTGCCGGTCAGCCAGGAGAACGTCCGCAACTGGGCCGACGGCTTGGACGTCCCGGTGGGAGGAGAAACCATCCTCTTCTGCGACTGCGAGGGAGCGTTCCACCGGACGTCGGTACCGCGAGCGGCGGCTCGAATCCTGCAGCTTGCAGGCGTCGAGTTCGGGCTCATGCGCGAGCAGTGGTGTTGTGGTGGCCCGGCAGCAGAGATGGGGTACCCGGACCGGGCCCGAGAGTTCGCCCAGCACAACGTCGACGACTGGCGTGCGGTGGGGGCCAAGCGGGTCATCGTCTTCGACCCGCACGACTACATCTCGTTCACCGAGGACTACCCGAGCTACTTCGGCGATGACTACGACGTCGAGATCGTGCTGATGGTCGATCTCGTCGCCGAGCTGATCCGCGACGGGAGGCTGGCGCTCACCCAGCCCGTCGAGCGGGTCGTCACCTACCACGACGCATGCCGGCTCAACAAGCGCAAGGGCATTCACGAGTCTCCGCGCGAGGTGCTTCGGGCGATCCCCGGCCTCACCTTCAACGACGTCGACCATGTCACGCAGTGGTCGTATTGTTCGGGGGCTGGCGCCGGGCTGGGCATCGAACGACCTGACCTGACCGCAGAGATCAGCCGACGCCGGATCGAACGAGCCGCCGACCTGGGTGTCGACACCCTCGTCAGCGCGTGCGTATGGTCCGAGCGGCCGCTCTCCGAGCAGGGCGGCAATCGTGACGACCCCATCGAGGTCATGGACCTGCTCGAGTTGGTCGCCCAGGCGGCCGGACTCGTCGACGAAGGCGCCGCGGACAGCTCGGAGCCGGCCCGATGACCGCCACGTTGGTCACGGATCCGGTCATCGACGAGCTCGTCCAGATCTGCGGGACGGATCACGTCTTCGCAGACAGGTCCGCTCGCGTCAACCGAGCCCGCGTGCCGGCGCCATTCCCGGTGCATCGGTGGGCCGACCACATCCCCGACGTCGTCGTTCTCCCGACGAGCGCCGAGCAGATCGCCGAGGTGGTCAAGCTCGCCAACCGCCATCGGATCCCGGTCGTCCCCAGAGCCGGCGGCACCGGCCTCACCGACGGTGCCGTGCCGCTTCGGCACGGCATCCTTGTGGACGTCAAACTGATGAACAAGATCCTCGAGATCGATCTCGAGGACCGCGCCGTGACCGTGCAGCCGGGCATCAACATGCTCAAGCTCAACGAAGAGCTGCGCCCGCACGGCGTGATCTACCCGGACGACCCGGCGTCTTATCCGTGCTCGCTGGTCGGCGGCCGGATCGGCACCAGCGGCTGGTCGCTGATCGGCGGACGCTATGGCCATACCCGAGACCTGGTCATCAGTTTCCAGATCGTGCTCCCCACCGGCGAGCTGATCCGGGTGGGGGACGGCGGTGGCCGCAAGGTGCGCAAGTCCTCCAGCGGGTACCAGCTCAAGCACCTGTTCATGGGCCATCAGGGCACCCTGGGCATCGTCACCGAGGCCACGCTCGAGCTGGTTCCGCGCCCGGAAACCGAGTTCGCGGCGTTCTTCTCCTACCCGGACTACGAGACCGCCTGGCGCTCGACCGGTGCCCTGGCTCGGTCCGGGCTCGCCACCCTGGCCGGGGTCGTCCTGTTCGACGAGTGGAAGCTGGCGTACCTCCGTCGCGACGACGAGGCCTACATCCCGCAACCGGACTCGGTGAGATGCGTCGTGGCCACAGCCATGTACGGCACGACGGACGAGGTCCGCCCGGCCGCGAAGCGCCTGCTCCGAATCGGGCAGGAGAGTGGCGGCAACTACTTGGGCGACGAGATCTCCCAAGGGGACTGGGCATCGCGGCACGACCGCTACGCCACGCCTCTGCACGGCCGGCTCCGCAATGGGCAGGTCGTGCCGATGAGCTGGCACTGCGAGGACGCGTCGATCAACTGGACGGCGCTCCCCCAGCGTCCGGCAGGAGTGGCACGACATCGTCGCCAGGCTGGCCGACCGCTACCCGATCTTCGACGACTGGGGGATGTTCGCCTACACCAACGGCGCGTTCAAACCGTGGGGCGACTACCTGACCGAGATCGACGTCGGGATCTGGGAGCAGGAGCTCGACGACGAGTCGTGGGCGGCGTGGGTCGAGGCGAAACGGGATATCGCCGCCGTAGCGCTCGCGTACGGCGGGTCCATCAGCGCCTGCCACGGCTCGTGCCGCGAAGGCGAAGTCGACCTGGTGCCGCAGGAAATGGGCGGCGGCTTCGAGGTCATGAAGAAGGTCAAGCGTGCGCTCGACCCCAACAACATCATGAACCCGGGCAAGTACTTGCTCGACCAGGCGTACGAGGGGGGTGACGGATCGTGATCGGTTTCCGGCTGTCGGCGCAGCAGCCGCCGGAGCCCGAGCGGGTCAACGACACCGTGGTCAAGCGCTTCGAGCACGTCTACGAGGTGGATCCCGCGCTCATGCAGGAACACATACGCCAGCACGAGTTCCCGGCGTGGGAGACCAAACGGATCGTCGACGGACGATGGGACCACCTGGACTGGATGCACGCCCATTGGGCGGACGCGGTGCTCTCCGGTGAGGAGCTGCTGGCCGAGTCCGCAGCAGCCAGATCAACTCGATGACGAGGGAGTGAGGCCCGCATGAGGTTCAGCTACGTGATGCTCCCCGACTACCCGCTCGCCGACTCGATGGAGTCCATCAAGAAGGCGGACGAGCTCGGTTTCTACGGCTGTTACGCCGCGGACGAGACCTGGCACAAGGACATGTGGCTGCTGTTCGCCGCTGCCGCAGACAAGACCAAGACCATCCGGTTCGGCCCCAGCCTGTCCGGCGTCGTGCTCCGCGAGCCGACGCTCATCACCCAGGCGGTGGCCACGCTCGACGAGCTCACCGGCGGGCGCGCCGAGTGCGTCATCTCGTGCGGCAACTTCGGTCTGCTCGCGCAGTACCACATCGACTGGGCGCAGACCCGTCCGCTGTCCCGGACGATCGAAGCGCACAACGTGATCCGGACGCTCCTCGACGAGGGGAGCCATCACCTTCGACGGCGAGTTCTACAAATACAACGGGCTGTTCACGTTCGCCCGCCCGGTTCAGAAACGGCTGCCGCTGCTACTCGGCGCCATGCGCGGCCCTCGGTCGTTCCAGGTGGCCGGCGAGATCTCCGACGGCGTCCACCACGCCCTCAGCTACACCCGTGAGGCCTACGACTACCTGGTCGAGAACGTCAAGCAGGGTGCCGAGAAGGCCGGCCGCGACTGGCAGTCCCTCGACATCGGCGCGTGGATCGTGTTCGCGGTCGGCCCGGACTCTGCCGCGGCGAAGGAGGCCGCCCGCAGCATGGTGGGGCTCTACGCGTCGTCCATGCCGGAGGAGCAGCTCGAGCGCAACGGCGTGAACCGGCAAGATCTGCAACCGATCATCGACGCGCTCGGCAAGGGTGACCTCGCCGGCGCCATCGAGCTCACCCCGCCCGAGATCGCCGAGCGGCTGTCAGTGGCCGGTACGCCGGAGGAGTGCGTGGCCAAGCTCCGCAGCGAGATCGTCGACGCAGGCGTCAACCACCTGATCTTCGCCATCACCGACGCCGCGCTGGTCAAGGCGTTGATGGGCCGCGACCTGGACAACGTCGCCTCGGTGAACGAGCAGCTTCAGCTCATCCACGACGAGGTGATGCCGGCCTTCGCCTAGCCCACGCGCGCAACGGGCTCGGCCGGTGGGATGACGGCCGTCTGCTCGGCGCGCTGTTCGTGCCGAGCGAACGCCACCACGGTGGTCAGGAGCAGGACCAGTCCGGCCCACTGTGACCAGGTGAGCGAGGCGTTCGAGGACGGTGATGCCGACGACGGCCGCCGTGATCGGAAACGCCAGCTCCGCAATCGTCGCGCGGGCGGCGGGAGTGCTGTGCAGGCCGCGGTAATAGAGCATCAGCGCGGCGAGCCCGGGAACGAGGGCCAGCCCGATCAGGCCAGGAACATCTCCCGCCGCGGGAAAAAGCGGCGCTCCGGTTGCGATGACAACGACCAACGCCGCCGGCAGACCGATGGCGAACCGGAGCACCGTGATGCTGGTGAAGTCCAGCCGCAGGCTGACCTGGCGGCCAGCCACCGTCCCGCCCGCCCACAATGCCGCGGCGCCGAGCGCGAGCATGGCGGCGGACAGTCCGGCGACCGTCACGTCGAACGGATCCTGGAACGACAGCAGCCATGCACTGGCGATGGCGGCGATCATGAACAGCCCGTACTTCGGCCGCAGTCGCTCACCGAGGAAGAGGCATGCTGCGCCCGCCGCCAACAGCGGTTGGATCTTCTGCAGGGCAACCGGTGTGATCGGGTCGCCGTACCGGAAGGCCATTGTGAACAGCACGGTCGCCGTGGCTGAGGCCCCCGCTCCGATGAAGATCAGCGCCCACCAGTCGACCGGCCGGCAGACACGCGAGGCGGCCCGAAACGCCCGCGGCAGCCAAGGCAACGTCACCAGTACCAGGATGACGTGCTCCGCCAAGACGATCGTCGCAGCGGGAAGCTCACTGACCAGCGGGAGTCGGAAGAGCGCATCGGTGCCCCACAGGGCCGCGGCAATGGCGACCAGCCAGGTGCGATCTGTGGTTCTCGATGGTTCCGTGGCTCCAGCGAGGCCACCACTCATGCGTCACTCCTTGCTCGCCGTAGCATCGCGCCGACGGTATCGGGGACGATGGTGCGATGCTCCGCCGGTTCCAGCAGGTCGACGTGTTCTCCCCAGACCCGCTCTCGGGCAACCCGCTCGCGGTCGTGGTTGATTCCGAGGGTTTGTCGACCGAGCAGATGCAGCAGTTCACTCGGTGGATGAATCTGTCGGAGACGACGTTCCTCCTGCCGCCAACCACAACCGACGCGGATTACCGGGTGCGCATCTTCACGCTTCCGCACGAGCTCCCCTTCGCCGGGCACCCGACGCTGGGGAGTTGTCATGCGTGGCTGCGGGCAGGAGGTGCGCCACGACAGGCGGACGTCATCGTCCAGGAGTGCGGCCTGGGTCTGGTGCGGATCCGACGGACCGACGGCGCACTCGCTTTCGCAGCTCCTCCGCTGTTGCGCAGCGGTCCGGTTGACGACGCGCTCGTCGAGCAGATCGCGGCCGTCCTGCGCGTCGATCGCTCGGACATCATCGACGCCGAATGGGCCGACAACGGCCCCGGCTGGGTCGTCGTCGTCCTCGACAGCGCCGACGCCGTGATCGCGCTCGAGCCTGCACCAACGTCCAGCGCCAGGCTCGACATCGGTGTCGTCGGCCGGTATCCAGAAGGCTCGGAATACGCGTACGAGCTCAGAGCGATCTTCAGCGACGGGCTTGGCGGGCTGCAGGAGGACCCTGTCACCGGCAGCCTGCACGCCGCCGTCGCTCAATGGCTGATCTCGACCGGTCGTGTGACCGCCCCATACGTGGCCAGCCAGGGCATCCGGCTCGGCCGAACCGGTCGTCCGCGGATCGACCAAGACGCCGACGGAACGGTCTGGGTAGGCGGACCGACGCGCACCTACATCGAGGGTACGGTCGACATCTGATCCGATCGAGCCCGGAGATCAGGAACGGCCGGGGCCGATCGGAGACCCGGATCCGGGACCTGGCCCGGGCTGACAATGTGGACACCAGGAGCTCGCCCGCTCCCACGGGGCGACCCCCTGCTCCGCGCGCCTGATGGGCCCGCCGCAGCGCAGACAGCTCCGGCGACCGTACACCCAGTTCCTGCGCGCCGGATGGGTATCACCTGTCGTCGATTGGGCGTAACCGCCGATGTTGGCGGTCAGGAGACGGTGAGCGAGATCGACCCAGGAACCCAACTCGCCCGCATCGCGGACGGGCGTCCACGGGCGAGACTCCGCGCAGGAAGCACAGTTCGGTCTTGTACAGGTTGCCGATGCCAGCCAGGTTGCGCTGGTCGAGCAATGCCTCCCCGATCTCGCGGTCGGGATCGCCGGCCAAGCGCCGGACTGCTTCGTCGGCGTCCCAATCCGGCCCCAGCAGATCCGGGCCGAGGTGACCGACCAAACCGCTCTCCTCCGTGCGCGACACCACATTGATGACGGGGATCCGGTATCCGACTGCGTCGTACTCGGCGTTATTGAGCACGATCCGGATCTGCCACCCAGGCCCGCCACGCCACGGTCGGCCGGCGCGGAACGTCCGCCAGGTTCCGTCCATGCGGAAGTGCGTGTGGATGGTGACATCGGGCTCGACCCGAATCAGCAGGTGCTTACCCCGCGATGTCACCTCCTCGACCGATCGCCCGGTCAGGTCGGTCGTGGCATATCGCGGCACCCGGAAATCGGTTCGTGTCAGCCGCCGGCCCGCAAGCGCCTGCCGCAGCCGCCGAGCGGCAAGAAAGACCGTGTCGCCCTCGGGCATGCCGCGATGCTGTCAGATCGCGGCCAGCCGACCCCTCATGGCTGCTCGGTGCCGTGCCCACAGGTCTCGCGCGGCACGAGACGGGCGCCGGTGGACGTGATCTCCAGCATCGCGACTGTGGCGGCGAAGTGCGCGGGGGCGAGCAGTGTTCGCTCGGTGGCCGCTCTGGCGAGGACTGCGTCCCGGCTCCGCGCGGCTTGGGAAGGATCGCTCTCGTAGATGTACTGCCTGGCTCGGTCGCTGACCTGCATCGGGTGGACGAAGGTATCCCCACTGATCAGCAGCGTCTCGTCGCCCAGATCCACGGCTACGCACTGGTGGCCCGGGGTGTGGCCCGGAGCAGGCACTAGGGCGACTCCCGGCAGTACGTCAGCGGCGCCGTCGACGGGGTCGAGCAGTCCGCCGTCGGACAGCGGCTGGACGTGGCTCGCGAACAGGCCGCGCTGGGCGGTGCTTCCGCCGGACAGGACGGCCAGCTCGATGCGCTGGACGAGGTGGCGCGCGTTCGGGAAGGTCGGCGTCGGGTCGCTGGAGTCTCCGTGCACGATCCAGCCGACATGGTCGACGTGGAGGTGGGTCAGCACGACGTCGGTGACGTCGGTGGTGCGCAGCCCGACCCGGTCCAGCTCAGCCGGCAGCATGCCGGAGTTCGAGAACCACGACGCCGCCGGCGCCCACGGTGGGCCGGTACCGGCGTCGACGAGCACCACTCGGCTGCCGATGACGAGCACATGACAGTGAACATGCAGCAGCCATGGCCCGGCGTGTCCGGAGCCGGGGAACGCCCGCTCGAGTGGTTCGGAGAACGATCCGTACCCGTCGCAGAGCGCGAGGTGACGAGGACGGCTCAGCGCTGGCACGGCCATATTCCTGCGGTCAGGGGATCTCCAGGCCGCGAATCGTCCTGGTCAGCTCGCGGAAACCGACCCGCTCGAGGAACGCCACGCAAGCGGTGTCGTCCGGGCTGGCGTAGTCGAGCAGCCGGCTGATACCGGCCAGTTCGAGCCACCCGGCCGCCTCCGCGATCAGCCAGCTTCCGATGCCCTGCCCTCGATGTGCCTCGACGACCTGCAGGTTTCCGATGTCGGCCCACGAGGCGATGCCAGCGGCCCGGTTGGCTTCGCCCAGGTTCGTGTCCACTTCGATGAAGCCCAGCACCGTCGTGTCGCCGGCCAGCGCCCAGATCCGGGTGCCGTTGACGCCCAGCGTCCGGCGGATGTTCAGACCGGTCAGCGACGGTCGCCAGCGGGGTACGTTTCCGACAGCGACAACGAAGACGATCTCCGTCCGGCCGTCGTGTTTGAAGCCCGCGCGTTCGTAGATCTCACGGATGTGTGGCCACTGTTCGGGCACCCCGTAGACGGCCGGAATCGGCAGCGTCCCGTCGGCATACCGACGGCGAACTTCCCAGCGGTCGAACTGCGCAAGGCAGGCCCTGGCGAGCTGGTCTCCCACTGGCGCGGTGTCCGGCCAGCGTGGCACCGGCGGCCAACACAGCAGCCAGCGGATCTCGCCCGCGTCGCGGTAGCTCTCGTCGACCCGGTCGTCAGAGCCGTAGCGCAGTAAATGCGCAGCAGCGACGATTCGCTGCCGTTGCTCGGCGACGAGCGTGACTCGCTCGACCACCCATGGGTCGACGATGTATTCGCCCGGATCGCGGCCGAGGCTGTTCATCACCGCCGCAACGGACAAGGAGATGCCCGGGATCACCGCCGCGACGTGGGCGTTCACGAGCGCGGTCACCTGCTGTCGATCGCTGCGGCGGAAGGACCGCACGTCGACGTCGCCCCCCGGACCAGTGCCCATCGGGCCATCTTGCCGTGCCGACGCGGTTTGCGCGCGGCAGATGCGCGTGCAGATGCCTCATTCGTCACCGCGCAACGCGTCGACCAACGAGTGCAGCCAGCGCGCGGCGGACCCGCCGAACTCCCGATCAGCAGCCTGGGGATCGAGGGCGGACCACAGTGACACGTAGCTGATCGCGTGGTTGAGGGCGGTCAATGGCTGCGCGAGCTGCCAGGCGTGACGCAGTTTGTCGCCGGATGCGAACCCGCTCCATTCGGCCAGGTAGGCGTCTCGCAGCCGGGCCCGGACGGACCGCGATCTCGTCGGCAGACAGCCAACGGGACAGATCGACCCGGGCCAGCCAGCCGGTCGACTGATCGGCCAGCCAATCCAACCGCCGGTCGAGGCAGCCCGCCGCCAGCAGCCGATCGATGTGCGGCGCTGACCGGATGTGCAGCTGAGCCGCCGCTCGCACGAATTCCTCGCGACTGTCGATCGGTGCTTGCCAGCCGACCACCGGCCCGGCATCCCGCAGGGCCAGGAAACGTCGATCCCGGTCGACGGCCACCGGCTTCGGGACCGTGCCGGGGAAGAGCGCGTCGAGTTCAGCCACGACCAGGCCTTCGTTGGCGAACAACGGGGTGTCGAGCGCCACCTTGAGGTACACCGGCCCGTCAGTAGTCTGCGCTCGCAGCACGCAGGACAGTTCCCAGCTGAGAACCGGCTCGATCGCGCCGGTTACCGGCGTGCCGGCGTGGCTGCACGACGCGCGCAGCCAGTCCTCCGCCTCGAGGTGCCAGCCGCGATCGGTCCAAGGCATGCGCTTGTTCGTCACACCGGCCGCAAGATCGGCAAGGATCCGAATGGCCAGTTCCGCCACGTCAGCCTGTCCGGCGGATAACGAACCGACGTCGGCAGCGCTCGTCCATGCCATCGAGTCCGATAGCTCGACGCCGGGTCGAGCGGCGAAGACGACGGTGACGAATTTCGTGTGCGCTGACTCGTCCACATCTTCATGAACCGAGCGGAGCAGGTCCACGTCCAAGCCGGTGCGCTCACGCAACGCAGCGACGAGGGGACCGGGCTGGCCGACCCACAATGAGCCGGGCAACTCGAACTCCGGTAGCGGTGTCAGCAGCTTCGGCTGCGAGGAGTGCACGACCAGCGCATGCACCCACGTCCGCCACGTCGCATCGTCGTGCTGGCGGGTATCCGTCACTCGTCCATGGTGCCCGACGCACCTCGCGTCCGAGATGGCCGCGATGGCGGCCAGATCAGTCGGGAAACGGCGATCTCGTCCGCGAGGTACCGGCACCGTGGATAGCGAGCACGACCTGGCATAGACCGCCGACTCCACCGAACGACCCATCGGTTCCGAGCCCAGAAATGGGGAACTTTCCCGATGTTCTGATCCACGCGCGACTTCTAACGTCATCGACAGAGACCAATCGTCAGACGACAGGGGAGGCCGCCGTGGACGTCGGCTTCCCTGTACTGGCCGGGACCATGTCGACCCTGATCTTCGCGTCCAGCCTGCTGCCCATGCTGGTGAAAGCGGCCCGGAGCAAGGACCTGAGCTCGTACAGCCTGGGCAACATCGCCTTGAGCAATGTCGGCAACGTCATTCACTCCGTCTACGTCTTCCACCTGCCGCCCGGACCGATCTGGGCATTGCACACGTTCTACCTGGTCGCGACGGCTCTGATGCTCGTCTGGTACCTGCGGTATGAACTGGCCGGCCGGCGCGGCTACACAGAATTACCCACGGCTGCTGGGGACATCGAGTTGGTTGATTCTCCCGACGCGCCGGTTCTGGTCGCCTCCTAGCGTCGAGTCATACCGATGAACGGGAGTGGACCATGAACGGGAACGGCGCAGCGGAGCGGGTCGAGACGGTGATCATCGGCGGCGGTCAGGCTGGGCTCGCCACGGGATACCACCTGCGAAAGCGCGGCCGTCCGTTCGTGATCTTGGACGCGAACCAGCGGATCGGCGACGCCTGGCGGAACCGGTGGGACTCGCTTCGCCTGTTCACTCCAGCTCGCTACAGCGGACTGCCGAGCTGGCGACTCTCCGCTCCCACGCTGTCCTTCCCTACCAAGGACGAGATGGCCGACTATATCCAGGCTTACGCGACGCGGTTCGACCTGCCGGTGAGCACCGGCGTTGCCGTTGACGACGTCCACCGGGATGGGAACCAGTTCGTCGTCACGTCCGCCAACGGCCGGTTCGAGGCCGACAACGTCGTGGTCCCCTCCGGTTCCCACCGCAGCCCGCGAGTACCCGAGTTCGCTGCTGAACTCGACCAGGGCATCGCGCAGCTGCACTCGTGCGAGTACCGCAGCCCGACTCAGCTACGAGAGGGTCCGGCCCTGGTCGTCGGTGCGGGCAACTCCGGAGCCGAGATCGCGCTCGAGGTGTCGCGCACTCACGACGGACGTCCAGTGCATCGACGGGGAGTCGTGCCCGACCAGCCCGGCCTGTACTTCGTCGGCCTGCAATTCCAGTACGCGGCGACATCCGATGTCTTACCCGGGGTCGGACGGGACGCCGAATACGTCGCCGACCAGATCGCCGCCCGCGCGCCGTTGCTCGAGGCGAGCGCGGCACCTGCGTTGGATGCCGCATAGCTGGTCGGACAGCTTCCCAGTGGTTCACGAGGCTGGTGCGCCTGGTGACCCCTAGGCCAGGGTGGTGAACGTGATCGACAAGAGACCATTAGCCAGTCTGGGGATCTCGGGAGGATGTCATGTGTCGATGGCTCGCCTACTTCGGACAGCCGGTTCTGCTCGACGAGCTGCTCTACAAGCCCGCCCATTCGCTCATCGACCAGAGCCTGCACTCACGGATGGGTGCGGAGACAACCAACGGGGACGGCTTCGGCCTTGGCTGGTATGGCATTGGCGGCACGCCGGCCGTGTTCCACAGTGTCGAGCCGGCGTGGAACGAGCGCAACCTGCGTGAGCTCGCGGGGCACGTGACGGCACCGCTGCTGTTCGCCCACATCCGCGCCTCGACCGGCAGCGCCGTCCAGCAGACCAACTGCCACCCGTTCCGCCACGGTCGCTGGCTCTGGATGCACAACGGTTTCCTCGGCGACTTCGCCCGGGTCAAGCGCGACCTGGTGCTCGAGGTGGACCCGACGCTCTACCCAGAGATCGAGGGCTCAACGGATACCGAGGTCTTCTTCCACCTGGCACTCACCTACGGACTTGAAGACGACCCACCAGCTGCCGTAGAGCGGGCCGTGGGGTTGATCGAGGACGTCGGACGGAACCGCGGTGTCGAGCACCCCGTGCAGATGACCGTGGCGACCACAGACGGTGAGCGGATCTGGGCGTTCCGCTACTCCAGCGAGGGCCGGTCGCGGTCGCTGTTCTTCAGCACCGACACTCGCCAGTTGCAGGCACTGCATCCGGAGAATTCTGTCCTTGCCGGACTCAGCGAGGAGACTCGGCTGGTCGTTTCAGAGCCGTTGGGCGACCTGGCAGGGGCATGGAACGAGGTACCCGAGTCGACCTGGGGGGTCATCCAGCCAGGGCCCGACGAGCTGCACCCATTCCGACCGAGAACCAGGCGCGCATAATGGCCGCTGCGTCGTGGTCGACCTGTGGATTGTGCACGCCTTGATCGTGCACCGATGGCCGGGACTGCCGCGATTCACCCGGTGCGGGTGATGGCATGGTCCGCTTCCCGCGGCACAGTGACGGCACGGCGCAACGCGGGTAGGGGCCGCGAGCGCACCGAGTAGAAAGGGGCAGACGTGGCCATCGGACCTGTGCAGCTCATCGTGCTGGGCTTCAGCCATCCCAACTTCCACGGCGAGATCATCGAGGAGCTGGAGAAGCTCCGCGAGAGCGACACCGTGCGCGTCATCGACTCGCTGGTGGTGTACAAGGACGCCGCGGGAGAGATCGAGGTCGAGCATCTGAGCAATTTGACTACCGATGAGGCGATCGAGCTGGGCAGCAAGGTCGGCGCGCTGATCGGTCTCGGCATCGAGGGCGAGGAAGGGATGGAGGCCGGCGCCGTGTTGGGGGCGGAAGCGGGCGCCGAGGGCCTCCAGGTATTCGATGACGCCGAGGCCTGGGACGTCCTCGAGGAAATCCCGAACGACTCCGCGGCGGCACTCCGTTGCTGCTCGAGCATCACTGGGCGGTTCCTCTTCGCGACGCCATCGCGCGGGCCGGGGGTTTCCGGATCAGCGATGGCTTCATCAGCCCGCTCGACCTGGTTGAGATCGGACTAGTGTCGGCTGAAGAGGCCGCGCAGCTGCACGCGCTGGAAACCGCCGGCGCACCCGCGTCTTAGCGGCCACGAACAGCCAGGAGGTTGACATGATGGGAAGCCGCAGAGTGGCCCGGCGCACGGGACGGCGCACAGCGCGCCGAGTAAGCCGTCGCTGACCCACATCCCGTTCGGTGCCCGACCAACCCGAAGGCGCCGGTATCCGCGACGGGCCGGTGCTTTCGGCGAGCACCCGCACAGCGCTCACCGCACCGCGATCGGCGGCGGTGGCGGGCATCATCTTCGCCCTGCTGCTGGGCACGAGTCTTGTGCTGCTCAGATTGTCGGTTCCGAGCGACCTTGCCGATCTGGACGTTGCGCAGCTCGACACAACTCACCGACGACGGATCCTGGTTGCGCTCACGCTCATCCCCTACGCCGGCATTGCATTCCTCTGGTTCGTCGGAGTCGTTCGTGACCGGATCGGTGAGGCCGAGGACAGGTTCATCGCCACGGTGTTCCTCGGCAGCGGTCTGCTGTTTCTTGCGATGCTGTTCGTCTCGACTGCGGTGGCCGGCGCGCTCGTCATCAGCACCGGAACGCCGCAGGCGGCGCCGAACGCGCAGGTGTGGGCACTTGGTGCGCATGTCAGTTCCACCATCCTGAACGTCTACGCCATGCGGATGGCCGGCGTGTTCATGATCTCGACCGCGACCATCTCGCTACGGACCGCGGTGATGCCTAGGTGGCTGGCCTACCTGGGGTACGTGCTCGCGGTGAGCCTGCTGGCCGGCGTCGGTTTCCTGAAATGGGCGGAGCTGCTGTTCCCGGGCTGGGTCCTCCTGGTCAGTGCCTACCTGTTGGTCGCGACCAACCGCGCCGACCGGTCAACCGCCCTGAGGTAACGCCTCGGTCGCGTCAGTCGACGCGACGGCCGGCTCCGCCGCCTGCCGTGCAGCTGCCAGCCGCGCGGCGGA
>CAWFXV010000004.1:0-107587 GCA_963819885.1 uncultured Actinomycetota bacterium | reverse complement strand
GCGGCGCAGGAAGGCGTGGGCCAGCATGGCAAGGGTCATCCAGCGGTACCAGGAGCGCCAGCGGCGGACCTGATGCTGGTCCAGGCCACACAGGCCCTTGCTGGTCTGGATGCGCTCTTCCACCGTCCAGCGCCGGCCCGCCACGTTGACCAGGACGGCCAGTGGGGTGGGGCGAGGCATCCAGCAGTGGTAGAAGGCCAGCTCGCCGGTCTTGCGGTTGCGGCGCACCAGCAGCCAGCGCTGCCCGGGGTCACCAGGGCCACGCGCGCCAGGGTCGAGCTGGACAAACGCCCAGTCGTAGTAGCGGTGGCCCTTGGCGCCGTGGCCGGCCGAGATGCACTGCCAGGCCCGCGCCGGCACCCACCGGAGCAGGGCGTCGGCGCGCCAGGTGCCGCCGGCGGGCCCGACCGGGTGGTCGCAGGCCACCGCCAGCACATACCCGATGCCGCGGCGCTCCAGGCAGGCTCGGCGTGTCCCGTCTCACCGAACCTGGCCCGTAGCACGCCGCTGACCTGCGGCGGACCAGATTAACTGAGACAGCGTCCAGCTGGTTGTCTCACTGAATCTGGCCCGCGATGGCCATTCTCTCGGCGGTGTCTCATTCAAGTTGGCCCGCGATGGCTATTCTCTCGGCGCTGTCTCATTGAAGTTGGCCTGCGATGGCCATTCTCTCCGCTGATGTTCCCAGGCGACTTGCGTTCTTTCAATGGCGTCACAACCGACCTGGCAGGAGCGGGCGCTGCTGGTTGATTAGGACATGGGTGGCTGCAGTAGGTAAACTCCGCCGCGCAATCGCGGCTTTCGCTGGGCTCTGGATCAAGCGGTAGAGGGCCGAACACGGAAGCCATGATCCGGGCAGTACGCGGCCGGTCCGGCCGGATCCTATGGCTCCAGGCGCGATTGCCTGGCTGCGGTGTCGTGACCGGACAGCAGCGTCGAGCGGGACCCGACGCCGATGACGCATCCGGGCACCGAGATCCCCTGCAACTGGAGGCCATATGCGACCGATCCGTCTCGCCGTCCTGAGCGCCGCTACCCTGCTTGCCATCCTGCTCCTGGCGCCGGCCGCCTTCGCCAGCACCGCCCATGTTCTCTCGACCCACGCCACGCTGGCACCGGCGGCGGCCCCGGGTGAGCTGACGTTCACCAGTCGGACCTACAGCACCACCGGCAGCACCCCCGGCTCCGGCGACGGCCCCGTCTCGGTCGCAGCGGGCGACTTCAACGGCGACCAGCATCCCGACTTGGCGGTCGCCAACGAGTTCTCCAATGACCTTTCGGTGCTGCTCGGCAGCGCCGCCGGCACCTTCGGCGCCGCCCGCACCTTCCCCACCGGTGGCTCCACCTTTCCCTTCTCGGTCGCGGCGGCCGACTTCAACGCCGACCAGCGCCCCGACGTGGCGGTCGCCAGCATCATCACTGGCAAGGTCTGGGTGCTGCTCGGCAACGCCGATGGCACCTTCGGCGCCCCGACCGGCTACAACATCGGTGACTCTCCCTTCGACACTCCCTACTCGGTCGCGGTGGGCGAGTTCAACGGCGATAACGATCCCGACCTCGCGGTCGCCAACCAGGGCGCCAATAGCGTTTCGGTGCTGCTCGGGGATGTCGACGGCACCTTCCGCGCCCCGGCCATCTACGCAACCGACCCGGGGCCCTCGTCGGTCACGGTGGCCGACTTCAACGGCGACCAGCGCCCCGACCTCGCGCTCGCCAACCAGTTCTGGGGCACTGTCTCGGTACTGCTCGGCAACGCGAATGGCACCTTCGGCGCCGCGATGAGCTTCGACGTCGGCCAGGACCCCACCTCGGTCGTGGCGGCCGACTTCGACGGCGACAACGACCCCGACCTGGCCGTCACCGACTATTCCCTTGGCAGCGTCCTGGTGCTGCGCGGCGGCGCCGGCGGCACCTTCAACGCTCCAGGGCCGGTCAGCTCTATCACGGGCAGCGGTCCCATCGCGTCCGCGGTGGGCGACTTCAACGGCGACCAGGACCCCGACCTGGTGATCGCCAACCAGCTGGCGGGCAACGTCTCGGTGCTGGTCGGCGGCGCCAACGCGAGCTTCAGCGGGCCGTTCAACTTCACCACCGGCAGCGGCCCTTCCTCGATCGCGGTACGCGACTTCAACGACGACGCCAAGCCTGACCTGGCGGTCGCCAACGTCAACGACGACAACGTCGCGGTGCTGTTGAACAACACCAGCGTCAACCAGGCCCCGGTCGCGAACAACGACACCTACAGCACCGCCGAGGACACGCCCATTACGGTGCCCGCCCCGGGCGTCCTCGCCAACGACACCGACGCCGACGGCAACCCGCTCACCGCCTCAGTCGTCGCCGGGTCGGGCCCTGCCCACGGCACCCTAGCGTTCAACCCGAACGGCGCGTTCAGCTACACCCCGGCTGCCAACTACACCGGCACCGACACCTTCACCTACAAGGCCAGCGACGGCACCGCCCAATCCAACCCGGCGACCGTCGACGATCACCGTCACCGCCGTCAACGACGCCCCCGCCGCGGCGGCTGACACCTACGACACACCCGAGGACACGGCGCTGACCATCGCGGCGCCCGGCGTGCTCGGCAACGACACCGACCCCGACGGCAGCACGCTCACCGCCGCCGCTCGTCACCGGCCCGGGCCACGGCACGCTCACCTTGAACCCCAACGGCTCGTTCACCTACACCCCGGCCGCCAACTTCAACGGCCCCGACTCCTTCACCTACCGGGCCAGCGACGGCAACGCCCGATCCAACCCCGCCACCGTCACGATCACCGTCAACCCCGTCAACGACGCCCCGGTCGCGACCAACGACGCCTACAGCACCAACGAGGACACGCCGCTGACGGTGCGCCGCGCCGGGCGTGCTGGGCAACGACACCGACCCGGACGGCGACCCGCTGACCGCGTGCTGGTGTCGGCGCCGAGCCACGGCACCCTCACCCTGAACGCCGACGGCTCGTTCACCTACACCCCGGCCGCCAACTACAACGGCCCCGACTCCTTCACCTACCGGGCCAGCGACGGCACGCCACCTCGGCAACCCGGCCACGGTGACGATCACCGTCAGCCCCGTCAACGACGCCCCGGCTGCGGCCGGCGACTCCTACAGCACCGCCGAGGACACCGCCCGGACGGTGGCCGCGCCGGGGGTGCTGGGCAACGACAGCGACCCCGACGGCACCACCCTGACCGCCGTGCTGGTGTCGGGGCCGAGCCACGGCACCCTCACCCTCAACCCCGACGGCTCGTTCACCTACACCCCGGCCGCCAACTACAACGGCCCCGACTCCTTCACCTACCGGGCCAGCGACGGCACCCTGACCTCGAACGTAGCCACCGTGGCGATCAGCGTCACCGCGGTCAACGACGCCCCCACGGTGGCGGTGGCAGCCGGCGGGACGTGCGGCAATAACGACCACTCGGGCACGATCAACCTCACGGTAGGTGATGTGGAGAACGCTGCGACGACGCTGACGGTTGGGGCCACATCTTCCAACAACCCGTCGCTGGTGCCGACTGGCAATGTCGCGTTTGCGGGTAGCGGCGGTACCCGCATGCTGACGGTGAGCGCTGTGGACGGGCGCAGCGGGACCGCGAGCGTGACCGCGACCGTCAGCGATGGGCAGGACAGCGGTCAGGTCGCAATCACTGTGAGGGTTGGCGGCAGCGGCAAGGACACGATCACTGGTGGGTTGGGCGCCGACCTGATCTTTGCCCAGAGCAACAACGACACGCTCACTGGCGGGGACGGTTATGACCTGCTGTGCGGCGACAGCGGCAGCGACACGTTATGGCGGCGGGCCCGGCGACGACAGCCTGGGCGGCGGCGCCGGTGGCGACCGGCTCACCGGCGGGTCGGGCGCCGACCGCTTCGGGGGCGGCAGCGGCGTCGACGCGGCAACCGACTTCGCCGGCGCCGAGGGCGACACCACCGACGGCACAATCCCGTAGACGCCGAATGGATCAGCCCGGCGTGAACTCGTCCCAACTACCGCCGCAGGGGGCTCCGCGGCTCAGGCAGCGCCAGCGTATTTCAGCAGGTCGGCGAAGGTGAACTGGCCGGCCGTCTGCGCGATCGGTGGGGCGGGTTTCCAGGCCGGGTCGAGGTACAGGTACGAGTTCGGGTCCCGCTGCAGGAGCCCGACGAGGACCTCGGCGACGATCCGCCCGCCCACCGGCCCGAGCCGCTCACCGTTGTACGGCGGCAGTTCGGCCTCCTTCAAAATGTAGAACCACAGCGGTGCCTCGCCCTTCCAGCCTGGATCGTTGCTCAGTCCGAGGATGGAGTTGGACAGGATGGGGGCGCGCATTGCCCTCGCGACCTGCTGCCCGGACGGCAAGCCGACGCGTTTTCCGCGGATCGTGTTGCGTACGGCCAGGTCTTTTGTCGGGTCAGGGGGCGGGACCGCGGACCCGGGCAGGCTGGTAAGCGGCAGCGACAGGTTCGTGTCGATCTTGCGCGGCGGGCGACCTGTGCCCGGTTCGATGCGAAGGATGTTGTTCCACACAAGGACCAGGTCGGAGGGGATCGGGCGCCCGCCGTTGAGGTTGAAGCCGCCGTCCGGGCCGAAGATCGAGACGCCGCCGCGGTCCAGCGAGGTCTGGTTGACGACGTAGAAGGGCCGGATGATGCTGTGGGCGAACCGATACGCTGCCACGGCGAACTCGACCGGCATGAACGGCCGGCCGTCCTTGTTCGTGGGCTTGTAGTACCTCACGTTGAGCACCGGTGGCTTGCCGGCAACCTCCTTGTACACCGTGCCCGCCGGGCCAACCAGCGCGTCGCCGACGAAGCGCGGCAGGAAGTCGTGGATGACGGCCCACTGGTAATGCCACCGCGCGAGCCGGCGGGCGCCCTCGAAGACCCATTCGGGACGCATGCCCTGCGCCCGCAGATAATCGACCAGCCGGTTGTGGAATTGGATGACCGCCTTGTGGAACTGGACGATGATCAGGTTCTCGTCGTTGCGTGGGTCCCCGATGATGGCCCGGCCGTTGCCGTCACGGGGCACATCCAGAACACCGTTGACGTTCGGCGCCAGTAGCAGCTTGTCCCGGTCGGCCGGATCGTAAAGGGCCGGGTCGTTCACCGGCCCGCGTCCGTAGACCGAATCGAGGTCGTAACGCGCTGTTCGGAAGTTGACGGTCGCGTCTGGATCCGCAAGCTGCAGATTGAGCGGCGTGGTGTCGAGCGTGATGTCGTGGTCGATGAACTGCCCGATGAACGTGAACCCGGCGAACAGAATGGGGCTGGTGTTCAGATGGTTGGCGTCCGGCACCGTCTGGTCCTCGACCATGGTCTTGGCCAGGTTCGTCAGCAGCTCGTCGCGCGGCGCAAACGCCGGCAACTGCTTGAACATCGTCCCGAACCGGCCTTCCGCCAGCCGGTTCTTGCTGGTCAGGTACATCCCCCGGAGCTCGACACCGTGCAAGCCGGAGCCGCCTTCCGCGGCGTGCGCGACGGCGGGCAGCCGGCCGACCAGCGCGCCGGCTGACACCGTGGCCGCCGTCCCGGCGAGGAACCTGCGGCGGGAAAGTCTGCGGTCGTGCCAGCTCGGCTGAGCCGAGCGATCTGCAGGGGTCATCACTCTGTGTCCTCAGGGATTAGTTGTGGGGGCGCTCCTCGGCCCGCGCATCAACGGACGGTGAGGTTACCACCCGCCAGATAGCCCGCCCGGGCGTAGAACACGGTCTATCCGAGAAGGTCGTCGTCTACGACGGTCGAGTCGACAGCTTGATCGAGAAGAAGTCACCCGGCGACGGGGCATTGTTCCGGTCGTTGTCCTGCACGATGACCTCGAAGCGGCACAACGGCGTAGTCGTCTTGCAGGCCGCTCGGGAAGCCCGCCGGCGCCCCCGACGTCAGCCGGTAGCGGCCCAGGAAGATCAGCTGGTTCTCGCCAGGCGGGTCAGGGGGCGGGTTCTCGACCGACTACAGATACATGGATTCCAGCACCGGGTCGATCGTGTCGACGGTCCCGTGGATCCCGAACGGCGAACCGACGAGGAGTTCTGCTGCGGCCGTTGTCGGTCTGTAGGCGAGCTGGACCGGTTGGCGGTTCACGCCGCCCTTGTCCTCGCAGCTGAACGTGAAGCCGAACGACGCCTGGCCGGTGAACACGGGGTTTTGCGGTGGCAGGTACCCGCCGCCACGGCCGGTGCACGCCGCCAGCACCACCACCAGGATGCCGGCCACGGCAAGTGATACGAATCGCCTGACCAGAGGTGATGTGCCGCTTTTCATGTTGTCCTCCAAAGCCTTCAGGGGTGCGGGCCTTGACATGCCGTCGGGCCTACCCGTGCGACGAACGTCTCAACCGCCGCCACAGGCCAAGCGGCGCTCTGGGCTTAATCTCCGTAGCAATCTGGCTTAATCTCCGTAGCAATTCGTCGCCGCATAGGTGACTACCCACCAGACGCATATATCTCGCCCGTGCTGCCTGCAGTCACCAGTTTTCGGCACCTCGATGCTCTTGTCCGGGGCCCTCTCAGCGCGATGCGGAACACCGTAACCATCTCCGCACGTGGCCTACGGGCGTCGTCGTGCGCGAAGTTTCGCGCGCACTGGCCGCGGGCGGCCAGGTATCGGCACCCTGAGTTAGTCGGCCCGCGTCCCGGACTTAACCAGGCCGGCCCGGGCTGATGTGCCTGGGTGGGCTCGGCCATGTAACGTGTGCCGGTCCTGCCTGTCATGGGCTGGGGGAGGTTCCGTGAAGTACCCGTTGTTTCCGGTGGCCAGGGTGGCTGTTGGGGGGATGGCGGCGTGTGTCGCCATTGCCGGGTTTATGGGATGTTCGTCTGGGTCGCACACCGATCACGCCGGCCAGCCTGCTCGGCCCACCGTCGATGCGGCCACCCATGACCCGACGAGTCATGCGGTGGCTGCCGAACAACCCAGTCCGGTCGAGTTGCGTGCACAGCTGGAACAGCTTCTGGGCCAGCACGCAATCCTGACGGTCCGGCTCACCCGGGCACGTCTGCGTGGTGACGAGGATCTGGCTCAGACCGCGGACGAGGCGTTGAGCAAGAATGCCGCCGACATCGCAGCGCCGATCGGGGCGGTCTACGGCGCCGAGGCCGCCGAGACCTTCGAACAGGCGTGGTTCAACCACATCACGTACGTGTTCAACTACGCCCGCGGGGTAGCCGATGATGACGCGGCGGTGAAGTCGGAGGCACGCAACCAGCTGGACGGCTATGTGACCGACCTCAGCGAGTATCTGGCCGAAGCCACCCACCAGGCGATGCCGGTTGACGTCGTGGCCGAGGAATTGCGTATGCACGTGGGCCATCTGCTGGAGCAGGTGGATGCGTACGCGGCGGAAGACTACGAGCGCGCCTTCCAGCTCGAGCGAGAGAGTTACGCGCAGATGTTCCCGCTGGGGAAGGCGCTCGCAGCCGGCATCGTGACCGGGGAGGGCGCGGAACTGCCGGCCGAGTTCGACAGCCCGGCGGCTGAGCTGCAGTCCCAGCTGGGCATGACGCTCGGTGAACACGCCGAACTCGCCGTGGATGCCATGCGGTCCGGAATCTCCGGCCTGCCGGACTTCCCTGCGGCCGCCGGGGCGCTGGACCAGAACACCAGCGAGCTCACCGGAATGATCGAAAGTGTGTTCGGCGCGGAGAGCGCACGTTCGTTCCAGAACCTCTGGGGCGACCACATCGACGCCTTCGTCGCCTACACGCAGGCACTTGCGGGAAAGGATGAAGCTGCCCAGGATGCCGCGCAGGACCGGCTCACCGGGTTCAACTCCGATTTCGCGCAGTTCCTGTCCACGGCGACCCAGGGGCGACTGGAAACGGCCGCGTTGGCGGAAGCGTTCGTCATGCACGAACAGATGCTGATGCAGCAAATCACCGAGTACGCCGCTGCGGATTACACCACGGCGCACCAGGTGTCCTATGAGGCGTACCAGCACATGTTCGCCCTCGCCGGGCAGGCAGCCACGGCGATCGGGGAGACTGTGGAGGAAGGCAGCCCGATGGGCGGAGCGGAGACCGGCGGCGGCGGAATGCCGGCCTCCGCGGGTGGGTGACGTGCCCGAAAGACACCGTCTGACCAGCCGAACGGCGCAGGGCTATTTGCTTGCTGTGCTGATGCTCTGCGGCTGTGCGACCGCCGGCGCCAATGACATGTCGGCGCCGCCAGCCGCCCCGGCGTCAGCGACACCGAGCCTGACGCCGCACTCCAACCTGTCGACGTACCGCTCGACCCGAACGTATAGCGAGACCGCACTGCCGGTCCGGCTGCGAATCCCCGCAATCGACGTGGACACGAGGCTGGAGTACCTCGGGCTGGCAGACGACAAGAGCATCGACGTGGACTTTGAGCCCAGCGTCGCAGGATGGTGGGAAGGCGGCCCCCGGCCCGGGCAGGTCG
Source organism: uncultured Actinomycetota bacterium (assembly GCA_963819885.1). Taxonomy (GTDB): domain Bacteria; phylum Actinomycetota; class Actinomycetes; order Jiangellales; family Jiangellaceae; genus JACVRX01. The sequence goes on along the minus strand of CAWFXV010000004.1, from coordinate 99,198 downwards.
GACCGGCCGTCATCCTGGGGCACGTACGCTGGGATACCGGACCGGCCGTTTTCTCCCGGCTCGGCTCGCTGCAGCGTGGCGACGAGATTCTCATCGATCGGGCAGACGACACCACGGCACGGTTCGTCGTGACCCGGCAGGGTAACTACAAAAAGACGGCGTTCCCAACCGACCTCGTGTACTACCCGACGCTGGACCCGGAGCTCCGACTGGTCACTTGCGGGGGACTAATTGATCGGAAATACACAGAAAACTTGGTGGTCTTCGCGGCTCAGGCCTCGCCACCGAGGTAGCGCACTCAGGCTGATCGCGTCCACCGCGGTCGGCGTTGTCTTCTTCCTCCTGATGGCCTCCCATCCGGCCGCTGCGGCCGGGGATGAGCTCCGGGTGATCGCCGTCCACACCGCCTCGGCGCCGCACGTTTCGATGGTGGTCGAACCGCCTAGCACGCCGCAGAACGGATCGGAAAAGGAATCATGCACGGTGACAATCGATGGCGAGCCCGTTGCCACCACCGTCAGTCCCATGGCCTCCGGCGACCTCTCGGTCGCTCTGGTGATCGACACGGCCTCCGACCTAACGCCGCAAGAGTTGGCGGCTGTGCAGAGCGGGGCGATCGACTTCCTGCTGGGGTTGCCCCAGGAAGCGAACTCCATGGTAGTCACCGCGGGGGGAAAGCCGCAGGTCGTCGCTCCATTGAACGCGCACCCCGCCGAAGCGCTCAGCGCAATCAGTGCCCTTGAGGTCGGCGGATCTCGTGCGACGAGTGCCGCGACGCGCCTTGCAGCCGAGTCCCTGCAGTCGGGTCCGCCCGGGCCACGCGTGATCATCGTCTACACGGGCGGCCCCGACGAACAGGGCCCATCCGTCGAGCGGCTCAGCGAAGCGGTGTTGCAAGCTAATGCGGTTGTCAACGTCATTCCGGCCGGCGCAGAGTCCATCTGGCCGTCGGTCGTGGAGCGCACCGGTGGCGTGGTCCTCCCACCGACCGGTGCCGCGGACATCGCCCAGTCCTATGGACGCCTGGCGACCATGTTGAGCGAGCAGTACCTCGTCACGTTCCAGGCCCCCGACGAGCTGCCCGCGGTGGCGCAGGTCGCGTTTCAGAGTGGAGACCAGGAATACAGAACCGTCGTCAACCTGCCCGATGCCGACACAGAGCAGGCGGCACCGACTGAATCGACCAGACCATCGGGAGCCGGGGCATCGTCGGGCTCGTTTCCCTGGTGGTGGCCGGGCTGGGCTGATCGTGCTCGCTGTGCTTGCTCTCGTTCTTCGCACCCGCCGGCAGGCATCCGTAGGCAGCCCGCCGGCCGAGGCGGCTGGGCCACCAGCCGGCACACCGCTGGCACCGGCGCTCGCTATGCCGGCCACGGAGAAAGAGGGCGGCGGTCCGCCATCGGATGGCGCCCCGTCCAGCACTGTGGCGGCCGCGCCGGCCACCTCGCCCCGACAACCACCGTCCCGGCGCGGGTCGCTCTCGGCGGCCGTGCAGGGACGCAGGTCGGCTGAGCACGCCCTCAACTCAGCGCCCGAACAGCAGGTCCGGCACCCGCCGGATGACCAGCAGCCACCACCCGTGCCAGAGCGGAATCAAGCCCAGTCACATGCACCCGAGGCTGGCCCTCGACCAGCAGCGGCCGGCGCCAGTGCCGAGACAGCACAGCCGACACCGCAATCCGATGCCGGGCCACAGATCGTGGCGCCAGCCGCCGCAGCCCAAAACCATCACCCGGGCGAGGTCGGGCACACCGCTACCACGGTGCTGACTGGCTCCGGCGACGCCGTGGTCGAGGTGACCAGAACCAATTGGCTACCGGCAGTTGTTCACATCTCCGGCAATTCTGCTTCTGAGTACTTCGCCGTCCGGACCCTGGGCACCAACAACGTTCTAGTCATGACCATGGAGCCCTACGACGGAATCCGCCCGCTGGACTGGGACGGCGACGAATCCACCGGCTTCGAGATCTTGGCAACCGGACCATGGCGCATCGAGATGCTGCCACTGTCGGCCATCCCGACCTTCACCGGCTCTTTCAACGGCAATGGAAACATGGTGGTGCATTTCACCGGCGCCGGGTCGCTCGCAAGGATCACCGGAAACAATGAACGCCAACACTTCGAGGTTCGGGCCCTCGGCGCTTACGGCCCATACCGCCGCCTCGTCGACACAACCCGACCCTACGCCGGCGAATGCCAGATCAGCCGAGCACCTCAGATCTTCGAGGTCCAGGCCACCGGTTCCTGGACCATCACCGTCAAATGAACCCAGCGCACCGGATCCGACGATGAAGCTGTCCTGTATTACCGGCGTTGTGGGAGTTGGTAGGCCCAGGCCCAGAGAGTTTCGAGCGGACCCTTGGAAAACCGCCGAAGCCATGCCTGGGCGAAGGCGATGACCAGGGTGCAGACAGCGAGGTAGAGCGCGAGCGTCCACCAGGTGCGCGCGTCACCCATCCGCGACGCAAGGCCGAGTCCCCAGCCGTAGCACAGCGCGCAGCAGATGAGGTTCTGCAGCACGTAGCACGACAGTGCAGCCCGTCCCACCTCGGCGAGTCGACGCTGTGCCGCGCCTGGGCCGCGTCGCCGTTCCACGAGGCAGGCGGTAGCCCCGAGCAGGCCGAGAGCGACCACGGGTGCAGTGGTGTAGCGGGCAAACACCATGCCAGCGGTGTCGCCGACGGTACCGATGAGCAGGTCAAGGGGAAGTGCCGCGAGGCCGAGCCAGATCATCCGCCGGCGCAAGGTCCGTCCGCGCTGTTCGAACAGCCCCGCCCGCACCAGCCGGCCGCCGATGAGGAACATCGCGACCGATAGCGGGAGGATGAAGACCGCTTCAGCGCGGTAGAGCGGGAACCACTCCAGCCGGCCGACCAGTTGGTCGAGCCAGCCGCCGTCGGTGTAGAGAGTTACGGCATCCACCGCTTCGGTGCTGCGACCGGCCTTGCCTTCGGCGACCAGCGCCGCTGTTAACGCAGAAATCAGCAGCACGTGGATGCTGGCTGCCGTCCACATCCAGACCCGTTGACTGCGCGGCGACGTTGCCAAAACGGCGGCCACCACCACGCCGGTCACCGCGTAGCCCATCAGGATGTCGAACTCCACGACCAGCAGGTAGTGCAGCAGGCCATCGACGAACAGCAGAGTCGCCCGCCAGGGGTATCGGCCCGGCCATGGCCGGCCCTTGCGCAGGGCCGACCTGCGCTGTAGCTCGAGGCCGACGCCGAACATCAGCGTCAACATGCCGAGGAACTTGCCGTTCGCGAGCTGCCTTGCGATCGTCTGCACAGCTTCCTCGAAGCCATGGAAGACGGTGGGCAGCGGCCGATCGAGGTAACCGATGATCCCGGCGGGGTCGGTGAAGATCCAGATGTTGGTCGCCAGGGTGCCTAGAATGGCGATGCCGCGGGCGACGTCGAGAACGCCGATCCGCCTCGCGGCCGGAGCCTCGGGCGCCGCGTCAGCGGCAACAGTGGTGTTGCGAGTCAGTTCCAGTACCGACGTCATCTCTGTTCTAGGTCCTCTCCCTTTGTGGGACGGGCTTGTCTACGCCGCACGCTAGGGAGAAAGGCAGGCCCTTTCGTCCACCCGCGGAACCGATGGGATCGGCCGTGGATGCCGTCGTTTCGCCAGTCGGTTCGCATTGGGGGACGACATCACTCAGACCCAGGTAGGAGCCGGGTCGTCGTCGCGGATGATCCGGGCCCCTTGGCCGGACGCCTATCGTGACGATGTGGCATGGGCCCGCGTTTTGGCCGGGCGTGGTTTCGACCTGCTGGTCGTCGGCCTCGCAGTGGTCTCCGAGATCGAGATCTGGGTCAGCGATGTGCCCGGACCGACATGGGTACTCGCGCTCGGTGTGCTGCTCTACACGCTGCCGCTGCTGTTCCGCCGCCGGTTCCCATTCCTCGCCCCGGTGTTCGTCTTCGGTGTGCACATTGCGATCTCGTTCGCTGATCCGCACGCCGCGGGCAGCATGGACACCGGGTCCGTCGCACTGCTGCTCGCGTTCTGGGCGATGGGCGCTGGCAACGACGGCCAGCTGGCGATCGCCGGGCTGGGTATCGGTCTCGGTACCCTGGCTATCATCGCCGCCGAGGACGATCGCGTCGATGTCACCCTGGCTCTCAACAGCGGCATCGTCTACGGCCTGGCCTGGCTATTCGCACTCCTGTTGGCCCGACGGAGCCGACGCGCCCTGGCGGCCGAGCAGCGGGCCACGCAGCTCGAACGCGACCAGCACGATCGCGCACGTGCCGCAGTGGCCGATGAGCGCGCCCGGATCGCCCGCGAGATGCACGACGTGATCGCGCACAGCGTCAGCGTGATGACGGTTCAGGCCGGGGCCGCGCGGATGCAACTTCCGGAGCACCCGGAGCAGGCCATGCCGCCGCTCCTCGCGGTCGAGGAGACCGGTCGGCAGGCGCTTGCCGAGATGCGCCGACTGCTCGGGATCTTGCGTGAGGACGACGCGCCCGCCCTGGCGCCGCAGCCGGGCCTGGCGGACCTGCCCGCGCTGGCCGAGTCGGTTCGCCACGCCGGGCTGCCGGTCGAGGTCACTGTGGAGGGCCAGCCGCGGCCACTGCCCGCAGGAGTCGACCTGACCGCCTATCGGATCGTGCAGGAGGCGCTGACCAACACCCTCAAACACGCCGGCCCGACCCGCGCGAATGTGGTCGTGCGCTACGACCGCGACGCCGTCGTGCTAGACATCAGCGACGACGGGCGCGCCCCTACCGCAACGGATGGGTCCGGTCACGGACTGACCGGAATGCAGGAGCGGGTCAACCTCTACGGCGGGGAACTGCACGCCGGCCCCGGCCCGGACGGCGGGTTCGCGGTCACCGCCCGGCTGCCGGTCGAACCGGCGGCGCCATGATTCGGGTGCTGGTCGCCGACGACCAGGCCCTGGTCCGCGGCGGGTTCCGGCTCATCCTGGATGCGCAATCCGATATTGAGGTGGTTGGTGAGGCCGCGGACGGCGTCGAGGCGCTGGAACGGGCGCGGGCCCTGCGACCCGACGTGGTGTTGATGGACATCCGGATGCCGGCCCTGGACGGGCTGGAGGCGACCCGTCGGCTCCTTACCGACACTGACCCGCCGCGGGTGCTCATGCTCACCACCTTCGACCTCGACGAATACGTCTACGACGCACTACGCGCCGGCGCCAGCGGCTTCCTGCTCAAAGACGTCCGCCCCGAGCAACTTGCCGACGCGGTCCGGGTGGTGGCCGCCGGGGACACCCTGCTCGCACCGGCAATCACCCGACGACTGGTCGAGCAATACCTACGTCGGCCCCGGCCCGGCGCCCACACCCCGACGTCTCTCGACTCGCTCACCGACCGCGAACTCGACGTGCTCCGCCTGGTCGCTCGCGGCCACTCCAACCAGCAGATCGCCGGCAACCTGTTCCTTGGCGAATCCACCGTTAAGACCCACCTCACCCACCTGTTCGCCAAACTCGGCCTCCGCGACCGGGCTCAAGCCGTCGTCCTCGCCTACGAAACCGGGCTCATCGAACCCGGAGACAGCTGAAACCGCGGGCGTTCGAACGCCGTCGCGCACCAGGCCCTGACCGTTGGCTCCCACTCGCTCGGCTTCGATGTGGCCGGAAGACGCCGCGTCCTGCCGCTCATGGTCTCGATCGGTGCGCGGGCGCTACCGGCCGGCGGCGGTCGTGGAAACGGCAATGCCGTTCACCTTGGTAAGTACCGCAGCGAGCGGGGACGCATCATCATCTGTTCTGAGGTGGTGCGGCCGATGGCGGACCTGCGCGTGAACAGGGGGATGGTTTCGGCTTTTCGTCGGGGGTGGCGACGTGTGATGCACAGCTCGGCGCGCAGTTGGGCGCTCGATGTCGCGCTGGGCGTGGTTGCCGCGTATGCGGCCGTGATTCTGACCGTTGAGTTCTACGGCCGTCTGTCGACGCCCGCTCAGGTGGCCGCGGTGCTTATCGCGGGTGTTTACGGCGCAGCGGTCACGTTCCGCCGGGTGGCGCTTCGGGCGGTGGTGGCGGTGCAGCTCATCACGGCGGTTGGGTACGTGGCGCTCGGCCTGCCGGTTTACGCGCTGGGTCCGGCGGTGTTGGTCACGCTGTACACGGTGGGGTCGCGGCTGTCGCGGCGACCTGGCCTGACCCTGCTGGGTGTGGTCGAGGCGGCGCTGGCGGTCCTGCTGCTGGCGGGATCGACCGGGCTCGCCACGTGGGTGCTGTATGCCGCCATTCTGTTCGGCGCGTGGTTCCTCGGCGATGTCACGCGCCAGTGGCGGGATGCGGCGGCCGCGCACGCGCGGCGCGCAATGGAGCTGGACCAGGCCCGCACCGAGCTGGCCCGGCTCGCCGTTACCGCCGAACGGGTGCGGATTGCCCGCGAACTGCACGACGTGGTGGCGCACAGTATGAGCGTGATCGCGATGCACGCCGGCAGTGGCCGGCTCGCGGCCGACCAGGACCCGGCCGCGGTGCGGCGGGCACTGGAGGTCGTCGAGCGGTCGAGCCGCGACGCACTGGCCGAGATGCGACGACTCGTCACGGTGCTGCGCGACACCGACGAGGTCGGACCGGCGTTGGACCCGGCACCGGGACTTCCGGACGTGCACCAGCTGGTCGCGGAAGTGGCGGCGGCTGGGGTGACCGTCGAGGTGCACACCGAAGGAGACCTGGCGAGCGTCCCGGACGGTGTCTCGCTGGCGGCGTACCGGATCGTTCAGGAGGCGCTCACGAACGTGGTCCGACACGCGTCGCCCACACAAGCCCGCGTACTGGTGACAATTGGCGATGGTGAGGTCGTGCTCGAAGTCACCGACGACGGCGCCACCCGGACGGCGGCCCGTGCTGCCGCTCCCACGCCCGGCGGGCACGGCACGATCGGCATGCGTGAGCGTGCTGCGCTCTACGGCGGCGAGCTCGTTGCCGGGCCTCGGCCCGAAGGCGGCTGGCGGGTCGCCGCGCGTCTGCCGTACGCGATGGTGGACCAGTGATCCGGGTCGCCGTCGCGGACGACCAACCGCTGGTGCGAGCGGGGATCCGGGCCATGCTCGACCTGGCCGACGACCTCACGCTGATCGGCGAGGCGGCCGACGGCAGGGCTGCGGTCGAGCTGGCCCGTCGGGAGCGACCCGACGTGCTGCTCATGGACATCCGGATGCCGGTCATCGACGGCATCGAGGCGACCCGCCGTATCGCCTCGGACCCAGCGACGGCCACGGTGAACGTGGTGGTGCTGACTACCTTCGACGCTGACGAGTACGTGTACGGTGCGCTGCGCGCTGGCGCGAGCGGGTTCCTGCTGAAGGACGCGTCGCCAGAGCAGGTGTTCGATGCGGTCCGGGTGGTAGCGGCCGGTGACGCCCTGCTCGACCCCGCTGTGACCCGACGGCTGATTGCCGAGTTCGCCAGTCGGCCGCCGGACCGGGAGGCTCAGCAGCACCCGGCCATCCGCCGTCTGACCGCGCGGGAGACCGAAGTGCTGGGATTGGTCGGTCGCGGCTTGTCCAACGCCGAGATCGCTGAGCAGCTCGTGGTCAGTCATGCCACAGCCAAGACGCACATAGCCCGCATTCTCGCGAAGCTGGACGCGCGTGACCGTGCGCAGCTCGTAGTGCTGGCGTACGAGACCGGGTTGGTTCGTCCCGGCATTACATGAATTCGCGGCCTGCTCAGGCGTCACGCCGCGCCAGTTCGGCCCGGACGACGAGCTCAGCCAGGTCGGCGGCGTTGGCCCCGGCGTCGTTGGCAAGGACCACCACGACGACGTCGTCCTCGGGCACGTACCAAAGGGCGGACTTGAAGCCCAGGGTGAATCCGCCGTGGCCCCAGACGGTCAGCCGGTAGTCCGGACGTGAGATCTCTACGCCGAGTCCGTAGTTGGCGTTACGCGGGTGGTGCGGACCGTTGGCGACCATCTGCTGCAGAGTGTCAGGATGGAGCAGCCTGCCGCGGAACAGGGCGTCAGCGAAAACAGCGAGATCCCCTGCGGTGGAGACGATCGCACCGGCCGGGCCCTCGGCCGATTCCAGTGACGGCCATGGGCCTCCGGCGTCGACGTTTTCAACGTCGCCGTCCATGTCAGCATCTGCGTAGCCCGGCAATACGCCTCCGGCTACCGGCTCGGCTCCTGCGACATAGGTGTGCCGGAGCCGCAGCGGGTTTAGGATCCGCCGCCGAATCTCGGCCGCCCAGGTCGACCCGGTAACGGTGTCGATGACCTGGCCGAGCAGGAGGTAGCCGGTGTTGCAGTACAGGTAATCGGTGCCGGGCACGAAATCCCGCCGGACGTCTGCGACCAACCCGAGCAACTCGTCTGTGCTCCACGCGCGGTCTCGGTGTTCGAGCAGACCTTCGTGGAAATGTTCCGTGCGGGTGAAGTCCGGGATCCCGCTGGTGTGGTTGAGCAGCTGTTGGATCGTGACACCGCGGGCATGGCGGAAGTCCGGGATGTACGCGGCCACCGGGTCGTCGAGGCCGAGTTGGCCCTCCTCGACCAGTTGGAGCACCACAGTGGCGACGAACAGCTTGGTGATGCTGGCCACCCGGAACTGCGCATCGGCCGTCGCCGGCGTATTGCCGTCCCGCTCCTCCGTGCCGCTGGCGGTGACAAACCGGCTGCGCCCAGGACCATCCACCGCGAGCGTCACCGCCGGGACGTCGGCGCGTTGGCGCCAATGGTCAAGCAGCTGCTGGACCTGCTCGTCCGGTGTGCCACCCACGGACATGGCGGACTGGGCGCAACCGGCGGTGGCCAAGATGAGCGCGAATGCCGACAGCCTGGCTGCCAATCGGCGCGGTCGAGAATGCATGCTGTTCATGTCCTCTCGGAGTTCAGGTGATGTCGCGGCGCAGCACGCGGGCCGCGCCCAGTGACAGCAGGAGTGCGGCATAGCCGAGCAGTGCCAGCCCGCCCGCCAGGACCGGCAGCACTGCCTCGACGTTCCCGGCGTTGGCCAGCGCGGACGTGACGGCACTCAGCGACCACGGCCGCACCGTCCGCGGCAGGTTGTCGGCGAGTCCGTGCTCGACCAGCAGCCAGGCAAGCGGCAGTACGACAGCTACCGGCTGATAGATGAGCAGAGCTCCGACTCCCACACCGAGCGCTCCGTACGCGGGGTACGCCAGCACCAGACCCAGCACGTGTAGCCGGACGTCGCCATTGAGCATCGACAGCTGCACCGCGCCAGTAGGCAGGCCGACAGCCAACGCCACCGCGAGGTTCACAACCGCGAGCGCCGACCCAACGACGATGACTGCCACGGCCTTGGCCGCGAGCACCCGCAGACGCCGTGGCGTCTGCAGGAAGGTCACCGTGGCCATCCCGTGCCGGAACTCCGAGGTCACCGTCAACACGCCGAGCAACAGCACGACGACGTTTCCCTTGGCGATGGCCTCGAGCACCGCCAGCATTGCCGCGGACGTTCCGATCGACGCAGCCCCGTGCTTGCCCGAGTCAATGACGGGGGTGAGGGCCAATACCAGCGTCACCAGGACGGTCAGCGCCGCGAGGATCCACAACGTGCGGATCGTCCGCAGGGCGAGCAGCTCGGTCTGGATCAGGCTGGACAGGGAGACCCCGGCTCGATTCGACATGTCAGGTCACGTCCAAGCGCACGATCCGGCTTGAGCCGGCCAGCAGCAGGACGAGTGTGTAGGCCAGGAACGCTGCCAGGGCGGCCCACGCGGGCAGCACGCCGGGCGAGTCGCCACCGCCGATGGCGCCGGTGAGCGCGCCGGGAAGCCACGGGTGCAGCCACAGCAGCGCGGGGTAAGCAGGTACGAGCGTCTCGACCACGCCGAACCAGAGCAGGGGTATTACGACCGCGACAGTCTGATTGCGCACTACCGTGCCGATGGCCACCCCCAACAACGCCCAGCAGGCGAACATCAGCGGCGACGCGCCCAGCAACCGCAAGAACCCATCGTCGAACGACAGGTCGATGGCACCGGACAGAACCCCGATCGTCAGAGGAACAGCCATGAGCGGGATGGCGATGACTGGTGCGAGGATCGCGCAGGCGACAGCCTTCGCCGCAATTAGCCGGCGTCGATCGGGCACGACGAGGAAGGCGGGGGTCGCGGTCCGGTGGTGGAACTCGCCAGTGACCACGAGTACACCCAGCAGAAGAACCGGAAGCATGCCGGCACCCGAGACGCCGAGCAGCATGTCTCGCAATGCGGTCGAGCCACGGGGCGGCGCGTCGATGCCGCCGACTTCGGCCAGGACCATCGTCGCCACGGCGACGCACAGGAACAGCGCCACGGCGAGCAGTGCCCACGTGGCTCGCGTGCGGCGCAATTGCCGAAGTTCGGCGCGAACAAGCGCGGTCATGATGCACTCCCCTGTTCGGCGGTGAGCGTGAGAAAGGCGTCCTCGAGATCTGGACGCTGCGCGCTCATCTCGTACACCACGACACCGGCCTCGGCGACCGCCTGCCCGACCACCTCGGTGCCAACCCCGTAGGCGACGACCTGGTCCGGACCATCCAGGTCGGACGGGACACCGCGCGCGGTGAGCGCCGCGCGCAGCTGCTCCGCCTGAGGCGTCCGCACCCGGACCGCGGCCGTACCGCTGGCAACCAGCTCGGCGACCGAACCCTGGGTGACCAGCCGCCCGCCCTTGATGATGACAACCGAGTCCGCCGACAACGCCAGCTCAGCCAGCAGATGGCTGGACACCAGAACCGTGCAGCCCCCGTCGACTCGCCCGCGGAGGAAACTCCGCAGCCAATGCACGCCCGCCGGGTCCAGGCCATTCGTCGGTTCGTCAAGAACCAGGATTCCCGGATCTCCCAAAAGCGCGCCAGCCAGCGCCAGACGCTGCTTCATGCCCAGCGAGAACCCGCCAACCCGCCGCCGTGCCGCGCCGGCGAGATCCACCTCCGCCAGCGCGTCGTCCACGCGACCCACGGGAACGCCGCCCCGGCCGGCGAGCACCCGAAGATGATCGCGGGCCGTGCGTCCCGGATGGAAGCCGGACGCCTCCAGCACGGCACCCACATGATGCGCCGGCCGATCCAGGCTCACGTACGGGACACCATCGACCAATGCGATGCCCGCAGTCGGCCGGACCAGACCGAGCACCATCCGCAGCGTGGTGGTCTTGCCGGCACCGTTCGGCCCGATGAAACCGGTGATCGTGCCGGGCGGCACGTCGAAACTAAGGTCATCCACAGCGGTGACACTGCCGAACCGCTTGGTCAAACCCTGAACAGAGATGGCGGCCATGATCACTCCTCAACTACGGACCTATCTACTGAGTGATTGAGACCGTACGAACCAGGCCACGCGGAGTCGTCAGCCCCAAGATGACACTTCCGAAGACGGCATACATCCGCAGACGTACGCCCATCCCGATGGCACAAGCGCGACCTCCTGCCACTTCGTGAGCGCCATCGAGCTGACGTTCAGTGTTTGTGCTGTCAACCCGACCCGTGGTGCTGTCTTACCGCCATGATTGGCCGGGATGGACATTGAGCTCGTGGACGTGACGGCCGCGAACTGGCGCGATGTCGCCGCGGTTACTCCGCACCCGGACCAGCAGCGGTTCGTGGCGACCGCCACGTACTACCTGTGCTTGTGCCACTACGGCGGCCAGTGGAATCCACTTGCGGTCGTCGGAGACGGCGCGGTTGTGGGGTTTGTCATGTGGGCTGAGGACACCGAGAAGAGCCGTTGGATCGGTGGGTTGGTCGTCGATGCGACCGCACAGCGCCAGGGTGTCGGCCGCGCTGCGGTCCAGGTAATGCTGGACCGGTTCGCCGCCGAGCCCGACTGCCACGAAGCGGCGCTGTCGTACCAGCCGGATAACCTCGCGGCGCGCTCGCTCTACGCCGCTCTCGGTTTCATCGAAGGCGACGAGTGGGCGGACGACGAGGTCGTCGCCCGCCGTCCCGTGTGACCGGTTCCCCTAGCCTGGGCGCGTGCTGTTGCCCGCGCCGGACACGTCGACGCCGGCCGGCCGGCTCAGGCCGGGGTCTCGGGGATGTCGGCCAAGTCGGTTGCCGATGTGGCAGTTTCGCCGGTCGTTTCCGAAGGCGGCGGTGAGTGGTCGCCGGCCCGGATTTGGGCCGACGACCACTCGATCCTCGGGTAACGGGTTGGGCGGCACCGAGCAATGGGCACAACACCGAGACTCTGGTGTTTCAGTGCGCCGACGACACGGTAACGGTACGCATCATCAAACCGGATTCCGGTGCATCCGGGTGGGACGTCGATATCCAGGGGCAGCTGACGGGCGTCAGGTACTTCGTCACCTCGCTCAATGGCCGCTTCTACCTTGGCGAGTTAACGACGGAGCCAACAGACGTTGATCCGCTTTTCACAACGGCCAAGGACTGGGGCAACCGCACCGGCCACGAAGAGACGATCCAGTGCGTCGCCACCGAGACCTTCGGCGAGGGGACTCAGGTCTTCACCGGGTTCTTCGACCTGACCGCTACACAGCAGGAAAAGGGCAACTGACGGGCGCACCGTCAGCCCCGTGATGCATGTGGCCTCGCGGCGGCACACCTCTGGAACTAGCAGGGGCGGTCAAGGTCGCGGAACGCGTCCCGGATCCTGCCCAGCGCCTCCGACGGGGGCAGGGTGCCGTCGAACGCCAACCGGCGCACAGCGCCGACTAAGCGCAGCAGTTCCGCCCAGGTGTGATGTCCGCTCGGTACGGTGGATTCCACGGTGTCGACCTCTCGTTAGGTCGGTGCCGAGGGACCGTCTGGGAGGGGCAAACTCCCGCTATTGGCTAGGAAGCCACTAGCGCAAGTTCTGTACGTTGCCGCTGCTGGCAGGGGAGAACATCGGCCGCCGACGCAATTCGCTCTCGTCGTCGTATCAAGACCGCTAGTGGGCGCTCTTACCTGCGACGGGGAGTTGAGGAAGGAGCGCCTCATTCGTATGTCGGAGCGATCGAGGGCCCGCGCGGCGTCACGCGTCGGCGCGTGGCCGATTTGTTGTCGACCCGGAGCGCCCCACCGTGCCCGCGTGGCGGGCGGGGAGCATCATTGGCGGGTGCGGTGCATGAGGCACCGAGGGGGCGGTATGAACTGGGAAGCTCGTAGCATCGCGGTCGTGGCGGCACTGATCGCCCTCCCCCTGACTGGTTGTGGGGATGGCACGCCCAGCGATGGCCTGGAGGATAAGTCCGCGGCCCAAGTACAGGAGGAGGCTGCCGCCGCGATTAGGGCGGCGAAGAGCGTCCACGTGATAGGGACCAGCGTCACTGACGGAGTGTCGGCGGAGGTCGATCTGCGGATCATCCAGGACGGGTCGAGCAGTGGGACTATGACGTTGGAGGGCGCACAGTTCGAGTACACCAAGGTCGGCGAGGTCACCTACGTCAAGGCAGATGAAGAGGCGCTGGCGAGTCTGGGTATACCGCCGGAAATGCAGCGCCTTGGCGCCGATCGGTGGCTCAAACTTAGCCCGCAGGAGGCCTCCGGTCTGACTGGAGGGGTTCTCCTTAGATTCCTTCGCGCAGGCGCTGACGACGAGTGAGAGCCCGTTGGAAACGGAGGTCGAACAAACAGAGCTCGACGGCACGCGGGTTGTGGTCATCAGCACCCAGGACGGGCCGAAGCTCTACGTCGCGAATGCGGATCCGGCGTACCCGCTACGCGGGGAGTGGACGGGGGCCAATGCGGGCCGGATGGATTTCAGCGAGTATGACGTCGACTTCCAGATCAGCGCGCCCGAGAACTTCGTCGAACTCGGTGAGCTGGCATGGCTCGACGCGATCACCAACTTGCGCGCGAAGATCGACGAACCCTTTGTGGCGGAGATGACTATCACCCAGGAAGCAATGGTCTCGCTCGGAAGCGCGCTTGGCGAATGCAGTCCTGAGCTGGCTCGAATCGGCTCCCCGACTGCACGCCTGCAGCCGGTCTACACGCTCGTCGCGGAGGCCTGCGCGCTGTACGACGAGGGCGCGAAATGCTTCGACACCGCGGCCAGTGTCAGCGACCGAAGCGGCGCCGTCGAAGTGGATACACCCGAGGCGAAAACCCAGACCAGCGCGCTCGACTGCGGCTTCGCTGCCTATGGGAACGGCACCAACAACCTAGCTCAGGCCGAGGCAATGGGCAACGAGATCATCAACGCCTCGGCTGCTAACGAGCCGCCTGGGAATGATGGAACTGCGCCATCGCCCTCGACAACGCCGTGAGGCGCCGCAAGCTCATCGTCCGGGCCGTCGCCTACGCGCTGCCGGTTGTTCGAGCAGACGTCCCCGGTGATCACCCGCCTCGCGACGTCGTGGTGGACGTGACGGCCCTTCGGCCGGGCGATCTGCGCGTTGGCGCAGCGCTCAATGTCTCTGTGCCTCTATGCCGCTCACAGGCTCACCGGTTTGTCCCACCGCCACGACTGCGGACCGGCTGCCGACAGCGGACGGTTGAGCCAGGCTAGCGCTGGCCAGCCACCTCGATCTCGCGCACTTGAGCGAGCCGATCTCGATCTCCTCGGCCCGCAGTTGCGGATCACCGCGCCGCCGATTGCGAGCCGGCGAATGGCGATGGCGCCGCCTGCGGCGACGGCGATCGCGAGTGGACCCAGTGCTGACGGCCCGAGGATGCGGGCGCCGAAGGCCATCGCGCCAGCGACGTAAGCCGGCGTGAGACTAAGGAACCTTGACAGCGGAGCGGGTACGACGTCCTAGTCTGCCGGCGCTTGCAGCCCCCTCGGTCGTGGCCCGCCCCCGTTCTGAACCGCCTAACGGGTCCACAGCGGAGCACTAAGCGCCGGAGTCGTCGAAAACCCACAGTTGCGGTGCCTGCTCCACCGTCGACGCCGCCGCGAACGCCATCACCGCAGCGACCGCCAGGTCGATCCTCCGGGTGGAGTCTTTGTGTTCCTTCACGATCCGATGCCTCCGCGAGTCGTTCTTCACGACGGCGTTGCCGACGCGTCGCGTCAGGTCCGGGTCACCGGAGTGGGTGAGCGCTCGGTTGAGCACCGCTTCGCCGAACCGTTGCGTCGCCGGTGTCATCCGCGCCGGTGATTGCGGGAACTCCTCCACCGGTAGCCCCTCGTCCGTCAGGAGCTGCAGGGAGCGCGCACCGGAACGGGTCCGCGACGATGCTCTTGACCCGCCACTTCTTGCAAGCTTCGCAGAGCGCGTCCTCGACGTCGACGATCGGCACCGGCACACCCCGGTGCTCCCACAACCGAACCACGTCGACAAAGTGGGAACCCCCGGTTATCTCGACGGCGACGATCGCGGTCGCGTCACCCGAATACGAGCCGTCGAGCTCGAGCACTTCCTCGGCGCCCTCCGGAATCGGGCGAGCCTCAGCGCACGCCAGCCAGGCCTCCCGCGGCAGCCACGCATCGGCGTGCTGTGTCCACTGGCCGAGCCGGTAGCGGCGGAAATCAGCCTCCCTGGTTGTGCGCATGGTCGAGCGCAACGGATCGACGTAGAGGAAGTCCCCCAGCGCCGGGTTCGCCACGGCTCAGGCGTCCTCGTCGTCCACCTCGCAGCCCTCCGGCGCCGCGTACTCGACGTACACGAAGCTCGGGTCGTCGGCACGTCTCCCGTGCTCGACCAGGTCCCACATCACACCCTCGCGGGCCGGGGCGGGGGTGGAGATGGCCAGCGTGAGTGACCGGTCCCGTTACCGGGCCGCCAGGATGACGGCATCCCACACCTGCCGGCTGACGACGTGCAGCTCGTCGACAATGGCGAGGCTCGGGTTTCAGCCCCGGCAACGCGCCAGGCTCCTTGGCAACATGACCAGGGTCGAGTCGGTGTGCGGCACATACAGCCGCGACTGGAACACCTGGGTCTGCTCGAGAAGGCGGGGCTCGAGCTCCACCATGCGGGCGATTTGCCGCAACGTGATACGCGCCTACCAGGCATCGGAGGCGACGACGACGACTTCGGCGGCCGTCGGCGTACAGCCCGTGCGCGCCCAACACGGCGGTCGAGGCTGGTCTTCCCGTTCCCCCGTGGCAACGACAGCAGCGCCTGCCGTGGACGGACTCCCGCGCCGGGCAGTAGCCGGCCGACGATCTCTTTCTGCCAAGCCCTGAGCCGGAGCGGGCCTCGGGCGCCCGTGCCGCGGGTGACCTTGAGGTAACCGCGTGCGAACTGCTCGACTCTGCGGACTCGCGACCGCGGAAGTGCGGACAGGTCGAGCGGCCCGGCGGTGATCTCCGCCTTCGGCCGGCACTCATGTCGCTACCCTTCGATTATGGATTTCAGGGTGCTCACGCCGGACGAAACTGAGTCGTTCTATTACGGAAACTCGACTTACGAGGTCGGCAATGCGAACGCCGTATTGACTGTCCACGACGAAGACAGCCAGAAGAGGATTACGTACGGCCCTTCGGCTTGGTTGCGAGTGGAGGAAGGCCGAGTCGATTACGACCCGCTGAAGTCCGTCCACTGAACGTCACGCGTGTGTAATGCGGATTTCGGCTGGGCACGGGTAGCTGCGTCCACGCCTGGGACCATAGCGGGCGACGCCTGACGCCCCTGGATTACGACGTGGGGGCTCGGCACGACGCTGCGGTGCGCGACAGCGAAGATCCGCCGGTAGGGCAGCACCGTGCCGTAAGGCCGCCGCGGGTAGGCCGCCCGCAGCAAAGTCTCCGTATCCGCGGGTGAACTCGGCCCGCTCGTCCCGGGTCAGCGCCGCGAGTACCGGACGCAGCGCCGTGCCGCTCACCCATTCGAGAACCGCGTCGTCTCCGGACAAGACGTGGAAGTACGTCGTCTCCCAGACCTGAACGGCCAGGCCGAGCTCCGCGAGCACGGCGAGGTACTCCGCCGGCTCCCGCGACGACGGACGCGGGACGTGCCCGACGCCGATCCGGTCTCGCCATTGCGAAGAGTCGGCCAGCTGGTAGAGCAGGACATGCGATGCCTCGGTGAAGTTGCCCGGAACCTGAAAGGCGAACCAGCCGTCCGGAGCAACCGCCGCGACCAGTTGTGGAAGCAGGCCGAGATGATCGGGCACCCACTGCAACGTCGCGTTGGACACCAGCACGTCGACGGCACGGTCAGGTGTCCACTCCCGCAGGTCGGCGTGGACGACCTCGATGCCGTCGAGCTGGCGAGCCGCCGCGACCATCTCGGTCGACGAGTCGACGCCGACGACTCGCGCAGCCGGCCATCGCTGCGCGAGCGTTGCCGTCAGGTTGCCCGGCCCGCAGCCGAGATCCACAACCTCCCGCGGTTCGTGCGCGCCCACGACAGACATGAGGTCGTGGAATGGGCGAGCCCGCTCGTCGCCGAACACCAGGTAGCGCTGTGGGTCCCACACGCCCAGCCTCCCGTCGGTGAGTTCCCGACCGTACGCTGGCCGCACCATGCCCGAAATGCGACATCGGCAAAGACCGACGCCCCAGTGGGGCCGTGCTCGCCATCGGGGGGTTCGATCTCGTCGCGGGGTTGCGGCCTGCATCATCTGCTGTGTGGCCGCGATCGCCGCCACGTCTGGGCCGGCACTGGCCACCCCGGCTCCGAGCCCCGTCGAAGCGACGGGAGCGCCAGCGCCAGAGTCCATCCACACACTTGCGCCGCCACCGGGCTCCCCGTTCGACGAGGTCGTCGGCGGCGCACGGTTGGGAATCAGCGGAGTTCCGGTCGTTGCTGACGGCGTCGCTCCACCGCCCGCCGTCGCAGCGAAGGCGTGGCTTGTGGCGGATGTCGAGTCGGGCCGAGTCCTCGCAGCGTTGAACCCCCATGTGGGACTGCCGCCGGCGAGCACGATCAAGTTGCTGACGGCAATCGCGCTCTTCCCCGAGGTGGATGTGGACGCGACGTACACCGTCACCGACGCCGACGTCACCGTCGAGGGCAGCCGGGTCGGGCTCGTGCCCGGCCAGCGCTATTCACGCGACCAACTCATCCACGGCCTCCTCCTCGCATCGGGTAACGACACCGCGAATGCGCTTGCCCAGCTCGCCGGAGGCCAATCGCGCGCCCTCAGCCTGATGGAGAAGGAGGCGGAACGGCTCGGTGCCTTCGACACCACGGCGATCACGACGCACGGACTCGACGATCCCCGGCAGCGCACGTCTGCCTACGACCTCGCCCTCATTGGGCGTGAGGTCCTCGGTGACAAGGAGCTTTCAGCAGTCGCCCAGACCCAGATTTACGAATTCCCCGGACTCGATGCCACGACCTTCCAGATCCAGAACCACAACCGCCTGCTCGGTAGCTACGCCGGAGCCGTCGGGCTCAAAACCGGGTTCACGACGCTTTCGGGACATACTCTTGTCGCCGCCGCTAACCGCAACGGCGGCCAGCTGGTGGCAGTCGTTCTCGGCGCGGAGGATCGCGCGGAGCCTGCTGCCAGCGCGTTGTTCGACTGGGCCTTCGCATTGCCTCAAGACGTGGCGTCCATCGGTGAGCTCGTGACGCCGACCGAGGTGGCTGCCGCCGTGCAAGCGCACGACAGCGCCAGTTCGGCAGCAGCATCGCGCGGGAGCCGACCACAGTCAGCCGTGACGGCTCCGAGCCCGCAACATCGAGGTCGGCATGGGTCTGGCCGGTTGGTCTAATCGTCGCCGTGCTCGCGGCTGTGCTCACCGTATGGCGGAGTCGAGCCCGCCGAGTAGAAACGAGCTCCGCGGCCGCCAGACCTGGTCGGCGCCGTGCTCGTAAAGGCTGAATACGGTCACCGAGAAATCCGCCGCGTAGTCGGCAAGCTGCTCAAACGCCCGGTCCAGCACGTCGTCGGGCAGATCGTGGGCCACCGTGACGTGAGGGTGGTACGGGTAGGTGAGCTCGCCCGGCAACGGCCCTGTCCGCACCGCCTTGGACAACATCTCGCAGGCCGAGATGCCCTCGGTCAGGGCCACGAACACCACTGGTGACACCGGCCGGAATGTCGCTGTCCCCCGGAGCCGGACGCGAAACGGCTCACCGGCCGCAGACACCTCGGCCAGGTGCTTCTCGACGGTCGGCAGCTCCCCACCCGGGATATGGGTCGGGGGGAGCAAAGTGATGTGTGGCGGAATCGCCCGCGCCATCGGGTCTCCGAAGGCGCGCCGCCAACCCTGCAACTCCGCGGCGAATGGTTCGGGCACGGGGATGGCAACACCGATGGTGCGAGCGTCGGTCGTGCCGGGACCGTTCACCGGGCGGCGACGAACCCGACGCGGTCATACACCTGGGCGAGAGTACGCGATGAAACCTCCCGAGCCCGCTGTGCTCCTCGCGCGAGCAATGAGTCGAGCTCGGCCGGGTCGTCGAGCAGCGTGCGAACCCGGGACTGAAAAGGCACCACCGTGTCCAAGACGGCGGCTGCGACCTCCTTCTTCAGGTCCCCGTAGCCGCGGCCCTCGAAGTCGCGCTCGATCTGTTCGATAGACCGGTTGCCGAAGGCGGACAGGATCGTCATGAGGTTGGTCACGCCGGGCTTGCCGACCGGATCGGCGACGACCTCCCGGCCGGTGTCGGTGACCGCTGTGCGGATCTTCTTCTCTATGACGGGCGGCTCGTCCAGCATCCACACGCAGCCGCTGCCGCCGAGGCTCTTGCTCATTTGCTTCTCGACCACCTGCAGGTCGTAGATCTTCGCGGTCGCCTTGACGATGTATGGCTCCGGCACGACAAAGGTGTTCCCAAACCGGGAGTTGAACCGCTGGGCCAGGTCGCGGGTGAGCTCCAGATGTTGGCGTTGATCCTCACCGACCGGAACCTTGTCGGCGAGGTAGAGCAAAATGTCCGCGGCCTGCAGGATCGGGTAGTTGAACAACCCCACCGTCGGCCCTTCTCCCCCGGACGACCGGCCCGACTTTTCCTTGAACTGGGTCATCCGCCCGGCTTCGCCGAACGCAGTGATGCAGCTGAGCACCCACGCTAGCTGTGCGTGTTCGGGGACATGGCTTTGCACGAATAGGACGCTGCGTTCGGGGTCAACGCCGCCGGCCAGGTACTGCGCGGCGGTGACCCGAGTTCGGTGCCGGAGCAGCTCGGGATCATGGCCGGCGGTGATCGCATGCAGGTCGACCACGCAGTAAAACGCGTCGTGGTCTTCCTGCAGCGCCACCCACTGGATCAGCGCACCCAGGTAGTTGCCAATGTGCAGCGAGTCCGCGGTGGGTTGCATGCCGGAGAGGACGCGTGGTCTGACGCCGGTCATGGCGGTCATTGTGGCAGCACTTGCGGGGCTCCGCCCGCAGGGCGACTGCTAGGAATCGGGGGAATGTGAGGGCGGGGGCTCGGCAGGTGGCTCTGGCTGCGAGACCTCAGGAATGAGCCGAAGCCGGGCAGCCCGGCGTCCGTCAAGGGAGAGAACCTCCAGCCGGTGCCCGTCGATCGGCACCGAGTCGCCCTCTCCAGGCAGGCGACCCAGTGTCGCCATGACGTAACCGGCGACGGTTTCGTAGGGCCCGTCGGGCAACTCGACTCCGGTCTGCTCCGCGAAGTCCTCGATGTTGAGCAGGCCGTCGACGTCCATCGCCCCACCCAGTGCGCCGGCCGGGAACTCGTCGGCAGCGTCGTACTCGTCGCGGATGTCACCGATCAGCTCCTCGACCAGATCCTCTAGCGTGACGATGCCGGCCGTCCCGCCGTACTCGTCGACGACGACGGCAATGTGAGCACCCGCTCGGCGCATCTCCGACAGGGCCGGGAGCAAACGCTTGGTTCCTGGCAACATGACGATCTCGCGAACCAGCTCGCCGACCCGGACGCTGCGGTTGGCAACCTCAGGAGCGAACAGGTCGCGCACGTGGACGAAGCCGACGACGTCGTCGGACGATCCACGCACGACCGGGTAACGCGAATGTGGCAGGTCGGTGGCCATCTTGACCGCCTGATAGACCGGTAGGGCGGAATCGAGGAAGTCGACCTCGGTTCGCGGGCGCATCACCTCGCGCACCTGACGGTCGGCGGCGGCGAACACGTCCTCGACGATCCTTCGCTCTTCCTCGCTGAGGGCCTCATGCCCGGACAACAGGTCGCGCAACTCCTCCTCGGTGATCTCCGCCCGACCAATTCCGGGATCCCCGCCGAGCAGCCGGACGACCACGTTGGTCGACCGGGAGAGCAGCCAGATGACCGGCCGCATCAAGCTGGCAAACCGGTCCAGGGGTGGCGCGGCCATTGTCGCGACGCTCTCCGCACGCTGCAACGCCAACCGCTTCGGCGCCAGCTCCCCCAGGACAAGAGACAGATAGACGATCGCCAACGTGATGACGACCAGGGCGAGGGGTTCGGCTAGATCCGCCGACATGCCCCAGCCGACAAGCGTCGGGGTGACGTCGTCGGCCAACGTGGTGGCGCCGAACGCCGCGGAGAAGAACCCTGCCGCGGTGACACCGATCTGGACGGCCGCAAGGAAGCGGTTGGGGTTCTGGGCCAGCCGCGCGACGCGCTCGCCGCGTCGGCCACGCTGGGCGATCTGGTTGAGCTGGCTCTCTCGCAACGAGACCAGGGCGATCTCCGCCGCCGCGAAGACGCCGCCGATGAGGATGAACAGCAGGACCAGCCCGACGTTCGCCAGCGTCTCGCTCATCGTCGTGTGCACCCGCGCGGATCTGGAGGAGCGCTATGGCAGGGTCGGTTCACGCAGACAATCTAACGACCGGCCGCACGGTAGCGTCCCGGTCGTGAAGCGAACCTCGGCCCGGCTCGCCGACGGCCGGGAGATCATCTACTTCGACCAGGCCGACGACGCCGTCCGGGTGCTGCATGATCTTCGGACACTGCCGCCGACGGCAACCGCGTCGGAGGTCCGTTACGACGCCGTGCTGGACGAGTGGGTGGGTATCGCGTCCCATCGACAGGGCCGCACGCACCTGCCCCCGACTCACGAGTGCCCGCTGTGCCCGTCGACTACGGGGCGCTCGACGGAGATCCCGTCGCCGGACTACGACGTCGTGGTCTTCGAGAACCGCTTCCCCTCGTTCGCCCAGTCGGTCTCCGAGGTCCCCGAAACCGTGGACTCGGGCGGGTTCCTGTTCCGCCGCGAACCTGGACGCGGCCGCTGTGAGGTCGTGTGTTTCACCAGCGACCACGAATCGTCGTTCGGTCAGCTCTCGCCGGAACGGGTACGGCTGGTGATCGAGGCGTGGGTCGACCGGACATCGGAGTTGTCCCGCCTCCCACACGTCGAACAGGTCTTCTGCTTCGAGAACCGCGGCCGGGAGATCGGGGTCACGCTGCCTCACCCGCATGGGCAGATCTACGCCTACCCGTTCGTCACGCCGCGTACCCGGCGGATGCTCGACACTGCGCGCAGCCATCGGGAGCGAACCTGGCGGAACCTGTTCGCCGACGTGCTCGCCGAGGAACGCCGCGCCGAGGTGCGGATTGTGGGCGAGTCCGAGCACTGGACGGCCTTCGTCCCGGCGGCCGCCCGGTGGCCGGTCGAGGTCCACCTCTACCCTCGGCGGCACGTCGCCGACCTGCCGGCACTCTCCGACGACGAACGCGACGACTTCGCCAGGATCTACCTCGACGTGTTGCGCCGGCTGGACGCGCTGTTCGACGTGCCGCTCCCCTACATCGCAGCCTGGCACCAGGCACCGGTGCGCATCGACCGCGACCTCGCCTATCTGCACCTGCAGGTCTTCTCGATCCGGCGTGCGGTGGACAAGCTGAAGTACCTGGCCGGCTCGGAATCGGGCATGGGTGCCTTCGTCACTGACGTCCTCCCCGAGGACGTCGCGCACAGGCTGCGTGAGGTGGCCTCGTGAAACTTCTGGTCACCGGGGGGGCCGGGTACATCGGGTCGGTCGTCGCCGCCTGCCTGTTGGAGGCCGGTCACGACGTCGTCGTCCTCGACGATCTCTCGACCGGTCACCGCGAGGCGGTGCCAGCCGGCGCCGAGTTCGTCCACGCCGGGGTGGCCGACACGGAACAGGTCCTGGTCGGAGCGAGGTTCGACGCGGTTCTGCACTTTGCGGCCAAGTCGCTGGTCGCCGAATCTGTCGCTCAACCGGAGCTGTATTGGTCGAACAACGTGGTCGGCTCGCTGCGGCTGCTTCAGGCCATGCGCGACGGCGGTGTCAAGACGTTCGTCTTCTCGTCCACGGCGGCGACCTACGGCGTGCCGGCGGTGTCGCCCATCACCGAGGACACCCCGGCGGTCCCGACCAACCCGTACGGCCAGACCAAGCTCGCGGTGGACCACGCCATCGCCGGGGAAGCGGCCGCTCATGGGCTGGCCGCGGTCAGTCTTCGCTACTTCAACGTCGGCGGGTCGTTCGCCGGGCTGGGCGAGCGGCATGACCCGGAGACTCATCTGATCCCGAACATCCTTGCCGTTCCAGCCGGCCGCCGGCCGTCGGTGGACGTGTTCGGCACGGACTACCCGACCCGCGACGGAACCGCCGTCCGGGACTATCTGCACGTCAAAGACCTCGCCGACGCGCACCTGCTGGCACTCGACGCCGTCGCACCTGGCGAGCACCGGGTCTACAACCTCGGCACGGGAACCGGGTACACCGTGCGCGAGGTGGTCCAGGCGTGCCGGCGGGTGACCGGCCATCCGGTGCCGCACGTGGACCGCGACCGGCGCCCCGGAGACCCACCCACGCTGGTCGCCTCCGGCGAGAAGGCGAAGGCTGAGTTGGGCTGGGTGCCCCGCTTCGACCTTGACCGGATCGTCACCGACGCGTGGGCTTTCGCGCGCCCATGAGCGTCGTGGACAGCTTCGCCACGGAGTGGGGGCGCCAGCCCGACGGGGTATGGGCGGCACCGGGCCGGGTCAACCTGATCGGCGAGCACACCGACTACAACGACGGCTTCGTCCTGCCGATCGCCCTGCAGCAACGGACTGTGGCGGCAGTGGCGGTTTCTCGTAGCGGCCGCACCCGCGTGCGGTCCAGGCAGTGGCCGGACGACGTCGTGACGTTCGCGACGTCGTCCGTCGCACCCGGCGACGTCGACGGCTGGGGTTCCTACGTCGCCGGCGTCGCCTGGGCACTGCGCTCGTCGGGTCATCCGGTTCCGGATCTCGACCTCCTCATCGACAGCGACGTGCCACCCGGTGCCGGCCTCTCCTCCTCGGCAGCAATCGAGTGCGCTGTCGCGAGTGCCTGGACCGAACTGGCGGGGCTGACGTTGGCTCCGACGGAGCTGGCGCGGATCTGCCAGCAGGCGGAGAACGACTACGTCGGCGCGCCGACGGGTGTCATGGACCAGATGGCGTCGATGCACGGCCGGGCCGGTCACGCGGTCTTCCTCGACACCCGATCGTTGGCGATCGAGCATGTGCCACTCGAGTTGGCGGCGCGCGGGTTGTCCCTGTTGGTGGTCGACACCAAGGCGCCGCATCGCCACGCCGACGGGGAGTACGCGGATCGACGCCGTGCCTGCGAGGAGGCCGCGCGGGTTCTCGGCGTGCCCGCTTTGCGAGACGCGTCGCGCTCCGATCTCGACTCGCTGCCGGCCGATCTGCTTCCCCGTGCCCGACACGTCGTCACCGAGAACGCCCGGGTGCTCGAGGTCGTTGCGCTGCTGCGTTCAGGTGCCGATCCGCGCGAGATCGGGCCGCTGCTCACCGCGTCTCACGCGTCGCTGCGTGACGACTTCGAGGTCACCGTGCCGGAGGTCGACGTCGCCGTCGATGCGCTGCTCGGTGCCAGTGCGTACGGAGCTCGGATCACCGGCGGCGGCTTCGGCGGCTGCGTCATCGCCTTGATCGAGTCGAGCGACGCCGACACCGCTGTCGCGGCCGTCGAGGCGGCGTATGAGAAGAACGGCTTCGCGCCGCCGTCGGCATTCGCAGCCGTCGCCTCCGACGGCGCCGGCCGCGTCGCCTGACAATCTCCGTCCTGGCTGAACAAATCCGCGAATAGGGCCTGGTTCGACGGCTTAGACGCGGATTTATTCAGCCAGGTGCTCGAAGTCTGGCGCGACCACTCAGAGCTGCTGGGAGAGCGCCTGCTGCAGACCCTCGTCCAGCGCCGCGAGGAACTCTTCGGTCGTCAGAAACTCCTGGTCCGGGCCGACCAGCAGCGCCAGGTCTTTGGTCATCCGGCCGCTCTCGACGGTCTCGACACAGACCCGCTCGAGGGTCTCGGAAAAGTCGACGACTGCCGGCGTCCCGTCCATGTTGCCCCGGTGCTCCAGCCCCCGGGTCCACGCGAAGATCGACGCGATCGGGTTGGTCGAGGTCGGCTTGCCCTGCTGGTGCATCCGGTAGTGCCGGGTGACAGTGCCGTGGGCCGCCTCGGCCTCGACCTTGCCGTCCGGCGTCATCAGCACCGAGGTCATCAGCCCGAGCGAGCCGAACCCCTGAGCCACGGTGTCGGACTGCACGTCGCCGTCGTAGTTCTTGCACGCCCAGACGTAGCCGCCCTCCCATTTCAGGGCGGCCGCCACCATGTCGTCGATCAGGCGGTGCTCATAAGCGATGCCCACCGAGTCGAAGTCGTCCTTGAACTCCGCCTCGAACACCTCGGCGAACAGATCCTTGAACCGGCCGTCGTAGGCCTTGAGGATCGTGTTCTTCGTCGACAGGTAGACCGGCAGCTTGCGCTCGAAGCCGTACCGGAACGAGGCCCGGGCAAAGTCCCGGATCGAGTCGTCGTAGTTGTACATGCCCATCGCGACCCCGCCGCCGGGGAATTGGGCGATCTCGGTCTGCACCGGCTCGCCGCCGTCGGACGGGGTGTAGGTGATCGTCACGGTTCCCGGACCAGGGACCACGAAGTCGGTTGCCTTGTACTGGTCGCCGTGGGCGTGACGGCCGATCACGATCGGCTTTGTCCAGCCAGGGACCAGCCGGGGGATGTTCGAGATGACGATCGGCTCGCGGAAGATCACCCCACCGAGGATGTTGCGGATGGTCCCGTTCGGGGATCGGTACATCCGCTTCAGGTCGAACTCCTCGACCCGCGCCTCGTCCGGCGTGATGGTCGCGCACTTCACGCCGACGCCGTGCTCCTTGATCGCGTTCGCCGCATCGACTGTCACCTGGTCGTCGGTCGCGTCCCGGTTCTGGATCGACAGGTCGAAGTAGCGCAGGTCCACATCGAGGTACGGATGGATCAGGCGGTCCTTGATGAATGCCCAGATGATGCGGGTCATCTCGTCGCCGTCCAGCTCGACGACGGGGCCCTCGACCTTGATCTTCGCCATCGGATCGGTCTCCTGTCGTGTCGTGACTGCCAGCGTCGACGCCAACCTACCCGCGGGCTCCGGGTTCAACGATCCGTGTTGCTGGAGCCGACCACAGTCACTCGCTTCGATACGTCTGCCCATCGCCGATCACACGTCAGCACCTCGTCCGCGCGGTCCACTTGGCCAACAGCGAGGACGAGAGCATCGGGCAAGCACAGCCAGCGGTGCACCGCTCTAAGTCGCGCAGATGCGACAGCCACCTCATCGTCGAGGACCCGCGCCTCACCAAAGATCAACCGCAACGAGTCCCTCACTGTTGCCTCCGCGCCCCGACGGGCCGGCGCCACTAGCGACTCAGCAAGGACCGACATGGGCAGCAGCCATTGCGCAGCTTCCCTCGCACGCATGGCATGCGCGCAGGCCAGGTGATGCGCGTCCGTCGGATCAGCCGATGCGATGACGACGCTCGTGTCGACCACGACCGTCGGTCGAGCCTGCGCCATCAATCATCATCGTTCTGATCGTCGTACACCTTCTCCAGCCACGGCCGCGCTGTGGTGTCCTCCCATTGATCCCGCATTGCTTGGAGATCTGCCTCGGCGGCATACCCGGGCATGGAGCCAATCCAGCGCTCGAGTGCGGCCCGACGCGCTTCGAGTTCTGCGTCGTGCTCACGGACGATCCGCACGACGCCCCGAGCCTCTACTTCGAACCGCACCACATCTCCTTGCTCGATGCCTGCGCCGCGAAGGGCGTCGACCGGAACAGTGACCTGGTTCTTCGTGGAGACCCTGCTCTGGCTGGTCCGGCCGCGCCGTTTCCTTGGCTTGCCCTTTACTTCATCGGCCATAGGTAAAGCCTAGACCACAAGCGCTCTCCCGGAGAAGGGAGAGGCGGCTACATGTCCTTGACGTCGGCCTGCTTGGCCCGGACGGCTTCCGCCGCCTCGTTGAGCGCCGCAAGCTCGGACTCGGTGAGATCTGTCTCGACGACCCGGCGGATCCCGTCGCGGCCGATCTCTGCTTCCACTCCCAGGTAGACACCGGAGATGCCGTACTCGCCGTCGACCCACGCGCACACCGGGAGAACTGCGCCGGAGTCCTCGACGACCGCGCGCACCATCCGGGCCGCCGCGGCCGACGGCGCGTAGTACGCCGATCCGGTCTTGAGCAGCGCGACGACCTCGGCTCCGCCATTGCGGGTTCGGGTTACCAGCTCCTCGATCTCCCTTGCCGGCAGGAGGTCCGACAGCGGCTTACCGTCTACCCGGCACCTGCTGGGCACGGGCACCATCGTGTCGCCGTGCGAGCCCAGGGTCAGCGTCTCGACACTGCTGACGGCAACGTCCAGCTTCTCGGCGACGTTGTTGCTGAACCGGGCAGTGTCGAGCATGCCCGCCTGGCCCATCACCCTATTTCTTGGGAAGCCTGTGGCGATCTGAGTGAGCGCTGTCATCTCGTCCAGCGGATTGGAGACGACGATCACGACGGCGTCCGGCGCATGCTGGGCCACGTTCTCGGCGACCGACCGGACGATCTTGGCATTGGTCTCGATGAGGTCCATGCGGCTCATCCCCGGCTTGCGCGGGAGTCCAGCGGTGATCACGACGACATCCGAACCTGCGATCGCCTCATAGCCCGAGCCGTCGGTCCCGGTCGTCTGACCGACGATGGTCGTCTCGAAGCCCTCGATCGGTCTGGACTGGTTCATGTCCAGCGCGAGACCCTCGGGCTTGCCCTCGACGATGTCGGTGAGCACGACGGTCTTCAGAACGTCGTACTCGGCCAGCCGCTGTGCCGTCGTCGAGCCGTAGAAGCCGGCACCGACAACGGTGACCTTGCCCTGACCTGCCATCGGGGACCTCCAGGAGTCGTTCCGGTGGACCGCGAGCCTACCGGGCGTCTCAACCAGGCGGCGGCACGATCAGGGCCGCGACAAGGGTGCTGCCGCCGAGTGCCGCCATCGTGAGCACGTCGACGAACCGGGAGCGGACCCGGAGCATCCCGATCGTCCCATTAGGAAGCACGGCCCGCAGGAGTGCCGCCAGGCAGATCGCGAGCGCGAACAGCACCGTCCCGCGCTTGAAATGGTTGTCGGCCACGATCCACAGTGAGGCTGCGACAACCGCCAGCACCAGGATCAGCGGCCATTCCCGAACGAAGTGCCAGTTCGCGCGTCGGCCACGATCTTTCGTCGTGGCTCTCACGAGCGACCCTCCTGGTGACGGTGGACGCACACCCTATCGAGCGGTTGCCGCCTCAGCCGCCTCGACGACGTTCGTCAAGAGCATGGCGCGGGTCATCGGGCCGACCCCGCCGGGCATGGGTGCGAGGTAACCGGCGATGTCGCGGACCTCCTCGGCGACATCGCCGGTGTAGCGCCCGGTGCCGTCGGCTCCGACGACACGGGTGATGCCGACGTCGAGCACCGCGGCACCGGGTCGGACCATGTCCGCAGTGACCAGGCCAGGAACGCCGGCAGCCGCGATGACGATGTCGGCCCGGCGGATGTGATCGCCGAGCCCCTTCGTTCCAGTGTGGCAGATCGTCACTGTCGCATTCTCAGAACGCCGGCTGAACAGCAGCGCCATGGTCCGGCCAGCAGTGATTCCGCGCCCTACGACCACCAGGTCGGCGCCGGCGATGGCCACGCCGTACCGGCGCAGCAGCTCCAGGCAGCCGCGGGGCGTGCACGGCAGCGGAGCCGGTCGCATCTGCACCAACCGGCCCAGGTTCAGCGGGTGCAGGCCGTCCGCGTCCTTTGTGGGGTCGATACGGGCGACGACGGGTTCCTCGTCAAGGCCCGCTGGCAGCGGCAGCTGGACCAGGTAGCCCGTGCACGCGGGATCGGCGTTGAGCCGGTCGACCTCCGCCTCGACTTCGATTTGGCTGGCGCTGGCCGGCAGCTCGACCTGGATGGACTCGATCCCCACCTCGGCGCAGTCGCGATGCTTTCCGGCGACGTAGGCCCGGCTGCCCGGATCGTCGCCGACCAGGATCGTGCCGAGACCGGGCACGATCCCTCGATCACGCAGCGCGGCGACCCGGATGGTGAGGTCGGCTTTGATCTCCGCCGCCGTCGCCCTGCCGTCGAGGATCACTGCCGTCACGATCGGCCAGTCTTCCACGGGGCGTCGGCTTGCCTTGGGTCGCGACGGCGGCTGCTTCCGGCAGGTATGGCGTCGTGAAGATCGTCGTGAAGAATCAGCCCGCTCGGCGACGCGCGTCAAAGACACACGACGATCTTCACGGTTCAGCCCGGCATCCTGGGAGCACAGGAGCCCAGACGCGTCAGCCGCCGCTCTTGCGACGGAACATCCGCTGGGTCTTGGCGTCCTGGCTCCGCCCGGCCGGGCCGGTCGAGTCAGCGTGATGCGGCACGCCCTGCTCCTTGCCCTGCTTGCGGGCAAGCGCCTCCCGGAACTTCTCCTTCACCTCGTCGCCCGGCCCGGCGGGATCGTCGGGTTCATCGGTGGACACAGTGTCAGGTGACTCGCCCGGCTGGGTGTCAGGTGACTCGGTCGGCTGGTCAGATGAGCTCATCGGTAACGGCTCCTCGGTCGACGCGGTGGCGAAGACGGTTCCAGATTGTCACGGTCAGTGGAAGAAGTGCCGACTACCCGTTAAATACATCGTGACGCCGGCGTCGCGGGCGGCCGCGACGACCTCCTCGTCCCGAACCGAACCGCCGGGCTGGACCACTGCACGGATCCCGGCGTCCAGCAGAACCTGCAGGCCGTCGGCGAACGGGAAGAACGCATCCGATGCCGCCACCGACCCAGCAGCTCGATCCCCAGCGCGCGACACAGCCAAGTGGGCGGCGTCGACCCGGTTGACCTGGCCCATTCCGATGCCGACGGCCGCGCCGTCGCGGGCCAGCAGGACGGCGTTGGACTTCACCGACCGGCAGGCTCGCCAGGCGAAGCCGAGATCATCCATCGTTGACGAGTCGCCGGCCGGCTCGACGGCAAGTGTCCAGTTCGCCGGGTCGTCACCCGGTGTGTCGAGTGCGTCGACACCTTGCATGAGCAGTCCGCCTGATATCCGGCGGGTTTCGACCCCCCCGCGCCGGCGGGCAGGCACCTGCAGAAGCCGGAGGTTCTTCTTCCGGGTGAGCTGTTCGAGCGCTGCGGGCTCGAACTCGGGTGCGACGACGACCTCGGTGAACACCTCGGTGATCTGCTCGGCCACGGCGCTTGTCAGTGGTCGGTTGACGGCCACCACGCCACCGAAGGCGGAAGTGGGATCGGTCGCCAGTGCCTTGCGATAAACCTCGGCGAGATCGGTCCCGATGGCGATGCCGCAGGGATTCGCATGCTTGATGATCACGACCGCGGGCTGGTCGAAGTCATAGGCCGCTCGGTGTGCCGCGTCGGCGTCGACGTAGTTGTTGTAGGACATGGCCTTGCCGTGCAGCTGTGCGGCGGTTGCGAGCCCTGCCGAGTCGAATCCGGCGATGTACAGCGCGGCCGGCTGATGCGGGTTCTCCCCGTACCGGAGCACCGCCCCACGGTCCCAGGTGGCGCCGATCCATGCCGGGAAGCCGGTGCCCTCGTCGGTCGGTGCCAGCACATTGCCCATCCAGGACGCCACGTGCACGTCGTAGGTAGCCGTGTGGGTGAACACGTCGGCAGCGAGCCGGCGGCGTTGATCGAGGGTGAATCCGCCCGTGGAAATCGCGTCGAGCACGTCGCCGTACCGCGCCGGATCCACGACCACGGCGACGCTCGGGTGGTTCTTCGCCGCCGCGCGCAACATGGCGGGTCCGCCGATGTCGATCTGTTCGACGGACTCCTCGCGTGACCCACCTGCCAACACCGTCGCGGTGAAGGGATAGAGGTTGACGACCACCAGGTCGAACGGCTCGATGCCCAGCTCGGCGAGCTGATCGACGTGCTCGGGTCGGCTGCGGTCGGCCAGGATCGCCGCGTGCACGCGTGGGTGCAGGGTCTTCACCCGGCCGTCCAGGGTTTCCGGAAAGCCGGTGAGGTCCTCGACCGCCGTCACCGGCACACCGGCCGCCGTGATGTGCTCCGCCGTCGATCCAGTCGACACGATCGCGACGCCGGCATCGTGCAGGCCCAACGCAAGCTCGGTGAGCCCGGTCTTGTCGTGGACGCTCAGCAAGGCGCGGTGGATCGGCCTGCGTTCTTCGCTCACGGGATCGTCACCCTTCTTCCGGAGATGCTCCAGCCTTCCCGGACGAGCCGGCCGACACAGTCGACCAGCTGGCGCCGCTCGACGGCCTTGATTCGTTCGGTCAGGCTTTCCTCGGTGTCGTCGTCCTCGACCGGAACGGCGACCTGCGCGACGATCGGCCCGGTGTCGACGCCATCGTCGACGAAGAACAGCGTCGCCCCGGCGACCTTCACACCGTAAGCGAGGGCGTCGCGAGGGCCATGGATGCCGGGAAAGGCCGGCAAGAGCGCGTTGTGCGTGTTGACATAGCGCTCGCCGAACCGCGCCAAGAATGCCGGGCCGACGAGCTTGAGGAACCCGGCCGAGATCACCAGGTCGGGCTCGTAGGCCGCCAGCCGGGCCACCAGCGCGGCGTCCCAGTCAGCACGGGCGGCATGGTCTCCGACCCGCTCGACGAACGACGGAATCCCGGCAGCGGCCGCCAGGTCTAGCGCCCGGATACCGTCTCGATCCGCACCGACCACGACCACCGCTGCGCCGTAAGCCGGGTCAGTACAGGCTTCGAGGAGAGCCTGCAGATTGCTGCCGGCGCCAGAAACGAGGACGGCAAGCCGCGCCGGCGCCGTCGGCGCGGGGCGGTGCAGCACATGCGCTCCCGTGGCGACAGCCGGTCAGGTCGGACGTCGGTGAGACTATCGCGGCGTGGGAACAGCGCCGCCGCCCGACTCCGCCCGGCAAACTCGTCTGCTGGTGTTCGTAGCGATCGGCGCGGCGATTCTGGCCATCGCCATGCCGCCGGTCGGGATGGCCATCGGGGTCGGCACCCTGGTGGTTCTCGCGGTGCGCCGTCGACGAAAGGTGACGCTGCCGAGGCCGGCCGTCATCCTGGTGATGACGGCGGGGGTGTTCGCGATACTCGTTGGCGGTTTCTTGTCACTCGTGCTGCTCCTGCTCGGCACAGAGACAGCCACACTTCGCGAGTGCCTGGCCGGCGCCAATACCCGCGTGGCGAAGCAGATCTGTCAGGACGCCTACGCCGACGCGGTGCGAGATCGGTTACTTCGCTGACCTGCCTAGTTTCGCCGCTCAGGAAGGGCCGCGACGATCATGGCGGGAATCCCCACTGCGATGAAGGTCGCGAGCGCGATCTCCCATGGCACGGGGCCGATGACGCTCATCCGGGCCGCGCCGACCGAGCCGCCGGAGAGCACCGCCAGCCCTGCCATCGCGACCGCGGCTGCTGCAGCGGTCGCGACGGCTTGCCCGACCATGCCTACTCGGCCGGATTCTGAGAATCGCCGTACGGCGACACCGGCCAGCAGGCCGACACCGATCGGCCCGGCCAACACCAGCCAGCCCCACGGGCCGGGCGCCTCGGCCGGCACCGCGGCCAGCGCGGGCAGAGCCGGCACGATCCCCAACTCCACAGTTCCGGGTGCGACCGAAGTGCCGGCACCGAGAGCAAAACCCGGTCCGAGTGCGTAGGACGCGGCCCACACCACGGCGTTGGGCACGAGCGCGGCCCCGGCCATCAGCAGGGCCACCCCGCCGGCCTGGTCCGGGCCGAGTGCCTCGGCGACCGCCGCGATACGGCCAGAATTGGTCACCGCACTGACGGCCACCAGCACGGAGCCGACGACGAGCAGTCCGGCCACGGCCACGGCCGAGGCGCGCAGGACCGAGACCCAGCTGGGCGGTAGCCGGTAGCCCAGGTCCGCCTCGTGCACGACACCACTGCCAGCGGCCACCGCCGCAACACACCCTGCCCCCACGAATGCGGCTGTCGGATGAATGACCACGTGGGCGGTCGTGGACCAGACCGACACAGCGGCTGCGCCGACGGCGTAGAGGCCGATCATCGGGAGCACGACAGCGATCGCCCGTCGGGCAGTGGCGACCCCGGCCGTATGGGCAGCCCATCGAGCGGCGCGGTACAGCAGGAGCATGACGACGAGTGTCAGCCCCAACGGCGCGAACCGGACGTCGGTGTCGTCGAGCTGCAGGCCGACCCGATGTCCGGCGAGCCAGATCTGGACACCGATCCGGACCGGATCTCCCACTGGAGCCGCAGCACTCTCGTCGATCCAGACCAGCATCGCCGGCAGCGCCGCAATCGCCAGTCCGGCCACCAGTGCCCATGCGGCGGCCAGCGCACCGGCGAGCCAGGGCACCCTGGACCCCCACGCCGGCTCGGCCCGGCGCAGGAACGGCCGACTCAGCAGGTCGGTCATGGGCCCATCTTCCCGGCCATCCGGGCCGAGACCGTACGGTCGACGCTCGTCCGCGTGTCGTCGTGGAGAACCTCGGCACGGTCGGTGGCCCGGACACCGGGTTCGAGGGCACCGTCTGGCGCGCGACCGCGGCAGGAACTGACGCGGTGTTCCTGTATGGCCTTGTCGTCAACGGCTCGGCCGTCACATTCGTCGACATCAACGGGCCCACTGCCGACGAGAGCCAGATTCGGGAGCTCTTGACACTCGCCGGCGAACGCCTCGGCGAGCTCGGCCAACCCGGTTGATGCCGCTCATCTCCCGTCCTGGCTGAACAACTCCGCGTCTGGACGCCGAATCCGGCGCCTACGCGCGGATTTGTTCAGCGCGGACGGGTTCGGTCGTACGGTGCTGAACATGAGCAGCCGTGCTGAGGCCGAGGCGCTCGACCGGGGCGACCTGCTGAGCCACCTCCGGGACCGGTTCGAGCTACCCGACGGGCTGATCTATCTGGACGGCAACTCGCTCGGGCCGCTTCCGGTCAGCGTGCGTGAGCGGCTTGTCGACGTGGTCGACGCCCAGTGGGGGCGCGACCTGATCTCGTCGTGGAACACGCACGACTGGATCGGACTGCCGGCCCGGGTCGGAGCGCGGATCGCCCGGTTGGTCGGGGCGCCGGAAGACACCGTGATCGTCGGTGACTCCACCACTGTTCAGATCTTCAAGCTGCTCATTGCCGCGACTCGGCTTCGCCCGACCCGACGCGTCCTGGTCACCGACCCGGGCAACTTTCCGACCGACTCGTACATCGTCGCGAGCGTGGCCCGGCTGACCGGTCTCGAGCTGCGTTCGTGCGACCCTGCCGACATCGTGGGGTCACTTGACGACGACGTCGCAGCCGTCGAGCTGTCCCACGTCGACTACCGCACCGGGCGCATGTACGACGCGGCCGAGATCACCGCAGCTATCCACGAAGTCGGCGCCGTCGTGCTGTGGGATCTGTGCCACTCCGCGGGGGCGGTGCCGGTCGACCTCGACGGCTGGGACGCCGACCTCGCCGTCGGCTGTGGCTACAAGTACCTCAACGGTGGGCCGGGAGCACCAGCGTTTGTCTACGTGCACCGGCGTTGGCACGATGCGCTCGACCAGCCGATCGCGGGCTGGATGGGCCACGCCGCACCATTCGCCTTGGAACGCGACTACCGTCCCGCGTCCGGTGTCGCCCGAATGCTCGCCGGAACACCGCCGATCCTCTCCATGAGCGCCCTTGACGCTGCCTTGGACGCATTCGAGGGCGTGTCCATGACCGACATCCGGGCAAAGTCCGTCGCGCTGACCGACTACTTCATTGCCCTAGCCGAGGAGCGACTGTCGATGTACGGCGTGACAGTCGACGTTCCCCGCCCGCACGACCAGCGCGGCTCCCAGGTCTGCCTCCGGCACGCGGGCGCGTACGGGCTGGTGCAGGCGCTCATCGCCCGCGGGGTGGTCGGCGACTTCCGCGACCCCGACTTCGCCCGGTTCGGCTTCACCCCGCTCTACCTGCGCTACATCGACGTCTGGGATGCCGTCGACCGGATGGCGGACGTGCTGAGCTCGCGAGCCTGGGACGCGCCCGAGTTCGCCGTCCGTGCGGCGGTGACGTGACCGCCACGTCCCACAGACGAGATCGACTGGTCAAAGGTTGCACGCCACGCCCAAGCGTGCCGTGTCATTTGTGACCATTGGATCTTGGCGGTGCGGCCCGCAGCGCTCGAGACTGTGCCAACTAACGCGCCTGCATGACCTCGTGCATGATCCGGGCTGTCTCGCTGGGAGTCTTGCCGACCCGGACCCCGGCCGCCTCGAGCGCCTCCTGCTTCGCTGCGGCGGTACCGGATGAGCCGGACACGATGGCGCCCGCGTGGCCCATCGTCTTGCCCTCCGGGGCCGTGAAGCCGGCGATGTAGCCGACGACTGGCTTGGTGAGGTTGGCCTTGATGTAGTCGGCGGCGCGCTCCTCGGCGTCGCCCCCGATCTCACCGATCATCACGATCGCGTCCGTGCCGGGGTCGGCTTCGAACGCCTCCAGGCAGTCGATGTGCGTGGTCCCGATGATCGGGTCGCCGCCGATCCCCACACAGGTGGAGAAGCCGATGTCGCGCAGCTCGTACATCATCTGGTAGGTCAGCGTGCCGGACTTGCTGACCAGCCCGATTCGGCCTGGCTTGGTGATGTCGGCGGGAATGATCCCGGCGTTGGACTGCCCGGGGCTGATCAGGCCCGGGCAGTTGGGCCCGATGATCCGGGTGCGACCGGAGTTCACTGCGTACTGGAAGAACTCCGCAGTGTCGTCGACCGGGATCCCCTCGGTGATGACGACGACCAACGGCACGCCGGCGTCGACGGCCTCGACCACCGCAGCCTTAGCGAACTTCGGCGGCACGAACACGACCGACACGTCAGCTCCGGTCGCCTCGACAGCTTCCTTGACGCTGCCGAATACCGGCACCGCCGCACCCTCGAACTCGACGGACTGCCCGCCCTTGCCGGGTGTGACGCCACCGACGATCGCGGTGCCCGAGTTCAGCATCCGCTGGGTGTGCCGGCGGCCCTCGGATCCGGTCATGCCCTGGACGATCACCTTCGAGTCGCCGGTCAGGAAGATGGCCATCTCAGTCCCTCACTTCGCCGCTGCAAGCTCGGCCACGCGGCGCGCGGCTCCGTCCATGGTGTCGACCTGCTCCAGGCGCGGCAGCTGCGCATCGCGCAGGATCTGCCGGCCCACATCGGCGTTGTTGCCGTCCAGCCGGACGACCAGCGGATGAGTGATCTCGTCGCCTCGGCTGTCCAACAATGCGAACGCCTGCACGATGCCGTTGGCGACCTCGTCACACGCGGTGATCCCGCCGAACACGTTGACTAGAACGCTGCGGACGTCGGGGTCGGACAGGATGATCTCCAGCCCGTTTGCCATGACCTCGGCCGATGCGCCACCGCCGATGTCCAAAAAATTGGCCGGCTTCACGCTGTGTCCCTTTATGGCGAACTCCTCCCCCGCATAGGCCACGACGTCCAGCGTCGACATCACCAGGCCGGCCCCGTTGCCGATGATGCCGACCTCACCGTCGAGCTTGACGTAGTTGAGGTCCTTCTCCTTCGCCCGGGCTTCGAGTGGGTCCGCCGCAGCGGTGTCGACGAACCGTTCGTGGTCGGGGTGCCGGAAATCCGCGTTCTCGTCCAGGGAGACCTTTCCGTCGAGCGCGACGACTCGTCCGTCGGGCGTCTTCACCAGCGGGTTGATCTCGACGAGCGTCGCGTCCTCCTCGGTGTACACGGTCCACATCGCCCGCAGGACGTCGAGCAACTGGTCGCGTATGTCGGCGGCGAAGCCTGCAGCGTCGACGATCTCGGTCGCCTTCGCGTCGTCGACCCCGACGATGGCGTCGATCGGCACCTTGGCGAGCGCCTCCGGCCGTTCGACGGCGAGCTGTTCGATGTCGATGCCGCCCTCGACGCTGGCCATCGCGAGATAGGTGCGGTTGGCTCGGTCGAGCAGGTATGCGACGTAGTACTCCTGCTCGATGTCGCTGGCCTCGGTGACGAGCACCCGCCGGACGAGGTGGCCCTTGATGTCCAAGCCGAGGATGGCGTCCGCCTTCTCCGCTGCTTCCTCCGCCGACGCAGCAAGCTTGACTCCGCCGGCCTTGCCGCGGCCGCCGGTCTTCACCTGGGCCTTGACCACGACGGGGCCGCCGATCTGCTCGGCGGCCGCCCGCGCTTCGTCGACGGTCTCGGCGACGGTGCCGGGAAGCACCGGCACGCCGTGCTTCGCGAAGAGCTCCTTCGCTTGGTACTCCATCAGGTCCACGGCTGTCCCGCCCTCGGCTCGGTGCGACGCGTCAGAGCAGCGGTCGCCGTTTCCTCGCACCGGGCGACGCTGCCGCGCCGAAGCCTAGACCCGAGCGCCGTGGTGTGGCATGTCTGGCAATCTCAGGCCGGCTGCTGCGCCCCGAGCGTGCTGTGAACCCAGGCCACGATGTCGTGCGTGGTGGCACCGGGGGTGAAGATCTTGGCGACGCCCATCTGCTCCAGCAACGGGATGTCGGCGTCGGGGATGATCCCGCCGCCGAACACGGTGATGTCGAGCGCATCCCGCTTGGCCAGCAGATCGATGACCTTCCGGAACAGCGTCATGTGCGCACCGGAGAGAATCGACAGCCCGATCGCGTCGGCGTCTTCTTGAATGGCGGTCTCGACGACCTGTTCCGGGGTCTGGTGCAGCCCGGTGTAGACGACCTCGACACCGGCGTCTCGCAGCGCCCGGGCGACGACTTTGGCGCCCCGGTCATGGCCGTCCAGGCCCGGCTTCGCCACCACGACACGCAGGGGCGCATTGCCTGCCATGTCGGTCACAGTAGGACACATTCCCAGGGTTGGGTGCCCGGCAGCCGATGCCGGTCAAACCTCTGGGCCAGCATGGCCTCAGCCGATGTGACATAAATCACATCCGGTGTATAGCCCGCTGCCGCCTCACCTGATTCCGTCCACATTCGCATTTGTCCAGGTCACGAACCGGTTACGGCTCACTGGACGGGTATACGACGGTGCCGGCCTCTGCAAATGCACATGCAGACCGGCCGCGCATGTGTTTGGCACGAGTGCCGAGGTCCCGTTATGGTCCTCCGCGACCCCTGCAGCAAGCGGAAGGCCCCCTGACCGTGTCGCATCGCCCCGGCAACGGGCGTCACCGTCGCCGCCGCATGCCCATTGGGCTGCCGTCCGCGGTCGGATCGCTGGCCGTCGTGGCCGCCGCGTCCGGTGCCGTGACGATGCCCAATGCGCTCGGAGCCACGGCTATCGTCGCCAGCGACTCCCCCACCACCGTCCCCGAACGGCCACACGCCACCGACAGCACCGGCGCCCTGGACCCGGTCGACGCGGCGGGCGAATCGCTCACCGCGGAGAGCACGCAGCTGGCCAAGAACGTCAACGCCGTCTTGGTCGAAGCAGAGCGCAAGGAGGCCGCGGAGCGGGCAGCCCGGGCCGAGGCCGAGCGCAAGATGTGGGTGCTGCCGCTGGAGTCGTACCGCATCTCGGCCGGCTTCGGCGCCGTCGGCCGGCTGTGGGCAAGCCGGCACACCGGCCTGGACTTGTCGACCGGGTACGGCTCGCCGGTGCGAGCGATGTCCAGCGGTGAGGTCGTCTACGCCGGATACGACGGCCCATTCGGCAACAAGATCGTGATCCGGCACTGGGACGGCACGGAGACCTGGTACTGCCACCTGTCCCGTTTCGAGGTGCGTTCCGGCGATGTCATGCCGGGCACCCAGATCGGTAGCGTCGGCTCGACGGGCAACTCGACCGGACCGCACCTGCACCTCGAGGTGCATCCCTCCGGCGGGGACGCAGTCAACCCGCGGAGCTGGTTCGCCGAGCGCGGCCTGGACTTCTGAGCCCACCGCCGGATCGTGGATCTGTCCTGACCGAGCCACTCGGCCGGCCACCCCCGTGCCGAAGCGACCTTGCTACCCAGATGCTCGCCAAACAGGCTGACCGGAGCTGTTGGCGAACATCTCGACCGCGAGGTGCTGGCCTATCACAGCTCACCCGACGATCCGCGGCCCTGGCACCGGACCGGTCACTCGCCGCACGTCGGCCGCCACCTGTGCGGAACTGAGCCCGACTGCCAGGTCGATCCCGTGCTCCACGTCGCGGACGAGGAACGCGCAGGTCGGTCCCGAGCCGGACACCATCGCGCCGAGCGCGCCCAGGTCGCGTCCGGTCTCCAGAATCGCCGTCAACTCCGGCGCCAATGCGCACGCGGCGTCTTGGAGGTCGTTGACGAGCAGGCGGCCGAGGGCGTCGGCATCAGCGATCCGTATCGCCGCCAACACCTCGGGCGCGACCCCGGGCGCAGGGATGTTCTGCCCGGAGCGCAGATCGTCGAGCCTGGCATAGACGTCGGGCGTGGCGAGCCCGTGGTCAGACATCGCGAGTACCCAGTGGAACACGCCGCCCACCATGGCCGGAGTGAGGCGCTCACCGCGGCCCGTTCCCAGCGCGGTACCGCCCATCAGCGCGAAGGGAACGTCACTACCCACCCGCGCGGCCAGGATCGACAGCTCGGCCCGGCCGAGACCGGTGCCCCACAGTGCGTCGCAGGCGACCAGCGCGGCGGCCGCGTCGGCGCTGCCGCCGGCCAGTCCGGCAGCGACCGGGATCTCCTTTCGGATGTGCAGTCCGGCGCCAGTGCTGATGCCTGAATACGCCGCCAGCGTCTGTGCGGCCCGCACCGCGAGGTTGGACCCGTCTCGCGGAACCTGCTCGGACCCGACACCCTCGGTGGTCACCGGGAAGTCCTCGGCAGGTCGGGCGACCACTTCGTCGTAGAGAGACACGGTATGGAAGACCGTGGCCAGGTCGTGAAAGCCGTCGGGCCGGCGTTCGCCGACCGACAGCGCAATGTTGACCTTCGCCGGCACTCGGACGGTCACCGACGGCATGGCGGGAGGTTACCCGGCGGCTAGCTCCATCGACGTACGTCGCGGCCGCCCGCGAGTCGTGAAGATCGCCGTGCGTCCTTTCGAGCACGCCAGCCGCGGGGCCGAGTTTCACGACGATCTTCACAGCGCCCCCTCTTCACGACGCCAAGCTTCACGACGATCTTCACGGCCGCAGCGCGGCGATGCGGGCGAAGTCTTCGACAGCCAGCTGCTCGCCGCGAGCCCGAGGATCGACGCCGGCGGCGCGCAGCACGGCCTCGGCCGCGGCCGGCGAGCCGGCCCACTGCGACAGCGCAGCCCGCAGAGTCTTTCGGCGCTGCGCGAATGCCGCGTCGATCACGGCGAAGACGTCCCGCCGGTCGGCCCCGCCGGGAGGGTCGCGGCGGACGAATGCCACCAGCCCGGAATCGACGTTCGGGGCGGGCCAGAACACGGTCCGGGGAACCGTGCCGGCCGGATGGACCTCGGCGTGCCATGCCGCCTTCACCGACGGCACGCCGTACGTGCGGCTGCCCGGCGCGGCTGCCAGCCGGTCGGCCACCTCCTTCTGGACCATGACCAAGCCGTGCCGGAGGGTCGGCAGGGCATCGAGCAGATGCAGCAAGACGGGAACGGCGACGTTGTACGGAAGGTTGGCCACCAGCGTGGTCGGGTCGGGCCCGGGCAGATCGGTCACTCGCAGGGCGTCCGCCTGGACGACATCGAGCCGGCTGACCAGGCCAGGGGCATAGTCGGCCACTGTCGCAGTCAGCGCACCGGCCAGGGTGGGGTCGATCTCGACCGCCACGACGCGTGCCGCCGTGGGCAGCAGGCCCAGCGTCAACGAACCCAACCCCGAACCGACCTCGACGACGACGTCGTCGGGACTCACACCGGCTGTGCGGACGATGCGGCGAACGGTGTTCGGGTCGATCACGAAGTTCTGCCCGAGCGCCTTCGTCGGCCGCACGCCGAGCTCGGCCGCCCGACGACGCACGTCCGCCGGCCCCAACAACCTGGAGCCGGCGGACGTCTGGTCGGCGCTCACCGCGGCGAGCGTAGTGCTGCTACGTGGGCAGCCCGAGCTTGGCGGCGCAGGCCGGCCAGTCGCCGTATCCGCCGCGAGCGTCGCGCACCTTGGTGGCGATCCTGATCTGCTCGGCCTTGCTGTTCTGGTGCGGGTACCCGGATCCGCCGTAGGCCTGCCAGGTGCCCAGGGAGAACTGCAGCCCGCCGTAGTAGCCGTTGCCCGTGTTGATCGACCAGTTGCCGCCGGACTCACACTCGGCCAGCTGGTCCCAGACGCCGCCGTCGCCGGAGGTGTCGATGGGAGTCGGTGCCGGCGTCGAACGGGCCTTGGTGCCGACCAGGACGACCTCGGTGACGGCCGCCACCACGGTCTTCTCCGAGAGCACGCGCTGCGTGCTCTCCGTGCCGTCGACGATCATCACCTCGACCAGCTGCTCGATCTTCCCGTCGCGGCCCTCGACCTCGACTTCGGTCTCACCTTCGTAGAGCGAGCTGTCATTCTTGCGGGTGACCTCGTGCTCGACGGTCACGGTCACCGTGCGCTTCTCGACGACGACCCGGCTGACCGTGAGGGTGAGACCGTCGGAAATCCGTTCCTCCAGCCCGGGGCTGACCTGGTCGAGCTCTGCCAGCGTGAAGCCCGCGTCCGACAGCGCCTCGCGGACCGTGATCGCTGTGGTCGTGAAGGGCTTCGACTCGCCATCGGCGACGAGGGTCAGGTCCTTGGCTGTGCGGACCTCGAACTCGAGTCCACGACGGCCGATCCCGAGTGAGCGAGAGACCGACAGCTCGGCGCCGGCAGCGCGGATGTCCATGTCCTCGAGGGCCTCGTCGACCGAGAGGGCGGTGGACCACACCTCACGCTCGACGCCGTCCACGGTCACGGTCAGCTGGCGGCCGAACCGTACGGCGATCTCACTGTCGTCCTCCACCGGGCTGTCGACGGAGGGAGCGACGACGTCATGGGAACCGAGCTCGATGTTCTGGTCGGCCAGGACCTCGCCGACGGTGTCGGCAAACGTATGGACGGACTCGGCCTTACCGTCGACGCTCAGCGTGACGGTGTTGTCGAAAGTGGCGTAGGCGGTGGTGCCGCCCACGAGCGCGGAAACGACGGCAACGTTGATTGCC
The DNA here is from genome assembly GCA_963819885.1 of uncultured Actinomycetota bacterium. GTDB lineage: Bacteria > Actinomycetota > Actinomycetes > Jiangellales > Jiangellaceae > JACVRX01. The sequence goes on along the minus strand of CAWFXV010000004.1, from coordinate 57,214 downwards.
AGCGTCTGCAGGGGGAGACGCACGGTGCTCCAGGGGACTCGATCTACCCAGGTACGGGTCTCCAGCCGGCCGTGCTCCTTCCCCCGAAGGCCGCTGGAATCCATCCCGATCCCGGCTAACAGTCACAGGACGGTAACGGCTCCCGGGCCCGGATGCCAAACGGGCACACCAGTTTTGACCCGATTTACCACCGTCCGAACGCGGCGTCGGTGTTGTGCTGCAACGCTGTGCAGACGACCTCTAGATCCGTACCGAGCACGTCTGCCATGGTCCGAACCGTAATCGGCACCAGGTACGACGCATTCGGTTTCCCCCGGTGCGGATGCGGCGTCAGGAAGGGCGCGTCGGTCTCGACCAGCAGCTGGCCCACCGGCGTCGCGGCCAGGGCGCGGCGCAGCGTTCCGGCGTTGGCGAAGGTGACCGAACCGGCGAACGAGACGAACCATCCGCGCGCGGCGCAGTGCCGGGCCATGTCCGCATCACCGGAGAAGCAATGGAAGACGACCCGATCCGGCGGCGTCTGGTCGTCGAGGATGCGCAGGACGTCCGCATGTGCGTCGCGATCATGGATGACCAGCGCCTTTCCGTGCCGTCGGGCCATCTCGATGTGCGCGCGGAAAGACGCCTCCTGGACGGCGTGACCGTCCGCTCCGGTACGGAAGTAATCCAGGCCGGTCTCGCCGACGGCGCGCACCCGATCACTGGAACCGGCCAGCCGGTCGATCTCGGTCAGTGCGTCGTCGAGTCCGCCGCCGGCCGCCAGCCGAGGGGCTTCATTCGGGTGCAGCGCGACGCCGGCGACGACGGACGACAACCGCTGCGCGGTCTCGACGGCCCAGGTGGCGCCAGGCAGGTCGCAGCCGATCTGGACCACGCGCGTGACGTTGACCGCCGCCGCGGCGGCCAGCGCGTCCTCCGGCTCGGCATGCGACTGGTCCGAGTCACGGGCGACGTCCAGATGGCAGTGCGTGTCCGTCACCGGCGACGGCAGCGGATCGGGCGCCGGCGGCCGCTCGTTACCCATCCCCTGCACGCCTTCCCTCGGACGACATGATCATGCCCGGCCTCCCGGCGATCTTGCGACACCCCTGACGGTCGGACCGCCGTACCTGTCGCAAGATCGCACAGCAATACCGGGAGAATGTTGCATCTGTGCTTGGGTCCGGGTCGTTCAGCGAGGGGACAGCATGATGGCGGAGCTGAAGACGCAGCCGAGTGACGACGACGTGGCGGCCTTTCTTGACAACGTGCCGGACCCACAGCGCCGCGAGGACGCGAAGCAGGTATGCGCGCTGATGGCTCGGGTCACCGGCGAGCCAGCAACGATGTGGGGTAGCAGCATCATCGGGTTCGGCCAGCAGCATCTGGTATACGAAAGCGGCCGTGAGCTCGACTGGTTCGAGGTGGGCCTGTCGCCACGGAAGCAGTCGTTGACGCTCTACATCACCGAGGGCTTCGACGGATACGCCGAGCTGCTGGGCCGGCTGGGCAAGCACTCGACCGGTAAGTCCTGCCTCTACATCAAGCGGCTGTCCGAGGTCGACCCCGAGGTGCTCGAGGAGATCGTGACCCGGTCCGTCGCTCGACCGCGGAGCGGCTAACTGGGCTGGACGCGAGGGAAGAGCGGACCGCCCTTGACGACCTCCAGCCCGCCTGGGTAGCCGCCCCAACCAGCCGCTGCCGGCAGCACCGCGTCGGCCGGCCAGCCGGACAACCCGATGCGCCGCCACAGCTCGTCGCAGCTGGCCGGAATGGCCGGGCAGGCGAGCAGGGCGACGATGCGTAGCGCCTCGAGCGCGTCCCCCAACACCGCGTCCACCTGCGTTCCCGGCGGCAACTTCCACGGCTCGTTGGCCTCCAGGTACACGTTGGTCTCCCGGACCAGCCGCCAGGTCGCCTCGAGCGCGACCGAGGGCAAGACCTTCGCCCACGCCTCGGCGACCGCATCGACCACCTCGGCGGCAACGGCAGCAAGTGGACTGTCGATTCGCGGAGCCGGACCGATGCCGCCGCACTTGCTGTCGACCACGGCAGTCACCCGCGCCAGCAGGTTCCCGAGGTTGTTGGCCAGATCGCCGTTGTAACGGTCGACCATCCGCTCGTAGGAGAAGTCGCCGTCGGGCCCGAACGGCGTGTCACGCAGGAAGTGGTACCGGAACCCGTCGACCCCGAACTCCTCGACCAGGTCGGCTGGGGCGATCTGGTTGAGCTTGGTCTTGCTCATCTTCTCCCCGCCGACCAGCAGGAAGCCGTGCACGTACACGGTGGCCGGTGGCTTCAGCCCAGCGGCAAGGAGCATCGCCGGCCAGTAGACGCAGTGGAAACGCAGGATGTCCTTGCCGATCAGGTGCGTGCCGGGCCACCAGGCGGCGAACCGCTCATCGTCCTGCCCGTAACCGACCGCGGTGATGTAGTTGGTGAGGGCGTCGAACCACACGTAGGTGACGTGCCCGGGGTCCCACGGGATGGGCACACCCCAGCTGATGGAGGTCCGGCTGATGGAGAAGTCCTGTAGACCCTGCCGGATGAATCCCAGTGCCTCGTTGCGCTTGCTCTCCGGCTGGACGAAGTCGGGCCGCGATGCATAGAGGTCGAGCAGCTGCTGCTGGAAGCTGGACAGCTTGAAGAAGTAGTTCTCCTCACGGACTTCCTCGACCGGCCGGTGATGGATGGGGCACAGCGTGCCGTCCACCAGGTCGTCGACCGTGTAATAGGCCTCGCAGGCGACGCAGTAGAGGCCCTCGTAGGTGCCCAGCTCGATGTGCCCGTTGTCGTAGACCCGCTGCAGAATGGTCGACACGGCAACCCGGTGGCGGCGTTCTGTCGTGCGGATGAAGTCGTCGTTGGAGATGTTGAGCAGCTTCCACGCGTCGCGGAACCGCTCGACCGTGCGGTCGGCCCACTCCCGCGGCGTCACGCCGTTCTGCTCGGCCGCGCGCTGCACCTTGAGGCCGTGCTCGTCGGTCCCGGTGAGGAAGAACGTGTCGTCGCGGATGAGTCGGTGCCATCTGGCGACGGCATCGGCGATCACCGTCGTGTACGCGTGACCGATGTGCGGGGCGTCGTTCACGTAGTAGATCGGCGTCGTGACGTAGAACCGGCTCACGGCGGTCAGGTTACTCACGGTGTGGACATCACTCCGAACGGGTTTCTTCCCCGCGGCGGGCGACAACGGCGGCGTAGACGTCACGCTTGGGCAACCCCGACTCCCGGGCGACGGCGGCGATCGCGTCCTTGCGGTCGGCTCCTGCCGCAACCCGCTCGGCGACGACGGCCGCCGATTCAGCAGCGGTGGTCGCGGACACACCCCCAGCAGCGCCGGCGACGACGAGCGTGATCTCCCCGAGCGCACCGCCGTCGGCCGCCCAGGACGCCAGCTCGCCGAGCGGCCCCCGTCGGACCTCCTCATGCGTCTTGGTCAGTTCCCGGCAGACGGCGGCGCGACGCTGCTCGCCCCACGCGTCCCGCATCGCCGCGAGAGTGGCGGCCAGCCGGCGGCGAGACTCGAAGAACACCAGAGTCCGCGGTTCGGCCGCCAATGCGACGAGCCGCCGGTTGCGTTCACCGGCCCGTCGCGGGAGGAATCCCTCGAAGCAGAACCGATCCACCGGAAGGCCGCTGACGGCGAGCGCGGCCAGCACGGCCGATGGGCCGGGAACGACGGTCACCCGGACGCCGGCGGCGACGGCCGCCTCGACCAGTCGGAATCCCGGGTCGGACACCGACGGCATGCCGGCGTCGCTGACGAGCAGCACCCGTGCGCCGCCCGCGAGGGCCTCGATCAACTCAGCAGCGCGTGTCGTCTCGTTGCCGTCGAAGTACGAGACCACCCGCCCCTCGATTCGTACCCCGAGTGCGCCGGCCAGTCGGCGAACCCGTCGGGTGTCCTCGGCTGCGACGACGTCCGCGGCGGCGAGCTCACGGCCGAGCGCGGGTGGGGCGTCAGCGACATCGCCGATCGGCGTCCCGGCCACGACCAGGATGCCCCGCGACCTGACGTTCACGCAGGCCATCTTGGCAGCCCGCCTAACATGACCCGGTGACCCGGACCACCGATGCGGCCGTCGAATCCGCTCCGGAGTCGACGCCGGCGTCGGCACCGGCAGCTGCGGTGTCGACTGTCCGGGCCCGGCTGGTCCGGCCGATGCCGCAGGACGGTGCGTGGGGATGGCTGGGCCCGCTGTTCGTCGGAACGGTGGCCGCCGTGCTGCGACTGGTCGATATCGGTCGGCCGGCCAAGTTCGTGTTCGACGAGACGTTCTACGCCAAGGATGCCTATTCACTATTGCGCTTCGGCGACGCGCGGTCCTTCGTCGAAGAGGCCGACGACATGGTCCTCGCGGGGGACCTTGACATCTTCACCGATCAGCCGTCGTTCGTCGTCCACCCGGCGGTCGGCAAGTGGCTCATCGCGCTGGGCATCAGGTTGCTCGGGATGGAGCCGGTGGGATGGCGGCTCGCGACCGCCATCGCCGGGATCGTCACGGTCGTGATCGTGGCGAGGGCCGGGCGCCGGCTGTTCCGGTCGACCCTGCTCGGTACGACGGCAGGCCTGCTTCTTGCCGTCGACGGGATGTCGATCACGGTCAGCCGCACGGCGATTCTGGACGGCATCCTCGCGATGTTCGTCATCGCAGCCTTCGCCTGCCTACTCGTCGACCGAGATCAGGCTCGGACGATGTACGCCGACTGGGCCGACTCGAGGGCCACAACGTCGCCGCTGTTCGCGTGGCGGCCCTGGCGCCTCGCCGCAGGCGTCCTGCTCGGGCTGGCGTGCGGAACGAAGTGGAGCGGGCTCTACGCGCTGGCGGTGTTCGGTGTGCTGACCGTGTGGTGGGAGTTCAGCGCCCGCCGCGCGGCAGAGCAGCCGTCGCCACTGCGAGACACCGTTCTTCGCGACGGGCCGGTCGCATTCGTGACCGTGGTCGGGTCCGCCGTCGTCGTCTACCTCGCCTCGTGGAGCGGCTGGATCGCCGGTGACGACGGCTGGTCGCGCCAGTGGGCGGCGCTGCGGCCGGCAACGGGTTTGGCCAGCCTGGTGCCGGAGTGGGCGCGCAGCCTGTGGCATTACCACTGGGAGATGTGGAATTTCCACAGCGGCCTCGCGACAGCACACGACTATGCCTCCGACGCGTGGGGTTGGCTCCTGCTCACCCGTCCGGTCTCCTTCGACTACGCCGGCCTCGACCGAGGGCAGCAGGGCTGCGACGTAGACCGCTGCAGCCAGGCCATCCTGGCGCTGGGGACACCGCTGTTGTGGTGGAGCGCGTGTGTGGCCCTGGCGGTCTGCCTGTGGATGTGGCTGGCCCGGCGGGACTGGCGGGCGGGCGCGATTCTCGCCGGTGTCCTCGCGACGTGGGTGCCGTGGTTCCTCTTTCCGGGCCGAACCATGTTCGCGTTCTACGCCGTCACCATCGCGCCGTTCCTGGTGCTGGCGGTCGCCTACGTCCTTGGGCTCATTCTCGGCCGAGCCGACGCCAGCCCGTCCCGACGGATGATCGGGGCGGCCATCGCGGGTGCGTACGTTCTGGTGGTGCTGGTCGTGGCGGCCTGGTTCTACCCGATCCACGTCGATGCGACGATCCCGTACGAGGCCTGGCTACGGCGGATGTGGCTGCGCGGACCCGGCACCTGGAACTGGGTCTAGCCCCTTCCCTTGCAGCAGGGATACCAACGGTATTAGGATACCGTCGGTATGGGAGTGCCTCGGCTGACCAGAGCCGAATCTCGGGACCGTACCCGCAGCCTGTTGGTGGCGGCCGCGCGGCGGGTGTTCCTCCGCGAGGGGTACCACGCTGCCACCCTGGACGCGGTTGCCGAGGAGGCGGGCTTTACCAAGGGCGCGGTCTACTCCGCCTTCGACGGCAAGGCGGACCTCTTTCTTGCTGTGTTCGACGAGCGGGTCGCCACTCGGGCCGCCGAGATGGAGAAGGCAGGAGCCGGCACAGTGAGTCCGGGTGCGCACGCAGAGGCACTTGCTCGCCAGTTCATCGCCGCGATCGAGCATGACCCGCAGTGGTCGGCTGTGGTCATCGAATTCTGGGCGCATGCGTCACGTGACGCCGAGCTGCGCCAGCGCTTCGCCGCCCGGCACGCCACACTTCGCACGGCCCTCGCCAACGCCTTCACGGCGATGTCAGCGCGCACCGGTCGATCATTTGCGTTCGACCCGGACCTCCTCGCGACGATCGGCCTCGCGCTGGGGAACGGCTTCGCCCTGGAGGCCATGGCCGGCGGCCATGTCGACGGCGAGGTATTCCCACAAGTCGCCTCCGTGCTGATGACGGCCCTCACCGAGGGAAAGGACCCACGATGAATCGCCTGCTCGAGAACATCCCGGCCATCCGCCACTCGCGAGTGCTCGCTCGGCATGACCACTGGACCGCAGATCAGCTGCGAACACATCAGCAGGAGCGTCTCGTCCAGATCGTCGACCATGCTCGGACTCGGTCGGCGTTCTACCGGCGGCTCTATCAAGACGTCGACGAGATCGCACTCGACCGGCTGCCGATCATCGACAAGGCGGCGGTGATGGACCAGTTCGACGACGTCGTCGGTGATCCACGGCTCACCCTGCGAGCTCTCGAGCAGCACTTGGACGGGCTCGAGAGTGACGAGCTCTACCTCGACGAGTACCGCGTGCTGGCCACCGGCGGCACGACCGGCCGGAAGGGCGTGTTCGTCTACGACCGACGAGAGTGGCGCGAGCTCGTCGCCGGCTTCTACCGGATGTCCGACTTCGTCGGCCTGCGCCCCCGGCTGCCGCGGCGGATTCCGATCGCCGCGGTGGGAGCCTCGCGTCCAGCGCACTCGACCTACCGGCTGGCCACGAGCGCCGACACCGGAATCTTTCGCGTCCTGCGGCTGTCCGCCACGAGCCCGCTCGACGACATCGTCGCCGGGCTGAACGCGCATCGGCCGGAGTTCCTCTACGCGTACTCCTCAGTGGTGTCCCTGCTGATCCTCGAGCAGCTGGAGGGACGGCTGGACATCTCCCCCCGGATCGTCGTGACCTCGGGCGAGACACCGACCAGTGACCTGGCGGCATCGGTCCGGTCGGTGTGGGGCGGCGCATGGTTCGAGCTCTACGGGACCACCGAAACGGGCATCCTCGGGGTGCACTGTGCCCAGCACACCGGGCTGCATCTGTTCGAGGACCAGTTCATCGTCGAGGTTGTCGACGAGAACCACCGGCCGGTGCCACCCGGCCAGCCTGGCGACCACATCCTGCTGACCAGCCTGATCGGCCGTACCCAGCCGTTGATCCGGTACGTGATCTCCGACCTGGTGACGATCCGGCCCGAGCCCTGCTCGTGCGGCCGGCCGTACCGCGTCGTCGCCGGCATCGAAGGTCGCAACGACGACATCGTCCGGCTCGTCGGGCGCGACGGCGGGCGAATCGTCGTGCACCCGCACGCCTTGCGCAGCCCGATGGCGGCAGTTCCTGGCCTGCGGGAGTACCGCATCCTGCATGACGAGCGTGGTCTGCACGTGCGGGCTGCACTGCGGCCCGGCTTCGGGGTCGACGACACGACCAGCGCGATCCGTCGAGGACTGGCCGAGGCGGTCACCGCACTCGGCGCCTCGGACCTCGAGGTCAGCGTCGAGATCGTCGAGCGGATCGAGGACGGCCGTGACTCGGCGGGCAAGTTCCGGCTCATCGAGTCCCGCGTCGGAAGCATTCCGTGACCGACGGACCGGGCAGCAAAGTCGAACGGACCACGCGCAGCTACGACACCGTCGCCGAGCAGTACGCGCGGCAGATCGCGCACGAGCTGGCCGGCAAGCCGGTCGATCGGGCGCTCTATGCGCTGTTCGCCGAGCTCGTCGGCACCGACGGGATCGTGGCCGACGTCGGGTGCGGTCCCGGTCATGTCGCGGACCATCTGGCAGCCCTGGGCTTGACCGTTGTCGGCATCGACGCCTCCCCCGGCATGATCACGGTTGCCCGCAGGCGCTACCGGAGGCCGCGCTTCGAGGTCGGCACGTTCGCCGCCCTCCCGGCCGACAACGGCGCATGGGCGGGTGCGGTCGTGCCGTACTCGATCATCCACCTCGATCGTGCCGAGCGCCGCGCCGCCGCAGTCGAGCTGGCCCGGGCGGTCCGGCCCGGTGGCTGGCTGCTCGTCGCCTTTCACATCGCCGACCCCGACCACTCGGTCGGCTCGGTGGCCCATCTGACCGAATGGTGGGGCTGCGAGGTCGACCTGGACTTCCACTTCCTCGACCCTGCCGAGGTTTCGGCCGACCTGGCCGCTGCCGGCTTCAGACTGATGAGTCGCACCGACCGTGAGCCGTGGCCGGCGGTCGAGCACCAGAGCCGACGCAGCTACCTGTTGGCGCTTCGAGACGAGGCCGGTTGATCGGCCGACGACCCGCCGGACTCCCGCAGCTCTGCGCACTGGGCGGGGTCAGGAGCCGCGTCGAGTGGTTCCACGTCGAGCGCCAGCAGGACCAATCCGATGGCCAGCGGATCGCTGGTGAGCTGACCGTGCCCGATCCGAGCGTCGGCGCACACGTCCTGGACCTTCACATTGACGGCACCGTCGAGCTGCGCCGACGCCGGCGGTGTCACCACCTGGTCCGCCGCCGTCCAGACCGCGGTCCAAACCGGGCCGTCCGGCGTCTCCTCGAGCGTCGACATCAGGTCGCTGCCCGGGACGAGTTGCCGACACGCCTCGGGGCAGACGTCCGGCCCCAGAGCGGCCGCGAACCGGGCGGCTCGGGTTCCGTGATGCGGCGAGCCGAGCGTGACGACTCGGCGCGTCACCCCGGCGCCGCCCAGCTCGTCCGCCCAGATCCGGCTGACGACGCCACCGGAGGAGTAGCCCACCAGGTCGACCGACGGCGCTCCCCCGGCCAATCGCTGGTCCACCAGGCGGCCGACGGTCGCCGCCTGCTCGCGCAGGTCTCCGACGCCGCCGTCGGGCATGGACACCACGACGGCTTCTCTGCCCGCCGCCCGTAGTGCGTCCGCCAGCGGCGCGAGTTCTGCCGAGGTTCCGCCGTAGCCGGGCACCAACAGGACCGGGCCGAGCTGATCTTGAGCGACCGGCTCGTCGGTGGACGTCGGTACTGCTTGCCGGTCGAGTGCCAGCAGCACGACAAGCAGCGCGCATGCGGCGACCACAGCGATCACCGCGACCAGGAAGCGCCGTGAGCCGGCCATGCCGCCATTCAACGGCACCCGGTCGGAGCTTCCCGAGGAAACCGCCGCACTGCACGGGGCGTACGGGCGGAGCTAGCTGTTGCTTACCGCCGCTACCAGCTGCAGCGGAGGATCATTGAGCGGAAGCGGTATAACGCCGGCGCCGCAGGCCAAGCATGTACGGCAGGCCGGGGCCGACGACGGCGAACGTCCTGCCGAGGCGTCCGAGCCAGGAGGGATCCGGCAGCGGAGGGCGTGAGCCGGCGAGGTCCTCGACGTCGACGAAGTACGCGCGGACAGGCCCGATTCCCTCGAGGTCCTGCGAGACCTCGTGTACCGAATCGGGCAGAGCGGCGTCACCAGTCCGGTAGAGCTCCTCGGAAAAGAGAACGTACTCGGGAACCTGAACAGAGTTCTTCAGCAGCCGATGGACGAGGATGACGTCGATCCCGACGAGCTTGCGCCGCTCCCTGATGGTCTGGGTAGCAACCTCGCCGATGTGCGCGACGAACTTCAGCTTCAGGTTGTCCGCCTGAGCGCAACTGTCGCACGGGCACAGGTTGGTCGCGACATACTGCCGCTCGAGGTGGAACGCGCGGTACATGGAGACGGCGGCCTCAGTGGTCGCGGCGACCGTGGCGTCGCGGTCCAGCACGTCAGCCTGACGAGAGAGGAAGGCCGCGTCGCCTTCGATCTCGATCAGGTCGAAGTCGCCGGCGGCATCGATCACCCTTTCGAGCAGCCTTGCGGTGTTGACCTCGGCGTGGGCGAGGCTCATCCGATGGGAGCTCATGTACTCGGTGTAGCCGCCGATGTCGGCGATCAGGAGTAGCGCACGCCCAGACTCCACAACGCGAGATCCTAAATGATCGAATCCGGGCCAAAAGAGCTTGGCCGGTGCCTTCGCGCGGATTCGATCATCAACGTGCGTGCTGACGTACGGCGAGTCGGGCGCACACTGGACTGATGCGGGCTCTGACGCGAGCCGGCCGGCGCACCAATGTGGCCATCCTCGCCGTCCTCACCGCGGCGCTGGCTTCTGGCGTGTTCGCGTTCGCGGTGGGCGACGAGTCGGCCGCGCGCATCGTCGTCGCCGCGCACGGGATCCTCGGCCTCTGCCTGGTCGTGCTGACCCCGTGGAAGGCGGTCATCGCGCACCGGGGGCTCCGCCGGTCCGGGCACCGACCTGGGCGCGGCACGTCGATCGCGCTGGCCGGCGTCGTGCTGATCGTCGTGGCCACCGGCGTCGCGCATGCGCTCGGCTTCACCGGCCCGGTGCTGGGTGTGAGCACAATGCAGGTGCACGTTGGCTCCGCGATCGCGGCGACCGCGCTGGCCGTCGCACACGTGTGGCGGCGGCGGCAGCGGCCCAGACCCGCCGACCTCAGCCGCCGGACCGCGCTGCGTACCGGTGCCGTCGTCGGCGGCGGCGTTCTGTTGTGGTCGGCCGTCGAGGCAACCGCGGCCGTGGCATCGCTGTCGGGTGCCGACCGCCGGTCGACGGGGTCGCACGAACGCGGCACCGACCGACCCGACCGGATGCCGGTCACTCAGTGGTTGCGCGACTCGGTGCCGACGGTTGATTCGGCGACGTTCCGGCTGGCGGTCGTCGCAGGCGACCGCGTTGTCGACGTCGACGTGTCCGACCTCCACGGTCCGGATGCGGTACGCGCCGTACTCGACTGCACCGGCGGCTGGTACGCAGGCCAGGATTGGCGCGGTGTTCGCGTCGACCACCTGCTCGAGGATGCTGTCGGCCCGTTGTCCCGCGGACGCAGTATCGACGTCATTTCGGTCACGGGATACCGACGGCGCCTGCCGTTCTCCGACGCTCCCGACTTGCTGCTCGCGACCCAGCTCGCCGGCCGACCGCTGTCTGCCGGACACGGGGCGCCGGCACGACTGGTGGCACCCGGCCGCCGTGGATTCTGGTGGGTCAAGTGGGTGACCCGGATCGAGATCGTCGACGCTCCCTGGTGGCTGCAGCCGCCCTTCCCTGGCAGGTGACATGAGCAGACCGATCGAGTGGGTGGAGACACATTCCCGCCTGAGTAGTCGAGATCCCGCCGAGCTCACACCCGAGGAGCTCGAGGCCCTCGCCGACAGCGCCTGGATGGTCTGTCATCTCGATGAATCTCTGGTTGCGCGGCAGCGTGCCTACGCCGGATATCTCGAGAGCCACGACGATCAGCCGGCGGCGCGCACCGCCTGGCGGATGTTCTGGGACCACCTCTACAACTGGGACAAGGTGGTGGCGCTCGGATGGCTGCGTCGCGCGCGCCGACACCTCGCCGCAGTCCCCGAGTGCGCCGAGTACGGCTATGTCGCCCTGGCGGAATCGGAGCTGGCGCTCAACCGTGGCTCGGCAGGTGAGGCCGAAGCCCATGCCGTTCGTGCGGTCGAGATCGGTGAACGGTATGGCGATCAGAGCCTCGTTGCGTTCGGGCTCACCCTGCACGGCCGGGCACTCATCGCCCAAGGCCGAGTCGACGACGGATGTGCGTCGCTGGACGAGGCGATGACACTCGTCCTCGGCGGGCGGCTCGATGCGTTCTTCACCGGAGCCGTCTATTGCACTGTCATCGCCGAATGTCGCGAGGTTGCCGACATGCGGCGAGCCGCTGAGTGGACCGACGCGGCCCGCACGTGGTGCGCGTCGCTTCCAGCCGTCACGCCCTTTCACGGGATCTGTCGCATCCACCGAGGCGAAGTCTTGGGTCTGCGCGGCGCGTGGACAGAGGCTGAGGGCGAGATCCGCGCGGCTGGCGACGAGTTGGCGGCTTTCAAGCCGCGATCTGCCGGCGAAGCCCTCTATGCACTCGCAGAGATCCAGCGCAGGCGAGGCGACCTCGCCGGCGCCGAGAACTCGTTCCTTCGCGCGCACGAGCTCGGGCGGGATCCACAGCCCGGCCTCTCGCTGGTGCGGCTCGCGCAGGGACACATCGACGCCGCGGCGGCAGCGTTGCGGACGGCCCTGGCTGGCGGCACATCGAGCCGGATGAGGCGCGCCGACCTGCTGACCGCGACGGTCGAGGTGGCACTCGCGGCCGGGGACCAAACGCTGGCCGAGATCGCTGCCGAGGACCTGTCCTCGATGGCCGCAGCTTTCGACCGGCCTGCGTTGACCGCCACGGCGGCACAGACCCGCGGCGCAGTCCGGCTGGCAGACAACGACGCTCACGGGGCGTTGGTCGAGCTACGGACCGCGTCGGCGATCTGGAATGAGCTGCAGCTTCCCTACGAGGAGGCGCAGTCCCATCTACTGATCGGGACGGCCGCCAAAGCACTGGGGGACGCGGAAGGCGCCAGGCTCGAGATCCAAATGGCGCGGGCCGGCTTCGAGCGTCTCGGGGCACACCGAGATGCCCGCCGGGCCGCCGCGGCCATCACGACCGGCACGTCCAATCGGCTCGCCGGGCTGACTGAGCGAGAGGCCCAGGTGCTGCGGCTGGTTGCCGAGGGGAAGAGCAATCGGCAGATCGGGCAGACCCTGGCCATCAGCGAGTTCACCGTTGCCCGGCACGTTCAGAACATCTTCGCCAAGCTGGGGGTTTCCTCACGGGCGGCGGCCACCGCAGTGGCCGTTGCCCATCAACTCGGCTGACCGCTGTGGTGAGAACCAACCACTCGAGTCGGCGCGACGCCGTGGTGCATCCGGGCGATGCGCGCGACGTCGATGCCTCTTAACGTGCGCTGAAGACCCGTCGAGAGGACGCGACATGGCAGTCACGACGACCTTTGACCCGATCGCGTTCAAGCAGGCACAGCGCACCGATTGGCAGAGCGCCGCCGCCGGCTGGCGCACGTGGTACCACGTGATCGAGGCTGAGGCGGGCGGCCAGGCGGTGTCGCGCAAGCTCGTGGCGCTGGCCGGCTTGGAGCCCGGCGACTCCGTGCTCGACGTCGCGACCGGCTACGGTGAGCCCGCCCTCACCGCCGCCCGTGCCGTGCTGCCAGGCGGGCGCGTGGTAGCCACGGACATCGCGGCCGAGTTGTTGGCCTTCGGCAGCGAACGCGCGAGTCGAGCAGGCATCGACAACATCGACTTCCTGGAGGCGGACGCCGAGGCGCTCCAGTTCGAGGACGAATCGTTCGACGCCATCCTGTCGAGGCAGGGCCTGCAGTTCCTGCCCGATGTCGCGGGCACGCTCCAGCGGATGCACTCAGCCCTCAACCGCGGCGGCCGCCTCGCCGCGGCCGTGTGGGGACCGCCTGAGGCGGTGCAGTTCGCCCTGGCGATCCCGATCATCCTTCGCGAGCTCGAGCTGGCGCCGCCGGCCCCTGGACGACCCGGTCCGTTCGCGCTCGCCGATCCCGGCAAGATCGCCCAATTCGTCTCGGACGCCGGGTTCCGCGACGTCGAGACCGGCACTGTGACGGTGATCTACGAGACCGCCTCTCCCGAGGAGTTCACCCGGTGGACCCGCGACGTGGCGCCCCCGATCGCGAACCTGACGAAGGGACAACCGGCCGAGGTGCAGGAGCGGGTGTGGCGCAAGGTCATGGCTGCATGCGAACCGCTCGTGACCAGCGCGGGACGGGTGCGCACCGAGAACCAGGCCATCTGGGTGGCAGCGACGAAATAGCAGTCAGGTGTGCCCGTGCTGCTCGTGCCGGATCTGTTCACGCAGCTCGGCGTGGTGAATCGTCTCGAAAACGACCAGTGCGAGGGTGACGAAGGCGACGACGGCCAAGGCCACCAGCGCGGGCACCTGGCCGAGCAGTGGGGAGAGCGCCACGAGGACCGCCGCGGCGACGAGCCGCGGCCAATAGAAAACGTGCTGCGTACGCCACTTGAACGCCACGTGGCCGACCAGATAGATCGCCACCCCGCCGACCAGTGCGAACAGGCTCACGCCGGTCAACGGGTCGCTGAGGTCGTGATGCTGGGAGTCACCGACGTACTCCAAGACCTTCTTCATCCCCAACGCGAGCAAGACGATGCCGGTGATCAACGGAAGGTGCAAGTAGCTGTACGCGTCGCGCGCCAGCCGGGGCCGGTCGGCCTCGGGTTCCGCGGTGAGCGCCCGCTCAGCCATCGCGGCCGTCACGTCGAAGTACACCCACCACAGGCCTGCTGCGACGCCGAGCCCGAGCAGCGCTCCGCCGATGATCGGCCAGGAGATGGGCAGTTCGGCGATGCCGACCCCGATCGCGACGATCGACTCCCCCAGCGCCACGATGACGATCAGCCCATGCCGTTCGGCGAAGTGCCGTGCCGATGGCAGCCGCCAGCCTGACGCCCCGCCCAGCCATGTTCCGACGTAGTCGGCGGCGAGAGCGACTGCCCAGAGCACGGTCTGGGTCGGTCCAGTCGTCCCCGCTGCGACCAGCAGGATCAGGGTGGCCAGCAGAACAGACGGTGCGAAGCGCACGACCTGACGGCGCAGGCCAGGATCATTGCGCGACACGATCCAGAGCATCGTCAGGTGCAGGAGCCGAAAGACCAGGTAGCAGATCGGCACGACAACCGGCCCGTACAGGCCGCCCGGAAGGTCGTCGAATGCTTCCGGGATCGCGAGCGCGAAGATGAACATCGTTGCCATCGCGGCGAGCATCACTTCGCGGACGACGCCTTCGTCGGCGCGGACGACGTTGCCGAGCCAGGCGTAACCCGTCCAGCTCCACCACAGCAGCGCCACGAGCAGCAGACCGCGAACGACGCCCTGGGGGGTGAGGTGATCGGCCAAGTATGCCGTGACCTGGGTCAACCCCAGGACGAACACCAAGTCGAAGAACAGCTCCAGCGGTGTGACCGACGCCTCCTGATCGGTGGCCTCGACCCGGAGCCGCTCCCGGTTGACGGTCATCGTGTTCGGTTAGCGCCTCACTCCCGCTCGCTCGGCCAGCTTGTCCAGAGGCGAGGGCGCAGGCCCTAGATCGGGGGCCCCGCCCTGTGCTCGGGCCACTGCTGCCTCGAGGACCGCAGGCTTCTCCGGCGTGAACAGCCAGACCTCGAACAACTCGTCCAGCTGCTGCCCCGAGATGCGCTCGGCCAGGGCGATGAACTCGTCGGTGGTGACGTTCCCACCGGCCTGCGACGCGATCCAGCGCTTCAGGATCCGGAAGAAGTCGTCGTCGCCGACCTCTACCCGCAGCGCCTGCAGCGTCATGGCACCACGGAAGTAGACCGCAAAGTTGAACAGGTCGTCCGGCCCAGGGTCACCGATCGTCACCGACCAGAGCGGATCGTCGGCCGGGATGGTCGCGAAATCGTCGAAGATCTCCTGGGTGGTGGCGAAGCCTTCGTACTCGGCCCACAGCCACTCGGCATAAGTCGCGAAGCCCTCGTTGAGCCAGATGTGCTGCCATTCCTCGAGCGCCAGGTAGTCACCGACCCATTGGTGGGCCAGCTCGTGCACGACAACGCTGTCGCCGGACTCTGGGCTGCCGAAGAAGCCCTCGGCATAGATCGGCCGGGTCTGCGTCTCCAGCGCGAAGCCGAGCTCGTCGAGGTCGTCGACGACGCCGCCGGCGGCCGAGAACGGATACCGCCCGAAGTAGCCCTCCAGGAAGTCGATGATCTCCGGCTGACGGGCGAACGACCCCTCGGCGACCTCGCCCAGCGAGGGCGGCGCATCCTCGATGGTCCCGGCGATCCAGTCGTTGGGGTTGGGCTCGCTGCCCTCCGGAGCGCCTGGAACCGTCCAGCCGTCGAACGTGTTTCCGTCCTCCTCGAACGACGTCGTGCCCTCACCGGTCGAGACCGTGACGTCGTCGACGAAGGCGCCCGATCCCTGGATGATGTCGTCGCTCGCGTAGCTGATCGACACCTCGACGGCACTCCCACTGAACGCGGACAGGTCGAATGTCCACTGCTCGTACCCGTCGCTCGACCCGGTCGCTGCCCACCACTCGCCAGTGGTGCCGCTCGGATCGCAGGCATCGCCGGCAGGAGTCTGGTAGTGCTCGAGGAACGGATGCAGTTGCAACCAGAAGGGGCAGACGAAGCCGGTGCCCTGGCTGGTGTTGCCGTTCTGGTCCTCGAGAGTCGTCCAGTCGTCCTGCCCGGCGGTGTGCGCCTCGACGAAGACGAAGTCCCAGTTGAACTCGGTGTCCCTGGTGATCCAGAAGGACAGCTCGGCGCCACCGGCCGGGACGTTGATGGTATGGGTGAGCCGCTTGTAGGACAGGTCAGCCACCTGGGACAGCGCAAACTGCTCACCGGTCCGCGGCGCCGGCTTGGCGAACAGGTCCGGGTCGAGCGCGTCCCAGTACTTCAAGCCGTCCTCGCGGTAGGCGCGGACGTCGAACTCGCCGATCGCCATCATCGCGAGGTAGGACGCCATCGGCTCCCTGGCATCCCACGTCCACGTGGTCAGCCCACGGCGCGTGCGTTGCGAGTCGAGCACCCCGTTCGAGATGGCCTCCAGCCCCTCGGGAACAGTGATCGAAATCGTGTAGGACGCCTTGTCGATCGGGTGGTCGTTGACGGGGAACCAGGTGTCCGCGACGTGCGGCTGGCCGAGGACGAGCGCGCCGTCGTCGGTGTGGAGGAAGCCAGACAATCCGAACGCGTCCTCGATCGGCTCAGGCACACCGTCGTATTCGACGACCGTCGTGAACCGGGTGCCCTTACGTATGCCGCTGCGTGGCGTGACGGTGAGTTCGTCGCCGGCACGGCTCCAGTCGGCGGACCGTCCGTCGACCGTGATCGAGCGAACCGTGAGACCGTCGAAGTCGAGGTTGAAGCTGGACAGGTTCTGGGTTGCCCGAGCGGAGATGGTGGCCTTGCCGGTCAACACATCGGTGTCGGGGTCGTACGCGACCTCCAACAGGTAGTGCCGGACGTCGTAGCCGCCGTTGCCGTCCAGCGGGAAGTACGGATCGCCGATTCCCGGGGCGCCGGGTGTGAAGTCCGCCGTGCGCTCCGGCTGGGCTTGCGCCGCACCGGGTGCCAGGGCTAGCGCGGCGGCAGTGGCCACCACGAGCGCAGCCATGCGATACCGCCGGACGCGGTGGATCCCGTCACGCTGGTTGGTTGTCGGCATCATTGCCACCTCCGCTGTCCGGCACGTCCCGCCAAGTCTGGCCCCACTGGCCTGCTGGCAACAGGGCTTTGCCGAGATCGGGCGGCCGGGCCGGGGTCACCGGTCGCTGCTTCGACCGGCACCGAGCCATGCTTCGACACACCTCGTCGCCCGACCGGATGTTGTCGACGTGACGAAACCGTGCCGACGAAGCGCGGCCTCGACGATATGGATCACCTGGGCAGCCTTCGTCGATGACGGAGCCTCGTAGAACAGATAGAGCCGCCCGCCGGGCGAAGCAAGCTCGCGACGGTCGACCACTGCGGCCCGTCCGGCTTCAGCCAGAACAGGTTCACGTTGATCGCAAAGATCTTGTCGAAGCTGCGCGGATCTGTCGCGAGATCGGTCACGTCGGCTTGCTCGACAATGGCCTTCCCGGACGCGATGTGCTCGGCGTTGCGCCGCCTTGTCCGCTCGACGGCGGTCGCGGACCGGTCGACAGCCGTGATGTGCCCGTCGACCAACCGGTCACAGACGAGTTCTACAGCGACGCCTGGTCCCGGGCCGATCTCGAGGATCTCGTCCGACGGTCGGACGTCGAGCACCTCGACAGCCCACCGAACGCGCTCCGGAGCCGGGCTGCGCGATCATGCGAGCGCCTCGAGAAGCAGCCAGGCGCCGAAGATGGCGAACATCGCTGCGGCGGCGTAGCGGACGACGCGCTCGGGCAGTCGCTTGCCGAGCTGTCGGCCGACGAAGATCGCGAGCGCCGCGGCAGCGATCATGCCGGCCGTCGCGCCCAGCCAGGTTCCCAACCAGCCGTTCTGGGAGGCCAGCGTGATTGCCGCCAGCATCGTCTTGTCACCCAGCTCGGCGAGCAGGAACGCAGAGCCGACCGTGAAAACGACGCCGTGGCTGCTGCGCGACACGGGGACGAGATCCTCGTCGTCGTCTCCACGCAATGTCCAGATCGCGAAGCCGATGAACACCAAGCCGGCGACCAGGGAGATCCATCGGGTGGGCAATGCCACGCCCAGTCCGTAGCCGACGGCGACGGAGATGGCGTTGATCAGTGCGGTGGCGACGGCGATGCCGGTCAGGACGAGGGCAGGCCGGTACCGGGTGGCGAACGTCAGCGCCATCAACTGCGACTTGTCCCCGAGCTCGGCGACGAAAACGACGCCGCAGCCGAGCCAGAACGCCGCCCACAGGTCGGCCATCGGGCCATGGGATCACGACCGACCATCTGTGATTGACGTCGAGGTGAGTAAACGACCCGGCCCGGGTAAGAGATGAGCACGGATGGCTCCAACGATGGGGCCCCGACCAGGAGGTAACAACGATGGGTGCCGATGACAAGGCCCAGAACATGGCCGAGGACCTCGGCGGCAAGGCCAAGGAAGCTGCAGGCAAGCTGACGGACAACGAGCGGCTCGAGGCTGAAGGTCAGGCCGACCAGACCAGCGCCGATGTCAAGCAGACCGGCGAGAAGATCAAGGACGTCTTCAAGAACTGACCCGCCGGGGACGGTTCGGGCCCTGGCCGCTGCCGCCGGGCTGCCGGGGCCCGATCATGTCCGCCTACACGGTGACGACGAGTTTCCCGCGGGCGTGGCCATCCGCTAGATGCCGGACGGCCTCGGCGGCAGCGTCCAGCGGAAATGTCTTCTCGATGACCGGGGTGACCTTGCCGGCCTCGATGAGCTCTTTGAGGACTATGAGGTCTTCGGCGGTCTCTGTCGAGATGAGGCCCCGCAGCTTCTGGCTCACGAACGGCGAGAGCATCAGCGCCCACAACGCGCGCTCGAAGCCTCCGGTCCACCGCCCGCCCCCTTCGCCCCCGACGATCACCAGGGTTCCGCGCGGATTGAGAGCGTGGCGGAGGTGTGACAACGAACGGTTGCTTGCGGTGTCGAGGATGACGTCGTAACGCCGTCCGCCCCCGGCGAAGTCGTCGCGGGTGTAGTCGATGACCTCGTCCGCGCCGATGGACCGGACCAGGTCCACCTTCGTCGTGGAGCACACGCCGGTGACGTGCGCACCGAACGCCTTGGCGATCTGCACACCAAACGTCCCCACGCCCCCCGCGGCGCCGATGACCAAGACCCGGTGTCCTGCCTTGACCTTTGCGGTGTCACGAAGGCCTTGCAGGGCGGTCAGCGCGGAGACGGGAACGGCGGCCGCCTGCTCGAAGCTGAGGTTGGCCGGCTTGGCCGCCAACCTGCCCTCGCGGGCGCACGCGTATTCGGCGAAGGAGCCGTCGCAGGTGCCGAACACCTCGTCGCCCGGCTGGAACCGGGTCACATTCTTGCCGACTGCCTCGACCCGCCCCGCCACGTCGGTACCTCGAACCCGATGCTTGGGGGCGCGAAGCCCGTAGCCCATCAAGCGCACCAGGTACGGCATGCCCGTCATGAGGTGCCAAACACCTGGATCGACGCCGGCCGCCCGGACAGCGACGAGCACGTCGTCCTCTCCGACGACCGGCTTGTCGATGTCTCTGAGCTCGAGCACGTCCGTCGAGCCATACGTGTCGTGGGCGATGGCTTTCATCGTGGTCTCCCGGACTTTTGTCTCCATTATCGGTGGTCTCCTCCATCGGTACCCGGCCGACAAGACCAGGCTTACGATGTAAGGTAGACATACAACGTAAGGTTGTCAAGTCTTGACGTACGCCGCCCGCGGTCGGACCACGGAGGAGGACCAACGATGACGACTAAGACCGGGCCGACAGCAGGGCCCCGGATTCCGCTCAGCAAGCAACGGGTGCTGAGCGCCGCCGTCGCCTTGGCCGATCGAACCGGCGTCGGGTCGCTCAGCATGCGCAAGCTCGCGCAGGAGCTCGGGGTCGAAGCCATGTCGCTTTACCACCATGTGGCCAACAAGGACGACATCCTCGACGGCATTGTCGACGTCGTCTTCAGCGAGATCGAGCTGCCGACCGGCGACGTCGACTGGAAGGCGGCCATGCGACAGAGGGCAGTCTCGGCCCGCGAGGCCCTCCGGCGTCATCCGTGGGCCATCGGCCTGATGGATTCGCGGTCCACACCGGGGCCGGCGACGTTGCGACACCACGACGCTGTGCTCGGGATTCTGCGTAACGCCGGCTTCTCGATCGAGATGGCTGCTCACGCGTTCTCCGTGCTCGACAGCTACATCTACGGATTCGCGCTGCAAGAGACGAGCCTGCCGTTCGAAACCTCCGAGGAACTCGAAGCGGTGGCGGAGACGATCTTCGAGCAGTTCCCGGCCGACGAGTACCCCTACCTCACCGAGATGGCCGTCGAGCACGCTCTTCAGCCCGGCTACGCCTACGCGAACGAATTCCCATTCGGGCTGGATCTGATCCTCGATGGACTCGACCGAGCTGCCCCATGACGCTCCCTGGGCCGGTCAGACGCGAGGTCAGCCGTTGGTGCTACGCAAGATGAAGGTCCGACCGACGCCGACGTTGGGATTACCGCGCTGCCCGACCGCCCATACCGTGCCTGGCCCCACTGCAGTCGCGTCCCACACCGTGCCGGTGCTCGGTGTGCTTTCCGTCGCCCAGTTCTGGCCGTTCCAACGCATCACCAGCGACGGGATGTTCGGCGCCTTTCCGACTGCGTACACCTGAGTGGGTGAGAGCGCAGTCACGCCGAAGAGTCGGCCGCCCTGGGGCGTCGGGCTTGGCACCGCCACGTTGGTCCAGCTGTGACCGTCCCAGTGCACTGCGAACGGAATGTGCCAGAACTGCGCGAGGGAGAACATCGAGCCGACCGCCCAGACGTCGTCGCTCGCCAGCGCGACGACGCCCTCGAGGGAAGCGTCGAGTGCGGTCGGGCTGGGGACGATGCTCCATGCCGATCCGTTCCAGTGCTGGATCAGCGGCTCTTTGACCGAGTAGTCGCCGTTCTGGGTGTGGCCGACCGCCCACAGGTCATCGGGGGAAGTCCCGTCGATGGCATTGAGGTGGTTTTCGAAGCTGGCGGTGTCCGGGCTGGGGACAATGCTCCAGGCGCTGCCGTCCCAGCGCATCGCCAGGGTGCTGAAGGCCAGACTGCCGGGAACGTTGTGGCTGCCGACCGCCCAGGTATTGCTCGGGGACAGCGTCTTGACCCCGACGAGGTAGTTCTGCGCGCTCACACTAGGGCTGGGGACGATGCTCCAGCGGCTGCCGTTCCACCGCTCGGTCAGCGTGTTGTAGCCGGTGCTGCTGGCGGTGAATCCGACTGCCCATGCGTTGGCGGTGGAGATGGCGTCGACGTCTCTCAGCTCCCCGCCGCCCGGTGGCAGCGGGCTGGCCGAGATGCTCCACTGGCTGCCGTTCCATCGCTCGATCACCGGACGGTGGATGGGCACCGTGCCCGTATCCGCGCGGCCTACGGCCCAAGCGTTGTTCGGTGTCACCGCGTCGGCTCCCCAAAGGACATTGCTGAACTGCGTGACGTTGGGACTGGGCACCGGGTTCCAGGTCGCCGCCGAGGCCGGCGAGGCAACCGACAGCAGCGCGGTACTGAGCACGATCGACCATCCGGCCCGACGAGTGTGGCGGCGGCGCGTTGGATTCTTAGGTGCCCGCACGGCTCGCTCCTCGGTCGCAGCACAGCCCTATAGCTAAGAAAGTTTCATCTTAGAATCGCCGGTCACTCGGGTCAAGATCCGTTTGTCTTAGAATGGAATATGCGTCAGGCCGAACTCGACCGCCGTCTCGTCGCCCTCGCCAGCCTGGGTGACCCGCTCCGACGAGACCTGTACCGCTGCGTCACCCGCCGCGACGGTGGTGTCGGGCGGGACGAGGCGGCCGAGCAGGTCGGCATCTCCAGAGCACTGGCCGCGTATCACCTGGACAAGCTGGTCGCGGCCGGGCTGCTCGAGACGCGTTTCGAGCGCCGCACCGGGCGAAGCGGACCAGGTGCAGGCCGAACCGCCAAGCTGTACCAGCGGGCCAGGGATGCCGTCGAGGTCGCCCTGCCTGCTCGTGACTACCGGGCCATCGCCGAGCTTTTCGCTCGTGCCCTCGAAGCGGATCCCTCGGGCCGAGCCGGCACGGAACTGAACCGAGCCGCCCGTGCCCTAGGCGCCGAGGTCGCCGCCGAGACCGCCGATCGTCGCAGGCGAACCCGGAGCGCCACCCGGGTGCGCTCACTGCTGGCCGACCGAGGATATGAGCCGTACGACGACGACGACGGCGTGATCAGGTTGCGCAACTGCCCGTTCGGTCCGTTAGCTCAGGCACACCGGGAGCTGGTCTGTCGCGCCAATCTGTCCTTCGTAGAAGGGC
The DNA here is from genome assembly GCA_963819885.1 of uncultured Actinomycetota bacterium. Lineage (GTDB taxonomy): Bacteria > Actinomycetota > Actinomycetes > Jiangellales > Jiangellaceae > JACVRX01. The sequence goes on along the minus strand of CAWFXV010000004.1, from coordinate 34,834 downwards.
TGCTCGAGGGCCACCCACACAGCGGCGTACGGGCCGTCCTGGATCCTCGTGCTGAGGGATGTTGCGTCACCCTCGTCTGAAGCGTCTGCCAAGAGACCCTCGTGGCAGGAGTTCGGCTTCTACAAGCCATTCGTAGCCGAACGGATCAATCTCACAGCACCCGAGTCGCGCACCATCGTCCTGCCAGCACAGGATCGTGACCGCCGCGGCGGGGCTCCCGCGTGAGTAGCCTCAGGCGGTGACCGGGATCGCCTTGGTGACGGGCGCGAATCGGGGCATCGGGCTGGAAGTAGTACGCCAGCTCGCCCGTGAGGGCTTCACGGCTCTCCTGGCATCACGAGACCTGGCCAAAGGTCGAGCAGCGGCCGCTGCGCTCGCCGACGAGGGACTCCAGGTTGAACCCCGAGAGCTTGACGTCGCGGACGATGACAGTGTGCGCGCATTTGCCGATGCTCTCGACCGCGAGCATGGGCGGCTGGACGTCCTGGTCAACAATGCCGCTATCCATTACGACACCTGGCAGTACGGTGTTGACGCCGACTTGAGGGTGGTACAAGAGGCGTTCGACACCAACGTGCTCGGGGCCTGGCGCACGACGCAGGCGTGCCTGCCCCTGCTGCGGCGTTCAGCACACGGGCGAATCGTGAACGTGTCGAGTGGCGCGGGCGCGCTCAGCTCAATGGGAGCGGGGACGCCGGCGTACAGCGTGTCGAAGACGGCGCTCAACGCGCTCACCCGAATTCTGGCTGCGGAACTGCGAGGCGACGGCATCCTCGTGAATGCCATCTGCCCAGGCTGGGTGGCCACCGACATGGGTGGCCCTGGCGGGCGGCCTGTCGCGGCGGGCGTCGCGAGCGTCATGTGGGGAGTTCGGCTGCCCGCCGACGGTCCCACCGGCGGATTCTTTCGCGACGGCAAGAGGTTGGAGTGGTGACCAAGGGTGGAGCTCGTGCGCCTCTACTCGATCCCTGATGTTCGGGACATAGTGGCCCATGCCGCCCAGGCGGTCACCCATGTCAAGCTCGACCACCACAGCGCCGCTTCCCCTCTTTCGGCTCGCCGACGCTGGCGGCGACCGACTGGGCCGTCTGAGTCATCAGCGCCTGGCCGGACCGGGTATTCGCCGCGCTGACCGACTCCGACGCGCTCGCCGTGTGGCTACCGCCCGAAGGATGACCGGCCGGATGGAGGTTGGTCATGGATGACCTTTCATTTCTCAGGCGGTATAATGTCTTTATTATGGGCGAACTAAAGACCAAAGAAAACGACGCCAGCGTCACAAACTTCATAGACGCGGTGCCGGAGGAAACCAAGCGCCAGGATAGCTATGTGCTGCTGGAACTCTTCAAACGCGTAACCGGCCAGGAACCGCGGATGTGGGGCACGAGCATTATCGGTTTCGGAAAATACCACTACAAGTCGGAGCGCAGTACCCAGGAGGGCGATTGGCCGCTGACGGGCTTTTCACCGCGCAAGCAAAACCTGACTCTATATGTAATGCCTGGCCAGTATGTAATGCCCGGCCAGGAACAGCTGGCTGACTTACTGGGGAAGTTGGGCAAGCACAAGACCAGCAAAGCCTGCTTGTATATTAATAAGCTGGCCGACGTAGATATGGGCGTGCTGGAAAAGATTGTGGTAAAGGCGTATACCGGAGCCAAGCAAAAGCTCACTTGATGGTAGTCCGGGACTTCCGGAAAGGGAAGACCTCAACAACCAGGCCGGAGCCGGGGCGTTGGGGTCTGTGACTAACGCTGTGTCATCAGCGTCAGGATGTACTTGGTGCGCGGGTAGCAGCTCGTAGGGTCGGAGAAAACATCTCCGCGCTGCCAGAGCTCCCGGTCCACTGGCGTCCACTGCGGCAGTAAAGTCGGGCGCACATCGGGATCAAGCCGGGTCCACCTCGACCGACTGGACGGGGAGGCCGTCGGACAAGAGTTGCAGGTCCTCGTGGTCGGTGACCGCACCACTCCGAACGGCGAGCAGGCGCGCTGCGGCGTATCGCGCGGCTCGACACCGAGCGCGTAAAGCTCGTACAGATGGCGTATGCCGACGCCATCCCCATGGACCTGCTCAAGATCGAACAGGCACGCCTCACAACCGAACGCGAACAAGCCGAGCGTGAGGCCGCTGACGCTCAAGAAAACGGACAGGACACTCTGGCCGTGTATGAACGGGCGCGCGGGCTGATGGAGCGCGGAACACAGGCCTACGAATTAGGCGGCCCCGACGCGCGACGGCTTCTTATTCGCGCTTTCCTGTCACGGATTGAGTCGATCTGGATGACGAAGTGGCGACCTTGGCCAGCCCTTGGCTCGAGATACAAGCGGCCGCAGCACACTTGCGGAAAGGATCACGACAACGGGCCAAGCACCCAGGGCAACCGCTTGGACACAATCCAAACGCTGAGGCGTTCAACGGCGAACCCCGGCCTCATTTCTGGGGTCCGGGGTTCGACTATGAACCCTTTGGTGGAGCTGAGGGGATTTGAACCCCTGACCCCCTCGATGCGAACGAGGTGCGCTACCGGACTGCGCCACAGCCCCAGGAACCCGCGTCACGATAACACCCAGGAGCGGACCGCTCCGAATCAGCCGACCGACCTCAGTCACCGACCGCGGGACGGTGTTCCAGGAGGTCTGCGACGTCCTCATCAACAGGTTCCGGGACCGGTACGGGCCTGGGCAACGGGGTTGAGTCGGCTGCGTCGACGTGTCCGGAAGTCCATGCACCCGGCACGGAGAGGTCGATGGTCCGAGTCGCCAACTGTGGTGCCTTGGGCTTGGTCAGGTACGTGGGCAAGGGAACTGGCTTCGGCTCCCATGCGTGCGGGTCGACCGGCTCCGCCGGCTCGGGCTGCTCGACGACGATCTGCGGTGATGTGCTCGCGGCCGGCACGGTCGGCTCACGGCGTCGGTGGTGCTGCCCGGGTGTTCGCCTCCGTGGCGGCCGCCCGCCGGGCCGCCCGGAGGAAGCCGCCGAGCAACAAGCTCGGCACCGCAACCGACCACAGCGGAAGCTTCCCGATCACCGCGGTGACGGTCACGGCGACGAGGGCAAGGATGAGTACGCAGAGAACGCGCCGGCGCCGACGAGCGGCCTGCCCATAGTCGGCCAGCGGTTCGACCCCGGGCTCGTCCATCGCCAGAAGGGGGTCGGCCGGTTCGACGGGCAGTGCGGTGTGCCGGGCCTGCGTCCGGGCACCACGGGTCAGCGAATCCGCCGGGCCCAGCACGCGAACGCCGCGGGCAAGGTCAGCTTCCCGAGCTTGGTCGATCTCTTCGTTTCGACGGACCCAGCGGGGTACCAAAACAGCCGCCCACGCCGCCACGATTGCCGCGTAGATCAACCCGCTCGACCCCATGGGACCCGACGCTAGGGCTCGTCGCGTCGGGTCTGACGGATTTGGCCGGTGTGTCGCGCGAAACTGGTGTGACTGATGTGACATAGCGGCTTAACCGTCAGGCGGATTGGCGGGAGGCCCGCCAGCGGCGCATCAGACCGTCGGGCACGTCGTCGGCGGTAAGAGCGAACGACAGGTGATCGCGCCAGTCACCGTCGATGTGCAGGAAGCGCTCGCGCACGCCCTCCTGGCGGAAGCCGAGCTTCTCCACGACACGCAGCGAGGCTAGGTTCTCCGGCCGGATGTTGACCTCGATGCGGTGCAGCCCGACGACGAAGAAGCAATGGTCGACGGCCAGGGCCAGCGCGGTCGGGATCACCCCTTTCCCGGCCACGTCGCGACCGACCCAGTACCCCGCACTGCCCATCCGCGCGGATCCCCAGGTGATGCCGGACACCGTGAGCTGACCGGCGAGATCCCCCCGGTAGGTGACGGCCCAGGGAAGCGACTCACCGGCCCGCGCCTGCGCCCCGTACCGGCGGACCATCTGCCCGAACGTCGCCGGAAACCCGCTGCGGGTGATCGGCGGGGTCGGCTCCCAGGGCCGCAGCCAGTCGGCATTGCGGGCCCGCAGGGCGGTCCACGCCTTGCCGTCGCGTAACCGCAACGGCCGCAACCCTACGGACCCCTCGGCGAGCCGGACGGGCCAGTTCAATCGCTCCCCGGCGTTCAGTGGTCGCCCCCATGGGCCTGCTCCACGGCGTGCTCGAGCACAGCCGACAGCACACTGATCCCGTCCCGGACACCGCCCGGTGACCCCGGCAGGTTGACGATGAGCGTCGTCCCCGCCAGCCCCGCGATCCCCCGCGAGAGCACCGCGGTGAGCACGCCGGCTTCCGCACCACGGGTGCGGATCGCTTCGGCGATCCCGGGAACCTCGCGGTCGACGACCCGCCGGGTCATCTCCGGGGTCAGGTCGCGCGGGGTCAGTCCGGTGCCGCCAGTGGTCACGACCACGTCGTACTCCAACGACGCCGCCTCACGCAACGCCGCCTCGACCGGGTCGCCGTCGGGGACGAGCGTCGGACCGTCCACCTCGAAGCCCATCTCGCGCAAACCATCGCGGGCCACCGGCCCGCCGCGGTCCTCGTAGACCCCGGACGCCGCGCGGGTCGACACGGTCACGACCAGCGCTCTCACGACGTGTCCCGAGCCAGGCCGCCGGCGCCTCGTCGCCACGTTCCGGACCGCCCGCCGGTCTTCTCCTCGATCCTGACGTCGGTGATGACAGCGCTCCGGTCGATGGCCTTGACCATGTCCACGACGGTAAGTGCGGCCGTCGCCACCGCGGTCAGCGCCTCCATCTCGACGCCGGTGCGATCGGCGGTGCGGACGGTCGCGGCGATCTCCACCGCGTCGTCGGCAACCTCGACGTCCACCGACACACCATGCAGCGCCAACGGGTGACACAGCGGCACGAGGTCGGGCGTGCGCTTGGCGCCTTGGATGCCGGCGACCCGGGCGACGCCGAGCGCGTCTCCCTTGGGAACGCCGGACCCGCGCAAGAGCGCGACGACCTCGGCGGATACCAGTACCCGGCCGCTCGCCCGCGCGGTGCGGACGGTCACCTTCTTGCCGGAGACGTCGACCATGCGGACCGCGCCCTGGTCGTCGACGTGGGTCAGCCGCTCACCCACAGTGCTCAGCCCTTCCGCCGTTCGAGCAGCACGGTGTCCACCACCTGACCGGCAGCGACCTCCGTCACAGGCTCCGGCACCACCACGAGTGCGTTCGCGTAGGCGAGGTCGGCCAGCAGATGCGACGCCTGCCCGGCAAGCGGCGTCACCAGATACGAGCCATCCGGGGCGGGGGACCAGCGGGCCCGGGCGAATTGCCGCTTGCCCTCGGGCGAGCGCAGGGTCGCCTGCAACACCGCCTTGACACTGGGCCGGTGCAGCCGGGAGACGCCCAGCATCTTGCGGATCGCCGGCCGCACGAACACCTCGAACGACACGAATGCACTGACCGGGTTGCCGGGCAAGGTGAAGATCGGGGTCGCCTCTTCGCCGACGGTCCCGAAGCCCTGTGGCATCCCCGGTTGCATCGCCACCTTGTCGAAGGTCACGGTGCCGACGTCGGAGAGGACCTGCTTGACCACGTCGTAGGCGCCGGCACTTACCCCGCCGCTGGTCACGATCATGTCGGCCCGGACGAGCTGGTCCTCGATCCGGCCGAGGATTGCGCGCTCGTCGTCGGACACGGGAGCGACGCGGTACGCGACCGCACCGGCCTCGCGGGCGGCGGTCGTGAGCAGGAACGAGTTCGAATCGGTGATCTGGCCGAGGTCCAGCGGCTGGCCGGGTTCGACGAGCTCGCGTCCGGTGGAGATGACGACCACCCGCGGCCGAGGCCGCACCCGGACCCGTTCCTTGCCCACGGCCGCCAGCAGGCCGATCTGCGCGGCGCCGAGAAACGTGCCGGCGGTGAGGACGGTGTCGCCCGCCTGGACGTCTTCGCCGACTCGACGCAGATGTCGCCCGGCCGGCGCGGCCAGGGTGATCTGTACCCGCGCGGTCCCGCCGTCAGTCTGCTCGACGGGAACGATCGCGTCGGCACCAGCCGGCATCGGGGCACCGGTCATGATCCGGGCGGCCAACCCCGGCCCGATCGCTGTCCGGTGCGTCTCCCCCGCCGCGATGTCGGTGACGACGGGCAGCTCGACCGGGGTGTCGGCGCTGGCCTCACGCACGTCCTCGGATCGCACCGCATAGCCATCCATGGCGGAGTTGTCGAACTGCGGCAGCGGCCAGGGCGCGACGACGTCTTCGGCGAGGACGCAGCCATGGGCATCGAGGAGCTGGACGTCGATTGGAGTCAGCGGTCGGACGATGGACAAGACGTCGGAAAGGTGGTCCGCGACGCGTTTCACCGATCTGCCTCCGCCGTGGCCTCGTCGGCGGGAAGATCCGCGACGAACTCGCGCAGCCAGGACCTGAACTCCGGCCCCAAGTCGGGCCGCTCGGCCGCGAGCCGGACTGTCGTCCGCAAGTAGTCCAGCCGGTCACCGGTGTCGTATCGGCGTCCGCGGAACACCACGGCACGCATCCCGCCGCCCTGTTCGGCCGGAGTGGTGATCAGGGTCTTCAGGGCGTCGGTGAGCTGGATCTCGCCGCCGCGTCCCGGCTTCGTCTCGCGGAGCACGTCGAACACCGCCGGATCGAGCACGTACCGCCCGATGAGTGCGAGGTTGCTCGGCGCTTCCCCGGGATCGGGCTTTTCCACCAGGTCCGTGACGTCGACGACCTCACCGGCCGGATCACCGGAGATGCCGGCGCAGCCATAGAGGTTCACCTTCTCCGGGTCGACCTCGATCAACGCGATCACGCTGCCGCCATGCCGGCGCTGGACGTCCAACATGGTCGGCAGGAGTGGATCTCGGCTGTCGATCAGGTCGTCGCCCAGGAGGACCGCGAACCGCTGGTCGCCCACATGACGGGCCGCGCAGAGGACCGCATGGCCGAGCCCCAAAGGATCGCCTTGTCGCACGTAGTGCACGTCGGCCAGCACCTGGGACTTCTGCACGCGCTGCAGCCGGAAAAGGTCGCCCTTTGCTTCCAACGCGGCTTCGAGCTCCCAGGCCCGGTCGAAATGGTCTTCCAGGTTGCGCTTGTTCCTGCCGGTGACCAGCAGAACGTCGTCGAGGCCGGCGGCTACCGCCTCCTCGACCACGTACTGGATCGCCGGCTTGTCGACGACGGGCAGCATCTCCTTCGGAGTGGCCTTGGTGGCCGGGAGAAATCGGGTGCCGAGACCGGCGGTCGGGATCACCGCCTTGGTGACGACATCGGTCCGCGATGTCATGGGGGCACCCTAGCTGCCGGCACAGCTCGCCCGTGCGCGGCTTGAGTACGGTGACGGCTGTGGCGAGCCCGGCGGCGGGTGGGGTGACGGAGGCGAAGAAGGCGCTGCGCCGGCGGCTGCTGGAAACCCGGTCGGCCCTCAATGCCCGCGACCTCTCCGAGGCCGCGCGGGGCCTGCGCGATGTGCTGCTCGCCGCCCCTGAGGTCGCTGCCGCAGGGCGAGTCGCGGCATACGTCTCCGTCGGACGCGAGCCGGGCACTGGCCCGCTGATCGAGGAGCTCTCCGACCGGGGCGTCGAGGTGCTGTTGCCCTTGCTTCAGCCCGACGGTGACCTCGACTGGGCGCGCTACGACGGTCCGCGAGCCCTGGACCGGGTGGCGCGCGGGCTGCTCGAGCCGACCGGAGAGCCGCTCGGCCTTGACGCTGTCGCCTCGTGCGACGCGGTGCTCGTGCCTGGCCTGGCCGTCGATCGCACCGGCAGCCGGCTGGGCCGCGGCGGCGGCTCGTACGACCGGGCGCTGGCCCGCGTCGGCGTCGGCGCGTTCACCTGCGTCCTGTTGCACGACGGCGAGGTGCTCGACCTCCCCGTTCCGCGTGCCGCACACGATGTCCGGGTCGCGGCCGCCGCGACGCCGTCGGCGCTTCACCGTCTTCGGCGTTCTCCGTCGGCGACTGGAGGGTTTCCCACGTCTTAGCCCCCCGGGAGACGTGGGAAACCCTCCAGTGAGCGTCCTATGACGTCTCGTCGGGGGACAGCCGGAGAGTGCTGGTGGCTTCGGCGCGGATCGTGTCCGGGTCCCAGCGCATGGGCAGCGTCCCGCCCGTCCGCCACAGCTCGGTCTGGTCGCCGTAGTGGTCGTGGTACGGATGACCGCTGACGCCGGTGAGATCGATCCAGCGCGATGCGTCGAAGTCGCCGAGATCGACCACCATCCGCATCGACGGAACCCAGTTGGTGGCGAAGCCGTTCGGTGCGGTCCAGCCGGTCGCCTGCACGATGGATTGGCCGCCACCCACCTCGACCGGACCACGGTTGACCAGCGACTCGATCGGACCGATCCCGGACGACCCGAAAGTCGCGTCCCGCAGCGTCAGCGCGTGCAGGCGACCCCAGGCCCATGTCGCCGGGTTCTTGCCTTGCAGCCGGGTCATCTCGTCGCGGCCGTCGCGGATCGCCTGCCGCAGGATGGTGTCCCGCCGTTCGACCACGTCCTCGGTCGACACGTCGTCCCAGTACGGGTCGTCCGGAGCCTCGAGTAGGTTCCGGACCACTTCGAACCAGCGGCCACCGCCGCCTGGCTGGATGTCCTCGGGAACCTCGTCGTGGAAGGTCAGCCGCAGCAGGTTGCGCCACACCGCGTTGAAATACGCCGCAGCCGCCGAGTCCGGGGGCTGGGTGTAGTCCCAGTCGCGGAGCAGGTCCAGCCCGTCGCCGTAGTAGTCAGCGGACTCACCGACGGCGAGCAGTGCTGGAACGAGGGTTTCCGCGTTGCTGTTGTAGGTGTCCATCTGGATCTCGACCATCGCCTCCGCGTCGAGCGGGCCGGCCTCGTCGATCAGGTCGCGGATGCGTTGGGCTCGCTGGCCGTAGTCGAAGTCGTCGGTGAGCAGGAACGGATAAGCCTCGGTCGTAACTGGCTGATTCGCCGTCACGACGAACTGCTCGTCCGGTTCCTGCACACTCGGCAGCGCCGCGAACGGGATATAGCCGACCCATTCATAGGTTTCGGTCCAGCCCGGCACGGGCCAGCGACCATCACCCGATCGGCGGATCGGGATCTTCCCGGGTGCCTGATAGCCGATGGTGCCCTCGACGTCGGAATAGATCATGTTCTGGGATGGGACCTCGAACAGGCTGGCGGCCTCCCGGAAGGTGTTCCAGTCCTCCGCCGCGTCGAGCATGAACACCGCATCGGCGGTGCGGCCGGGTTCCAACGCTGTCCACCGCAGCGCGATGCCGTAGCCGTCGTCGCGCGGCGGCGCATCCGGCTCGACCGGAGCCGCACGACCGACGTCGCGCAACTGGTCATCGTGATCGGACAGCAGTGGTCCGTGGCGAGTCGACCGGACGGTCACCGTCACCGGGTCGTCGCCGGCGACCTCGATGGTCTCCTCCCGGGTGTCCATCGGGACCATCTCGTCGCCGACAAGGTAGGAGTCTCCCTCCACCTTCTCCAGGAAGAGGTCGGTCACGTCTGGGCTGAGATTGGTGAAACCCCAGGCGATCCGGCCGTTGTGCCCGATCACGACACCGGGTACGCCGGCGAAGGAGAAGCCGCCCACCTCGAACGGACATTCCGCGGTCACCGTCTGGCAATGCAGACCGACCTGATACCAGACCGAGGGCATCGCCGGCGCGAGATGCGGATCGTTCACCAGGAGTGGCGCGCCGCTGGCCGTCCTGGATCCGTCCACCACCCAGGAGTTGGAACCCACCCCGGGCCCGTCGCCGAGCAGATCCGGCATGCGGTCGGCGGCCCTGGACACACGTCGCAGCGCCGCGGCGGCCTCTTCCGGGATTGCCCGGGCGGGGTCGACGTCGTGATCTGCGGGGACCGCGTCCGCCAACAGTCCCCCGGACAGGTACGCATCGTCGACGATCGGCGCGTTGCGCTCGTACGGATACGCGGGGTAGAGCTGCTCGATCCGGTCGACGGGAAGCTCGGCCGCGAGCAACGCCCGGTCGATCTCGTCTCTCATGTTGCCGCGGAGGTCCCAGGCCATGGCCTTGAGCCAGGCGAGCGAATCGACCGGCCGCCATGGCTCGGGTGCGTTGTCTCCGCCGGTCAACCCCAGCAGCGTGTATGCAAAGCCGAGTTCTCCGCCGGATCGCCCGGCCAGCCACCCGTTGACTCCCTCGGCGTAGGCCTCGAGGTATCGACGTGTTGCCGGGCTCAGCAACGGCAGTTCCTGCTCGGCGACCCGTCGCCAGCCCATGGTTCGGACGAACACGTCGGTGTCTACCTGGCTGTCGCCGAACAGCTCCGAGAGGCGCCCGGCCGTAACGTGCCGGCGAAAGTCCATCTCCCAGAACCGGTCCTGGGCGTGCACGTAGCCCTGTGCGCGGAACAGGTCCTCGGCCGTGTCGGCATAGATATGTGGTATCCCGTGCTCGTCTCGGACGACCTCGACCTCACCGGTCAGGGCCGGCAGGGTGATCGCCCCGTCGTATTCAGGGAAGGGCCGGCGCACCGACCAGAACACGAAAGCCGTCCCGGCGATCAACGCGAGCACGACGACCCCGACGACAGTGGCCAGGCCGATCGTCAGACGGCGGCGGCGGCTCACCGGGCAAGGGTAGGCGACCGCCGGCGCGGCGGACCTCGACGAGTGCCTCGACGCCGTCGAGGATCCGGCTCAGCCCGAACTCGAAGTCCGCGTCCGGATCCTGCTCGGCCAGCTCGAAGACCCCGGACGCCGCGATGCGCGCTAGCGCCGGATAGCGCCCACGAGGACTCGCCCAAGAGTCAGGCTCGGCCTGGGACCACGGCTTCCAGGCGCGGCGGCGCCCCACAGCAGTTCGAGCGTGCGCTGTGGACTACGGCCGCCTGGCCGCTCAGCGGCCACGGTTCCTCCTTGACGCCTCTAAGAACTGTGTATACCCTAAACCAAGTATACGATGTACACAGTTAGGAGCTCGCGATGCCACACGACGATCTTGGCATTCGAGCCGATGAGCTGCAGAAGCGATTCGGCACGACGTCGGCGCTGGCCGGCGTGGACCTGGCGGTGCCAACCGGCACAGTGCACGGGCTGCTGGGTCCCAACGGGGCGGGGAAGACCACCGTGGTTCGGATCCTGTCGACGCTGCTCGCGTTCGACGCCGGCCGCGCCGAGGTGGCGGGCTACGACGTGGTGCGCGACGCAGAGCAGGTTCGGAACCGGATCGCGCTGACCGGGCAGTACGCGGCGGTCGACGAGATCCTCAGCGGGCGGCAGAACCTGGTGATGTTCGGCCGCCTGTTCGGGTTGTCGACCAGCACAGGCTCGCCGGCGCGCGGACGCGCTGCTGGATCAATTCGGTCTTGGCGAGGCGGCCACCCGCTCTGCTGGACAGTACTCCGGCGGCATGCGCCGGCGGCTCGACCTGGCCGCCAGCGTGATTCGCGCCCCACAGGTGCTGTTCCTCGACGAGCCCACCACCGGGCTGGATCCGCGCAGTCGTAACCAGGTATGGGACACGGTGCGCTCCCTGGTGATGGACGGCACGACCGTGCTGCTCACGACGCAGTACCTCGAGGAGGCCGATCAGCTCGCCGACCGGATTTCGGTGATCGACGGCGGCCTCGTCATCGCGGAAGGAACGCCGGACGAGCTCAAGTCGGTGACCGGCGGCGATCGCATCGAGATCGTCGTCCGGCGGGCTGGCGAGGTCGCCGAGGCCGCGCAGATCGTCGAGCGGATCGCGACCGCGCAGCCAGACGTCGATCCCGAAACACGCCGGCTCAGTGCGCCGGTCAGCGAGCGGATCACCGTTCTCACCGAGGTCCTGCGCACGCTGCAGGATGCGGATATCGCCGTCGAGGACGTCAGTTTGCGCCGACCCACATTGGACGAGGCGTTTCTGGAACTGACCGGCCACCGCACTGACGAGAATACGGAGGCAGTCGCATGACTACAGCGGTGAAGCACGGGCTGGTCATGACCACCAGAAACCTCACGCACGTGCTGCGGGACCCTGGCGAGGCAGTCATCGGGTTCGCACTGCCGATCATGTTCGTGCTGGTCTTCGGGTATGTCTTCGGTAGTGGCATGGCCGTTCCGGGCGACGGCGACTATCGCGAGTACCTTCTCCCCGGCGTCTTCGTCATGACGATGCTGTACGGAATTGGGGCGACCGCAACGGGAATGGCGGCTGACCTGAACCGCGGTGTCGTCGACCGGTTCCGCTCGATGCCGGTCGCCCGCTCGGCGTTGGTCGCCGGTCGGGGCGCGGCGGATCTCGTCCGCGCACTGCTCGCCGGTCCGCACGCAGAACTCGGACGACACTGGTGGCGCGTGGACAAACAGGCCGAGGTCCGGCGCATCATTAGCAGTCAGGGCCGGTGAGTGCTAAGCCGGCTCGGCACTCGAGAGGACGACCGTGCCCACCTACCAGTACGTCTGCACCGACTGTGGGAACGACCTCGAGGTCGTGCAGAAGTTCACCGACGAGTCGCGCACCGAGTGCCCGGTGTGTCACGGCCGGCTGCGGAAGGTGTTCTACCCGGTAGGCGTCGTCTTCAAGGGCTCGGGTTTCTATCGCACCGACAGCCGCAAACCGCACAAGGAGCCAGCAGCCGCCGGTTCGGCGAACGGGTCGTCGGGCGCCACGTCCGACGGCGCCGCGAAGACCGCCGAGAAGGGAACCTCCGGCGCCGGCGATGGCGCCAAGCCCACGAGGGATTCCGCGCCGAAGAAGAAGGCAGCCGCCGGCACACCCGCCGCCTGACGCCCACATCCGGCCCACCTCGCGCTCGAGATGTTCACCAACCCGGCCGCCCGGACCTCTTGGCGGACATCTGGGTAGCGAGGTCGTGTCCTGAGCGTCTGTCCACAGTCCCGGCGACTGTTCCCGGAACATCCACAACCGGTCGAGGCTCGATCGCGGCAGCCGGACGGCCAGCGGTTGAGTGGCGGCCATGCACCGGCTCGATATCGCATTATCCCGCCTCGTTCGCACCGTCGGTTGGCACCGTCGGCTGCTCGCGGCCGGCCTTGCCGCGGGTGCGGTGGCGCTGGCCCTGCAGGCTGCCGAGCCCGAGCCGGCGCCCACCGTCCCCGCCGTCGCAGCAGCCCGTGAGCTGCGCGGCGGTGTGACCCTCACCGCCGAGGACTTGCTGCTCGTCGACATCCCGCCCGATCTCGCTCCAGCCGGGACGCTGGCGAGCGTCGAGGACGCGGCCGGCCGGCTGATCGCCGGGCCGATGCATGCCGGTGAGCTGGTGACCGACCTCCGGCTGGTCGGGCCGAGCCTGCTCACTGGGTGGGGTGAGGGACTGGTCGCGACGCCGGTTCGAATCGCCGACCCCGGTGTCCTTCCGCTGGTCCGGCCGGGCGACCGCATCGACCTCTATGCCACGCCGGTGTCCGCGCTCGGGCCGGCGGCGGTAGTCGCAGCGCAGGTTCCTGTGCTCGCCGTGCCGGTCTCCGCCGAGCAGGGCGCGCTCGCGGAGGGAGCTCTGCTTGTGGTCGCGGCCACGCCGCGGCAGGCCGGGTTACTGGCCGAGGCGGCCGTGACATCCCGCCTGTCCGTCGTCCTCCGACCGCTCTGACCCGCCGAGCACACCCCCGGGGAGCTAAGGTGCCGGAACCCCGCTGGGGGTCACGACCAGCCACAGCCCGCCGAATTCGTCCACGTTGTGACAGAGAACCTGGTTGATTCCCTCGTGGGCGTAGTAGTAGAGCGGGTGGCCGGCATAGGTGACCTGGCTGGTGCCATCCGTCCGTTGGGTCGTGCCGAGCTGACCCGCCAGGACATTCGCCGCGGCGACTGGATCGCCCTCGGTGAGCACGGGCGGCCACTCTTGCGCGCAGTCGTCGTAGCACTCCGGAGTTGGCGTCGCTTCCTTGTCGAACAGGTAGATCGCCTGGCCCGCGCCGTCGAAAAGAATCTCACCGAACTCGCTGTCTGCCGTTTGCACGACCGTTCCCGGCGGTGGTGTGGGTGTCGGGGCTGGCGACGGCGTCGAGGCCGTCATCGTTGTGGGAGCGGCAGCGGTCGACGCAGCGGCGGTTCGATCGGCGACCTGCGCGCCCGTTGGGTCATCACTGGCACATCCGGTCAGGGCGACCAGCAGCGTCGCCAGCACGGCAGCAAGAGTCCGCATAGGGGCCACTGTGCTCGCTATCGGGTCGAATGCGGAGCCCGTCGGCTGGATGTCACGAGTCGGTAATACCGCGGGGCAACCGTCACCACGATGCGGACACCCTCCCGCTGGCCGGTTGTCCTTGCTTTACGGTCATCGGCGACCGAATCCGCGACCGAGTCAAGGGAGACGCCGTGCTCAAGGGCTTCCGGGAATTCATCACCAAGGGCAATGTCATCGACCTGGCGGTCGCCGTCGTCATCGGCGCTGCGTTCACCCAGGTCGTCAACGCCGTGGTGCAGTGGCTCGTCACGCCGCTGATCGCGGCGATCTTCGGTCAGCCGAACCTGGACAACGTTGCCACCTTCACGATCAACGACGCCCAGTTCTCGATCGGCGCCATTCTCACCGCTGTCATCAACTTCATGCTCGTGGCGGCCGCGGTGTACTTCGTGCTGATCGCGCCGTTGAACAAGTACCGCGGACAGCAGGCCGAGGGCGCCGAGGAGGAGCCGCAGGCTCCGCCCGAAGACCTGCTGGTGCTGCAGGAGATTCGCGACCTGATCCGGGATCGTCGCGGCGCGATCTGACCGCCGAGATCAGCTCGGGTCGGGCGGTTCGATCTCAGCCGGCTGAGACTCGGTGGTCGACGGTGCTTCGAGGTGATCCGGCCACAGCGGCGGTGCGCCTGCCCGGGCGACTCGCACGGCGTGGCGCAACGAGTCCTCCGCGCGGGGCGCCCGGTCCGGCAGGCCGAGTTCGTGAGCAATCTCCGTGATCGCTGCGGCCTCGGTGCGGGTCCGGCCGTCGGAGTCGACCCAACGCGCCATCGCGGCGAGTTCGTGCCGGGTGTACGAACCGATCGAACGGCCGGGAACGACCCGCGGTCGTTGCCCGCGGTCGCTTGGTGTGGCCAGCGCAGGCGCGGCCTCTCGGTCCGCCGATTCCGGGTCCTGATCACCGTCCGACGCCGTCTTGTCGACCGCTTCGCGCTCGCGATCCGTGCTGTCGTCCGGCATCCCGACGACGTCGTCCGCGAGCGCGGCCGCCTCCGCCCAGTCGTATGCGTCGGCAGCAGCGACAGCCCTCTCATACGAGGCAAGCAGGCGCTCGGTCTCCTTGTCCGGGTCATCGATCCAGGCCGTCGACCAGACCCGGTGCACCGCCCAACCGAGCCGGGCCATCTGCTCAGGGCGCAGCCGGTCCCTGTCCCGCACAGTGGGCTGCGCGGCATACGTCGGCCCGTCGGTTTCGACGGCCAGCACCAGCCGGTTCTTCCGTGTCGGGTGTCGCGCCGCGAGCGGAAGGCGTGCGAAGTCGTGGCCCAGGCCGACCACGACGTCGATGCCCGCCGCCCGCATCCGGTCGCCGATCGCCGCCTCCAGCGCATCGTCCGCAGGCTCGTCGTCGCTGACCACGTCGGCGGCATCGGCACGGGCGAGGACGTCTCGCAGGGCTTGCGCGCCCGCAGTGGTCAACCGACGGGGGCTCAGATCGTCGGCCCCGAACGCAGAGACGACGGTGAGCCGCTCGCGTGCCGCCGCAATCGCGGCGGTCAGCAGACGATCCCCACCGGGCCGGTCCAGCATCCCGAACCGGTACAGCACCCGACCGTCAACGGAACGCCCGTACCCCACGCTGAGAATGACCGCATCACGCACATCGCCAAGGGCCCGCTCGACGTCTTTGACGAAGAACGGCTCCTCGCGATCCTCCCGAATGAACCGCGCAGCATCCGGCGACCTAACCAGCGCGCGCCGCAGCGCGTCGTCGACCCGGTCCGCGTGCCGTCGGCCGAGTGTCACGACGCCGAGACTCTGAAACGGACGGATTCGGGCGTGCTCGAGGACCAGCTCGACGACCCGGCCGACCTCGGCCTGGGTGCCGTCAAGCGGTTCCTCACCCGCAGCGTCCACCTCGACCAGCTCGTGCAGCAGCGGCGCTGGGCCCCGAACCGTCGGGATCGCGAGCAGCCCGTCACGATCGCCAGGTCGCGCCGGGAAGCCGACCAGCCGATCGTCCCTGGCCCGGTAGGAGGTCGACAGCGTCGCACCCGGCAGCTTGTCGGCGAGGGCATCGAACAGCGAGCCGGCCGGCGCCTCGGCTAGGTGCATCAGGTCGTCGGCGAGTTCGGTCTCTGGCTCCGCAGCCGTGACGAACGGCGTCGACGTCATCTCCGTACCATCGCCGACCACCACCACTCGGCCGGCCCTGGCCAGCGCCGGCACGGCATGGGCGACCGGCAGCCGTCCCGCCTCCTCCACGATCACCACGTCGAACAGCCGCCGGGCCGGCAGGACGCTGGCGACGACCAGCGGGGACATGATCCAGCACGGCACAGCCGCCAGTGCGACATCCGGTGCGGCCAGGAGCAGCTCACGCGGAGTGCGCGGCCCTCGCTCGCCCGACTCTACGACGACGGCCTGGCCCTCGTGCGCTTCTGCCGCTTCGGCATATCGCCGTCCCCGCACAGCGCGAACCCGCGCGACGGCCGTGCGCAGCTGGGCCGGATCCGCCGTTTGGAACGTCTCCACCAAATGCTCGTGGTCGGCCGGGTCGAAGCGGCGGAGGATGGCGTCCTCGTCGCGCCAGGCTTCGAGCAACGACCGGTTGCGTGCGTAGTCGAAGGCCGCCACGACCCGGATCG
This sequence comes from uncultured Actinomycetota bacterium, assembly GCA_963819885.1. Taxonomy (GTDB): domain Bacteria; phylum Actinomycetota; class Actinomycetes; order Jiangellales; family Jiangellaceae; genus JACVRX01. The sequence continues at coordinate 18,195 of CAWFXV010000004.1, read as the reverse complement.
GGCTCATCCGACGCTCGCGTAGCATCTCGATCAATTCGTCCAGACCGGCTGCCGAGAGCTCACCGGCCAGCTCGGAAAGCCGTGGAATGGCAAACAGGTGTTTCTTGTCCGCAGCAAGGTCGGCCAACCGATCCACCGTGTCGGCAATGGGCAGCTCGGCCAGCTCTGCACTCCGCGGGTTTGCCTCGATGAGCGTGGCAAGCCGTTCCCCGACGGCCTGGACCGCGATGTTGGCCGTGGTCAAATGTGCGCCGAGACGCGGCGGGCGACCATCCCGGGACCGGTCGCGCCAGGCGGCGAGCTGGTCGCGGGCGGCGACCAGAGCACCGTGCAGCCCGGTTCGGTCACGGGGGTTGCGCAGCATGTCACGGGCTTGACGGCGCAGTCGCCGTCGGGTGAACGGGCCGACGGTCGAGCCATGCAAGGCGCGCAGCGTCCGATCGGCCGTGGCCACCACCATGTCGTCGAGCGGCGCGGCCCAGACGTCTGGACCGAACCGGTCGAGGGTGGCGCCGACCATGTTCAGCAGGGTCACGGTGGCGAAGCATTCCGCCGTGGTCTGCGGGCCGGACAGGCCGACTTCCACCGCGGCCCGCGTCGCCGAGTCGCGCAGGGCCGGCATGCCCGTCGCCAGCAGGTCCACGACCGTCCCGGCCAGAATGTCGGCATCGTCGCGGGTGTGGACGACCGAGCCATACCAAGCGGACTCTTCGCCAAGGGTCAGACCCTCGAGGTCGGCGAATTCACGCAGGTGCGTGCGAATCCGCTCCAGCGCCGCATCGTCCAACGTCCGCAACGCGTCTAACGAGATCGCTGCCGCAGTCCGTGCCTGCGGTGGTGCCTCGACGAGCGCGACCATCGCGTCGTATGCGGACGTTCCCCACGGCTCGCGGGCGCGATGCAAGGCGTCGCAGTAGTCGCGAAGCACATCAGCTTCGGGTGCTTGATCGAGCATCGGGGCGTCGCGCGGTTCACTGGCAATATCGCGCGCGATCTCGGCGACCCGACGAACTCCGTCAGGTGAGGAGGTGCGGCCCTCGGAGAGATCGAGCATCAGGTCGCCCAGCCCGGCGCCAGCCAGCCGGCTAACCAGATCTTGTAACCGCGCCCGTTTCGCGCTGACGACCAGGGCCGTCTCGCCACGCCCGGCGAGTTCGGCCACCAGGTTGGCGATGGTCTGCGTTCGACCGGTGCCGGCCGGCGCGGCAACAACCAGGTGCCCGCCGGCGGCGCCCCTGGCCACGATCGCGTGCTGGTTCCAATCGGCGTCGAGGACCAGGTTCTCCGCTGGAGCCGACGACCGTGTCGCGGGAGAGGAGACCGCGTCCGCGTCGCCGGCAAGCGCAGCGATGACATCGTGCCGTTCGAGCTCCGGCCCGAGCGCGGCGACGTCGAGCGCCAACGCGAGCGGCTCGTTGGTGACCGTGCCCAACACCGCCCGGTGCGCAATCGAGAAGCCGTCGACGACATGGGCCGGAGCGAACTCCCGCATCCGCTCGACGACGTACGGGTAACGCAGTGTGCCGGCCGGGTCACGCAGATCGTCTGGCTCGAACCGCAGCCCGAGCTGGGAATCCAGCGCGTGCAGCAGGACCGGATTGACCTCCGCCTCCCCCGCCATTGCGATCACGAAGTCGGTCTCGGCCGGGTCGCGTGCGGTGACGGAAGCGGGGCGCAGCAGTACCGGCGCGGTGGGGCGGTGGGCCGAGAACGGATCGGCCCAGGTCGCGATTCCGACCGCCACGACGCAGGTCTCGATGCCGCGTTCCTCCCGAAGCTCCCGCGCTTTGTCGCGGATGGCCCGCACCGACCGGAGGGCCGAGCTGCGCAGCGGCTCGTGTGGGAACATCCGCGTCACCGTCACCGGCTCGCCGTCGAGCAGTCGCTTTCGCGCCTCCGGTTCTGCTGCAGCGAGGTCAAGCGTGCCGATCTTGAGGTCGCGGAAGTTCAACAGCGGATCGCGGCCACCCAGGGCGAGCAGCTCGTCGGTCCAGGCCGACGCCGCCTCCGCCACCCGAGCGGCGCGGTCCGGCTCACCCTGTCCCGCCGTCGGAGCGACAGGCTCGTCAAGCGTCGTCATCGACGATCCCCGGGCTGCTCCCTCACCACGCCGAGGGTAGTCATCCCGGCTGGCTCGGCCCGGTAGGCGTGGCCGTGCTGCCGGGCAGCGCTTCGCCGCCTCCCACCGCGCTGAGTGGAGGGTTTCCCACGTCTCTCATCGGCGGAGACGTGGGAAACCCTCCAGTCGCGTCTCCGTGGAGCCCCGGCTATTCATGATCAGACCGAGCGGCCCACGCGGTACCGTTGGCGCGAGGTGACGCCATGCAGGGCGAATCCCACGTCATTCTCGAGACCGCCGACGGGCTCTCGTACGCGTCGCTGCGGCGGCGGTCGGTGCCCCGCACTGACCGCTACGCCATCGGCCGTTCGCTGCGGGACAAGGTCCCTCGTTCGGCCCTCGGTCTCTGGAGCCCGGCGCAGGACCGACGGGATCCCGTCGAGCAGATCGTCGAGGCGCATGCCGACCGGCTGCCGTGGTTGATCGCAGTTCGCATCGGCCGGATGGTCTCGACGCCCTACGCGTTCCTGCGCGGAACGGCGGGCATCATGGCGGCCGACTTCGCGCAGCTTCCGGCGACCGGCATCATGCCGGTGATCTGTGGCGACGCTCATCTGGGCAACTTCGGGTTCTATGCATCGCCCGAGCGAGACCTCGTCTTCGACCTCAACGACTTCGACGAAGCCCACCCGGGAAGCTGGGAGTGGGACCTGCGCCGGCTGACCACCAGTGCCTGGATTGCGGGCCGTCAGAACGGCGCGACCGAGTCCGACTGCGAGGCTGCGGTGATGTCCTGCCTCGCTGACTACCGGCAGCAGATCCGCAAGCTCTCCGACGAGCCGTTGCTGCAGCGTTGGTATGAACGGCTGGACCTGGATCGGCTCAGCACGGCCGTCTCGGACAAGGCGCTACGAGCTGAGATCGAGCGATCGGCCCGCCGCGCCCGGACCCGAACCAGCGACCGGGCACTCCCCCGCTTCACCGAACGCCGCAACGGTGAGCGGCGAATCGTCGAGGAACCGCCGCTGATCACCCGGCTCAGTGAGGCCGACGCCGGGCAACTGGCCGAAGCCCTCGACGAGTACCTGCTGACGCTCCCGAAGCAGTGGCGGCGTTTGCTCGCCGGCTACACGCTGCTCGACTCGGCGCACAAGGTCGTGGGGGTCGGCAGCGTCGGGCTGCGGGCTTATGTCGCCTTGTGCGAAGGCAGCAGTCCCGACGATGTCATCTTCCTGCAGGTCAAACAGGCCAGGCGGTCGGTCGTCGCGCGCTACGTGCACGGCGAGTCGGCGATACACGCACACCAGGGCCAGCGAGTCGTCGAGTATCAACAGGCCCTGCAGACGGTGAGCGACCCACTTCTCGGCTGGGCGACGATCAACGACCGGCAGTACTACGTTCGCCAGTTCCGCGACATGAAGGGCGCGATCCCGATCGACCGCATCGATGCTGGGGCGTTGGCCGACTACGCCGGCGTCTGCGGGCAGCTGCTGGCCAAGGGACACGCGCGCACCAGCGGCGCTTCGATGATCGCCGGTTACCTCGGCGCGTCGGACAAGGTCGACGTTGCTATGAGCCGGTTCGCCCAGGCATATGCCGATCAGACCGAGCGCGACCACCAGGCGCTCGTGGACGCCGTCGCAGCCGGCAAGCTGCCGGTCGAGCACGGAATCTGAGCGGCCGGCTCAGGCCCCCCGGAGTTTGCCAAGAATCAAGGGGTCGATCTTGCCGGGTGCCAGTCGTTCCTCGTAGTTCTCCACACCCGCCCACCCGGCGAGGGCGGCGTCGAGGTCGTCGTCGGTGAAGCCTCGCTCGGCGAGCAGCGCGCGAATCTCGCTCGCCAGGTCACCGTCGAGGTCGAGGAGTGTGGCCGGGTCGGGCTTGCCGAAATGGAGATCGTGCAGGTCGAGCAGCCGGGCGAGCTCGGCTACGGGCGTCACGTGGTCGTCGACGCGTAGGTCGACGAGGACGTCGCTCCCGCCGCCATATCCGCCGTCCGGGCTGACGACCAGTAGAGCAGCGCTCTGCCGACCGCGCCGATCGCCGCCGGCATCGTCGCCCGCGGTGAGCGCGGCGAGCAGTCGCCGCGCCAGCGGTTCGTCGGGGTCAGACGCCGACCATGCCTGCTCCATCGCACCAAGGACCTCGGGCCCGACCAGGATGTTCCCTTGAATCGCGTAGCCGGCCCCGATCGTGCCACCGGCCCACGCGTGGCACTCACTGCCCGTGAAGGTCGCGGCTGCTCCCGCGGCGTCCACGATGCCGGCCTGGCGGGAATCGCGCTCTTCGTCGTTTCCGACCAGCATGTCGAGGGTGAGCTGCGCACTGCGGCCGTTGCGTAGCTGTGCCAGGCCGTCGGGCCGGTACGCGAGGTTTGCGTGGGCCTGGGTGGCGATGGCCCCGACACCTGCCTCTGCAGCCGGCACGGCAGCGCCGACGGCGAGGAACTTCGACGCGACCGCGACACCGAACGATGTGCCGTCTGCACTACGCGCGACGATCGAGAAGGTCATGCCGCGGACAGTACGGCGTGGGCGATTAGGCGTGTCGGAATTATCTGCGTGGAATTCGTGCCGTGCCGGCGACGTATCTGAATTCGATCATCTCGCGGACACCACAAGTTGAAAATCCCGTGCGCGGACGGAACCTGGTCTGTGAGACTTGAGTCTCAGACTTTCGGCCAGGTGCACGACGCCACCCCCTGCGCACCTGGGGGGTGACAACGTTGGTGGACCTCCTGGGAGCGACCGCGCCTATTACCGGCGTTGTCGACTTCTCCGCATATCCGGCCGAATCAGAGAAACCCGTGCTGATCGCACATTGTTTCGGTTGGTTCACGGTGAGCCTCGACGGGCAGATCGTGGATACGTCCTCCAGCCGGCGTACTCGCAACGTTCTTGCCTACCTCCTGACCCATCGACGGGCACCGGTGCTCCGTGACGTCCTGATGGACGTGTTTTGGCCCGACGCCCGTCCAGATGCCGCACGCAACTGCCTACACGTGGCGTTGAACGGGGTGCGCAAAGCGCTGCGCGCGGCCTCGGCAGAACCGGTACTGGAAAGACGACACGACGCGTACCGGCTGGCCGACACGGTGACGGTGTGGATCGATGCCGAGGCGTTCGAAAGTGCCTGCGACGATGCTCGCCAGGCCGAGCGAGCCGGGGATGAGACCAAAGCGGTGCAGTCATACGAGGCGGCGGTCGAGATGTACGAGGGCGCTTTCCTGGCCGACGACCTCTATGCCGAGTGGACAATGCCGATCCGTGAGACGTTGCGGACCCAGGCGATTGACGCGCAGTGCTGGCTGATCGACCGGTATATCGGAGGTGGCGACTACGGACGGGCAATCTTGCTCGGACAACGGCTCTTGATGATGGACCCGTATATCGAAGACGTACATCGCCAACTGATGATCTGCTATGCCTTGTCCCGGAAGGTGCAGCTCGCTGTGGTGCAGTATCACCGTTGTGTGACCGCGTTGTGGTCCGCGTTGAAAATGCGGCCGTCACGTCCGACCACCGAGTTGTACAACCAGCTTCGAGCGCTCTGAGCCGGTTTGCCCAGCAATCTCAATTGGGTAGAGTGCGCGGCCATGCCCGAGTTCCATGAGCTGCACTGCACGCCCAGCCCCGGCGGGCTGTTGTTCGAGTGTGCGGACGGCTGTGGCCGGCGACTTGTCGTCGATCGGATCCGTGGGGACCTGACCGTCATCGACAAGGGTGACCCAGGCGCGTTGCACCGGGGGTCAGTAGGGGGCGTGGAGCTCGCAACGCCAACGCTCTGGCAGCGCTGAGTTGGCGGCGGGCTGAAACTCGCCGGAGTCGCGACACCACCTCGGGCGGGGCCCGTGATGCGGCCCCGCCGAGTGAGTATCAGGCGGCCAGTCAGCCGATCCGCAGGATCGGTCCTTCCACGACTGCCGCAACGTCTGAAACCACCCCGAAGTTGCTGTGGGTCAGCAGCGTGACGAGCTTGTACGTCCCGGAGTCGGGCGGAACGGGAGGGTTGGGCAGCGTGCTGGCCGGAACGACGAGGTCGGCGTTGTAGGTCGTGCCGCCGTTCAGCGCAACGGTCACCGTTGGTCCCACCTGCTGCTCCGGTCCGGGGCCGATCGACTCGACAAACGCCGTGACCTGCCATTCGCCACCGAGAAGTAGGGCGGCCAACGGATCGATGATCCAGTTCGTGCGGATCGTGAACGGGCTACCGGCGTCGAGCACGGTCGACGGTGCACCGTTGTTGTCGAGCACGTCGGCCTCGAACGTGCCGGGACCGAACAGTACGTTCGGGAACTGAATGTCTGCCATGGGATTTCCTCCTGTCGGCGGACGCTGCATGCGTCCTGCGCCAGCCTTCCCCGTCGGGCTTAACCGCTGCTTATCGAGCACTTATCTCACCGGCCCGGGCTCAGTAAGTAAGTGCAGCCAGGCACGAGCACCCGCAGGATTGTCAACACGCTGCCTGCCGCCAGGCTTTACGATTCGGCCGTCGAGGCTACGTGAAGCAGTGGAGGCACCAATGGCAGTCGGCAGCGGCACGAAGGACGATCCGTGGGTGTTGAAGACGCCGCCAGGGTCGTCGGATTACACGATGTACCGCGACGAGTCAGCCGATCCGCCGGCGCTTGTCTGTCAGGTCGGGTCGACGACGCTGAAGTACCACCTACGGGCGATCGACGACTTGCCTCAGATGCTGCGTGACCACGGCGATTGGATGCCGCTGGGCGCCGCCGACGAGCAGAAAACTGCAGCCGAGGGCAGTGTCGAGGCCTGGGGACGGTCAGCGGACAACCCGGTCGGCGGGTGGTACGGCCTGCGCAAGGGCTATCGGGGCCGTTTCGGGATGTATCTGCCACCGCTGCTCGAGGCCTTGGGCCTAGCCGAGCTCACCCACGACGCTCGCAACAACAGGATGCGGGCGATTTAGAGCGTCGTCACGAACGGCGTCCGGTCAGGCCAAGAAACCGCTCACGCCACGACGCATCGTCAGTGACCAGCACAGAGGCCCGGAAGATCCCCATCGAGCGCCACATGTCCGCGGATTGCTCGGTTCCCTTCCACATGCCCTGCGCCAGTTGTTCAGAGATCTCGTCGTCGATCCCGATGTGTCTGGCAACGTCGTGGGCGCCGATCGTCCGCGCGACGTTGAGCTGCCAGAAGTAGTCCCACGTGGGGACATCGCCATAGGAACAGTGCACGGTGGCGTCGCGATCGGTGACCTTCCGCGCGGCGTCACGAGCGGCGGCACATATGCGTTCGAGGCTGCCACGTGGATCGGCGCCCAGCAGCTCGCCGTCGAAGCGGTCGCGTCCAACCTCGTCCATGGTGCGCCCGGCCAGCATGTCGGGCACCCAGGAGTCGTCGTATGCGAAGTGGTTGATTGCCTGCCGCAGCGGAACAGGTGCGTCCGCGCCAGCCATGTCGAACATTGGAGGAAACGTCGTGCCCCACTGATCGTCGCGGATCTGTCCGTAGACCCGGACCGCCGTCTGATCGGCCAGCACGAAGACTTCCGCTTCGGGAATCACGGCGACTCCTTGTCGACGGAACTTGGTCGTGCCGACCCTAAGCCGCCCCGGTGGCACAGTGTGAGAGGTCAGCCGGACACGGTGGGCCCGGCCGTCGTCGGCGTGATCCGGAGCAGACACCGGCGCTGTTTGGTCATGGCGGATCGGTAGTCGTCCCAGTCCGGATGCTCGCCGGAGATGGAGCGGTAGTACTCGACCAGCGGTTCCATCGCCTCGGGCAGGCTGACGACCTCGACGTCGCCGCTGACCTGCGCCCAGCCGCCGAAGAAGCGGTCGTTGAGCAGGCAAAGCCAAACTCGCGGGTCGCGTCGGACGTTGGCGGTCTTCATGGCTGTCTCCCGCGTGCTCACCACGAGACGGTCTTCGGCGTCGACGCCGACGAGCACCGGCGAGAGCTGCGGGGTGCCGTCGCGCTTCATGGTCGCGAGGACTGCACGGGGGTTCTTGCGGGCGAACTCGATCGCTTCCCTGATGTCCATGCTCGGACAAGCCGCTCCGGGTCTGAGGTGTTCCCGACCGCGGACGCGAACCTTGACATGCCATCACGTCATGTTCAAGGTTATGATAAATCCTTGAACAAGGGAGCCGACGTGAGCAAACTACTCCGCAGACGCTGGCAGCCTTCGTTCCCGAGTGGGCTCTCCCGCCGCGATCGCCAAGGATGCGAGTACCGGGCATACCTGCCTGACCCGTTGGTGGGCCGGCGATTCCGATTCGACGGTGATGTCGCGGCCGACGTAGCCGACGCCGAGGCGGCCATCGCGCGCCTCAACACGACGGCGATCGCGCTGATCGACACCGAAGCCCTTGCTCGACTCCTCCTTCTGGCCGAATCCGTCGCGTCCTCGTACATCGAGGGTCTGGTCGTCGGGGGGCGACGCCTGCTCCGCGCCGAAGCGGCCCGGTCGGCGGACCATGGCTCCGGTGATGTCACCGCCGACGAGGTACTCGGAAACATCGACGCGATGTCATGGGCGGTCGAGGCGTTGTCGGCGGCGCCGACAATCACAGTTGACGGGCTACTAGAGGTGCATCGCCGGCTAGTGGTTGGGACACGACTCGCCGAACACGCCGGCAGAATTCGCGCCGAGCAGAACTGGATCGGCGGGAGCAGCTTCAACCCCTGCTCAGCTGCCTTCGTTCCTCCCCCACCCGAAGATGTCGAACAGCTTCTGTCGGACCTGTGCGCTTTCATCAACGACGATGCGTTGCCTCCCGTGGCGCAGGCCGCGATCGTCCATGCCCAGTTCGAGACCATCCACCCGTTCGTCGACGGCAACGGCCGGACCGGACGAGCTCTCATTCACGTCGTCCTGCGCCGCCGTGGGCTGACACCTCGGCTGTTGCCTCCGATCTCGCTCGTCCTCGCGACGTGGTCTGATTCCTACGTCGAGGGTCTGACCGCCACCAGATACTCGGGCCGGCCGGATTCGTCCGCCGCCCATGAAGGTCTCAATCGGTGGATAGGGCTGTTCGCAGCGGCCGGTCGGCGAGCTGTCGACGACGCTGCCGCCTTCGAACGGCGCGTGATCGAGATCGAGAAGCAGTGGCGTGCGGCGCTCGGCCGCGTCCGCTCAGGGTCGGCCGTCGAGCGGTTGCTTACCGTCCTACCCGGCGTGCCGATCATCTCGGTCAAGGGCGCGGCAGAGGTCATCGGCCGTAGCTTCCAGGCGACCAATCAGGCGATGCATCGTCTCGAGTCAGCCGGAGTGGTCCGCCAGGTCACAATCGGACGGCGCAACCGCGCGTACGAGGCGAGGGCGATCATCGACGCGTTCACCGCGCTCGAGCGACAGCTCGCCAGCGCGACCGGTGACACCACCGTGGCCCTGCCTCGGCGAGCAGCTCCTGCCCCTCCCCTGCCATGATTGACTCGGATTCCGGTGGCACGACGCCATCCTTAAGCACGCCGATCGGCAGGCGTACGTCAGCGGCCTGCTGATCGTCGAGCCCTCGTAGCTCAGGGGATAGAGCAACGGTTTCCTAAACCGTGTGTCGCAGGTTCGATTCCTGCCGGGGGCACTGCCGGGGGCACTGCCGGGGGCACTGCTGTGTCTCTCAAGACATCGGCGACAGTCCGAACCCTCGGTTGGGGTTCGGGCTGTTGTCATGTGCGGCGGGTTGGGCCCTTGGCTGCGCCGGTGGGCTGGTAGTCGCGGGTGGGGTTGAGGACGAGGTCTCTGAGGAGTTCGCCGGTGGCGGCGTTGACGATGCGGACGTCGAGGTCGTGGACGAGGAGCAGGACGGGGTTCGGGCGTGGGTTCGGCCGACGCCGATGTGGTGGAGCCGACCGGCCACGCGCAGGGTGACCGATCCGGCCTGGTCGATGCGCCGATGGAGACCTGCACCGACGAGTGGTCGCAAGGATCGCTCAGCGGACGGCGCGGCTACGTCCGTTGTCGTAGCGGACAGCTGGCGGCCCGCTACCCTCGGCGCGGTGAGGCCACCGAAGCGTGGGGCGCTGGACGAGATGGTCGCGCAAGCCACCGTCGACTGCTACAACGACAGCGAGTGCGTCACGGGTTTCTACACCATGCTCGACGAGCATCTCGCTGTGCCGTTCCCGGCCACAGTGTTGGAAGTCGATGTCACGGTCACGGGCATCGACCTGACCGATGGTGACCAGATCGTGGCCATCTGCGCTCGTGGCCGATCGCAGCAACGCATTCCGATCCTCGATCTGCCATTGCCGACACCCTTGCCCGAGGGCGCGGACTGGATCGAGGCGTACCGCCGCCGGCAGCCGTAGGGGACGCATGAACCGCGTGGACACTACCCAGACCGGCCCACTGGGCAGCGTCGGCGAGCATCGGGTAAGGCTGACCGAGCAGGAAGCCCAGCTCACCTGCGCATCGTGCTGCAGTTGTGCGCGGCGGGCATGCTTCGTTGCAGCGAGAAGACCATGCGCCCCAGTTCGGCGACCCTCAGCATCATCGTTTCCCATCTCGCGCGTGGCGACTTCTATCTCGTTGACCCGATCGCGTCGTTCGCCTGGCCACTGCTCGTCCAGGCCGGCGGCCTGGCCAAGCTCGAAGGCGGAAGGCTCCAACTGACCGCCAGAGGTCGGACCGCATTGCGGAAGCCGCCGGCGGAGGTAATCCGAGCGTTGTGGCAACGCTGGGTGACCCACGCGGTGATCGACGAGTTCAGCCGGATCGACGAAATCAAGGGCCAGCGCGCCCGCAATGTTCTCAGCGCGGCCGGCCCCCGCCGTCAAGCGGTTGCCGCCGCGTTGGCCGGCTGCCCGCCCGGCGAGTGGCTCGGCGTGGACACCCTGTTCGCGATCATGCGACGAGGCAACATGCGCCCACGATCGCCGCAACCAAATGGCGCTGTGGAAGCTTTACCTCGGCGACGCGCATTACGGGTGCATGGGTTACGACGGCCTGCAGGCGATCCGGCTCACCACCCTGGGTCGCTAAGCACTCGGTCTGACCGACACCTACCAGGCACGCACCGGTGACGAGGAAGCCCGGGTGCTGAAGATCCTGCCCAACCTCTACGTGGTTGCAACCGGCGCGCTCTCCCCAGGTGATCAGGTCCTGCTGTCGGGCTACGCCGAGCACACCGCAGACCGGGTCTGGACCGTCTCGGCCGCGAGCCTGCTGGCCGCACTCGACGCTGGACGCGACCTTGGGGAGTTCACCGGCTTCCTTGCCCAGCGGGCCGAGAACGACCTACCCAGTTCGCTGGAAACCCTCATCGACGACATCACCCGGCGGGCGGCCCAGTTGACCGACCTCGGGCATGCCCGCGTGATCGAATGCGCTGATCCCGCGCTGGCCGCACTCATCGCCCGCGACGCACGCTCCGCACTCTGTGCCGCCCGGTCGGTGAACGCCATGTCGCCGTCCCGCTCGAGGCTGAGCTGAAGTTCCGTACCGCGCTACAGAAGCTGGGCTACGTACTCGCGGCACAGCCTGTGCCCTGAGCGACGAGGGTCAACGCCGCGACGCCAATCTGCGGGGGTCGGGGAAGCCGAGGCTGACGTAGCCTGGTGCGCGCTTGGCCAGCGACGAGGCCAGCACTCCGGTGCCGATGTCGTGGTAGTCGTGTACCTCGGCGGTGATCTTCCCCGGATACGCGCGCAGGATCCGTCCCGCGTACTGGACAAGGCGCCCCTTGAAGGCGATGGGCGCTGCGAGAAAGAGGGTGTCCAGGACTGGGCAGTCGAATCCCTCTCCGACGAACGGGCCGGTTGCCACCACCAGCAGCGGTGACCCGTCCGCGGGTGCTTGTTGCAGTCGGGTGAGGACGTCGCGGCGGGCCTTGGCGCCCATGCCTCCACGCAGCACGACCGGATCGAAAGCTCGGTGCCGAAGCCCGTCGGCGAACCGCTGCACATGTACCGTCCACTGGGTGAGCACCAAGCAGTGCCTGCCCCGCTCCAGTGCCGCCGCCACGTCATCGAGCACCTGGGCGGTGCGGGCGTCGTCGGCGACCACGTCGCGGTAGATGGCGGCCATCCCGCCCGGCGCCGATGGGTCGGCGTCGCCGACGTAGCGGAATCCGGTGTCGTGCACATGGAGCACGGGTGTTGGCCGCTGCCCCAGGCCCGCTTGCGCGAACTCGAACTTGGGCGAGCGATCGTCGACCTTCGGAGAGGCTTGTGTGGAGTGCGTGATGGTGTGGCGGATCGGGCCGAGCTGCAGCGCGATCAGGTCGTCGAGCTTGTCGCGGCGGTATGGAGTAGCGGTCAGCCCGAGCCATCGGCGCGCCGGGATCTGCTTGACGGCGTGTTCGAACGCCGCAGCTGGGACGTGGTGGCACTCGTCCACAACCACCAATCCGTAGCCGCTGGTGAGCTGCTCGATGTTTTGCGCGCGGGCCAGGGTTTGCAGCATCGCGACGTCTACTACGCCGCGGGTCTTCCTGCGACCGCCACCGAGCTGCCCGGGCTTGATGCCCAGTAGCTCGCTGATGCGGGCGCGCCACTGGTCAGCGAGGGCCTTGCGATCGACGAGCACGAGCGTCGACCTCGCGTGCGCGGCGATCACCGCGCACGCGATCACAGTCTTGCCCGCCCCTGGCGGAGCGACCAGCACGCCCAGGTCGTGAGGGCGCAGGCCATCGACGGCATCCTGCTGCGGGTGAGTCAGCGTGGCCGTCAACGTGAACTCCTGCGCCTCGCCGGCCGCCCGCTCGTCGGTCAACTCGAGGCGGCTGCCGGCCTGCTCAACCATCGAGGCGACCGTGTCGGCCAAGCCGCGCGGCAGGATGAGCCCGCCGTCAACGGTTTCGTCGTAGCTGCGCAGAAACCGCGGCGTGTCCCAAGTGGACATGCGCAGCCGCTGGCGCTCGTAGAAGATCGGATTCGACATCGATGCCGCATGCTTCAGCGTCGCGTGCAACGCGGGGGTTAGTTCACCCGACTCCATGCGGATTCCAGCCGTGAGACGGGCGTGCAGGATCGGCGGCGCCGCAACTCGGATCCGGGTCGACACCGCAGTGCCGATCCGGTCGACACTCGCACCCACGATGACCTGTCCCGCGCGGCGTGCGACCCGACTGACGTCGCCTGGGCTCATCCTGCCGAGCGAGGACAAGAACGCCCACTGGTCGTCGTGGGGTTCCATCGTGGACAGGTCGAGGAACACGGTCGCACCAGGGCGCGCCTTGCCGTGCAATGGCGCGGCGATCAAATTGCCCACCCCGCCGGCCGGTAGCACATCCTGGGAGGGGAAGAGCCTGTCGTAGCTGGCCAAGTCCATGTGCCCACGCAGCGCCATCGCTTCCCGCAACAAGGCGGTGCCGAGCCGGCGGGCGGTCTCGGCCAGCACGGGTGCGGCGAAGAACACCCACGCATGCGCGCCGATCCCCGACCGCGAAACTTCCAACGCGGCTGGCACCGACCACATTCTGGCGGCCTTCAGGTACGCAAGGCCGTCCAGCATCGCGGCCCGCCCGTCGAAGTCCACCGCCAACCAACTGCACAGATCGCCGTCCAGCAGTGGATACAGCCCGACATGCATGTCGCCGGTCAGATGGGCGCGAAGAACCTCCTTGGTGAGCGGCAGGTACTCCCGGTTCTCGTGCCGCACGCCCTTGCGCCACCCGCCACGCACCGCCGGTAGCCAGCCAGACCTGCCGGTGCGCATGTTCTCCCATCGCGCTGCGTAGATGTCAGTCCGCGCGGCAAACAGCGCCCCGAAGAAGTCGACCTTCACCTCCGTAGCCGACTGCCGATCGACCGGACCGGGGCGCGCATCGAAGAAGCCGGTCTGTACCGGGCCGGGCGGCGCCGCCTGCTTCGGCGTCAATTCCAACAGGCGCAACAACCGCGCGTTCTCCGCCCGCAGGCGCGCGGTCAGGGTGCGAAGGCTCGTCACCTCCTCGGCAAGCTCCGCCGCCTCCGCCGACTGGAGATCGTTGTCCACGTAGCACACCGTAGAACGCAACCCGCGTGCGGTGACGTCGCCCGCTTGACGCTGAAGCACAGGACGAGATCCGACATTTTCCGCCACGGTCACGGAAGCGAATGAGTACCGCCGCCGAAAACAGTTGAGGTCGACGGCGGCCTCGTGACACGGAGTTCCAGTGGCATGGCTGGTCGCGGATCTATTGGCCAGACTCTGGCCACAATCTCACCGGCAGCGTCGGGCGGAGGAGGCAGGGCAGCGCTATCGTGGATTAGGAGTCCGGTAGGCGAAGGGACGGCGGTGACCGCAGCACACGACAACAGCGACCTGCACGCGCTCATCGATCACCTGGAGCCCGAGCAGGCCGAAGAGCTGCGTCGTCATGCTCTGCGACTTGCCAAGCCGAAGCCCAGCCGCTTCCGGGTCCTGCGGACCTTCGACGGTCCCGCCACCGATCTCGGCGCTCGGGCCAAGGACCTTGTCCGTGCCGAGATCGGTGACGATCGTGCTGATCGTTGACTCAGGACCCCTCGTCGCCCAGCTCAACCGCAACGATCCCGACCACGACCGCTGCCTCGACCTGCTCGAATCGTACGGGGGCGACCTGTTGATCACCCCATATGTCCTCACCGAGACCTGCTACCTCATCCAGAGGTACCTCGGCGCCGAGGCCGAGGGCAACCTCGTCGAGGCAGTCGCCGGCGGCGACCTCATACAGAAGAACCTCGACAATGACGACATGGTCAGAGTCGTCGAGCTGATGCGCCAGTACCAGGGCTTCCCGCTCGGCATCACCGACGCCTCGGTGATCGCCCTAGCCGAACGCGTCAAGGCATCGAGCGTCGCCACCCTTGATCACCGTCACTTCCACGCGATCAAGCCCGCACACACGACTGCCCTGACGCTGCTTCCGTAGTCCAGGGCGAGAACGAGCCTGACTCAAACCGTCCCGTGGGAATGTCTGTGGGAATGAGATTTCGTCGAACCAAGGGACTCCAGGCGACTGGAGGGGCGTACGGCGTTACCGCAGTGCGCTGGGGAGAGTCATGGTGCCACGATGCGGACGTCGAGGTCGTGGACGAGGAGCAGGACGGGGTTCGGGCGTGGGTTCGGCCGACGCCGATTTGATGCAGCTGGCCGGCCACGCGGAGAGTGACGCAGCCGGTTTGTCGACCGGTCGTGGCGGACCGTAGTTCGGCCAGGGGGTGGCCGGTTGGACTGGTCGGGCGCGCAGCCATTTCTTCAGCAACCAGCGGTGGAGTGAAGTGGTAGCGCGGGTCAGCGTCAAGTACCTCGTCGCACGCCACCGGTGGTCAGAACCAGGCGTGCCTTTGGCTTCGTAGCGGCCGGACCGGAGTCATCGCTGCCGGGATCGCGACTCGAACGTGGTGGTTGGCCAATGCGGCTACGACCGACCGGGTGTCCGGCCGGGATCGCTGAGGCCTCGGACAGGGCGGTCGGCTCGCCTGGCTTGAAGGCACGGGGTTCAAGAGTCTCAGCGGTTGGCGTCAGCAAGCGTTCCGGTCGTATCGCCGGCCGGGTCGTAGACCGCGCAAACGACAAAGCGATCGCCGGCGTCCCAACTTCCCTCGTGCGGGTACAGAAAACTGAAATCAAGTACCGATTCCTCATAAGACAGTCCGACGAAGCTCTCGAACTCGATTAAGCACATCTCTCCCGCTTGGGCTTGGAGCGCCTCATCACCAGGAAAGTCCCCCTCGGGAAGTGTCGCGGTGCTGATTATCTCCGCGCTGTGCGGCTCCGAGCACGGCACGGTCTGGACGCTGATGAAGGTTTCTTCACTCGCCTGGATTTCAGCGACGCAGTCGCCGACCTTCAGGTCGAAGACGTCGACCTCTTCGGCGCCCGGCGGCGCCGCCTCTGGCTCTGGCTCCGGCGTGGCGGTTTGGGTTGGCTGTGGCGCGGGCTCCGTGGACGTAGTGCTGACGTCCTCCGCCACCGTGCCGAGCACAGCGACCAGGAGCACCAGCCCGACGACCGAGAGCACGAGCGCGACCGCGCTGGTGATGATCCCCCACAGCGCCGCTTTCCCGTTGGTGGCCTCGCCGCGCTTGACGCGGCCGCGGGCGATCAACCCGAGGATCAGACCAATCAGGCCGAGGGTCCCGGCCAGCCAGAACATGAACGGGATGACGCCGGAGACCGCGCCGATGATCCCGAGGATCAGCGCTGCGGTCCCGAGGCCGTTACGCGGGGCTTGTTGGATACCGGCCTGGTAGGCGGCAGCGGGTTGGTAGTCGGCAACGGTTGGCTCGGTCGGCGCAGCCACGGTCGGCGCGGACTCGGTCGGCGCGGACTCGGTCGGAGCCGCGGTCGACGGGGTGGTGCGCTCAGTCCACGCGGAGCCGTCCCAGTACCGCTGTTGCCCAGCCGGGGCGTCCGCACTCTTGTCCGGGTACCAACCGGCTGGCGGAGTCTGGTCACCTGTCATAGAAGTCCCCTCGGACTGGTCGTGCTACCTAGCAGTTCCCAGATGCGGCGCGGCGCGTCGTCCGGTGCCAGGCCCGGATCGTAGGCGATCCGGCGGACTTCGCGGAGCAGTTCGCTGATTCGTCGGCAGAATGGGTTCCACGGTGCTCGACTCCGTGGAGTCGGATCCGAGGTCCTGGCCGGCGACTTTAATCGTCGCGCCGGACCGCTGACGAAGATCAGGAATCGAGCGGATAGTTCCCGGTCTACGCTCTGCCGCACCGCCACTTATCGACGAACAGCCGGCGTGAACAGCACTTACCGATGGTCGACCGGCAGGTTGAGCGTCAGCGAGGAAGCGCAACGTCCAAGTCCAGCCAGCGAGCCAGGTCCTGGATCTCGCCCTGCACCTCTCCGGCCATGACCTTGGTGAACGGTACGTCCTGGTGGATCGCGTCGACCCGGAGCACTCTGCTCTTGCGGTCGGCGGTGGCGTCGAGCTTCCCGACCAGCCGGTCGCGGTAGAGGATCGGCAGCGCGAAGTATCCCCAGCGGCGCTTTGACGCGGGCTTGTACATCTCGAGCTGATAGTCGAACTCGAAGAACTCGGCGGTCCGCTTGCGGTCGTGCACCAACCGGTCGAACGGCGACAGCAAGGCGGTGCGGCCCGAGAACGGCGTGCCAAGGAACGATGGATCGGCCCGCCAGCCGCCCTTGACGCCATCGACGACGGCCGGCTCGCCGGCGTCGCCGACGTCCACCGGCTCGACCGGGCTTTCCGGTGCACGGGCGCGGGCAATGCCTAGGGCATGCAGCCGCCGCTCGTTGCGAATGCGCCGTGCCTCATCAGCTGGAACGACCGGATCGTCGGGATAGACCCGCGCCGCCAGGTCCCACAGACGCTCACGCCCCTTCCGGCCCGCGGTAGCGACCTCACCGCGCGAAACCATGAACTCCAACAACCGCTCGACGTTTCGGTTGTTGGTCCACCCCGTCGAATCCCATGGCACGGCGCAGGTGTCTGGTAGGCCGCGCATGGTCAGCGGCCCGGCCGACTCGAGCCGCTGGAGAATGTCCCGTCGGCAGGCATCGTTTGCCTTGACCCACTCGCGTCTTGACTTCTGCCAATCGCGGAGCTCGCCCCGCCCGGGCCAGTCCGCCATGTCGCCGCGATAGAGCGCAAGATCCTCCGCGGGCCGAATCACCGCCCGGAATTCGAGCAGCGTTCGACGGTCGATGGCGGCGCGCAATTCCGCCGGGGAGTACGACGAACCCAGGCGACTCCACAGCACGAGATCGGCGCTCGGTGCGATCGAGGCGGTCGGGTCAAGCTGAAGCATGGTCAACCGCCGCACCACGTCGAGCAGCTTCGACGGCCGCGGACTGTTCAGGAGCTGCGCCTGCACCGCGATCCGGCGCGCATCGGTCCGGGACAGCTGGTGAACGCTGGTCACATCACGAGGCTAGGCGAGGTGCCCGACACCGAAGGAAGGTCGTCGGGTGACGCCACCGTGCATTGCGCGCAGTGAGGCCACCGGGTAAGAGGGTGCGGACGGCCAGTACGACAAGCGCACCGACTACGGGAAGACCGATGACCAGGTTCCACGGTGGGGGCGATGCGCCCAACCATTGGGGCAGGTCCTCCCAAAGCCAGTCCTCCACGGTGTGCACCACGGCGAGGAAGAGCGCTGCCACCAGGGCGGCAGGAACCCCCGATCGCGGCGCCAAGCAGGATCAGACGCAGATAAGCCGGTCCTGATGACTGCTCGTCGGGCTCCGGCTCTGCCACGACCGGACCGTATCGCCCACCGATTTCA
>CAWFXV010000003.1:0-101539 GCA_963819885.1 uncultured Actinomycetota bacterium | reverse complement strand
GGAAGTACATGCCGAGTATCAGCAGCGGAAGGCACAGGACGGCAGCCGCGAGGAAAACGATTCCCAGCACATCGCTGGGAATGACCACCAGCGGTCGGAACTCGAGCTCCAGCCCGCCAGACGCTCGCGTCCCGACGACCGCGACGGCGACCAACAGCCCGCCCGTGGCGACCATGGCCACGGGCTTGATCATCGATCGTGCCCGCACGCAGCCTCCCGGGCGGGAGGGTGACCAATCGAGTGTCCGGCGGCCACCGCGGGGCAGCGGCCGCCGGAAGGACTCACCCCTGTTGCTCGGTGTCCGGTCGGCTCGCTGGGCAGGGATCTGCCCCGTCAGCAAGGCCCGGACCTCGGACTCCCGGTAACGGCGGTGTCCGCCCAGCGTCCCAATCGATGTGAGCTTGCCGGCCTTTGCCCACCGGGTCACGGTTTTTGGGTCGACCCGGAACATGGCAGCGACTTCGGCAGGCGTGAGGAGGGGCTCGGCGTCCTGAGTCCTCGTCGCCATCGTCACCTCCCTGGTGTTGGTGGAGTGGCTCCACCGCAAACGGTCATTCCACCCCACTGCGTTGTGGCGTGGACGCGCCGAACGGTGCGTCCATTCCCCGTCCGACCGACTCTTTCAAGCCGTTGGTGCAGAGACTACGCAGAGACGACGTATGCCGCGAGTCGAGCCCAACCGGTCAGCGCCAACAGGGACCTGACGGGCATATCGTGACGGTCACAACGCTGACGCCCGCTGCCGTGGCTTGCTCACAGTGCCAGCACGACGGGGCCAGAGGATGCGAAGGGGTCACCACCGTGGCCGATACCTCGATATACGGCTCGGCAGAGACGGGAGTCTTCGGCCGGCACACCGGCCACGAACAAGTCGTCTTCTGTCAGGACGAACCCACCGGGCTGCGCGCGATCATCGCCATCTACTCCACTGCCCTTGGACCCGCACTCGGGGGGACGCGGTTCTACCCATACCGGACCGAGGACGACGCGCTGGCCGACGTCTTGGAGCTGTCGCGAGGAATGGCCTACAAGAACGCGCTTGCCGGCCTCGACCTCGGCGGCGGCAAGGCCGTGATCATCGGGGATCCCAGCCGCGACAAGTCCGAGGCCCTGCTGCGCGCATATGGTCGGTTCGTCGCATCGTTGGGTGGCCGTTACATCACCGCGTGCGACGTCGGGACCTATGTCGCGGACATGGACATCATCTCTCGGGAGTGCCGGTGGGTCACCGGACGCTCGCCGGCAGAGGGCGGTGCCGGGGACTCCAGTGTGCTCACCTCGTTCGGGGTGTTCCAGGGCATGCGGGCCTGCGCGGAACGACTCTGGCAGGCGCCGACCTTGCGGGGCCGCCGGGTCGGCATTGCCGGTGTCGGCAAGGTCGGCAGCAAGCTCGCGGCGTTGCTCCTCGAGGACGGCGCCGAGGTCGTCGTCACCGATGTGTCCGCGCCGGCCATCGAGCGGCTGCAGTCTGCCCATCCGGAGGTGCTTGCCGTTCCCGATGCGTTTGCGCTCGCCGGCGCCAGGATCGACGTCTACGCGCCGTGTGCCCTCGGTGGCGCTCTCGACGACGAGATGGTCGAGGCGCTGGCGGCAAGCGGAAGTTGTCGGGCAGTGTGCGGAGGAGCCAACAACCAGCTCGCCCACCCCGGCGTCGAGAAGATGCTCGAGGACCGGGGAATCCTCTACGCACCCGACTATGTCGTGAACTCCGGTGGGGTCATCCAAGTCGCAGACGAGCTGCACGGATTCTCCTTCGACCGCGCTCGGGGTAGGGCTGAGCAGATCCTCCAGACAACCCGGCGGATCTTTGCCCTCGCCGCCGACGAAGGTGTCCCGCCGGCCGTCGCAGCCGACCGGCTGGCCGAGCGGCGGATGGCCGAGGTATCCCGCCTGCGGGGGATTCACCTACCCGGCTGATCCGTCCTGCAGATAAGGACGACCGGGCGGGACGGAACATGGCCGAACCCTGTAGCGTTGTCTTCACGAGCAGATGTCACCCGAAGTTGCCAGGGCGTCCGGTTGACTGGTCGCCCCAGTTTTGTGCGAGGGGGTCGACCCAATGGGGCGCGGCCGGTCCAAGGCTAAGCAGACGAAGGTCGCCCGTCGACTGAAGTACCAGTCGCTCGAGACCGATTTCGACGCGCTGCAGCGTGAGCTGGGCGGCGACGGAGCGGCCGACGCCGAGGTCGATCAGGACGACGGACGGCGACGGCGACTACGACTTCGACGAGACCGACGAGCAGAGCGCGCGCTGGCGCTGACGACCTCGCTCTCGGGAGTCAGGATCAGTCAGTCATCGGTTCGGCCGCCTTGCCCGCGGTTGGTTCCTCGGCCGGGCCGGAATCACGACGTCGGCGTACAGCCAGGAAAGTGACGACGCCGGCGATGGCCAACGCCGCGACTACCAGCGGCAGCGCTGACACGCTTTCGGCGGAATCCTCGGCTCGGGCATGGATGTCGACCGCCTTGGTCGAGGTGGGCGCCCAGGTCACGGTCCGGCCGTCGAGCTCGCCGTTGTGCTCGATGACATCGCCCGGAAAGGTGATCGCCACCCGCACATCCACCGTGTTGGCTACGGCTTCCTCCGACAACGCGCCGAGGTCGCCGACCGCAGCCGGGTCGAACGCGCCGTCCACGACGTACTGGTCGCCCTCGTGCAGGATCGACAGCGTCTCGTCGGCTGGGCTGAACTCGTCGACCGCGACGTCGGCCAGAATGAGCCGCGTTCCGGCCAATCCCTCAGAACTGTATGGCTGCTGAGTTACGCCGTCAGGTGCATCCCGCATGACGTCGGCCTCGAACTGCTCCACGAGCTCTTCCCTACTCTGCCCGGTCGCCTCCGCCAATTCGTCGCTAACCGCCAGGATGATCTCGCCGTCGACCGTCTCGTCCTCGCTGATGTCGAGGTCCATGTCGATCTTGAAGCATCCGGTCAGGACGACGAGGAGCGCGGCCGCCGCCAACGGACGAGCCACCGTCGTACGAGTCACGCCCGAAGCGTCGCACAAGCGACGCTGGCACAAGGCGTCCCCGTCAGGGGCGATACGCCCCGACCAGTTCAGCCGTGCCGTCGCCGCCGGCAGTCTCGCCGGCGATCCACGCCGTCACGCCGTGCTGCTTCAGCACGTCGACCGCTGAGTCCGCGTCGGCCCGCGCGACGACGGCAAGCATGCCGACGCCCATGTTGAGCGCGCGTTCCAGCTCACTCTGCGCGACGCCGCCCAGCGAGCCCAGCAGACCGAAAACGGGTTGCGGCAACCAGGTCGAGCGGTCCAATCGGGCCGAGGCATCCGATGGCAGCACCCGGGTCAGGTTCGCCGCGATGCCACCGCCGGTCACATGCGCCAGCGCGTGCACCTCGACATGTTCCGACCGGGTCAGGGCCGAGCAGGCGGGCGCGTAGATCCGGGTCGGTTCGAGGAGCTCCTCGCCTATGGTCCGGCCCAACTCCGGCACGTCGCGGTCAATTCTCCATTGGGCGTGATCCAGGATCGCCCGGACCAGCGAGTACCCGTTGGCGTGCAGGCCAGACGACCCCATTGCGACAACGGCGTCGCCCGCGCGCACGCGGTCCGGTCCGAGCAGATCATCGGCTTCGACCACGCCGACGGCCGCGCCGGCCAGGTCGTACTCGTCGGGTCCGAGAAGTCCGGGATGCTCCGCGGTCTCCCCGCCGGCGAGTGCACAACCGGCCGTGACGCAGGCCTGTGCGATGCCCTTGACGATGGCCGCAATTCGCGTGGGCACGACCCGGCCGCACGCGATGTAGTCGGTCATGAACAGCGGTTCGGCACCACACACGACGATGTCGTCGACGACCATGCCGACCAGGTCGCACCCGATCGTGTCGTGGATGTCCATCTGCTGGGCAATGGCGACCTTGGTGCCGACGCCGTCGGTGCTCGTTGCCAGCAGCGGCCGGCGGTAGGAGGCCAGCGCGCTGGCGTCGAACAGGCCCGCGAAGCCGCCGATCCCTCCCACGGACTCCGGCCGCCGGGTCTTCGCGACCCACTCCTTCATCAGCTCGACAGCCCGATCCCCGGCCTCGATGTCGACCCCTGCCGCGGCGTAGGTCAGGGAATCGGAATTTGCTCTCGCCGGTCTGGCCACTGACGGCCCCGCCGTCCGTTCCTCCGCGGCCGCCGCCAAGTCTCCCGCCTCCGCGTTGTGGTCATCTGACGGCACGGCCGCAGCCTATCGACCCGATTGGCACGCTTAACCGTCGCGATTGGCACGGTGAAATGTCGCATCGGCGTCCGGTTCGTTCGGGTTTATGGAACGCTCGGCGTGCCAATCTGGAAGAAGGAGTTGGGCGCGACCGCCACGGGGTGCGGTCAGGGATGGCGCAGGGCGTCCACGGCGCCGCCACCGATGCCGGTCGGGACACCGTCGACGTCCACGCTGGCCGGGGCGTCGACACCAACCCTGGCGGGGACGTCCACCCGGGTCGACGCGATCGGCGGGGCCACGATCGGCAACTCGGTCTGTTCCAGGACGGTCTTTCCCAGTTGGGCCTGGGCGGGCAGCTCGATCGGGTACACGCCGTCGAAACACGCGCGGCACAACTCTGGCATCGGCACCGTGGTCGCCTCGACCAGCCCTGGCAAGGAGACGTAGCCCAGCGAGTCGGCTCCGATCGACCGGCAGACCTCGTCGCTGGACAACCCGGTTGCGATCAATTCCGCGCGGGATGCGAAGTCGATGCCGTAGAAGCACGGCCAAGTCACAGGTGGGCTGGAGATTCGTACGTGCACTTCACGCGCGCCGGCTTCGCGCAGCATCCGGACCAAGGCGCGCTGGGTGTTTCCGCGAACGATCGAGTCGTCGACGACGACCAGCCGCTTCCCCGCCACCATCTCCTTCAGCGGGTTGAGCTTGAGCCGAATCCCCAGCTGGCGGATGGTCTGCGAGGGCTGGATGAACGTCCGGCCGACATAGGAGTTCTTCACCAAACCGAGCCCGTAGGTGATGCCCGATTCCTTGGCGAAACCAACTGCGGCCGGAGTGCCGGACTCGGGCACCGGAATCACCAGGTCGGCCTCCGCCGGGTGCTCGCGGGCGAGACGGCGCCCGACCTCGACCCGGGTGGCGTGCACGCTGCGGCCGCGGATGTGGGTATCCGGCCGAGCCAGATAGACGAACTCGAACAGGCAGCCCTTCGGATCCGCCAGAGCGAACCGCCGCGAGCGCAGGCCCGCCTCGTCGATGGCAACCAGCTCTCCCGGCTCGATCTCCCGTACGTACGACGCCCCGACGATGTCCAGCGCCGCCGTCTCGCTCGCCACCACCCAGCCGCGCTCCAGCCGGCCAAGCACCAGCGGGCGGACGCCCTGCGGGTCGCGTGCGGCGTAGAGCGTGGATTCGTCGGAGAAGATCAGCGAGAAGGCGCCGCGAAGCTGCTGCAGGACATTAACCGCGGCCTGCTCCAACGCGGTGTCCGGATCGGCCCCCAACAGCGCCGTCACCAGCGCGGTGTCGGAGGTGTTGCCGTAGCGCAGTTCGCCGACATCGGTGCCGATCTGCTCGCGGACGACTTCGAGCAATTCTGTGGTATTCGTGAGGTTCCCGTTGTGGGCCAGTGCCACGGTGCCCATCGACGTAGCGCCGAGCGTCGGCTGCGCGTTCTCCCAGCGGCTTCCGCCGGTAGTCGAGTACCGCGTATGCCCGACGGCGACGTGGCCACCGAGCGAGTTCAGCGTCGCCTCGTCGAAGACCTGGCTCACCAGGCCCATGTCCTTGTACACCATGATCTGTTCGTGATTGCCGACGGCGATGCCGGCCGACTCCTGACCCCGATGTTGTAGGGCGTACAGGCCGAAATAGGTCAGCTTGGCGACTTCCTCGCCGGGCGCCCAGACGCCGAAGATTCCGCAAGCGTCCTGCGGGCTCCGGTCGGCGGGGTCGGCGTCATGCGTCAGCAGACCGTCGCCCCGCGCCACGGCCGCCAGTCTATGGTCTGGCGGTCGCCGTCACCCGTCGCCGGGCTCGGCCTCGTCGTCGCCTTCGCTCCCGACGACGTTGAAAGCCTCATCGAGTTGGACGTCGACCTGTCCGCCGCCGTCGAGGGACACCTCGACCTCGTACAAGCTTTCCTCGTCGCCGACCTCGGTGCCAGTCACCGTCCCGCCGCCGGTGTGCTCGAGCGCAGCGGCGGTCGCCTTGTCCAGGGCCGAGCCGGTGATCGGTGCCTCGGTGGCGTCGTCGTCACCTCCGCTAGCGGCAGCGAAGCCAGCTGTGCCTGCCACCGCACCGCCAGCGAGAGCGGTCGTCGCAATCGCAATCTTGGTCTTGCGCTTCATGGTGGGCCTCCGATGGTTTCAGGATACGACTCGGTGTCGGGTTCGATGCTGCCTGCTGGTGGCTGAACCGGCGCTGAATCACCCGCCGGCTGTGAACTCGACCAGCTCGACGGTTTCCGGGTCGCCCCGAGTGTGTTCGCTGTAGATCTTGCCGACGCCGGGGGCGAAATATTTGTTCTCGATGGTCTCCGGGTCGAGCGGGTTCCAGTCCTCTGTCACGACGACGTCGGTGTACTCGCCGAGTGCGATCGTCTTGGTCTCGTCGATGCTGAGCACCTCGCCCAGGTCCTCCGCCTCGTCCGGGTAGAACTCCTGGCGGTAGGTGTCCCCGGGAGCAGGATCGGCGAGCATGACGATCCCGGGCAGCGCACCATCGACCCCGTACTCCCAGGAGCCGGCCTTGCTGGTCGTCCCGTCTGGCTCGTACGACGTCGAATCCTCGCCGAGGTACCAGACGTTGCCGTCCGTGTCCTGAGCGAACCAGTCGTAGGTGTCCTCGACGAGCTCGCCGGCGACGTGCACCGTGTCCCGGACGACGGTTGCGGAGATCCCCTGGATGTCACGCCGCTCACCCGTGACAACCACCTCGATGACCTCGGCTTCACCGTCGCTCTGACCCTCGAACACCCACGTCATGCCGGGCTTGAACGGCAGGTATGGGTTGTCGATCACATCGACGAAGTTGGCCGGATCCAGGTCGGGCTCGTAGTTGCCCCCGTCGCCGGGGTCGATGACAGGAGTTGCGGGCGTGCTTCCCACGGTTGCCGTATCGCTGCCGGTCGAGAGGTTGTCACCGCCGCAACCGGCAAGCAGCACAGCGGTCACCACGACGGCGACCCCAGGTCGAACGGTCCAGCTCATGCTCACCCTCCAGGCGTCGGTTGCCTTCCGAACGCGAGGATGACGAGCTCAACCTGAACCCAGGCTGATCGTGGTTCAGCTATCCGATCCCAAGATCAACTGTTCAGAAGTTGTGCAACGCACCGGGTGTGTCGCGCCACCTGCGCACACTCTGCGCGCCGCGCGAACAGGCGATGGTCAGAGGGCCTGCGACAGCCGTTGCAGCAGCAGCGTCTCGGCCAGGCAGACCTTGGCGAACTGAGCCAAATGCAGACTCTCGTCGATGCCGTGCGCTCGCGAGTCCGGATCTTCGACGCCGGTGACGAGGACAGCGGCGTCGGGGTACGACGTCGCGAACTCCGCGATGAACGCAATCGTCCCACCCAGGCCGACCTCGACCGGGGGTTGTCCGAACGCATCCGTGAACGCCGCTCGGGCAGCATCGAAGCCGGGCTTGGTCGTGTCCAGCTCGCAGGGCGGGCCAACTGAGCCGTCGGTGACGCTCACCGAGGCGCCGTGCTCCGCGTGACTACGTAAGTGCTCAGCCAGCGCGTCCAGGGCCGTTCGCGGGTTCTCCCCCGGCGCGATGCGCAGGCTGACCTTTGCCCGAGCCACCGGCACCAGGGCATTGGGGGCGTCCGCGACCCGAGTGGCGTCGAGCCCGACGACCGAGGCAGCGGGTCGGTTCCACATCCGGTCACCGATCGAGCCGGTGCCGGAGAGCTCGACACCGGCGAGGACACCCGCCTCCATGCGGAACCTCGACTCGGGGTAGTCGACCTCGGCCTGCTTGCGCTGCACCAACCCGGCTATGGCGACATCGCCGTTGTCGTCGTGCAGCGTTGCCAGGAGGCGGCACAGTGCCGTCAGCGCATCGAGAACCGGGCCGCCGAACATGCCCGAGTGCACCGCGTGGTCCAGAACACGCACCTCGACCTCGCAGTCGACCAGGCCGCGCAGGCTGGTGGTCAGCGACGGCGTCTCGACGGTCCAGTTGACCGAGTCGGCCACGACGATGACATCGGCCGCCAGCTTGTCGCGATGTGTGGCCAGAAAGGCGGGGAACGTCGGCGACCCGATCTCCTCCTCACCCTCCACGAACAGCGTGACGCCGACCGGCGGCCGACCGCCGAAGGCGCGCAACGCGGCGACGTGCGCCATGACACCGGCCTTGTCGTCGGCGGCACCGCGGCCATACAAACGCCCGGCCCGCTCCGCCGGCTCGAACGGCTGGCTCGTCCAGTCGGCCGGCTCACCGGTTGGCTGGACATCGTGATGGGCGTAGAGGAGAACCGTTGGGGTACCACCGTAGGCGGGCCACCGAGCGACGACCGCTGGTGCGCCGCCGTCGACGGAGAGGATCTCCACCTCGGCAGCGCCCACTCCACGGGCCAGCTCGGCAACGGCTTCCGCCGACGCCTGGACGTCCGCGGCTGCGTCCGGGTCCGCGCTGACGCTGCGGATACGGACCAGCTTCTCCAGGTCGATACGGACAGAGGGCATGACCCGGTCGACGGCTGCCCGGACCTCGCTCACGTCGTCGGACTCTAGCCCCTCAGTTGAGCGGCAGAGGGGATGCAGCGTCGACGTCGAGGACGATCCCGATGCCGCCGCGACGATCGTCACCTGCCGCGGTGACCTGGCCATTCGTGGCACGGGTGACCGCGTGCGCTCCGCCGAAGTAGAGGTCCCGCCGGTCCCAGACATGGACCGGCAGTCGGGCGCGCAGCGCCTCCACCACCGGCGGCGGCAGGCCGGGCTCGACCTGCAGCACCTCACGGTCCCAATGCATGCGGGGAGATCCCAACGCGACGTCGAGCGGCAGGTTCCGGTCGAGCAGCCCGGTGATCACGCAGGTGAGCGCGCTGCGGATCCGCTCGCTGCCACCGCTGCCGAGGCCGACGGTGGTGCCATCCTCGGTCACCAACAGGGTGGGGGCCATCATCGAGCCGATTCGGGTCCCCGGTGCCGTGGCGTGGAAGCCCGCGGGATGCAGGTCCGACTCACCCATGACGTTGTTCAGCTGGATACCTGTGCCCGGCACGAATTGGCCCGAACAACTGCCGTTGGACGTCGTCATCGCCGCGACGTTGCCGTCACCGTCCACCACACTGACGTGGGTCGTCCCGCGGGTCGATTGTGGAGCGAGAGTGTGCCGCTCGGACAACCCCACCAGCGCGTGCGCCAATCGGACCTGCGCCTCGGCAGACTCGTCGAGTCGATCACCCTCGCCGTTCAGTTCGCTGAGGGCTGCCAGAACGATGCTGCCGCCGAACGACGGCGGCGGATTGGTGCTCAGCTGCGCTCCCCGATACATCGCGCGGAGCGGTTCCCGCTCGACGACGGTGTACGAAGCCAGGTCCGCCTCGGTGACCAGGCCGGCGCCGACCGTCATCTCGTGCTCGAGGGTTTTGGCGATCTCGGGCTCGGCGAAGCCGCGGACGTGGCCGTCCGCTACGGCGTCGAGTAGACCGGCCAACGCCTCGTTGCGCATTCGATCACCGGCTCGCAACAGCCCACCGCGTGGTGCAAAGATCGCCCGACCCTCGGGTGAAAGCGTGAGAATCTGCTCGAGCAGGGCCATCAGCTGCGCCTGGGTCGCGTCGAGCACTGTCCCGCGCGAAGCCAGTTCTCGTGCGGGCGCGACGACGTCGCCGAGCGGCAACTGCCCGAGTCTGCGATGGACGTGCAGGTAGCCGTCGAGGCAGCCGGGGACCGCGACGGACCCCCAACCCGCGTAGAAGACCTGCTCCGCTCCGGCGAAGCGCACCGTCACCGGCAGGAAGGCCGGCTCCAGCCGTTCCGGCGGACGACCACGGCCCGGCGCGTCGACGAAGAAGTCGAACACGGTCAGCTCACCAGCGGCGGTGGCCGCGAGTAAGAACCCGCCACCGCCGAGGCTGGACAGGGCCGGCTCCGTCACCGACGCGGCGAAGCCCGCCGCGATCGCCGCATCGAAGGCGTTGCCACCTGCTTGGAGCACGGCGGTGGCGGCTCTAGCGGTGTCCGCGTTTCCAGCCGCAACACCGGCCTGACGCATCACGGCGCTGACACTAGATCCACCCGGACCGGCATCGATCATGCGGCCCTAGAGAAGTGGCAGATACGTCGCCAAGTCGGCTCGCTCGCCGCTGGCGTCGATCTGCCCGGCCGCTCGTGCATCAGCCCAGCTGATCCGGCCGGCGGCCAGCTGGAGCCAGGTGGTCGGATCGGTTTCGGCGACGTTCCCCGGCGTGCCGCGGGTGTGCCGCGGGCCTTCGATGCACTGGACGGCCGCATACGGCGGGACGCGCACTTCGACGCTTCGGCCGGGCGCGCGTTCGGCCAGCACATCGAGCAGAGCCCGCACCGCGAGCCGTTCGGTCTCCCGCGGCGGTACCGGCCGCTCGATGCCTGGCACCGAGCGGGCCAGGTCGTCGGCATGGACGGCGATCTCGATGCATCTCGTCACCAGGAAGTCGCTGAGACGGATCGGGCCGCGGCCGGCCGCGACCACCGGATCGCCTGGTCCGAGTTCTCGAATGGTCCCTACTGCCGAAGCCCACCGGTCATCCAGCGCGGTGACAGGTTCCCCTACCCGTGCCTGGGCCCGAGTATTTTCGTCGATCAACCCGGCAGCCTCGGCGTAACGGGCAACGTACTGAGCGATGGTCAGCGGCCGCTCACCTCGCGGCGCATTCGTCAGTCTCGCGACAGAGTTCGCGACCAGCGCCATATGGGCCGCCAGGTCCTTCACCGTCCAGCCGTTGAGCACACTGGGCAATTGCATGACATCGGCGGGC
This sequence comes from uncultured Actinomycetota bacterium, assembly GCA_963819885.1. Lineage (GTDB taxonomy): Bacteria > Actinomycetota > Actinomycetes > Jiangellales > Jiangellaceae > JACVRX01. The sequence goes on along the minus strand of CAWFXV010000003.1, from coordinate 90,618 downwards.
AGAACCGCCAGCCAATCACGCAGCACCTGATGGCCTGACTGGTATGCGGCCCAGGCCGCGCCGGGCTCCACTCGTCTGGCCACCACGTCACGGCACGCTACCCGCTGTCCCGGGTCGTGAAGATCGTCGTGTCTTGCAGGGCACGCCGCTGAGCCGGGCGAAACCGCACGACGATCTTCACGGCACAGCTCAGCCGTCGAACAAGGCAGGCAGCGTGCCCTCGTATGCACCTCGAAGCTCGGCCAGCGCGACGCTGAACTGCTCTTGAACGTCCAGCGACGGCTCACCGGCGCCGTCGTCGACCACCCCGATCCGCTGGTGCGGGAACCGGCGGGCCGTGCACATGTCGGTGAACCGCACCTCCTCCGACCGCGGCACGGCGACGATCGCCCGGGCCGCCGACTCGGCGAACAGGAAGACGAACGGGTCGATCTCGTCGGGCACCCACACCCGCGCACCCAGCCCGTAGCGCAGGCACGACTCCACCAGCGCCTGGGCGAGGCCGCCGTCGGAGAGATCGTGAGCGGCGTCGACGAGCCCGTCCCGCGACACGTTGACCAGGATCTCGGCCAGCTCGCGCTCGGCGTCGAGATCGACCGCAGGCGGCAGGCCACCCAAGTGGCCATGCACGATGTGTGCCCACTCCGAGCCACCGAACTCGTCGTGGGTCGTGCCCAACAGATAGATCATTTCGCCAGGAATGCGAAAGCCCGACGGCGTGCGGCGCGCCACGTCGTCGAGCACCCCGAGTACCCCGACCACCGGCGTGGGGAGGACCGCCGTCGAGCCGGTCTGGTTGTAGAGCGACACATTCCCACCGGTCACTGGTACGCCCAGAACAGCGCATGCATCGGCGAGCCCACGAACGGCCTCGGCGAACTGCCACATCACCGCCGGATCCTCGGGAGAGCCGAAGTTCAGGCAGTTCGTGACCGCAAGCGGGCGAGCCCCGACGGCCGCGACGTTGCGATATGCCTCGGCCAAGGCGAGTTGGGCGCCGGCGTACGGGTCGAGTTTCGCGTAGCGGCCGTTGGCGTCGGTTGCCAGAGCAACCCCCAGCCCGGTCTGCTCGTCGATGCGCACGACGCCGGCGTCCTCCGGTTGGGCGAGGACGGTGTTGCCGCGGACGTAGCGGTCGTACTGGTCGGTCACCCAGGCACGCGAGCACAGGTTCGGCGAGGCAATCATCCGCAGCAAGGTCTCGCGCAGCTCGGCACCGCCCGCCGGGCGGTCGAGCGTCGCAGGAGTCGCCGCCTGCAACTCGTCCTGCCAGAACGGCCGGACGTCGGGCCGCTGGTACACCGGGCCTTCGTGCGCGACGGTTCGCGGCGGTACGTCGACCACGACCTCACCGCACCACTCGACCGTCAGCCGGCCCGACTCGTTCACCTCGCCGACGACGTCGGCATCGACCTCCCACTTGGCGCAGATCTCGAGCACCTGGTCGATGCCAGCTGGCATGACCACCGCCATCATCCGTTCCTGCGACTCGCTCATCAGGATCTCCTCTGGAGCGAGAGTCGGGTCGCGCAGCGGGACCCGGTCGAGGACCACGTGCATGCCACCGTCACCCGCGGACGCCAGTTCAGACGTCGCGCACGACAGGCCGGCGCCGCCCAGGTCCTGAATGCCGACGACCAGTCCCTCCCGGAACAGCTCCAACGTGCACTCGACCAGCAGCTTCTCCATGAATGGATCGCCGACCTGCACACTGGGCCGCTTGCTGGGACCGGTATCGCCGAATGTCTCCGACGCGAGCACCGAAACCCCGCCGATGCCGTCGCCACCGGTCTTGGCGCCATAGAGGACGACCAAGTTGCCGACGCCGGACGCGTGCGCGCGATGCAGCTCCTCGTGTCGCATCACGCCGACGCACAACGCGTTGACCAGCGGGTTGCCGGCATACGAGTCGTCGAACACCACTTCGCCGCCGATGTTGGGTAGACCCAAGCAGTTGCCATAGCCACCGATCCCGGCGACGACGCCGGGCAGCACCCGTTTGGTGTCCTCGGCGTCGGCGGGGCCGAAGCGCAGCGGGTCCATCACCGCCACCGGCCTCGCACCCATCGCCAGGATGTCGCGGACGATCCCGCCGACTCCCGTTGCCGCCCCCTGGTAAGGCTCGACATAGGACGGGTGGTTGTGCGACTCGACCTTGAACGTCACCGCGTAGCCCTGCCCGACGTCGACGACGCCCGCGTTCTCGCCGATGCCCGCCAACAGCTTGCCGACCGGTGTCTCCTGGGCCAGCTCGCCGAACCGCCGCAGGTGCACCTTGCTGGATTTGTACGAGCAGTGCTCGGACCACATCACGCTGTACATCGCGAGCTCACAGCTGGTGGGGCGACGGCTGAGAATCTCGCGGATCCGCGAGTACTCGTCGGCGCGCAACCCCAGCTCCGCCCACGGCTGAGCCTGGTCGGGACTGTCCGCGGCCTGCTTGACGGTGTCGGTCATGCCGAGACGAGTGTCGTGAGGACGGACGTGAAGAAACCCAGCCCGTCGACGGTCGGGCCGGTCAGTGGGTCGACGGCGTGCTCGGGGTGTGGCATCAGGCCGACGACGTTGCCGCGCGCGTTCGTGATCCCCGCGATGTCACGGTACGAGCCGTTGGGGTTGCCGCCGAGGTAGCGGACGACGACACGGCCCGACGCTTCCAGCTCGTCCAGCGTGCGCTCGTCGGCAACGTAGCCGCCCTCGCCGTTCTTGACCGGGACGGTGATGTCGTGGCCGGTCTCGTACGCGGACGTCCAAGCCGTCGACGCGTTCTCGATCCGCAGCCGCTGGTCCCGGCAGACGAACCTGCGGTGGTCGTTCCGGATCAACGCACCCGGGAGCAGGTGCGACTCGCAGAGAACCTGGAAACCGTTGCAGATGCCGAGCACCGGCATGCCACCGCCGGCCGCGTCGACCAACGGCTGCATGACCGGCGCGAACCGGGCGATCGCGCCGCACCGCAGGTAGTCGCCGTAGGAAAAGCCGCCCGGCAACACCACCGCGTCGACGCGACGCAGGTCAGAATCCGCGTGCCACAGCGCCACCGACTCGCCCCCGGCGAGATGGACCGCGCGCGCGGCGTCGCCGTCATCGAGCGAACCGGGGAAAGTGACGACGCCGATCCTCACGGCTCGATCCGAACGGCGTAGTCCTCGATCACCGGGTTGGCAAGCAGCGTCCCGGCGGCACGCTCGATCTCGGCGACGATCTCGGCAGTCGGCTCGGTGTCGAGTTCGATCTCGAACCTTTTGCCCTGACGAACCGAGGCGACGCCGGCGAATCCCAGCCGATCGAGTGCGCCCAGCACGGCCTTCCCCTGGGGGTCGAGGATCTCCGGCTTCGGCATGACGTCGACGACGACGCGGGTCACGGACACGCTCCTCGCGTAGTGACGAGCACGGCATGTGCCCGCCGGACACGGGCCGCGGGCCCAATCTATCGACACGCATCGAGCAACCGCCCCGCGACGCCGCGCAGCACAGCCATTCCACGTCCTGGCTGGACAGATCCGCGTTTTGGGGCCCCGTTGATGGGTTTGACGCGGATCTACTCAGCCAGGACGCGAGCGGACGGACTGGCCGCCGACCGCATCGGCAGCGGGGTCAGCGCGGTGGCGGCGGAACCTGTGGGCCGTCGCTGTACACCAGCAGAACTTCCCCCGGCTGACCCGCGGAGATCTCGATCTGGACCGCTTCGGGTGTCCACGGGAATTCCGCGACGGCGCCGCCGGTCACCGTGACATTGCCCGAGCCCACCGGTACGTCGACGGTTCCGTCGTCACCGGTCCGCACCGTCGTCGGTTCCATACCGTGCGCGGTGATCTCGATCGTCACCTTCGGCAGCGGCCGAAACCCACAGTCGGCCTTCGGGGATGGGCCGATCTGAGGACACGAGACGTACGACTGCGTGGTGATCCGCAATTCCCCGGCCTGACCCTCCACATCTTCCGGCCCACGCGACGGTTTCCCTGTCGTCGGCGATACGACGCCGTCCGTTCCGGGCGACGCCGACCGGGTCAGCGTCGCTGCGATGTCCGCTGGAACCGAATTCGTCGCGTCATCAGCAAGCGAGCCGCCCGCCGTGGTACACGCCGCCAGCGCCACGGACGTCAGCACGAGCGCCAAACGAGCGCACTTCCACACGTGTATGCGACGTTGCGGCGACCTCACGAGTTCCGCCAGGCTCCCGGCTTTCGCTGGAGGGTTTTCCACGTCTCGGCGGAAGAGACGTGGGAAACCCTCCAGTCGTCACGTGAAGGTGCGCCGGGTGAGGCGCTCGTAGGCCTCGACGTAGCGCTCGCGGGTGCGCTGGACGACGTCGTCGGGCAGCGGCGGCGGCGGCTCGCCGGAGTGACGGTCCCAGCCGGACTCGGCCGAGGTGAGCCAGTCCCGCACATACTGCTTGTCGAACGCGGGCTGGCGACGGCCGGGTCGCCAGCCGTCGAGCGGCCAGAACCGCGACGAGTCGGGTGTCAACACCTCATCGGCCAGGACCAATGAGCCGTCGGAATCCCGGCCGAACTCGAGCTTGGTGTCGGCCAGCACGATGCCGCGCTCCCGAGCGACCTCCTCGGCCTGCGAATAGACGGCGAGGGTCAGGCGGCGCAGTTCGTCAGCCGTATCAACGCCAGCGACCCGTCCCACGTGGGAGAAGTCCACGTTCTCGTCGTGCTCGCCGCGCTCGGCCTTGGTGGCCGGAGTAAAGATCGGCTCCGGCAGCCGGGAACCGTCCAACAACCCGCCCGGAAGATCCACGCCGCACACCGATCCCGTCGCCTGGTAATCCACCAACCCGGACCCGGCGAGGTAGCCCCTAGCGACGCATTCCACCGGGATCATGTCCAGCCGCTCGCACAACAGCGCGCGTCCGGCAACGGCCGCAGGTACATCGGTCGACACCAGGTGGTTCGGGACGAGATCAGCCAGCCGCTCGAACCACCAGACCGACAACGCAGTGAGCACCCTGCCCTTGTCCGGGATCGTCGACGCCAGAACGTAGTCGTAGGCGGAGATCCGGTCACTCGCCACGATGAGCACGACGTCTTCGCGGCCATCGGGGACGAAGAGCTCACGCACCTTGCCGGAGTAGACGTGCGTGTATCCAGGCAGCGCGACGACGGACATCAAGCGGCAGGGTAGCCGTCACTGCCAAGACGAGGTCACATAGTGGTACCGACCCGCGAGGCGTCGCCGTCAGCCGGTGAGCCCGGCCTACGATCACCCTCATGCCTCGTCCGCACGACGTCGTCCGTTCGGCCGCTGTCGCAACCGTGGCGCTCTGCGTCGTTGCTGCCTGCGGTGAGGGCGCCGAGGAAGAGCCCGATACCGCGCAGACCGCCGAAACCCCCCTCAGCGCCGACTGCTCGCCAGAGAACCTCGAGACGTTGACACCGGGCACGTTGACGATCGCCACCGACGAGCCGGCTTTCGAGCCGTGGTTCATCGACGACGACCCAGCGAACGGTCAGGGTTTCGAGGGTCAGATCGCCACCGCCGTCGCGAATGAGCTCGGCTTCGGACCCGACGAGATCGAGTGGGTCCGGGTGCCGTTCAATGCCGCGATCCAGCCGGGGCCGAAGACCTTCGACTTCGACATCAACGAATTCTCCATCACCGACGAGCGAAGCGAGGCCGTCGACTTCTCCGCGCCCTACTACGACGTCACGCAGGCCGTGATCGCGATGGTGGATACGCCCGCCGCAGATGCGACCAGCCTGGCCGACCTGTCCGACGTCAAGATCGGTGCGCAGGTGGGTACCACCAGCCTGGCGGCGATCGAGGAGGTCATCCAGCCCTCGGTCGAGCCGAGCGTCTACAACACCAACGACGACGCCAAGGCTGCGTTGGTTGCCGGTCAAATCGACGCCCTGGTGCTTGATCTGCCAACGGCGTTCTTCGTAACGGCTGCAGAGATCGAAGGCTCCACCCTGGTCGGACAGTTGCTGCCGACCGAAGGTGAGATCGAGCAGTTCGGCCTTGTCCTGGACAAGGACTCTCCGTTGACCGAATGCGTCAGCGCGGCCGTCGAAGCCCTCAGTGCCGAAGGAGTCCTCGAGGACGCCGAGCAGACGTGGTTGACCCAGAACGCGGGCGCGCAAGTCCTGGAGTGAGTCCGGGGCGGTTGGTCAGCGAGACCGAGCTACGCCGTCAGGAGTACCGACGGCACCGGACCCGGCGGTCAACGCTGATCGCCGTCGCATCGACGCTGGTATTCGCCACCGTCTGCGCTATCACGGTGCTCAACTCACCCGGTTGGCCGCGTGTCCAGGAACAGTTCTTCGATGTCGACATCGCATGGGCCTCGCTGCCGCGGATCCTGAAGGGGCTCTGGCTCAACATTCGCGTCCTCGTCGTGGCCGCTGCCTGTGTCGTGGTGTTCGGCTTGACCATCGCCGCCCTGCGAACGCTTCGTGGCCCGGTGTTCTTTCCTATTCGGGCGCTGGCGGCGCTCTACACCGACCTGTTCCGCGGCCTGCCGCTGATCATCGTGCTCTACATCGTCGGATTCGGCGTGCCGGGTCTGCGCCTGCCGGGCGTGCCGACGTCTCCCGTCATCCTGGGCACAGTGGCCTTGGTACTGACGTATTCCGCGTACGTGGCCGAGGTGTTCCGCGCCGGCATCGAGTCGGTCCATCCCTCGCAACGCGCCGCAGCACGTTCTTTGGGCCTCTCGTACCGGCAGACAATGCGACTCGTCGTGATTCCACAGGCGCTACGCCGGGTCACCCCGCCGCTGCTCAACGACTTCGTGGCGATGCAGAAGGACGTCGGCCTGATCTCCCTGCTCGGAGCCGTGGACGCCGTTCGGGCCGCGCAGATCGAGTCTTCTCAGTCCTTCGACTTCACGCCTTACGTCGTCGCGGGCATCCTGTTCGTGCTGCTTGCCTTTCCGTCGGCCCGGTTCGCCGATGCGCTCGCCGCTCGTGCCGTCCGTCGCGAGCAGGCCGGGGCCGTCGTATGACTGTGCTGTCGTGTACCGGCGTGACCAAGGTGTTCGATGACCAGGTCGTGCTCGACGGAGTGGATCTCGACGTCGACGAGCACGAGGTCGTGGCGTTGATCGGGGCGTCCGGATCGGGGAAGTCGACCTTGCTGCGGTGTATCAACCTGCTCGAGATCGTGACCGACGGCGTGATCACCCTGGACGGGCAGGACGTCACGGATCCCCGGGTGAACCCCGATCAGGTCCGCCGCCGCATCGGGGTGGTCTTCCAGGCCTACAACCTGTTCCCGCACATGAGCGTGCTCGACAACGTGGCCCTCGCCCCTCGGGTCGTGCACGGGATGGCCAAAGCCGAGGCCGAGGAAAGAGCTCGCGGTCTGTTGCGGCGGGTCGGTCTCGAGGAGAAGGCGGGTGAGTACCCCGACCGGCTCTCCGGTGGCCAGCAGCAGCGGGTGGCGATCGTGCGGGCGCTTGCCTACGACCCGCGCCTTCTTCTCCTCGACGAGATCACCAGCGCTCTCGATCCTGAGCTGATCGGCGAAGTGCTGCACATCGTCCGCGAACTCGCGGAGCAAGGAATGACCATTCTGATGGCCACCCACGAGATGGGGTTCGCGCGTCACGTCGCGCACCGGGTCTGCTTCCTCGACGGCGGCGTGGTCCTCGAAGAAGGGCCACCCGAGCAGGTTTTGGTCGACCCGATCGAGCCGCGCACCCGGCAGTTCTTGGCTCGGATCATCGACGCCGGGCGGCTCTGAGCTCCGGTCGCGTGCTGCAAGGCGTGCCGGTGGCGAGGCGAGAGGATGGCTGATGTGACCCCGCGCGACGCACTATTTCGCAAGGCGCGTTCAAACCTGTGGACGACTACAGGATCGGTGCGGGCTCATACGTGGCGGCGTCGGGGTATTCGGCGGCGACCTTCTCGACCCGGTCGACAATCTCGGCGATCTGGGTACCCGCGGCGCCGGTGAACTCAAGCGGCGCCATTGTCAGCTGCTCGATTGTCGAGCGGTCGACTTTCAACACTGGATCGGCGGCCAGCCGGTCGAAGAGGTCGTTTCGGTCGGTGCCGTGCTCACGAAGCTCAGCGGCGACGTCGAGTGCGTGCCGCTTGATCGCCTCGTGCGCGGTCTCCCGACCCACCCCGGCCTTGACCGCCGCCATCAAGACCTTGGTCGTCGCAAGGAACGGCAAGTAGCGGTCCAGCTCTCTGCCAATGACGGCGGAATAGACCCGAAGCTCGTCGAGAATCGTCAGGAACGTCTCGAACAGCCCGTCGACAGCAAAGAACGCACCGGGCAGGGCGACCCTGCGGACTACCGAGTCGGACACGTCGCCCTCGTTCCACTGGCCGCCCGCCAGCTCTGCTGTCATGGAGGCGTAGCCGCGGAGGACGACCGCCAAGCCGTTGACCCGCTCGCAGGAACGGGTGTTCATCTTGTGCGGCATCGCCGACGATCCCACCTGCCCGGCTTGGAACCCTTCGCTCACCAACTCGTGGCCGGCCATCAGCCGGATGGTCGTCGCGAGCGACGACGGCGCCGAGGCGACCTGAACCAGCGCCGACAGGACGTCGTGGTCCAACGACCGCGGATAGACCTGGCCGACGCTGGTCAACACATGGTCGAAGCCCAGGTGCCGCGCGACACGTCGTTCCAGTTCGGCCAACCGTCCGAGGTCGCCGCCGAGCAGGTCGAGCATGTCCTGGCCGGTTCCGACCGGTCCCTTGATCCCGCGCAGTGGGTAGCGGGCCAGCAGGTCGGTGAGCCGGTCGAACGCGACGAGGAGCTCCTCGGCCGTCGTCGCGAACCGTTTCCCCAATGTCGTCGCCTGCGCAGCGACGTTGTGGGTCCGCGCCGTGATGACCAGTTCGGCGTGCTCGACCGCGAGCCGCGCCAGCCGAGCCAGCGTGGCCACGCAGCGGTCGCGCACTAGTTCCAACGACCGGTGCACCTGGAGCTGCTCGACGTTCTCGGTGAGATCACGGCTGGTCATGCCCTTGTGCACGTCTTGGTAGCCCGCGAGTGCGTTGAACTCCTCGATCCGCGCCTTGACGTCGTGCCGGGTCACGCGTTCCCGGTCGGCGATGCTCGGCAGGTCGACGTCGTCGACGACCGACTCGTACGCACTGATCGCACCTTCGCTTGCTGGGACCCCGAGGTCCCGCTGAGCCATCAACACTGCGAGCCAAAGCCGGCGCTCGAGCACGATCTTGTTCTCCGGCGACCAAACCGAGGTCATCGCTGACGACGCGTAGCGAGACGCGAGGACGTCGGCAATCACGGGCTCGTCGGGCACGTCGGCCATTGTCCTCTACCGCCGGATGCCGTGAAGATCGTCGTCGATGGCTGCGCATCGCCACGCGAGCGGGCTGGTCCTGACACGACGATCTTCACCCTAGGACGCGAAGTCACCTGTCCAGGCTTGACAATGCTCACCGAACACCGAGCGAAGACCGCTCGAGGAATACGAGGGTTTGCGTCACCGGTTGGCCGGACATGACGCGACCGGTCCGCATCGGAGTCCAGCTTCAGCCCCAGCACGCGGAGTACACCGACATCCGCCGAGCCGTCGCCGCCGCGGAGGAAGCCGGCGTCGACATCGTCTTCAACTGGGACCACTTCTTTCCGCTCACCGGAGATCCCGACGGCAAGCATTTCGAGTGCTGGACCATGCTCGGCGCCTGGGCCGAGGCGACCAGCCGGGTCGAGATCGGTGCATTGGTCACATGCAACGCCTACCGGAACCCCGAGCTCCTGGCGGACATGGCGAGAACGGTCGACCACATCAGCAGCGGCCGACTCATTCTCGGCATCGGATCCGGCTGGTTCGAGCGCGACTTCGACGAGTACGGCTACGAGTTCGGCACTGCCGGAGCCAGGCTCGACGCCCTGGGCGAGGCGCTGCCGCGGATCAAGAGGCGATGGAGTCGGCTGAACCCGGGCCCAACTCGGGAGATCCCGGTGCTCATCGGCGGCGGTGGGGAGCGCAAGACCCTGCGCTTCACCGCCGAGCACGCGACGATGTGGCACTGCTTCGGCAATGTGTCGACACTTGCCCACAAGTCCAAGGTGCTCGACGACTGGTGCGCGGAGGTCGGTCGGGATCCGGCCGAGATCGAGCGCTCGACAGGAGTTCGGCGCGATCCGGCGGCGGTCGCCGACGAGTTGCTCGACATCGGAGTCACGCTCTTCACGATCGGCCTGTCGGGGCCGTCGTACGACCTCGGGCTGGTCCGCGACTGGGTAGCGTGGCGGGACGATCAGGCGCGCGGCAGCTGAAGCTCCGGCACGCGAACAGAATCGAGGACGGCGGCTTCGGCGATGTCGCGACGGTAGTGACTGTCGGCCAGCCGAACCCGTTCGACGGCGGCATACGCACGGTTCCGCGCCTGCGCGAGTTCCGTACCGGTGGCGGTTACGGACAGCACCCGACCGCCGCTGCTGACCAGCCGGCCGGCCGAGTCACGTCGCGTGCCGGCGTGTAGCACCTCGACACCGTCGATCGTCTCCGCCTCAGCCAGTCCCTCGATCACGTCACCTGTCCGGGGAGCTGCCGGGTAACCCGCAGCAGCCACGACAACCGTCACGGCCGAACCATCCCGCCACCGCAGCGGCGCCAGGTCGCGCAGCGAGCCGGTTGCCGCCGTCTGCAGTAGTACGCCCAGTGGTGTTCCGAGCCGAGCCAGCACGGCCTGGGTCTCCGGGTCGCCGAACCGAGCGTTGAACTCGACCACCCGCACACCACGCGAGGTGAGCGCCAGACCTGCGTACAGGACACCGGTGTATGGCGTGCCGCGCCGGTGCATCTCGGCGATCGTCGGACGGACGACTCTTGCCAGCAGGTCATCGACGAGATCGGGCGGCGCCCAGGGCAATGGCGTGTAGGCACCCATGCCACCCGTGTTGGGGCCGGCGCCGCCGTCATAGGCCCGCTTGAAGTCTTGCGCCGGTGAGAGCGGGATGGCCGTCTCACCGTCGGTCAGGCAGAACAGCGACACCTCGGGACCGTCGAGGTATTCCTCGATGACGACCCGTTCGCAGGACGCGGCGTGTTCGAGCGCGGCGGCGCGATCTTCGGTCACGACGACACCCTTGCCCGCCGCCAGCCCGTCGTTCTTGACGACATACGGAGGGCCGAACCGGTCCAGCGCGTCCTCGGCCTGCGCAGGGGTGTCGCACACGAGGGCCATCGCGGTCGGGACCGCAGCGGCGGCCATGACCTCCTTGGCAAATGCCTTCGAGCCTTCGAGTCGGGCCGCCCGCGCCGAGGGACCGAAACAGCCGACGCCTGTCGCCCGGACGGCGTCGGCAGCGCCCGCGACCAGCGGACCCTCCGGCCCGATCACGACCAGGTCCGCGCCGATGCGCTGGGCCAGGTCGGCAACTGCGCGGGGCCGCATCGGATCGACAGGGTGCACCTGCGCCACGTCGGCGGCGATGCCGGCATTGCCGGGCGCAGCGTGGACCTCGTCGATGCTCGGGTCGCGAAGCAACGCGCGGACAAGCGCGTGCTCACGCCCCCCGGACCCGACGACCAGAACCCTCACGGCCGCCGAGCCTAGGCCATCCCCGTCCTGGCTGAATAACTCCGCGAATACGACGGTGTTTCGAGCGCCAAACGCGGAATTGTCTAGCCAGGACGTGGAGCAGCCCGAGCGCGGGCTCGGGTCACGCCTCCGCGAGGCCGATCCGGGTGTGGATACGACGCAGGCCTGCCGGCGCATACCACGACCGCTCGCCGAGCAGCCGCATCGAGGCAGGGACCAGGACTCCGCGGACGAGGGTTGCGTCGATGAGAATCGCCAGTCCCGCACCCAGCCCGAACAGCTGCAGGAAGCTGATCTCGCTGACCAGGAACGCGAAGAACGAGACCGCGATCAGGGCTGCTGCCGTCGTCACTATGCGACCGGTGTGGGCCAGTCCGTAGATGGTCGCTTCCTCGACGCTCGCACCGGCATCGTGGCGTTCCTTGATCCGGCTGATCACAAATACCTCGTAGTCCATGGACAGGCCGAATGCGATGCAGAACAACAGCACGAGCATCGACATGTCCAGTGGCTGCGGAGTGAACCCCAGCACGGACGAGCCGAATCCCTCTTGGAACACCAGCACCATGATGCCGAGCGTCGCGCCAAGGGTCAGAGCGTTGCAGACGAGGGCCCGCAGGGGCTGGACGACGCTGCCGGTGAAGAGGAACAGGACCACGAATGTCGTCAGCACGACCAGAGCGATCGCGAGTGGCAGCCGGTCGCCGACCGCGGCGAGGCTGTCGACCAGAGCGGCGCTGGACCCGCCGACCAGGGCGTCGGTGGTGCCCGGGCCGGCGATGTCCCGGACGGCGCCGACGAGCTCTTTGGCAGTCTCGGACTTCGGGTCGGCACTGGTGACGACCGCCAGCCGTTCACTCGACGGTGCGCCGAAGGCCGCGGCGGCCGGGCTCTGCTCGAGCAACTGACCGTCGACGAAAGTCCCGGCGCTGGAGTCGACCCGGTCAACGGCGTTGAGGGTCGAGAGCTGCGACGCGTACTCGGCCAGGGGCGCCGCGTGGACCGGTCCAGTCGTCACGACGTCGATCGCCGTCGTGTCGTTGCTGGCAAACCCGTCGCGAATCGCGTCTCCAACCTGTCGGCTGGCGGCACTCGTCGGCAGGACGCGGTCGTCCGGCGTGCCGAACTCGACCGACAGCAGCGGCATTGCGGCTGCGACGAGCAGCGCGACCACCGCACCTCCGGTGAGCACCGGACGACGCATAGCCAGCGACGCAAGCCGACCCCAGAAGGGCGCCGCCGCGCTGCGCGGGCGCCGGAGCCAGGGCAGCGACCCAGCATTCACCCGAGTTCCGAGGACCGCGAGCAATGCGGGCAATGCCACGAGTGCGCCCACAACTGCGATCGCGACGACGCCGATGCCCGCATACGCGAACGACCGCAGGAAGTACAGGGGGAACAGCAGCAGCGCGGACAGCGCTGCGGCGACGGCCAGGCCGCTGAACACGATCGTGCGGCCTGCGGTTTCGACCGTGCGCACCACGGCATCGGGCGCGGACTTGCCGGCCGCGAGCTCTTCCCGGTACCTGCTCACCATGAGCAGCGCGTAGTCGATCCCTAGGCCCAGGCCCAGTGCGGTCGTGAGGTTGATCGCGTAGATCGCCACATCGGTGGCCGATCCGAGCACGGACAACTCACCGAACGTGCCCATGATCGCGATCGTGCCGACAGCGAGCGGCAGCAGCGCCGCCACCACGCTGCCGAAAGCGACGACGAGCAGCACGAGGATCACCGGCACGGCGATGCTCTCGGCGAGGGCGAGGTCGGCCCCGACCTGCTCGTTGATGTCGTCTTCAGCGATGGCGGGACCACCGACGGTGACCTGCACTGCCCCGGCGTCCCCGCTGTACCGCTCCGCGATCGAGGCGGAGTCACCGTCGGCGATGTTCGCCACTACCAACGCCTGCGTACCGTCCACGGACTTCATCGACGGTGCGCCAGTCAGCCAATACGAAGCGACGTGCGAGAGCTCCGGGTCGGCGGCGAGCCGATCAGAAAGCGCGACACCGGAGTCGGCGGCAGGTCCGTCGTCGACCGTGCCGGTCTCGGCGCGAACCACGAGGACCAGATCGGACTCGCCGGCGAATCTCTGCTCGAGCAGCTCGGCGGCGGTCGTGGACTCGGCGGCCGGGTCGTCGAAGCCGCCGGTCTGCAGCTTCTCGAAGGCACCGACACCGACGTACGCCACGGCCGCCAGGAGGACGACGCAGGCGACGAGCACCAGCCGGGCGTGCCGAACCACGAAGATCGCCAAACGTTCCAACATGGTCGTTCTCCCTCACCTGTGCCCACCGCTCATTCGATGTTGACGGCAAGCAACTTTGCGTATGTAAACTTTGCGTATGTAAACTTGCCACTGATGTTGGCCCCTGTCAACATCTGGCCGGAAGGAGGTGCCTGTGAAGGCGACGACGACCCGGACCACGTACCACCACGGCGACCTGCGCAATGCTCTGATCGCCGCGGGAGCAAAGCTCGCCGAGCACGCCGGACCCCATGCGGTCGGCGTCCGACCCGCGGCCCGTGAAGTCGGGGTGACTCCGACGGCTGCCTACCGGCACTTCGCCAACGCCGACGAGCTGCTGCAGGCGGTCAAGGAATGTGCGTTCGACGCTCTGGCCGATGGAATGCGGGCCGAGTTGGCTCACGTGCGTGCGACCGGGGACGCCGCTGACGACGCACTTCAGCGCCTTTACGCAATCGGCCGCGCGTACCTGCGCGTCGCATTGGCCGAACCCGGACTGTTCCGCACCGCGTTCGGCGAGGAGGGCGGCGAGGCGAAGAGGGAAGAGGACGCGTCGTTCTCGATGCTGCGCCATGCCGTTGACGACCTCGTGACGACGGGATACCTGCCCGCCGACAGGAGGCCGCTGGCCGAGTTCGCGGCCTGGTCCACGGTGCATGGGCTGGCCCGGCTGATCCTCGATGGCCCGCTTGCGGACCTGCCCGAAGACGCGCGGGAGGCCGTGCTCCAACGCACCCTGGACATGGTCGCTCGCGGCCTTTGAGCTGGTTCCGCGGCAAGGGGAACCTTTCGCGGCGTCCGATGCGACAGTCGTGGTATGCAGGCCGACGCGGCACTGGGCGACCCGGAGCTGCTGGCGGCCGTGGCGGGCGCGGACCTGGGCGCCATGCGGATGCTGTACGACCGGCACGCACCGTGGCTCTCCGCGCGGCTGACCCGGCGATGCAACAGCCCTGATGCGGTCGCCGACGTGCTTCAAGACACCTTCCTTGCTCTGTGGAAGGGCGCCGAGCACTGGCGCGGGGACGGGGAGGTCGCCGCGTGGCTGTGGGGCATCGCCGCACGCCGGCTGGTGTCACGCCTTCGGGGGCATCGCGATGCACTGGTCCTACCGCTGGAAAAGGTCGAGGCTGCTCGGCCGCCGGAGCTCAGCGCGGAAGAAAAGGTGCTGCTCGGCGTCGAGTACGGCGACCTGGGCAGTGCGCTGCTGAGGCTCTCACCGGAGATGCGCGCCGTCGTTCAGGCCATCGTGCTCGACGGGCTCTCGACCCGTGAGGCCGCTCGGCTGCTGGGCATCCCGGAGAACACAGTGAAGTCCCGCTTGCACCGGGCCAAGGCCCATCTGCGACAAGACCTGGCGGAGGGAATGACATGACCACGACGTGGCACGCCGCGGACGACCTGCTAGCGCTGTATGTGCGCGGTGACGCCGGTGCGGTGCAGGGCGCCTCGCTCGAACAACACCTGATTCACTGCGCCGACTGCCGTGCTCGGATCTCCGCACATGTCGACGCTACGCCGCTGGACCTGGTGTGGACGCGGATCCAGGAGCAGGCCCAAGCGCCCGCACCGAGCCTGGTGCAACGGATGCTGATCCGTCTCGGGGTGTCCGAACCGGACGCGCTGCTCGTCGCGGTCGCTCCCTCCCTACGGACGTCCTGGCTATTCGGTCTTGCCGCAACGCTTGGGTTCGTCGGTCTGTCCGCGGCCAACGGGGGTAGCCGCGGGCTGGCCCTGTTCCTGCTGGTAGCCCCGCTGGTACCGGTGGCGGGCGTGGCCTTCGCGTACGGGCCGGACGTGGACCCGTCCTACGAGGTCGGAGTCGCCGTTCCCTACTCCGCGGCCCGGCTGCTGTTGCTCCGCACCGGTGCCGTGCTGGCGACATCCCTGCCGCTGGTGCTGGCGGCGGCGCTGCTCCTACCGGCGCTCTCGTGGACCGCGGTCTCCTGGCTGCTCCCAGCGCTGGCGTTCACGGCGGTGATTTTGGCCGCTTCGACCTGGATCAGGCCCACCGTCATTGGTGTCGGCCTCGGGATCGTGTGGGTTTGCGCGGTCGGGGCGGCTGCCATCGACGACAACCCGGCAGCCGTTCTCGATCCCGCGCTGCTGTTGATCTACGCAACCGTCGGTGTTGCCGCGACGGTCGTGCTCCGCCTCCGGATCCACCGCGTCACGACACTCAGGAGCCTGTCATGACCGCCGTCACCACCGTCGAACTCACCGGAATCACGAAGCGGTACCGCGGCACCACCGCGCTGGACGCCGTCGACGTCTCGTTGAGGCCCGGCGTCACCGGGTTGCTGGGGCCGAACGGTGCCGGCAAGACCACCTTGTTGCGGATCCTCGCCACGGTGCTAGCCCCGACCAGTGGCGAGGTGCGGCTGCTCGGCCGCACACCGTCCACGCCCGACGCGCTGGCCGAAGTCCGGCGCCGGCTGGGATACCTGCCGCAGGAGATGGGCTTTCCCCGCGGGTTCACCGGGTTCGCGTTTGTCGACTACCTGGCCGTACTCAAGGAATGGACATCGAGGACGCGGCGGCACGACGAGGTACGTCGGGTCCTGGACCTGGTAGATCTCGGCGACGTCGCCACGAAACGCATCCGCGCGCTGTCCGGCGGGCAGCGCCGCCGTGTGGCGCTGGCGCAAGCCCTGCTCGGCGACCCCGACCTGTTGCTGCTCGACGAGCCGACCACTGGCGTCGACCCAGGGCAGCGGGTATCGCTGCGGCAAGTGCTCTCGCACGCCGGCGAGCGCTCCACCGTGCTGCTGTCCACTCACCAGACCGAGGACGTCGCGGCGCTGTGCGACCGGGTCGTGGTGCTCGACCAGGGCAAGATTCGGTTCGACGGCACAGTGCTCGACCTGGTCGCGACCGCTGCCGGCCGGGTTTGGCTGGCCGACGCCCCCGACCAGGCCGCCCGCGCTTCCTGGCGGACCGGGACCGGGCGCCATCGCAACGTCGGCGACGCCGCTCCGCCCGGCGCCGAACTCGCCGAGCCCACGCTCGAGGACGCGTACCTCCTGCTGCTCGGCAACAGCGCATTGGCAACGGCGGTGACGTCATGACCGCGCTGGCCGAGCGTGCTGCGCCTCCCGCCGCGAGCGCAGACGCTGCGCACGCTCGCCGGTGTGGAGGCCCGCCGGTACGCCCGGCACCCACTGTTCCTCATCGGCGTGGCGCTGTTGATCTATGTGACAGCCACCGGGTCCAACGGCGGACTCGACGTCAGGTCCGGTGCGTCCACCGTCATACCCGCGTTCTTCTTGGGCGTGCTCGGGGTGTTCGTGGCACACGGGCTGACTCGGTCGACGGCTCCCTCCACCGATGCGGTCAACGCGGCACCGACCAACAGCGTCACTCGGACCGCCGCGCTGTGCCTGGCCTGCCTCGTGCCCGGTGCTGTTGCCGTCGCCTGGGTCACGTGGACGTATGTGGCCATGTCGATCTGGCCGGCAGCTGAGACGGTTGCGATCAGCACGGCCGAACAAGCCTTTGTCTACGCCGCCGCAGTGGTGTATGCCGTCGGCGGCCCGCTGGTCGGGGTGCTGGTCGGGCGCTGGACCCGGTTCCCCGGTGCCGGCCTGCTCGCTGCCGTCGGTCTGGTCGGTTGGTCCGTTCTCGCAGCGGGTGCGGCTTGGCGATGCCGGCGTCCCGGCTCAGCAACCTGGTCCGCCTGAACGCCCCTTTCACGCTTTGGGAGTCCTCGGACGGCCAAGGCGAGCCACCCTGGATCGCCGGCGGGTCGCCCGGGTGGTACCTCGTCTACATCACCCTGTTATGCGGGCTAGCGGCGACCGCAGCCATGCTCCACGAGGCGTCCGGGCGGCAACGATCCCGACTGGTTCGCCTGCTGGTGATCCTCGCCGGTCTCGCCGTCGCAAGCCTCGGCCTGGCCGCGGCCGGGGACCCGACTCGGCTCCCGCTATGACAGTGCGAGGCGTCGACTGGAGAACGGTCCTCGGCGGGTCGGCAATCGGTGCAGCCATCCTCGCCGGCTGCGTCGCCTTTGCCGACGACGGTCCACCGCTGCCCCAGGTCCGGCTGGCACTGATCTCGCTGGCCGCCGCCGCGGCGTTCGTCCTCGACGAGCCGGCCGCCGCCGCTGTCGACGCGGTGCCCAACACCCGGCAACGCCGCACCGTCATCCGCACAACGGCAGTCGCAGTTCCCCTCGCGGTCTGGGTCCTCGGCGTCCTTGCGCTGGAGTTACGCAATGTCGTGACCTCGGCGGGCGCCCTGCTGGTCGAAGGCGCGGGAGTTCTCGCCGTCGCGGTGGCGTTCGCCGCCGTCCTTCGGCTCATCGGACGCGTCGAGCCGGGCGAAATGGTCGCATCCGTCCTTGGCGCCGGAATGCTCGGCGTAATCATCTTCAACCCACCGCCACATTCAGTGCCCATCTTCCCCATCCACGACGGTTGGGCGGCCAGCACCACACTGTGGGCCGGCATGGCTGTGGTGGCGGCGATCCTTGTTTTCACCGCCTCCCGCGACCCGTACCAGACAGGTCGCATACGGATGCGATCGTCATAGCATCATGATGCTACGTTGGGCGCATGAGAACGACAGTCACGCTCGACGACGACGTCGCTGCGGCTGTTCGACAGCTTCGCGACGAGCGGCACATCGGGCCGAGCGAAGCGCTCAACGAGTTGGCACGGGCCGGGCTTCGCCAGCGGCAACAGCGCCAGGTGTTCAAGCAGGATTCGTTCGATCTCGGCCTCCGGATCGACGTGTCCAACGTCGCTGAGGCCCTGGAGCTGCTCGAGGACGACGAGTCGAGTGTCAACCGGTGATCGTCGACGCGAACATCTTGTTGTACGCCACCGACCGGACGAGCCGCTTTCATGACCTCGCGAGGGACTGGCTCGAACGGGCGCTGAACGGTCCCGGCTGGGTCGGATTGCCGTGGCAGTCACTCGTCGCGTTTCTGCGCACTGCCACCCACCCGCGCGCCGTTGCTCAGCCGTTGAGTGCAGCCGACGCCTGGCGGCACGTTGAGAACTGGCTGGCGGCCGACGTGGCCTGGGTGCCGGTTCCGACCGAACGCCACGGTGAGGTTCTGGGCCGCCTGATCACGGCCAACGACATCCGTGGCAATCTCGTCACAGACGCCCATCTAGCAGCCCTGGCGATCGAACACGGGCTCGGCGTCTGCTCGGCAGACTCCGACTTTGCGCGTTTTCCCCAGGTGCGCTGGGTCAATCCGGTGGCCAGGGCCGACCGTCGTTAGCCATCGGTGCCATTGCTCGTCATGCGGCCCAGAAGGCGACGGCGGCCACACCGTCACCGAGGTCGAACAGCGGTTCGTATGTCTTGTGGCAGTCGTCGGTGTGTAACCCGATGCCGCCCATCTTGCCCTTGTCCAAGGCGTGCCGGACGGCGTCTGCCATCTCGTCGTCGAGGGGAGGGCCGGGAAGCATCAGGGTGATCTCCAGCTCGAGTTGGCTCGGGTGTCCCACCGTCACCCACCGGAAGCCGTCACCCAACGGAATGTAGCTCGCGAGTGCATCGTCACCTTGCGCGTCGCCGTTTCCGCACCCAGCAACAACGAGGACGGCCGTGACGAGGAAGGCCTCCGCATGAGCTCAAGAAATCAATGGCCGAGCGAGAACCGTGTGCTCCCGCCCGGGTCCGACGCCGATGGCAGATACCGGAGCTCCACACAGCTCTTCCACCGTGGAGACGTAATCACGTGCGGCCCGCGGAAGGTCCGCGATCGATCGGGCGCCGGAGATGTCCTCCCCCCACCCGTCGACGTATTCGTACACCGGTATGGCGTGGTGGAACTCGGTCTGCGTCATGGGCATGTCGTCGTGGCGGATCCCGCCGATGTCATAGGCGACACATATCGGGATCTTGTCCCGGCCGGTCAGCACGTCCAGCTTGGTGAGCACGAAATCGGTGACGCCGTTGATGCGCGCCGCATACCGCCCCAGCACGGCGTCGAACCAACCGCACCGGCGGGCCCGTCCGGTCGTGGTGCCGTACTCGGCGCCGGTGTCGCGCAGTTGGCGGCCGTCGGTGTCATGCAGTTCGGTCGGGAAGGGACCCTCGCCCACCCGAGTCGTGTATGCCTTGATCACCGCCACCACCCGGTCGACTCGAGTCGGCGGGATACCCGACCCGGTACATGCGCCTCCCGCCGTCGGGTTAGACGACGTGACGAACGGATAGGTCCCGTGGTCGACGTCCAGCAGCGTTGCCTGTCCGCCTTCGAGCAGCACGGTCCGTCCCTCGTCGAGTGCCCGAGACAGCATCGCTGCCGTGTCGGCCACCATCGGCCGCAGCCGCTCGGCGAAGCCCAGCAAGTCATCAGCCACATCGTCCGAGGTCATCGCCCGCCGGTTGTACACCTTCACCAGGAGCTGGTTCTTCTGTTCCAGCGCGCCTTCGACCTTCTGTCGCAGGATCTTCTCGTCGAACAGGTCTTGGACGCGGATCCCTACTCGCGACATCTTGTCCGCGTACGTCGGCCCGATACCCCGTCCGGTCGTCCCCAGGCGACGGCTGCCGAGGAAGCGCTCGGTCACTTTGTCCAGGGTGCGGTTGTACGGCGTGATCAGGTGTGCGTTGGCGCTGACGACGAGCGCCGACGTCTCGACGCCGCGCGCCTCGAGCGCGTCGATTTCGTCGAAGAGCACGCCGAGATCGATCACCACACCGTTTCCGATCACCGGGATGACACCCGGGGTGAGGATGCCGGACGGGAGCAGGTGCAGCGCATACCTCTCGCCGTCGATCACAACGGTGTGCCCAGCGTTGTTGCCGCCGTTGAACTTGACCACGTAGTCGACGGTGCTGCCGAGCAGGTCGGTCGCCTTGCCCTTGCCTTCGTCGCCCCACTGGGCGCCGACCAGCACGATCGCAGGCACGACTGAAGGTCCCTTCCGTGGACGAGACGGGGCGACTGGTGGGATACGCGGGAGCGGGCACGCCCCGCAGTGAGGGTATCCACGTCAGATCAGCTTGCGCCGGGCCGCCTCCACACCAGCTTGGAACCGGGTCGTAGCGCCCAGCTCGCTGATCTGCTCAGCCACCCGTCGACGAACAGTCCGCAGGGAGAGCCCCAACTGCCGGGCGATGGTCTCGTCCTTCGCACCAGCCGCCAGCAGCCGGAGCACTTGCAGGTTTCGCCGGTCGCCGGCCGGTTGCGTGCCCGGCATCGGGGCACCCTGCCGCCACAGCACCTCGAACAACAACCGCAGGGCATCCACCACGCCACGGGTCCGCACGATGACTCGTCGGACCGGAGAGCTGCCCCACTCCAACGGAACGAGCGCTGCCTGGTCTCCGAAGACCATCAACCGCGCGGGCGGTGACGGCAGCAACCGGACATCCTCACCGAGGTCGGCCCACATACGCACAGCTTCCAGCCACTGCGGCCGATGCAGCGCCTCGGTCGGGTAGATGCTGCGAACTCCGCGTCCACCAGCGGCTTCCCGCGCGATCAAGGTGTCCTGTTTGGGCCAGCCCGGGCGGTCCAGCCACTCCACCGTGTGGATCAGGAGTACCTCGCCCGTGGTGCTGCGGATCAGCGCATCGACCACCGCACCGACCTCGGGGCCGGTGTGGACCTCGACGGGCTGCAGGGCGGAGCCCACGAATTCGGCGCCGCGCTCCTCGGCCGCGTAGTCCGGGATAGCGGCCCGTAGACTCGTCAGGGCACGCTCCCGATCCAACAGGGTGCGTGCCTCGATTTCGCTGAGCCGGCCCAGCGCGAGATGCGGCGACAAGGCGAAGACCAGCCCGTCAGCTTGCGCGAGGAGACCCAGTTCGACCAGCGGGGCAAGCTCCGCTTCTACCTCCGCAAGGTTCCAGCCAAGCTGCTCGGCGAGCACCGAGACAGTCATCCGGCCCTCCCGGAGCACGGACCGATATAGCCGATCACCACGGGCGCCGACGCCGAAGTTCTCCAACGGGGAAATGGGCGTGGGAGAGGTCACAGTTGGCAGGTTAGCGCCAGTGTCACTAAAGTGCCGAATTGATCATGATGCGCGATGCATCATAGAGGCTGAGGCCGCCGGGAACGCTGCAGGGGACGATTCCGGCGGCCTCAGCTCGTGCCCGTCATTTCAGCCGCTGGCCCGCCGAGCGCAGCGCCTCGCACGCCTCGACTACCCGAGCCGCCATACCGGCTTCAGCGGCCTTGCCCCACGCTCGTGGGTCGTAAGACTTCTTGTCGCCGACCTCGCCGTCGACCTTGAGCACACCGTCGTACTTGGTGAACATGTGTGCTGCGACAGGCCGAGTGAATGCGTACTGGGTGTCGGTGTCGATGTTCATCTTGACGACGCCGTGGTCGAGGGCCGTCCGGATCTCTTCCAGCGACGATCCCGACCCTCCGTGGAAGACGAGGTCGAATGGCTTCTCGACACCTGTCTTGTCACCAACGGCCCGCTGAATATCTGCCAGGATGTCGGGCCGCAGCTGCACGTTCCCCGGCTTGTACACGCCGTGAACATTGCCGAAGGTAAGTGCCGTGATGTACCGGCCCTTCTCCCCGGTTCCTAGTGCGGCTGCCGTAGCAAGCCCGTCTTCGGCGGTCGAGTACAGCTTCTCGTTGATCTCGTGCGAGACACCGTCCTCCTCGCCGCCCACGACCCCCACCTCTATCTCGAGTACAACGTTTGCCTTGGCGGCTGCGGCGAGCAGTTCCTCCGCGATCTGCAGGTTCTCCTCCAGTGGCACCGCCGATCCGTCCCACATGTGCGACTGGAACAGCGGCGGCTCCCCGTTGGCCACGCGATCGGTCGAGATCGCCAGCAGCGGGCGGACGAAGGTGTCGAGCTTGTCCTTGGGGCAGTGGTCGGTGTGCAACGCGATCTGGACGTCGTAGTTGCCCGCCACTTCGTAGGCGAAGGCGGCCAGAGCTGAAGCGCCGGCCACCATGTCCTTGACAGTTGGGCCGGACAGGTATTCCGCACCACCGGTCGACACCTGGACGATGCCGTCGCTTTCGGCTTCGGCGAACCCGCGCAGTGCGGCATTGAGGGTTTGCGACGACGTCAGGTTGATCGCCGGGTACGCGAACGCACCCGACTTGGCCCGGTCGAGCATCTCGGCGTACTTCTCCGGGGTGGCGATGGGCATGAGGGCTCCTTGCGTTGGGCGTCGGGGCAACTCTGCGGCTCAGTATTCCGCGACGCCGCCGGCACATGCACCGCGGCGTCCGATGGTTGGGCGATAGCCTCGCTCAGGCGTTGCCGACAGGTCATCCCGAGGAGTCAGCGTGCCCGAACGCACCGCCGTCGTGGCGAGCAAGGTCGGCTTGCATGCCCGCCCGGCAGCGGTCTTCGTCAAGGCAGCGGCCGAGCAGCCGGTCTCGGTGACCATTCGCAAGCCGGATGGTGCACCGGTCAACGCCGCCAGCATCTTGTCGATCATGACGTTGGGTGTCTCGTACGGCGACGAGGTCGTGCTCGCTGCAGAAGGCGAAGGTGCAGACACTGCGCTGGACGCCCTGTCCGCGCTGCTGGAACGGGATCTCGACGCGCCCGCCAGCTGACCCCGGGGCCGCAAAGCGGAGCCATCACCTGGTCATTCCGGCGTTGGACGAAGGGCGCGGCGATGTCGGGGGTGGCGGCTAGCGTTCCCGTGACATGGACATGACACCGCACGGGTCGGGTAGCCGACTGTCGCGGTGGTGGGCGGGGACCAGCGCCGGGCTGCCGGAATCGTTCTGGTACCTGCTGGCTGGCGCATTCGTGAACCGGCTCGGGTACATGGTCGAACCGTTCCTGGCGCTGTACCTGGCCGGGCCGCGAGACCTCGAGCCGTCCATCGTCGGTCTGGTGCTCGCCGCGTTCGGCGTCGGCGCATTCGCCTCGCAGCCGATCGGCGGTTACCTCGCCGACCGCTTCGGACGCCGGGCGACCTTGGTCGGCGGCATGATCGGCTCGGCGGCGAGTTTCATACTGCTCGCCTCGGTGCGTGACCTCGTCCTGATCGGCCTGGCGGCGTGCCTGTCCGGGCTGACCATCGACCTGTACCGCCCAGCGGTCTCGGCCATGATCGCCGACCTGGTGGCGCCGGAGAACCGAGCAAAGGCGTTCGCCTTGCTGTACTGGGCGATCAACCTGGGAGTGGCCGTCGCCGGCGTCACCGGTGGCCTGCTCGCGACGCGCTCGTATTGGCTGTTGTTCATTGTCGACGCTGCCACCTGTCTCGCCTTCGCCGTGCTGATTGCGCGAAAGGTGCCGGAGACCCGGCCCGCGCAGCAACCCGGAGAGCGAGGAGGCTACGGCATAGCGGTTCGCGACGGTCTGCTGCTCACACTGGCGATTGCGATCCTGCTCGGAACGATCGTGTACATGCAAAGCTTCGTCACGCTGCCGCTGGCGGTCGCCGCCGATGATCTCGGTCCCGAGGTGTACGGACTCATCTATGCCGTGAACCCCATCGTGGTCGTCGTGGCTCAGCTCGGTGTGCTACGTGTCATCGACAGGCTGCCCGGTATACCGACGCTTGCGGTATCGACGGTGATCATGGGCGTCGGGTTCGGCTTGACCGCGTGGGCGTCGTCGGTCCCGTTCTACATGCTCACGGTCGTCGTCTGGACGATCGGCGAGATCGGCTTCAACGCGGTCGGGCCGGCGATGGTCGCCGACATCGCTCCGGCCCATCTACGTGGCCGGTACAACGGCGTCATCGGCATGTCGTTCGGGGCAGCGGCTTTCGTCGCACCGTTGGTCGGCACGCAGGTATTCCAGAACTACGGCGAGACAACCCTGTGGGCAGGCTGCCTGGTGGTCAGCATCGCCTCGGCCGCGGTCGTGCTGTCGATGGGTCCGGCGGTCAGGGCCCGCCGCGCGGAACTGTCAGAGACCAAGCTCCCCGAAAGCGGGTAGCTCAGATCGGACTGCCTGGCGAGCCTGCCGCGCGTCCGGCGCGACCACTGCAAGGCGGGCTAGCCGAACGCATTCGTCGTACGTGACCGCCCGTAACGCAGCGGCGACATCCGGGATCGCCTGCGGGGTCATCGACAGGCTCGATGCACCGAGCCCCACCAGAACGCAGGCCAGCGCCGGGTCCGCAGCCGCTTCCCCACAAACTCCTACCGGCCGCTCACACTCCACGCCGGCCTGACCGGTCAACTCGACCAGACGGAGGACCGCAGGCTGCCAGGGGTCGGTGAGCGGTGCCAAGTCGCCGACATTCCGATCGGCAGCCATCGTGTACTGCGCCAGGTCATTTGTGCCGACGCTGGCGAACCGAGCCGTCTGGAGAAGCCGCGGCGCCGACAGCGCCGCCGCAGGCACCTCGATCATGATGCCCGCTTCCTCGAGCCCGAATTCCTCGCACCGGGCGACGAAGTCAGCGGTTTCGCCGGCCGTCGCGATCATTGCCGCCATGACCCAGACCTCGGCCCGCTCGCGCCGGGCTGCCCGGGCAATTGCGGTGAGCTGACCCTCGACGACCTGCGGAGAGCGCGCGCCGATTCGCACCCCCCTGATGCCGAGGGCGGGATTCGGCTCACGGGGGTGATCGAGGAACGGCAAGGGTTTGTCCGCGCCCCCGTCCAGGGTTCGCACCACGACACGCTGACCGGGAAACGCCGCAAATACCTGGCGGTAAGCCGAGACCTGCTCGTCGACTGTGGGGCCTTGGTGACAGTCGAGGAAGCAGAACTCGGTCCGAAACAACCCGACCCCCTCCGCGGCCGCGTCGACGGCCACACCGACCTGAGCCGGGTCGCCGACATTGGCCATCAGCCGTATTCGCCGGCCATCGGCGGTCTGCCCCAGCCCGTCGAAGGTACGGACACGCCGGGGAGCCTTGCGCGCTCGCTCGACCTGCGCCGGGCTCGGATCCGTCAGCAGTGTTCCGGCCGAACCGTCTACCAGGACGACAGTGCCATCCGCGAGTTCGAGCACCCCCCGGGCCGCCACCACCGCCGGCAAGCCGATCGACCGAAGCAGGATCGCGGCGTGCGATGTCGGCCCGCCGTCGGCCGTGACAACCGCCACGCACGTCGCCGGATCCAGCATGACGACGTCAGCCGGCGCCAGGTCACGGGCAACGAGAACGTACGGCCCCGAGCGGTCCGGGATCCCCGGCGCAGGCAACCCAGACAGCTCGGCGATGATCCGGTCGCGGACGTCGGCGACGTCACGGGCTCGCTCGGCGAGATACCCACCGAGCGAGGTCAGCCCAGCGGCGAATTCGCCAGCGGCATCCCATACCGCTCGCGCCGGTGACCCCAGGCCCGGTACCCGTAGCCGAGCTTCCCTGAGCATGGTCGGATCGACGGCCATCAGCGCCGCCGCCTCGAGAACCGCCTTGCCCTCGCCGCGCGCCTTCGCTGCCCGAGCCATCAGGTCGTCGCGAACCCGTCCACTGGCAACGGTGATTCGTTCGGCGAGTGCTGCGGCGCTGGCGCCGTCAGCCACCGCCGGGCCAAGTGGCGGTTCGACGACCGGGTCGGGCATGCGCACGACGGGGCCTACCGCACGGCCGTGACTCACCCCGATCCCGACGACTTCGACCATGGCCCCTACTCTTCCGCGACTGGAGGCTTTCTCCCGTCGACTGGTTCAGATGACGTGGACAACCCTCCAGCCGCGTCGACACCGCCGGCTGGCCCCATGGCACTCGCGCCTACCCCTGCCTCGACCAGCTCTGCGGCCTCGACGCCCAGTGCCGCCTCCGTCGCCTCGGGGGTGTCCTCACGACCGGGCGTTCGCAGGTTCCAGCGGGTGATCACCCAGCGGAACAACAGGTAGTAGATGACCGCGTAGACCAACCCGATCAGGATCAGCAGCAGCGGTCGTTCGGCGATCCGGTAGTTGAGTAGGTAGTCGATCGCTCCCGCCGAGAAGCCGAAGCCGTCCCGGACGCCGAGTGCGTTGACCAACGCCAGCGAGGTTCCCGTCAGGACGGCGTGCAGCACGTACAGCGGGAACGCGACGAACAGGAACGAGAACTCGAGCGGTTCCGTCACACCGGTGACAAACGAGG
Organism: uncultured Actinomycetota bacterium; assembly: GCA_963819885.1. Classification (GTDB taxonomy): domain Bacteria; phylum Actinomycetota; class Actinomycetes; order Jiangellales; family Jiangellaceae; genus JACVRX01. Next base: position 63,925 of record CAWFXV010000003.1, on the reverse strand, counting down.
TGAGTGCCGCGGAGAGCATGATGCCGCCGACGATCTTTTTCTGCGCCGGCCGAGCGGTCTGCCAGATCGCCAACCCCGCAGCTGGCAGGGCGAACATCATGATCGGGAAGAAGCCGGTCATGAACGGTCCCGCCGTCGGATCGCCACTGAGGAACCGGGCGATGTCTCCGGTGACGACGGCGCCGCTGTCGGTTGTGTACTCGCCCAGGGTGAACCAAGGGAACGAGTTGAGGATGTGGTGCAGCCCGAGGGGTATCAGCAGCCGGTTCAGCGTGCCGTAGACACCGCCGCCGAGCACGTCGTTCTGGGTAACCCATTTGCTCAGTTCATACAGTGCGCTGTCGAAGGGCTTGTAGACGAAGCTCATCGCCACGGCGATGACCAGCGCGACGAAGGCAGTGACGATCGGCACGAACCGGCGCCCGCCGAAGAACGCCAGATACGGCGGCAGTTTGATCCGGTAGTACCGCTGCCAGAGCAGTGCCGTGACCAGGCCGATGATCAACCCGCCGAGCACACTGAAGTTGATCAGTTCCTGTTCCTCGCCCTCCGATGCCTCGCCCAGGATGTACGGCGACATGGCGTCGGTGACCGCCTTGAACACCACGTAGCCGACCACGGCGGCCAGAGCTGTCGATCCGTCGGACTTTCGCGCGAAACCGATCGCGACCCCGACCGCGAACAGCAGCGGCAGGTTGGCGAACAGCGCTCCGCCCGCGGCTCCGATCACGTCGGCAACCGGCTCCAGCCAGCGGCCGAGAACGCTCGCCAGGCCGTGCTCGCCAAGCATGTCCGGCTGGCCCAGCCGCAGCAACAGCGCGGCCGCCGGCAACGCCGCGATCGGCAGCATCAGACTGCGTCCGATTCGTTGCAACTGGGGCAAGCCCGGGATTCCCCGGCTGCCACGCGTGGTCGAAGCAGTGGTCACCGACACGCGGAACCTCCCGACTGGTCCGAGCTGATCCAGGTCAGTGTCTCAACCCAGCCGGCTGTCCAGCCGCGTCCGGTCGATCTGGCCGACGAGGTACGGTCCGCGACGTGAGCGAGACGATGATGGCACGCGAGATCGCCCAACAACCGGAGGCGATCTCCCGGACCCTCGACGCACTGCGACCGCTCCGAGGTGAGATCGCCGCGCTCGCGGCCGGCGGGCGCAACGTGCTGTTCGTCGCCCGCGGGTCGTCGGACAACGCGGCCATCTATGGCCGATACCTGATCGAGGTCCACTCTGGGCACCCAGCCGGGCTCGCGGCACCGAGCGTCGCAACGCACTACGAGGCGACGCTCGACCTGTCATACGCCGTCGTCGTGTGCGTGTCGCAGTCGGGTGAAACCGAGGAGATCGTGGACACCCTCGAGTGGGCCAGGCGCTGCGGCGCACGGACTGTCGCGGTCACGAACGGTGACGGAAGCGCGTTGGCGACCGCGGCCGACGTCGCCTTGATCACCCAGGCTGGACCTGAACTCGCCGTCCCGGCCACGAAGTCGTACACCACGCAGCTCGCCGCGATGGCGGTGCTGGCGGGTGCGCTGGCCAAGGATCAGACGGCCCTGGATCGCCACCTCGACCGAGTTCCGGGCGAGGTCGAGCGGTTGGTCCGGGCCCGCGCAGGTGTCGAGGAGGCGGTTGATCGACTTGCGCCGAGCATCGAAACGCTGGTCAGCGGCCGCGGCATCGTGTTCGGTACCGCCCTGGAGACTGCACTCAAGCTCGAGGAGACCTGCCTTCGGCCGGTGCGTGGCCTGTCCTATGCCGATCTGCGGCACGGCCCGATTGCCGTTGTCGACGCCGACCACGTGGCCGTGCTCGTGTCCGCGGCCGACGGGCCGATCGTCGAGGGCATGACCGACCTGGCCGATGACCTGCGTTCCCGAGGTGTGGCGGCGACCATCGGGATCGGCGGGGATGCAACGTTCGCTGCAGCGTGCGATGTCGCACTTGCGGGTCCGGACCTGCCCGAGCTGGTCGCGCCGCTGGCGCTGGTTGTACCGGCTCAGCTCGTCGCCGAGGGGCTGGCCCGTAGGCTCGGGCTCGACCCCGACGCGCCTCGCGGATTGTCCAAGATCACTCAGACCGACCCGGCCGACGCAGGCTGATTCAAAGGAGGACGATGAGTATCGCCGAGGACATCCTCGCCGCTCTCGGCGGGGCTGAGAACGTCATCCTGATCGAGCCCTGCATTACCCGCCTGCGGGCCGAGGTCGAAGATCCGCGGCTGATCGACGAGCATGCGCTGAAGGCAGCCGGCGCGCACGGGGTACTTCGGTCCGGGCGCGCTGTTCAGGTCGTTGTCGGGCCACAAGCCGACACCATTGCGTCCGACATCGACGACTTGATGTGACCTCGCGCCCAGTCACGGTGGTGCTTGCACCGGTCGGCGGCCGGGCCCTGCCGCTGCGGGAGGTACCGGATCCGGTATTCGCCGCCGCGCTCGTCGGTCCCGGGGCGGCAATCGATCCGGCTCGCGTCGGTCAGGTGGTCGCGGTGTCGCCGGTCGCCGGGAAGCTCGTCAAGCTCCATCCGCACGCCTACGTCGTACAAACCGCCGACGGCGCCGGCGTACTCGTCCATCTCGGCATCGACACCATCCAACTGGCAGGCGAGGGCTTCGATCTGCTCGTGGCCGAGGGTGTCGAAATCGCATCGGGTGAGGCCGTGGTCGCCTGGAATCCGGCCGAGGTCGAGGCCGGCGGCCGATCCGCCGTCTGTCCCGTGGTCGCCCTCGACGCGCCGCCGTCGGCGTTGTCGGGTGTGCGGGAGTCGGGCGCCCTTGCCGCAGGCGATCCCCTGTTCACCTGGGTGCGGTGAGCCTGCAGAGCTTCTCCAGTTCTCCAGCGTTCGGCACCATCCGCCGTCGTGAAGATCGTCGTGATCCAGTCCCCCACGCCTGATCGTGCCGATACGCATCACAACGATCTTCACAACCGGGATGAAGGAACCGTCCCAGTCCGCCTAGCGGCTGCAACGTCGGCCTGATCAGAGCAGCTCGGCGGCCCTGCGGGCGGCGATGAGCACCGGATCCCAGACCGGCGAGAAGGGCGGGGCATACGACAGGTCGACCTGAGCAAGCTCGCCAACAGTCAGCTCAGTCCACAGGGCCAGAGCGAAGACATCGATCCGCTTGGCCGAGCCCTTCCGGCCGACGATCTGTGCGCCGAGCAGCCGGCCATTTTGGTTCTCCGCCAGGACCTTCACCGTCATCGGCTCGGCTCCCGGAAAATAGCCGGCCCGGGTCGTCGACTCGGTGGTCGCCGTGATGTAGTCCAGGCTGGCGCGTTGAGCGTCCTTTTCCCGCATCCCCGTACGCGCCACCTCGAGGTCACAGACCTTGCTGATGGCCGTGCGAACCACGCCGGGAAAGATGGCATCGCCGCCGGCCACGTTCGTGCCGAGAACCCGGCCCTGCTTGTTGGCGTGCGTTCCCAGTGGGACATATACCGGCGCGCGAGCGACCCGGTCGAAGGTCTCGACGCAGTCGCCGGCGGCCCAGATGCCGTCGTATCCCTCCACCCGCATCCGGTCATCGACGCGCAGCCCGCCATGTTCACCGATCGGCAGGCCGGCGTCCTCGGCCAGTGATGTGGCCGGGTTGACGCCGATGCCGAGCACCACGATGTCGGCGGGAAAACTGCGTCCGCCCGCGACCACCGCCTGAACCGAGCCGTCGTCTCCTGCCTCGAAGCCTTCGACCGGCGTGTCGGTCTCCACCTCGATGCCCATGGCCTCCATGGCCTCGTGCACCTGGCGGCCGAGGTCCGGGTCCAGCGAGGACATGGGCTCGGCCGCCTTGTCGATGACCGTCACGTCCAGGCCGCGCCGAACCATGGCCTCGGCCATCTCGATCCCGATGTATCCGCCGCCGATGATCACTGCCCGCTTCGGGTCATCCTTCGCCAACCGGTCGAGCAAGGCCGCGCCGTCGTCGAGTGTCTGCACACCGTGGATGCCGCTGCTGTCGATGCCGGGAACGTCCGGTCGGATGGGGTCGGCGCCCGTGGCGACCACAAGGTGGTCGAACTCCACCGACCCGTGCCTTTCGTCCTCCCGGTCGACGAACTCGACGGCGCGCCGGCCAAGGTCGATCCGCACCGCCTCGGTCCGCATGCGGACATCCACTCCCCTCCTCCGGTGTTCCTCCGGCGTTCGGGCGACGAGTTCGTCCGGGCCGTCGACGGTGCCCGCCGCCCAGTACGGGATTCCACACGCGGAGTACGAGGTCCAGTGGCCGCGTTCGAGCACCACGATGTCCAGCGTCCGCCCGTGTTTTTTCGCCGTCCGCAGCGCTTGGGACGCCGCACTCATCCCGCCGGCGTCGCCGCCGATCACGACCACGCGTTCGCTCATTCGCTCACCTTGGCACAGCAACTCGCCGTTCTCTGATCACGGAGAAGGGAGCTGGCCGAAGCGGTGGCGGCGCACCCACGCATGCATAGCGATCGCTGCGGCTGCCCCGGCGTTGATCGATCGGGTCGACCCGAACTGGGCAATGGACAGAACCGTGTCGGCGCCTTCGCGGGCTGGGGCCGATAGCCCGGACCCTTCCTGGCCGAACAGGAACATGCAGCCGTCCGGTAGATCGTAGGTCTCGATCGGCACCGCGCCGGGCAGATTGTCGACCGCCAACACGCTCAGCTCGCGCTCGTGGGCCCACGCCAGCAAGGCGTCGACGTCCGGGTGATGGACGACGTGCTGGTAGCGGTCGGTGACCATCGCCCCCCGGCGGTTCCAGCGGCGCCGGCCGACGATGTGAACTGCTGATGCCAGGAACGCATTCGCCGTGCGGACCACCGACCCGATGTTCAGGTCGTGTTGCCAGTTCTCGATCGCGACATGGAACGGGTGTCGCTGGGTGTCGAGGTCGGCAACGATCGCGTCGAGCCGCCAGTAGCGGTACCGGTCAGCGACGTTGCGCCGATCGCCATTGATCAGCAGATCCGGGTCGAGCCGGGTGTCATCGGGCGGCGGGCCTACCCAGGGACCGACACCAGGAGTGGCCTCGTCGTCCACGGCAGCCGAGCATGCCCGACAAGTCGTCCGGCGGCTACTCCTCGCGGCCGGACGAAAACGCATCGATGCCAAGGGCGCGGGCGACCCATTGGTCGGGAAACGAATCCGTGCGTCGCCGCAAAGCCGCCGCGCTGTGCTCGTAGACCGCGCGGCGCGCATCGACCCGGCGGTCGGCATCGCCTAGCCGCGTCCGCAGTGCCGTGACGTGCGAGTCCGCAATGAGCGCCGGCGACGTTTCGACGGCATCGGTCAGTTCAGTCAGCGCCACCTCGAAGTCTTGCTCGGCCATCGACGGCCCGTCGGGTAAGGCGCCGGGCAAGTCGGCGACTTCGTTGGCATCGCGTATGCGGTCCACCAGGTCGATCTCACCTCCCGATGCAACGCGAATGGCATCGGCCAACTCGGCGGCGAGGCCCCGCCGGCTGCGCAGTGCCAGCAGCACCTGCTGCCACGAGTCATCAACTGCGGCTTGCACGGAACGCAGCCGCATGACCAGCAGACCTGCGACGACGATCGACGCAAGCACGACGACCACAACTCCGACCCACGCCATCGCAGTAGCCGAACGTCACATGAGGCCGAGATCGGCCAGGCCGTACGCCGCCCGGTACTCGAGACCGGCCTCCTCGATGCGCTCCCGGGCACCAGTGGCGTTGTCGACGATCACTGCGACGGCGACGACCTCAGCACCCTGGGCATGCAGCGCCTCGACGGCGGCGAGCACGCTTGCCCCGGTCGTGGACGTGTCCTCGACGGCAAGCACGCGGCGACCGTCCACGTCAGGTCCTTCGATCCTGCGCTGTAGCCCGTGCGCCTTCTCGCTCTTGCGGACGACGAATGCATCCAGGTTTCGGCCCTGCGTAGCGGACACGTGCAGCATGGCCGCGGCCACAGGGTCAGCGCCCAGCGTCAGCCCCCCGACCGCCTGGAAACTCAGGTCCGCCGTGAGGTCCAGCATGACCTGACCGACCAACGGCGCGGCTCGGCCGTCGAGTGTGATGCGCCGCAGGTCGACGTAGTGGTCCGCTTCCCTGCCAGAGGACAAGACCACCCGGCCGTGGAACACCGCCTTCTCCGCAATCAGGCGGCGCAATTCCTCCTGGACACTCACGGTCAGTGAGCGTACGACGTGACACGTCCACCCAATCCGTCCTCGCTGGATAACTCCGCGTTACGCGGCGCGTTGGCGGCTCAATACGCGGATCTATCCAGCCAGGACGCGCGTGTCTCCATGCCAGTCGATTAGCCAGAGCTGGCGCGCTCACGGCGAGGGACCTCACGACGGCGACCCGGATACCGGCGGCCCGCGGCGACCACCGCACGCCGCGGCAGCCGGGGCATGACGGTGGCAAACGCCTTGTAGAAGACTCCAGGAACGGACACGGTCTTCCCGCGCGCCAGATCCCGCAGTGCAGCCCGTACCAGGTCGTCGGCGTCGAGCCAGAGGTAGGACGGCAGCGCCGACATGTCGATCCCGGCGCGATCGTGCAACTCGGTCCGCACGAAACCCGGAATCAAGACCATGGCCCGAACTCCGGTTCCGGTGAGCCTGCCGGCTACCCCCTCGGTGAACGTCGTGACAAAGGCCTTTGCGGCGCTGTAAGTCCCGCGCGGCACAAAGCCCGCAATGGACGACACGTTGACGACGGCTCCGCTGCCCCGCTCCACCATGCCAGGCAGGGCAGCGAGCGTCAGCCGCAGCACGGCCCGCACCAGCACATCGAGCAACCGCTGCTCGTCGGCGATGTCGTTGGCGAGGAATGGTCGACGCATGCTGAAGCCGGCGTTGTTGACGAGCACGTCGACGGGGCGGTCGTCGTCGCGCAGTCGTCTCTCGATCAGAGCGGTGCCGGACACGGTCGACAGGTCGGCCGGCACGACCTCGGCATCCACCCCGTGCCGGTACCGCAGTCCGGCAGCGAGCTTCTCCAGCCGTTCGACGTCGCGCGCGACCAGCACCAGGTCGTGACCTGCGGCGGCGAGCTGCCGGGCGAAGGCGAGGCCGATCCCCGACGTCGCACCGGTCACCACCGCAGTTCCCACCGTGCGACCCTACGTGACGGTGCGACGAATCAGGATCGGCTGACGGTCAGCGCATCTTTGCTCTCGTCCAGATCGACCACGACAGTGTCGCCGTCACGGATATCGCCGGCCAGGATCGCCTTGGCCAGCTGGTCGCCGATCGCGGACTGGACCAGCCGGCGTAGCGGGCGAGCGCCATACACCGGGTCGTAGCCGGTCAACGCAAGCCATTCCTTCGCGGCGTCGGTGACCTCCAGCGTCAGCCGCCGGTCGGCGAGCCGGGCCGCCAACTGAGACACCTGAATCTCGACGATCTTGGCTAGTTCGGCCGCACCGAGCGCGTCGAAGAGGACGATCTCGTCCAGCCGGTTGAGGAACTCCGGCTTGAAAGAAATCCGCACGACCTCCATCACCTTGTCCCGCTTGGTGGTGTCGTCGAGCGTCGGGTCGGCGAGAAACACCGAGCCCAGGTTCGAGGTCAGGATCAGGATCGCGTTGCGGAAGTCGACCGTGCGGCCCTGCCCGTCGGTGAGCCGGCCGTCGTCGAGGACCTGCAGGAGCACGTCGAAGACCTCCGGATGCGCCTTCTCGATCTCGTCCAGGAGGATGACGGAGTACGGCCGACGCCGCACCGCTTCGGTGAGCTGCCCGCCCTCCTCGTACCCGATGTACCCAGGCGGCGCACCGACCAGGCGAGCAACCGTGTGCTTCTCGCCGTACTCGCTCATGTCGATGCGGACCATCGCCCGCTCGTCGTCGAACAGGAACCCGGCCAATGCCTTGGCCAGCTCGGTCTTGCCGACACCGGTGGGGCCGAGGAACAGGAACGAGCCGGTCGGCCGGTCGGGGTCGGAGATCCCGGCCCGCGCGCGGCGGACCGCATCGGCGACGGCTCGCACCGCAGCCTGCTGTCCGACCACCCGGCGGCCGAGCTCGTCGTCCATCCGCAGCAGCTTTCCGGTCTCGCCTTCGAGCAGCCGGCCAGCCGGGATGCCGGTCCACGCCGACACCACGTCGGCGATGTCGTCGGGCCCGACCTCCTCCTTGACCATCGGATCCGCGATCGGAGTTTCCGCCTCCGCCGCGGCCGCGAGCTCCTTCTCCAACTCTGGGATCCGGCCGTAGAGGATCTCGCTTGCCCCGGCCAGGTCCCCGTCACGCTGGGCCCGCTCGGCCTGGCCACGTAGCTCGTCGAGCTGTTCCTTCAGCGCGCCGACCCGGTTGAGGCTGGACTTCTCCTGCTCCCAGCGCGCCTCGAGCCCGCGCAACGCCTCCTCGGCGTCGGCCAGCTCGGCCTGCAGCTTGGTCAGCCGGTCCTTGGAGGCCTCGACTGCGCTGCTGGTCGCGCTCGGTTCCTCGCTCCTCCGTCGCTCGTCGCCTCGCCGCTCCACCTCTTTCTCGAGCGCGAGCTCCTCCATCTTCATCCGGTCGACGGCACGCCGCAGCGAGTCGATCTCGACCGGGCTGGAGTCGATCTCCATCCGCAGCCGGGAGGCAGCCTCGTCGACCAAGTCGATGGCCTTGTCCGGCAGCTGGCGGCCGGTGATGTACCGGTGCGACAGGGTCGCCGCGGCGACCAAGGCAGCGTCGGAGATCTGCACCTTGTGGTGCGCCTCGTAGCGTTCCCTCAGGCCACGCAGGATCGCGATGGTGTCCTCGACACTCGGCTCGCCAACGAACACTTGCTGGAACCGGCGCTCCAGAGCCGCGTCCTTCTCGATCCGTTCGCGGTACTCGTCCAGCGTGGTCGCGCCGACCATGCGCAGCTCACCGCGGGCAAGCATCGGCTTGAGCATGTTGCCCGCGTCGATGGTCGATTCGCCGGTAGCACCGGCGCCGACGACGGTGTGCAGCTCGTCGATGAACGTGACGACCTGGCCCTCGCTGGCCCTGATCTCGTCCAGGACGGCCTTGAGTCGCTCCTCGAACTCGCCGCGGTACTTCGCACCGGCCAGCATGGCGCCGAGGTCGAGCGCCACCAACCGTTTGCCGCGCAGGGACTCCGGTACGTCGCCGGCCACGATCCGCTGGGCCAGTCCCTCGACGACTGCGGTCTTACCGACGCCCGGCTCGCCGATGAGAACCGGGTTGTTCTTGGTGCGCCTCGACAAGACCTGGATGACCCGACGGATCTCGGCGTCCCGGCCGATGACCGGGTCGATCTTGCCCTCGCGAGCCCGCTCGGTGAGGTCGATTCCGTACTTGTTCAGCGCATCGTAGGTGCCCTCCGGGTCGGGGCTGGTGACCCGCGCGCTGCCGCGGACCTGAGTGAACGCAGCGCGCAACCGCTCGGCAGTGACGCCGTGGCGGTTCAGCAGCTGGCGAATCGGCGACTCGACGTGCGCTAGCCCGACCAGCAAGTGCTCGGTCGACACGTACTCGTCCTCGAGCTCCCGGGCGACCTCTCCGGCGTGGGAGAGGACGGCGTAGGTCTGCCGGGCCAGGCCCGGTGCTGACACCGTGGATCCAGACGCCGACGGAAGCGCAGCCGCGACTGCGTCGACCTCGGTTCGAACGTCGGCAACATCGGCGCCGGCGGCCTCGAGCAGGGGGCCAGTCAGCCCGTCGGATTGAGCGAGCAGCGCCTTCATGAGGTGCACAGGTTCGACGGCCGAGTGGCCTGCTGTCGCAGCACTTCGCACCGCGACGGACAACGCCTCTTGGGCCTTGGTCGTCAGCTGGTCGTTCATCGCTCTCCAGTGGTGATGGTTCTCAATGTCTACATACCACAACCATCGCAAACTTGAGCCTGTTCCGCTCAACTCTACTTCCGGACCTGGCTGGATATCTCCGCGAATACATGGGCGGGTCGGCCTCATGACATGGATCTGTTCAGCCAGGACGACAGCTGGGTGGCCGTGCCAGGGTGGGCCGGTGGCCCTGCTGGACCGGCTCTCGGCCATCGTCGGCCAAGAGCACGTACTGACCGACGATGCGCTGACTCTTGGTTACCGCACGGACTGGACCGGCCGATGGGAGGGCCGAACGTTTGCGGTCGTCCGGCCGGCTTCGACCGCCGAGGTGGCCGACGTCGTTCGCGCCTGCGCAACGGCCGAGATCTCGTTGGTTCCGCAGGGCGGTAACACCGGCCTGGTGGGAGCGTCGGTCCCAGCCAACGGAGAGGTCGTCCTGAGCCTGCGCCGGCTGAACACCATCGAATCGGTCGACCCGATCGGCCTGACGTTGAGTGCTCAGGCGGGGGTGACGGTAGCCGCCGCTCGGCGTGCGGCCGCCGACGGCGGCTTGACGCTGGGCATCGATCTCGCGTCACGAGAGTCGGCGACGTTGGGCGGGGTCGTCGCAACCAACGCCGGTGGGTTGCGGGTAGTTCGGCACGGCACCACGCGGGCCCAGCTGCTCGGCGTCGAGGCGGTGCTCGCGGACGGATCCGTGTTGCGCCGGTGGACCGGCCTGGCCAAGGACAACGTCGGCTATGACCTGGTTGGCCTGCTCGCCGGCAGTGAGGGCACGCTGGCCGTGATCACCACAGTGCTGATGCGGCTGGTACCGCCACCGCTGGGTGTCCAGGTAGCACTGGTCGCGGTCGCGTCCCTGGCGGCGGCCGCAGATGTCCTCGGGGGTGTCATCCGCGCCGGAGTCACGGTCGAGGCTGCCGAGTTCTTCCATGCCGACGGTCTGGGCCTGGTTCGACAGGCGCTCGGACTCCGCCCACCGTTTGCTGAGGACTACCCGGCCTATGTGCTGCTGGAGCTGTCCCGCACCAGCGACGCCGAGGTCGCCGACCTGCTGGAGCGGCAGGGCGCCCGAGTCGCCGACGCGACGATCGAGACCGGTCCGGGTGGACGACTGTGGGCCTATCGCGAGGGTCACACCGAGGCGGTCGGCGCCGCGGCGTCGTCGACCGGCTGGCCGGCGCTGAAAATCGACGTGTCGGTGCCGCCGAGGCGGCACGCGGCTTTCGAGTCGGAGTTGCGTGCCGTCCTGTCGGCCAGGTTCCCGACGGCTCAAGTCGTCACCTACGGGCACCTCGCCGAAGGCAACTCGCATGTCAACCTGCTCGGCCTGCCGGAGGCAGTGGCCGAGGACGCAACCGACGTCGTGCTGCGGCTCGTCATCGAGCATGGCGGCAGCATCAGCGCCGAGCACGGGATCGGCCGGGCCAAACGAGCCTGGCTGCCGCTCGCCCGGTCCCCAGAGGACATCGCCGCCATGCAGGCGATCAAGCACGCCTTCGACCCGGGTTGCGTCTTCTCCCCCGGCGTTTTACTGCCGCCGGCCAATCCGGAATGACCATTCCGGCAAGGGCATACGCGGTGTCAGGGCTTGCGCGCCACCGCGCCGAATACTGCGGTGTCAGCCGGCTCATCAGCAGAGTTCGGATCGGGCCGCCACTGCGAGACGGGTACGACGCCGGGCGCCAGCAGATCCAGTTCGCCGAAGAACGCGGCGATCTTGTCAGGCCTGCGCAGGTGGTAGGGAACCGGCGCAGCTTCGTTGTAGCGACGCTGCGCCTCGTTGCCCGCCTCATCGACGTCGGCACCGTCGGCGATTACCAAGTAGCTGCCCGGAGAAAGCGCTTCGACCAGCCGGTTCACGATTGACACGGCTTCATCCCGGTCCTCGATGTGCCCGAGTATCCCCAGCAGCATCAACGCTGTGGGCCGATTGAAGTCCAGCGTTCGCGCGGCGGCCCGGACGATCTCACCCGGCTCGCGCACGTCGACTTCGATGTAGTCGGTCGTGCCCGGATTGGCGCCGGTGAGCAATGCCCGGGCATGGGCGAGCACGACCGGGTCGTTGTCGACGTAGACGATCCGGCAATCCGGCGCCACCTGTTGAGCCACCTCGTGGGTGTTGCCCGCGGTTGGCAATCCGGTACCGACAGGAGTCGTCGGTCACTGGTCTTCCAAAGCTCCTGACGGATGCCAGCGGGCTAGGGCAGGAACTCTATCGTGGCCGAACCCATCGGAGATCAGGTGAGCATGCGCGGGGGCTGCCAGCGGGCCAGGGTGTGCGGAGCAACCTTGGTGGCGAGCCAGGAGAACTCGGCGCTGAGCTCTGCCAACCGCTCCCGGACAGCGTCGAGCTCGGCCTCGAGCTCGAGGATGCGCTTGATGCCAGCGAGGTTGACGCCCTCTTCTTGGGACAGGCGCTGAACCTCGCGCAACAGCTCGATATCGCGTCGGGAGTACCTGCGGCTGCCCCCACCGGCTCGGCCGGGAGAAACCAGGCCCAGCCGGTCGTACTGTCGCAGCGTCTGCGGATGCATGCCGGCCATCTCGGCCGCCACCGAGATGACGTAGAGCGGCTCGTCGTCGCGGACTCGACGGGCGGCCCCGGTCACGGTGACGACGAAGCGGGAGCCGGCGTCCATCGTCAGCCGCCCTTCTGCGCCGACTTCATCAGCTCGGCCCGGATGTCGTCGCCGGACGTCGCGTCCCGGAAGGTCTCCAGAGCCTCCTTGGCCTGACCGTCCACCCGCTGCGGGACCATGATCTCGACCGTCGCGAGCAGGTCACCCCGGGTGCCATCCGGGCGCGCGGCCCCCCGCCCGCGAACCCGAAACGTGCGACCGTTCGGTGTCCCGGCCGGAATCTTCAGCGTCACCGGCGCACCGTTCAGCGTCGGTACCTTGACCTCAGCGCCCAGGGTTGCCTCGGGGAAGGTCACCGGCACGGTGACGGTGAGATGTTCACCCCGCCGGCCGAATACCGGATGCGGGGAGACGTGCACGCTGACGTAGAGGTCGCCAGCCGGTCCACCGCGCTCACCCGGGGCTCCCTTGCCCTTGAGCCGGATGCGCTGACCGTCGCGGACACCACCAGGGATGCGAACGCGCATCACCCGACTGGTCGTGCCCCTGCCCGAGCCGTTGCAGACCGGACACGGATCGTCGACGACCAGCCCGCGGCCCTTGCACTCGCGGCAGGGCTCGGACAGCGAAAACCGGCCGCCCGCCTCCCTGCTGGTGTGCCCGGTGCCGCCGCACGTGGGGCAGACGCGGGGCACCGTACCGGCCCGGGCCCCGGTCCCGGCGCACGCCGTGCATGCCGAGGCACTGGTCATTCGCAGCGGCACCGTGACGCCGTCGACGGCCTCGGTGAAGCCGATCGTGACGTCGCTTTCGATGTCGGCTCCGCGGCGCGGCTGAGTGGTGCGGGATCGCTGCCCGAACAGGCCGCCGAACACGTCGCCAAGCCCGCCGCCCTGCCCACCAGGCGTCTGCCCGCCGAACAGATCACCGAGGTCGAAGTTGAACGAACCTCCTGAACTGGAGCCCGCCCCGGTTGGCACCCGGAAGCCGCTGCCGAACAGTGACCGCGCCTCGTCATACTCCTTGCGCTTGTCCGCGTTGGACAGCACCGAATACGCCTCGGACACTTCCTTGAACCGCGTCTCGGCGGCTTTGTCGGCCGAGTTGTGGTCCGGGTGCAGATCCCGGGCCAGGTTGCGATACGCCTTCTTGATCCTCGCCGCGTCGGCATCCTTGGGGACGCCGAGGATCTTGTAGTAGTCCTTTTCAAGCCAGTCCTTCGTGCTCATCGACGTCCCTCCTCTCCGTCAGCCAACAACCAGTGCTCAGTCCTCGTCGGAGTCGACAACGCTGGCATCGTCGTTCACCGGCAGTGCTTCGGTGGGTTCCGCAACGGCGACCCTGGCCGGGCGCAGGATGCGGCTGCCGTACCGGTAGCCGGGCATCAGGATCTGCGTGCACGTCGGGACTTCGACCTCGTCGGAGTACTCGTGCATCAGCGCTTCGTGCACCGTCGGGTTGAACGGATCACCCGGCTCGCCGTACCGCTCGAGTCCGAGCTTGGTCACCGTCGCCTCGAACGCATCGGCCACCGAGCGGAATCCACCGGTCAGGTCGCCGTGATCGCGAGCCCGGCCGATGTCGTCGAGCACCGGCAGCAGGTCGAGCAGCACGGATGCGACGGCGTTCTCGCGTGCGGTGTCGCGGTCCCGCTCGACCCGGCGCCGATAGTTGACGTACTCGGCCTGCAGCCGCCGTAGGTCATCGAGCCGCTCGGCTGCCTCCGCCCGAGCTGCTTCCAGCGGGTTGCTGCTGGTCGGCTCGGTGTCACCGGCAGCCCGGCTCGCGGCCGCGCCCTTTCGCAGTTGTCCGGTCTCCGGGTCGATTCGACGGCGATCGTGGACCACCGGGCCGACGGTTTCGTCGGCCTCCCGGTCGAACCCGGTGGGCTGGTCGCGGTCGGTCACTTGTCGCCCTTCTCCTCGTCGATGATCTCAGCCTCGACGACATCCTCCTCGGCGGCGCCGCTGTCGGAGGATGTCTCCGCAGCGTCGGTCGAGGTGTCGGCAAAGCCTGGCCCTGCGTCCTGGGTCGTCCCCGGGTCGGCAGTCGCTGATGCTGCGCCGGCGTACATCGCCGTCCCTAACGCCTGACTGGCTGTGGCGAGCCGCTCGGTGCTGGATTTGATCGCGGCGTCGTCGTTGCCGTCGAGGGCCTTCTTCAGCTCGGCCAACGCGGAGTCGACGTCAGAGCGGATCTCCGGGGACAGCGTGTCGACCTTCTCGGCGTTGTCGGCGAGGAACTTCTCCGTCTGATACACGAGTCCCTCGGCCTGGTTGCGGTTCTCGGCCGCCTCGCGACGCCGATGGTCTTCCTCGGCATACTGCTCGGCCTCGCGCATCATCCGGTCGATCTCATCCTTGGGAAGCGACGAGCCGCCGGTGATCGTCATCGACTGCTCCTTGCCCGTGCCGAGGTCCTTCGCGGACACGTGCACGATGCCGTTGGCGTCGATGTCGAAGGTGACCTCGATCTGCGGGACACCGCGCGGTGCGGCCGGCAGCCCGGTCAGCTCGAAGTTGCCCAGGGCCTTGTTGCTGCGAGCCATATCCCGCTCGCCCTGGTAGACCTGAATCATGACCGACGGCTGGTTGTCGTCGGCTGTGGTGAATACCTCCGACCGCTTGGTCGGGATCGTGGTGTTGCGCTCGATGATCTTCGTCATCACGCCGCCCTTGGTCTCGATGCCCAGGGACAGCGGAGTGACGTCGAGTAGCAGGACGTCCTTGACCTCGCCGCGCAGCACGCCGGCCTGCAGGCTGGCTCCGACGGCAACGACCTCGTCCGGGTTGACGCCCTTGTTCGGCTCCTTGCCGCCGGTGAGCTGACGGACCAGGTCGACAACGGCGGGCATCCGGGTGGAGCCGCCGACCAGCACGACATGGTCGATCGACGCGACGGAGATGCCGGCGTCCTTGATCACCTGCTCGAACGGGGAGCCGCAACGGGCCAACAGGTCGGTGGTCATCTGCTCGAACTGGGCCCGGGAGAGGCTCTCGTCGACGTGGACGGGGTTCTTGTCGGCGTCCTGGGCGACGTATGGCAGCGAGATCGAGGTCTGCGTGCTCGACGACAGCTCGATCTTGGCGCGCTCCGCGGCCTCGCGGACGCGCTGCATCGCGATCTTGTCCTTGGCCAGATCGATCCCATGGCTCGCCCGGACCCGCTCGACCAGCCAGTCGACGACCTTCTGGTCCCAGTCGTCGCCGCCGAGGTGGTTGTCGCCGCTGGTGGCCTTGACCTCGACGACCCCCTCGCCGATTTCCAGCAGGGAGACGTCGAACGTGCCGCCACCGAGGTCGAAGACGAGGATGGTCTGGTCTTTCTCGCCCTTGTCCAAGCCGTAGGCGAGCGCCGCCGCCGTCGGCTCGTTGACGATTCGCAGCACGTTGAACCCAGCGATCTCGCCGGCCTCCTTGGTGGCCTGACGCTGGGCGTCGTTGAAGTACGCGGGAGTGGTGATGACCGCGTCGACGATCGACTCGCCGAGATAGGCCTCGGCGTCTCGCTTCAGCTTCTGTAGGACGAACGCGGAGATCTGCTGCGCCGTGAAGGTCTTGGCGTCGATCTCGACCTTCCAGTCAGTGCCCATATGGCGCTTGACCGACCGCACCGTGCGGTCGACGTTGGTGACCGCCTGTCGCTTCGCGACCTCGCCGACGAGGATCTCGCCGTTCTTGGCGAATGCGACCACCGACGGCGTGGTCCGCGACCCCTCGGCATTCGCGATGACGGTGGGCTCTCCGCCCTCCAGAACGGCAACGACGGAGTTCGTCGTGCCGAGGTCGATGCCTACGGCTCGTGTCATTGTGTGCTACCTCCGACAGATGGTGTTTTTATTGAGTGGCTCGCGCTCAAGTATTCCCAGTGCGCGCCCGCTGTCAACCCTGGCTTGAGTCCAACAGACTCAACTTGTGCCTACGCGGTCAACGCCGGGGCTGAGCGCGGCATTCCACTCGGCCGGATCTACGCTCTCATCATGCTGCGGGGCATGCGGGACGAGACCGGCGGGCCGAACGTCAGGACCCGACTCGTCGCGTTGCTCGCGGCGGTGGGCCTGCTGGTCGTCACGGCGCCCGTGGTGGTCCCGCTGGTTCGATGGATCGCCGACCAGATCTGGTGACCGCCCCGCAGCACGTCACCGCACCCGATACCCGGCTGACCTCGGCCCGCCGACTCCTGGGTGTCGACGCGGCCCGGGGTATCGCCCTGATCGGGATGATGTCGGTCCACATCGTCCCCGCGATCGGGCCAGATGGCGGCACCAGCCCGGCCTACCTGATCGCGAGCGGCCGATCCGCAGCACTGTTCGCCGTGCTGGCCGGAGTCGGGCTTGCCCTGGCCAGCGGGGGCCCCACTCCCCGCCAGGGCCGAGCGCTGGCAGCGGCGATGGCCGCCACGCTGGCCCGAGCGGCCGTTCTCGCGTTGGTCGGTTTCTTCCTCGGCGCGTTCGAGTCCGGACTCGCGATCATTCTCGTCTATTACGCGCTGCTGTTCGTGGTGGCGGTTCCGTTCCTCGGTCTGGGGTATCGGATATTGCTGCCGCTGGCCGCCGCTGCGGCCGTGCTGACGCCTGTCCTCAGCCAGTGGCTGCGTGCGTCGATGCCCCTTCCGTCCTACGGCAACCCCACCCTCGAGTCATTTGCCGACCCGGTCGGTCTATTCCTCGAGCTCGCCGTCACCGGCTACTACCCCGTGCTGACCTGGAGCGCGTACATCCTGGCCGGGCTCGCCGTAGGCCGCCTAGCGCTCGCCGACCGGCGAACCGCTTGGGCGGTGATGCTGGGCGGCGCGGTTCTCGCAGTCGCCGCTTGGGTGATCTCGTGGTTGCTACTGAACGTCGGCGACGGACTTTCGGCGCTCGAGGCCGTGGGCACGGGCCAGCATCCCGCCGGCAGTCGCCCGCTGGAGATCGCATTGACCACAGGCTTCTACGGCACCACGCCGACAACGGACTGGTGGTGGCTCGCCGTGGCGGCACCGCATTCCGGCACCCCTTTCGACCTGTTGCATACCATCGGCACTGCCTGCTTCATCCTGGGGCTGATGCTCCTGTTGATGCGCGTGGCACGGACGGCGTTGTGGCCGCTCGCGGCTATCGGCAGCATGACTTTCACGCTCTACTCACTGCATGTCGTGCTGATCTCGACCGTGATGCCGGACACCATCCCGAACGCGCTGCTCTGGCATGTGCTCGTCGCCCTCGCGATCGCTGTTCCGTGGCGGACGTTCGTCGGACGCGGCCCGCTCGAGGCACTGGCTGCGCAGGCCGCTGGCACAGCATCGGCAACGGTTTTGGGTGATCGGCCGCCGTCACAGGCCGTGGCGGGCTCCGATCGCGAACCTCGCGGATGAGATGTTCGTTTAGGCCGCGACTTCCGCGGGTTGGCGAACATCTCGGCCGCGAGGTTGCAGGTCAGCGGCGGCGAGCGCGCTATTTCCTGCGTCCCCTCGCGCGGGCTGGCGCCGCGGAAACCCGCGCACGGCGCCCTAGCCGCTGGGTTCCTTTGGGAGGAAACCGGGTGAGGATTTCACTGGTCGGCCCAGTAGGCTGCCAGGCCGGCCATCGACCACTCCCGCTCGGGGTCGGCTCGATACAGCGGGTTCATCGCGAAGACCGTTGCCCGCGCCGTTCCAGCGGTCGTCGTCCCGTGCGCGATGACAGCCGAGCCGGGCGCCGAGGCGGACTGGGCGTCCATCCGGCCACAAGCCCGATCCGAGGACGTCGGCGAGATCGCCGTCGGGAACCGCCCGTCGACGCTCATCGTCGCCGGGAACCGCGGTGAACCAGGTGGGCGGGTCCATGATCGCCGTGTCCCGGGCCGGGACTCGCGCCGGTGATCGGGCTTGCCGCGCCGCCGACGTTGTCCCAGTAGACGATGCCGCTGACGTCCGGTGCCGGCTGGGCACAGCGGCGGCCGTCAGGCCGGTCACGAGGCCGCCGCCGGTTAGGAAGTTGGCACCGTTCGCTCCAGCACCGATGTAGCCGCCGCCGGCTGCGAAGAAGGACGTCAGGCGTGCCCGCGCCGTGGCGAGGTTGTGCCGCAGTCGGCCAAGCCGCCGGTGTTCCAGATGACGTCGAAGTCCGGCAGCGGGTCCTGGGGTGCGGAGTTCAGCTGGGCCGTCGACTTGAACTCCGGCGTGAAGCCCAGGTTCTGCAGCGACCACACGTCCTGGTTGAGGGCACCGGTCAGCACCATGATCGCGCGGCATGCGGTCGATCGGCTCGGTCGGCGGTGCCGACGTACCAACGCGGTGGAACCACACGTCGTTCGCGCGGCCGATCGAGGCGAGCCGACCTTGGTCGCCGCGTCGGCGGCGAAGATCGCGCTCCCGGTCGGCAGCGTGCCGCCGCCGGCGGAGGTGAACGGCGCCAGCGCCAGCTCGAGCGTGAGCCCCTCGTCCATGAGCGCGTTGAGTGTGCGCACCGCCGTCGGCGAGTCGATCTTCAGGGCGTAGCCGGTAGCTGGGCCTGGCTCCACGCCACCGAGCAGGTGGCTCGCCTTGAGGATCCGGTTGGTCTGCGGCGCGAACGTCGTGCCCATGCCGGAACCCGGACCACGTCGGCACCCCAGAGGTAGCCGTGGCTCCACGCCGCCGGCGGTGCGTAGAGGATGCTGATGTCCTCGGAGATGTCGGCGCCGATGCCGAGGGCCGTGTCGGCGAGCCCACGGTGGGCCTGGTTCATGAGGACGACGTACGAGCCGGCCGGGTAGGTCACGCCGTCGAAGGTGTAGGCCTGCTTGAGCTGGTCGACCAGGATGCCGTTGGCGAGCAGCCAGTCGACCAGCCGGTTCGCCTCGGGCTCGCTGCGCTGTCCGCTACCCATCGGCACGATGTAGGCGGTGGGGAACTCCGCCATCCAGTTGTTGTCGACGTCGAACGGAGGCTCACAGCACGGCGGCCGCGGCTCGTTCGCGACGCCGCGGCGGTAGCGCTCGACCTCGTCGAAGAGGAGCTCGTTCCGGTTCTCGAGATCGAAGAGCAGGCTCGACCACACCACGGTCTCCTGGATGATCCGCGACCCCAGCCGGCCCAGGGCGGCCGGCGTCGTACCGGGGACGGCGCAGTCGGT
This sequence comes from uncultured Actinomycetota bacterium, assembly GCA_963819885.1. GTDB lineage: Bacteria > Actinomycetota > Actinomycetes > Jiangellales > Jiangellaceae > JACVRX01. The sequence continues at coordinate 44,545 of CAWFXV010000003.1, read as the reverse complement.
GTCTCGCGTGCACATCTCCACCGTCGACCCGTTCAGCCCTACGTGCTGGGCGTACATCGGCGTGTAGAACGGGCCCCAGTCGTCCCAGCCCTCGGCGACGGCTGGGCCCGGCGGCTGACCGTCCGGGCAGATCCCGCCTGGCGGGGGCTGGCTCCCGTCGGAGCACCAGTCGTTGATCGGCCGGGTGACGTCGAAGTTGAGCGCCGCCAGGGCGGCCTCGTTCGCGTCGATGCGCGGCTGGTTCCACTTGAGCCACAGGTCGTAGTCGATGCTCGGGTTGTGCGGCTTCGTCGTCGCCTCGATGAGCGTGGGCGTGACGTAGCCGTGCAGGTCGAGGACCTCCGGCGGCAGCCATTTCTGCATTACCGCCACCGAGGCGCGGGTCTCGGTCTGCGACTGCGTCATGAAGTCGCGGTTGAGGTCGAAGCCGTTGCCGTTGGCGCGGGTACCGGCGACCCTGCCGTCCGGGTTCTGGATCACGTTGAACAGCAGGACCGTGTGGTCCAGGACGGCGTCGACCTCGGGGTCCGCCCCGTACGGCGTCGTGGCAAGTCTCTCCAGCGTCTCGAAGATCGCCTCGACCCCTTCGTACTCGTTGCCGTGGATGGCGCCCTGGATGTAGAGCGGGACCTTCACGTTGTCCCCGTAGGACTGGAGCAGTTCCTGGCCGCGAACCGGGTCGGTCAGCGCGACCTTCCGCACCTGCTGCCAGGCCTGGAAGTCCTTCCGCTGCTGCACGGTGTCCAGCGCGTTGACGGTGACGAGGAAGAGGTCACGGCCCAGCGCCGACTGACCCATGACCTCCAGGCTCATCCGTCCCTGGCTCGACGCCACGATGTCCTCGAGGGTGCAGCGGATGGCGTAGTACGGGATGTGGGGGAAGCTGCCGGGCGGATCGCTGGGGTCAGTGCCGTCGGGGAGGTTCTCCGCCGCGTCGGGAACCGGATCGCCGCACCACGGCGGCACCACATCCGCCTGGGCGGGCGAAACCGCCACCATCGAGATCGGGAGGGCAAGAAGAACGGCCAGCATTGCCACGAACCTGCGTGTCATCGACACCCACCCCTCGCGCCTGCCGATTGTTCGGTGCGACTCGCCGGCCCCGGCTAGGTCGACGTCGCCCCGATGCTTCGTACCGCGGTGATCACTGCGTGTCAATATGCCTGACTTGACCCGCATCTAGGGCACGGGTGTTTGAATTGGCACGGCGAGCGGTTCCACAAACCATCCAAACCAGGACCGATCCGAGGTATCGCCGCTCCGCAGGCGGCCCTGACTCACGGCCGCGATTCCCCAACGAAGTCGACGTCGCGCTCAGCCGGCGATCGCGATTCCCATGGAACGAGCCGTGCCGGCGACGGTCTTCTCAGCCGCATCCAGGTCATCGGTGTTCAGATCGGGCAGCTTGCGCCGGGCAACCTCACGGACCTGGGCTCGGGTCAACGTGGCGACCGGGACACCGTTGGGGCGTGGGGCGCCTTTGGTGAGTCCGGCTGCCTGGCGGAGCAACGCAGAGGTTGGTGGGGTCTTGGTGACGAGGGAGAACGACCGGTCCTCGTCAATGGTGACGACCGCTGGGACGATCTCCCCGCGCTGGTTCGCGGTGGCTGCGTCATAGCTGCGGACGACCTCGACCAGGTTGATCCCGTGCGGGCCGAGGGCCTGGCCCACCTTGGCCATGTTGGCCTGCCCGGCCTCGAGCTGGATGGTGATGACGGCGGCAACCCGCTGGGTGGGCGACATGATTCTGGTAGGCTAAATCTTGACGTTGCGTCAAGGTCAAGGCGATATCGGTGGAGTGGTCGATTCAGGAGATCGCGCGGGCGGCCGGCACGACGAGCCGCACCCTGCGCCACTACGGTCAGCTGGGATTGCTCGAGCCCAGCCGGACCGGTGGAAACGGTTACCGCTATTACGACCAGAATTCTCTGGTGCGGTTGCAGCAGATCCTGCTGCTGCGGGAGCTGGGCCTCGGCCTGCCGGCAATCGCACAGGTCCTCGAGGGTGGGCGGGACACCGTAGCTGCCCTGCGCACCCACTTGGACCTGCTGGAGGCCGAGCGCGAACGCATCGGGCGGCAGATCCAATCGATAAAGGGAACCTTGCACAAGATCGAGAGAGGTGAGCAACTGATGCCAGCCGAGGCGTTCGACGGCTTCGATCACACCCAGTACGAGCAGGAAGTCACCGAGCGGTGGGGAAGGGAGGCCTACGAGGCAGGTGACCGCTGGTGGCGATCGTTGTCCGCCGAAGACAGGGCAGCCTTCCAGCGCCAGCAGCGCGAGATCGCTGCGGACTACGGCCGAGCGCAGCGCGCTGGGCTGGCACCCGAAAGCGAACAGGTACAAGCCATCACCGCACGTCAGGTCGACTGGCTGTCGATCACATCGGCGCCGACCCGGGAATACCTCGTCGGCCTCGGCGAGATGTACGTCACCGACGCGCGCTTCATGGCGAACTACGACCAGCACGGTGAGGGCACCGCAGCGCTCGTTCGAGACGCGATGAAGGTCTATGCCGACCGGAACCTTGGGTGACCGTCGCCGCACCTTGCGGACCCGCACCGGTGAGCAATCGTTCAAGACCCGCTGACATCAGATCCGTGACGATGTATCGAGCAGTTCACCGATGTGGGAGAACCTGCAGAGCAGAGGAGACGCCGGCGCAGCGCCCGGCGCGTCTGACGAAAGGAGCGATGGATGAGAAAGCTTGCGGTCATTGAGCACCTGACCCTAGATGGCGTCATGCAAGCTCCCGGCCGGCCCGACGAGGACACCCGGGGTGGGTTTGCGCACGGCGGTTGGGCGATTCCCGACAACGACGAGGTCATGGGGAAGGCGATGGCGGAGGGAATGGCCCGGGATGGATCGCTGCTCTTCGGCCGGCGAACCTATGCGGACTTCTACGGCTTCTGGCCCGACCAGAAGGACAATCCGTACACCGACGTCCTCAACAACGCGGAGAAGTACGTCGTCTCGAGGACGCTCACCGAGCCGCTTCCCTGGAGCAACTCCATCCTGCTCAAAGGCGATGCCGCCGAGACCGTCAAGGAGCTCAAGAAGCAGCCGGGCCCGGATATCGGCGTGATGGGCAGCGGAGAGCTCGCTCAGACGCTGATCCGCCGGCAGCTCATCGACGAGTACCTGCTGATGATCCACCCCCTCATCCTGGGTTCGGGTCGCCGGCTCTTTCCCGACGGTGCCTTCAGCACCCTTCACCTCGTCGACAGCGTGACGACGACGACCGGCGTCCTGATCGCGACCTACCGCCCGTAGTGGACGGAGTTCAGATGATCAGCCGCCATTGACTTTGCTCGACGTCACCCGCTCCGCCCGCTGCGTGGCGGTCATGCAGCCACAGCTGCGGAACCGGACGCTGGCGAGCCTGGGCTTCGTCTGGGTGGGCGATCCAGATGAAGGCCGCCAGATGCTGCCGATTGTCGCCAGCCTCGGCCCGCCGCTGGCCGAGCGGGCTGGAGGAGTTGTCTGCTATCTGCGGCTGCAGACCATGGACGACGAGTCCGCGCACCGCCCAGGCCGCGTCTGCGACGGTATTTCAAGGGTCACTTCCTGTCCGAACTCTCTGACGCCGCTCATCGACGCATTCTTGTCCCTAGGGGGAACTCCGATCCTGGCGCAGACCGGATGCGACTACCGAACGGATCCCTGCAAGGCTTATGGCGCCGCGATCGCCGCAACGTCTTCGATAACGTACAGCGCGTTCAGCCACCGCAGCACGTTGGTGGAGTTCGTCGGCCGCTCACCGGCTGGACCGACCCGGCCGAGGACGACCAGCGCGTCGGGGCGGCCCGCCGGTTCGGCGCCGCCGTCGAGCTCTTTCGCGAGCGGCGTCTACGTCAACGTGCTCGCCGACGAGGGGGAAACCGGTGTGCGCCGGGCATACCCGGCCGGCAAGCTCGCCCGTCTCGCCATGCTCAAACGGCGTTACGACCCGGACAACGTCTTCCATCTCAACCAGAACATCCGACCCGAACGGTGACCGCGAATACTCCTGCGCGACTGGAGGGTTTACCACGCCGTCCGAGCCGGGAGACGTGGAGAAAGCCGGTAGCTTCCCCTGCCCTAGGGCGACGACAAGCGGCCTACTACGGGGCGGACCTTCGCGAAGTTGCCCTTCTCAGCGGGCCGATAACCCGGCCCCAAACGCGGAGTTATTCAGCGAAGACGGGGTGTGCTCGAGGGTCGACCGCCCTGCCGGGTCTCGGTGACCAACGGGACGCCAGGGCGGTACGCCAGGTGCACATACGACGGTGCGTCGAGAACGACAAAGTCGGCTCGCGCACCGGGGACCAGGCGCCCGACGTCGGCTCGGCGTAGCGCGGCCGCACCACCGACGGTCGCTGACCACACGGCCTCGGCCGGGGTCATCCGCATCTCGCGAACTGCCAACGCGATGCAGAACGGCATCGACGAGGTGAAGCACGAGCCGGGATTGCAGTCGGTCGCGAGCGCGACCGTGACCCCGGCGCCGAGCAGTCGGCGGGCGTCGGGGTACGGAGATCGGGTCGAGAACTCGACGCCGGGTAGCAGCGTCGACGACAGTTCCCGACGCCGCCAACGCGTCGACGTCCGCATCGGTCAGAAACGTGCAGTGGTCCGCGCTGGCGGCACCGAGCTCGCAGGCCAGCTGCACGCCCGGGCCCTCCCCGAGCTGGTTGGCGTGGACTCGCGCCTGCAGACCTCGGCTCCATCCCTGCGGTGAGGACCGCGCGCGCGGCATCAGCATCGAAGGCGCCCTCGCTCGCAGAAGACGTCGACCCAGCGGGCGTGCGGCGCGCAGGCATCGAGCATCTCCCCGGTGACGAGCTTGACGTACGCCGCCTGTATCGTCGGCATACTCTGACGGGCACGACGTGCGCGCCCAGGTAGGTCGTCTCGTCCGTCGTGAGACTTCGCCAGCGCCAACGCGCGGGCCTCGTCCCGAACCGTCAATCCGTAGCCGCTCTTGATCTCCACGGTCGTCGTGCCTTGCCGGCGCATCTCTGCGACGAGCCGGGCCAGGTTGTCGGCGAGCGTCCTCGTCCGAGGCCGCGCGTGTGGCGGCAACAGTCGTCCGGATACCGCCCGCTTCGTACCGGCGCCCGGCCATCCGGGCGTCGAACTCCGCCGCTCGGTCGCCCGCGAAGACCAGATGGGAATGGCTGTCGACGAAACCCGGCAGCACACATCGTCCCCCGGCGTCGACCCAAGAGTCGGCAGCCGGGGCACGCCGGTTTGCTCCGACCCACGCCACCCGGCCGTCGTCGCCGAACACCAGCGCAGCATCGGCCATCTCACCGAGCGGTGATCCGTCACCGTAATCGGTCGAACCGGTGAGGAGCAGCCCGATGTTGCCCACGAGGGTCGTCGACACGGCCCTACCGTAAGGCTGGACACTCACGGCACGATGGTGAAGCGTCCGCCCTGCAGTGGCCGGAGCACGCCAAAGTGACGGCGGTCGAGCGTGGCAATCCGTCGGGTTCCATAGCGGTCGGCGAGAACGACGATCGACGCGTCTGCCAAACCGATCGCCTGATCCGGGTACTTCTCGATGACCGAGGCCGCGCGTAAGGCGTCGTCGTTGTCCAGCGATGCAAGCTCCCACGCGCCACCGGCCAGCTCGCGCAGAACGGCCACCTCGGTGTCGACGCCGAGGCGTGTTGCGACCAGGTAATCCAGTTCGGCGAATACATACGGCGATACCACCAGGGGTCCGCGCTCGGAGGTCATCGCCATGACGGTTGAGTCGTGACGAGGCTCGGTTCGGTCGAAGAATGCCAGCAAGGCGCTCGTGTCGACGATCACCGCTCGCCGAACCCGGCCAGCAACTCATCGACGCGCTCGCCCATCGGAGCCTTGCTCGCGAACAGCCCCGGTCGAGGTCGTGGCCGGTCCGGGGCGACGGCCGCCCGAATGGCGTCCCGGATCACTGTTGCCTCCGACACACGGCGGCGACGTGCCGCGCTCTTCACGGCGTCCTTGAGTTCGCCGGGCAGGTAGACCGTCGTCTTCTCCATCCGGGTATGGTACCACCGGTGGCACCGTTGCCGAGACCGGAGCCATCCGATCCCTAGGGAGTCAAGGGGTTACCCCTGAGGCCGATTTCCGGATCATTCCCGACTGTGCTCGCGGCGCAGGGCGACGACGCTGTGGCCAGACCACTGCTGAGCCTGCCGGGGAGATCCCATGACCGCCGCACCGACCGACGTCGCCACCCGACCGGAACAACCGCGCACCTCGCCGGCTCCCCCGCCGCGCGGGCCCGTCGTCGCCATCGCGACGTGGAGTGCCCGGCATCGGTGGTGGGCGTTGGTCCTGTGGATCGCCTTTGTCGCGGCAGCGATCGTCGGCGGCGGTTCGATCACGGCGCAAGAAAGTGACGAGGCGGAGGAGACGATCGGAGCGTCGGCTGGAGCAGACCGCGCGCTCATGGACGCCGACTTCGGTGAGGTCCCGACGGAATCTGTGCTCATCCAGGACGCGGCCGGCGAGCCGATCGACACCGCAGCGACCGACGTCGCGGCTGAGCTCAGCGACGAGCTGCGCGGCCTGACCGGAGTCGTGGATGTCGGAGAGCCAATTCCGTCAACGGACGGGACGTCGTTGTTGATTCAGGCAGCTCTCGACGGGGGAACCGGCACCGATGATCAGCGCTCTGCAGCCGTGGACGAGGCGGCGCTGACCGTGCAGGACGTCGTCGACGATGCCGCAGCCGACCATCCCGACCTACGGATCGGCCAAGTTGGCGATTCCACGATGGGCGCCGCGCTCGACCAGGTCTACGAGGACGACTTCGCGAAGGCAGAATTCATCTCCATCCCAGTGACATTGATCATTCTGCTGGTCGTGTTCGGCGCTCTCATCGCCGCGGGAGTGCCGATCCTGCTGGCGCTTTCGTCCGTCGGGGCCGCGGTGGGCCTGTCGGCGTTCGCGTCCTACCTGGTGCCGACCAACGACTTGCTGAGCTCTGTCGTCCTGCTCGTCGGCATGGCCGTCGGCGTGGACTACTCCTTGTTCTATATCCGCCGGGACCGCGAGGAACGCGCGAAGGGCAACTCGGTCGACCATGCGATCGCCGTGACGGCAGCGACGTCCGGACGTGCGGTTGTCGTATCCGGCCTCACCGTGATGGTTGCCATGGCCGGCATGTTCCTCGCCGGGTTCTCGATCTTCTCTGCGTTCGCGATGGGAACGATCCTCGTGGTGGCCGTCGCCGTCCTCGGCTCGGTGACCGTGCTGCCAGCGCTGCTGTCGATCCTCGGCCGTTGGGTGGACCGCCCTCGCGTCCCGCTGCTCTGGCGCCTGCAGCGGCGCTCGGGCGGATCGCGGCTCTGGCCCGCGGTACTGCGTCCGGTGCTGCGCCGGCCGGGTATCGCGCTAGCCGTCGGTACCGCATCGCTTGCCGCTCTGGCCGTCCCCGCCCTGGGCATGACCCTGTCCAACCCGGGATTGGACGACATGCCGACCTCGATCCCGCAAGTGCAGACCTATCAGCGGATCAGCGACGCGTACCCGTCCGAGGGCACCAGCCACACCGTCGCCGTCTGGTCACAGGACGGAACGGCGCTAGATGTCGCCGCGGTCGATGCGGCCGTCGGGCAGCTCGCCGAACGCGCCGATTCGGATCCGTTCTTCGCGGTTGACGGAACCGTCCCGGAGGTCGAGTACGCGGCGGGTGGCGATGTCGCTCGTCTCAGCGTGCCGGTGTCCGCCGAGGTCGATGACCCGCAGGGCCGGGGTTCGCTGGAGACGTTGCGGGAGATGGTGCCCGAGACACTGGGTGCCGTGCCGGGCGCGCAGGCCGGTGTGACCGGCGAGATCGCCTGGGACATCGACTTCCGCGACGAGATCTGGGATCGGCTGCCGCTGGTGATCGGGTTCGTTCTCCTGCTGACCGTCATCGTGCTGGTGATCTCGTTCCGGTCGCTGACGATCGCGCTGACCGCCGCCGCGCTGAACCTGCTGTCGGTGGCCGCTGCGTACGGGCTGCTGGTGCTGGTGTTCCAGAACGGCTGGGCGGAAGGTGTGCTCGACTTCTCCTCCAACGGCGCGGTCGTGACCTGGTTGCCGCTGTTCCTGTTCGTGATCCTGTTCGGGCTGTCGATGGACTACCACGTGTTCGTGGTCAGCCGGATCAACGAGGGACGACGCCAGGGGATGTCGACGCGCGATGCGATCGCGCACGGGATCACCTCGTCCGCGGGAGTGGTGACCAGCGCTGCGCTGGTGATGGTCGCGGTCTTCTCCATCTTCGCCACGCTCTCGGCTCTGGAGTTCAAGCAGATGGGGGTGGGCCTGGCCGCAGCTATCCTGATCGACGCGACCATCGTCCGCGCGGTCCTGCTGCCCGCAGCCATGAGCCTGTTGGGCGAGCGGAACTGGTGGTTGCCACGGCCGCTGCGACGGCTAGCCGCGCTCGACCGCGGCTGAGGCTCGGCCTTGTCCCGCTCCCTCCCCCTCGTCGATCACGGCGAAGTGTCGGGCAAATCGGTCACCGCACGACCACATCGCCAAGATCAACGGATCCGGGCGAGCGCATCGGTCAGCAAAGAGCCGACGTCGCCCAGCAGGTGCCGGCCCTCGCTGACGACGGTACGGCCACCGACGACGACATGGTCGACGTCGGCCGCCGTCGCGGCGAGGACGACCTGAGCCGCATCGACGCCGGCCGTACGCGGACTGTCCAGCCGAACCGCTACCAGGTCGCACAGCAACCCGATGGCGATGCGGCCGGCTTCCGGCCAGCCGAGGGCGGCGTGGCCCGCCTCGGTCAGCGCAGCGACCAGTTCGACTGGAGTGAATCGCCCGCGCTCGCGACTGGCCAGCCGCTCGTGCATCTCCAGCGCCCGCGCCTCCTCGATCAGGTCGAGGACGGCGTGCTGGTCCGAACCGAGGGCGATCGGGCAACCGGCGTCGCGGAGGGCGCGAGCGGGACCGATCCCGTCGGCGAGGTCCCGCTCGGTCGTCGGACAGAAGCAGGCGGTCGTGCGAGCCCGGCCGAGCAGGTCGATGTCCCGCCGAGTCAGGTGAGTGGCATGCACCGCAGTGGTCGTCGGATTCAGGACGCCTCGGTCGAGGAGCAGCTGCGTCGGAGTCATGCCGTACGCGTGGACACACTGCTCGTTCTCGGCCGGCTGCTCGGAGAGGTGCACGTGGAGAGGACGGCTTCCGGCTGCCGACACGACCGTAGGAATCTGGTCGGCGGGCACGGCACGGACCGAATGGATCGCCGCACCGATCTTGCAGTTGGGGTCGGGTACGAGGGCAGCGACGCGTTCGGCCCACCGGCCCGCGTCGCCGTCGCCGAACCGGAGTTGCGTCTCGTCGAGCGGTTCGCCGATCCCACCCGCCAGATAGCAGGTGTCGAGAAGGGTGAGCCGGATGCCGGCCGCCCGTGCGGCTTCCCGGAGGGCATCTCCCATCGCGTTGGGACTGTCGTAGGAAATACCGCCTGGACCGTGGTGGAGGTAGTGGAATTCACCGACGCAGGACACGCCGGCCAGCGCCATCTCGGCGTAGACCGCGGTCGCGAGCCGGCGGTACGAGTCGGGATCGAGCCCTGCGGCGACCTCGTACATCCGCTCTCGCCACGTCCAGAAAGTCCCGCCGCCGGCATGCGTTCGACCTCGCAGCGCTCGATGGAAGGCGTGGGAGTGGGCATTGGCGAAACCCGGCAGGACGACGCCGTCCAGACGTATGTCGTTCGGCTGCGCATCCACGGCGACGTCGATGGCGGTCACGACGCCCCCATCGTCGGCTGTCACGCGCACCCGTCTCGAGACTCCGTCAGGGAGCCAGGCGTGCTCGCACCAGAAGCTGGTCACCGAGGCTCCTCCGCTTCCCATCCCTTACGGAACGGGTTCTCGACGCGCACGCCGGCATCGTTCCGCCATAGCGCCTCTCGAGTTGTGCCGGAGTTTCAACCGCCGCCGCCCTCCCCCGCGGACGCGGCGACCGTCCCGGTCGCGGCGATTATTGTGTCGATCGAGTCGCTAACAGCCTCGGGTGCCCAGTTGCTGTTGGCGATCTGCTCGCCACGCGCGATGAGTTGGCTCTTGGACATGCCGTAATGTCGAGGGTCGACGATCTTGGGCTCGTGCCGAATCGTGTGCAGGATGGCGATCATCGCGGCGCTTCGCGTGTCCGGAGTCGTCTGCGCCACAAGCGCCTGGATCACCCGATGGCGCACCTCCACTTGGCGGCGGGAATCCTGAACCGGCCACCGGTCTTCCTTTGTCAACGCGAAGTTGTACATCAGGGTTCTGCGCCGCTCGTGGCGGACCATCCCGCGGCTGAAAAACCGCTCGTACAGCGTCTGCTGCAGGTTCTCGCCCGACAGCCGGATCACCCACGACGTTCTGCTCTCCGGATGGAGCACCGCGGCGCGGCGCGGCCGCCCGGCCTCGCCCCTGATGGCGATCTGCACGGCCGCGTCGAGGACTGCATCACCGGTTGGGGAGGGATCACGAACGACGAGCCGGTCCACCGTCCGGTTGATGCCCAGGAACCGGATCGGCTTGACCTCACGTGAGATGCCCACTCGTCCCATCAGGGCGAGTTCGACGAGGTTCGCGCCCGCCAGCAGGATGGCGACCTTCGCGTCGAGAGTTTTCAACCGGCCGCTGGTGTCATCGGTGAGCAGGAGCAGAAGGTCCTCCGCGATGAGCAAGGGCCCGGCTCTAGCCAGCCCACCGGATCCGAGGTCCCTTCGATCAAGACGGCCACTCCGGGAGGCACGTCGGCCAGGTTCAAGACCCGCCGCCACACCTGTTGGTATGCCAAGGCTTCGGGTCCCGACATGGCGGACAGCGCACCAGTGGCCGTCCGCCGGGATCCCGATCAGCTCGACGTCGACCAGTCCAGGCCCGCCTCCATCGCCGGAACTGTTTTCTGCCCGGTCACCAGACGTCGCCCAGGTGCGCGGTGGTGCGGGCGGTTCGCGGGGGTCGTCGAGGTTGACCCAGCGCAATGCGATCTCGAGGACCGGATGGTCTATTTGACCCACCACCGGCACGGAATAGATCTCCGCATGATTTGGATGGCGCCTTGCCCGCGCGGCAAAAACAGGCTGCGGGCGGTCAAACAGGGCGAGCTGGCCGCGTCGGCGACGCACGGTCCGGGCACCGGCGGCTATGGAAAGACCTGCAAGCAGCGCGGCGAGAACGCCCCAGAGGGAGGCGTCGTATGGCTCCGCGACCGGGCGCACGTCCCCATCGGGCAGCAGCCAGAACGGCAAGGTGTGCCCAAGCGGGTAGTCCGCGGTATGGAACACGCCCACGGTGACCGTGGAATCGAGCGCCGGCACCGCGACTTGAACGGCGACATCATCGTCGAAAGCCATGATCGTGCCCTCGACCACCTTCGCGGCGGCTTCCTGGTCAGCCTCCACGCTTTGAACATGCCAGCCCCAGCCGGCCGCGGCGACCGCCGCCGCCATCAGGCCCACAGCGACCGGCAACCCGAGTCCGGATGTAATGGCCGATGGCCAACTGCCGCGACCTCGCGTTAGCAGGTTCCGGGTCGTTGAGGTTGCCCCCGACGCCAGCTCGGCGGCAACGGCCGACCGGTGCCGTTGCCGAACGATGGCGACGGCCACGAGGACACCCACATACCCGGGAATTAACGCGAATGCCCACCACGGCAGCGGATCCGCCATTTGCTGCGGTACGGCAAGGACCACGGCGGCGGCACCCAGCCCGACACCGGTCCACCGGTCGATAAACATCGCCACCGCGCTCGCCACCCACAACCCGGTAAACACGGCATCGAGCCAAGCCGGTTCACACGGAGACGACGCAGTGCATGCCGATACCGGTACAACCATGACCACAACGGCGACGACAACCACCAACGCAACTAGACACGTCCACGCAGACGCAAGCAGCGGAGCCTGCGAGCGCGATTTTGCGACCAACTCCCGGGTCAGCGGCACTTGCCCTGCTGGGCCAACGATGCCCCCCAATGAGTCCTCCCCGCCCAGCGACTTGCTGGACATCCTCGCACCACCAATCACACCCCGAGCGACGCTTGCATCAACTGAGAATCCGAAGCGCCGCACGCGGTGATGGTGGTGGACGAGACCGGGGATGTGACGAAGGGCACGGCCACGGTTGGGTGCAGCGGCATACACCGGCACCGCCGGGCGCGTGGTAGATAGCTAGGTCCGGTCTACCTGACTATGCCAGTCCAAGCGGATACGCGTCATCGACCGGGCCCTGTACTGCCCGGTGCTGGGTCGACGACCCACCGACGGGCCGCCGTCGGGTCCAGACCGGATCATCGAGCGCATCGGCGACAGCCGACAGCCGGGTAACCCGAAAGTCACCGGTCACACCGCTCCGCGGGGCCGCGACGGCGACGCGGCCGCATCGGCATACTGGCCGAAGGAGACCACGATGAAGCTGCACGACTTTCCGCGCTACCCGCTCACCTTCGGGCCGAGCCCCATCCATCAGCTGGACCGACTCACCAAGCACCTCGCTGGTGCGACCGTCTGGGCCAAGCGCGAGGACTGCAACTCAGGGCTCGCCTTCGGAGGGAACAAGATCCGCAAGCTCGAGTACCTCGTCCCAGACGCGCTCGCCAAGGGCGCCGACACGCTGGTTTCGATTGGCGGCGTCCAGTCGAACCACACCCGCCAAGTCGCGGCCGTCGCCGCAAAGCTCGGCCTGAAGTGCCGCCTCGTCCAGGAGAGGTGGGTCGATTGGGACGACCCCGCCAACGACAAAGTCGGCAACATCCTCCTGTCGCGCATCATGGCCGCCGACGTGCGGCTCGACCCGGCCGGTTTCGACATCGGCATCCGCACCTCGTGGGAGGACGCACTGCGTGAGGTAGAGGAGGCGGGCGGGATCCCATACGGCATCCCCGCCGGCGCCTCCGAGCACCCGCTCGGAGGACTCGGCTTCGCCAACTGGGCGTTCGAGGTCGCCGAGCAAGAGAAGCAGTTCGGCGTCTTCTTCGACACGATCGTCGTCTGCACAGTGACCGGCTCCACGCACGCCGGCATGATCGCCGGCTTCGCGGCCCTGCAGAACACCGCCGATGGCCGCCAACGCCGGGTGCTCGGCATCGATGCGTCAGCGACGCTCGACAAGACCCGCGACCAGGTGGCCCGGATAGCCAGTCACACGGCCGAACTCATCGAGCTCGATCGCGACCTGCGTGACGACGAGATCACCGTCCTGGGGGGCTGGGCTGGTGACCTCTACGGGATCCCCGTCGAGTCGACCATCGACGCGATCAGGCTCTGCGGCTCGCTCGAGGGCGTGATCCTCGACCCCGTATACGAGGGGAAGTCGATGGCTGGACTCATCGACCTCGTCCGCTCGGGAGAAATCCCCAAGGAATCCACCGTCCTCTATGCCCACCTCGGCGGCCAACCGGCGCTCAACGCCTACTCCGGCATCTTCGGCTGAGAATCCCCCAGACGCAGACGGCGCACGCGGCCAGACGCTCCCGCCTGACGACGGTCTCCCGCCTCCTGCCATCTACGAGTGGTGGCGCCGCCGTGCGCACAGAAGGCCACCCGTAGTCGTCCATGATGATCAGACCGCCTGGTCGGACGATCTTGCGGAGGAAGTACAGGTCGAGGAACACCTCATGGAACCGGTGACTGCCATCGACAAATGCCGCATCGGCGGTGAACTTCTCGCCAACCAGCTGCGGCAACGTCATCGATGATGGCTGGCGGATCAGCCGAACGATTGGGTCTAACCCGGCCGATCGAAGCAGCTGCCAGCCCACGTCACGCCATTCCGTGTCCTGCAGAGGGTCGATGATGACGTGCTGCGGCCGGGGTGTACCGACGGTCAGCAACGCCTCGCCGATGGCTAGCGCCGAGCTGCCATATCCCAGGCCGATCTCCACTACCGTCTCCACGCCTTCGGTGATCAGCAGGTCGCGGACCAAGTCGCAATCCCGCTCCGGCACGGCGACGCGGTCGAAATCGCCGTCTATGGCGCGGGTCCAGGGTGGACCATCGAGAGCAAGTCGACGGCGCACTTCGCGGATCCGCTTGCCGACGTCAGCCTCCATCACGCTTCCCGTACGTGACGCTAGAGGGACTCGCGGCCCGGTGGAGTGGCGTCCTCACCCAACCGGACTGGCCGGGCTCGGACTCGCGGGTCAAGGCGTAGCCGATCGATGAGCTCGGTCGGACCGCCGACGCAGGTCCAAGCGTCGTCCCAGAGTGCGGAGACCAGCCAGGACCGGTCGACAGGGAAGAATAGGTCCGGCAGCGCGCCGTGAGGCGACCGCATGTGCCCGACCCGCCAGGTCAGGGCTTGCTCCGGCCCCGCCTCGACGAGCACATAGTCCCACTGGGAGTACAGGCTCACCATTGGAGCGTCGGGAAAGACGACATCGGTCGCGCCGGTGTCCAGGTAACCCAGCCACCATGGCCGGTCGCCCGACAGGTCGACAAGATGCTCGACGACCGCCCGTTCGTGATCGGCGACGAAGGACGCTTCCCAACCGAGCTCATGGAAAGTCGCGTAGGCCTCGAAGGCGGGCGGAATCGCGGCCGTGATGGTCTTATCGACACCTGGCGCGGTCGCGATCCAGGCCACCTCTGCGGCGATGCCGATCCGCCAGCGCCGGCCGTCCTTGGTCACCTCCGTGGGAACGTCGGACCGGCGCACACGTTTGGCTCCAGGATGCGGTGACCAACCGAACGGTCGCTGCCTGTCGATGAGATGTCCTCCTCACCCGCGATTCTGCAGACCACTTCCACGTGACCGGCGGTCAATTCTCGCCCAGGGCGGGTAGCGGTCACCTCTTACTTTGCTGCGTCGTCGAGCACACGCGCCAAGGACTCCACTCCGGCCAGGCAGTCGGCGCGATCGGCGTGCTCGGCCGGCGAGTGCGATACGCCGGTGGGGTTGCGCACGAAGAGCATGGCCGACGGCACGCCGGCCGCGGCCAGGATCCCAGCATCGTGTCCGGCGCCGGTCGGGAGCACGGGTGCCCCGTCCAGCAGAGCTGCCAACCGGTCCCGTAGGTCCACGTCGAACACAGTGCCGGGCGTCCACGACTCCTCGGTGATCTGCACCTGTGGCGGCTCGCGACCTGTCCGGGCAGAGTCGTTGGTCTCCCCTGGCTGGCGGCTTGTCCGGCCTGACAGTTCAGCGACCACAGCGCGGACACGGGCTTCCTCGGGGCCGCGGGCGTCCAGCCAGGCTGTGACCCGGGACGGGATCGCGTTGACACCGTTCGGCTCGACAGTGACCTTGCCGAACGTCGCCAGCGCGTCGTGCTTCGTGGCGGCCTCACGAGCGGCGAGCACCGTCGCTGCGTAGACCAGCATCGGGTCGTCGCGGTCTGTCAGCCGGGTCGTCCCGGCGTGATCGGCACGGCCGGCGAAGTCGAGCCGCCAGCGCCCGTGCGGCCAGATGCTGCTGGCGACGCCGACGGCCCGGTCGAGGTCGACCAGGCCGTTTGGGTCGTCGGTCGTCGGGATCGCCGCTCCCCACGAATCGGGCCGGGCACGTCCCTGCTCGATGTGCAGTTCGATAAAGCGGCCGATGCGGGCGACTCGCTCGGGATCGGCTCGGACACCGGCCGGGTCGTGCCCGGCCGTGCGCATCGCCTCCGCCATGGTCGTGCCGTCGCCGTCGCGCAAGGCCAGCGCCCGTTCGGCCGTCATGGCTCCTGTCAGGAGCCGAGAGCCGACGCACGCCACCCCGAACCGGGCGCCCTCCTCGTCGGAGAACGCCACCACTCCGATCGGTCGGCTCGGCTCGAAGGCGCGCGCACGGGCCACATCGAGAGCGGCGAATGCCGACACAACACCGAGCGGACCGTCGAAGGCACCGCCGTCAGGTACCGAATCCAGATGCGACCCGAACACCAACGCATTACCAGCCGTCGGATCGCCCCACCAGGCCCAGAGGTTGCCGGTCCGGTCGGCCTCCACCGCCAGCCCGCGCTCGCCGGCCGCGGCGACGAACCACTCCCGGCATTCGAGGTCGGCTGCGGTCCAGGCGAACCGCCGGTACCCGCCCGTCGACGGCTCCCGCCCGATGGGCAGAAGCGCGTCCCACAGCCCGTCAAAGCTCATCTACCCGCACATCCCCGTTGATCAGAGGAGGGGTGCAGTGGTGCCGCTTGGGAGAATGTTGTGGTTCAGGTGGAAGGCGTTGTCCGGGTCGTAACGATCCTTCAATGCCGTGAGGCGGTCCAACGTCGCGGGCGGGTAGGCCCGGCGCAGCCCGCTTTGCCCGTCGTCGGACAGGGCGTTGACGTAGACACCGCTCGCAAAAGATTCCATCGCTTCCCCGTACCGGCGCGCTGCAGCCATTCGGGCGTCATCCTCCGAGGGGTCGGACCAGCGCGCCGCCGTCACGAACTCCACCACCGTTTCGCGGTGGCTGAACGCGGACGTCGAGCCGTCTACGTCGGCAATTGCACCGCCGTAGGTCTGGAAGCCGGCGTACGGCAGCACGCCGCCATCCGCGGGTGCGGTCCCATCGGCTCCTCGGGCCAGGAAGACCTCGAGTGCCTCGTCGGGCAATTCGGGCAGCAGGTGCCCTTTCCAGTAGCGCCGTGTGGGCAAAGCGCCGGTGTCGTCGGCGATGCTCTGTAGTTCGAGGTAGGACAACTCGTCGACGGCTTCGTGCAGCGGGGCCGCGAGCGCGCGAAACTGGGAAAGCAATCTGACGGCCCATCTCCAGATCGCCGACCCAGACGTACCCGACCCTGGCGAGTGGCCGGTTGTGGAGCTCGGGTGGTAGGAACGGCCAGTCGCCGGAGGTGCCGACCCACGCCGTGAACGTGGCTTGCCGAGGAGCATCGGCGATGAGGTCACGCCACCCCTGCAAGGCTGGCAGCGCATCCTCTGGATCGTAGGAGAGGTCCACGGATAGTACGGGCGAACCCATTGGATACAGCTGGAACTCGAACTCGGTGACGACGCCGAAGTTGCCGCCACCGCCGCGCAGGCCCCAGCAGAGCTCGCGGTTCTCCTCGTCGTCCACGTGCAGGACGTCACCGTCCGCCGTGACCAGCTGGAACGACTTGGCGTTGTCGCACGACAACCCGAACTGCCTGGCCAGCCATCCCATACCTCCGCCGAGCGTCAGGCCTCCGACACCGGTGTGTGAAACGTTGCCCGACGGCGTGGCGAGGTCGAACTGCTGGCTGGCCCGGTCCAGCGCGCCGAGCAACGCGCCGCCCTGCACCCAGGCCCGCCGTCGGTCCGGTTCCACCCGGGCAGCGGCCATCCCGGTGAGGTCCACCATCAACCCGCCGTCTGGCACTGCCTGACCGGTCACGCTGTGGCCGCCGCACCGCACGCCGATTTCCAATTCGTTCTCCCGCGCGAACCGAATCGCGGCCGCCACGTCCTCCGGCGAGGTGCAGCGGGCGATGACGGCCGGCCGCTTGTCGACCATGGCGTTCCACACCCGCCGGGCCGGGTCGTAGGCCGCGTCGTCAGGCAAGATCAGTTCGCCGCCGAACCTGCGCTGCAGCGGTGCGACGTCGAGTGGCATGCTCACGGCCCTTCCCGCATCGGCACCCGTACGCCGAGACGGTCGGCGACGTCCAGCGCCTGCTCGTATCCCGCGTCGACGTGCCGGATCACGCCCATGCCCGGATCGTTGGTCAGCACCCGCGCGATCTTCTCACCGGCGAGCGGAGTGCCGTCCGCCACCGTCACTTGCCCGGCGTGGATCGACCGCCCGATGCCGACACCACCCCCGTGGTGGATCGAAACCCAGGTGGCACCAGACGCGGTGTTGACCAGCGCGTTGAGCAGCGGCCAGTCGGCGATCGCGTCCGAGCCGTCGGCCATGGCCTCGGTCTCCCGGTACGGCGATGCAACAGAGCCGCAGTCGAGGTGGTCGCGCCCGATCACGACCGGAGCCTGCAGCGCCCCAGAGGCGACCATGTCGTTGAACCGTGCGCCCGCCTGGTCGCGTTCGCCGTAGCCGAGCCAGCAGATCCGCGCGGGAAGACCCTGGAAGTGCACCCGCTCGCCGGCGAGCCGAATCCATCGAGCGAGCGACTCGTTCTCCGGGAACAGCTCGAGAACGGCCGCATCGGTCGCTGTGATGTCCGCCGGATCGCCGGAGAGCACCACCCAGCGGAACGGGCCTTTGCCTTCACAGAACAGCGGCCGGATGTACGCAGGGACGAACCCCGGAAAGTCGAATGCCCGCTCATACCCGGCCAGCTGCGCTTCGCCCCGGATCGAGTTGCCGTAGTCGAACACCTCGGCGCCGGCGTCCTGGAAGCCCACCATCGCTTCGACGTGCGCCGCCATGGACTCCCGGGCCCGAGTCGTGAAGCCGGCAGGGTCCTTATCCCGCTCGGCCACCCAGTCCTCGAACTCCACGCCCAGCGGAAGATAGGCCAGCGGGTCGTGTGCGGACGTCTGATCGGTAACGACGTCGATCTCCGCCGAGCGAGCCAGCAGGTCCGGGACGATGGCCGCAGCGTTGCCGAGCACACCGATCGACAGCGCCCGCCGTGCATCGCGAGCCTCGTACGCAAGCCGCAACGCCTCGTCCACCGATTCGGCCTCGACGTCGAGGTAGCGGTGCTCGATGCGACGGCTGATCCGGGACGGATCGCATTCGACGACGATCGCGACGCCGTCGTTCATCGTCACGGCGAGCGGCTGCGCCCCGCCCATTCCGCCCAGGCCGGCGGTCAACGTGATCGTGCCGGCCAACGAGCCGCCGAACCGCTTCGCGGCGGCAGCAGCGAACGTCTCGTACGTCCCCTGGAGAATCCCCTGGGTGCCGATGTAGATCCACGATCCGGCCGTCATCTGGCCGTACATCGTCAGGCCAAGGGACTCCAGCCGCCGGAACTCCTCCCAAGTCGCCCAGTCGCCCACCAGGTTCGAGTTGGCGATCAGGACTCGCGGCGCCCATTCATGAGTGCGCATGACGCCGACGGGCCGGCCAGATTGCACGAGCATCGTCTCGTCGTTCTCCAGCGTGGTGAGCGTGCGCACCAATGCCTCGAAGCTGGGCCAGTCGCGCGCAGCCCGGCCGGTGCCGCCGTAGACCACCAGATCCTCGGGGTGTTCGGCCACCTCCGGGTCGAGGTTGTTCTGCAGCATCCGCAGCGCCGCCTCCTGCGGCCAGCCCTTGGCGTGCAGGGTCGTCCCTCGCGGCGCGGTGACGGTGCGCGGTCCAACGGTCATGACGGGCTCCTCACGTCGCTCGCTCGACAGACTGGACGCAGGTGACACGACATGCCCCAGCGGTTCGTGTCATTTGTGTCCAGTTGATCATGGGATTCATCGCAGCGGACCTACGGCTGTTTCGGCTGCGGTGACGACGGCACCGGAGCGGACCAGCTCGACCACGGCGTCGATCTCTGGCGTGAGGTAGCGGTCCGGCCCTGGACCGGCGACGTCGGTTCGCAAGAGCGCACGCACGGCGGCCGTGCCGGCGGCCGGTTCGAGCGGGGAGCGCAAGTCGAGTGCCCGAGCTGCAGTGAGCAGTTCGACGGCGAGCACGCTGGCCAGCCCGGCCACAGCGCGGCGCAGCTTGCGCCCTGCGCTCCAGCCCATCGAGACGTGGTCTTCCTGCAT
Source organism: uncultured Actinomycetota bacterium (assembly GCA_963819885.1). Classification (GTDB taxonomy): domain Bacteria; phylum Actinomycetota; class Actinomycetes; order Jiangellales; family Jiangellaceae; genus JACVRX01. Next base: position 24,997 of record CAWFXV010000003.1, on the reverse strand, counting down.
AGCGCTGGACGGGATGGAGTCCACGGAGGCGGGAACGGCGAGCCGCTTCAGCTCGGACACGATCGCGGCCTGGGTGTATTGGGCGATCATGTGCCCGGAGTCGACGCCAGGGTCGTCGGCGAGAAACGGCGGCAGGCCGCCGTTTCGAGCCACGTCGAGGAACCGATCGGTCCGCCGCTCACTCATGCTTGCGACATCAGCAGTGGCGATCGCGAGAAAGTCGAGCACGTACCCGATCGGAGCGCCGTGGAAGTTGCCGTTGGACTCGACCCGACCGTCGAGGGTGACCACCGGGTTGTCGATCGCAGCCGCCAGCTCGCGGCTCGCGACGGTCTCGGCGTGTGCCAGGGTGTCCCGTGCCGCCCCGTGCACCTGCGGCGAGCAGCGCAGCGAGTACGCGTCCTGGACGCGGGTGCAGTCCGGCCCCCGGTGGCTCGCCACTATTCCGGATCCGGCGAGGAGCGCGCGCAGGTTGGCGCCGGAGGCTGCCTGGCCAGGGTGCGGTCGCAAGGCCTGCAGATCGTCGGCGAAGACCCGGTCGGTCCCCAGCAGCCCCTCGACACTCATCGCGGCGGCGATGTCGGCGACCCGCAGCAGCCGGCCGAGGTCGTGCGCGGCAAGGATCAACATGCCCAGCATTCCGTCGGTGCCGTTGATGAGGGCCAACCCCTCCTTCTCGGCCAGCTCGACCGGCTCGATTTCCGCCCGGCCTAGCGCCTGTGCGGCAGGCATCATTGTCCCGTCCGGCGTCCGCACTTCTCCTTCGCCCATCAACGCGAGCGCACAATGCGCAAGTGGGGCGAGGTCGCCGGAACAGCCGAGACTGCCGTACTCGCGAACAACGGGCGTGATGCCGGCGTCGAGCAAGTGCGCGTAGGTCGTCGCGGTCGTCGTCCGCACACCGGTACGACCGGTCGCCAAGGTGGACAGCCGAAGCAGCATCATCGCGCGGACGACCTCGCGCTCGACCTCAGCGCCGGATCCGGCGGCATGACTGCGGATGAGGCTCCGCTGCAGCTGCGCGCGCATGGACCTGGGGATGTGCCGGGTCGCTAGAGCTCCGAAGCCTGTCGACACGCCGTAATACGGAATGGTCGCGGCAGCGAGGTGCTCGATGACTTCACGGGTCTTGCCGACTTCGGCCAATGCTTCGGTGCTCAGCTCTACTCCGGCGTCATGCCTGGCCACGGCGAGGACGTCCCCTGGCGTGAGCGGATCCGGCCCGACTTTCACCCGTGTCCGCGTAGCAGTCTGGGTGTCCGCCTGCTGGCCTACATCGTCGTCGCCCATGGTGGCCATTCTGGTCCGACGGGCCTGCTTGCGGTATGTCACATTCGCGCGGCACTGTGGCCATCAAACATGCTCGTCCGGCTCCAAGTTTGCCGGCGACGAGGCCACCGACTCCGACGTCGTCCTCACCGTTCGCACCGTCGACGACGTGACCGCCGAAAGCGCAGTGGTCGAGGTGACCGACGGGCACCACAGCGGCATTGACATCGGACTGGTCCCTGCTCAGTGACAGCGGGCGTGTGCCCGTGGCTAGAGTCCTCGGTGCAATGCACGAGCGGACGAGACCAGAACCGGCCGGAACGGCAGGTAGATGACCGACCAGCCCGACTCTGACCTGGCTAACGGTCAAAATCGACGAGGCCGCCACCGAAGGCCACGGCGGAAAGGTTTGCTCCTCGCAGTTCTTGTGCTGGCCGGCTTCGGGTTCGTGCTCGTGCTCGACTCGGTGATCGATACCCCGTCAGGGAACGACACGACTTCCCCTCGTCCGCAATCAAGCGAGGAGGCCCTCCAACCGGATCCAGAGCCAACGGGCCGTCGGCTCACCTCGCCAGCAAACACCGTCAGCCCGACACGTCCCGCGGCGACATCGGAGCCGATCGCCAACGCCGACCCGCCATCCACGCCACCGCGGCCACCCGCCTCGACCCCGACGTCATCCAGTGGGAACGAGGCGTCGCCTGGCTCCAAGCCGAGTCACGGAAAAAAGCCCCATACACCTCCAGGGAAGACCCGCACTCCGACGCCTCACCCCCTGTAACGGAGACGCCTAAGCTGACGAATTAGGAATGCGGCGCCGGCTCAGCTTGGCCGCGTTTGACGGCGGCCAGCAGCAGCTGAGCGACGTCGAGCACCTCAACCCCCTCGCCCTGACCATCGGCCTGCACGGCGGTGAGCCCGTCGGAGAGCATGATCCGGCAGAACGGACAGCCGACCGCGATCGCGGCGGCCCCGGTCGCCAGCGCCTCCTCGGTTCGGTCGATGTTGATCCGCTTGCCGATCCGCTCCTCCATCCACATCCGCGCGCCCCCGGCGCCGCAGCAGAACGAGCGCGACCCGCTGCGGGTCATCTCCCGAAGCTCGACTCCCGGCAGGGCGCCGAGCAGCTCGCGCGGCGGCTCGTAGACCTGGTTGTGCCGGCCCAGGTAACACGGGTCGTGGTAGGTGACCGAGCGACCCGCGACCGAGCCGTTCGCCGGCACCGGCGCAAGCCGGCCATCGCGAACCAGCCGGTTGAGCAGCTGGGTGTGATGTACGACCTCGAGTTTCAGGCCCAGCTGCGGGTACTCGTTCTTGAGCGTGTTGAAGCAATGCGCGCACGTGGCGACGACCTTGGTGGCCTGGCTCTGGCGCAGTACCTCGACGTTCTGCATGGCCAGCTGCTGGTAGAGGAACTCGTTGCCGGAGCGGCGGGCCGGGTCGCCGGTGCACGTCTCTGCGTCGCCGAGCACGGCGAACGACACGCCCGCAATGTGTAATAGCTCGGCCAGGGCTTGCGTGGTCTTCGTCGCACGATCCTCGAAGGCACCGGCACAGCCGACCCAGAGCAGCCATTCGACGTCGTCGAGGGACTCGACGTCCACACCGACCTGGCGCACCTCGAACGGCAGGGCGGCCGCCCACTCCATCCGCTTGGACGCATTCACGGCCCACGGGTTTCCTGACTTCTCCAGGTTTCTGAACAGTCCGGTCAGTTCCGACGGGAACTCGGCCTCGATCAGCGTCTGGTAGCGACGCATATCGAGGATGTGATCGACGTGCTCGATATCCACAGGGCACTGCTCGACGCAGGCGCCACACGTCGTGCAAGACCACAGGACCTCCGGGTCGACGACCCCGCCTTCATCGGCGGTGCCGACAAGTGGCCGGTTTGCCTCGGCGATAGCGGCAGCGGGTACGTCGGCCGGCTGGTCCGCGTCGGACCGTTCCTCCCCGGCAAGGTCGGTGCCACCGCCGGCCAGCAGGTATGGCGCCTTGGCGTAGGCGTGCTCCCGCAGCCCCATGACCAACAGCTTCGGCGACAGCGGCTTGCCGGTGTTCCACGCCGGGCACTGCGATTGGCAGCGCCCGCACTCGGTGCAGGTGGTGAAGTCGAGCAGTCCCTTCCAGGAGAAGTCCTCGACCTTGCCGACACCGAGCGCTGCATCCTCGTCGAGCTCGTCGAGCTTCTCGAAGTCGACCGGCTGGCCGTTCACCGTCAGCGGTGTGGCGGCTCCGAGCGCATTGGCGCCGTCGGCTTCCCGTTTGAAGAAGACGTTGGGAAAGGCCGTGAAGCGGTGCCAAGCGACGCCCATGGTCACGTTGAGGGCGATCACGATCAGCCAGGCCATCGAGATGACGATCTTCACAGCGGCAACCAGGTAGACCAGGTCCTCCAAGCTGGCCGTCGGGAGGCCGGCGAGCACGTCGCCGATGAAGAACGTCAGTGGAAAGTGGCTGACGTCGCCAGCACCCAGCGCATATTCCAACCCGCGGAGGACCAGTATGCAGATGCCGACGCCGAGGACCGTGGCCTCGACGTAATAGCCCTGCCACATCCGGGATCCGGTGAACCTCGACACTCGGCCGGTGCGGGCAGGATGGGCACGGAGCCGGATCGCGACCAAGATCGTGATGCCGACCAGCATCGCCCAGGTGATGGACTCGGCCGCCCATTCGAATGGATGCGCACTGCCGATCACCGGTAGCGCGAACTCCGCGTCAAACAGCTGCCCGTAGGCAGTGACCAGGGTGAAGAACAGCAGCCCGAAGCCGATGAAAACGAACCAGTGCGACGCGCCGATGAGGCTCCACTTGAGCATCCGGGTATGGCCCAGCGTCTCGCCAAGCATGGTCACTGTCCGGCGCCCAAGCTGATCGGTCCGCCCGCTGACCGGCTGTCCGAGCCGGACGACGCCGACGATCTGAGCGACCGCTCGGCCGGCGAGCGCGACGGCGACGAGCGTGACCGCCACCGAGACGACGATCGCAGCCACTTGCATCGCAGGTCGGTCTCCTGTCGCTAGTCAGGCGCCTTCCGGCCACATTACGCGCGAGCGGGATCTGCTCTCTCCATCCTGAGAATGACCGAGCCCGACTGGTCACTTCACAACGCGGAAGCGAAATTCGGTCAACCGCTCCGACGGCAGGACCTCGATCGGTTCGAGCTCAATCCATCGGCCGCCAGGGCTCTGGAACAACCGCACACCGTCGCCGAGCAGGGCGGGCACGAGAGAAACGACGACCTCATCGAGTAGCCCGTTTTCGAGGCACTGACGGGCGATGTCCGCGCCGAGCACGACGACGTTCTTCTCGCCAGCTGCCGCCTGCGCTCGCGCGACCGCATCCCCGATCCCGTCGCTGACAAACGTTCCAGTCATCCAGTCGGGGACAGTGGCCGGGGGGCTATGGGTGACCACGAAGAACGGCCCGGTGAACTCGCCCCCGTAGAAGCCTCGTCGGTCTCTGTCCTCGACCTCATAGCTGTGGCGGCCGACGACCAGCGCACCAGTGAACTGGACGATGCTGTCGGCGATCTCGCTCGAACCGCCGGAATCGTACGCCCAGTCCATTGCATGATCTGGGCCGGCAATGAAGCCGTCCAAGGTCATCGTCACGTGCCAGATGACCTTTCCCGCGGACCGGCTCACATCGCTCACTATGCCGAAGTGGCCTTGTCGGGGAACGAGTGATGCTCATGCGCCACCACCCAGCGGCCGTCTTCCTTGCGCAGCCCGATCGTCAGGCGCAAGCGGTTGTCGGGATCCTTCTGGAGTTCTTCCTTCGTTCCGCAGCGGAGCAGTGCGTAGGCGAATGCGACGTCCTCACCGGCGGTGACGTCGAGAGAATAGATCTCGAACTCGGCGCCCTGAGCCTGCCACTCGAAGAAGGGCGGCCAAGTCTCGCGGTAGGCGTCGATGCCGCGAACCCCGTCCTCGGGTGGCGGTACGTCGAACATCACGATGTCGTCGGCATGGTCGGCGAGAACGCCGTCTAGGTCGCCTGCGTGCACCGCGGTCGCCCAGTGTTCGATCAGTGCACGGACTTCGGTCTCGTTCGACATCTCGGATCTCCTCAGGTTGCTGGACAGCACAGTGCTGCGCTCTCACTCCGGGTCCTGCATCGTGCCCGCCCGAACAGCACCGCATCGGCGGCGGCGGCCTGCTCACGGAGCGTCTCGTTGAGGTCGGACTGATCGACCTCCTCGTCGCCGGCGGGTGCGAACCACCCCTCGCTCGCGTCGATGACGCCGTCCAGCGTGATGTTCTCGGTGACGACCAACTTCCTCATGCTCATGCCTCTTCGACGTTTCCTTCATGAGGACCGCGTTGGCACGCCAACTCATCGCAGGCCGAACCGACGGGAGTTGATCTGGCGTCAGATCTCGGTCCGGTCGAAGTTGAGGTAAGACCGGCTCGGCGTGGGCCCGCGCTGACCTTGATACCGGGATTGGTGCTGCTGCGATCCGTAGGGATGCTCGGCAGGACTGGACAGGTCGAAGAAGCAGAGCTGACCGATCTTCATCCCCGGCCACAGCTTGATCGGCAGGGTCGCGACGTTGGACAACTCGAGCGTGACGTGCCCAGTGAATCCGGGGTCGATGAAACCCGCGGTGGAGTGGGTCAGCAGACCCAGCCGGCCGAGACTCGATTTCCCTTCGAGCCGAGCGGCAACGTCGTCGCCAAGAGTCACGGTTTCGTAGCTCGACGCGAGCACGAACTCGCCCGGATGGAGGACGAAAGCCTCGTCGGCCTTGGTCTCCACCACGCGGGTCAGATCCGCCTGCTCCTGCGCCGGGTCGATATGGGGATAGCGGTGGTTCTCGAACACCCGGAAATAGCGATCGAGGCGGATGTCGATGCTCGACGGCTGCACCATCGCTGGGTCGTACGGCTCGAGCACGATCCGCTTGGCCTCGACGGCCGCCTTGATGTCTCGGTCCGAGAGCAGCATGCGCGGACGATACCGAGCCTGCCTCCTTTGAGAGTCAGCGACCAGAGGAAGCTCAGGCCTGACGAGACCCCCTCAAGCCGAGCACACAACGCTGCTCACAGATCTTCTGCTGAGAAGGGAGGCCTACGACCAGGTATGCTCCTCGCGCGGCCCCAGGCCCGCAGCGCCGCTGCCCGCGGGTGTAGTTCAATGGCAGAACATCAGCTTCCCAAGCTGACAGTGGGGGTTCGATTCCCCTCACCCGCTCCACGCGAGAAGGCCCAGGCCAGAGCCATGATCAGCTCGCCTGGGCCTTCGTCATGGTCGGACGTTTCGAGGCCATCGTGCTATCTCCGTGCTATCCGCCGCCCCGGTTCGTCCCCTCGTCGTCCTCCTTCTCGGTCCCAGATCCGGTCGTGTCGCGTGCGATCTGAGCTGCGATCGCGTCGGCGATGTGGCGATCGGCGTCCCTCGTGAGGTGCTGGTAGATCAGGGCAGCCCGCATGCTGTCATGTCCCATCCGCGCCATCAGATCCCGCAGCGTGGCTCCTGGAGTTTGTGCCGCCAGGACGTTGCCGGTGTGACGGAGATCGTGGAAGTGCAGGCCCGGATGACCGAGGTCGGCGACGGTCTTGGTCCAGTCCACGGCCTTGCCGAAGTTGCTCCGACGGACCGGCTGACCCTTGAGGCCCGCGAACAGGAGGGCGTCCTGCTGGGGCGCCACGAACTCGTCCAGGTGCGGCGCGAGCGCCGCGCGCCGCTACCCGATCCTGAGAGCCACGGCAACCACGCCCACCAGCCGGCCAAGAGCGCCAGTCACAGACCGGACCACACGGCACCACGGCAGGTACCGGTGGAACCCCTCACCCGATGCCAGGGAGTGTGCGCCGAGCCACCGTCGGCGTCCAGGGGCAGCAAGATCTTTTCGGCCGCCACCTCACCCGTCCACCGGACCGTTCCACTCGCGCAAGGAGTCCCGGAGCCGAAACATCTTGCCGCTGATCCCTGGACCCCGCCGCCGTCTCGACTGGTATCGGCATCTATCGGGTGAGGGGGAGGAATGGCGAGCCCTGCCTTGTCGCAGCGAACAGCTCGACCTTGCTCCGGGGCATGCTGCCACTCCCTCAGACAAGCAGCAAAGGAATCGCGCTCACCGCCTCGTCTCGTACCTGGTCAGGACCACGCCGCCGGGAAACGTCCGCGTCTCCACCAGGTTCAGGTTCACCCAGCTGTCCAGCGCGGTGAAGAACGGTGTGCCGCCGCCCACCAGCACCGGATGGGTGACGATCTCGTACTCGTCGACCAGCCCGGCCCGCATGGCCGCCCCAGCGAGCGTTGCGCCACCGACCCTCATCGGCTCGCCGTCGTCGGCCTTGAGTCGGGTGATCTCCGCTACAGCGTCGCCGGTGACCAGGCGGGTGTTCCAGTCGACCTTGTCGATCGTCGAGGAGAACACCACCTTCGGCGTGTCCCGCCAGTTCCGCGCGAACTCGATCTGCGCCGGGGTGGCGTCGGGCTGCTGGTCGCCGGTCGGCCAGTGGGAACTCATCGCCTCCCACAGCTTGCGCCCGTACATCAACAGCCCGATCGCCAACTCCTGGTCGAGCCACCACTGAAACAGCTCGTCGCTCGGCCCGCTCCAGCCGAGGTCGTCGCCGGGCGCGGCGATGTAGCCGTCCAGGGTCAGGTTCATGCCGTAGATCAGTTTCCGCATGGCGCCATGCCTTTCTGTCAGTCGGTCTCGGGAGTCTAGATCGGCTCGGCGCAGGAACTGATCAATGCGCGATCTGAGTTCGGCGGTAGTCATTCGTGCTCGGTGCGCGCAGCGTCGCCCACTCGGCCGACCAGGGCAACCCGCCTAATCTCAACCCCGCCCGCGCACAGCAAGCAGCGCACCCACTCCACACGCGAACAGACCGCTCAGCCCGGTAGATGCCGTGCAATTAACGTGCAATTAGATGAGGTCAACGACGGTTACTCGGCGGGCCGAGACAGACCACCGATCGTGCTCGGGCGGGCCGGCTCCTGGTCCTCGCTCAATGCTTCCAAGCCGGTTATGCGGCAGCTTGCCGGCTGACCCCAGTCTGACCCCAACAGGTCCACACGAACCGCCATCGGGACAACCTCGGAGCCCATGCTTCACCCTGCACCCAGGAGCTAACCGTCTGTTGCTCGCTCCTACGGATCTGATGGTCGGCGTGCTATCTGCGTGCTATACGCGTCGGCCTCAAGGGGTCACTCACGGGCAGTCCCGGTGCACAGTCCTGAGCGTGCGACGACGGGTCGGGCGTGACCCGCCTCAGATTCCCAAGCTGACAGTGCGGGTTCGATTCCCGTCACCCGCTCCACCGTGATGTCTCAAGACATCGGAAACTTTCGAACCCACGTTGGCTGGGCCTCACGCTTTCGATCGTGGTTCGCTGTCGTGCCCCGCTACGTGCCCGAGCGCGTCCAACGCCTCATCCCAGGTCCGTAGTACCGCCCCCAGTGGTTCGGTGAGGTCGTCAGTGCCGGCGTCGTCGTCGGCATCGGTGGCCGACTCGGCCTTGGGCGGGTCGTCGGCCAGGTGCCAGTTCTCCCGGCGCTGCTGAATCCGCAGTCGCCGGTTCCGCTCCGCACACGACGGCGCCAACGAACACGGCAGCTACGAGTACGACGCCTCCGTCGGCAATCACAGGCTGAGTTGCAGAAGATCGACGTCGACCCATCGGTCGTGCTTGAAGCCGACCCGTTCCATGCGGCCGATCGTGCGGAACCCGAGAGCCCGATGCAAGGCGACCGAGGCATCAAACCCTGCGTCAGCGATCGCTGCGATGACCTGGCGGAAGCCCACGCGTCGTGCCTCGTGGAGAAGCCGTTCCAGCAAAACCCGCCCCCGTCCCACGCCAGTGAAACGCGGGTCGAGGTAGATCGAGACCTCAGCCGTATAGCGATAGGCGGGCCTCGGCTTCCAGGCCATGAGCAGTGCAAAGCCGATAACGCGGGCGTCTACGCAGCCCACCAGGACCGGATATCCGGCATCCGCCGATGCACGCAGGCGTCTCTCCCAGTCGCTCACCAACGGCGCTTCGAGATCGAAGGTGATCACCGTTTCGGCGACATAGTGCCCGTAGATCTCTGCCATGCGAGCGGCATCGGATTTCTCGGCACGTCTGATTTCCACAGATCCCAAGGTAGGCAGGCTGTGCCCCCGCCTGGGCATCGGTGACACCGACGTCTTCGACAGGGGCGGTCTCCTCAGCGCCATCATTGGCACGCTGATCATGCTCGGGCTGGCAGCCTATTTCCTACGCCGTCGCGCCGCTCGCACTGAACCGGCTCCGGCTCAAGCTCCCGCCCAAACCCAAGCTCCGGCTCAACCGCCCGCCCCGGCTCCGACCCAACCTCCAGCCGATTCAGCAGACGGGCAGGCGCCGTCATCGCCTGTATGACTCGTCCATAGCGCTGCCCGTCAGGCGTCGGCGATCGGCTCTTTGGTCATCTCGTCGACCAACTCGGGGCGACAATACAATTGGGCAGCCGTGTTCTGGAAGAGCACTATCTGCCACGGCCGTCCGCTGCTCCGCAAGGACGGTCTGGTGCGATTGATCTAGGGCGCCCCGCACATCGGCTTCACTCGCCGACGGAATCATGCACTACGCCACTGCAGCGGGCGTCCATGCGAATGCACCATTCTGATGCACAGTGATATCATGACGGTATGGCGATGACTTTACGTCTTCCACCCGACCTCGATGACGAGCTGCGCAGCGCCGCAGCCGAAGACCATCGCAGTGTTCACCAGACCATCGTGCTTGCCGTGGAGTTGTTCCTGGCGGCGCGCGAGACCGCTGAGATCAAGGCCGACCCGGATGCGCTGAAAGCACTCGCCGAGGCCCGCCAAGCTGTTCGTGAGGGAGACGTCCTCTACGGAGCCGATGCCGCGCGCGCACTGCTGCGTCAACACCGCGCTTCGTGACCGCCGCGTACGAACTCGGAACGGCACCACCCGCCCGCCGTGCATTGACTGATCTGCTTCCGCACGCAGTCGCCATATCGGCAGTCGAGTTCATCACCGGGCCACTGCTGGAGAACCCCCGACGCGTCGGAAAGCCGCTTCATGAGGAGCTGACAGGTATCTACAGCGCTCGGCTGGCACGGGATTGGCGCGTTCTGTACGAGATCGACGAGGACAAACGCGCAGTCATCGTGCTCGATATCCGCCACCGATCCGCTGCCTATCGAAAACGTTGACGACAGGCTCGCGCTCAGAGGCGGAGCTGCCACTCGATGCCGCTGGCCACGATCTCGTAGCCGAGTATCTCGTTGACCTCGATCATGTGCGCGTTGGATGCCGCATTCCAGGTGTCGAGTTTGCGCAGCTGCGGCTCCTCGTCGGCAAGCCACTGGAGCATGGCGATCTTCAGCAAGCGACCGAGCCGGTGACCCCGATGAGCCCGCAGGACGCTGGTGTCGTACTGACCGGCGTAGGCGGGATGCTCGGCGTCGACACCAACCATGGTGTGACCGCCAAGGACCCCGGTCTCGCGCTTCCGGGCGATGACCCGGTAGATGCGACTCCGGGCCGCGAGCTGGGCGGCCTCGAAGATGCGGATGCGTTCAGGGGTGAAGACCTCATCCTCGATGTCTAGGTCGTCGATCGGGGCGTCATTGATGGCGGCAGTCATGGCGGCGACGTCACCGAGCATGTCTTCCGGTGTCGGACCGGCTATCCGGACCAACTCGTAGCCACCGGCCCGGCTTTCCGCTTCGGCGTACTCGGCATCCAGCAGAGGCCAGTCGAGCCTGCGCAGGTCCTGCCGACGCTGCACACCGACTGATGCGCGTTCCAAGCCCACCGCCTCGGCGAAGTCAACGCCGGCCGTGTCTGCCCAGCAATCGGTCAGCACCAGCCGGCGTCCGGACGAGCGGACTCGCTCGATCCCTGTCTCGAAGAGCCGGCGGCCGATGCCCTGTCGCCGCGCCAGCGGGTCCACCGTCACGTCGACCGAGCCGAGGTGTGTGTTGTCCCAGTGCGGGAGGGTCACCTGCAGAACTCCGACCACCCTGCCCTTGTCGTCACGGGCGAGGGCTGCGTCCGGCGGAGTGCCGTCCCAGCCGGTTTGCAGAAATGCGGTGTAGGAGAAGACGGTCGGGCCGACCAGCTGATGCGGGCTGTCAACCAGCCGCGCAGCCTCGAACAGCGCAACCGCCCCGGCGACGTCGCGGTCGTCGAGGTGCTCGCGGTCCAGCCAGGTCAGGTGCATACATCAAGGAAAGCGCGAAGGCGGTGCCGCGCGCGACCGGTTTTCCTTCGACCGTGATCAGCCGCAGCCGGCGTCAGCTGCCGCGGAAGAGCAATCCATCGTCGCCTTTCGTCAGGGTGAGCGCCGATCCATCGATGGCGTATTCGACCGGCCCGTCGAGAACGGTCAGTACCTGGGCCTCGACGGTCATGATGTCCTCAGGGCAGGCCTTCCTCGTCGTTGCCAGCGGACCGAAGACGATCATTCCGGTGGAAGCATCGTCGGCCGGCTCGACCGTGACCGAGCCGAAGCCGGTGTTGCAGCCAGCAGCGACCTGCACCTGGGTGCCTTCGGCGTCGATGGTCAGGCTCGCGATCCCCTCAGCCACCGCGCTGACCGCGCTCGTCGACATGAACTCCTCGAGCTGCCACACCGTGCTCTCCAACGGCAGGTTCGCGCGTTCCTCGAGGACCATGCCGGTGTTGTCGTCGCCGACGGTGAGCGTGTCGCCGTCGAGCGCGATCGCCGGCGAGGATGTCAGCAATCCGGCGAGCCAATCGTCCTGCTCCTGCAGGCCGTCCGGACAGGCCATCATGGTCGTCGCCAGCTCGCCCGCCACCTCCAGAGTTCCGTCGTCCCAGGTCGCGGCACCGCTCATGGTGTTGCAACCGGCTGAGGCACTGATCCCGTCGTCTTCGAAGCTGAGGGTGACGACGGTCCCGTCAGCGAGTGTGATCCCATTGACCTGGGCCGACTCGAATGTCCGTCCGGCGAGATCAAGTGGCTGCGCGGTATCAGTCTCGGCCGACGTTGTCGTGCCCTCCTCTCCGCATGCTGCAAGGCACAGTGCCACGCAGAATGCGACCAGGCCCCGTTCGGCGCGCATCCTGAGGTTCGTCCCGGTGATTCCCACTCACTGGACGATTCCGCCAAACGCGAGGTGAGACATCACCCCGCCCGGGTGACTGCATCAGGTTCGGTCGCGCCGCCTGATGCGTGGAAGGCGATGTGCGTTGCGATGTACTCGGCGTCTCGTCCTACGCCGCCCACGAGAGACGACGTCAGCGCGAACAGGAACGGTAGACCGACGAAGTACAGGGCCTGGTTCGGCTTCCACAACTCCCCGGTCGTGCCTCGGCCAACCGGCGTCGTCGAAGACAGGCAGGTCGATCCACCCGAAGTTCGGCTCGTAGCCGGTACTCCAGATCACGTTCGACGCGTTCAACACAGTCGCCCTGCTTCGCCAACAGTTTGTCGGCGCGCGCCAGCCAGCCACTGCCACGGGCTGTTTCCCCTCCGAGCAGCAACGCGAAAGCCAGCTAGAAGGCACAGCGGGCTGCCCGTCCGAGAGCACCGCGGTCACGGTAGGCGCGGTAGGCCCGACTCAAGAGATCGGCCCTTTCGGCCTCCCGACCGAGCAGATGGGCAGTTATTGCGAGCCGCTCGAGGTCCTCGGGCTCCAACTGGACGGCGTCGGCCGCCGACAGCTGGTCGTAGGCCAGCCGCCAAGCCTGCCGCTCAAACGACTCTCTACCTAGAGCGACCGGTCCGGCGCGTTCATCGGCGCTCGGCTCCGCACGATGAATACCGCGCACCCGAATAGCTCCTGACGTGCGATGCGTTCGATTTCCGCGGCGAGCAATGACGAGGTCGGCAGACCCAGGTATCTGCTGAGCGCCTTACCGGCACCGGTGCACCGGTCGGTATGAATCGCTTCATGGGTGTTGGTTCCTTTGCTGCCGTTGTGTCGCCGATGGCTGGTGATGGCGGCGTTGCGACCTCAGACCGAGCGCGCGTTCACCTGGTATCCGGAGCCCTCCAGGCCCCAGGAGACGACACGGTGCGGACGAAGGCGGAAGAACTGCGGCGCGAATTTGGGAAACCTGGGATTGATCGTCTCGCCGCCACTGTCGTGCAGTTCGACAATCGCCCGCACCTCGAGCGCCCGGGCCGACCGGCCTGTTGAGTCGTCGACAAGGAACGTTACCCGTGGATTCTGCTGGGCGTCCCGCCATTTCTTGCCCGCGCCGAACCGAAGACCGCCGATATCGACTGCATCCTCGGCCGCGTTGTAGACGAACGTCACCGGGATGATGTGCGGCTGACCGTCCGCGCCCACCGTTGCCATCCGGCCGAGCCGCTGCGAGTTCAGATACTCGATCTCGGCTTCGGTGAAAACGCTCATGCCTGCGCTCCTGGCTCGGCGGGGCGTTCAACGTGCGGCTTCGTACCGTGGGCCAGCTTGGCCGAGGCTGGCAACTCGAGCACGTCACCTCGCGGTGAACTGACCAAACAACCGGCCATCATTCGCAGCCTTCCGGTCCCACCCCGCCGCTTCGAACGCGGTGAACGCCTCAGCGTCGATCGTCGGCAGTTCGGCCGCCGTCGGGAGGTCGGACATCGCTTCAGCGTGCTCCAGCCGAGCGGAAACCCAAGATCACGCCCATTGGTGAGTTCATCCGCGCGAACTGGGTAGACGGAAAGAGCAACCGTCCACACCTTGGAGGCTCGCCATGCCAACGATTCGGGAGATCATGACAGCTGGCGCTGTGTGCGTAGGAGAGAACGAGACTCTCGCGGACGCTGCCCGCAAGATGCGTGAACTCGATGTCGGCGCCCTGCCCGTCTGCGGCGAGGACAACCGGCTCAAGGGCATGGTGACCGACCGCGACATCGTCGTGCGGTGCATCGCCGACGACGGTGACCCCCAAACCGTGCGCGCAGGCGAGCTAGCCCGAGGCAAGCCGGTGACGATCGGAGCCGACGATTCGGTCGAGGAAGCGCTGAACACCATGAAGGAACACCAGGTGCGGCGGCTGCCGGTGATCGACGGCCACGACCTCGTCGGCATCGTCAGCCAGGCTGATGTTGCGCGTCATCTGGAGTCCAGCCGGGTCGGCGAGGTCGTCGAGGCGATCTCGGAGCCGGACGGGTCGTAGCGCTATCTGTGATGCGGGAGTTCTAACTCGGTTCAGCGGTTCGAACTGGCCCGCCGCCTATCCTCAGCCGGTGAGCGTCGATGCGGTGATCTTCGACTGGGGCGGCACGTTGACCCCATGGCACACGCTGGATCTGGCTGAAGAGTGGCGCGTCTATGCGCGGGTGGTCGCACCGGACGACGTCGATCGGGTCGCCGCCGCATTGATCTCGGCGGGCGACGAGATCTGGGCGGCCGCTCGCGTGCACCAGCAGTCGGCGACGTTGGACGACCTGCTCGTCACCGCCGGCGTCCGGCACGACGACGCCGCGATCCGGGCGCTGCGCGACTTCTGGGAGCCGCACACGTACACCGACCCCGAGGTGCCTGAGCTGTTCGCGCAGCTTCGCCGTCGCAATGTCCGAATCGGCGTGTTGTCCAACACCATCTGGCCCCGCGAGTGGCACGAGGACGTCTTCGACCGCGACGGTGTGCTGCACCTTCTCGACGGCGCCGTCTACACCTCTGAAATCGCCCACACCAAGCCGCACCCAGAGGCATTCCGGCGGGCCATGGCCGCTGTCGGCGTTACCGACCCCGCCCGATGTGTCTTCGTGGGTGATCGACCCTTCGACGACATCTCCGGGGCGCGCGCCCTGGGCATGCGCGCCGTTTTGGTCCCGCACTCGGAGATCCCGATCAGCCAGCAGGTGCCCGTCGACGTCGAGCCGGACGCCGTCATCGACCGGCTCGCCGACTTGCTCGGCCACGTCGACCTCTGGCGGAACGCCGCCTAGCGCGCCGAGTTTCAAGATCGGCCTACCGACAGGAACACCAACGCCAACCCTGCGCATTTCCGCACGTCGCCGTCTCCGCCCTGGCCGTTGCTCCTGTCGGTTAGCCGATCATGACGTTCCACATACGTAAGGACCTCACGTGACGGGACACGGCATGCTGTGCCCGTGACCGAACGGACCCATGACTTCTCCCACCTGCGCGCCCTCTACATCAACTGCACGCTCAAGCGGTCTCCGGAGGTGTCCAACACCGCCGGCCTGATGAGCGTCAGCACGTCGATCATGCGCAAGCACGGCGTGCACGTCGACGAGATCCGGGCCGTCGACCACGACCTCGTTCCCGGCGTCCAACCCGACATGAAGGAGCACGGTTTCGATACCGACGACTGGCCGGAGATCTACCAGACCGTCAAGGCCGCCGACATCCTGGTGATCGGGACGCCGATCTGGCTGGGTGACAAGTCCAGCATGTGCACTCGGGTGATCGAGCGGCTCTACTCCAACTCCGGCGAGCTGAACGACGCCGGCCAGTATGCGTACTACGGCAAGGTCGGCGGTGTCATCGTCACCGGCAACGAGGACGGCATCAAACACGTCGCCATGAACGTCCTCTACTCGCTGCAGCATCTCGGCTGCGTCATCCCGCCCCAAGCCGACGCCGGGTGGATCGGCGAGGCCGGCCCAGGGCCGTCGTACTTGGACGAAGGCTCCGGCGGCACGGAGAACGAGTTCACCCAGCGCAACACCGTGTTCATGACCTGGAACCTCATGCACCTCGCCTCGATGCTCAAAAGAGCCGGCGGTATCCCGGCCTACGGCAACTCGCGAAAGGCGTGGGACGACGGCGCCCGGTTCGACCACCCGTTCTTATCCGACGGGACATGACCAACGGAGCAGACCTGGAGCTATCGCTCCACGTCTGCTCCGCGGATCGTCGACGATCAGGCGCGACTTGGTTCGTTGTTGAGACGGCGAACAACTGCCACGCCACCCGCAGCAATTGCCGCACCGGCGAGAGCAGCCAGCCCGACGGTCTCCCACGGGAAGCCCGCGGTGTCGGCTCCGGTCGAGCTAGCGGACTGACCATCGACAGCGTCCGACCGCTGGTCGAGCATCTGGAGCCGCTCGTCGTGCTCGATTTGCGCCTTCGAGATGCTCGACGTTTGCGGCGCCTGGAGCCGCTCTTCGTGCTCGATTTGCGCCTTCGAGATGCTCGACGTTTGCGGCGCCTGTCCTGGGTCCGGCCTGGCGAACGCGAAGCCGCGGTGCCGGCGCGAACACCGCGGCGCCGATAGCGGCCGCTGCGGTGATGCGCTGGATTCGGTTCATGGGGCCCCCCACTCCGTGGGCCTGGACACTCCGAACCTTCGCATACAGAGCCGGTCACCGCGCACAGATACGTCGCGGCTCGTCAGATGCGCATCTGCTCAGAGGATCACCGCCGGCTCGGTGCGGCCGGTGAGGGTGGAACCACCAAAGTGTGGCTTGATCTCGACGCCTGATGCACATGGCCTCGGTGATCAGGAAGGCCATGGCATTCCGACCCGCGGCAACTCACACAAGGCACGGGTGGACGGCGCCCAGTTTGACCACCCGTTCCATCCCGCACCTAAATCCGCTTTGGTTGCAGCCGGGAAATCGCTCGATGTTACGCCTGCCGTCGACGCCAGGCCGCTCAGCGAGACGGCAATGCGGCCTGGCCCTGCTGCCGGCGAACGGAAGCTCGCGCCCATAATGGCCCACCACGGCGGCCCGGTCAGTACTCGGGTACCCCGATCGGTGCTTGGACGCCGGCACCGGTGAGGTGGTCGCACCGGACCACTTGGCTGTCGATGCGCCTGAGCGGGCAGTTCTGCTCGTAGATGGAGAACCGGACGGGAATAGGGCCTCCTGGGTCGGGTCGCGCCGCGGCTGGGCTAACAGCCAGTGCGGCGACCAAGGTGGCGGGTGCGATCACGGCGGCACTGATGGCAGCCGCCGCGGCGATGCGCTGGATGCGGTTCATGGTGACCTCCAGGTCCGAGGCCCCGGCCTATCCGGAGCCGTCACCTCGAGGTTCGGCTCGCCACGCCAACGCCGCAGTCATGGAGGAGTCGCGCCGGTCACGGCCCAGTCATCGGCCGGTCTCGCGGCCGGTGATGCGGTCAGGAGCAGTTATCGACGTGCAGGTATTGCCGGCACTCGGCCGGATGTGAGGTCTCGGTCACGTTCTCACCGGCGATGCGCAGCAGGTCGTCGAGGTCGAGCGCCCACACGCTAACGACGCCATCCGTGCCAGTCGACGCCAACTTCGTCCCATCGGGGCTGAACTGCACGGCATGAGCGACACCGATGTGCCCGCGGAGGACGAGGCGCTGCATCGCCGGACTCGGCGTCCCAGAGACGAACGGTTCCGTCCTGGCCCGCCGTCGCAACTGTGGCGCCATCGGGGCTGAATGCCGACGTCCCTAACACCGCCGGTGTGGCCAGTCAGGGTAGCCAGTAGCTGGCCGGTCCGCGGCATCCCAGATGCGGGCCGGGCCGTAGTCGGCTGTCGCAAGTACGGAGCCATCGGGGGCGAAGGCCAGGCCGTCCGCCAGGCTTCCACCGACGCTCGACACCACTTCACCGGTGCGCCAGTCCCAGATGGTCACCCCGTACATCCGCCTCGAGGGCGCCGGGCCACCGTCTCGGCCCGTGGCCAGCCAGGCGCCATCAGGGCTGAAGGCCGTGGACACCGAATAGAAATCGTCCTCTTCGCTGACCTCGCCCGACGGCGCGGCCCGACCGGTCAAAGATCGTGGTGATCCCCGTCGCTTCCGATCCGGAGACCGCGAGCAACGAACCATCTGGGCTCCAGTCGATGTCGGCTTCACCGATCGCGCTGTCGACAGTACCCAATAGATCTCCGCATGGTCGCTGCATCCCAGATCTTCACGGACGCGTCGCTGGCAGTCGCGATCAGCCCACCGTCCGGGCTGACGTCGACGTGGTAGGCATGGGTGCCAGCCGTCGGGGTCGCCGGACGGGCCGTGGGTTCCTGTGCTGCCGAGGAAACGGCCGGTATCCGAATCCCAGATGGCCGCCGACACTCGCCTTTCCGCTCCGCCTGCGCGACGAATCGCTGCCCGTCCGGGAAGAAGTCAACGCCGGTGAACGCTGACGGCGCCGGGACGTTTGCCCATTCGGCGTTTCCCGTCAGGTCGATATCGAAGATCGTGACGGCACTTATCGCCTCGTTACCGACCATGAGACGCCGACCGTCCGGCGAGAACGCGACCCCGACCACGCCCTCGTGCGTCCCCGCCGCCGACAGCGACAGCACCTCCTGCACGCCCTCCTCGGTGAACTCCCAGATCCTGGCCGTTCCGTCCAACTTCCGGTCGCGATCATGGCCGAGTCCGCACTCCAGTCGATCCGAACAGGGTGAACGACCGTGTGCCCGCGCAGCACGGCCCGCAGTGCTCCGGTCTTGGCGTCCCACACCCGCGGATCAATCGTCCCCGACTGCCGCGATCCAGCGGCCGTCGGGGCTCCAGGCGAGCCGACCGATCCGCCAGTCGAAGCCGCCGAACTGGTACAGCTCGCGACCGAGTTGCAGGTCCACGACCATGACCGACGGTCCGTCCCACCCGACAGCGATTCGCGTCCCGTCCGGACTCAGCGCCGTCGACGGCCGCACTGCGTCCAGGCCCGATCTCACGGACGAGCCGCCCGGTTCGCAGGTCGATCACCCGCGCGCCACCCTCCTGCCAGGCGGCGCTCAACAGCGAGCCGTCCTCACTGAGCGACGGCCCCCACACCGCCCGGGCGGCTCCCTCGATCCGGCCGACCTCCGCACCAGTCCTCGGATCCCAGGCCACGGCGACACCGTCGTCGCCAGTAGTCGCGAGCGTGCCGTCGGGGCCGAAGTAGACGTCGTTCAAGTCGTCGTCGTGGCCTGTCCAGGAGCGCAACGAACGGCCAGAATCGGGATCTCGTACGTCGACCAAGCCGGTGCCTTCGGGTCCCTCGGTGACGAACATGGAGCCGTCCGAGCTCCAGTCGAGCGTGCCGCCGAGGTCCGGGTACGCAGCCACGACCCGGGACGACACGACTGCCCGGTGCAGCGCCTCCTCCGCCTCGGGAAGCACGCTCCCGTCGACCTCCCGGGTGTGCTCGACCGCGCGTTTGGCCAGTAGGACCGCGAGCTCCGGATCGGCTTCAGGTTCACCACCGCGGATGCGGCCAATTCCCGAGCCGTCGCCGTTCGGGCCTCCTGCTCGGCCCGCGACGACTCTTGCTCGGCCCGCGACTGCGCCCTTACGGCGAGGCCACCGGCGACCAGAGCAAGGGCGAGGAACACGCCGAATCCGCCGAGCAGCCAGCGCAGCCGCCGGTTCTGCTTGGTCGCCGCAGCCGCTCGCTCCTCGGCCTCCCGGCGTTCCGCGTCGAGCTTGGGCCTGGCCCGCGTCGAGGAATGCCCGTTCGACGGTCGTCACCTCGTCCGGGTAGGCGGCCGCGAACTCGACCCCAGCCGCCAGCCGGCCGCCGCGCCACAGCTCGGTCGGCTCGCGGCCGCCGTCATCCCACTCGGCGGCCGCCTGGACCAGCCGACGCTGCACCGCCCGCGCGGCGGCATGCTCCTCCAACCATACCCGCAGGCGTGGCCACTCCCGGAACAGCGCCTCGTGAGCGACCTCGACATAACCGGCGTCGAAGGTCAGCAGCCGGGCGGCCGCGAGCGGCTCGACCACTGCGCGCACCCGCGGGTCCGGCAAGCGCGGCCAGCTCGGCGAGCGGCACCCGCCGGCGGGTCACGGCGTCGCCTTCTCCCGGCCCGGCCAGCCGAAGCAGCAGCACCCGGGCCGCCGTGCGGTCCCTTCGTCCAGTTCGCCGTACGCCCGCTCGGCGATGCGGGCCACCGCCCCGCGCAGCCCGCCGCTTTCCGCGTACGCCTCGAGCGTGAGCCGTCGGCCGTCCCGGTGATCCCACAGCTCGGTGAGTGCCGTCGACAGCAGCGGCAGCGAACCAGGTTCGTCTCCCGCGTCGTCTACGAGTGCGTCGGCCAGCCCGACATCGAGCACGAGTCCAGCCAGTCCGGCGGGATGCTCGACTGCCCGACGGACCTCGGCGGCGGTCGGAGCCCCGATCAGCACGGTGGCGTCGGCGAGCGCCTGCGCAAGCACCGGCTGGTCGGCGAGGCCGGCAACGTGGTCGGCGCGCACGCTGAGGACGACAGTGCACCGGGATGTCGAGTCGACCACCTCGGCGAGAGCGTCGAGGAATGACTCGCGCTCAGCGGTGTCCGTGCACGCCGTCCATACCTCTTCGAACTGGTCCACCACGAGGACCACGCGCGACTCCTCGGGCTCGTCGAACACCACCCGCTCGAGCAGTTCCGCTACTTGGTCCCGGTCCCTGTCGGCACCGCGGAGTGCCTCGCGAACCAACTCCCGCATCGGATGAGGCCCCGGGCCGCATCACGAGTGGCACCCAGCTCTCGCTACTGGGGAGCGCTCCGGCCTGCAACGACGCCAGCAGGCCCGCATGGAGGAGTGAGGACTTGCCGCTGCCGGAACCACCGACGAGCGCGACCAGGCGGGCCGATGCGAGGCGGGTCAGCAGCTCAGCCACCAGCCGCTCCCGACCGGCGAACCACGCCGCATCGGCCACCCCGTACGCCACCAGCCCCTTCCACGGACACGTGCCGGGTTCGACAACCAACTGACGCTCGATGACCTCTCGGTATCGCGTCACGCCCTGCCGCAGATCAGCCCGCGCGGCATCGAAATCGCTGCCGACCACCCCGGCCCACGTCGCGGCCCCGCTGACCACTGCTGCCGCTCGTTGACGTGCGACGGACAGCGCTTCGTCGTGAACACGCCCTGGCAAGCCACCCGAGGTTCGCAGCACTTCTGGGAGCACCTCGTCGGCCACCGCGTCATCGACATACGTGGCGAGGATCGCCCGCACCTCGTCGGTATTGAGCGAGCCGACGTCGATGACCTCCGCACTGGGAGGGATCGCGGCGCTCGGAGCAGCGAGTACGACAGTGAGCCGCGGACCCTCGGCTGGACCGGCCAGCAGGGCTGACTCCAGCTCGCCGATCGCCAAGCCCCGGGCGTCGACGACGCTCAGCGTGGAGCCGTCGCCGGTTCGGCTGACGGCCGGCCGTCCGCGTTGTACTCGACGTCGACACCCTGATCGGCCAGCTCCGCGGCGAACTGCGCTGCCAGCCGGGTCACCCCTGCGGCGCGGGGGCCGCGAAGAACGACTGTGCTGGTCGCGCCCCGGCGCTCACTCGGTGCCAAGCGGCCCGCAAGGTCGCAAGCTCTGTTGACTCGTCCGACAAACGGGCCGGGTGGCGGAACAAGCGCGTCGGGAAGCGTCGGCGTGCGGACTGGGGCATGCAGCGCACTGTCCTGCTCGAGGACCTGCAACTGCAGGCGGCGGAGGTCCGGGCTCGGTTCGACGCCGAGTTCCTCGTCGAGTACGTCTCGGGCCCGCGAGTACGCCGCCAGGGCGTCGGCCTGCCGGTCGGCGCGATAGAGGGCAAGGACCAGCAGCTGCCAGAACCGCTCGCGCAGCGGGTGCTCGTGGACCAGCGATTCCAGTTCGGCGACAGTTTCCCGGGCACGCCCAAGATCCAGATCGGCAGCGATCCGGTCCTCGAGTGCGACCAGCCGTAGCTCCTCGAGCCGCCGGGCCTCGCTGCTGCCGAACTGGGTCGACTCCAAGCCCGCGTACGCGGGGCCGCGCCACAATGCAAGCGCGTCGGCCAGGGTCCTCGCGGCCGCGTCGACGCGGCCTTCCTGGTATGCCCGACGACCGAGCGTGACCAGCCGCTCGAACCGTCGCGCGTCTATGGCGTCGTCGACGACGTCCAGCCGATATCCAGACCCGTCGGTGACCAGCAGGACGGGGGATCCGTCGCGTTCTGGTTCCAGGACGTTGCGCAGCCGCAGCACATGATTCTGCAGCGCCTTGTCGGCCGTGCGCGGTGGCGCTTCGCCCCAAAGGGTGTCGATGAGCTCGTCTGTGCTCACCGTCCGGCCAGCCCGAGCCACCAGATGGGCGAGCAGCGCGCGCTCCATTGGGCTCGGCAGGTCGACCGGCCCAGATTCTCCGCGCACCTGCAGCGGCCCGAGGACCGAAAAGTCCAGCCTCGGCCGATTGAACCGCCCAAGATTCCGCGGCATGGCCTCATCGCCCCGATCCGTGCCACGCGCTGCCATTGACCATACCGTTCCGCGTCGCGGTCACGGTCGGGTAATAGCGCGGTCGCATCGAGGATGGAACGATCTAGGTCACTACCTCGAGAAGAGCCTCATCGGGCATTGGCACGTCGAATTGTTGCGATTGGCACGCTCAGATGTCGCTATCATGCCCGGTTCGCCGGATTCGTGGAACCGCGCAGCGTGCCAATGAAGTCGAAGGGACTGCGGGGAGGGGAACCTCGACGAGGCGGAGCTCTGCTCACGTCAAGAGTCGTCGGGCCTGCGCGACTTCCTGCGCAATGACCTCGCCAAGCAGCGTCAGCTGTTGTCGAAGCCGTGCCGCCCGACGAGCCGGACGAAGTGCGCAAGGACGACATCGCGAGTGCGGAGCAGTCGATCGCCGGCCTTCACGAACTGGACCACGGTGTCCTGCCCGCCCGGCCCCATCGGCATCACCAGCCGTCCGCCGTCGGTGAGCTGGGTGATGAGCGGCGGCGGAACCGTCGGGAACGCTGCGGCGACGAGGATCGCGTCGAACGGAGAGTGCTCGGCGAGGCCTTCGGTGCCGTCTCCGACGACCACATGGGCAGGCTCCGCGCCGTGCCGTCGGAGATTCTCCCGGGCCGACTCGGCGATGTCGGCGAATCGTTCCACGCTCCATACCTCTTCCGCGAGGCAGGCCAGCAGCGCGGTCTGCCACCCGTAGCCGGTCCCGACCTCCAGCACCCGCTCGGTGCCGGAGAGCTCCAATGCCTCGATCATCCGGGCCACGAGTGACGGCTGGGTTGTCACCTGGCCGTGCGGGATCAGCAGCGGCCAGTCGTCGTCGGCCTGGTCCACGAGCTCAACCGGGACGAAGGCTGCACGAGGGACGGCGCCGACGGCCTCGAGGACCCGGACATTCGAGACGCCAGCAATACGGCAGGCGTAGACGAGGCTCGCCTCCACCTGGCCAGTATGTGCACGTAGCACTGTTGCGCCGAACGCCACCATGGGGGACCGCATGAAAAGACAACCCGAAGCCGACATCGAGGCCGAGTCCTGGTACGTCTCTACCGGGCATCTGCCGTCTCCGGCGCAGATCCAGCACTGGGTCGACGAGGCGCACGAGCGTTACCGGTCGATCACTGACGGAGAGAACGCACAGGTCTATCCGGCGCTGGCGAGAGTACCGAGTGACCTGTTCGGCATCTGTGCGGTCGGAACGAGTGGCAACGTCTACACAGCGGGCAACGCCGGGCATGAGTTCGCGATCATGAGCGCGGCCAAGCCATTCGTGTTCGCTCTGGTCTGTCAGTCGGTGGGCGCGGCGGAGGCCAGGAGGCGGCTCGGGGTCAACGCCACCGGGCTGCCGTTCAACTCGTACGCAGCCGTCGAACACAGCGCGGACGGTAGGACGAATCCCATGGTGAACGCCGGAGCGATTGCCACGGCGAGCCTGACGCCCGGCGACACGGTCGAGGCGAAATGGCGGTTCATCCACGACGGCCTGTCCCGGTTCGCGGGCCGGACGCTCTCCTTGGACGAAGAGGTCTATGCGTCAGCCTCGAAGACGAACCACCGAAACCGTGGCCTGGCCAATTTGCTGGAGAGTTATGGCCGGATCTACTGCGACCCGGCTGACGCGCTGGACCTCTACACCCGGCTCTGCTCCCTGAGCGTGAACGCAACCGATCTGGCGATCATGGGCGCCACCGTCGCCGATGGGGGGTTGAACCCGCTCACCAAGACGCGGGTCGTCGACGCCGTCATCTGCCACTACGTGCTCGCCGTGATGACCACCGCGGGCATGTATGAAACGTCTGGCGACTGGCTCTACGACGTCGGCGTGCCAGGAAAGAGCGGTATCGGCGGCGGGATCGTCACCATCGCCCCCGGTAAGGGTGGTCTCGGCACTTTTGCCCCACCGCTGGACGGCGCCGGTAACAGCGTCAAGGGGCAGCTCGCCTCGCGGCTCTTGGCTCGACGGCTGGGGCTGAGCCTGTTCGCTTCGGAGCCGGAGGGCGCATGACCCATGATCATGTCGACGTTGCCACCGTCGACGGGCGCAAGTCGACATGATCACCGGAAGAGGGTGGCCAGGGCGCTGAGGTCGGCCTGGCCGAGTCCTGCGTCCCGTGCGCGCTGGACGACTGCCCGGTTCGCCACGAGCAGCGGCATGTCGGAGCCGACTCGGTAGCCAGCCCGGCGACGAGTTCCAAGTCCTTGGCGACGAGGTCGAGGGCGAAGGCAACGGGTGTGTCGTCGGGCTGCTCGTAGGCCGCACGCTTGTAGAGGACGAACGGCGCGGCCGCCGCGCTGGAGGCGATCACCTCGTACGCTGCCGAGCGCTCGACACCGGCCTTCTCGGCCAGCACCAGCGCCTCGGCCAGCGCTGCGTTGAGCCCGTGGAGCAGGCCGTTGACGACCAGCTTCATCGTCGCGCCGGCTCCGAGCGCACCGAGGGAGATCACCCGCCTGGCGAAGGCATCAAGCGCGGGTCTGGCTCGAGCCAAGGCGGCCTCGTCGCCGCCGGCCATCACCAGTAGCTGCCCGCTCTGCACGGCGGAGACGCTGCCGGAGACCGGCGTGTCGATCAGCGCGGCACCGACCCGGTCGACTTCCTCGCCGAGCGCCACGATCGTGGCGGGGTCCACCGTGCTGGTGTCGGCCACCACCGTCCCGGCGGGGAGCCCGGCG
>CAWFXV010000002.1:0-166594 GCA_963819885.1 uncultured Actinomycetota bacterium | reverse complement strand
GCCCGTTTGCGACCGGTCAGACCGATGTACTCGGCGAACGCCGCGGTGATTTCGGCTTGCTCATACCGATGGGGCGGCAACGCAGTCACAGCGGATACGACCCGGGTCACCGCGTCATCGTCTCAGACGGTGCGTGGGTGCCATGACACCACCGGAGACGATGCCGGCGGGCCCGGTCCGACTAGGCTCGGGCGAATGTCTCTCGGGATGGACGCCGCCTTCCTCGCCCTGCCGATGCGGACGCTCGCCGACGCCGCGCTGGAACGCGCGCAGGAACTGGGTGTCGAACACGCTGACTTCCGGATGGAGCGGATCCGTGGCCAGCAGATGTCGCTGCGGGACGGTCGGCTGGAGAGTACCCATGACGGCGAAGACGTCGGCTTCGGTGTGCGCGTGGTACATGAGGGCACTTGGGGATTCGCGGCCGCGGTCGAGCTGAGCGTGGACGAGGCAGTGCGCGCCGTCGGACAGGCGGTCGATATCGCCCGTGCGGCCCACGACATGAGTCCAGAGCGAATCGAGCTTGCGGACGAACCGGTGTTGCCCGACCGCACGTGGATCTCTGCCTACCAGATCGACCCGTTCACGGTGTCCGACACCGAGAAGGTCGGGCTCATGGCCGCGTACTCACGCCGGGTTCTCGACCAGCCGGGCGTCGACCACGTCACGGCACGCCTTGACCAAGTGCTTGAGGGCAAGTTCTACGCCGACACGGCCGGCACGGTGACGACCCAGCAGCGCGTGCGTTTGCACCCGGTCGTGGAGGCGCTTGCCGTGGATGCCGAGGGTGGGCGGTTCGAGACGATGCGGACACTCGCGGCACCAGCAGGGCGCGGTTGGGAGTATGTGACCGGTGCCGACGACGTCATCGACTGGGATGCCGCCCTCGACGAGTTACCCGAAACGCTGGCCGAGAAGCTCGGGGCACCGGGAGTCGAGGCCGGCCGCTACGACCTCGTCGTCGACCCGTCGAACCTGTGGCTGACCATCCATGAATCCATCGGGCATGCGACGGAGCTCGACCGGGCGCTCGGGTACGAAGCCAACTATGCGGGAACGTCGTTCGCGACGCCGGACAAGCTCGGCTCGCTGCGGTATGGCTCGCCGTTGATGCAGGTGACCGGCGACCGCACGGTGCCGTATGGGCTGGCATCGGTCGGGTTCGACGACGAGGGCGTCGAGGCGCAGCAGTGGGACATCGTCCGGGACGGCGTCTTGGTGGGATACCAGCTCGATCGGCGGATGGCCCGGCTGATGTCAGAGACCCTGGGGACCGCCCGCTCCAACGGGTGCGCATATGCCGACTCCCCCGGGCACATCGCCGTGCAGCGGATGGCGAACGTGTCGCTGCAGCCCGCCGAGGGCGGGCCGACGACCGAGGAGTTGATCGGTCAGGTGGACCGGGGCATCTACGTCGTCGGCGACAAGTCCTGGTCGATCGACATGCAGCGGTACAACTTCCAGTTCACCGGCCAGCGCTTCTACCGGATCGAGAACGGGCGGCTCGCCGGTCAGCTCAAGGACGTCGCGTACCAGGCGACCACGACCGACTTCTGGGGGTCGATGACAGCCGTTGGCGGACCGGACACCTACGTTCTCGGCGGTGCGTTCAACTGCGGCAAGGCCCAGCCGGGCCAGGTTGCTCCGGTGTCTCACGGCTGCCCTTCGGCCTTGTTCCGCTCGGTGCGGATCCTCAACACGGCAGCCGAAGGTGGGAACTGAGGTCATGGCGTCGTCCCCGATGACACCGCAGGAGATCGTCGAGCGATGTCTCGAGCTGTCCAAGACCGACGACTGTGTCGTTCTGGTCGACGAGGCGGACAGCGCCAACCTGAGGTGGGCGAACAACACGCTGACCACCAATGGCGTGATGCGGTCGCGCTCGGTGACTGTCGTCGCGACACTCGCCGGCGCGTCGGGCACAGCCGCAGGGGTGGTCGCGCGCAGCGCGGTCACCCCAGAGACCCTTGAACCTCTGGTTCGTGCCGCCGAACAGGCCGCGAAAGACAACGGACCGGCCGAGGACGCCAGAGCGCTGGTGCCGGGTGAAGGCCCTCCCGACGGGTGGAACCAGCCGGCCGGCGAGACAGCACTAGAAGCCTTCGAGGGAATCTCGCCGGCACTCGGCGAGGCGTTCGGGCAGGCCACAGCGCAGAAGCGACTTTTGTACGGTTACGTCGAGCATTCGGTCGTCACCACGTATCTCGGCTCGTCGGCTGGTTTGCGGCGTCGGCACGAGCAACCGGCTGGTCACATCACGATCACCGCGAAGTCGGAAGATCTGCAGAGATCGGCCTGGGTTGGCCAGTCCGCGCGAGACCTCGCGGAGGTGGAGGTCGCCGCCCTGGACCGGGAGCTCGTTCGGCGGTTGGCATGGGCAGAACGCAGCGTCGAGCTGCCCGCGGGACATTACGACACCGTTCTGCCGCCGACCGCCGTCGCCGACCTGATGATCTATGCGTATTGGACGATGAGCGCTCGCGACGCCCACGAAGGTCGGACGGTCTTCGCGCAGCCTGGTCATGGCACCCGGGTAGGACAGCAGCTCTCGGAGCATCCGGTCTCGCTCTGGTCGGATCCGGCTGCGGCCGGGCTGGAGTGCGCTTCGTTCGTCGTCGCACACGCCTCCAGTGCGGAGCAGAGCGTGTTCGACAACGGGCTGCCGGCCGGGCGTACCGAGTGGGTCCGCGATGGCATGCTGGCCGCCTTGCTGCAGACTCGATTCTCCGCAGAGCTGACCGGCCTGGCGGCGACTCCATACG
Source organism: uncultured Actinomycetota bacterium (assembly GCA_963819885.1). Taxonomy (GTDB): domain Bacteria; phylum Actinomycetota; class Actinomycetes; order Jiangellales; family Jiangellaceae; genus JACVRX01. Next base: position 163,832 of record CAWFXV010000002.1, on the reverse strand, counting down.
TCGACAACCTCGGGCTGACGGTCACCGGTGCAGCCGGCTCCATCGACGACCTCGTCGCTGGGGTCGAGCGTGGGCTGCTGCTCACCAGCCTCTGGTATATCCGGGAGGTCGACCCGCAGACCCTGCTCCTCACCGGGCTGAGTCGTGACGGCGTCTACCTGGTCGAGGGCGGCGAGGTGGTCGGCGCGGCGAACAACTTCCGGTTCAACGAGAGCCCGGTCGCGCTCCTCGACCGCTTCGTCGCTGCCGGGGCGACCGTGCCAGCATTGAGTCGCGAGTGGGGCGACTACTTCCCGCGCACCGCCATGCCCGTTTGCGACCGGTCAGACCGATGTACTCGGCGAACGCCGCGGTGATTTCGGCTTGCTCATACCGATGGGGCGGCAACGCAGTCACAGCGGATACGACCCGGGTCACCGCGTCATCGTCTCAGACGGTGCGTGGGTGCCATGACACCACCGGAGACGATGCCGGCGGGCCCGGTCCGACTAGGCTCGGGCGAATGTCTCTCGGGATGGACGCCGCCTTCCTCGCCCTGCCGATGCGGACGCTCGCCGACGCCGCGCTGGAACGCGCGCAGGAACTGGGTGTCGAACACGCTGACTTCCGGATGGAGCGGATCCGTGGCCAGCAGATGTCGCTGCGGGACGGTCGGCTGGAGAGTACCCATGACGGCGAAGACGTCGGCTTCGGTGTGCGCGTGGTACATGAGGGCACCTGGGGATTCGCGGCCGCGGTCGAGCTGAGCGTGGACGAGGCGGTGCGCGCCGTCGGACAGGCGGTCGATATCGCCCGTGCGGCACACGACATGAGTCCCGAGCGAATCGAGCTTGCGGACGAACCGGTGCATGCCCGACCGCACGTGGATCTCTGCCTACCAGATCGACCCGTTCACGGTGTCCGACACCGAGAAGGTCGAGCTCATGGCCGCGTACTCACGCCGGGTTCTCGACCAGCCGGGCGTCGACCACGTCACGGCACGCCTTGACCAGGTGCTGGAGGGCAAGTTCTACGCCGACACGGCCGGCACGGTGACGACCCAGCAGCGCGTGCGTTTGCACCCGGTCGTGGAGGCGCTTGCCGTGGATGCCGAGGGTGGGCGGTTCGAGACGATGCGGACACTCGCGGCACCAGCGGGGCGCGGTTGGGAGTATGTGACCGGTGCCGACGACGTCATCGACTGGGATGCCGCCCTCGACGAGTTACCCGAAACGCTGGCCGAGAAGCTCGGGGCCCCGGGAGTCGAGGCCGGCCGCTACGACCTCGTCGTCGACCCGTCGAACCTGTGGCTGACCATCCATGAATCCATCGGGCATGCGACGGAGCTCGACCGGGCGCTCGGGTACGAAGCCAACTATGCGGGAACGTCGTTCGCGACGCCGGACAAGCTCGGCTCGCTGCGGTATGGCTCGCCGTTGATGCAGGTGACCGGCGACCGCACGGTGCCGTATGGGCTGGCATCGGTCGGGTTCGACGACGAGGGCGTCGAGGCGCAGCAGTGGGACATCGTCCGGGACGGCGTCTTGGTGGGATACCAGCTCGATCGGCGGATGGCCCGGCTGATGTCAGAGACCCTGGGGACCGCCCGCTCCAACGGGTGCGCATATGCCGACTCCCCCGGGCACATCGCCGTGCAGCGGATGGCGAACGTGTCGCTGCAGCCCGCCGAGGGCGGGCCGACGACCGAGGAGCTGATCGGTCAGGTGGACCGGGGCATCTACGTCGTCGGCGACAAGTCCTGGTCGATCGACATGCAGCGGTACAACTTCCAGTTCACCGGCCAGCGCTTCTACCGGATCGAGAACGGGCGGCTCGCCGGTCAGCTCAAGGACGTCGCGTACCAGGCGACCACGACCGACTTCTGGGGGTCGATGACAGCCGTTGGCGGACCGGACACCTACGTTCTCGGCGGTGCGTTCAACTGCGGCAAGGCCCAGCCGGGCCAGGTTGCTCCGGTGTCTCACGGCTGCCCGTCGGCCTTGTTCCGCTCGGTGCGGATCCTCAACACGGCAGCCGAAGGTGGGAACTGAGGTCATGGCGTCGTCCCCGATGACACCGCAGGAGATCGTCGAGCGATGTCTCGAGCTGTCCAAGACCGACGACTGTGTCGTTCTGGTCGACGAGGCGGACAGCGCCAACCTGAGGTGGGCGAGCAACACGCTGACCACCAATGGCGTGATGCGGTCGCGCTCGGTGACTGTCGTCGCGACACTCGCCGGCGCGTCGGGCACAGCCGCAGGGGTGGTCGCGCGCAGCGCGGTCACCCCCGAGACCCTTGAACCTCTGGTTCGTGCCGCCGAACAGGCCGCGAAAGACAACGGACCGGCCGAGGACGCCAGAGCGCTGGTGCCGGGTGAAGGCCCTCCCGACGGGTGGAACCAGCCGGCCGGCGAGACAGCACTAGAAGCCTTCGAGGGAATCTCGCCGGCACTCGGCGAGGCGTTCGGGCAGGCCACAGCGCAGAAGCGACTTTTGTACGGTTACGTCGAGCATTCGGTCGTCACCACGTATCTCGGCTCGTCGGCTGGTTTGCGGCTGTCGGCACGAGCAACCGGCTGGTCACATCACGATCACCGCGAAGTCGGAAGATCTGCAGAGATCGGCCTGGGTTGGCCAGTCCGCGCGAGACCTCGCGGAGGTGGAGGTCGCCGCCCTGGACCGGGAGCTCGTTCGGCGGTTGGCATGGGCAGAACGCAGCGTCGAGCTGCCCGCGGGACATTACGACACCGTTCTGCCGCCGACCGCCGTCGCCGACCTGATGATCTATGCGTATTGGACGATGAGCGCTCGCGACGCCCACGAAGGTCGGACGGTCTTCGCGCAGCCTGGTCATGGCACCCGGGTAGGACAGCAGCTCTCGGAGCATCCGGTCTCGCTCTGGTCGGATCCGGCTGCGGCCGGGCTGGAGTGCGCTTCGTTCGTCGTCGCACACGCCTCCAGTGCGGAGCAGAGCGTGTTCGACAACGGGCTGCCGGCCGGGCGTACCGAGTGGGTCCGCGATGGCATGCTGGCCGCCTTGCTGCAGACTCGATTCTCCGCAGAGCTGACCGGCCTGGCGGCGACTCCATACGTCGACAACCTCGGGCTGACGGTCACCGGTGCAGCCGGCTCCATCGACGACCTCGTCGCTGGGGTCGAGCGTGGGCTGCTGCTCACCAGCCTGTGGTATATCCGGGAGGTCGACCCGCAGACCCTGCTCCTCACCGGGCTGAGTCGTGACGGCGTCTACCTGGTCGAGGGCGGCGAGGTGGTCGGCGCGGCGAACAACTTCCGGTTCAACGAGAGCCCGGTCGCGCTCCTCGACCGCTTCGTCGCCGCCGGGGCGACCGTGCCAGCATTGAGTCGCGAGTGGGGCGACTACTTCCCGCGCACCGCCATGCCGCCTCTACGCGTTCCCGACTTCAACATGAGCTCAGTCAGCGAAGCGCAATAACGACGTTTGCTGTCGCCGTAACGTGTTGGCCATGAGACCGGACCGCGGCGACCTGCTTGTGGCCGGCCAAGTCCTCTGCGGAGCCGGCGTGCTGTGGCCGGGGAGGGCCAGCTGGCCGCTGCCGGCTGCTGTGCGGGTCGGTGCTCTTTGCGCCGTGGCCGGCGGGCAGCTGCTCGCGCTCGCAGGCGCCCTTCGGTTAGGCAGGGAATTGCGCCCACACCCGCAACCGTCTGGCAGGGCGGTGCTGCGCACGGACGGGCCGTACGCCCGGGTGCGCCATCCCATTTACACCGGTCTCTGGCTGGGTGCCGCCGGCGTAGCGGTGCTGCGGACTAGGCCCGAGCCGCTGCTGGCGGTCGGATTACTGGCTGGGATCCTGCAGGGAAAGGCCAGATATGAGGAACGCCTCTTGCGAGCTCGTTTCGGAGCCGCGTACGAGACATACGCCGCACGGGTACCGCGGTTCGCGCCCAGGCTCTGGCGGACGGTGCCCGTAGCCGATCAGTAGCAACCCCGCGCCCCTACTCGGCAAGCAGGCCCGTTGATGGCGGCGCGGCGGCGATGCGTCAGGCCTGCTCGAACGCCTCCGGCGGTGGGCACGAGCAGACGAGGTGCCGGTCGCCATAAGCGCTGTCGACGCGGCGGACCGGCGGCCAGTACTTGTCCACTCGCGTGCCAGCGGTCGGGAACACGGCCGTCGAGCGGTCATAGGGGTGAGTCCAGTCGCCAACCAACGTCGCTGCCGGGTGCGGGGCGTTGCGCAATGGGTTGTCATCGCGCGGCCACTCCCCCGCCGCGACCTTGTCGATCTCGGCCCGGATGCCGATCATCGCTTCGCAGAAGCGGTCGAGTTCCGGCAGGTCCTCGGACTCTGTCGGCTCGATCATCAGCGTGCCGGCCACCGGAAACGACATGGTCGGGGCGTGGAAGCCATAATCGATCAACCTTTTGGCGACGTCGTCCACGGTCACACCCGTCGCCTTGGTCAGTGGCCGCAAATCGATGATGCACTCGTGGGCCACCAGGCCGTCCTGGCCGGTGTAAAGCACGGGGTAGTGCTCGCGCAGCCGCGCGGCGACATAGTTGGCGGCCAGCACGGCGACTTGGGTGGCCAGGCGCAACCCGTCCGGACCCATCATCCGCACATAGGCCCACGAGATCGGCAGCACCCCGGCCGAGCCGAATGGCGCGGCCGACACGGGCCCGACTCCGGTGGCGGGGCCGGCCTCCGGCAGCAACGGATGGTTGGGCAGGAACGGCGCGAGGTGAGACCGCACCGCCACGGGACCAACACCCGGCCCGCCACCTCCGTGCGGGATGCAGAACGTCTTGTGCAGGTTCAGATGGCTGACGTCGGCGCCGAACTCACCTGGCCTGGCCAGGCCGACCAGCGCGTTGAGGTTGGCGCCGTCGACGTAGACCTGTCCGCCAGCCTGGTGAATCAGCTGGCAGATCTCGGTGATGCCCTCCTCGTACACCCCATGCGTGGAGGGGTAGGTCACCATGATCGCGGCAACGCGGCCTGCATGCTCGCCGAGCTTGGCGCGGAGGTCGGCGAGGTCGATCGTTCCATCGTCCTCAGCGCCGACGACAACCACGCGCATGCCGGCCATGACGGCCGAGGCGGCGTTTGTGCCGTGTGCGCTGGACGGAATGAGGCAGACCGCACGCGTGTCTTCACCGCGGGACCGATGGTAGGCGCGGATGGCCAGAAGTCCGGCAAGCTCACCCTGGGAACCGGCATTCGGTTGCAGCGAGACAGCGTCGTAGCCGGTGATCGTGGCGAGCCACTGCTCGAGCTGCCGGATCAGCTCGAGATACCCCTGGGTCTGCTCCACCGGCGCGAACGGATGGATGCCGGCGAATCCTGGCCAGGTGATGGCTTCCATCTCGGTGGTGGCGTTCAGTTTCATCGTGCACGACCCGAGCGGGATCATCCCACGGTCGAGTGCGTAGTCCTTGTCCCCCAGCCGACGCAGGTACCGCAGCATCGAGGTCTCCGAGCGATGGGTCGAGAACACCGGATGGGTGAGGAAAGGGGTGGTTCGGCGTACTGCGGCGGGAATGACGTCGCGTATTCCGACGTGCTCCGCCCCTGCTGCCCCGAAGGCCTTCCACACCAGCTCGAGATGCGTCGTTGTCGTCACCTCGTCGCAGGCGATCCGCACGTGATCCGCATCGGCCAGGCCGATGTTGACGCCCAGCTCGGCTGCCGCAGCGACGACGGCCTCGGCCCGGCCCGGAAGCCGAGCGAGGACGGTGTCGAAATACGCGCCGTGAACGACCTCGATACCGCTGGCCCGAAGGCCGGCGGTCAGCGTGACCGCGTGCCGATGCACTCGGGACGCAATCTCGCGCAGTCCGTCCGGGCCGTGCCAGACGGCGTACATCGAGGCGACCACGGCCAGCAGGACCTGCGCCGTGCAGATGTTGGAGGTCGCTCGCTCGCGCCGAATGTGCTGCTCCCGGGTCTGCAGCGCCAGTCGGTATGCGGGCGCGCCATCAGCGTCGACGGAAACCCCGACCAGTCGGCCGGGCAGACCACGCTCGAGGCCGGCACGGACCGCCATGAAACCGGCATGCGGACCGCCGAACCCCAGGGGCACACCGAAGCGCTGAGACGATCCGACGACCACGTCGGCACCCTGCTCGCCCGGGGACTCGAGCAGGGTGAGCGCAAGCATGTCTGCGGCCACCGCAACAAGGGCCCCGCGCTCGTGAGCGGCATCGATGATCGGCCTGAGGTCGTCCACGCGGCCGGATGCGCCGGGATACTGCAGCAGCACACCGAACAGCTGGCCCTCGGGCAGGCCGGCAGACAGGTCCACGACCTCGACCGTGATGCCGAGCGGCTGCGCACGGGTCTCGACGACCGCGATCGTCTGCGGGAGGCAATCGGCATCGACCACAATGCGACTCGCCCCTGGCGAGGTCGACCGTCGCATCAGCGTCATCGCTTCTGCGGCGGCCGTGGCTTCGTCGAGGAGGCTGGCATTGGCGGTGACGAGCCCGGTCAGGTCGGCCACCATGGTCTGGAAGTTGAGCAGGGCCTCCAGCCGCCCCTGCGATATCTCGGCCTGATACGGCGTATACGCCGTGTACCACGCGGGGCTCTCCAGCACCCGCCGCACAACCACGGGCGGGGTAATGGTGTCGTAGTAGCCGAGCCCGATCATCTGCACCTGGCGCTGGTTGCGCCGAGCCAGCATCCTCAGCTCCGTCAGCGCCGCCAATTCGGTGGCAGCCGGTGGAAGATCAAGTTGGCCGAGAGTGCGGATCCCGGCCGGCACGGCAGCCTCGGTCAACGCGTCGAGCGAAGGCTGTCCGACAGCCGCAAGCATGCGAGCGATCTCGTCGTCACGGGCTCCGATATGCCGTCCGACGAACGGCGCTGTACTGCTGACCGCAGTCAGCGGGGACGAGTCGGACATTCAGGGCTCCTCGACGGCGTTCGATGACGGCCGCGCGAAGATGCTCCCGGCCGGGTCAGCGGCTCGAGTCAACCCTACCCTGGGCCGGGTGCTTCGACCGTAGGTCCGCTGTCAGCCGCCGGCAACACGGGTGCGCCGGCGTGCAGCGAGCTCGTCGCCCGGGTGCTCTCCGGGCTCCTCGCCAGGTCGTTCGCCGGGAATCTCGATCAAGCTTGCCTCGACTTCACGCCACACCCGCCCGACCGCGATGCCGAATACGCCCTGGCCGCCCTGAACGAGGTCGACGACCTCATCGGCCGAGGTGCACTCGTAGACGCTCGCTCCGTCGCTCATCAAGGTGATCCCAGCCAAATCCTCGACGCCGCGATCACGTAAGTATTGGACTGCCTGGCGGATCTGCTGCAGCGAGACGCCGGTGTCGAGCAGGCGTTTGACGATCTTGAGGACCAGAATGTCGCGGAACGAGTAGAGCCGCTGGGTTCCCGACCCGGAGGCCGGCCGGACGGTCGCCTCCACCAAGCCGGTGCGGGCCCAATAATCGAGTTGTCGGTAGGTGATGCCGGCAGCCGCACACGCCGTCGGTCCGCGATAACCCACGTCGTCGGGAATCGGCCCGACCATGCCCTCGAAGAGCAAACCCTGCCGGCCGGCCTCCGCAACGGCATCGACCGGCGGCGCTCCGACCGGGCCCGTGCCGCCCGTGGTGTCTCCGCTCACGCCGACTCCTCCGTCTTCTTCTCGACACCCGCGACGCTAGGCGGGGGCAGGAGCGGGGTCAATGCAACACGCTGGCCCTCGACCTCAACTCGAGAGTGAGTGTCGACCGATCGGCGCACCACGCCCCTATCCGCCGAAATCTTCGGGCGTCACCTGGTCGAGGAACTCGCGGAACTTCTCGACCTCGTCCTCCTGCTCCTCGTCGGAGCTGTCGGCGATGACGATCCCGACCTCGTCGAGGAGCGGTTCGGCAGCGAAGATTCGCGTTCCCGTACGCAGCGCGAGGGCGATGGAATCCGACGGACGTGAGCTGACCCGGATACCGCCGGTGAACACCAGTTCGGCGTAGTAGGTGCTGTTTCGCATCTCGGTGATACGCACCTGTTCCAGCGTGGCGCCGATGGCGTCGAGCACGTCCTTGAACAGGTCATGGGTCATCGGGCGCTCGGGGGTGACGCCTTGTTGGGCGAAGGCGATTGCGGTGGCCTCGACCGCGCCGATCCAGATTGGTAGGTACCGCTCGCCACCCACCTCCCGGAGGAGGACGATCGGCTGGTTCGACGGCATCTCGACCCGCACTCCGACCACGTCGAGCTCGCGCACCCTTCAACCCTACGCCAGAGGGGGTGACCCGGAGGTCAGCTCAGCAGCGAGCCCAGCGGCAAGCCCAGCAAGCAAGCCCAGCAGCAAACATGGCCCGCGTCAGCGGGTGCGCACCCGGCGCAGTTGGGCGTCGACGATCGCGGCGTGCAGCCGCGAGGTGAGCCGGGCGATCTCCCTGGCGGTTTCCTCTCCCCGGCCGCGCGCTTCGGCTCCTCGCTGCCGCAGCAACGGTGCGACGACCTGTTCGACCAGGTCGACTTCTCGCTCTGCGGCACTGCGGATCGTGCGCAGATGACGAGGCTCGAGACCGTGCCCGGCCAGCTCACCTGCGGTTCGGGCCACGAGCAGCGCGTCCGCGTCGAACATCGCGCCCCGGGCGGTGACCAAGCCGTACGACTCGAGCTCGATGAGCAAGTCGTCGCTGATGTCAGCCGCCTCGAGTAGTGCTGAGCGAGACAGCCGGACTTCGCTGGCATCCCTGGCTGAACCCGCCAAGCTGTGCGGTGCGCCAGGTCGCCCGCGGTAAGAAAGCTCCATTCCGTCGTCGAGACGCTCGAGTTGCTCTTTGATGACCCGCAACGGCAGGTAGTTGTCACGCTGGACGGTCAGCACGTACCGGAGCCGGGCGATGTCGTCGTGGGTGAAACGGCGGTACCCCGACGGGGATCGCTGCGGGTCGATCAGACCCTCTGACTCCAAAAAGCGGATCTTGGAAATCGTCACGTCGGGGAAATCCGGGCGCAGTTGTGCCAGGACCTCTCCGATACTGATGGTCTGCCGAGCTGGCAGCGCCGAACTCACCGCGGTCCGCCGCCGAACCCGTACTGGCTGGCGTAGTAGACCAGTCGGTACTTGCCCACTTGGACCTCGTCTCCGTTGGACAGCAGGACCTCGTCGATCCGGTCCCGGTTCACATACGTGCCGTTGAGGCTGCCGACGTCCACGACCACGAAACCATCGTCCGTCCGGCGGAACTGGGCGTGCCGCCGGGACACTGTCACGTCGTCGAGAAAGATGTCCGAGTCAGGGTGCCGGCCGGCGCTCACGAGGTCGGTGTCGAGCAGGAATCGACTGCCCGCGTTGGGCCCTCTGAGCACCACCAACAGGGCACTCCCGGCCGGCAGTGCGTCGACTGCGGCCTGATCGGCGGGTCCGAGGTCGCCGAGGTCTTCACGGCCACCCTCATCCCGTTCGACGACATCATCGTGGGTGAAGGCAAGCGTGGTCGTCGAGTCGCTTCCAGTCGGCTCCGGCGTCGGGGCCATTCGGGCACCGCATTGGGAGCAGAATTTCGCGTCGGGCGGGTTCTCGTGCCCGCACTGGGTGCAGAAGGGCATCGACACTCGGCCTTCCGCCACGCGTCGTGGCTCGTCAGGGGTGGACGGTCGGTGGTCGGGGTAGACCCTCGAGACCCACCTGAGGGTTGACGTTCCTGGCAACCTAGGGCCGCCAAGCCGGGGGGTCAAATGTACCGTTCGCGTCAGCCTTCGACCTGAATTCTGTACTCCCGGGCGCTCAGCAGGCCGTCCAGGTCGGAGGGATCCGCCGGTACGACCTCGAGCATCCAGCCACTGCCGTAGGGGTCGGCGTTGACCTGCTCGGGAGACTTGTCCAGATCGTCGTTGCGGGCGACGACCTGACCGGTCAACGGTGCGAAGAGATCGCTGACGCTCTTGGTCGACTCGAGCTCTCCGCATGGCGCGCCGGCGGTGATCTCCTCACCGATGTCCGGCAGCTGCACGTAGACGATGTCGCCGAGCTGCTCCTGGGCGAAGTCGGTGATGCCGATGCGGACACTGCCCTCGGCCTCGCCAGGGTTGCGCACCCATTCGTGCTCGGCGGTGTACCTGAGATCGTCGGGGTACACGATTCCTCCAGTGTGATGGTCGCACTCGGAGCTCGTTCCTCGCTCGGGTCCTCGTCGCTCCAGTGTGATGGTCGCACTCGGAGCCTCGCTCGTTCCTCGCTCGGGCTCCTCGTCGCTCCAGTGTGATGGTCGCACTCGGAGCCTCGCTCGTTCCTCGCTCGGGCTCCTCGTCGCTCCTCGAAATTCACCCGGAGTCCTCGTCAGGGGCCGGGCTAGCGTACTGAGGCGGCGTGGCTTCGTGCACGACGTCAATGACCAGCTCGTCGTGCTGCGCCACCGTCGCCGTTCCACCGTCCCCGGTGACCGCGTCGACGACGCCTTGGGGAAACTCCATCGCCTCGGCCAGCGTCTCCGCATCACCGATCACGGTGAAGCGGTAGGGCGGTTCCAGGTGCACGCCGTCCACCGCGATTCCTTGGTCGTCATCGACGAAGTACGTGCTGGCTACTACTCGGACCTGTTCCCCATTGGCGCCGGACAACTCGATCGCCTCAGCGCCGGCGCTGCGCAGCTCCTGAACCGAGGAGTACATGGTCCGGGCACCGACCTGCCCGTCGGGGTCGAGGATCGTGACCGTGATCCCAGGTCCGGTGGCGCGGACAGTACCGGCGAGCACCGCCAGTTGCTCGGCAAGTGCCGCAGTCTGTTCCAAGGCGGCCGCCTCGCTGTCGGCGCCGGAGAGCAGCTCGCGTCGATCGGTTTCGAGCTGGGCGATCTGTTCTTCGAGCTGGTCGCCGCGGGCGGTGAGGCCGTCCAAGATCAGGAAGAGGTCTCCACGCCGGGCCCGGTTCAGCAGATCCTCGTCGTCGGCCCTGACCTGGACCGCGGCGGCGAACCCGAGCAGACCGACCAACACGGCGACGCCGACCTGGCCGAGGTCGGGTCGCGCACGCATTGCCTTGCCGAGGCGGTGCATGCCGGTCGGAGCGGTGGGAACAAACCGCCGGGTTGGCTCGTCGACTGCCGGCACAGCCGTGCTCGGTCCGGCGTGATCGGCTTCGGCGACCGGCCCGGACGGCGCGGGGCTGGTGAATTCAGGCACGGAAGACGTGGCGCCGAATAGTCGCGACATTGGTGAAGATCCGAATGCCGAAGACGACGATGACCGCAGTCGACAGCTGTGAGCCCACGCCGAGCTGGTCGCCGAGGAAGACGATGAAGGCCGCGATGATGACATTGGCCACGAACGAGACGACGAAGACCTTGTCGTTGAACACGCCGTCCATGACGGCCCGAAGGCCACCGAACACCGCATCGAGAGCGGCCACGACGGCGATCGGCAGGTACGGCTGGAGGGCAAGTGGTACGTCGACGTCGAACAGCAGCCCGGCAAGGATGCCGAGCAGCAGTCCGACGGCCGGTATCACGAAGGCTCCTCGGCTTCGGCCAAGCGCAACGCTGCACTGGCAGCAGGCAGAGTCAGCGATCCCTCATTGCGGACGTCGAACTGAATGCCCGCTGTGTTGGCTGCGGCGAGCAGCCATTCCCCGCCGGGGCCCTCCAGGAACCGGCTCCCCAGCGTACGGGCGTCACCGATGGCGCTGACCTCGTACGGCGGGCTCATCGGGCGGAAGTTCACCAAAATCACGTCGTTGGCTGACCGAATCGCCGTCAGCGCCGTCACCCGCTGCCCGTTGACGGCGACGGCTTCGGCACCGGCCGCCCACAGACCGTTGACGACCTGCTGAACGTCGAGGTCGAGCACCGACGACGGAGAACCGGACCCGTCGCCGCCTTCAGCGTTGTCGATATCGACCACCACGCCCGGTCCGGTGACCGCGCGGGTTCCTGTTGCGCCTTGGGTCACAGCGATCGAGTCACGCAACTCATTGCCGACGGACAGGCTGTTCTGCTGACCGGCCTCGATCCCGACGATGTCCTGCTCGAGCTCGACGAGCTCACGCTCGAGGGTGTCGGCGTGCGCGGTCGCAAGGTCGATGCGCTCGACGAGTGACTCTCGCTCAGCGGACACAACACCCGCGTTGTGTCGCACCTGAAGGGCCGCCGTACCGAGCAACAGGCCGAGGGCGAGCAGGCCGAGGATCAGCGCAGGAGAAATCTTGCGGCTTCCCTCGGTTGGCCGCGGATCATCTGCCGCTAGCCGGCGTCTGGCCGCTTCGGCGTAACCCTCGTCGATGGGGTGAGCGAACAGGTCGGTGAGGAGCGACATCGACGCGTCTGGCCGGGCGGGTAGACGGACGCCTGCCATTGGTCGCGTCACCACCTCCCCATCGTTGCATGGCATCGGGCACTGACTGACGGCGCCGCGGCGGGCTCTGCAGGGTCGTTACGTGGTGCGCACCAGGCGACGGGCCTGCTCGGCGTACAGCAGCCCGGCCCACCAGTACAGGCCGAGCCCCCAGATCGCGAAGGACCAGCCGAACACCCGGGAAAGCAGGGCCAGCGTGCCCTCACCGTCGCCGAGCAGCAACAACGGAAATGCCGCAAGCAGGGTGAAGGTCGCTGCCTTCCCCAGGAAGTGCACCGGAAGGGCGGTGAGGCCGCGGCGGCGCAGCGCCGGCACCAATCCCGCCAGGAACACGTCCCTGGCGATCAAGGCGACGGCAAACCACACCGGGATGATCTCGCGCAGCGTCAGCGCGATCACGGCGGCGAGGATGTAGAGGCGGTCTGCGATCGGGTCGAGCAGCTGGCCGACCCGACTGATCTGATTCCAGCGGCGCGCTAGAACGCCGTCGAGGTAGTCAGTGAATGCCGACGCAGCCAGGACGAGGAACGCCCACCCGTCGGCCTCAGGCCCGAGTACCAGCCAAAGGAACAGCGGAATCCCCAACAGCCGGAGGAAGGAGAGCAGGTTCGGGATCGTCAGTATCCGGTCGGTCTGGACTTCGGTCTCCTGGACCTCCACTGTCACCTCCGCATCGCTGCGCGCGCCTTTCATCGGCTTCTGTCGCGACAGTAGCTGACGGGCCTGTCGGGCACAGTGGTCGCGTGGACGTGCTGCATGTCGTTCCCGGCGACGCACTGGCGGCCGAAATCGCGCTGGCCGTCGGGCTACCTGTCGAGGAACTCCTGCCGTGGCGCGACGTCCTGCACGACGGCCCGGTACCTTCCGGCCTGAACGCTGCTGAACTCGCCGAGGTTCGGGCCACGCATCTTGCCGGCCGCGGCTGGGGTCGGAAGTCCGACCTACTCACGTCCATGGATGAACGCGACCAGCTGCTCGACGCTGCCCGCCGCCGAAGCGCCCCGATCGTGCTCTGGTTCGAACCAGACTTGGTCTGTGCTCTGGCTCTCGCCCAGGTGGCCGATCGGCTGGCCGGTCATTCGGCGCCGGTCTGGTTGGTCTCCGTGCCACACCGGGTCGGCCGCAATCTGCACGCGGCGTGGCGACGTCGGGACCGATTCGATCCGCGCCCGGATGCCTTTGCCGCCCTCTGCTCCCCCGACCCTCGGGCATGGGCAGGCGTGCCGGCATTCACTCGACTGCTCGCCGAGCTGCCCGACGTGCGAACCGGCCTGTCGCGGCTGCAGCGCGAGATCCTCGCCGTGTTGCGGTCCGGTCCACTGCCGCCCAGCGAGCTGTTCGTCGCCGTGTCGGCGAAGGAGAGGCCGCCGTGGATCGGCGACCAACCACTCTGGGCGGCCGCGGACGATCTGGCACCCTTGGTGAGGCGCTTGGCCGACGGGCGCTATGCGAACTCGCCCGATGGTGCCGGCGTGCTCGCCGGCCGCTCCACCCGACCGACGACCGACCGTTGGCTCGGCGGCGTGCACCTCGGCCCAGGATGCCCTGACTGGCGCTGGGATCCGCGCAGCGAGCGGGCAGTCCTGATCGGCTGAACATGGGCATCGTGAGTCAGGACGCGGCCGCCAGCAAGCTTGACGCGTCCCCGACGAGATATTCGGCGTAGCTGCGAATGGAGATCCTGGTCCTACCGGCCACGACACAGCTGGGTAGGAGATAAATGGCTCCGTCACCGTCCACGACGAAGAAGAAGTCGAGCGAGTCCGGGTCATACGGTGCCACACTCGCGGTCTTGTCGAGCGAGTACGGACGCCGGCCGACAATCACCAGCCACGTGCCGGTTCGAGTGCGGCAGACGCTGCTCTTGACCTGGACCCGCTTGATCCCGTCCGCGAAAGTCACCAGGAGGTCGTACACGCGTGGCTCGGCGGGAATCGCCACCGGCATACCTCGGACGGCGAACCACGCAGTGGCGATCGATTCCGCTGCGACGCGGAGAAACGCCGCTTTGGCCTGCGGTGTAGCAGGCTGCGGGGCAAGGCTCGTGACGCTACGAGGACGCTCAAGCCGGGTGAGGTCGAGCCCCAACCGAACGGCACAGCCCTTCAAGCGTAGCCGAGCTTCGCTTGTATCACTGATCCCGAGGAGGCGGGTGACATCGGCCCATGACCTGGCCTCGTCGAGCACGCGGACGAGATCGCCCTCGGTCCAGCGCCGCTTGCCGGAGAAATGCGACGTGTCGAGATTCAATCGCACGGCGTGCCGACGAATCCCGCCCGTTGAGGTCTGGGCAAGGCCCAGTGCGCGGGCTACAGCCCGCCACGATGTCTGGGACGCCACAGCGGCTCGAAGCTGGTCGTGGGACCAAGTCCGAGTATTTCTCACCGTCGCGTTCATGTTCGAACACTAGTACGACCGGCCGACAAGTCTGTTGGGCTGGCGGTGTATCCGCGAGCTCCTCCCCGAGCCCACCAAGCGCTATCAAGGCACCGGCCGACCACCCGGACCAACACGCTGAACAACCAAACAGCTGAACCCGCAGACGCAAGCTCAACTGTCGCCGATGTCTTGAGAAATCACTAAGTCGGGCTGGCGGGATTTGAACCCGCGGCCCCCTGACCCCCAGTCAGGTGCGCTGCCAAGCTGCGCCACAGCCCGTTGTCCGCCGCTGCAGACAACAGCACTGTAGCGCGGCGAATACGACGTCTGCGTAATGCGAGCCAGCCGTGATGATGGCGGAATGCATACCGAGGTCGTGCACGTCCGCACCGGCACCAGACTCGTCACCGACATCACCGGCGAGCTCAACCAGTTCTGCCGCGACCGTGCCGACGGCCTGTGCCATGTCTTCGTCCCGCATGCGACCGCCGGCGTCGCATTGATGGAGACCGGTAGCGGGTCCGAGTCCGACCTCCAGGATTCGATCGACCGGCTGCTTCCGGCCGAGAACATCTATCGCCACCGGCACGGCAGCGGCGGACATGGGCGTGATCACGTACTGCCTGCCTTCGTGTCACCGTCACTCGTCAGTCCCCGTACTCGGTGGCCGCCCGGCCCTCGGTACCTGGCAGAGCCTGGTACTGGTCGACACGAACGTCGACAACCCCGACCGGAGGGTGCTTTTCAGCTTTCTTTCCGGTTGACGCGTTCACCCGCTAGCGTGCGCACGGCCGTTCGGTTAGGAGGCTTCGTGAGGATGGAGCAGGTCTTGACTCGCTACCAGACGTCGGCCGGCGTAGAGGTCGCTCGATGACCGTGGTCGCGTGGACCTTCGCGTTGATCGCCGCAGGTGTGCACCTGCTCGCATTCGCCTGGGAGGCTCTGCTTTTCGAGCGTCCCGGCGTCCACCGTGGGATCTTCGGCATCCCGACCAATGACGTCCCCGCCGTGCGGCTCTGGTCGTTCAACGTGGGCTTCTACAACCTGTTTCTCGGCTGCGGAGCAATTGCGGGCGTGATCTTCTGGATTGCCGGCAACGTCGAGGCTGGTAGGACGCTGGTGATCTACACCTGCCTGTTCATGATCTTGGCCGGAATTGTGCTCTTCGTCTCCGACCGGATGGCGCTCAGTCGCCCCCGCGGCAACGGTGCCGGCGGGGCGGTGGCGCAGAGCGGGCCCGCGCTCGTTGCGCTCATCGCTGCGGTGTTGGCGTAACGACTTCACCAACCTGCTCTGCTGCCGCGGGCGAACTCTGGTGACCACCGCGACGAGCACACGACGGGGATTGCTGGTTCACAGGGATTGCTGGTTCACACCGACAGCACGACGACGAGGCCCCTCCATGTATGAGATGGAGGGGCCTCGCCCGGTTCCAGCGGAGCCCGCATCGCCGATCTCTCGACGACCGGCTCCGTGGAACCTTGTCACCTACGAGAACCCTGGCGCCGATTCCGGTCGCCCGGTATCAGCGTGTTCCGAAGCTGACTCCGGAACTGAGCTCTCGCTGGTGACGTGAGAGATTTCTAGCGACCCCGAGAACATCGCGCAAGAGCCTGTCCAGCTCTTTTTTCGAGATCTTTTTGCCATCCACAGATGTCGGCGACATGTCCCCAGCAAGGGGCAGTTTTCCACCGTCCGTCCACCGCTCCGTGCACAGCGGCAACCCTTCTCGGTGTCCCCATGGCCGATGGTGGGCCACCACCAGGGTTGTTCGTACATCACCAGGCCGACAAGCCTCGTGGTGTACGGGCTCAGGTGCCGTGGTGAACGTCTCATTCTGGTGATGGGGCGGGCTCAACCCCTGCGGCGCTTCTCGCGGATCCGCATGGACAGCTCGATCGGGGTGCCGGCGAAGCTGAACTCCTCGCGCAGGCGGCGTTCGAGGAAGCGGCGGTACGACGGCTCCAGGAACCCGGTCGTGAACAGGACGAAGCGAGGCGGGCGGGTGCCGGCCTGGGTGGCGAACATGATGCGGGGTTGCCGACCGCCTCGCAGCGGGTGCGGATGCCCGGCGACCAGCTGGCCGAGAAAGGCGTTCAACCGTCCTGTCGGAACCCGGGTCTCCCAACCGGCTAGAGCGGAGTCGATGGCCGGCACCAACCGCTCGGCGTGCCGGCCAGTGCGAGCCGAGACGTTGACCCGCGGCGCCCAGGCGACTCGTGCCAGCTGTCGATCGATTTCTCGTTCGAGCATCAGCCGCCGGTCCTCGTCGAGGAGATCCCACTTGTTGAACGCGAGCACCAGCGCCCGGCCCGCGTCGACGACCATCGACACGATTCGCAGGTCCTGTTCCGACAGCGGCTGGCTGGCGTCGATCAACACCACGGCCACTTCACATCGGTCGAGTGCAGCCGCCGTGCGGAGAGAGGCAAAGTACTCCGCACCCGAGGCCTCTGCGACCCGGCGGCGGATACCCGCTGTGTCGACGAACCGCCAGGTGCGTCCGCCGAGGGATACCAGCTCGTCGACCGGGTCGACGGTCGTACCGGCGACCGGGTCGACGAGCACCCGGTCTGCGCCGGCCAGCCGGTTGAGCAGGCTGGACTTGCCGACATTGGGCTTGCCGAGCAGGGCGACCCGTCGCGGCCCGCCCTCGGCGGAGTCGAACGTCTCGACCGGCGCCTCGGGAAGGGCCGCCAGGACGGCGTCGAGCAGGTCACCGCTCCCCCGGCCATGCAACGCGGAGACGGCTCGCGGTTCCCCGAGACCCAGATTCCACAAGGCCGCGGCATCGGCCTCTGCTGAACCGCTGTCGACCTTGTTCGCCGCGAGCACGACCGGTTTGCCCGCCCGCCGAAGGACCTGCACGACGGCCTCGTCCGCGTCTGTAGCACCGACGGTCGCATCGACGACAAACACAACCACGTCGGCTGCCGCTGCGGCGATCTCCGCTTGTGCGGTGATCCGAGCCGCCATCCCCTCGGCGTCAGGATCCCAGCCACCCGTGTCGACGAGGGTGAATCTGCGGCCAGACCAGGCGGCGTCGTAGGCGACGCGGTCACGGGTGACGCCGGGAACGTCCTCGACGACCGCTTCCCGGCGACCGAGGATCCGGTTGACGAGTGTGGACTTGCCCACGTTCGGACGCCCGACGACCGCGACCACGGGGAGCGGCCCCGTCTCGTCGGAGTCGACGAACGCATCGTCGTCGGCCAGTAGCTCCGCGTGCGGGCCGGCCAGCGGTGCCTCGTCGCTCACCGCGCTAATCATCTCCCGTCGGGCTAGCCGCGATGTTGCCGCCGAACCGGGCAGCGACTGCGGAGTAGTGGGCGGTCAGGGCGGCGTGCAGCAGCCGGTTCGCCTCCTGTACCGCAGCATGCGAGCGCACGCTCACGACGGGCAGGTCGACCGGTGACCCGAACACGACATCCAACCGGGACCGCACCGGCGGCAGCGCACTCAGCTTTGTCCCGCGAGAGCCCACGCCAGACGCGACCACCGGCACGACCGGTGCGCCCGAGCGGACGGCGAGCCACGCGAGTCCCCGCCGCATGTCGGCGAAGTCGCCTGACCCGCGGGTGCCTTCGGGATAGACCACCAGCACGCGCCCCGCCGAGAGCACGGCGAGCGCGCTGGTCAACGCCGTGCGATCGGTACCCGAGCGGTCGAGCGGAATCTGCCCGATGCCACGGAGGAACCACCCGAGCGGACCGCGGAAGATCTCCCGCTTTGCCAGGCAGTGGATCGGCCGTGGCGACGTGCCCATGAGCAGCGGCGGATCAAGGAACCCGGTGTGGTTCGGGGCGAGGATGACCGGCCCGTGCGCTGGCACCAGATGTGCGTTGTGCACGCGAACCGACCAGCCGGTCCGCATCACGACCCAGGCGATCCGCCACCCGGTGGTGGCGCCGACACCGGTGGGAGGGCGGGCACTCAACCGGGGGCCACCCCCGCTCGGCGACGAACCAGCTCCATGACGGCGGCGACGGTCTGGTCGATGCTGTGCTGCGACGAGTCGACGATGTCGACGCCTTCGGCCGCCTCGACGAAACGAGCGACGGTCGAGTCGTCGGCGTCCCGGCGCAGTACCTGGTCGCGGGTCGCCGCCATAGCGTCGGCATGGTCAGCGCCGTGGACGTCTCGGGCGCGCCGCGCGAGCCGGACGTCGTCGCGCGCAGTGAGCAAGACCCGCACCTGCGCATCCGGCGCCACCACCGTGGTGATGTCCCGTCCTTCGACCACGACACCACCCTGTTCGACCTCCGCGCGCTGGCGGCGGACCAGCTCAGCACGTACCCCGAGGTTCCTCGCGACCTCGCTCACCACCGACGAAATGCGGGTCTCTCGAATGGCCGACCCGACGTCGACATCGCCGATATGCACCGTCGGCTGGCTGGGATCGGTGCCCATCCGCAGCGGCAACGTGCGAGCCAGCTCGACGACTACAGCGTGGTCGCCAAGATCGACACCTCGCTCGAGAAGCCACCATGTCAGCGCCCGGTACATCGCGCCCGTGTCCAGATACCGCAGGCCGAGCGCCTCGGCCACCCGTCGGGCGACCGTGGACTTTCCCGAGCCGGATGGGCCGTCGATGGCGACGACCAGGGACGACGGCGACGACACGGCACTCCTCTACTGGATCAGGACGAGGGTAATGGGAAGCCCTGCACGCTCCATCCCGCCGTCCGCAGCGCCGCTGCAAGCACCGTCTCGGCCCCGACACCGACGTCGAGCTCGACGACGCCGACGGGCTGGCCCGGGCTGTGCTCGATCCGGACGTCCTCGACGTTGACGCCGGCCCGGCCGGTATCGGCGAACAGCGCCGCGAGCTGGCCGGGTCGGTCGTCGACGACGACGGCAACCGTCGCGTACGACATCGCGGGAGCGCCGTGCTTGCCGGGCAACCGCGCTCGCCCGGCCACGCCGCTCTCCAATAGATCCCACAGCTCGTCCCGACGCAGCGCGGGCGACTCGTCATCGAGTGCCTGCAGGGCCCGATCGAGATCGGTTCGGAGCCCGCGCAGGACGCCCGCTACCGCTGCTGCGTTAGCAGCCAGGATGTCCGTCCACAACGTGGGGTCAGCGGCGGCGATACGGGTGACGTCCCCGACGCCTGCTCCGGCCAACCGGACCTCGTGATCGGCCGCCGCCGCTAGCCGACCGGCCACCAGTGCGGCGACCAAGTGCGGCGCATGCGACACGAGCGCGACCGCCGCATCGTGGTCCGCCGCGGACATGGTGACGGGCACAGCTCCGGCCAGCCGCGCCACTTCGAGGGCCCGGGTGACTGCCTGCGGGTCGGTCTCCTCGTCCGGGCACAGCACCCACGGCCGGCCTTCGAACAGATCCACCTGTGCGGCACCGGGTCCGGATACCTCCCGGCCGGCCATCGGGTGCCCTCCGACGAACCGACCAGGCTCGGCCGCCAGCGCGCGGACCTGTTCGGCCGTTGCCAGCTTGACACTCGCCACGTCCGTCGCATATTCCGCCAGGCGATCGTCGAGCACCGTCGCGACCGCCGCCCCCGTCGCCGCCGGAGGAACCGCGACGACGGCCAACGCTACCGGCGCACCCGGCTCGAACGGACGGCCCGCGCCGAGCTTGGCTGCCTCCACGACGGCATCGGCGTCCTGGTCGGTCAGCAGTACCTCGACGCCGGCGCGCCGCAGGGCGAGTCCGACTGAGGTGCCGAGCAGGCCGGTGCCGACGACCAGCACACCGCCGGCGAGGGACTCGCCGTTCACAGTCGATCCTCGAGGGCCGAAACGGTCGGGGCCTCGTCCCGGCGCAGATCGGTTCGCAGATTGCGCGCACCGTGCAGGTACACGTGCTTGACCTGGTCACGCGGCAGTACGGTCTCGACCAGAGCGAGTAGGCGCACGACCCTGGGCATGGCGCCGGCGATGTCGAGCTCTTGGGCACACAGAAACGGAACGTCGTCGATCCCCATCGAGCGGGCTGCGTATGCAGGAAACTCAGAATGCAGGTCCTGAGTCGCCGTGAACACGATGCTGACCAGATCCTCTGGTGTCAGCAGGTTGCTCTGCAGCACACGCTGCACCAACTCGGTGACCCGCTCCAGTAGATGTTCACGTTCGTCGACCTCGAGCTGGGTTGCCCCGCGAATCGCCCGCAGTGCCACTAGAGCCCCACCTCGCGATAGAGCCGCCCGATCTCGTCCGACGTCAACGAACGGGTCCGGCCCGGGGCCAGCTCTGCGAGCGAGACCGGCCCGATGTCCGTACGCACCAGCCGTTCGACCGGGTGTCCCATGGCGTCGAGCAAGCGGCGAACGACGTGTTTTCTCCCTTCGTGCAGCACGACCTCGATCATGACTCTCCCGGCGCTGCGCCCCACGACGCGGAAGCTGTCGACCGAGACCAGCCCGTCGTCGAGCTCGACGCCAGATCGCAACCTCTTGCCGACGTCCCGGGCGAGTGGGCCGGTCACTTCGGCAACGTACGTCTTCGGCACGCCGTAACTGGGGTGGGTCAGCCGGTGGGCGAGGTCACCGTCATTGGTCAGCAGGATCAGCCCTTCGGTGTCGGCGTCCAGGCGCCCGACGTGAAAGAGTCGGGCGCGGCGCCCCTTGACGAAGTCCCCTAGGCTCGGCCGACCCTGCGGATCGCTCATCGTGCTGACCACTCCGCGAGGTTTGTTCAGGGCGAGATGGACCAGGCTGGACTCAGCGGTCGTGATCCGCAGGCCGTCGACCTTGATGACGGCGGTGCTCGGATCGACCCGTGTTCCCATCTCGCGGACCTGGACGCCGTCGACCTCGACCCGGCCGGCAGCGATGAGCTCCTCGCAGGCACGGCGGCTGCCGACTCCAGCCGCAGCGAGCACTTTTTGCAGCCTGACGCCAGCCTCAGCCGGCACCGTCGACGTCTCCGACCTCCGGCAGGAACGGCGCCAGCGGCGGCAGCTCAGACACCGAGGCCATCCCCAGGCGCTCGAGGAAGTAGGACGTCGTTCGATACAGCGTGGCGCCGCTGCCGACATCGACACCCGCCTCCTCCACGAGGCCCCGAGTGGTCAGCGTTCGCATGACACCGTCGCAATTGACGCCGCGGACGGCCGACACCCTCGACCTGCTCACCGGCTGCCGGTAAGCCACGACGGCCAAGGTCTCCAGCGCCGCCTGGGTCAGCCGGGCTTGCTGACCGTCCCGCACGAACCGTTCGACGACCGGTGCGCACTCGGCTCGCGTGTAGAGCCGCCACCCCCCGGCGATCTCCCGCAGGTCGAAACCTCGCCCCTGCTCGGTGTACTCCGCTTGGAGCTGCCGCAATGTTGTCCCGACCTCGCGCCGGGGGCGCTCCAGCACCTGGGCCAGCACCACCTCGGTCACCGGCTCGTCCACGACGAGCAGCACAGCCTCGATGGCCGCCGACAGCGTCGGCTCGCCCCCGCTCACCCGTCGCCACCTGTCCAGCGGACGGTGAGATCACCGAGCGGGCTGAGCTGCTCGAACGAGACGATCCGCTCGCGGTAGAGGTCGAGCAACGCCAGGAAACGGGCGACGACGTGTGCGACCGTGGCGCAGTCGGCGGTCAGCGCCCGGAATGTTGCGCTGCGCGCCCGCTGCAGCCGATCGGCGAGCAATGCGGCCTGCTCCGACACACTGATCGGCGCGGAGTGCAGGTGAGCGGTGGCCACCGTCGGCACCGGCTTAGGCTCGAGCGTCCGGGCTGCAAGAACCGCGAGTTCTGCCGGCCCGAGCGCGACGACGACATCCGGTAGTAGCGCGGCGAACGGTTCCTCGAGTCCGACCGCGCGGGGAAAACGCAGCGACTCGTCCCGCATTCGCGCGGCGAACACCGACGCCACTTCCTTGTATGCGCGGTACTGCATCAACCGGGCGAACAGCAGATCTCGAGCCTCGAGCAGCGCCAAGTCCTCTTCGTCTTCCACCTCGGCGCTGGGCAGGAGGCGAGCTGTCTTGAGGTCGAGCAACGTCGCCCCGACAACGAGGAACTCGCTGGTCTGGTCGAGATCCCACTCGCCCCCGGAATCGAGCTCCGCGGCCCTGATGTATCCGATGAACTCGTCAGTGACCTGCGACAGTGCCACCTCGGTGATGTCGAGCTTGTGCTTGGCGATCAGACTCAGCAGCAGGTCGAACGGACCCTCGAAGTTGGCCAGATGGACCTCGAACCGTTCCGTCAGCGTGGACGGCGCCGCCACGGGCTCCCCGATCAGCGCCTGGACGGCACCGCCTGCCACCGGGCCAGCACCTCCCTGGCCAGTTGGCGATAGGCGGCGGCGCCGGGCGACTCCGGAGCGAAGCTGGTGATCGGCTGTCCGGCGACGGTCGTCTCCGGGAATCGGACCGTGCGTGAGACGACGGTGTGGAAGACCTTGTCACCGAATGCCTCGACCAGCCGGGTCAGCACCTCACGGCCGTGCACGGTGCGGGAGTCGTACATGGTGGCGAGCAGTCCCTCGATCTCCAGCCGGGGATTGAGCCGGTCCCGGACCTTCTCGATCGTCTCCTGGAGCAGGGC
The DNA here is from genome assembly GCA_963819885.1 of uncultured Actinomycetota bacterium. Taxonomy (GTDB): domain Bacteria; phylum Actinomycetota; class Actinomycetes; order Jiangellales; family Jiangellaceae; genus JACVRX01. The sequence continues at coordinate 140,686 of CAWFXV010000002.1, read as the reverse complement.
CACCCCACGCAGCGCGAAATACTCGCACTCGAGCGGCACGATCACCCCGTCGGTCGCAGTAAGCGCGTTGACTGTCAGCATGCCCAGCGACGGCTGGCAGTCGACGAGCACGACGTCGTAGTCGGGCAGCACCGGGTGCAAGGCGCGAGACAGGGCGTGTTCGCGCGCGACTTCGCTGACGAGTTGGATCTCCGCGGCGGACAGGTCGATGTTGCTCGGCAGCAGGTCCATGCCACGGACCGAGGTCTTCTGCACGATGTCGTCCGCCCGGATCCCCCGCTCCATCACCAGGTTGTAGACCGACAACTCGAGGTCGTGGGCGTCTACCCCCAGCCCGACGGACAACGCCCCCTGCGGGTCGAAGTCGACGAGCAGCACCCGCCGGCCGTAGTCGGCGAGCGCCGCACCGAGGTTGATCGTGGTCGTGGTCTTGCCGACGCCGCCCTTCTGGTTGCACATCGCCACGACGCGGGCCGGTCCGTGCCGCTCGACCGGCGGCGGCTCTGGGAAATCTCGGCGGGGCCGCAGCGTCGGGCCGAGGTCGACGTCGTCGGGCTCCACCGACGGGTCCGGGCCGTCGGTCAACAGGTCCCTGCGGGCGCCTCGTGTCGAGGTGTCCACGAGCTGTCAGTGCTCCTCGCGACGTTCGTACTCTGTCGGCTCGCGAGCCTACTCCGCCCAGGTGGACCTCCGGCGGCGCCGCGCCACGTCATGGGGCGAGAGCCCGCGGATGGGCTGCGGCGTAGACCTCTCGCAACCGGTCGACCGTGACCAGCGTGTAGATCTGGGTCGTCGTGACGGAGGCGTGGCCGAGCAACTCCTGAACCACACGTACGTCGGCACCGCCGTCCAGCAGGTGAGTTGCGAAGGAGTGACGCAGCGTGTGCGGCGAGATGGGGGCGGTGAGCTGGGCCCGACCTGCGACCGTGCGCAACACCGTCCAGGCGCTCTGCCGGGACAGCCGTCCGCCTCGGGCATTGAGGAACAACGCCGGCGTGGCTGGGCCGGTGGCGGCAAGCTGCGGGCGGGCGCGGACCAGGTAGGCCTCGATCGCCTGCCGCGCAAAGCTGCCGACCGGCACGATTCGTTGCTTCCCCCCTTTTCCGCGCAGCAGCACGGTTCCGGCCTGCAGGTCGAGGTCGTCGCGATCCAGGCCGACGGCTTCGGAGATCCGTGAGCCGGTCCCGTAGAGGACCTCGAGGAGCGCCCGGTCCCGCAGCGCGAGCCCAGTCCCCTCGGCGGCAGCGGCCGCAAGCAGCTTCTCGACGTGCTCGAGCGGGATCGCCTTCGGCAGACGCCGCGGCGGAGTCGGCGGACGGACCGCCATTGCCGGATCGCTGGAGGACAGCCCCTCCCGATAAAGGAAGCGATGCAGACCCCGGACCGTTACGACAGCCCGAGCCGCCGAGCTCGGACCCAACGCCGGGTGCTCGGCGTCGCCCTCGCGGAGACTGCGCAGGAACGCGCTGACGTGCGGCTCGCCGATCTCGTCCGGATCGTTGACTCCTCGGCCGGCCAGGAAGCCCGAATAGCGGCGCAGATCCCGGCGATACGAGGCGAGCGTGTTGGTCGCGAGGCCGCGTTCGACGGCGAGATGGTCGAGGTATCCCCGGACGGCTTGCTCGAACCGGTTCTCGCTCACCCGTCGGCCAGGACCTCGGTGAGGTCGACGGGCTCCATGGCGTGCGCCTCGGCGACCGGGCCATAGGTGATCCGGCCGTCATGGGTGTTGAGGCCGAGAGCGAGAGCTGGGTCGGCTGCCAACGCCGCACGCCAGCCCTGGTTCGCCAACTCGACGGCGTAAGGCAGCGTCACGTTCGTCAAGGCGTAGGTCGACGTGTGCGGCACCGCACCGGGCATGTTGGCGACGCAGTAGAAGATCGAGTTGTGTACCCGGTACGTCGGATTGTCGTGGGTCGTCGGACGTGAGTCCTCGAAACACCCACCCTGGTCGATGGCGATGTCCACGAGCACACTGCCGGAGCGCATCCGCGAGACCAGGTCGTTCGACACCAGCGTGGGCGCCTTCGCCCCCGGAACCAGCACCGCGCCGATCACGAGGTCGGCATCCACCACGGCCTTCTCGACCTCGTAGAGATTCGACGTGATGGTCTGGGCGTGGCCTCGATACACCCGGTCGACCTCTCGCAGCCGCGCCACGTTCCTGTCGAGGATCCACACATCGGCCTGCATGCCGAGGGCGATCTCCGCAGCGTTCATCCCGGACACGCCCGCGCCGATGACGACGGCCTTGGCGGCCTTGACTCCGGGTACGCCCCCCATCAGTACGCCACGGCCGCCCTGCGCCCGCTCGAGGACGTGGGCGCCGACCTGGGTGGCCATCCGGCCCGCCACCTCGCTCATCGGCGCCAACAGGGGCAGCGACAGGTCCGGCAGCTGCACGGTCTCGTACGCGATGGCGGTGATTCCCGAGTCCAGCAGCGCCTGCGTGCACTCGCGCGAGGCGGCCAGGTGCAGATACGTGAAGAGCACCTGTCCGCGGCGCATCCGGTGGAACTCCTCGGCAACCGGCTCCTTGACCTTGAGGACGAGGTCTGCCTCGGCCCACACGTCATCGGCCGTTTCCAGGATGCGAGCACCGGCCAAGGTGAACTCGTCGTCGGTGATCGACGACCCCAACCCGGCACCGCGCTGCACCGCAACGTCGTGCCCGTGGCGGCTGAGCTCATGAACTCCCGCGGGGGTGATGGCAACGCGGTATTCGTGGTTCTTGACCTCGGAGGGAATGCCGACCAGCACGGTGATCGCGACCTTTCTGGTCTCCAATCCGACCACGTTGTCGGACGGCCGCCTGCACAGGCGGCGGCGCCGAGTCTAAGTCACCGGTTTCCCAGGGAGGCCATGATCACGGGTCTCAGCCCGCCAGCCGTCCCCAGGACTCGCGCACTCGGGCGCCTTCGCGCAACGCTTCGGCCTCGGCGAAGCACGCACTGCGCAGCTCGCCGATGTCGCTGCGTGCCCCGGCGGCGGCGTGTGCCACTGCTTCGGCCAAGTCGTCCGCTGCACCCACCAGCTCCGAAACGCGCCGCTTCGCATTGGTCAGCAGGGCAGCTCGCCGGCTCGGGTCGGTGACGGCCGAGATCGCCCGCAGCTCACCCGAGGTGTCCGCGGCAGCTGTTTCGATGCGGTCGAGCAGGCTCGGCACGTCACCCACCGGGCTGCCGAGAGCACGGGCAACAGCGAGCGCTCGGCGTCCCCGACGGACGGCGTCGTCGAGGTCGCGGCGCAGTCTGGCCACCGCACCGCCTGCGCCGGGAGCCTGAGCCGCAACGGAGAGGCCAGCGCGTTGGACCATCGGTGTGACCGCGCGCTTCGCCGCGCGAACCGCCAACACGGTCAAGACGGCGATCGCACCGAACAGAACGGCCAGGACAGCGAGGACGGCGAGCAACCACTCCATCCGTCGAGACTACGCCGCCGAGCCCGCCGCCTCGGGGTCGTCGGCCACATCGCCAGGCCTGGTGGGTAGCCTGCAGCGGTCCTGGTGCGGTAGACCCGGGTTCGTGCCTATCTACGCTGACGACCCCGCTCACCGCCTGCGGCAGGTCATCGCCGACGTGGCCGGCATCATCTGGTGCGTGTTGGCCGTCATGGCCGGCCGAGCCGTGTACGGCCTCATCGACACCCTGGCCGGCCCAGGCCGGTTGCTCGAGGACGCGGGCAACGGTCTGTCGGAGAATCTAGGTGGCGCCGGAGAGAACCTGTCGGACCTGCCGCTGATCGGCGATGCGATTTCCGCGCCATTCGAAGGCGCGGCAGGTGCCGCCGACAGCGTGGCCGGCGCCGGCCAGACGGTGCAGGACTTCGTGGGCACCATGGCCACCTTGGCCGGTCTGGCTACGGCGGGATTCTTCATCCTGCTCGCGGTGCTGTTCTGGGTACTTCCCCGGCTGTTCTGGATGCGCCGAGCCGAGGCTGCGCGGGCAGTTCTTTACGACCCCGACGGCATGGAGCTGCTCGCCCTGCGCGCGTTGGCGACCCGCCGGCTGTCCCGGCTGGCCCGCATCGGCGACGGGCTGCTGCCGGCATGGCGCCGTGGCGACCCCGAGATCATCCGCGCGCTCGCCGAACTCGAGATGGGCCGGCTCGGCATGCGCCTTCCCGCTCGCCTGCCCGCTGCGCCCACCAAGCCCGCCATTACCGCCGAGTAGCCGCCCTACCCTCGACCCTTCCTGTTGATCATGGCCAAGTGGTCGTCCTGAAACGTCTCGAGGCAACCACTCCGCCGTGATCAACGCCGGGGCGGGGTGACTGTTTCTCAGCCGGTGCAGCATCATCGGACATGGCCACGACCAGCTCAGGCGTCCGGCTCAGCGAGCTGCTGGGCGCGATGTCGTTCGGCATCGATCTCGCCATGGGTAACCAGCCTGAACACGTGCTGCGACAGACCGCGCTCTCGCTGCGACTCGCCGACCGGTTGGGTCTCGACGACAACGCCCGAGAAGTCGTGTTCTACACCTCGTTGTTGGTCTGGGTCGGCTGTCACATCGATGCGTACGAGCAGGCTCGGTGGTTCGGTGACGACCAGGCGGTGAAACACGCCCAGCGCTTCACCGACATCGCCCGACCGATCGCAGGGGCGAAGTTTCTCGTCGCCAACCTCGGGGGCGGTGGATCGCTCGCCGCCCGCGCTCGTGCCGGCGTCGGATACCTCTCCCATGGGCATCGCGACGTCGAGGCCATGTTCGAGAACCACTGGCGTGCTGCGTCCGCCCTCGCTGAGGATCTACGGCTTTCGCCCGTGGTCACAGAGAACCTGGCGCAGACGTTCGAGCGCTGGGACGGGCGCGGTGAACCTGAGGGCCTGCGCGGCGACGCGGTGCTCGTCGCCGCGCGGCTGGTGGCGCTGGCCGACGTGGTCGTGGTGTTCCACGAAGTCGGCGGCGTGGATGCAGCCGTGCAGGTGGCCCGCAGCCGCCAGGGCACTCAGTTCGACCCCAACCTGGTCGATCTCTTCTGTGCCCACGCAGCCGAGCTGCTCGACACTGGCAGCGCGAACACGCTCCCGCGCCTGGACTCCGAACTCGATGACGACAGCCTCGACCGCGCGCTCGGCGCGCTGGCCGACTTCGCGGACCTGAAATCGCCATACACGCTCGGCCACTCGCGTTCGGTGGCCGATCTGGCAGCGGCCGGCGCAGCGGACCTCGGCCTCGACCACGATCGGTGCCGGGTCATGCACCGCGCCGGCCTGGTGCACGACCTCGGCCGGCTGGGGGTGCCGAACTCCGTCTGGGACAAGACCGATCCGCTCACTGCCGGCGACATGGAACGAGTTCGGATGCACCCGTACTACGCCGAGCGCATGTTCGCCTCGGTGCCGCGGCTGGCGCCAGTTGCGACGTTGGCCTCGTACCACCACGAGCGGCTGGACGGGTCGGGCTACCCGCGCGGTGTCCGCGCCGCGGAGATCCCACGAGAGGCGCGGATCCTGGCCGCGGCCGACTGCTATCGCGCCTGGTCAGAGCCCCGACCACATCGCTCTGCCCTGACGCAGGACCACGTGGTCTTGCGGCTGAGTGGCGAGGTCGCCAGCGGGCGACTGGATGCTGAGGCGGTGGACGCTGTACTGCGCGCTGCCGGCCACCGGATTCCGCGGCGTCGCGCAGCGCCAGCGGGCCTCTCGTCACGCGAGGTGGAGGTGCTGCGGCTGGTGGCCCGTGGGCTTTCCCACGCGGAGATCGCTGAACGCCTGGTCATCTCCCGCAAGACCGCGAGCAACCACGTGGAGCACATCTACGCCAAGACCGGTGTTAGTAACCGGGCGATGGCCAGCCTGTTCGCCACTCGGCACGGACTGCTCGACCCTGCCGCAGACGCCTGATAGCTGACGAAGATGGGGTGCACGCCCCATGCCCGTGATACGACCGGCTCGTAGCGTCCCAGAAATGACGACCCGTGATGATCTGCTCACTCAACCGACCACCGCCGACGCGGCCGCCACCGGCCCGGCGAGCAGCGCGGGACTGGCGGCGCGTCCATGAACCGGCGAGAGGAGACAGCCGTGGAGCAGCGTCCTGCCGCCTTCGACGAGCTCATGGCTCTGATGAACCGCCTGCTCGTCAGCGCGCTCGCGCTCGCCGCACTCGCCGCGCGCCTCCGCCTCGACGAGGCCGGGGCGGAGGCCGACCCGGCCGTGCGCGTACAGCTCGACCGCGTCGCTGACGTACTCGGCGTGCGCGAGCCAGTCGGCGCCGTCGAATCCGGCGAGCGCTCGGTGCTAATCGCCTTCGCCCGCTCCTACCTCGCGCAGGGACTCGATCTGATCGACGACCCTGCGCGCGAACCGGCTTGGAGCCACAGCGATCCCGTCCTCCTCCAGGCTCAGGGGTCAGCGTCGGCCGTAGTCGCGACGCTGCTCGCACAGCTCGGTCTCATTCCGCCGGGCGCACGGATTCTGGACGTCGGCACCGGCGTAGCTGGACTCGCGACCGCGTTCTGCAGGGTCGTCCCGGATGCGACGGTGGTCGGCGTCGACCCGTGGGCGCCGGCGCTCGAGCTCGCCCGCCGGAACGTCGCCGTTGCCAGCCTCGAGTCCCGCGTCAAGCTCGTTCAAACGACGATCGAGAAATTCGACGACCCCGACGGATTCGACCTCGCCTGGCTTCCTTCGTTCTTCATTCCGGAATTCGTGATCGACGACGCCTTCGGGCGCATTCACGCGCTGCTGCGGCCAGGCGGGCGCATCGTCGTTGGTGTCATGTCTGCCGACGACGGGGAAGCGCTCAAGCTGGCGACCGACGACCTACTGACGGTGCGCTCGGGCGGCTCCGTGCTCGACGTAGAGGACGCGGTCGCGCGGCTCGCGCGCGCAGGCTTCAGCGACGTCCAAGGGCTCGAGCGAGCGTGGAAGTCACCGCTGCGCCTGGTCGTCGGCGTGCGAGTGTGACGACGCGGTTCGGCTGATTGTCCGCCCGTTGGTTACCGACGACTGGAGGGTTCTCCACGCTTCGAGAGCCAAGAGACGTGGAAAGCCTCCACTCGCGCGAAATCGGGTCACATTCCGGCCCGGAGTCAGCGGGGCTGGGCATCGCGGGCGTCCCACGGGGCGTCGACCGCTCGGAGCGCGTCGTAGCCCTCGCCGTGTCGGGCGGCCCAGGTCGCGAGCACCCCGGCGGCTACCAGCGGGTTGTGCAGGCGCCCGGCCAGCACGGCTTCCACCAGGTCGGCCAGTGGCGCCCAGGTCACCGGCATGTCGGCCTCTTCGTGCACGCCGACGTGCCGTTCTCCGTCCACGGCGGACAGTCCACGCGCCAGATAGATCCGGGTGGATTCGGTCGTCATGCCCGGCGAGGTGAACAGGTCGACCAGGACCCGCCAATCCGTCGCCTGCACATGGGCTTCCTCGAAGAGCTCTCGGGCCGCCGCGACGGGGTACGCCTCCCCCGGCACGTCGAGCAGCCCAGCGGGTATCTCCAGCAGACGGTGCCCGACCGGATGCCGGTACTGGGAAACCAGCAGCACCCGCTCGTTGTCGTCCAGGGCGACGATGCCGACCGCCCCGGGGTGCACAACGACGTCGCGGAGGAACTCGGCCCCGTCGGCCGGCGACTGGACGCGGTCCCGGCGCACCGCGATGACTCTGGGGGTCCGCAGAACCACCTCAGAATCGGTGACCGGCCATCGCTCCGGCCGATCGCCCAACACATCGGGTGAGGTGGTGGTCCAGTCACTCACGAGGCGACGCCGACCGGCTCGACCTCGATGTCGACCGGCAACCGGGTCTCTTGTTGGCGAGTGAGGGCCGCGGCGATCAAGCCGACGAACAGCGGGTGTGCCCGGGTCGGGCGCGAACGCAACTCCGGATGCGCCTGGGTGCCGACAAAATATGGGTGCACGTCGGCCGGCAGCTCGACGAACTCGACCAGCTGACCGTCGGGTGACAGCCCGGAGAACACCATGCCGGCGCTGGCGAGTTGCTGACGGTACGCGTTGTTGACCTCGTAGCGGTGCCGGTGCCGCTCGTCTACGCGATCGACGCCAAAAAGCTCGCGGACCACGGTGCCGCGCCCTAACACGGCCGGATACAGACCCAACCGCATGGTGCCGCCCAGGTCGCCGTCACCGGCGACGATGCCCTTCTGGTCCTCCATCGTGGCGATGACGGGAAACGCGGTGTCGGGGTGGAACTCCGCGGATCCTGCATCCACCAAGCCGGCCACGCCGCGGGCGAACTCGATCACCATGCATTGCAGGCCCAAGCACAAGCCGAGGACCGGGATGCGGTGCTCCCGGGCGAACTGGATCGCTCCCACCTTGCCCTCGATGCCGCGGACACCGAAGCCGCCCGGCACGCACACCGCATCGACGTCGTGCAGCTGAGCAGCGGCACCCTCGGACGTCTCGCAGTCGTCGGAGGGTACCCAGCGCACATGTACTTTCGCATCGTTGGCGAATCCGCCGGAGCGCAGTGCCTCGATCACGGACAGATACGCGTCGGGCAGGCCGACGTATTTGCCGACGAGCGCGACAGTGACCTCCTGGCGGGGGTGATGCACACGGCGGAGCAGGTCGTCCCACGACCGCCAGTCGACGTCGCGGAACGGAAGGCCGAGCCGCCGCACGACGAATGCGTCGAGCCCCTCGGCGTGCAGCACCTTCGGGATGTCGTAGATGGACGGGGCGTCGACGGCTGCCACGACCCCGTCAGCGTCGACGTCGCACGTCAAGGCGATCTTCTTCTTCATCCCGGCGGGGATCGGCCGATCCGAGCGGCAGACGATCGCGTCGGGCTGGATGCCGACTTGGCGCAGCGCGGCGACCGAGTGCTGCGTCGGCTTGGTCTTGAGCTCGCCCGACGGCGCGATGTACGGCACCAGCGAGACGTGCAGGAAGAAGCAGTGGTCTCGGCCGATCTCATGCCGGACCTGGCGCGCGGCCTCGAGGAACGGCAGCGACTCGATGTCTCCGACCGTGCCGCCGATCTCGTGGATCACGACATCCACGTCCGGGCCACCGATCCCGAGCATCCGGTCCTTGATCTCGTTGGTGATGTGCGGGATCACCTGAACCGTGTCGCCGAGATATTCACCGCGACGCTCCTTGGCGATCACGGTGGAGTAGATCTGCCCGGTCGTGACGTTGGCCCACCGGTTGAGATTGCGGTCGAGGAAGCGCTCGTAGTGGCCGATGTCGAGGTCGGTCTCCGCGCCGTCGTCGGTGACGAAGACCTCGCCGTGTTGGAACGGGTTCATCGTGCCCGGGTCGACGTTCAGGTACGGATCGAGTTTCTGCATGGTCACCCGCAGGCCCCGGGCCGACAGCAGATTTCCCAGGCTGGAAGCGGTCAGGCCTTTCCCGAGCGAGGAGACGACGCCTCCGGTGACGAACAGGTGGGTGGTGTTCACCGAGAGGGCTCCCGTGGTGGGCTGGCGAGAATGTGTCGTGCCGGTCGGTCCACGGAGTTCCAGCCTAACAGCTAGCGCGCGAGTACCTCACGGTATGTCGCGGCCACGGCGCGGGCCGTGTCGTCCTCGTCTGGCCAGGTCAATGCCCGCTCGCGAGCCCGTCGGGCCAACTCGGCTCGCCGCCCGTCGTGGTCGAGAAGATGTGCGACGGCCCGCGCGACAGCTGCCGCGTCGGCAGGGGGAACGAGCACGGCTGCCTCGTCGGCCAGCTCGGGCAGGCCCCCGACCGCTGTCGCGACGACTGGGACACCCGCGCGCATGGCCTCCTGTACGACCAGCGCTCGCGCCTCCCAGGTGGACGTCAGCACGTATACGTCGGCGGCGGCCAACAAGTCGGGGATGTCGTTGCGGTGGCCCAGCAGCTGGACGTCCAGGTTCCGTGCGTCGATCACGCGCTGCAGTCGGGGGCGCTCCGGGCCTTCGCCCGCAACCACGACCGCGGGCCTCGGTGACCGGTCCTGCCAGGCCGCCACGGCATTCAGCAGCGTGTCGTAATCCTTCTGCGGCGCGAGCCGTCCCACCGCAAGTATCAGTGGCCGGCTGTTGATGCCCAGCTCGGCCCGCACTTCATCACCGGCCCGACGTGGCGGCGGCATCGCCGGGGCTGCAACCGGTAGCAGCCGCGCATCCGCTGCGCCCAGCCGGGCGGCCCGCTCCACCAGGTCGGCCGACGCGCCCAGCGTCACATCCGCCCTGCGGGCGGACAGGATTTCCAGGCCCGCCAGTACCCGCCGCCGTACTCCCGAACCCAGCAGAGCGTTGTGCCAGGTGGCGACGAATGGCACGCGCTCGGGGCGGCGCCGGCCGACGGCCAGGGCGGTCATCGAGCTGGCCCGCAGGCCGTGGGCGTGCACGACCTCGGCAGTGCGCAGTGCCGCCCGCAGCGCCCGCACCGTCGCGAAGTCCTCGCTGGGCCGCACGGTCGTGATCTCCACCGGCGTGAAGCCCGCTCCCAAGGAGCGAAAGCCGAACTGCACCTCGGTGGCGGCCGGGGAGACGACGTCGACCTCGATCCCCAGGGCGGGCAACCGCTGCACAAGAGACGCAACGTGCGTGCCGATCCCCCCGGTACTGGTCGCCAGCACGATCGCCGCTCTCATCGGCGCAGCGCCATTCGAAGGTCGTCCCGGTCGACTACGGCGATGACACCGACGAACACGACGGCCGCGGTCGCGGCTGCCAGGACGCCGGTGCCGACGATCGCCGCGGTGCCGGCGCCGCCGACAGCAACAGCAACCGCGTAGCCGGCAGCTCCGCCTGCGGCCGCCCCCAACAGTGCTGCCAGGCCAGCACGGGCGAGACGTCGCCAGCCGGCACCCACCGAAGCCGAGCGCAGGGCCGCCAGCAGAATGACGGCAGCCACGACCATGCCGGCGGTGTGTCCGAATCCCACCGCGGCGACGACCCAGCCTTGGGCCACCACGCGCGCGAGCACCACCGCGACGAGCACGGCTACGGCCCAGCCGGCCGTCGTCGCGATACCGACCCATCGGACCCGGCCCGTTGCCAGCAGCGCCCGGTTGAGGTGGTACACGAGACAGAACCCGATCAGGCCGGGCGCGAAGGCGACCAGCGCTCGGGCCATCTCGGAGTCGGGAACGGTGCCGTGGTCGCCGAGCACACCAAAGAACCGCGCGATGGGCCACGCGGCGGCGACGAGGGCCGCGACGCCCAGGCCGGCCGCGAGCACGACCGCGCGAGTCGAACCAAGGGTCGCTCTGGCCCACGCGAGCCGGTCTCCTCGGCCGGCATGCCCGGCCAACGCCGGGAATGAGCTGGTCGCGATCGGTACGGCCAGGACCGCATACGGCAGGAGATAGACCATCCAGGAGTTCTGGTAGGTCACGATCCGGCCGGCACCGCCGTTCTCGTTGACGACCGGAATGAGCACGAGCAACGCCACTTGCTGGGCGGCGACCATCGTCGCGCCCGCCGCTGCGAGTTTGCCCGCCCGCCGGCGGCGTCCGGCGGGAAAGCGTAGGCGGGGTGCGGCTCGAATCCCGAGCACATAGAGCGGTACCAGCGTGGTCAACATCAGCGCGACAGCACCCAGCGCCGTTCCTGCCGAGAGCAGCACTTCCGCCGAGGGAGGAATGGTCTCCAGCTGGTTCCGGTCCCCGGTGAACGTGGCATCGAAGCTCAGGTATGCACCCACCACGACCAGGCTGGACACGATCGGAGCGAGCGCCGGCGCCAGAAAGCGGCGGTGCGCCTGCAGGACGCCTGCGGACACCGCCGCCAACCCGTACAGCGGCACCTGAACCAGGAACACGCGCAACATTCGTTCCGCCATGTCCTGGGCCTGAGCGCCGCCTTGGCCCTGCAGCACGTAGCCGCTGATCGGCCCGGCGAACAGAGCCGCGACCAGGGCCATCGGCACCAAGACCAGCAGCGTCCAGCCCAGCAGGGCACCGGTGGTCTCCCGAACCTCGTCGACGTCACCGCGATCGACGGCGGCGACGACAAGCGGGACGACGACGCCGGCGAGAGCACCGCCGGCGACGATCTCGAACAGGATCGCCGGAATGAAGTTGGACGAGGTATAGACGGTGCCGAGATCGGTCGGGCCGACCGTCCCCTGGTAGACGAGCTGGCGACCGAAGCCGACCAGGCGGGCGACGAGACTGACGACCGCGACCAGCGCCGCACCGCCGGCGATGCCGGCCGCCGCGCCGAGCGCGATCCTGCCGCTACGGCTCATCGCCCGCTATTGCCGGCGGCCGAGCTGGTCGAGCTCACGCAACACCGGCGTGCGTGCGATCACCTGGGTGAAGCTGACCTTCTCGCTGGCCAGCGTCAGCGCCGTGACGACGCCGAGGTGAATCAAGCGGGCCACACGGCCACTGCGAGCCACCAGCGCCAGGCCCAGCATCGCGCCCAGCGCGTTCGCACCGGCGTCACCGAGCATCGTCCGTTCGCCGAGATCGTCGGCAAGCACACCGGCGCCGGCTCCCAGCCCGGCGGCAGCAACCGCACCGGCGGGTGCGGAGACGGCCAGTGGCGCGTGCAGCAGGGCCACTTTCACTGCCCGCCCGGGCCGAAGATCCAGCAGGTTGAGCAGGTTGGCGTGGCCGGCGACGGCGGCACCACCGATCACCGCGTCAATGGCGTTGTCACTGACCGCGGCGGCCGCGGCCAGGCCAACCGCGCCGATGACGCCGACTTTCACCGCTCCGCTGGTCACTTCTCCGCGGCGCAGCGCGGACAGGTGCCCGCGCAATCCCTTGCTCGCTGCCGAGCCCGCCAAGTCGTCATAGAGCCCGACCGCCCCGACGGTGCCGGCCAGCAGCACACCGGTCACCCGGGTCCGCATCGCAACTCCCGGAGCGAGCGCCGCGCCGGCCGCGCCGCCGAGGGCAACCGCCGGGCCGGCCGCGAGAGTCAGAGTGCTGCCGCGGTGGTTGATCCGCTCCCACCGGACCGCCCCCCCTGGGGGGTCCGCGAATATCCGCTGATACACGGCCTTGGCGACACCGGCGCCGATGGCCGCTGCCGTGACGGCGGTAACCGCCCTGCGACCGGTCAGGGTCACGAGCCGTCGGCCTGGTCGTCGATCACGGGCAGTGCGCCGTCGGTCGTGCCTACTCTGCCGTACTGGCCGGACCCGCCCTGCTCCTGTTGCACAGCTGCGAAGACCACGGCGACCCGGCCGGAGCTCAGGTCGACTGAGTCCACCGTCGACACTGCGGCGGCAAGATCCTGATCCTCCCGAACGGCGGTGATGAGCCCGCCGTCCCCCGCCGCCGCAGGCGGGCCACCCACGACGGAGCCGGCTGCTGCCTGGTCCAGGGCGCTGACCAAAGACGTCAACGTGCCGGTACGCCGTTCGACGTCGTCTTCCGGAGGCGGTCCGGCGACGACCACGGCGAGCGTGGCCTGCGGGTCGCCGTCTCCCTCGGCGGTCTCGATGGTGGCCAGCCCAGCCTCGCTGTAGCCGGTCGCGACGGCGGTGATCTGGTCGGCGTCGGCGTCGGAACTGGGCTCGTCAGTGGGCCGCAACAGCGCACCGGCGAGGACTGCGGCACCCCGGTCGTAGCCGTTTCCCTCCAGCGGAAGAGTCGTACCGGAGACGACGAGTTCGGCGGCGAGAACGTTGAGGGCCGGCTCGGAGTCCGGGTCGCTCCATGTCGGCGCTACGGTCACGGTGGACGAGATCGATGCTCCCGCACCCTCCAGCTGGCTGCGGATAGCGGCGACCTGCTCATCGTCGGCGCCGGGAAGCACGACGAGAGCGACCCGGCGATCGACCAGCAGCTCGCCGACGAGCAGCGGTGCGCTGCTGTCCACGAAGCTCTCCTCGTAGGCGAGGTCCGCCTCCAGTGCGACGATCTGGTCGCGCAGTTGCTGGTTCTCGTCCCGCAGTTGCGGAATCTGGTCCACGAGCGTCTCGTCCACCTGCTCGTCGAGGGGCCCAGCGCCGAGGATGATTCCGGTGGCCAGGGCGAAGAAGATGGCAATGATGGAGACCAGGTGGTAGCGGAAGTCGATCACGTCAGAAAAGCCCTCGCAGCCAGAAGAGGAACCGGTCCCACCAGGAGCCGACGACATCGAGGTAGGCCTGCCCGGTCGGTGTCGCCGCCAGGGCCACGATCACCGCGAGTACGCATCCGACCAGAAGCAGCACGAGCGTCCACGCCGGGATCCGGCTGCGGTAGAGCCGGCTGACGCCCTTGGCGTCGACGAGCTTGCTGCCGACCCGCAGCCGGGTGAGGAAGGTGCTGGCCATTCCGGACCGGCCCTTGTCCATGAACTCGACCAAGGTGGCATGCGTGCCGACGGCGACGATGAGTTCGGCGCCCTTGTCGTCGGCCAACAACATGGCGACGTCCTCGCTGGTGCCGGTCGCCGGGAAGGCGACCCCCCGCAGCCCCAGGTGGGCAAGACGCTCCAGGCCCGGTGCCCGACCGTCGCGGTACGCATGGACGACGAGCTCGGCGCCGCTGCGCAACGCGGCGTCGGATACGGAGTCCATGTCACCGACGATCAGGTCCGGCTTGAGGCCTGTCTCGAGCAGCGCGTCGGCGCCGCCGTCGACACCGATGAGCACCGGCCGGTATTCACGGATGTAGTGGCCGAGCATCGCCAGGTCTTCTTTGTAGTCGTACCCGCGGACGACGATCAGGACGTGCCGACCACGGATCCGGGTCTCGATGTCGGGCACGCCGACGCCGTCGAGCAGCAGTTCACGCTCGCGCTTGAGGTACTCCATGGTGTTGGCGGCGAAAGCCTCGAGCTGCGCCGACAGCCCCTGCCGGGCGGCATCCATCAGGTCGGTGAGGGACTCCTCCGTCTGCAGGTTGCCTTTCCCGATGGGAACGCTGTCCGTCGAACCGTCGCGGAAGATCGTGCTCCCGTCGACGCGCAGCCGCTCGCCCTCGTGCACCTCGCTCAGCAGATCGGCCCCGACGGAGTCGACCAGCGGGATTCCCGCCTCGACCAGGATCTCCGGACCGAGGTTGGGGTAGCGTCCGCTGACCGAGGGCCGGACGTTGACGACCGCCCCAGCCCCGCAAGCGACCAGTGCCTCGGCGCTGACCCGGTCCAGATCCACGTGGTCGATGATCGCGATCTCGCCAGGCTTCAAGCGCTTGGTGAGGTTCTTGGTTCGCCGGTCGACCCGCGCGACGCCGCTGACGCCCGGCAGGTCGGGCGACCTGCGCCGGCGGAGCACGGGAATTCTCACTGGCCGAATCCTGCCACGTTCACCCAACGGATTACGGGACCGGTCCGCAACGCGCGTCCGGTCCGTACGTCAGCCCTCAGCAGTCCGGCTGCTCGCGGCCGTTGCGAGCAACTCCTCGGCGTGCGCACGGGCCGTCGCCGAGCCCTCCAGTCCGGCCAGCATCCGCGAAAGCTCCTGCACGCGGCCGTCGTCGTCGAGGGTGACGACGCCGCTGCGGGTAATGCGGCCGTCTTCGCTCTTCACCACTCTGAAATGCTGGTCGGCGAAGGCGGCGACCTGGGGTAGATGGCTGACCACGAGCACCTGGGCGGAGCGGGCCAGCCGCGCGAGCCGACGACCGACCTCGACCGCTGCCCTGCCACCAACGCCCGCGTCGACCTCGTCGAAGACGAAGGTGGGCACTGGGTCCGCGCCGGCGAACACGACCTCGACGGCGAGCATCAGCCGCGACAGTTCCCCGCCCGATGCCCCCCGGTGCAGTGGACGCAGCGCCGTCCCGGCGTGAGCGGCAAACAGCATCTCGACGCCGTCGATGCCGGTCTGTCCGAAGGCAACGCTCTCGCCGTCGACCATCAGACCGGCCGGGTCCGGCCGGCGGCTGACGGCGACGACGACCCGGCCCTGGGGCATCGCCAACGCCGCCAACTCCGCTCCGACCGCGGAGCCGAAGCGCTCCGCGGCTGCGATCCGGGTCGTGCTGAGCCGGCTTGCGAGTCCACTGAGTTCAGTCCGCAGGTCATCCCGCTGCCGCTGCAGAGCACCGATCCGGTCCTCGTCATTGTCGAGTTCGAGCAACCGACGCGATGCGTGATCTGCCCAGGCCAGCACCTCGTCGGTGTTGTCACCGTACTTGCGGGTCAGGGCCGTCAGCGCTGCGCGCCGGTCCTGGACGGCGGCCAGCCGGGCCGGATCGGTGTCGATCCCAGCGGCATAAGAGGCGAGATCGGCCCCGACGTCAGCCAGCAGATAGGACGCCTCGGCCAGCCGGCCCGCGAGTGCGGAAAGGTCCGGGTCGTGGCCCTGCTGCGGCTCCAGTGCACGACGGGCGGCGGCAACCAGAGCGAGGGCGTCGTCCGTGCCGCCGGTTGGCTCGTCGGCAGCGAGGCAGGCATGGGCGGCCAGCGCCGCCGCACGCAGACCGTCCGCGTGCGCGAGCCGTGCTTCTTCGGCGGCTAGAGCATCCTCCTCGCCCGCTCTCGGCTCGACCTGCGCGATCTCGGCCAGGCCGAGCCGCAACAGGTCCGCCTCCTGGGCTCGTTCGCGCGACCGAGTCGTGATCTCACCGAGTTCTGCCTCGACCGCTCGTAACGCCGCATATCGGTCGGCATAGGCCGACATCGGCTCGCTGACGCTCGCTCCGGCGTACCGGTCGAGCGCCATCCGCTGCCGCGTCGGCCGTAACAGTCGCTGCTGGTCGCTCTGGCCGTGGACGGCAACAAGATCGTCGGCCAACTCGGCCAGCACACCTAACGGCACTGACCGCCCACCGACGTGGGCGCGCGATCTGCCCTCGACCGAGACGGTTCGCGACAGCAGGAGTTCGCCGTCCTCGACATCGCCGCCCGCGTCGATCACCCTGGCGGCGATTTGTCCGGCCGGGTCGATCTGGAGCCGGCCTTCCACCATGGCCTTCCCGGCGCCGTCGCGCACCGCTTTCGGGTCGGCCCGGCCTCCCATCAGCAAGCTCAGGCCGGTGACCACCATCGTCTTGCCTGCGCCCGTCTCGCCGGTGAGGACGCTGAGGCCAGGCCCGAGCTGGAGGTCCGCATCCTCGATGACCCCGAGACCACGGATCCGGATCTCGTCGAACACGACCCGGCAGCCTACGCCGAGCCCCGGGTCGCATCGGGGTCGCCAAGCCGTGACCCGCGCCACCCTTCCACCGGCAGCGCGAACTTGGCGACCAACCGGTCGGTGAACGGCGACTGGTGCAGTCGGGCGAGCCGCACCGGGCGCTGCCCACGCCGCACCTCGACCCGGGAGCTCGGGGGCAGATCCACCCGACGTCGGCCGTCGCACCACAGCACGGCTCCTGCAGTCACCGGCTGTACCGTCACCGCAAGCTCCGAGGTGGGCGCCACGACCAGTGGACGAGCGAACAACGCGTGCGCGCTGATCGGGACCATCAACATCGCTTCGACCTCCGGCCAGACCACGGGCCCGCCTGCGCTGAACGCGTAGGCGGTGGAGCCCGTCGGGGTAGCCATGACCACGCCGTCGCATCCCCATCTCGACAGCGGCCGACCATCGACCTCGGCCACGAGTTCGACCATCCGCTCGCGGCTCGCCTTTTCGATGCTCGCCTCGTTGAGAGCCCATTCCCGCGCGACGACCCGCCCGTCGAGACGGACTATTACGTCGACCGTCATGCGCTCCTCGACGTGGTAGTCCTTTGCCACCACGCGTTCGACCGTGTAACTCAGGTCGTCACGTTCGGCCTCGGCGAGGAAGCCGATGTGCCCGAGGTTGACCCCGAGCACAGGCGTACCCGACGCGCGGGCGACCTCGGCGCCGCGCAGGATCGTCCCGTCACCACCGAGAACGACCACCAGGTCGCTGCCGTGGGCTCCGTCAGTGCCGGACACGACCTCGACGTCGTCGGGCAGGGAGAGCTCACCGCTCTCGGCGGCCAACGCCTGGACCGACAGACCCGCTTTCCGAAGTAACCCGACGGCCTCGGTCGCCGCGTCCAATGCCTCTGGCCGGCCTGTATGCGTGACCACCAGCACCGATCGTTCGCTCACTGCGGTCCCTCCCGGACGGCCCGCTCCGCCTGCGCAGGATCCAGTGGTGGCGCCCCCGCGCGAAGCCAGAGGAAGTACTCGACGTTTCCTGACGGACCCGGCAACGGGCTTGCGGTGACGTCCACGACGCCCACGCCGAGGTCGTGGCCCGCCGCCGCCACCGCACTGACGGCCGCGACACGCAGTGCCGGATCCCGGACGACCCCGCCCGAACCAACGAGCTCCCGACCGACCTCGAACTGTGGCTTGACCATCAGCACGAGGTCACCGTCGGGTGCCGTGCAGGACAGCAACGGCCCGAGGACGAGTCGAAGAGAGATGAACGAAAGGTCAGCGACGACCAGCTCGACCGGATCGCCCACCACGTCGGGTGACAGTTCCCGCACATTGGTCCGGTCCACGACGACGACCCGCGGGTCCGTCCGCAGGGCCCACGCGAGCTGGCCATATCCGACGTCGACCGCCACGACCTGGGTGGCGCCCCGGCGGAGGAGCACGTCGGTGAATCCGCCGGTCGACGCCCCGGCGTCCAGGCAGCGGCGGCCCGCGACCGCCAAGCCGGCTGGTTCGAACACGTCGAGTGCGCCCGCAAGCTTGTGCGCGCCTCGCGAGACGTACGGATCCTCGCCTACGGCGCTCACCACGATCGGCTCGGCCGGCGCGACTCCGGTCGCGGGCTTCGACGCCGCTCGACCCGCAACGATCACGCGGCCGTCGGTGATCAGCGCGACGGCCTGCTCCCGTGAACGGGCCAGGCCACGGCGGACCAGTTCGGCGTCGAGTCGCCGGCGTGCTGGCACCCAGTCACTCCTGTTCCCTGGCCAGGATCTCTTGCAGGTTCCGATGCACATCCTCGAAGACGGTCGGGTGATCGTGCACCGGCACATCGTCCAACGACTCGAGCGGTTCGACGGCAGCGTCGACCCGTGGGTCTCCGCTGGCTGCGGGGCCCCCCGGTGCGACACTCGGTTCAACGTGCTCTTGCTCAGCCATGGCACTCGCTTCCCGTCAAGGCGTGGCCGTCACGCTAGTACGTGCCGCCCGCCGTCCGCGGCACCGGCCAACCCGCGGCAGCCACGACGGCCTCTACATCGGCGACTTGCTCTCCTTGATCGACGGCGGCCCAGACAGTCCCGCAGATTCCTCGGAGCAGGCTGACGGCGTCCTCGGCGTGGTCGTCCTCACCGGTGCCTTGCCATTTGTGGCGAACACGCTGGCGTTGCAGGACCAGGTGGCCCTGCTCGATCACCGCGGCGTGCTCGGGCCTAGGGGACTCTCCCGGTCCTACCCGGAGCTCGCCGGGCGCGGCACTGAGTGCCCGGAGGTCTCGGGCGACGAACGTGGGCCGGCTCCCCGGCGCGGCCGCGACGAGATCGAGGGCACTGGTCACACCGGTCAGAACGAGCAGGCTGTCGGCGCCTGCGCGGGCCGCCCCGGCAATGTCGGTGTCGAGCCGGTCGCCGATGACCAGGGGGTGGCGTGCTCCCGTCCGCAGCATTGCCTCGCGATGGATCGGTGGCTCCGGCTTGCCGGCTACGACCGGTTGGCGACCGGTCGCCAACCGGATCGTCTCGACCAACGCGCCGTTGCCCGGGGCATTGCCCTGCGGCATCGGGATCGTGGGATCGACGTTGGACGCCACCCACGGCAGTCCGGCCGCCACGGCGTACGCACCTTCGGCCAACAGCCGCCACCCGACGTCGGGATGAAAGCCCGAGACGACGGCAGCGGGATTGTCCTCCGCATGGGCAACCGGCATCAGGCCATGTTCGGCGAGCGCTGCCACCAGCCCCTCCCCGCCCACGACGAGAACCCGGGCGCCGGCCGGGAGACGTTCCGCGAGCAATCGCGCGGCCGCCTGGGCGGAGGTCACCACCTCCCCGGGTGAGGCTGCCACCCCGAGACCGGTCAGCTGCTCGGCAACCGCCTCAGGGCGGCGGGCCGCGTTGTTGGTCACGAAGGCCAACCGCAGGCCGGCGGCTCGCGCCCTGGCTAGGGCCGGAACAGCATGATTGACAGGTTCGGACCCGACATAGATGACACCGTCGAGGTCGACCAGGGCGACGTCGTATGTCTCGGCCAGTGACCGCATGCCCGCGATCTTCTCAGCCACTTGGCAGGTCGAACGTGATCGTGGCAGCCGTAGCATTCGCGGATGACCGAACCGGGGCGCCGGCAGCGTCAAGGCCGGCCATTGCGGCTGGCGCCGATCCGGGCGCTGCGATACTCCCCTGACGTCGTGTCGGACCTCGCCGCGGTGACGTGCCCGCCATATGACGTGATCGGCGAAGGCGGGATCTCGACGTGGGAAGCGGCCGATCCCTACAACGTCGTTCGGCTGATCCTGCCCCGCGCCAGCTCCGACGCGAATCGGTACGAACACGCGGCACGGGATCTGCATGGCTGGCTCGCCGAGGGCGTCCTGCAAGTGGACAGCGACCCTGCGCTGTACGTCTACGAGCACACCGGCGACGCCGGCACTGCGCTAGGCCTGGTTGGTGCGGTGTCATTGCACGATCCGGCCGAGAACGTGGTGCTCGCGCATGAGGACGTCTTTCCTGGCCTGGTGGCGGATCGCACCGAGCTCATGGCCGCCACCGGCGCCCAGCTCGAGCCGATCCTGTTGACCTACGGCGGCAGCGGTGCGGCGAGCGCTGCGGTCGACGCTGCGCTGCTGACCGAGCCCATCGTTGCTGCCGAGACGGCTGACGGCGCAAAACACCGGATCTGGCGGCTGACCGATCCCGCAACGGTGGCAGAGATCGAAGCCGATCTTGCTGACCGGCAAGCTCTGATCGCAGACGGCCACCACCGCTACGCGGCCTACAAGGCGACGCGAGACCGGGCTGTCCGGCCCGATCAACGAGCGGCCGCTCGATCCGGTCTCGCCATGCTCGTCGACGCAGACCGACATCCCCTGCGGTTGGGCAGCATCCACCGATCGGTTGCCGATTTCTCTCTGCCGAAGGCGGCAGCCGCCGCCGCCCGTGGCTTCCACGCCGTAGAGCTTCTGCCGGCCGATGCCGAACCGATGCCGGTGTTGGCCGAGGCCGGCCGGGATGGACCGGCGTTCGTTCTCTCCGACGGCC
Source organism: uncultured Actinomycetota bacterium (assembly GCA_963819885.1). Lineage (GTDB taxonomy): Bacteria > Actinomycetota > Actinomycetes > Jiangellales > Jiangellaceae > JACVRX01. The sequence goes on along the minus strand of CAWFXV010000002.1, from coordinate 119,742 downwards.
AACAGAGTGCGCTGCTGCGCGATCCGATCCAGGAGCGCCTCGACGCCAGCCTGCCGGCCGGCCGGTCCCGGACGTGGCGAGGTCTCGATGCGACCATCGCGTGCGAGTTCTTGTTGACTCGGCTGTTCGGCGTCGACGACGCCGATCCGCAGGTTGCTTACCACCACGATGCTCGCGACGCGTTTGACCGGGCTCGCCGGCTCCGCGGAGTCGCTCTCCTGCTCAATCCGGCGACCCACGACGATGTGCTCGCCGTGGCTGCAGCCGGCGAGCGGATGCCGCGGAAATCGACGTCGTTCGGACCGAAGCCCCGGACCGGCCTGGTCATGCGATTGCTGACCGAGCCTGCGATGCCCGGGCCCGCGCCAGCCGGCGCGCGCCGCTGAGCTCGACTTCGTAACGGCTCTGCGGGACACCCTCGGCCCGCCAGAACCGTCGGCGGAGGCAGCCATGGACCTCGACGACGTCACCCGGCCCCCACCGCAGCAACGTTCGCCGCAGTGCCGGCAGCCACCCCGCACAGGCCAAGGTGTCGACCTGTTGGCGGCGGCCATGGCCGGCGGGTGGTCGGGGCCGCTCGACCACGAGGCGGACGCTGACCACGCTGTCGCCGCTGGGCAGGGTAAGGAGCACCGGATCGGCTGACACGCGACCAACCAGATGGACCTCGTTACGGTGCTCGAGCACGGGTACCGATTCGACGGTCACGAGCGCTCCTCTGCTGGACTGTCCCGGACCCGACGATGATCGGCCGCAGTGGAGGACGAGCGATACTCGTCCAGAGCGGGCTGTGGATCACGCGGGGCCGGACGGTCGGCTGTGGACAGGAGCTCGGTGTCCGGCTTACGGCGATTCCCGCTGACTGTCCGTTGGGCCAGCCGGCTCGTCCAGTTCGTCGATGCGCTCCAGCGCGTCGGTCTCCCCCTCGTCGTCGGACTCGGCCGCACGGACGAACCACTGCCGAGCCTCCTCATGCCGGCCGAGGGCGGCCAAGGCATCGGCGTACGCATACCGCAGACGGGCGACCCAGGGTTGCCGTGAGTGCGAGCGGAGGTCCGGAACCTGCAGCGTCACGGCGGCGGCCTCGAGCTGGCCGAGGTCACGCCGCGCTCCCGCCGCGACGATCAACATCTCGGCTCGACCTGCGGCGTCCAGGCCAGCAACGACCGGGTCCGCTGCCAAGTCCAGCGCCCGCTGCGGCCGACCGAGCCCCCGCTCGCTGTCGGCCATCATTGGCAGGTATTCGGCGGAGCCGGACATTCGCCGAGCCGCACGCAACTCGGCCAGCGCTTCGGTGTACCGGCCCGCTCGGTAGGCGGCGATCCCGGCGGCTTCCCGGACGACGCCGATGCGGGCAGCTCTGCGGCGAGCTGCCAGGGCATGCTGGTATGCGAGCTCGGGATCGTCGTCCAGCAGGCGCGCAGCCATCACCAGATGCCGAGCTACGGCTCCGGAGGCGCCACCGCTCAGTGTGCTGAGCTCTGCCCGGACGTCGTCGTCGAGCTCGCGGCCGGTGACATCTGGATCAGTCGGCGGATCGAGATCGGCTCGGCGAGGACGTTCCGGGCGACGGTCGGCGACGGTGTTCGCCGGTTGCTGCGCCCGCGAAGATCGTCGTTGCCTATCGGAGCGCGCCCCTCGATCGGAGCGGTCACGCTGCCCCTCTCTCGGACTGCCCCCGTGCCGCTTCCCAGTGCTGCTGCCCGAGCCGTCTCGCGGCGCCGGCCGACCTCCTGTGGGCTCGTCGGCCATGATGGTCTCCTCGGTGCTAGGTCAGGACGCATCTTGCCCCACGGTGCCCGGTCCTACTCGGACCGGTGCAGCCTTCTGGCGCACGCAAAAGGGGCTACCCGCCGTGCTGGCGGGTAGCCCCTCGTGGGCAGCGTGTGTCCGGCGGCGTCCTACTCTCCCACCCCGTCTCCAGGGCAGTACCATCGGCGCTGAAAGGCTTAGCTTCCGGGTTCGGAATGGGACCGGGCGTTTCCCTTTCGCCATGGCCGCCGGAACTCTATGGAGATATGGCCGGCTCCCGACCGTATCTCGGGAACCGCACAGTGGACGCAGCAAAGTGTGTTGGTCAAGTCCTCGGCCTATTAGTACCGGTCAGCTCCACCTGTTTCCAGGCTTCCACGTCCGGCCTATCAACCCAGTCGTCTGGCTGGGGGCCTTACCAGGTCAACCCTGTGGGAGACCTCATCTTGAAGCGAGCTTCCCGCTTAGATGCTTTCAGCGGTTATCTCTTCCGAACGTAGCCAACCAGCCGTGCTCCTGGCGGAACAACTGGCACACCAGAGGTTCGTCCGTCCCGGTCCTCTCGTACTAGGGACAGCCCTTCTCAAGTCTCCTGCGCCCGCAGCGGATAGGGACCGAACTGTCTCACGACGTTCTAAACCCAGCTCGCGTACCGCTTTAATGGGCGAACAGCCCAACCCTTGGGACCTACTCCGGCCCCAGGATGCGACGAGCCGACATCGAGGTGCCAAACCATGCCGTCGATATGGACTCTTGGGCAAGATCAGCCTGTTATCCCCGGGGTACCTTTTATCCGTTGAGCGACAGCGCTTCCACCAGCCACTGCCGGATCACTAGTCCCTGCTTTCGCACCTGCTCGACATGTCTGTCTCACAGTCAAGCTCCCTTGTGCACTTGCACTCGACACCTGATTGCCAACCAGGCTGAGGGAACCTTTGGGCGCCTCCGTTACATTTTAGGAGGCAACCGCCCCAGTTAAACTACCCACCAGGCACTGTCCCTGATCCGGATCACGGACCGAGGTTAGATATCCAGTTCGACCAGAGTGGTATTTCAACGTTGACTCCACCAGCACTGGCGTGCCAGCTTCACAGTCTCCCACCTATCCTACACAAGCCGAACCGAACACCAATACCAAGCTGTAGTAAAGGTCCCGGGGTCTTTCCGTCCTGCTGCGGGTAACGAGCATCTTTACTCGTAGTGCAATTTCGCCGAGTCCATGGTTGAGACAGTGCCCAAGTCGTTACGCCATTCGTGCAGGTCGGAACTTACCCGACAAGGAATTTCGCTACCTTAGGATGGTTATAGTTACCACCGCCGTTTACTGGCGCTTAAGTTCTGAGCGTCGCCCCGAAGGGCTAACCCGTCCCCTTAACGTTCCAGCACCGGGCAGGCGTCAGTCCGTATACATCGTCTTGCGACTTCGCACGGACCTGTGTTTTTAGTAAACAGTCGCTTGGGCCTGGTCTCTGCGGCCATCTGCGCTTCGTCCGCACGGGACTACACGCATCCGGCCCCCCTTCTCCCGAAGTTACGGGGGCATTTTGCCGAGTTCCTTAACCATGGTTCACTCGATCGCCTTGGTATTCTCTACCTGACCACCTGTGTCGGTTTGGGGTACGGGCGGCCTTGGCACTCACTAGAGGCTTTTCTTGACAGTATAGGATCACCCACTTCGCCGGAATCGGCTCGGCATCCGGTCTCAGGCTCGTGCGTGGCGGATTTGCCTACCACGCGCCCTACGCCGTTACCCCGGGACAACCATCGCCCGGGTTGGGCTGCCTTTCTGCGTCACCCCATCGCTTGCCTACTACCGGTTCGGTTCCCGCGCTCGCCACATCGCTCGCCCGAAGGCGCACGACGTGGGTCAGGCGGTTAGCATCACCGGGCTCGGCATGGGCGCACCAAAGCCGGTACGGGAATATCAACCCGTTGTCCATCGACTACGCCTGTCGGCCTCGCCTTAGGTCCCGACTTACCCAGGGCGGATTAGCCTGGCCCTGGAACCCTTGGTCATTCGGCGGACGGGTTTCTCACCCGTCTTTCGCTACTCATGCCTGCATTCTCACTCGTGTGGCGTCCACAGCTAGGTCACCCTGCTGCTTCCCTCGCCACACGACGCTCCCCTACCCAGCCACACGCCTGGACCTCAGCAAAGAGGCCGGGCTGATGCGTGACTGCCACAGCTTCGGCGGTGTACTTGAGCCCCGCTACATTGTCGGCGCGGAATCACTTGACCAGTGAGCTATTACGCACTCTTTCAAGGGTGGCTGCTTCTAAGCCAACCTCCTGGTTGTCTGTGCAACTCCACATCCTTTCCCACTTAGCACACGCTTAGGGGCCTTAGCTGGTGGTCTGGGCTGTTTCCCTCTCGACTACGAAGCTTATCCCCCGCAGTCTCACTGCCGCGCTCTGACTTACCGGCATTCGGAGTTTGGCTGACGTCAGTAACCTTGTCGGGCCCCTCGGCCATCCAGTGCTCTACCTCCGGGAAGAAACGCGCGACGCTGCACCTATATGCATTTCGGGGAGAACCAGCTATCACGGAGTTTGATTGGCCTTTCACCCCTACCCACAGGTCATCCCCCAGCTTTTCAACGCTGGTGGGTTCGGGCCTCCACGCGGTCTTACCCGCGCTTCACCCTGCCCATGGGTAGATCACTCCGCTTCGGGTCTAGGGCACGCGACTCAAAGATCGCCCTGTTCGGACTCGCTTTCGCTACGGCTTCCCCTCGTCGGGTTAACCTTGCCACGCACCGCTAACTCGCAGGCTCATTCTTCAAAAGGCACGCAGTCACGACCGTGTCGCACGAGGCGGCACGGCGACGCTCCCACGGCTTGTAGGCACACGGTTTCAGGTACTATTTCACTCCCCTCCCGGGGTACTTTTCACCATTCCCTCACGGTACTTGTCCGCTATCGGTCACCAGGGAGTATTTAGGCTTAGCGGGTGGTCCCGCCAGATTCACACGGGATTTCTCGGGCCCCGTGCTACTTGGGTACTGCGCACAGGAGTCGCCGTCTTGCGTCTACGGGGGTACCACCCTCTACGCCGGGCCATTCAATGCCCTTCGACTTCAACGACGATTTCTTACTCCTGGCCAGCTCGGCAGAACTGGCAAGTGCAGCCCCACAACCCCGCATGCGCAACCCCTGCCGGGTATCGCACGCATTCGGTTTGGCCTCTTCCGCTTTCGCTCGCCACTACTCACGGAATCACATGTTGTTTTCTCTTCCAGTGGGTACTGAGATGTTTCACTTCCCCACGTTCCCTCCGGCACCCTATGTGTTCAGGTGGCGGTGACGGCACATGACTGCCGCCGGGTTTCCCCATTCGGAAACCCCCGGATCTTAGCTCGGTTGCCAGCTCCCCGGGGTTTATCGCAGGCTCCAACGTCCTTCATCGGCTCCTGGTGCCAAGGCATCCACCGTGCGCCCTTAATAACTTGACCACAAAGATGAAGATGCTCGCGTCCACTGTGCAGTTCTCAAGCTACGGGCGGAAACCGCGTGCGGATCTGGCCGCGGAGCGGGCCCGCACCCGCCGTGTCGGCGGGCACCCGAGGCAGATCGGCAAAGCCGATCCCTCAGGACCCAACAGCGTGCCGACTCGCCCTCCCGACAGGAGAGCGAGCCATTGTCGATGTTCCACCCAATGAGCTACCACCGTGGGACAAGTGCCCACGACGTGGCCCTGGACTCCGGCTTCCTAGAGAAATGAAGCCGGGCCTGGATGCTCCTTAGAAAGGAGGTGATCCAGCCGCACCTTCCGGTACGGCTACCTTGTTACGACTTCGTCCCAATCGCCAGTCCCACCTTCGACGGCTCCCTCCACGAGGGTTGGGCCACCGGCTTCGGGTGTTACCGACTTTCGTGACGTGACGGGCGGTGTGTACAAGGCCCGGGAACGTATTCACCGCAGCGTTGCTGATCTGCGATTACTAGCGACTCCAACTTCACGGGGTCGAGTTGCAGACCCCGATCCGAACTGAGACCGGCTTTTTGGGATTCGCTCCACCTTGCGGTATCGCAGCCCTTTGTACCGGCCATTGTAGCATGCTTGAAGCCCTGGACATAAGGGGCATGATGACTTGACCTCATCCCCACCTTCCTCCGAGTTGACCCCGGCAGTCTCCCATGAGTCCCCACCATTACGTGCTGGCAACATGGGACGAGGGTTGCGCTCGTTGCGGGACTTAACCCAACATCTCACGACACGAGCTGACGACAGCCATGCACCACCTGTGCACAGCCCTTGCGGACCCGGCATCTCTGCCGGATTTCCGTGCATGTCAAGCCCAGGTAAGGTTCTTCGCGTCGCATCGAATTAATCAGCATGCTCCGCCGCTTGTGCGGGCCCCCGTCAATTCCTTTGAGTTTTAGCCTTGCGGCCGTACTCCCCAGGCGGGGCGCTTAATGCGTTAGCTACGGCACGGAACCCGTGGAAGGGACCCCACACCTAGCGCCCAACGTTTACGGCGTGGACTACCAGGGTATCTAATCCTGTTCGCTCCCCACGCTTTCGCTCCTCAGCGTCAGTACCGGCCCAGAGACCCGCCTTCGCCACCGGTGTTCCTCCTGATATCTGCGCATTTCACCGCTACACCAGGAATTCCAGTCTCCCCTGCCGGACTCTAGCCTGCCCGTATCCACTGCAGACCCGGGGTTAAGCCCCGGGCTTTCACAGCAGACGCAACAGGCCGCCTACGAGCTCTTTACGCCCAATAATTCCGGACAACGCTCGCACCCTACGTATTACCGCGGCTGCTGGCACGTAGTTAGCCGGTGCTTCTTCTGCTCCTACAGTCACCCGAAGGCTTCGTCGGAGCTGAAAGAGGTTTACAACCCGAAGGCCGTCATCCCTCACGCGGCGTTGCTGCGTCAGGCTTTCGCCCATTGCGCAATATTCCCCACTGCTGCCTCCCGTAGGAGTCTGGGCCGTGTCTCAGTCCCAGTGTGGCCGGTCGCCCTCTCAGGCCGGCTACCCGTCGTCGCCTTGGTAGGCCGTTACCCCACCAACTAGCTGATAGGCCGCGAGTCCATCCCTGGCCGGAATCCTTTCCACACGCAGACCATGCGGTCGCGTGTCGTATCCGGTATTAGCCTCGGTTTCCCGGGGTTATCCCGGAGCCAGGGGCAGGTTACCCACGTGTTACTCACCCGTTCGCCGCTCGAGTACCCCCGAAGGGGCCTTTCCGCTCGACTTGCATGTGTTAAGCACGCCGCCAGCGTTCGTCCTGAGCCAGGATCAAACTCTCCATCAAGGTCTATGACATCCGAACCTCGCTCACGCGAGGGCCGGGACATCGACACATGAGAAAAAGAACAACCCCGGCAAGAACAGCTGACACGAATGTCATCCGTCTTACCAAAGGAACCCACCACGGTAGACCGACCAGCAAAGCCGGCGGGCCGCCCGTGGACGGGGTATCGATTTGGCATCGACAATATTCGGCACGCTGTTGAGTTCTCAAGGATCGGACGCACACCCAGCCCGGCCTTGATAGGCCGTTCTCGGGGGCAACCCATCTAACTTAGCCCAGCAGGTGCCTCGGGTCAAACCCGAAACTTCTGCCTGGCGGCTTCCCGCAGGCCGGCCGTCGTCTCCGCCGTCCGGCTCCCTGCGAGCCGTCGAGCAACCTATGGGCGGTCGCCCGCGAGCGTCAAATCACCACGCCCGCAGAAGAATCAACCAGCCGTGACGTCCGGCCATTCCCGTGCCGGTCAGCGGACGAGCTCGACACCGCCGACAGTTCGCTTCCCGCGTCGCAGGATGACCCACCGGCCGTGTAGCAGTTGTTCGTCCGCCGGGCCGGCGTCCGGGTCGATCGCCGGGTCCAGCCGTTCGTTGTTGACGTAGGCACCGCCCTCGGCGATGGTGCGCCGGGCCGCCGATCGGGACGGCACCAACCCCGCTGCCACCAGAAGATCGACGTAGGACGGTGGCGTCGCGCCGACCTCGATCCGTGGCGCTGAGGTCTGGGTGAGGGCCGCCGCGAGCGTCCGCTCGTCGAGGTCAGTCAGCGAGCCGTGTCCGAACAGTGCCTCGGATGCCGCTTCGACCCGCGCGGTTTCGTCGCCGCCATGCACGACGGTGGTCAGCTCGCGGGCGAGGGCACGTTGCGCCTCCCGCGCGGCCGGACGTTCGGCGGTCACCTTCTCCAGCGCCTCGATCTCCTCCCTACGGCGAAACGACATCGCCCGCAGCAGCGCCGCCACCATTGCGTCTTCGACGTTCAGCCAGTATTGGTAGAACGCGTAGGGCGTCGTCATCTCTGGATCGAGCCATACCGTGCCGGACTCGGTCTTGCCGAACTTGCTCCCGTCGGCCTTGGTCAGCAACGGCGTGGCGAGGGCGTGCACAGACACGCCCTCCACCCGGTGGATGAGGTCGACGCCACTGGTGATGTTTCCCCACTGGTCGCTGCCGCCTGTCTGCAGCGTGCAGCCGTACCGCCGGTAGAGCTCGAGGTAGTCCATGCCCTGCAGGATCTGGTAGCTGAACTCGGTGTACGAGATCCCTTCCAGGGACTCCAGCCGAGCACTGACTGCCTCCTTGGCCAGCATGCGGCTGACCCGGAAGTGTTTGCCGATGTCCCGGAGGAAGTCGATGGCTGACATCGGAGCGGTCCAGTCCAGGTTGTTCACCACCTGCGCCGCGTTGTCACCGTCGAACAAGACGTAACGCGACACCTGGTCGCGATATCGCTCGACCCACTCGGCAATCGTCTCCTTGCTCTGCAGCACCCGCTCCGCGGTCGGTTTCGGATCCCCGATCAGCCCCGTCGATCCCCCCACCAGGACCAACGGACGATGTCCGCCATCTTGAAGACGGCGGACGGTCAGTAGCTGCAGCAGATTGCCGAAGTGCAGGCTCGGTGCAGTGGGATCGAAGCCGCAGTAGAAGGTGACCGGTCCCGACGCGAGCGCCGCCCGCAGAGCCGCCTCGTCAGTGGAAAGGGCCACCAGGCCGCGCCATTTCAACTCGTCGAGAATGTCGACCACGGTCGTCACCCTAGAGCGGGCGTCGGCGCAGCGCGTGCGGGCGGTACACCGAGACGGTGGGATCGCCGTGCAGCCAGAACCGCCACGGCCGATCAGCCGCCCGAGCCAGACCAACCCTCGGGCCCGAGCGAATCAGGGCCGGATCGACGTCGCCGCCGTCCAGTACGCGTAGCGAGCTTGGCCCGCAGACATCGACGCCGTTGTCAGTCCGGCTCAACCCGAGTGCCGCAGCGAGACGAGCGGGCCCGCGGGCAAGGTCGCGGTCGGAGCGCGCTGTTGGTCGCCGCTGCCGGGCGACCTCCTCACCCGCGACTACTAAGCCGGCCCGAAGGAGGACGGCACCCGCCGTGCCTGGCTGACCGCAGACCAGGTTGGCGCACCAGTGCATGCCGTAGGTGAAATAGACGTAAAGGTGGCCCGCAGGTCCGAACATGACCTCGTTGCGCGGTGTCATTCCGCTGAATGCGTGCGACCCGGGATCGTTGGCCCCGTCGTACGCCTCCAGCTCGGCCAGCCGCACGGCGACCTCGCCGTTCGCGACGACGCAGCCGAGCAGCTCCGGCGCAACCTCCAGCGGCGGCCGGGCAAAGAAATCCCGGTCCAGCAGCTCGACGTGATGCGCCATCACCAGGCTTACCTATACATCACCACGCTTGCATGCCTCGTGATGGACAGGCAGCGGTGGTGAACGTGGTCATTCCGGAAGGGGCGGACGACCGCCGGTGGCGGCGGTGGGGGGACCGGGGACGCCTGCCCAGGCGCGGCCGGCCCCGATGGCGCCCAGCACCGCGTCGAGCTGTTCCGCAACTCGCACTGGTGCGGTGCCGCCCTTGGCCGACCGCGACGCCACCGATCCCTGCACGGTCAGCACCGCCCGCACCGGTGGGCGCAGAAGAGGCGACACGGTCGCGAGGTCGACGTCGTCGAGCTCCCACAGCTCTATGCCACGCTCCTCACACAGCCGAACGCACGCCCCGGTGATCTCGTGTGCGTCGCGGAACGGCACACCGTCGCGAACCAGCCACTCGGCCAGGTCGGTCGCGAGCGAGAAGTCTCGTGGAGCCAGCTCCGCCATCCGTTCGGTGTCGAACCGGATCGTCGACACCATGCCGGTGAACGCCGGCAGCAGGACCGACAACGAGTCGACCGAATCGAAGATCGGCTCCTTGTCCTCCTGCAGGTCGCGGTTGTAGGCGAGCGGCAGGCCCTTCAGCGTCGCGAGCAACCCGGCCAGGTTCCCCACCAGCCGGCCGGCTTTGCCACGGGCCAGCTCGGCCACGTCCGGGTTCTTCTTCTGCGGCATGATCGACGAACCCGTTGACCAGGCGTCGTCCAGCTGCACGAAGGAGAACTCCCGGGTCGCCCAGAGGACGACCTCCTCGGCCAACCGTGAGACATCGACGGCCACCATGGCCAAGACGAAGGCCATCTCGGCGACCACGTCACGCGACGCCGTGCCGTCGATGGAGTTCTCGACCGCCCGGGAGAACCCGAGCATCTCGGCGACGGCCTCCGGGCGCAGGCCAAGTGACGATCCAGCCAGCGCAGCGGAGCCGTAGGGCGACTCGTCGGCGCGACGGTCCCAGTCCGCCAGCCGGTCGACGTCCCGCAGCAGCGCCCACGCGTGCGCCAACAGGTGGTGCGACAGCAGCACGGGCTGGGCGTGCTGGAGGTGCGTACGCCCCGGCATGACGACACCGAGATGCCGATCGGCCTGCCGGACCAGGGTCTCGAGCAGGTCGAGTACCAGGCCAGCGACTGCCCGCGCCGCGTGCCGCAAGTACATCCGCATTAGCGTCGCGACCTGGTCATTGCGCGATCGGCCAGCTCGGAGCTTGCCGCCGAGCGCCGGGCCCAACCGTTCGATCAGACCGCGCTCGAGTGCGGTGTGAACGTCCTCGTCCGACGGCTCGGGCGCAAAGGTACCGGCGGCCACGTCGGCTGCCAGCTCGTCCAAGCCCTGCAACATGGCGGCAAGTTCGGGCTCGTCCAGCAGCCCGACCTCACCCAAGACGCGAGCGTGTGCCTTCGAGCCGGCAATGTCGTACGGCGCCAGCCGCCAGTCGAAATGCGTCGATCGCGACAACGCCGCCATGGCGTCGGCCGGCCCGGCGGTAAATCGCCCGCCCCACAGCCTCGACCCTTCCTCACTGGAGGGTTTCCCACGTCTCCCGCCGCTCATGACGTGGAAAACCCTCCAGTCGTCGCCGTGGGGGTGAGCCTCGGCTCAGGCATTGTCCAGGGCGCGCCGAGCGGCCAGCTTCGTCGGCAACCCCCACAGCCCGATGAACCCGCGGGCGAGCGACTGGTCGAAGGTGGCCCCGCTGTCATAGGTCGCCAGGCCGAAGTCGTAGAGGCTTTCGCCCGATCGCCGACCGGTCACGACTGCCCGGCCGCCGTGCAGGGTCATTCGCACCTCACCGCTGACGTGGGCGTTCGCCTCGTCGACGAAACCGTCCAGCACGTTCTTCAACGGGCTGGACCACAACCCGTCGTACACCAGCTCGCCCCACCGCTGGTCGACCAAGCGCTTGAACCGCGCCAGGTCACGCTCGACGGTCACGTTCTCCAGCTCTTGGTGCGCCGTGATCAGCGTGAGCGCGCCGGGCGCCTCGTACACCTCACGGCTCTTGATGCCGACCAGCCGGTCCTCGACCAGGTCCAGCCGTCCGACGCCCTGCGCACCCGCACGCCGGTTGAGCTCGGTGACGGCTTGCAGCATGGTGACCGGCTCGCCGTCGATACTCACCGGTCGGCCCTGCTCGAACGCGATCACGACCGTGTCGGGCTCGCGAGGCGCTGCCGGATCGGCCGTGTAGGAGTAGACGTTCTCGGTGGGAGCGTTCCAGATGTCCTCCAGGAAGCCCGTCTCGACGGCCCGACCCCAGACGTTCTGGTCGATCGAAAACGGGTTGCTCTTCGTGGTCTCGATGGGCAGCTCGTGCTTCTCGGCATAGTCGATCGCGTTGTCACGAGTCATGGCGAGGTCACGGACAGGCGCAAGGCAGGTCAGGTCCGGGGCCAGTGCCGCTATCCCCACCTCGAAGCGCACCTGGTCGTTCCCCTTCCCCGTGCAGCCGTGCGCGACCACCGACGCACGGTGCTGGCGCGCTGCCGCCACCAGGTGCCCGACGATGACCGGCCGGGACAGCGCTGAGATCAACGGATAGCGGTCCATGTACAGGGCATTGGCCTTCAGCGCTGGCAGGCAGTACTGCTCGGCGAACTCGTCGCGGGCATCGGCGACGTACGCCTCGACGGCTCCGCACGCCAGGGCGCGCTTGCGAATGGTGTCGAGGTCCTCTCCGCCCTGGCCGAGATCGACGGCGACGGCGACGACCTCGGCGCCGGTCTGCTCGCCGATCCAACCGATGGCGACGGAGGTGTCCAAGCCGCCGGAATAGGCGAGGACGACGCGTTGGCTCATGAGGTGCTCCTTGGTTGCGGCTCAACAGGAGTTCGGCCCTCGGCGAGGGCCAGGAACCAGGCAGCGACGGCGCCGCCACCGGTCGGATCGGTGGTGACGACGAGCACGGTGTCGTCGCCGGCAATGGTGCCCAGGATCTCGGCTCGGGCTGAGTGGTCGATCGCTGATGCCAAGTACTGTGCTGCCCCGGGCGGGGTTCGCAGGACGACCAGGTTGGCCGACCACGTCGCCGACACCAGGATCTCTTCACAGACGCGGACCAGCCGGGCGTCGATCGCGGTCGGCGCGGCCACGCGGGGCCTGGAGTCTCCGCCCTCGGCCGGCAGGGCGTAGACGAGGTCGCCGGCTGCGTCGCGCACCTTGACCGCGCCCAGCTCGTCCAAGTCCCGGGACAAGGTGCCCTGGGTGACGGCAATGCCATCGGTGTTGAGCAGGCCAGCCAGCTCGGTCTGCGAACGCACGGGCTCCCGTTCCAGAATCTCGGCGATCCGCCGGTGCCGAGCTGCCCGGGTCGCTGGTGTCGTCATCGTCGTCACGGTGCACTCCGCTCCAGCAACCAGGTCAGCAGCGCCTTCTGCGCGTGCAGCCTGTTCTCGGCCTCGTCCCACACGGCGCTGGACGGCCCGTCGATCACCTCGGCAGCAATCTCCTTTCCGCGATAGGCGGGCAGGCAATGCAGCACGATCGCGTCCGTCGCTGCGGCGGCGAGCGCGTCGGTGGTGATCGCAAACGGCCGGAATGGCTCGACTCGTGTACCGGACTCGCCCTCCTGACCCATCGACACCCAGGTGTCGGTGGCCAGCACGTCGGCGCCGGTGAATGCGTCGTGCGGGTTTGTCACATGCGCCACGGAACCGCCGGTCGTCTCGGCCAGCTTGGCTGCCCTGGTCAGCACGTCCGGCTGTGGCCCGAACTGCTCGGGCGAGGCGATCCGGACGTGCATGCCGGCCGACGCGCCCGCCAGCAGATAGGAGTGGGCCATGTTGTTGGCGCCGTCACCGGTGTACGTCAAGGTGCGGCCGGCGAGCTCGCCGATGCGTTCACGGATCGTCTGCAGGTCGGCAAGAAGTTGGCAGGGGTGGAACTCGTCGGTGAGCGCGTTGACGACCGGCACCCGGGCCGCGGCCGCCATCGCTTCGATCCGACCCTGGGCGAACGTCCGCCAGACGATCGCCGCACATTGCCGGTCCAGCACTCGGGCGGTGTCCTCGATCGGCTCCCCGCGTCCGAGCTGGGTGGATTGCGCGTCGATCACCAGCGGATATCCGCCCAGCTCGGCGATGCCGATGCTGAACGAGACCCGGGTCCGGGTCGAAGGCTTGTCGAAGATAACCGCCACCGCCTTCGGACCCTCCAGCGGCTGATATGCGTACCGGTCGGCCTTCATGGCGTCGGCCAGGTCCAGTACCTGAACCAGCTCGGCCGGCGAGAGGTCGTCGTCGCGGAGGAAATGACGGACCATCAAATCTCCCGAACGGTGTCGAGAATCGACGGCAGAGCGCCGACGAAGGTCTCGGCCTGGTCCCCCGAAAGCACCAGCGGCGGTGCCAGCCGCAGGGCATCGGCCGAGACCGGGTTGACGATGTAGCCGAGATCCAACGCGGCGGCAGCCACCGGCGCAGCGACCGGCGCCGTCAACTCGATGGCGAGAAGCAAGCCGCGGCCGCGCACGCCGGCGACCAGCGGGTCGCGGAGGGATTCGACCCCACGCCGAAGCTGGTCGCCGACCTTGCCGACGTTGTCCAACAGCGCCTCGCGCTCGACAGTGTCCACGACGGCCAACGCGGCTGCGGCCGCGACCGGGTTGCCGCCGAACGTCGAGCCATGGGTGCCAGGTCCCAATAGGTCGGCCGCCGCACCGAATGCGATGCAGGCGCCGACGGGAAACCCACCGCCTAGCCCTTTCGCGAGGGTGACGACGTCGGGGACGACGCCGTCATGCTGGTAGGCGAACCACTCACCAGTGCGGCCGAAACCCGTCTGCACCTCGTCGAGGACGAGCAACGCTCCGTGCCGGGCAGTGATCTGCCGGGCCGAGTCGAGATAACCCGCCGGCGGGACGTGGACCCCTGCTTCGCCCTGAATCGGCTCGAGAACGACCGCGGCCGTGTCCTCGCCGACAACGGCCAGGAGAGCTTCCGGGTCGCCAAAGGGCACATGCACGACCCCGCCCGGCAGAGGTTCGAACGGCTCGCGGATGGCCGCCTTGCCGGTCAGCGCGAGCGACCCCATCGTCCGGCCGTGGAAACCACCCTCCGCGGCGACGATCTTCGGCCGGCCGGTTTGACGGGCGATCTTGAAAGCCGCCTCGAGAGCCTCGGTCCCCGAGTTGGTGAAGAAGACCCGGCCGTCCGCGCCGCCGGTCAGCGTAAGCAGCCGCTCGGCGAGACCAACCTGCGGTGGCGTCGCGAAGAAGTTCGACACCTGTCCCAAGGTCCGCAGCTGATCGGTCACTGCTGCGACCAACGCTGGGTGACCATGGCCCAGGACGTTGACCGCGAGGCCACCCAGCAGGTCGAGGTATCGGCGATCATCTTCGTCCCATACGTAGCAGCCCTCGCCGCGCACGAGAACGCGCCGCGGCGTGCCGTAGGTGTTCATGAGCGCGCGTTCGTATCGCTCGATCGTGCTCGGCCTCACGACGGCACCACCATCGTTCCCACCCCCGCGTCGGTGAGGACCTCGAGCAGGAGGGCGTTCGGCAGCCGCCCGTCCACGATGGTCGCCTCGGGCACCCCACCGCGAACGGCTCGCAGGCACGCCGTCATCTTCGGAACCATGCCGGTATCAAGGCTCGGCAGTAGTCGCTCCAGATCGTCTGCGCCGATCTCGGCGATCACCTCGGTCGTCTCCGGCCAGTCCCGGTACAGTCCAGCGACGTCGGTGAGCACCACCAGCTTCTCCGCACCCAACGCCATGGCCAGCGCCGCGCCGGCGGTGTCGGCGTTCACGTTGTGCACCACGCCGTTCGGGTCAGGCGCGACTGACGAGACCACGGGAATCCGCCCCGCGTCGAGCAGGTCCAGCACTGGTTCCGGTCGGACCTGGGCAACGTCACCGACCAGACCGATGTCGACAGCTTCACCGTCGACGACCGCGCTCTGACGCTCGGCGGTGAACAGGCCCGCGTCCTCCCCGGACAGGCCGACGGCGAACGGCCCGTGCTGGTTGATCAGCCCGATCAGTTCCCGGCCGACCTGGCCAACCAGCACCATTCGAACCACGTCCATCGCCTCTGGGGTGGTGACCCGAAGGCCGGCGCGAAATTCACTCTCGATCCCCAGTCGGCCGAGCATGCTCGAGATCTGCGGACCGCCGCCATGCACCACCACCGGTTTGAGGCCGGCGAATCGTAGGAAGGCGACGTCGGCGGCGAACGTGCGCGACAGGTCTGGGTCGGTCATCGCATTGCCGCCGTATTTGACGACGACGACCTTGCCGTGGAACCGCTTCAGCCAGGGAAGAGCCTCGACGAGGGTCGCGGCCTTCGCCAGCACCTGGTCGTGGGTCGTCGTGCTCATGTCGAGTACGCCGAGTTCTCGTGCACGTAGTCATGGGTCAAGTCCGTCGTCAGGAGCCTCGCTGCCGAATCGCCTGCCCTCAGATCTATGGTCACTCTGACCTGCCGGCCGGACAGATCGACCGCCTGCCGGGGCTCCCCGATCGCACCGTTGCGGCAGACCGCGACTCCGTTCATGACGACGTCGACCGCTCCCGGGTCGAAGATGGTGTCGGTGGTACCGATCGCCGCGAGCACCCGTCCCCAGTTCGGATCACCGCCGAAGATCGCGCACTTGAACAGGTTGCTGCGAGCGACTGAACGGGCAATGGCCAGCGCCTCGGGTTCCGTCCCGGCATGGATGACCTCGATCTCGATCTGGTGGTGCGCGCCCTCGGCGTCGGCCCAGAGCTGACGGGCCAGGTCGTCGCACACTTCGGTGACAGCCGCGGTCAAGTCGCTCTCGGACGGCTCGACACCCGAAGCCGCACTCGCCAGCAGCAGGACGGTGTCGTTGGTGGACATGCAGCCGTCTGTGTCGAGGCGGTCGAAGGTCACCCCGCTTGCAGCCCGCAGGGCGCTGTCCAGCGTTGCGGCATCGGCGACGGCATCGGTCGTGAGCGTGACCAGCATGGTGGCAAGAGAGGGAGCCAGCATGCCGGCGCCCTTCGCCATTCCCCCGACGACCCAGCCCTCGCGTCGAACCGCCCCCTGCTTGGCATGGGTATCGGTCGTCAGGATCGCGCCGGCAGCATCGGTACCGCCGTCGCTGCTCAGATCAGTGACGGCCTTGCGGATGCCGGCCTCGAGTTTCGGCCGGTCGAGCAGTTCTCCGATCAGACCGGTCGAGCACACGGCGACGTCGATCGCCCCGATGTCGAGGAGACCTGCGACGAGCTCGGCGCTGGCGTGCGTAGTCTGGAATCCCTCGGGCCCGGTGTAGCAGTTGGCACCGCCGGAGTTCAACACGACCGCCGCCAGCCGGCCATCCGCCACCGCCCGCTCGGTCCACAGCACCGGGTTTGCCTTGCATCGGTTAGCGGTGAACACCGCGGCGGCGTCCTGCCTCGGGCCGTCGTTGACGACTACGGCGACGTCGGGCCGGCCACTCGGCTTCAGCCCGGCGGTCGCGCCGGCGGCCCGAAACCCTGCGGCGGCAGTGACGCTCACGGCGCCACTCCCATGGTCGGCAGTCCAGTAGTCTCGGGGAATCCGAGGGCGATGTTCGCGCACTGGATGGCGGCGCCCGCGGTCCCTTTCGTGAGGTTGTCGATAGCCGCCACCGCGACGACCCGGCCGGCGCGTTCGTCCACCGCAACCTGGACGTGTGCTGTGTTCGCACCGAGTACCGCAGACGTCGACGGCCAGCTGCCGTCGGGCAGCAGGTGCACAAACGGCTCGTCGGCGTAGGCGCGAGCCCACGCAGCGCGGACCTGGTCGGCAGCTATGCCTGGTACCAGCCGAGCGGTTGTCGTCGCCAGAATCCCGCGGGACATCGGTACCAACGTCGGCGTGAACGACAGGCTGACCGGTGCACCGGCAGCCGCGGTCAGATTCTGCTCGATCTCCGGGATGTGCCGGTGGATGCCGCCGACGGCGTACGTAGTCGCGGACCCCATGATCTCGCTGGCCAATAGATGCGGCTGGAGCGCCTTTCCGGCACCAGAGGTCCCGCAGGCCAGTACCGCCACGAGATCTGTCGGTTCGATCACTCCGGCTGCCAGGCCAGGCGCGAGTGCGAGCGTGACTGCCGTGACATTGCAGCCCGGAACGGCAACCTGGCGGACGCCTTCGAGTGCACGACGCTGCTTGCCCACGGGCGTGACCAGCTCGGGCAGGCCGTAGGGCCAACTGCCGGCGTGCGTTGTTCCGTAGAACGACTGCCAAGCCGCGGCGTCGGTCAACCGGTGATCCGCGCCACAATCGACGACGAGTGTTTCGGACGCCAGTTCTGCGGCAAGGGCGCCGGACTCTCCATGCGGCAGAGCCAGGACGACGACGTCATGCCCGTCCAGGGTCGAGGCTGTCGTCGGCTCCAGCAGGCGATCGGCGAGTTCGACCAGATGCTGGTGGTGCGCGCCGAGCCGGCTGCCTGAGCTCGCATGGGCGGTGATGGCGCCGATCTGGAGTTCGGGATGCTGCAGCGCGAGCCGCAGCACTTCGCCGCCGGCATATCCGCTCGCTCCAGCGACGGCCACCGTCAGTCCCACGATGCATGATTATGCTGAATACAGCAATGTCATGCAAACCATCCTGATCTGCCCGTACTCCGAGACGATTGCCTGGTGACGACGCGGCAGCCGCTGGCGGCCGGGATTCGGGCCCAGTGGGATCAGCTGCCCGGCCATATCCACGACTGGGTGGGGACGCTGCTGGGGTCGCCCGTGACATCGGCAGTCAACCAACCCGGAGGCTTCTCACCAGGGCTGGCCGCACGGGTTCGGTGTGCCGACGGCTCGCGCGCGTTCGTCAAGGCGGTCGGAACGCCACTGAATCCGGACACCCCGCACTGGCACCGAGCCGAAGCCCGATTCGCGGCGGCGTTGCCGGATACTGCCCCGGCACCCCGGCTCCGTGGCTCATACGACGACGGCGAATGGGTGGCACTGGTATTCGACGAGATCGACGGACACGCTCCTGAGATGCCCTGGCGAACCGGCGACCTCGAACATGTACTGCAAGCGGTCACAGAGCTATCCACCGCGGTGACGCCGTGCCCACTCGGCGACGCGCCGACCGCTGCGGACCGGCTGCGCCAGGACTTGACGGCCTATCCACGACTTGCGGCAGCGCCGCCGGATGACCTCGACGATCCGCAGGCATACGCCGAACGGCATCCACTGCTGACCGACGTCGATGCGTGGCACGTGACCGGTCTGCTCGCGGGCCTCGCTGGCATGTGGGCCGAGGAGTCGAGGCAACCTGCGCCGGCCGGCATTCCGACACTGCGTGCCTTCCAGCGTGCCCAGCTCGACGTGACGCTTCCCTGGATCCGCCGCCGCACCGGGTGGGAATGACCTACAGCAATAACGCTAGCTCCGCGGTACCGCTCCGGTGCGGCTCTGCGCCTCGGCTATCGCGGCATCGCGTGCGGCCGTCGTGTCGTCGACGGTGAGGGTGCGGTCCGGCGCCCGGAAGCGCAATGTGAAAGCCAGCGATTTGCGCCCTTCGCCGACCTGTGGGCCCTCGTACAGGTCGAACAGCCGCACCGACTCCAACAGTTCACCGGCGCCCTCACGCAATGCCGACTCGACGGCAACGGCCGGGACGTCCGCGGAAACCACCAGCGCCACGTCCTGAGTGGCAATTGGGAACGTCGAGACAGGCGGTGCCGGCGCCGGAGTGTCGAATGCGCCGAGCAGGCCCACCTCGAGCTCCATTGCGACGGTCCGGTCGGGTAGGCCGAATGCCTGGACGACTCGCGGATGCAATTCTCCCGCGTGCCCCACCAGGGCCTTTCCGACGAAGAGCGCGGCGCACCGGCCGGGATGCCATGGCGCATGAACGTCCGCTGTGACAGCGAGGTCGACTCGAGCAGCAGCGGCGACGATCCGGGCGGCCTGCACCGCGTCCGCCCACGACACCGGCCGGGCCGGACCCCACCAGCCGGCAGGTTCCCAGTTGCCCGCTGCGGCGACAGCGACCCGATGCGGTTGTGGCGGCACAGCCGACATGAGTGCTGCCACCTCCTCGTCAGTGGGCCGTCGGTCCACCCGTAGCCGCGGCGCACGCACAAGAGGTCCTGGGCCGCGGCGGAACACCAGGCCCGGACTCGAACACGGCTACGTCGGTGAAACCCCGGCCGACATTGCGCCTCAACGTCGCCAGCAATCCGGGCAGCAACGTCGTGCGGAGATAGGGCTCTTCGTCGGACAGTGGGTTGGCGAGGCGGAGAACCCGGCGGCGTGGTTCGTCATGAGGAAGCCCGAGTGCGTCGAGGTCCTTAGGCCCGATGAACGGATAGCTCGGCGTCTCGACGTAGCCGGCCGACGCGACTGCCTGCTCGATTCGCCGGCGCAGCCGTTGCGCGAAAGTGATCCCGCGTCCCGATGGCGCGACCGGAAGCACCGACGGGATGGCGTCGTATCCGCGCAGCCGGGCCACCTCTTCGACCAGGTCGAACGGTTCCATCAGATCGGGCCTCCAGGTCGCTGGGACGACACTGAGCCGACCCGCTTCCAGCGGTGTGACCCGGCCGCCGACAGCGGCAAGCAGACCAGCCACCTGTTCCGGCGGGTAGTCGACGCCGACGACTCGAGTCGGCAGATCCGCGTCGATCTCGATCGCCGCGGGCCCTGGCGCCGACCCGACAACCGTGGCGCCGGGCTCCGCCGTCGCACTACCGAGTTCCACCAGCAGGTCGACGACACGCGTCGCCGCGACTAGCGGCAGTGCCGGGTCCACGCCGCGCTCGAAGCGCCGGGAGGCCTCGCTGGGTAGCTTGTGGCGTCGAGCCGTCCGCGCGACGCCGGTCGCTTCGAAGTTGGCGGCTTCGATCACGATGGTTCGTGTCGACGGCCCCATCTCGGTGCTCTCGCCGCCCATGACACCTGCCAGCCCGATCGGGCCGGTGTCGTCGGTGATCAGCAGGTCGTCAGGGTCGAGGTCACGGATGGCGCCGTCGAGCGTCGTGAGCTTCTCCCCGGCAGCAGCTCGCCGGACCACGACCGGCCCGACGAGAGCATCCAGATCGAACCCGTGAATCGGCTGCCCGAGCTCGAGCATGACGTAGTTCGTGACGTCGACTGCCAGCGAGATCGGCCGCATGCCGGCCAGCTGGATTCGGCGCTGCAGCCACCGGGGGCTGGCCGCCTCGACGTCCAGGTCCGTGACGGTCCGAGCGACGTAAACGGCGCAGCGGTCTTCGTCGTCGACGATGACCGGGTATCCCGCAGAGCCGTCGATGTGCGCCTCGGCCAGCCCGGGATCACGCACGGGCACGCCGTAAGCATTGGCCACCTCCCGAGCGACGCCGCGCATCGACAGGCAATAGCCGCGGTCCGGTGTCACGGCGATGTCCAGGACTTCGTCTCGTAGGTGGAGCGCGGGGATGGCACCCTGACCTGGGGAGCCTTCATCCGGGCGCAGCACGAGGATCCCGGTGTGGTCCTCTCCGAGTCCCAGTTCGCGAGCCGAGCAGATCATCCCGTCGGACACATGGCCATACGTCTTTCGCGCCGTGATCTCGAACCCACCGGTGAGCACCGCACCGGGCAACGCGACGATGACGAGATCGCCAACGGAGAAGTTGTGCGCGCCGCACACGATCCCGCGTGTTTCTGATTCTCCGACGTCGACCTGGCACCACCGAATGGTCTTGCCGTTGGAATGAGTTTCGTCGGCGAACTCCACGACCCGTCCGACGACGAGGGGCCCGCTGACGTCGCCGCCGGCCTGGTCGACGGTCTCCACCTCGAGACCAGCTTGGACGAGGCGCGCTGCGACGTCGCGACCGCTCTCGCTCGGTCCGAGGTCGACGTACTCGCGCAGCCAGGAGAGAGGAACCCGCATCAGATCGCCATTCCGAATGCCGCAGCGAAGCGCAGGTCGCCCTCGACGAGATCGTGCATGTCCTCGACGCCGTGTCGGAACATGAGCGTGCGCTCCAAACCCATGCCGAACGCAAAGCCGGTGTACCGGGTCGGGTCGATGCCGCAGGCAACGAGGACGCGCGGATTGACCATGCCGCAACCACCCCACTCGATCCACCCCTCGGACGAGCAGGTTCGGCACGGCCGATCCGGGTTGCCGACCGATGCCCCCCGGCAGACGAAGCACTGCAGGTCCATCTCCGCGCTCGGTTCGGTGAAGGGAAAGTACGACGGGCGGAGCCGGGTCGAGATTCCTTCACCGAACATCGCCTCGGCGAAATGGTCGAGGGTGCCCTTGAGATGAGCCATCGTGATGCCCACGTCGACCGCAAGGCCCTCGACCTGGCTGAACACGGGTGTGTGGGTGGCATCCAGCTCGTCAGCGCGGAAGGTCCGCCCGGGGCAGATCACGTAGATCGGCGGCTTCCGCTCCAGCATGGTGCGCGCCTGGACCGGCGAGGTGTGGGTGCGCAGCACCAAGCCGGAGTCCTCGCTCTCGACGAAGAAGGTGTCCTGCATGGTGCGGGCCGGATGGTCCGGGCCGATGTTGAGGGCGTCGAAGTTCAGCCACTCGGCCTCCACCTCGGGGCCCTCGGCGACCTCCCAGCCCATCGCGACGAAGACGTCGGCGACGCGCTCCTGGATGGTGGTGAGTGGGTGCCGTGCTCCTTGCCGCCGGCGGTCCCAGGCCAGGGTGACGTCGACGGCCTCTTCGACCAGGACCCGGTCGTCACGCTCGGCCTCGAGTACGGCTTGGCGTCGGGCAACGGCGTCGGTCAGATCGCGACGCGCCGCCCCAACCCGCTGACCAGCTTCCTTGCGGGCTTGCGGCGGCAATGCCCCGATCTCCCGGTTGGCCAGCGCGAGCGGCGAGCGGTCCCCGGTGTGAGCGAGCCGGACCTCCTTGAGCGCGTCGAGATCACTCGCTCCGGCCACAGCGGCGAGTCCGTCCTCTCGCATCCGGGCCACCTCGTCCGGATGCAGTGGGGTGACCTCGACCGGGTCATAGTCCCTGTGCGCTGGCACGGCCCGAGTCTAGGAGGAACGACGTTGGGCCCGTCGCTGGCACGGCCTGGTTTCATGATCGACTGGTCGCAGCTGGCACGACTCGCCCGGCGCGCCGGTGACATTTGTGACCAGTGGATCATGAGGCCGAGCCGAACCGCGGAGTTTGGTCAAGCATCGATGCGCAGCGGTGTATCTGCCCCTGCCAGAAGTGCCATCACGATGGGCTCTGTCGTCGCGAGGTCGGCGTCCTCGTCGATCAGCTCGGCGAATCTGCGACTTGTTGGAGTGTCCGCGGCACGAAGGTGATCGATCCACGCGGATGTGTCCACCAGGATCACGGCAACTCTTCGAAGGCTACGGGATCTTGTCACCGCCGACGCGATGGGCACGGGCCGATGCATACAGGCAGACGACGGCGGCCGTGGCCAGGTTCAGACTCTCGGCTCGTCCGTAGATCGGCACCCGGATGGCACCGTCCGCCTGATCGATAACCGCCTCCGGCAATCCGCGAGCCTCGTTCCCGAACAGCCACGCGGTGGGACCGGCCAGCAGGCCGGTGTCGGCCGCCTGGTCGAGGTCCGTCCGCACAGCACCGTCGGCCGCAAGCACCGTCACACCCAGCTCTCGCAGTGTGCTCACGACGTCACGCACCGTGACGTCGTTGACAATCGGCAGATGGAACAGGCTGCCTGCTGTAGCGCGGACGCACTTGCCGCCGTGTGGGTCCACTGAGTCGCCGGCGAGGATTACCGCGTCCGCACCAGCGGCATCAGCGCAGCGGATCACCGTGCCGGCGTTGCCGGGGTCGCGGGCGTCGACAAGCACTGCGACCAATCTCGGCGTCAACCCAAGTCCCTCCGCAAGGGGCACTGTTAGCAGCCGGGACACGGCGACCAGGCCCTGCGGCGTCACCGTCTCCGACAGGCTGGCCAGCGCGTCCTCGTCGGCAACGTGGACCGGACCCGACGATGCCGCCAGCAGGTCGGCGTGGCGCTCCGCTGCGACCGGGGTCGCGAACACCTCGACCAACAGCTCCGGTCTCGTCATGGCTTCTCGCACCGCCTGCGGACCCTCGGCCAGGAACTGGCCGCGTTTATCCCGAGTCGCGCGGCGCCGCAAGACCCGAGCCGCACGCACCTGCTGCGAACGAACCGTCAGCATCGGGGCGCCTACCGCCGCGGCAAGGTGATCACATCCACCAGGCTGGTGGTCCACCACCAGGCTTGTTGGTACATCACCAATGCCGACAAGGCTGGTGATGTATGGGCAGGGGTGGTGAACGTGGTCATTCTCGGCCGTTGCGCCCGCCCCAGCCGGGTCAAGCCACCGGGGCGTTGCGGTCGGCGGGCAGGGCCGCCCGCGCGGTCTCGACCAGCGATGTGAACGTGGCCGGATCGTTGACGGCGAGGTCGGCGAGGATCTTGCGGTCGACGTCGATCTCGGCGAGTCGCAGGCCCTGGATGAACCGGTTGTAGGTCATGTCGTTGGCGCGCGCGGCGGCGTTGATGCGGGTGATCCACAGCTGCCGGAAGTCGCCCTTACGCTGCTTGCGGTCGCGGTAGGAGTAGACGAGGGAGTGGGTGACCTGCTCCTTTGCCTTGCGGTAGAGCCGGGAGCGCTGCCCCCGGTAGCCGCTGGCCTGCTCGAGGACCTCACGGCGCTTCTTGTGGGCGTTGGCCGCCCGCTTCACGCGTGCCACTGGAACTCCTTGCTAAGTCGGGCTCTGCGGCCCGACGTATCGTCGTCTACTGACCGAGCAGGCTCTTGATCCGCTTGCGGTCAGCGCTCGAAACTTCGGTTCGGCCGGCCAGGCGGCGGGTGCGGGTCGTCGGCTTGTGCTCGAAGTTGTGCCGACGGTTCGCCTTCTGGCGCATGATCTTGCCAGTACCGGTGAGGCGGAACCGTTTGCTGGCGCCGCTGTGCGTCTTCATCTTCGGCATGGCTGCCGGGTCTCCTTGTCGTCGTGTCGTACTAGCCGGCGTCGGCTTGCTTCGCGCTCGCAGCCTTTTGCGCCGCGGCAGCTGCTCGACTTGCTGCCCGCTCGTCGCGCTCGGCCTTGTCGTCCGCTTCCCGCTGGGCCGCGCGGCGTATGCGTTCGGCTTCACGTTCGGCCCGGGCGTCGGCCTTCTTCCGGTTCGGTCCCAGCACCATGATCATGTTTCGGCCGTCCTGCTTCGGCGAGGACTCCACGAAGCCCAGATCGGTGACGTCGGCCGCGAGCCGCTGCAGCAGCCGGAAGCCCAACTCCGGCCGGGATTGCTCCCGTCCTCGGAACATGATGGTGACCTTGACCTTGTCGCCGTCGGCCAGGAACCGCTCGACGTTGCGCTTCTTCGTTTCGTAGTCGTGCTTGTCGATCTTGGGACGGAGTTTCTGCTCCTTGATCAGGACATGCGACTGGTTTCGACGGGCCTCGCGCGCCTTCATCGCGGACTCGTACTTGAACTTGCCGAAATCCATGAGCTTGGCCACCGGCGGCTGTGCCGACGGGGCCACTTCGACCAGATCGAGGTCTGCCTCCTGAGCGAGCCGGAGTGCGTCTTCGGTGCTGACGATTCCGACCTGCTCGCCGTTGGGACCGACGAGCCGGACCTCGCGGACACGGATCCGGTCGTTGATGCGGGGCTCGACGCTGATAACTGTCCTCCTCGTTGCCGTGGGCTCGGTTCGACCGACGTGGTAGCGGCGACCCTACGAAAAAGGCCTCCGCGGCACGCGCACGCGGGGCCATCCCATCGACTCGGCATCCGTCGAGACAGAGGCCGGACCGGGACCCGACGGCCGGGCAGGGCCGGTGCGGGTGGGAGAGTCTCCACTTGCGCCTCGCCCGGTTCCCGGCCGGATGTCGGGAGTGGCGAGTCGGTCAGTGCGCAAGGATATCACCGGACCCGAACGGCGAGAGCCGTCAAGTCGCTGCCCTCGATGGCGAACAGAACCGGTCCGGCCAGATCCACGACGACCGCGCTCGCACCCTCGTCGAGTGCGGCGGCCGCCACCGCCGGAGCCGGCGCCGGCACCGGCCGGGCATCCGGTTTCCATCGGCGGAGCGATTCCAGCGAGGTGAACGCCAGCAGGCCGCGTCGGCCGTCCCGGCCGGTCGTCAAGACGGTGGCCATGTGCGAGGACTTCTCGACGGGAGCCCCGTCGGCGGTGGTGCCGGCCTCGTCGAGCACAGCCACGACCGGCACGAGAAGCCGGCTGTCGGCTAGTGCGGCGAGCACCGCTGCCGGGTCAGCCGTCCGGTCGCGATAGGCCGCCAGCGCGGCAGTGACCGCGGGATCGGCGGCGCCGAGGTCCGGCTTCCCCGACGGGTCAGGCATCGCCCTGCCAGGTGTAGCCAGTGTGTGCGTCGTCAGTGCCGAGATCGACGATGGCAGCAACTGGTCCGCCGCCCTCCGGTCCCTGATGGGCGGCGGAGACCGAGACGAAGACCGCCGGATCACCGGTCACCGCGGCCGCCACACCGCCGACACAACTCTTGATCTGCCGGTGCCAGTGCACGTCGGAGTCGTCCAGCATCGCATTGCGGCGGCCCCGCACGGTGCCGTCCTGGCTCGCCTCGCACTTGAGAAACACGTTGATCAGCCGTCCGCGCAGATCGGTCCAGTGCGGCCTATCCGGCAGCTCGAGCCCGGCGGCTTCGATGGCGGCCCAGATCCCGTCAGCGTCGAGCGCATCGTTCATCAGCGCATGGCCGATCCGGTAGCGGCCGCCGATTCCGCGCACGTTACCGACGACGACCACCTGAGCCTGGTCCAGCTCGACACCTGACGAGCACGATGCCACCGCCGAATACAGACCGCGATCGTGCATGACCGCGGAGTCGTCGGGCATCTCGATCTCGCCGAGAGCGACGGCGACTCCCAATGCGGTACAGCCGTTCGAGAGGTCCATCGACTCGTGCGTGTGCTCGGTCCAGACGGTCTGACCGCGGGACTTCGCGTCGCGGATGGTGTGGATCGTCAGCAGCGGCGTCTTGGTCTGGACGTAGTGAACGTCGGTTGGGTCAGTGATGCCCGCTTGGTGCATCGCGGCCCGCACCGCGGCCGCCACCTTCTCGATCATCCCTTGCCGGCCGATCTCCTCCGGCCGGATCGGCTCGCTCATCGCGTAGCCCACTGTGACGCGCGGTTCGTCGCTCCTCTCAGCCTGCTCGGCTGGCATGGTGGCGAAGATCGTGGCGTGCGGGCTGATCACGCCGTCGGTCCCGCCGGACCACACGATCGGAACCTGCCGTACCTGCTCGGGCGTCCGCGTTCCCTTCTCTACCAGCACCTCGCGGAACGCCCGGTCAGCGATGATCCGTGTGTAGTCATTCACCCCCCCGTTGCCCTCGGTCTTGCCGACGATGGCCACGACGCGGTCGGCATCGAAGATCCCGCGGTCGATCAGGTCGGCCAACCCCGTTGCGTCGCTGACGGTGTGGATCGGGATTTTGCGCACCTCGACCGGCTCGGGCACCTGCTTCCTCCAGTTGATGGTCGCACTCGGACCTTCGCTCGTGCCGAGCTCAGGCTCCTCGTCGCTCCGATCGATGGTCGGCTCACAGCTCGACGATGGTGCCAGCAGTCCCGGCGACGGCATCCGTGATCCGCTGAAGTGACGTGATCACCGTACGGGCTCCGCCGGTCTCGACGAACCGGCACGCCGCCTCGACCTTGGGGCCCATACTGCCGCTGCTGAAGTGGCCTTCCTCCGCGTACTTCCGCAACTCCTCGACCCCGACCCGGTGGAGCGGCTGTTCGGTCCGCGACCCGAACCCGAGCACGACGTGGTCGACATCGGTCGCGATGACCAGCAGGTCGACATCAAGGGTCTGGCCGAGCACTGCTGCCGCGAGATCTTTGTCGATGACCGCCTCGACGCCGCGCAGCGTCCCGTCGTCGGCACGTACGACCGGCACTCCACCTCCGCCTGCGCCCACGACCACGAAGCCCGCCCGCAGCAGCCCAGCGATCGCCGGTGCGTCCAGCACCGCAAGCGGCTGGGGCGACGGGACCACGCGGCGCCAGCCAGGCTCGCCGCGGTCCTGCCACGACTGGCCGTGGTCGATCATCACCTGAGCTTCTTCAGCAGGTAGGTAGCGCCCGATCGGTTTGGTCGGCTGGGCGAATGCCGGGTCGCCGACGTCGACGAGCGTCCGGGTGACGACTGCCGCGATCGGCCGAGCCGCATCACGGTCGGCCAGGCTGCGCTCCAGTGCGTTCAACAGGATGAACCCGACGGTTCCCTGGGTTTGGGCGCCGCACCAGTCCAACGGAACTGGAGGCACCACGGAGGCGGCGATCTCGTTCTTGACCAGCAGGTTGCCGACTTGCGGGCCGTTTCCGTGCGTGATCACGACGTCGTGCCCGTCGGCGACGACCTCGGCGATCCGGTCCGCAGCTATGGCGATGGCGGCGATCTGGTCCTCCGCCCGCGCCCGACCCCCGGGCGCCGTCATCGCGTTGCCCCCCAAAGCAATCAGTACTCGCACTCCGTGACTCTAAGCTGTGCCCTCGCCGGCCAGCCAAACGCGTACCTCGTCGTCGTGCTGACCTAACGCCGGCGGCGGCAGGTGTGTCTCACGACCGCCGGCGTGGCGACGATCGTCGAACCGCAGCGGTGGCCCGGGCAGGTCGATGCGACCCAGAACGGGATGATCGACGGTGATCACCAAACCCTGCGAGCGGGTCTGCTCCCAGTCGTACACCTGGTCCAGCGAGCGAACCCGCCCCGCGGGAATGCCGAGGTCGTCCAGTCGCTCGAGCCACGCAGCGCTGGACTCCGCGGCGAGGGCAGAGTCGATCGTCGCCAGCAGGGAATCGCGGTGGGCCACCCGGTCGCGGTTGGTCGCGTAGCGGGGGTCGGCCGGGTCCACACCCACGATCGGAGCAAACACCTGCCATTGCGCCTCGCTGCCGACCGCGATCTGGATCGGACCGTCGGCGGCATGGAACAAGCCGTACGGCGCGATCGAGGGGTGGTGGTTGCCTGGCCCTTCCGGCACCTCGTGCGCCACGGTCCACCGGGTGCCCTGAAAGGAATGCACCCCCACGATCGCCGCCAGCAGCGAGGTCCGCACGACGGTCCCTCGGCCGGTGCGCTCCCGGTCGAGCAGCGCAGCCAGGACACCGAATGCGCCGTACATTCCGGCCAGCAGGTCCCCGATCGGCAACCCGACTCGGGTCGGTTCTCCGGGCGGCCCGGTCATCGACATCAGACCCGCCTCGCCCTGTGCGATCTGGTCGTATCCAGCCCGCCCGGCTTCGGGACCGTCATGCCCGAACCCGGTGATGGACAGAATGACCAGCCTCGGGTTGAGCTGTTGCAACTGCTCGAGACCAAGTCCAAGCCGATCCAGGACGCCCGGGCGGAAGTTCTCCAGTAACACATCGGCCCGCCGCACCAATCCGGTCAGCACGTCACGACCCTCCGCCGATTTCAGGTCGGCGGTGACGGACTCCTTGTTCCGGTTGCACGACAGGAAATACGTGGAGATCGGGTTCTCCGGCGGGCCGACGAACGGCGGTCCCCAGCCACGAGAATCATCGCCAGCGCCTGGCGTCTCGACCTTGACGACGCGTGCGCCGAGATCACCGAGCATCATCGCGGCGTGCGGACCCGCCAGCGCCCTGGTGAGGTCCACGACGAGGTATCCGTGCAGCGGCCCGCCATTGTCAACATCCGACATGCTCGGCAGCCTAGGCACGGCGGGCTGGGTGAACCCACCAGTGCCGAGGACCGGCGCGCCATCTGGTAATGATGCGGACGTGGAAGCCCCCGCACCACGTGACCTCCCGCGAAACACCGGCGGGTCCCGCGCCGACCTTCGACACCGGCTCGAAGCGGCGACGAAGGCCTACGACGCTCCGCTCGCGGTCATCGAGATGGACGCGTGGGAAGCGAACGCAGCCGACCTGTTACGCCGCGCCAACGGCGTGCCGATCCGCGTGGCGAGCAAGTCCCTTCGCAGCCGCGACCTCATTCGAGATGTGCTCAAGCGCGACGGCTTCTCCGGCGTGCTGGCTCTTACCTTGTCGGAGGCGTTGTGGCTCGTCGGAACCGACGTGACCGACGACGTCCTGGTGGGCTACCCCAGCGCTGACCGCGGCGCCCTCTTCCGGCTAATGCAGGACGAGCAGCTCGCGGCCACTGTGACGATCATGGTGGACGACGTTGCGCAGCTCGACCTGATCGACGCCGTGTCACCGCCACATCAGCGCGAGACCCTGCGGGTCTGCATCGAGCTCGACTGCTCATGGCGGCCGGCCAACGGTCCGGTGCGTGTCGGGGCCAGGCGTTCCCCGCTGCACTCCCCCGAGTCAATTGGCCAGTTGGCCGCGATCGTGACGGAGCGGGCCGGGTTCCGTCTGGTGGGGCTGATGGCCTACGAGTCCCAGATCGCCGGTGTGCCCGATCAATACCCGGGGCGCGCGTTCTACGCACAGGTCGTCCGCTGGATGAAGCGCCGGTCGGCGGGTGAGTTGCTCAAGCGTCGCGCTGCCGCCGTCGAGGCGGTACGTACCGTCGCCGACCTCGAGTTCGTCAATGGCGGCGGCACTGGTTCGATCGAACGCACGGCGGCGGAGGAGGTCATCACGGAGGTGGCTGCTGGCTCCGGCCTGCTGGCGCCACGCCTGTTCGACCGGTATCGCAGCTTCGATCCCCAGCCGGCATCGTTCTTTGCGCTTCCCGTCGTGCGTCGGCCGGGCGCTCATGTCGTCACCGTTCTCGGCGGCGGCTATGTCGCAAGCGGTGCGGCCGGTCCGGACCGGCTGCCGATCCCCTGGCTCCCGGAGGGTCTGCGCCTCGACGCTGCCGAGGGCGCCGGTGAGGCGCAGACCCCACTGCTGGGCGCTGCAGCAGACGGGCTGGCCATCGGCGACTGGGTGTGGTTCCGGCACGCCAAGGCCGGCGAGCTCGGGGAACGGTTCGAGCTCATGTACCTGGTCCGGGGCGAACGTCGGGTCGGCACCGTCACGACCTACCGCGGCGAGGGCAAGTCGTTCCTGTGACGCTGCTGGCGCTCGATGCGCTGGTCAGGCAGGTTCAGCGCGCACCCGCTCGCGCGGGGATGACCCGGGTGTTGGCCATCGACGGACCGGCCGGATCGGGCAAGTCCACGTTGGCGGCCAGGTTGGCGGCTCGGCTCGACGCTCCCGTTGTCCCCATGGATGACATCTATCCGGGCTGGGACGGGTTGGCCGAGGCAGCGCCGTTGCTGACACAGGGAGTGCTCCAGCAATTCGCGCTGCACCGTCCGGCGCGGTACCGCCGCTACGACTGGGTCCGGCACGAATACGCAGATCTGGTCGACGTTCCGGCTACGCATGTCTTGGTAGTCGAAGGATGCGGCTGCGGAGCACGGATCGTCGCGCCGTATCTTTCCTTGCTGCTCTGGGTGCAAGCACCGCTAGACGTCCGCATCCGTCGCGGGATCGCCCGCGACGGTGAGACATTCCGGCCGCACTGGGAACGCTGGGCCCGCCAGGAGAACGCGCTCTTCGCTGCTGAGGACACCCGGGAACGGGCGGACTACCGGATCGACGGCGCCCCGACTGCCGAGCATGACCCGGATCGCGAGGTGGTGCTGATCGATTGATCCCGGGTCGTTCATAGCCAGTCGACCGGCGCGGCGGTCGCTCCCCCTGCCAGCCGGGCGTATCCCGGCCCACGGTCGAAGAACGGCTCGTCACCAGTTCGAGCCGACCGCAACCGGGCCCGCAGCGCATCGCTGGCCGGTTCGTCGACGACGGCGTCGTCGGCCTCGCCCGTCACGACCACGCCGTAGTCGCGGGCAGCGCCGTCGACGGACACCTTCCGCCAACGGACGTCGCGTAGTACGTCGGTATAGGGCCGGTCGAACGGGTCGCCCCAGCCGCCGCCGCCCGTCGTGCGGATCCGGATCACCTCGCCCGCGCGAACCGGCTCGGCGTCGGCGAGGGCGTCCACGTCACGCTCCGCAGGACCGCCAGGGTCGATCGTGACCGAGAACGGCTGCCCGGCCCGGCCACCGCGGACACCCCAGCACGACAGAATGGATCGGTCCGCGATCGACATGAAGTGGGCGTCCCGCAGCATCCGGATGTGTTTTTCGTAGCCGAGCCCACCGCGGTACCGCCCGGCGCCGCCCGAGTCGATTGCCAGGCCGAGTCTTTCCACGATGAACGGGAAGCGCGACTCACTGAACTCGGTCGGCAGGTTCTGAGAATCCGGCACGACGTGGATGGTGTCCTCGCCGTCGGCGTAGTACCGACCGCCCGATCCTCCGCCGAGAACTTCCCGCATCAGGTAGGACGAACCGTCGGCATCGGTCCCATAGACGCCGGTGTAGCGAATCGTCTCCTGGTCGGCCGGCATCCGGCCATCGACTGCCTTTGCCACAGCGCCCGCAAGCACGCCCAGTAGGCGCAGGATCACGAACGTCCGAGCATTCGTCGGCGCCGGGAACACCGGCGTGAGCAATGTCCCCGGCGGCGGAAAACGCATCTCGATCAGCGGCACGACGCCTTCGTTGACGTCGAGCTGCGCCATCCGCTCGGGCGAGTCGGCCAGATTGCGCAGGATGGGCGCCAGCCACTTCTTCAGGAACGCCCCGTCCGCGTAATTGCCGCAGTGGTTGATCGGGCCCTTGGCCTGTGGCCCGGTGCCGGTGAAGTCCAGGATGAGCTTGCCGCCGCCAGCCGAGGACTTGATCAGCGTGATGCGTTGGGTGTGCAGCTTCGGCGGATCGACGCCGTCGTGCTCGGCGTAGTCCTCCCACGTGTATTCGCCGTCCGGGATCACCGAGAGGATCTCCCGCCGGAACGTCTCCGTGGTGTTGTCGATGATCGCGTCAAAGCACGACTCGACGGCGGCCCGGCCGTATCGCTCGAACAGCTCAGCGAGGCGGCGGGTGCCCATCAGGCAGGCCGAGCACTCCGCGTCCAGGTCCGCCGCCAACGACTCCGGCATTCTGGAGTTCCGGGTCATGATCTTCAGCGCCGCCTCGTTGGGCACACCGGCTCGCCACAGCCGGATCGGCGGCACCATCAGGCCTTCCTCGAACACGCTCGTGGCATGCGAGGGCATCGACCCGGGAACCGTCCCGCCGATGTCGTCGTGGTGCCCGAACGCCTGCACGAAGCCGACGACCTGGCCGTCGTGGAACACCGGAGCCGTCACGCAGAGGTCCGGCAGGTGCCCGATACCGCCCTCCGACAAGTAGACGTCGTTGTGGAAGAACACGTCTCCCGGGCCCATCGTCTCCAGCGGGTAGTCGCGGACCACGGGGTTGACCAGCGCCGAATAGGAACGCCCGGTCAGCTTCCTCAGGTTTCGGTCGTGAATCCCGGCCCGGTAGTCGTGCGCGTCACGGATCATCGGCGAGCGGCTGGTCCGCCCGATCGCGGTCTCGACCTCCATCTCGACCGATGCGAGATATCCCCCGACGATCTCGACCAGGACCGGGTCCGGTGCGACCGCGGTGTCGGGTGTCAGTCGGTCCGGGCTCACCGCGCCTCCCGGGCCAGCAGCACGTTGCCGAGGCGATCGACGGTGGCGGTGAAGCCGGGATGGACCGGGATCGTCGAACCGAACTCCTCCACGATTGCAGGCCCGAGCACGACGTCGCCGGCTCCGAGCCGGTCCCGGTCGTAGACGGCAGCACGCACCCACTCGTCGAAGAAGACGTCCCTACTTCCCTCTTGCGCGGCCCGGGCGCCGATGCCCGATCCGACCGGCGGAGGCGCCGACTTCGTGATCGGCCCGACGCCCGTGACGCGGACGTTGACCCACTCGACCTCCTGCCGGGGATCGCCGCGGAAGTGGTAGCCGTACAAGCGGTCGTGCGCGTCGTGGAATGTCTCCGCGGTAGCCGCTGCCGACTCTCGGGTGACGGGCCCGTCGGGCAGGTCGATCCGGACCTCGTAGGCCTGACCGTAGTAGCGCAGGTCGGCAGTGCGGACGAACTGGCGTGTTTGCGGCTCGAAGCCCTCTCGTGCCAGGGCCTCGTCCGCTTGCGCTTGCAGTCCGTCGAAGTGCTGTGCCAGAACGGCGTGGTCGAGCATCGAGTGCCGGGTGACCGCAGTCCGCACATAGTCGTTGCGGACGTCGACGGTGAGCAATCCGTACGCTGACAGGTTGCCCGGGTTGGTCGGGACCAATGCGCCTCGCAGGCCCAGCACGTCGACCAGCCGGCAGGCGAGTAGTGAGCCGGAACCGCCGAAGGACACCAGCGTGAAGTCCCGAACGTCGAGGCCGCGCTTGACGGTGACCTGGCGCAGCGCGTTGGCCTGATTCCAGGCGGAGATCTCCAGGATTCCCACCGCACATTGCTCGAGGTCGAGATCGAGCCGGCCGGCCAAGTTGGCGATTCCCGCCCTGGCGGCCTCGGCGTCCAGCGGGATCTCGCCGCCGAGCAGGTGCGGCGGGATGCGGCGCAGAACCAGGTGCGCGTCGGTGATCGTCGGCTCGGTGCCGCCCGTGCGGTAACACAGTGGCCCGGGCTCCGCTCCCGCCGACTGCGGCCCGACCTTGAGCGTGCCCTCCGGTCCCGTCCAGGCGATCGAGCCGCCGCCGGCGCCCACGGTGACGACGTCGATCATCGGAATCTTGCTGGGATAGGCACCAACACTGCCCTCGGTGGTCAGAGCCGGCGCGCCGTCGACGACAACAGTCACGTCGGTCGACGTGCCGCCGCCGTCGAGGGTGACGACGCGGTCGAACCCGGCCCGTTCCGCGACGACCGCCGCCCCGAGCGCGCCGGCAGCTGGTCCGGACAACACTGTGGTGATCGGCTGGTCGACGACCTCGTGGGCCGACAGCACGCCGCCGTTGGACTTCATGACGTAGAAAGGCACGTGGTGGTGTGCGTAGTTGTCGAGCCGCTTCGCGATGCGCTCGACGTAGCGCCGGATGTTCGGCTTCACTGCGGCGTCGACCAGCGTGGTGACGCTGCGTTCGTACTCGCGGTACTCGCGCAGCACCTGAGAGGAGATGGAGACCGTTGCTGCCGGATGCTCTCGGTGCAGGATCTCGAGCATCCGCTCCTCGTGCGCAGGGTTCGCGTACGCGTGGATGAAGCAGACGCCGATCGTGTCGATCTGCCGGTCACGGAACCACCGCGCCGCAGCCACCGCGTCGTCGTCGTCGAACGGCCGGATCTCGCCGCCGTCGGCCGCCAACCGGCCTCGCACGGTCTTGACCCGATCGGCCGGGACGATGCGGGGCGGCTTCACCCAGAAATAGCTGTTGCCGTAGCTGTCCGGCACCGACTGCCGGGCGATCTCGAGCATGTGCTCGTACCCCTCGGTCGTGATGAACCCGAGGTTCTCGACCTTGCCCTCCAACAGCTTGTTCGTCGCCACCGTCGTGCCGTGGCTGACCGCGCTGATCTCCCGACCGTCCAAGCCGAGGCCGGAGAGCACCTTGTGGATGCCCGCCAGGAAGCCCTCGGCCGGGTCGGCTGGGGTCGAGGGCGTCTTGGTCGTGGCAAGCGCTCCGGTGTCTTCGTCCACGGCGACGACGTCGGTGAACGTCCCGCCGGTGTCCACACCGATCCGGATGCGGCGCGTCATGCCGGTTCCTGGGCTGGGTCGACGAGTCTGGTGGTCGTCGTGGTCTCGGCGACCACGCGGCCCCGGGATATCACCCATCGCGGTGCAGCGTGGTTGCGAAGCAGGTCGACGACGCGCTCACTCTCGTGCACGCAGAGGTCGGCCGCCGCGCCGGGATAGAGGTCGTGATCGGGACGACCCAGCACCCGCGCTGCCTGTGTCGTGACCATGTCGAGAAGCCGCAGCTGATCCCAACCGGAGCGGAAGTCGAGTAGATGAGAGGCGAGGAACGCGACCTCGAGCATGTTGTTACGGCCGTACGGGTAATAGGCGTCTTCGATGTCGTCCTGCCCGAGTGCGACCGGCAGGCCGGCTCGCTGGAATTGGTCAACTGGCAGTGCCAATGGCCCGGTATGCGGGTCGGACACGAAGCCCAACCGGGCGGCACCGAGCTCGAGTGCCTGCTCACAGAGGTCGGCGGCGCCCGGATCGCTCAGGACGCCGTCCTGCGGGAAGGCCACAACGGTGATCGTGAGCACCTGCCGGAACTCCTCGCAAGCCGCCAGCACCGCGTGCATGCCCTCGAGTTCGGCGGCCGGGTCGACGTCGACGAACGCCTGGATGTGCAGGGTGCCGTGACGAACTGCCTCGGACAGCGCCCGCCGCACGTTCGGCAGCAGCGCTTCTCGCTGGTAGTGCGCCTTCACGGATCGGGCGGTGTCGATCGCCGTCCTCGTCGCCGTCATCCCTGCGCCGGTGTACTCACCGATGGCGCGGTCGCCCAGCAGAGGCAACGTGTAGACCTTGTCCAGATGCAGGTGAGCGTTCACGAACGACGGCGTCACCAGCCTGCCGTCGGCGTCGATGACGACGGCGGCGGCTGGAGCGGTGGAGCCAAGATCGTCGGCGAGCGACTCGATCTGTCCTGACCTGACGACGATGTCGACCACGCGGCCGTCGATGAGGCGACCTGCCCGCAGGATGAGATCCGAGCTCACGTTCCGCAGTCAATCCGGAGCATGGGGTCGGCGCGCGGGCAACCATTGCCGAGGGCTTCGGCGAGCATTCGTGCTGCAGCGAGCTAACGTCGCTCTGTGCGCGTTGCCGGCTTGCACATCTACCCGGTGAAATCCACGCGCGGGCGGGATGTTGCCACAGCGGTTGTGGAGCGATGGGGATTCGCCGGCGATCGCCGGCTGATGGTGGTCGATGCCGACAGCCAGCACCTGACTGCTCGCGAGGAACCTCGGCTGCTGTCGGTCAGCGCGGTCGAGGGCGGCGCGTCGGAATTGATCCTGCGGGGACCGCACGCTGACCCCGTCGTGGTGCACGTCTCTGGGCAGCAGACGACCAGGGTCCAGATCTGGCGCGACGAAGTGTCGGCGGTACGACCAAGCGCCGAAGCCGACATCTGGTTCAGCAAGTTGCTCGGCCGCGACGTCCGGCTGGTCTGGCTGGGCGATTCCACCAGCCGGCCGGTCAACCCGGCCTACGGAGCCGCCGGCGACACGGTGAGCTTTGCCGACGCGTATCCGCTCTTGCTGACCGCGACCGCCTCACTGTCGCAACTCAACGACTGGATCGCGACCGCCGCGGTGGAACGAGGCGAGCCGGACAGCGAGCCACTGCCGATGCGCCGATTCCGGCCCAACGTCGTCGTCGAGACCATGGAGCCGTTCGCCGAGGATGGCTGGCGGAAGATCCGTATCGGATCCGTCCCGTTCCGGGTGGCCAAGGGCTGCGATCGCTGCGTGCTGACCACGATCGACCCGGACACCCTGATCAAAGGGCCGGAGCCGATCCGAACCCTTGCGCGCCACCGCAAGCGGGACGGCAAGGTCTGGTTCGGCATCAACCTGATCCCGGACGGCACCGGCCCGATTCGAATCGGCGACGACGTCGAGGTGCTCGTGCCGCAGGCCTGACTCCTTCGTCGAGCTACCGCCTGTGGACATCGAGCCAGACTGTCAGAGTCTCTCACTAGTGTCGTACACATGTTCGATACAGCTCCAGCGCCCACCCGAGCGGTGCGGGCGCCGTTCGCTGGCTTGGCATCCCGTCCGCACGGGATCGCGGTCGCCGCCGGCATCGTTGACTTGGCTGACGCGATTGCCCGCGCCACGGCGGACGAGCCGACCCGAGACCACAACGAAGAAGCCGAAGCCGAGGCTGAGCTGGTCGACGCGATCTCCTGCTGGGAACGGGCCAAGTCGACTACCGACGCGCGCCAGGTCCGGGCAATGGCCGCGCTGGCTCGCCGGCCGATGTTCGCCGGATGTGCCGAACACGGCGTCGACGACTCCGACCATGGCATCCGCACCGCCGCGTCGATTGTGTCCGCAGAGCTGCGCATCTCCCCCGGCCATGCCCGGAACCGGGTCGAGCTGGCGTGCGAGCTCGTCGAGTGTCTCCCAGACACCTTGGCTGCGCTGGCCGCCGGACGGATCGACATGTACCGCGCCAGAGTTCTTGTCGAGGAAACACGACCGCTCGCCACCAACCCAGAGCTGCGCGCCCGGGTCGAGGGCGAGCTGCTGGTCAAAGCGGGTCGCCAAACCGGAACGCAGCTCCGCGCCGTTGCCCGCCGCGCCGTCCTCGCGATCGACCCGACGTCGGCCGAAGAACGGCACACTCGAGCTCGCTCCGGACGCGGGATCCAACCCCCGGTTCCCGAACCGGACGCGATGGCGTCCTGCCTGATCCGGATGGCCGCCGAGGACCTGGCCGCGTTCTGGACCGCCATCGACTCTGCGGCCCGGCACGCGCGGGCACGTAACCCCGACGATCCCCGAACACTCGACCAACTCCGTGCCGACACCCTCGCCGAGCTGTGCTGGTCCGCGTTGGAGGTTGGACATCTCGGCTGCTGTAACCCGGCGTGCGGCCACGTCAACCAGTCGTTCGGCACCCGGCACGGCCGCGGGGCCTCAGTCGGAGTGACGGTCCCGATTAGCACCCTGCTCGGCCTCGATGACCAGCCCGCGCATCTGCACGGATACGGTCCGATCACCGCCGAGGTGGCCCGGCGGATCGCCGCCAACGGCACCTGGCGGCGGCTGCTCACCGACCCCGTCACCGGCGCCCTGCTGGACTACGGGACCACCCGCTACACACCACCGACCGACCTGGTCGAGCACGTCAACACCCGAGATCGCAGCTGCCGCTTCCCGACGTGCACTCATCCGGCGGAAACGTGCGACTTCGACCACACCACGCCGGCGCGTGAGGGTGGACCCACCAGCGCGAGCAATGGCGGGCCGCTGCATCGCGGTCACCATGTCGACAAGACGCATCACGGTTGGCGGCTCGTTCAACCCGAACCAGGTCGGTTTGTCTGGACCGCGCCGACCGGCCACGTCTACGAGGTCGATCCCGAGATCATCGGCCCCCTACTCGGTGACCCGCCACCACCAGACGGTCCTGCAACGCCGGCCACTCGGCTTGAGGCGGATCCGCTGCCCTTTGTCCGTGGCCACCCGGACGTTGATCCACCCAAGACCGGTCCGCCGAGCACGGGTCCACCCGAGACCAGTCCGAGTCCGCCCAACGGCGACGTGGAAATTCCCCCGTTTTGACATCAGTAGAATCGAACGAGTGTGCGGAGTCGGGATGACGCGGAATGCCCGAGTCCAGTCGGAGCGCTCCGGTGGCTGAGCCGAGACAACTGGCGTGGCAGGCCTCGCTGCTCGCCGGCGGCGACGTCGGGTTCGACGAGTCGTTTGCGGGTGTCCGGCGACACGACCTGGACCGCGTCGCATGGGTCGATGAGGTTCGCGGCTGGGTTCGCGGGGCCGACGAGTTGTTCGCACACCTGCTCGAGCTGACGCCGTGGCGACAGCAGGAACGCTGGATGTACGAGCGACGCCTCCCCGAACCGCGGCTGA
The DNA here is from genome assembly GCA_963819885.1 of uncultured Actinomycetota bacterium. Classification (GTDB taxonomy): domain Bacteria; phylum Actinomycetota; class Actinomycetes; order Jiangellales; family Jiangellaceae; genus JACVRX01. The sequence goes on along the minus strand of CAWFXV010000002.1, from coordinate 81,058 downwards.
CCCATCGGTGGAAGCTGCGTGAGGAAGACCCGCCGCTGCCGATCCTCGCCGAGATGGCCAAGGCGCTGAGCGCTCGGTACGACGTCGCATTCACCCAGATCGGTGCCAACCTCTACCGCGACGGTTCGGACAGCGTGGCCTGGCATGGCGACCGGGTGGCCCGTGAGCTCGAGGAGGCGACCGTGGCCTTGGTCTCGTTGGGGTCGCCGCGGCCGTTCAAGTTGCGCCCCAAGGGCGGCGGCCGGTCGGTCGGGTTCGTACCCGACCGTGGTGACCTACTGGTGATGGGTGGCTCGTGCCAGCGCACCTGGGATCATGCAGTGCCCAAAGTCAAGTCCGCCGGTCCGCGGATGAGCATCCAGTTCCGGCATGCCTACGACTAACGGCCCTCGCCACCAGCCGGCTGGTATGGGAACGACGTCGCACCCTCGCCGAGCAGCGTGTCAGCGTGCCGACGCAGCAGGGCCAGGTTGCGCTCGGCCAGATGATCGAAACCCTGTCGAACACTCGACCCCGGAGTGAGCGACGCCAGGGCGATCGACGGATCCAGCCGAGCGCTCACCCATGACTCGTGCGTCGAGCCCCAGGCGAGCACCTCGGCTGTGGGCGTCACGATCATCGAGTTGCCGAAGTAGAGCACGCCGCCCGGATCGATCCCGACGGCGTTGGCGCCGACGACGTACACGTGGTTGTCGTACGCCCGAGCCCGATTCGTCAGCTCCCAGATGTCTGCCGAGCGCAGCAGAGCCGACGGCCGGCTCAGCACCTCGGCACCCTGCAATGCCATGATCCGCGCCAGCTCGGGGAAGTCGCCGTCGAAACAGACCATCAACCCGATCCGGCCCAGCTCCGTCGACACCACGCAGACGTCATCCCCCGGCGTGACCCAACCCCCTCGTGAACGCAGCTCGGTGCAGAACGGGTGGGTCTTGCGGTAGACGCCGAGCACCTCGCCCGACGGACCCGCCAGCATTGCCGAGTTGTAGACGACGCCACGCTCGTCCCCCCGCGAATAGGTGCCCCAGGCCAGGTGAACGCCCAGTCGGCGAGCCACCTCGGCCAGTGGCCGCACGGTCGGGCCGTCCGGATCTCCGAGGACATCCCAGAGCTCGTCCGCTGAACACCCCGGGGTAAAGCCGGTCGTCGCCGTCTCCGGCAGGACGACCAGTTCAGCCGCCGTCGCGTCCACGCAGCGCTCGACGTAGCCGACGCAGTGGTCGACGTTGGCCTTGATCGTCTCGGCGGTGAGTCGCTGGTGAACCGGCTGGACCTGGACGGCCGCGGCGGTGAAGGTACGCATCCAGCCTCCCTTCGAGCCTGACGGTCACCGGCCTGGATACCACCGTATGGTCCTCCCCATGCGTGAGAACAGACCGCGCGACCTCTCCCCGCAGGAACTCGGTTTCACCCCTCAGCGCGCGGTTCCCTGGCTCAATCCACGGCTACTCGCGGGAACGGGCGTCCGCACGGTTTTCTCGGACCTGTTCGGCGCCTATCTCGACAAACGAGAGATGCAAGCCGTCCTTGGCGAGAACCGCCATGACTACTCAGCAGCCGACGCACTCTGGCTCGACTACACCGCGGACGTGGGTGATGGTTTCGACGCCACGTACTCGATTGCGTCACTCATTGCTCGTCCGACGCTCGAGGTATCCGGACCCGACGGTGCGCCGCCGCTCGTCCTGCCGCGCGGCGACCTCCTGGTGCTCGGCGGCGACCAGGTCTATCCGACGGCATCGGGCACCGCGTATGGCAACCGGTGGAAAGGCCCGTACACGGCCGCCTTGCCGGTGAAGACGCAGGAGACTCCCGATCTCTACGCACTGCCCGGCAACCACGACTGGTACGACGGGTTGACCGCATTCCTTCGGCTGTTCGCCCAAGGCGAGTGCATCGGCGGATGGCAGACCCGGCAGCAGCGCAGCTACTTCGCCCTCGCGCTGCCACATCGATGGTGGCTGTTCGCCATCGACACGCAGCTCGACGTCTACATCGACAAGCCGCAGCTGCGGTATTTCACCGCAGCGGCCAAGGACCTGCGACCTGACGACCGGGTCATCGTGTGTACACCCCGGCCGACCTGGGTGATCTCGGACCAGTCTCCGGACGCCTACGACAGCCTCGACTACTTCGTGCGCACGGTCGTGGAGCCGACGCAGGCGCGCGTGCCGATCATGCTCTCCGGGGACGCGCACCACTACGCCCGGTACTCCGGAAGCGGACCCGACGGACGTGGCCGGGAGCTGATCACGTGCGGGGGCGGCGGAGCGTACCTCGTCGGGACGGCCCATCTGCCCATGCGGATCACGGTTCCCCCACCGGCAACACTGACCCGCAAGGCCAGCGCGCCACAGCCGTACGACCAGGCCACTACGTTTCCGACGCCGGCGAGATCGCGCGCCCTCGGTTGGCGAATCTTCTGGCGACTGCCCATGCGGAACCCGGGACTGCTGATCCTGCTCGGCCTCATGCAGACGCTGCTGATGTTCGCCCTGCGAACCGCACACGGACGATGGCTCAATGCGCCGATCGCCGTGGCGGTTTGCGCCGTCCTGACGGGGACTGTTCTGTTCGCGACCATCACCGCTCTGGACCGAACCAAGCTGCGGCATTGGATCGCGGCACTGCTGCACGCCGTCCCGCATGTCGCACTGGGTGTCGTCGGTACCGCGGCATGGACAGCGCTACCCATTTCGCAGCTGCCGAGCCCGTGGTCGATCGTCCTGGCATTCGCGGTCTACCTGCCGGTGATCGCGATTCGTCGATGCGTCCATCGTCGGTGCCTATCTGATCGTCGGCAGCCGTTTCCAGGTCAACGTCAACGAGCTCTACGCCGGGCTCGGCATCGAAGACGTCAAGAGTTTTCTGCGTCTGCACATCGCGTCCGATGCCTCGTTGACCATCTACCCGGTCGCGGTCGACGTGGTGGCTACCCGATGGCGCGCCGATCCCGACGCTCCGGACGAGGCGCCCTGGATCGTGCCTACCCAGCCCCTGTCGGCCCGGCTCGTCGAGCCGCCCATCAGGTGTCGTGACCGTGGAGATCACGCAGCAGGGCGTCCTTGTCGGGCTTGCCACCAGCAGTGAGTGGGACGTCGGTGAGGGATGTGATGGTCATCGGGACGTTGGCGGCGCCGAGCTCGGCGCGGACCAGCGACGACAGGGTGTCGGGATCGGGTGCAGTACCGTCGCGCGGCACCACGAACGCGTGGATCGCTTCACCGTCCCACTCATCCGGTGCTCCCACGACATACGCCTGGTCGACGTCCGGATGCCCGGCGAGGACCCGTTCGATCGGGCCCGCGTACCGGATATGTCCCTCTACCATGATGACCTCACGCGCTCGGCTGGTCAGGTGGAGAAATCCGTCCGGCGTCAGGTAGCCGATGTCACGGGTGTCCAGCCAGCCGTCCCGTAACACGGCGGGGGTCCCGGGCGCGTCCTCACCCCAGTAGCCCGCCATCAGCTGCGGTGAGCGCACGAAGATGTGGCCGGTCCCACCGACGCTCACAGCCGCGCCGGACCTATCGCGAACGCTGGCCTCGACATGCGGCAGAACCTTCCCGACCGACTCGAGCGCGGCGCGGCGTGAGCGCCGGATGTGATCGGGCGTGAGCAGCGAGATCATTCCCGACTCGCTCTGCCCGTATCCCTGCCAAACCACCGGGCCGAGTCGAGCGACCGCGTCAGCGAGAAGCCGCGGAGTGGCCGGCGAGCCGGTGACCACCAGAGCACGCAGGCACGAGACGTCGACCGGGTGCTCATCGAGCACGTCGAGCAGCCGGTGCAGCGCGGGAACGAGCGTGAGAGCACCGGTGATCCGGAGCTGCTCGATCACCCGCGGTAGATCCTGCCGCTCGTCATCGCCGCCGACGACCACCGTCCCACCGACCAGCAAGGTGCGCCCGGCAAAAGTCATCATCGCCGGCATGGACCCAGCTGCCGTAGACCAGGCAGCGCTCGAAGCAGGAGATCAGCCTCGCCAGGTCCGGCGGCCACCGGACCGGGTCGAACGCCGGATGCAGCGCCTCATACGTCCAGGCGCAGCCCTTGGGCCGCCCACTGCTGCCGCTGGTGAAGTTCACCCGGGCGACATCGGGCGCTCGGGCTTCCACAGTGATCGGCCGGCCGTCATCGGTCGTCGCCAGCAGGTCGTCAGCGCCTGGACAGTCGCCGAGGGAGAGTACGGCGGCAGAACCAGCGATCTCGAGTAGCTCCGGCGTCACGGTCGCAGCGTCGACGACCACCGCGTCGACTCGGCCGAGCACTCCAGACAGATGCGAAGCAGTCCATCCCGGACGTACGCCCACGACGACGCAACCGAGGGCGTACGCGGCCAGGTGCGCGGCGAACGCCTCCGGCGTGAGGGAGACGACCATGGCGACGACACGGCGTGGTCCTAGTCCGGCGTGTCGCAGGCCGGCCGTTATGCGGCGAACCATCATGAGCGTCTCGTCGTAGGAGAGGCGACGCGGTCCGTGTTCGAACGCTGTCCGGTCGGGTGCCTCCGCCAGAGCATCGACAAGCGGCTGGGGAAAGAGCCTCATGGGCCGACCTGCGTCGGCGTGCCCGAGCGAGCGCTCCGCCGACCGGGGCGAAGCATCCCTGCGGCCCGGCGGCTCAACGGAACAAGCAGGAGGCAACCCCCGACGAGCAGCCCGGCGGTGACGACCCATTCGTTGGAGCCACTGGGCGGATAGACCCGGCCCCTCCGGCCGGTATCGACAGCGGGAACCTGCTGGCCGGGCCGAAGGGTGTCCCGGTCGCCGCCGTACAGGTACACGTCCGCTCGAACGTCGCTGTTGTCGCGCGGGCGGAACGTGCCATACCAGGAACATGCGTCATGGCCCAGATGCCCGATGCAGCTCAGCCGCTCGGCGACGAACGTGCCAGGCTCTCCGTCGGCCCGGGCCGCGCGCACGACAGGGTCCACGTTCGGCAGCGCGAGCATGAGCAGGAGGGCGCCGACGACCGTCGCGACGGCCACAGAGAATCCCGAGGCTCGGGTGGCCTTCATGCCTGGGCGTATACGCGGGCCTGTGCGCAGGTACAGGTCTGCTCGGCCTGCTCCGAGGCGGATGGCCGCCGGTGCAGCACCATGGCGACGATCATCGGAACGAAGACGACCGTGTTGTAGAACAGGTGTAGCTGCACACGTGGCACCACAAGCTGGATGACACTGGTCGGTACCTCGTTGCCCAGGAGGAAGACTCCGGTCTGCGCCTGCGCGAGCAGGAGCAGATGCTCGATGTGGTGCCACACCTGAATGCCCAGCGCAATCGTCCACCAGGTGCGTGCCGCGCCGGTGAACCCGGGGCGCAGGAGGATAAAAGCGACGAGCATGATCAGGGCGTAGCCGTAATGCAGTGCCTCGGAGGTGACCAGCCAGGGGAACCAGAGGCCGAGCACTCCCCGCGCTTCGGGAATCGGCCACCCGAGGACCCAGATCTGGATGGCCTGGACGATGTGTTCGGCCCAGTGGGCCAGCACGATGACGAGGAACACAGTCAGGGCCGTGCGATGGTACGTGGTGTTGAGCTCGGTCACCCAGTGCTTGAGTGTCGTGGTCATCCGCTCGTCACCTCATATCCGGCCGCGGTTCCTCACCTGTTCTGTCCACGAATCCGTATCCACAACGGTTCATTGCTCCGTGGTTGCGGGATGGGGGGAGACGGCGCCCTCGGCAAGGCGATCTCGCACTCGCCCCCAGAACGCCGCCGGGTCGTTCAGCCGGGGAAACTCCTCGTCTGGTTTGTCCACTCCGAGGAAGTCGCACAATGGCCCCCAGCCCTCGCTGACCTCGAAGACGAGCAGCCGTTCGGGTGGTATCTCCTCCCGCACCGCGGCGTTGTGCCGGAGGAACGCATGGATGGCCCAGTCCCGGTCGTCGAAGCGTCCCTGTAAGAACGGCCCGTCCCATACCAGCTTGCGGTTGAACTCGTGCATCGTCGCGATTCCGGGAATTCTCCGTAATGCCTTCTCCGCCAGCGGGCTTTCGGTGCCACCGCCGAACAGCTGGTAGATCGTCTCCCGCACGCTGTCGTACCAGCGCTCGGGATCGCGGACCGTCAAGATCACTTTGGCATCTGGATAGCGGTCGGTCAGCTGGAGCCAGAACGCCGCGCCCGGCCAGTCGACACTGGACTCGTAGCCGGCGAAGATCGCGTCCCAGTCGACCGCCGAGCCGGCCGCCGCGGCCTCCCACGACGGCAGGCGCTCCGGGTGGTCGAGCACGTTGCGCATGTGGAAGCACGGACCGAACCCGAGCCGCTCGAGAGCGGCCTTCAACGACAGCGTTCCGGTGCGGCCGACGCCGACACCGATCACCTTCATGCAGGCCTCCCTCCGCTGCTTCGGGGCTGAGCAGCGCCCACCGACGACCGGTCATCGAGGCGTACTTCCGGCTCGAAGTACCGCTGGGCGAGGCGTTGCCGGCGAGCGGCGACCACCATGTAGGTGCCGAGAACGAGCTGCACCAGGCTGCGCCACAGGTCCTCCCACCGGTCGCGGATGCGCATGAACGCCAGCAGGCCGGCACGCCGCCGAGGCCGGTCGTGGCTGTTCCGGCGCACCAGCAAGCACGGCCCTCGGCTGGGAAGAGAGCGGGTGTGCGTCGCCGACGACTGCAGCTCGAAGCGCCGCAACACCTCGCGTGCGACCACCCACATGGTGAGCGGAGCGACACCGCGCGCCGGACAGGGCCGGTTCGCCGTGACCCCGAACGGGATGTAGTTCGCCTCTCGCCGGTCCAGGTGCTGCCACCGATCGGGGTCGAAGTCGTCGGGACGCTGGAAGCCGGTGCGCGTGGAACTCCGGGTAGTTGAAGCAGAGCACCGATCCGGCTGGCAATCGACGTCGTCCCGGCGACGACGATCTCATCGGTCGTGATCCGGTGCGCGATGCCGAACAGCGGATAACGTCGCAGCGATCTCGTCGATCACCTGGTCCGCAGTAGACGTGGTCCTCCGGATCGGCCGCGAGACGCTGCTGCACCTCCGGGTGCTGGGCGAGGGCCAGCAGCAGGTGCGCCGATCGCCTCCGACATCTGCACGACCGCGGTGTTGAAGAACGTCGCCCTGCAGGTACCACGCCTGCTCCTCGGGCGAGAGCAGCGTCGGGCAGCGGCTGGGCAGGCTGACCGGCTGCTCGAGCCGTCGCGCGGAGGAACCGCGTCAGCCGGTCCCGCTTGTCCATGTGCCGCAGCCCGCAGCATTTGAGCGCTGTGATGACGTCGGTCGGCGTTCGCCGACGATGAGCGCCGCGCGCGTCGACGGGCAGCGCTCGCCGAACACGAGCTCGTAGTAGAACTCTGCCCAGATCGGCATCGTCAGATCGCGCAGCCGGACCAGGCGCAGCGTCCGTTCGTGCCGAGCTCGTCGAGGACGCGCGCGCAGTGCAGCGCTCGGTGAGTGCAGCGACCTCGGCTTCGCGGCCGGGCGAGGAACCGTCGGGTGGTGCGCGCGACGTCGTCGTAGCGCTCGCCCGCCTCGAGGTGCTCCTGGTGAACGTGCGGCCCAGGAGCGAGCCAGTACCAGAACAGGTCGGAGAGGGCGGCCCCCCGGCTCCGGCCGTTTGCCGCGGGATGGGAGTAGACCTCGCACGAACCGCGTCGGTGTCGACGAGCGGGCCGGGTATCGGGATTCCCTCGTCGCCGTTGACCCAGGCGAAGACCCGCATCCGCAAGGCGACCACCGGCTTGCCGGGAGCCGGCGTCAGCATCGGCGTTCCTCGCACCTGGTCACGCGCTCAAGGTCGCGCCGGGCGAGGCAGCGAGCGCACCACACAGGGTCAGCGTGTGAGCGAGCTCGTTGCGCAGTATCTCCAGGACGCTGACCACGCCGCGCTCGCCGTCCGCGGCGAGACCCCACAGCGCCGGACGTCCGACCGCGACCGCATCCGCACCGAGGGCGAGCGCCTTGGCCACGTCGGTCCCGCGCCGGATCCCACCGTCGAGGAGCACGGGAACCCGCCCGTCGACAGCCTCGACGATCCGAGGCAGCTGCTCGATCGTCGCGGGCGCGGTGTCGAGCTGGCGCCCGCCGTGGTTGGAGACGACGAGCGCATCGACGCCGCGGTCGATGGCCAGCCGGGCGTCCTCGGGATGCAGGATGCCCTTGACGCAGGATCGGCAGGTCGCTGATCTCGCGCAGCCAGTCGAGGTGGCTCCACGAGATCAGCGGCGACAGACGAACCTGTCGAACGCTGCCCGGCTCCCGGCCGCGCAGCTCGCGCAGGTTCTCGCAGCGCAGGCCTGGCGGGCAGGTCGTGGAAGTCGTTGCGGTCGTCGCGCTCGTGGCGGCCGAGAGCCGGCGAGTCCGTCGTGACCACCAGCGCCGCGACAGCCGGCGGCTTCGGCCCGCCGGACGATCGCCTCGGTGAAGCCGAGGTCGGGCTGGATGTAGAGCTGGAACCACAGCGCGGGTTCTGCTGGCGACCGTGCGGGCGGCCGCGGCGATGTCCTCGATCGCGACGGTGGACAGCCATCGCCGCGATCATGATCGATGCCGGCGGCGGCAGCCGCCCGCGCCGTCGCGCAGCTCGGCGTCGGGGTGCGCCAGGCGGTGGAACGCCGTCGGCGCGAGAAGGATCGGGCACGCTGGTGTCGCACCGCCAAGCAGGGAGACGTCGAGCGTCGGTTCGCCGGCGCCGCGCAGGACCCGGGGCACGAGCGCGAGCCGGCCGAAACGCCGCCTCGTTGGCGCGCATCGTCACCTCGTCCTGCGCACCGCTGACGAAGTAGTCGTAGTGGACGGGATCCAGCACGTTTCCGCGCCGCTTCCTCGACGTCGCGGACGTTGACGAACTGCGGTCGATGCGTAGCCGGATCTGGTTGCTCCGGTACCTCGATCGGTGCCTGTCTGGGCCGGTCCGCCGCCAGCTGGCCGGCGATGAACTCCCGCAGCGGCTCGCGGTGTTCGGTCTCGTCAGTCCAGTCGTTGTCGAGGTTCTCCTTCAGTCGTAGCTCGCTCGAACAGCGTCCCGTGGCGGTAGTGGCGCACCACCGGGTGGAGGTAGCGGTCATCGTGCTTGTGTGCGTCCTCCCACGTCGCGCCCGACCGCGATGTCGAACGGGTCGATCTCGTCGTGGCCCGGCGCCGTACTCGAGTGTGAACGTGAAGCAGTCCCGCGACTTGCCGAGATCGCTCGCCCGGACGTAGTCGACTGGCACCTCCTCGTAGTAGTGCGCCTGCCCGTCACCTGACCCGTCGACCAACACCACGTCGCTCATGAAGTGGAACTGCTGCCATAGCGCGGACGTGCGGTTGAGCCGGGCGAGAACCGCGTCAGCCAGCTCCGCCGGATCTGCGCGGAGGTCGCGGCATGGCCATGGGACGTGCTCGTACTTCTGGTCGAGGATGTGGGTGCAGGGCGCGGATGCCGTACCGGAACCCATGGATGAACGCACTGGTGTACTTCTTGAAATCGCGCGACCTGGGTGAGGGTCCCGGCGAAGTAGAGGTCCGGGACGTTGACCGACTCCCATTCGTGGGTGAGCTCCGGGAATCGGTCCCGGATGGTGAGCTTCGGGCGGCACTCCGGCGCGAAGATCGAGGCGTCCATCCGAAATCCCGTGCAGGCGATGACCCGGTCGTAGACGAACTCGGCGGTGTCGTCCCGGCGTAGGTAGCTCGACCGCGACGAGGTACCGTCCGTCGGCACGCCGCTCGATCCGCTTGATCATGCAGTCCAGGACCGAGTTCTGGGTCTTCAGCTGGTAGGTGTCGAGAAACCGGGCGTTCACCGCGCGCAGGTGACCGATGAAGTGGCTTCGCCAGGCAAACCTGATCGAGCTCGGCCCAGCGATGTGAATGACCGCGGCCTTCTCGGTCAGGTTGTCGGCCGTCTCGAAGGCCGAGTTCCCCTTGCCGATGAGCAGGACGCGCTGGTTTGTGAAGCCCTCGGGGTCGATGGGGACATCGACGTAACGCTCCGCGGTTTCGATGCCGGGGATGGGAGGGATGTACGGATTGGTGAAGCCCGTCGCCGCGATCACTCGCCTGGCCCGGTAGCGCCGACCAGATGCATCGGTGACGACGAACTCACCGCGGCCATCGCCGTCGACCTGCAGCCGGGCGACCTCGACCACCCGGGTGTCGTACCTGATTCTCAGCGCATGCGTCGTCGCGAAGTCGTTCAGGTAGCGAAGATAGTCGTCGGCGTCGGGGAAATACCGAGCCGTGTATCGGGTAAAGCGGAGCTCAGGATCGTCGCTCAGCAGCGAGTTCCAGTCCCACCTCAGCGTGAGCTCGGGATCGTCGTGTCCGGTGTGCGGCTTGTTGATCGAGATCATCCGCCGATGCCGGGGGAATGTCTGGAAGAAGCTCCCCGGGGCGCTGCCGGCCTCGAGGATCCGGTAGTCCCGGCCGGCCCGGTCCAGGAAGTACCCGAGTTGCAGGCCAGCCGGCCCAGCACCTACGACGAGATAGTCGACGGTCTGTGGCTCCATACCGACCTCCGGTTAGAGCGCCGCGGTGATACTGCCCGCACCCGGACGTCGGTTCTCACGTATGCCGGGCGCGTACGGTTCACGCCGCGGCTGGGACCGTAAGGCGCGTCAGCCGGCAGATCGCAGGTAGTGGAGCACGGCGAGGACTCGCCGATGGTCGCCGGGCGACGCCGGGAGGTCGAGTTTCTGCAGGATCTGACTCACGTGTGCCTCGACCGTCTTCGGGCTCATCACGAGGCCGTCGGCGATCGCCGCGTTGGACCGTCCCTCAGCCATCAGAGCGAGCACCTCGGTCTCACGCGAGGTGAGGCGATCCAGCGGCCCTCGATCACGTGGTCTGCGCAACAGCGTCGAGACGATGGTCGGGTCGACCACACACTCACCCTCGACGACGCGTCGAAGTGCGTCGACGACAACCGCGACGTCAGACACCCTCTCCTTGAGTAGGTATCCGACGTGTTCGGGTGCGTCGGTGATCAGCCGCATGGCGTAATCGGACTCGAGATACTGCGAGAGCACCAGGATGCCGATTCCTGGATGGGCGGTCCTGATCTGACGTGCTGCCGCGATGCCCTCGTCTGTGTGGGTGGGCGGCATCCTGATGTCGACGATCACCGCATCCGGGCTGGCCAGCTCCACCTCGCGAAACAGACCGGCAGCATCAGGTGCTGTGGCAACCACGTCGCAGCCTGCCTCGACCAGCAGCCGGGCCAGGCCCTCGCGCAGCAGCACCGAGTCGTCCGCGATCACTACTCTCATGGCCCGGCCTGCACTGGAATCCGCGCCTCGAGGACAGTCCCGCCGTTGGTAGCGTCGTGAACTCGCAGGCTCCCACCCAGGGCTTCCACGCGATCCGCGAGTCCTCGTAGTCCCAGTCCTTGTCGATCCACGCCGCCGATCCCATCGTCCACGATTCGCCCGACGACATCTGCCCCATCAACACTGACGCTGACCCGGGCGTGCTCGGCGGCGCTGTGTTTGGCGATGTTCGTGAGCGCTTCCGCGCACACGAAGTAGACGGCGGACTCGATCGCGGGTGCCAGGCGGCCAACCGTGATGTCCACCTGGACGGGCACGGATCCGCGCGCCGCCAGCACCGGGATGGCTGCTCGCAGGCCGCCCGAACCCAACAACGGAGGCCTTATTCCCTGAGCAAACTCGCGGAGCTCGTCCTGGGTGCCGCGCACTTCCGCCCGCACTCCGCCGAGTGCGACCTGAACTGACCCGTCGGCCCGATCATGGAGCTCGTCGAGAAGCCCGGCGACCACGTTCAGATGCCGTTCGGCCCCGGCCGCAAGCTCGGATTCCAGGACACGCCGCTGCTCGTCGGCCGCTTCGACGATCCGGCGACGCGCCGCTGAAAGCTCACCCACGCGGGCCTGGACTTGGGCCCGCATCCGCGCGTTGGCAACGGCGAGCCGGAGCGCCGCCGTTGCTCCGTCTACGAGCGCCTGGTCGTCGAGTACCGCTGGATCATGGACGAGAACGGCCACGGGCTCACCGTCGTCCTCGATGTCGGTGACCGCACGCCCGTCGCCCCCGCGGACATCGAGGACCCTGCCGGCATCGTCGATGTATCCACCCAGCTCCGCCACCCAATACCCCACCATCAGCGTCGGGTCTCCCAAAGCCCGCTGCAGTTCGCCCTGAAAGCCGACGGTGTCGGCGTGGCCACCGAGTTGGGTGACCAAGTCCGCGACTGTGGCATCGGTCCACCGACCCCAGAGCAAGTCTGCCGTCAGGGTGACCGCCACCGCGCAGATCGTCAGGTCGTAGACCAGCAGAACGGGACGGTCGGCGTCCCAACCAAGCAGTACGTTCGCGCTGCTCAGCGCAAGAACACCGGCAAATGCCAGGGCGGCTCCGAGGGCCGGCCCGCCTGCCTTGCGCGCCTTCCCTGACGTCCTCGCGAATACGTCGACGGCGGCAACAGCCACGAGGACGGCGAGACCCAATGTCAGCCAGGGGCTCTCGACAAGTCCTTCGACGACTGCCACGACGTACGCGGCCACCACGGCCACGACGGTGAGCCGCCGGCGCACTCGACCGGTCGGGTAGGACAGGTGCAAGTGCACCAAGGGGCCCCGGTGCAGGAATACGGCTGCACTCCACAGGCTCCCCAGGAACCAGCATCCACTGGCCACGACCAGCAGGAGCCCAACGCGACTCTTCGGCCGGCGGGCCCACGTGATGGCTCCGCACGCCAGCAAGACCATGCCCACGATTGGGTCGGCGATCTGCAGGAGTGGGTCGGCCATCTCAGCCGGTCAGCTTGGCTAGCGCGGTGGCCGAGATGTCGTGCTTGGGGATGAATCCGCTGGCGTTGCTGCGAGCGATCCGGTCGCGGAAGGACGACTCGTCACGACTCGATGTCAGCACAACAACTGGTTGTTCCTCGCCGCCGTCGGTGATCTGTTCGCACACCGCGAACCCATCGATATCTGGCAGGGCGATGTCCAGCAGGACTATTGCCGGCCGGAGCCGTCGAGCGGCCGCGACGGCGGATGCGCCGTCCGCCGCCTCCCCGACCACGTCATAACCCTCCGACTCCAGGAGTGCTCGCGCAAACGTCCGGAAGCCGGCGTGGTCGTCCACGATCAGCAACGTACGACCCATGTCGCGATCATCAAGCACCAACAGGGTCCGCGCATCAGGGCTGCCCCTGACGCGCGGACTCGGGTCACTGTTATTGCCGTGCAAACGGGCGGGATCCCCACACCACGACGTACGGCCCTGGGGCTTCGATCTCGCTCAGGGTCAGCGTGTCACCGTCCACAGCGAAGGTCGCCGTGAGGTCGTCAACACCGCCGCTGGTCTCGATGCGGTCTCTGAACACCCGGTAGTTCGCCCGGTACCCCACCTCAGCACCGGGATCGGTCACGGTGACCACCCCGTCCTCGAAGGTGAGGATGAATACGCCGGGCGGACCACTCTCGGGCTCGCCCGCCCAGTCGGCTTCGGTCAACGTGGTGGTCCAAGTGCCTTCGAGGCTCGATTCGTCCGAACTCTCGGTGACCAACACCCATGGGTGCGTCGTCCATACGGTCCGGTGATCGCAGAAATCGGTGCGCATGTCGCTCAGCACGAGCTGTTTGCTGTCGAACGACCACGTCATGGCCAACGGCTCGTCCGTCCCTTCCTCGAGCAACTCGAAGGTGTCGCGGAAGATGCGGTAGGTGCCGGTCCAGCCGACTTCCTGCTCGCCGCCGGGGTAGGCGAACTGGGTTATCGCGCCGTTCTCGACGACGTTCTCGAACAAGACCTCGTCGAACTCGGTCAGTGGCTCGAGGGCCTCGGCACCGGGCTGGCCAGGTGGGCACCCCGTACGGATGTCATCCGCAGTCAGCGTCATCTCGTATGTGCCGTCGGGCAGCCCCGATCCGGCCGCCGGCTGCTGCGCCGGCTCATCGCACTGGGCCTGGTCCGGCCCGACACCCAGAGACGCTTTGAGGGCAGCGATGCGGTCGATCCAATCGCTGGTGTCCGGGTTCGCGCGGAGTTCGTCGTACACCGACGCCCAGGCGTGTTCCAGACTCTCCAGGTCGTCGGCAGACGCATCAACGAACTCGAGACCCACAGCGCAGAGTGCAGCAACGGACTCGCGGTCCTCGGCGCGGGACGCATCGAGCGCCTGCAGGATCGCGTCCTCCGCTGCAGAGGTCATCGCCTGCTGCTGGCTATCGGTGAGGCTGTCGTAGGCCGACTGACCGATGAACAGCACCAGTGGGCGCGGCCACGGGTTGAGGTTTGAGGTGACAAAACCCGGGTAGCGGTTGCCCCAGATAGACGACAGCTGCTGCTCGTACGCGTCGATACCATCGATGTCGGCCCCACTCGGGAGCATCTTTGTCGTGGCACCGAGCGCTGCGAACGACAACTCGGTGACCTTCGAGTCTTGCATTCCGACCACCTCACCAGCGAAGTCGGCCGGCTTGGTGAACGCCTTCTCGACGCCGAGCACCTTCCGCATCGGCCCGGGCAGGACGCCCACCCCGACCAGGTCCAGCTGCTCGAGCCCCGCCAGCATCTGCTGCGGGATGCCTTCCTCGAAGACCTCTGCCTGCAGGTCGTGACTATCGACGAGCATCGGCGCGAGCAGCGCCTGGAAGCTGGTGACGTCGGCCCGGTCAAAGGCACGGGCGCCGACCCACGCCATGTCGATCTCGCCGGTCTGCACATCGGCGATCGTGGCCGACTCGTAGTCCGCCTGACCGAGTCGCCAACCGTTCTCGAACTCGATCTGTAGCGATCCATTTGTGAGCCGGTCCACCTGCTCGGCCCAGGCCAGCAGCTGATCCGGTGGGGTTCCCTCGTTAGGTTGGGCGAAGGTCAGGATGGTCGGCTCGACGTCGGCGTCTCCGCCGGCCCGGTCCGGGCCTTGGCAGGCGGACGTGGCCACGACCGCGCCTAGCACGGTGGCGGCGGCTGCCCATCGGGACGTTTTCGTTCTGTGCATCAGGCACCTCCCTAGTCGGTGGCGCTGACGCTAGGAACGGCGTCGTCCCGCGACATCAGGGCAGTCCCGCGACTCTTGCCAACTCGGATCAGGGAAAACCCTCTCCCGCACGATGCTTGTCGCCGCGATAGTTGGTAGGTGGATCGGGAGAAGTGGGGCAAGCCCGTTCTGCTGGCATTGCTGGCGCTCGGCGTAACACTCGGCCTGTTTACGCTCAACGTCGCCAGCTCCGGTGCCGGGTTCTCACTTGCACTGTCCACCACGTTCGGCGCGGTTGCCCTTCTGTCCGGTGGATGGTCGCTCATGGTCGCCGGATTGATCCTCGGGCTCGGCCGGCGAACACTCGGCATGCCGCTGTTACTGTACGGCGCCGGATGTGCCTGGTTCCTGGCGGAATGGGATAATCCGGCCACCAGGTCCGCCGTCGTGTTCACTGTCGGTGTTGCCCTGTACGCGACGTGCCCGGCCGTGGTCGTCCACCTTGCGCTCGGGTATCCGGCCGGGCGGCTCCGCTCGCGGCCGGCCCGCCTGGTCGTGATCGCCGGGTACGTGATCACGGTGGGCCTGCTCGGGGTTGCCTCCGGCGTGGTCTTCTCGGCGGAGTCTCAGGGGTGCCCCGAGTGTGCCTCGAACCTGCTCCTGGTCACGGATCAGCCCAGCGTGTGGATCGAGCTCAACCGATGGGGAGTCCGGCTGGCCACGGTATGGGCCGTGGCTGCGCTCGTGACCATCGCCTGGCGGTTGTTCCGCGCCAGCGGCGCCAGCCGCCGCTCGTTCGGCCTGGTGTCCGCCTGCGCGCTCGGCTATCTGGCCTCCGTGCTGGGATACTACGTCGGCAGCCTGGACCGCGGGTTCCTCGGCGGCAACGAGCGGGATGCACAGCTGTGGCTAGCTCAAGCCGTCGCTCTCGTCCTGCTTTCTGGTGCGGTTCTTGCCGACCTGGTCCGGGCCCGGCTCACTCACCGCGCACTGACCAGCTTGGTCGTCGACCTCGCCGGCGCAGCCGAAACTGGCCACCTTCGCGCCGCCATGGCAGCCCGGCTCGCAGACCCTGACCTGGTGATCGGCTATCCCATCGACGGCGGCAGCCGCCATGTGGACGCGACGGGACGGGAGGTCGAGGTGCCTCCACCTGATGGTCGATCCATGACGACGTTGCGGTACGGAGGTACGGATGAGGCTGTCCTGATACACCGACCCGGCCTGCTCGGCAGTCCCGAGATGGTCGACGACCTGGTTTCCGCCGTACATCTCGGTCTCGAGAACGAGCGCCTTCAGGCAGCGGCGTTGGCCCAGCTGGCTGACCTCCGGTCGTCAGGCACCCGGATCGTGGCTGCGGGCGACGAGGAGCGCCGGCGCCTGGAGCGCGACCTGCACGACGGCGCGCAGCAGCGGCTCGTCGGCCTGTCGTTGGCGCTTCGCCTGCTTCGGTCGCGGGTATCCACGAATACCCCGGAGCTCGAAGCGGCCGACGGCGAGCTCCAACACGCGATCGCCGAACTGCGTCAGCTGGCCCGAGGCCTCTACCCGGTCGTTCTCAGAGACCAAGGTCTCGCGGCCGCCCTGAACGCGCTTGCAGAGTCCCGACACATTCGCGTGTTATCCGCTCCGACCGGGCGGCTTCCGGCAGTCGTCGAGTCGACCGCCTATGTGTTGGTCGCTCGGGTGTCGGAGAGCGGCCGCACCACGGTGGGTTCGGTCAGCAAGGATGGCCGGCTCGTCGTGGAAGCAACAGTCGAGGGTGATCTCGACAGTCTGGGCGACATCGCCGACCGGGTGAGAACGCTCGAGGGATCCCTCGACATCACTCGTCCAAGCGGCGGCGTGGTACTGGTCCAGCTCTGGTTGCCGGTGGACCGGGTCGATCAAGACATCAGCGAGGACGCTCCTGCGCTCGGCGGGTGATGAGCCAGCCGAGCACGACTCCGGCCAGGGCAATCAGTGCACCGGTGACTGCCGCAGTCGATATGTCGGTGATCGACATGGGAGCTCGTTCCCGGGACGGCGCAGTGAACACAGCGGGAGCCGCCGTGCCCGCCGCCACGGACGGTTCGCTCGGAACGCGCTTCTCGCGGCCGGTGAGGACGTCGTCGACCGCAGCAAAGAACTCGCCGGCGGTCTTCTTCGCGACGCCGGCGAGCATGCGCTGGCCGACCCCACCGATGACGCCGCCGACGACGGCGTCGGCGTCGTAGTCCAGCCGGGTCGCGCCACTATCGGCGTCGGCGAGGGTCACCTGGACATCCGCGCTCACTGTGCCCGGTGCGCCGGAACCGGCCGCGTGCAGGACGAAGGACGTCGGCTCAGCCTGGTCGGTGAGCCGCACGTCGCCGGTGTAGGTGCCTTTGATCGACGCGACACCGGCCGTCACGGTTGCCCGGTAGGAGTCCGGTCCGACCTGTTCGAGCTGTTGGCAGCCCGGGATGGTCCGAACCAGCACAGCGGGATCCTGCAGCGCCGACCACACTTTCTCACGGGGAGCGTGCAGGACGGCGGACCCGGTGACCTTCATCGGTTGGTGGCCTCCTCGTGGGCGCGGCGCAGATGGAACAGTTCGCTCGGCGAGATCGGCATCCGGGTGATCGGGAACCCCTCGGCATCGGAGATCGCCGACGCGAACACGGCCATCCCCGGGATCACACCGGCCTCGCCGGCACCCTTGACCCCCAGCGGGTTCAGTGGGGACGGCGTCTCGAGATGGTCGGTCTCGATGGTGGGAACCTCGGTCGAGTAGGGCATCAAGAAGTCCATGAACGATGCGTTGAGCAGCTGGCCGTCGTCGTCGTAGACCATTCGCTCGTAGAGAGCACCACCGACGCCCTGGGCCACACCGCCGTGGACCTGTCCCTCTACGATCCGGGGATTGACGAGTGTTCCGCAGTCGTGGACCACGCAGTACCGCACGATCGTGATCTCGGCAGTGTCCGGATCGGTTTCGACGACCACCGCGTGCATGCCGTTCGCAAACGTCGCCCGGGGCGGTGAGTAGTAGCCGGTGGCCTCCAGACCAGGCTGCTCGCCTTCTGGAACCGGCGGCTTGTCCGGGTCGGCCGGCAGGGCGAACTGGGTGGCCCGTGCCGACTCCGCGTCGAAGGCGTAGCGCAGCGGGTTGGACAGCACGGCGACCGTCGAGAGCGGGATCGCCGACGTCGGCACTCCGCGTACCTGGACGACACCATCGATGATCTCCAGGTCGCGGGGGTCGGCCTCGAGGGCGTCGCCCGCGATCCGCAGCGCTTTGTCGCGAACCATGCGGGCCGCAGCAGCGATCGCGTTGCCGCTCATCACCAACGCGCGGGAGGCAAAGGTGCCGACGGCGTAGCCGAACCGCCTAGTGTCGCCGGTGACAACGGTCACGCGGTCCAGCGGTACCCCGATGATGTCGGCCGCGACCTGGGCGAACGCCGTCTGATGGCCCTGGCCCTGCGTCGTCAGACCGGTCGCGACCACGACACTCCCGTCGCTCTCGACCTTGACCCAGCCACCCTCATAAGGCCCGACGCCGGTGCCCTCGACGTAGCAGGCAATGCCGATACCGACCCGCCGGCCCTCGGCCCGGGCTTGTTCGCGATAGGCCCCGAACTCATCCCAGCCCACGAGCTTCTTCAGCTTCTGCAAAGTGGCCGGGTAGTCGCCGGAGTCGTAGATCAGCGGCCGGCCGTCCTGGAAGATCAGCCCGTGGTCGTAGGGCATCTCGTCGGGCTGGATGAAGTTCCGCTCCCGGACCTCGGCCCGGTCCAGCCCGAGCTCGGCGGCGATCGCGTCCATGACCCGCTCCATCACGAAGCAGCCCTGCGGCCGGCCGGCGCCGCGGTACGGCGTGACCAGCACCGTGTTCGTGTAGAGGCTCTGGAACTCCACCCGGTAGGCCGTCGGCTTGTACGGCCCCAGCAGCTGGGTGGCGGTAACGATCGGCACGATGATCCCGTACGGCGTGTAGGCGCCGTTGTCGTGCCAGAACATGACCTCGAGTCCCAGCACGTGGCCGTCGTCGTCGAAACCCACTCGGACGTGGTGGACCTGGCCGCGTTCGTGGGCGCTGGAGACGAAGTGCTCGCGCCGGTCCTCGGTCCACTTGACCTCGCGCCCCAGGGTGATGGCGGCCCACGGCACGAGGACCTCTTCCGGCCACGGATGGACGATCTTGACCCCGAAGCCGCCGCCGACGTCGGGGGCGACCACCTCGACCCGGTTGGGCGGCAGCCCGAGCTTGGCGGCGAGGGCGGCCCGGACGCTGGTCGATGCCTGGGTAGAGCTGTAGACGCGCAAGCTCGCGTCGGCGGGATCCCAGCGCGCGTAGACACCCTTGCCCTCCAGCGGTGTCGACGCACTGCGCTCCACCTCGAGGTCGAGCTCCAGCACCCGCGGTGACGCGGCGACCGCCGCCGCCGCATCCCCGTTCTCCTGCACCATCGTGGCCGCGATGTTGCCCGGGACGTCCTCGTGGACGAGCCGGGACGCCGCTCGCGCCGCCGCGATGCCGACGACCGGCGGCAGAACCTCGTACTCGACCCGGATGCGCTCGCAGGCGTCCTCGGCCAGATACCGGTCGGCAGCGACGACCATGACGACGGCCTCGCCGACGTGGTTCACCTCGTCCTTGGCCAGCGCATACGGCGTCTTGCCGTTGGTCAGGCTCGGGTGCGGGATCAACAGCGGCAACGGCTCGGCCAACCGCTCTGGCAGGTCCTCGTGGGTGTAGATCGCCACCAGCCCATCGACCTCGAGCGCGTCGCTCACGTCGACGTCGACGACTCGGGCATGAGCATGCGGGCTTCGGACAAAGGCGGCAGCCAGGGCGGTGTGACCGAGGTCGTCGAGGTAGTGACCCTGGCCGGAGAGCAGCCGGGGGTCTTCGCGGCGAGCGATCGGTTCCCCCATCGTGCGCGTGCTCATACCCGTGCCTCGCGACGGAGTTCGGCGGCCCGTAACACCGAGGCGACGATGTTCTGATACCCGGTGCAGCGGCACAGGTTCCCGGCGATTGCCTCACGGGCCTCCTCAGCGTTCGGCTGCGGGTTCTCGCCGAGGTACGCGGTGATCGTGGTGACGAACCCGGGCGTGCAGAAGCCGCACTGCAGGCCATGGCAGTCCCAAAACGCCTGCTGGACCGGACCGAGCGACCCGTCGGGCTCGCAGCAGCCCTCGACGGTCGTGACCGACGACCCGTGAACGGTCACCGCGAACAGCAGGCACGAGCGGACCGGCCGGCCGTCGACCAGCACGGTGCAGGCGCCGCACACCCCGTGTTCGCAACCGACATGGGTTCCGGTGAGGCCGAGGTCGTGCCGAAGGGCGTCGGAGAGCAGCCGCCGCGCAGTGACCCGCATGGTGCGCGGTACGCCGTTGACGGTCAGCTCGACGTCGTGCTGGTCGGTCATCGGCCAAGCTCCACAGCCCGGGCGGCAGCGTCCGTCACGGCCCGCTCGGTCAAGGTTCCGGCCAGGTGACGGCGATACTCCGCCGAGGCATGGATGTCCGGGTCGGGTTCCACCGCAGCCTTCACCATTAGCCCTGCGCCTGCGGCATCGATCGCGTCATGCGGTTGACCGGCCACGGCTTCGGTCACGTCGACCACCACCGGGGTCGGGCCTACCGAGATCAGACCGACCCTCGCCGCCTTCACACGCTGATCGTCGTCGACGGTGACGACCGCGCCGACCCCGCAGACCGCGTAGTCGCCATGCCGGCGGGACACCTCGACCCAGACCGTCCCGCTACCCGGTGGTGGTCTCGGGAAGAACGCCTCGACCGCAAGCTCACCCGGCTCGACTGCCGACTCCAGCGGCCCGACGAAGAACTCCCCCGCATCGACGGTTCGCTCGCCGCCCCGGCGCCGAAGCATGACGCTCCCCCCAACAGGGCAAGCACCGCGGTCATCTCTCCGGACGGGTCGGCGTGCGCCAGGCTGCCCACCGTGGTGCCCCTGTTCCGGATGGTCGGGTGAGCGACATGCTGCAATGCCTGGCGCAGCAGTGGTACGGCTGCGAACGCAGCGTCGTCGTGTTCGACGTCGGCATGCCGAGCGGTCGCGCCCACGTATACACCGCCGTTATCAGTGCGGATGCCGTCGAGGCCGCCGACTCTATTGACGTCGACCAGGTGGGCCGGCGCGGCCAGCCGCATCGACATCAGCGGCACCAGGCTCTGCCCGCCGGCCAGGACCTTCCCCTCTGAGCCGACCTCAGCCAGCACCTCGAGGGCTTCGTCGACCGTCGCCGGCCGGTGGTACACGAACGACGACGGCTTCACAGCCCGATCCTCGCAGAGTTATCGCTCGTCTCTGCCCTCGTCCCGGCGCTCGTCATCGATCTCGTCGATCCGCTCCTCTGCGCGGGTTTCGTCTTCCACGAACTCCGCGACGACCTGGGTGTCCGTGCCGCCGAGATGTGACGAATGGGCGCCGAGGGTGACGAACGGCTGCGGTCGAGGAGCGACGTGCCTGGCTAGTCGATGCCCTGCATCTGCAAGACCTTCAGCGCCAGCGCGAGGTCCAGCCGGAGATCGGGATCGGTCGGGAACGGCCCGAGCAGCCGTTCGAGCTTCCCGATGCGGTAGCGCAGCGTGTTGTAGTGGACGAACAACCGCCGGGCCGCCTCGGCCACATTGAGGTTGGTGTCCAGCAGCACCTGCAGGGTGTGCCGCAGTTCAGTCGACTCGGGTTCGCCGTTGGCAGCGAGTTCCCCGAGCGTTTCGGCCACGAACCGGCGCAGCTCCGCAGGCTCGCGCACCAGGCTCAGCAGCCGAAACGACCCCAAGGCGTCGAAATGTGCGACGGCGCTGGCGCCGTGCAGCTTCCGACCCACATGAACCGCCCGGCGGGCCTGCTCGTACACCTCTGGAATCTGTTCGGGGTCGTGGACCACGCGGCTGACACCGGTCGCGAACGAGCGCCGGCCGCCTCCCCCGTCGCCGGAGACGACGCGGACCACCGTGCGTACCACTCGGTCGGGATCGCCGCCCGGCGCCACCGGCAGCAGCGCCACGACCTCCTGCGCAAAACCGACGACCGGCGCGGCCGAGTCCTGCATCCGGACCGCCCCTTCCCACGCCGCTGAGAAACGCTCCTGCACCGGGCGCAGCTCGGGTCCGAGCCGGTGCACCGGATGCGCTACCGGATCCAGTTCCGCGACGACCGCCACCAGCGGCCGGTCGACGTCCCAACCCAGTGCTCGGCAATGCGCAACCACGGCATCCCTGTCGCCGGCGCGGCCGGACAAGACGTCACGCAGGAAGTCGCCTCGGTATTTGCCCTCGACCGCGCGCACCGCCAGTTGCTTGGTGACCGCCAACGCGGTCACTGCAGCCGCGCGGTCGAGGATATGAAGGTCGGGCTCGCGCAGCGGCCGTTCGCGGGAGAACGTGACGATCCGGCCGTGGTCGAACTTGCCCGCAACAACGGGAACGACGGCACGCCAGCCCGCCGAGTTGTCATACCGCGCGCCCGGCCGCTCACGCTCGGTGAGAAACCGACCGGACGGGTCGAAGCATTGGGTCTGCCGCAGTGTGATCAGCTCGTCGGCGTCGCCGCCCTCGGCCAGCACCCTGCCGTCCGCGGTCGTGACGAAGACCGGCCCGCCGAGCACCAGCGCCATCTCCGCGACCAGCTCGTCGAGACCTCCACCGTCCAACAGGACCGCGACGAGGGCGTGGTGCACCTCCTCGCTGCGTTCGAGCAGCGATGCCTGCCGGTTGAGCACCTCGGTGAGCACCTGGTTGAGGATGTCGTCGAACCCGATTCCCTCGGGCAACTGCACGAGGGGAAAACCCCGGTCGTCGGCTACCTCGAGCGCCTGATCGGGAAGAGCATCGAGGTAGCGGTTGAGCTTGATGCCGACCGCCGCCAGCCCACGGTCGTCGAGGGCGGCAAGCAGCGCAGGAACGCCGTCGGGCGTAGCCCGCACCGGATACCCCGTCGTCAGGAGCAACTCGTGTGGCTTCACCCAGGACAGGACGTCCGGGACTTCCATGACGTTGAGCCGGCGCACGACGCGGTCGAGCCCTGATCCGCCGGCCAGCAGCCGGGCACCGGTCATCGCCGGCATCTCCAGGACTTCGCGCACGGTGACACCGGCGGCCAGGTCCGCCGGAGCCTGGTCGGCTGGCAAGTCCTGGTAACTGCGCGCCGCCGGATCGGCAACATTGCCCATGCGATGACGGTACCGGGTGTGGTTACCGTCCGAATCATCGCGAGGGGGAACCATCGCTGGGGGACGCTTGGCAGGACGCACGCTCACCGCAAGCCGTGTTCCGACGATCACTCGGCTCGCGGCGGCATCGACGGTGCTGGCCCCGCTGTTGGAAGGGCCGGCCAAAGCGGCGCGCGTGGTCGGCACGCTCGGCACCGCCGTGCACGTCGTCGCGGACGACGAACGGGTGCCGCTGGTCTGTATCTGCACGCCCGAGGCGGTCCGGCTGCCGCCGTCGCTGGTGCTGCCCGGCCCGCTGCCGACGCATCTGGGCCGCGCGCTGGTCGGCAACGGCGGCGTCGAGATCGGTGAGACGTTTGTCGGGGTCGGGCGGTGGTGGCGTCCGTTACGACCTGTGCTCGTGGTCGGGCCAGAGGTCACCCGGCGTACTCAGCTCGCCTTTCGTCACCTCCAGCCGCTGGAACCGGCCGTAGCCGACGCGCTGCCGGCGTTCGCCGGGTGGTTGGCCGGGCGAACGATGCCGGGCGCGGTCGCGGCGCTGGTCGGTCGGGGCGGCGGTCTCACACCTGCGGGTGACGATCTGCTCTGCGGCGTCCTGGTCACCTTGCGCGCCATGCGTGATTCCCGGGCCGACCGACTGGCCCGAGCGATCGGACAGGTCGCAGCCACCCAGACGACCCACGTGTCGGCCGCATTGCTCGTGCACGCGAGTCGGGGCGAATGTGTTCCCGAACTGGCCGGGTTGATCGCCGCGCTGGACGGGCGCGGCGACGTTCGGGCAGCAATGCGGCGGCTCGCTACGGTCGGGCACACCTCGGGCACATCGTTGGCGCACGGCGTGCTGCTTGCCGTGGCGACCTGTACCCGGGCCTCGGGGTGAGGCGGCGCCTCGAGGTTCGTGCCGGCGTTTACCGGGACTCCGTCAGCCTGATGCAGGCGAGCCGGCGTATCGGCGCAGAACCCGGCGTACGGTCCGCACTCGTCGCCATGGCCACTGAGCTCAACATCGACCTACTGGTCGGCATGGGCTTCGAGGCGCCGGCGGGTGCCTCGGCGAACGACATGCTGGTCGCGGTCGAGGCCGACGGTGAGGAGGAGCTCGCCGCTGCCATCGCGACCTTGGACACACTTCTCGGCCAGCGCCGAACCGACGGCGACGTTGGGGCATTCTCCGATCCCCCGCCTCGCTCCGTTCGCGGAGCGGCGGCGGGCGCCACGCTTGCCTTGATCTCCACGCCTGGTCAGTACGCCGCAGCCGACGCATTCGAAGCGCTCTACGCAGGCTTGGACGTGATGCTGTTCAGCGACAACGTTCCGGTCGGTCACGAGATCGCCCTCAAGCGGGCGGCGGCCGAACGAGGCCGACTGGTGATGGGCCCGGACTGTGGAACGGTCGTCCTCGGCGGGGTGGGGCTGGGTTTCGCCAACGTCGTCCGTCCGGGTCCGGTCGGGCTCGTGGCTGCGTCGGGAACAGGAGCCCAACAGCTGATGTGCCTGTTCGACGCGGCCGGGCTGGGCGTCAGCCACTGTCTGGGCGTCGGCGGCCGTGACCTGTCCGAGGCGGTCGGCGGGCTTTCCACCCTGGCAGCGCTGGATCTGTTCGCCGGCGACGCCGCGACCGAACGCATCGTCGTCGTCTCCAAACCGCCTGCGCCGGCTGTGGCCGAGGCCATCCGGGCCTATAGTGCCGATCTCGACATCCCGGTCGATCTCGCGCTGCTCGGGCCGGGCCTGCCGACGCTCACCGACGTCGCCGAGCACGTGGCGCGTGCCGCGGGGCTGGAATGGGAGGCTCCGCAGCAGTGGCCGGCACGCGACCGGCGTCCTCGGCGCACTGGCGCGGTCCGTGGGCTGTTCTCCGGTGGCACGCTCTGCGACGAGGCGAGGTTCGTGCTCACCGAACGGCTCGGCCCGGTGCGCTCCAACATCGCCGCCGAGCCCGCCTCGGCGTTGCCCGACGACCTGCGCTCGGACGGCCACCTGGTGATCGACTTCGGCGATGACCGGCTCACCCGGGGTCGCCCGCATCCCATGATCGACAACACGCTTCGGGTCGACCGCATCCTCGAGGAAGGCCACGATCGGGCCTGCGGGGTTCTGCTGATCGACGTCGTCCTCGGCCACGGCGCCCATCCAGACCCGGCTGGCGAGCTGGCTCCAGCACTGGCCAGAGCGCGCGATACCGCGGCGAGCGGGGGCCGTGATCTCGCGGTCGTGGTGTCGCTCACCGGCACGGCGGCTGACCCGCAAGGTCTCGATCGGCAGGCCGCCGCTTTGCAAGCGGCCGGTGCGTCGGTGCACCTGTCCAATGCGGACGCGGCTCTCAAGGCCGCTGACCTGGTAGCGAGCTGAGCCGTGGACCTGGCTGCCGAGCCGCGCGTGGTCACCATGGGTGTCGACCTGCTCGCCGACGCGCTCGCCGCACAGACCGTCGATGTTCGGCGGATCGACTGGCGGCCCCCGCTGGAGGGGGACGCATTGGTCCGAGTCCTGGCCGATCCGCGGCGTCAGGCCGCGAATGAGCAGGCGCTCGCGTCGATGCTGAGCGCGGGCGCGGCGCTGGTCGATGTGCGACCGGCAGCCGAGGCGCTCGGGCTCCAACGCGGCCAGTTCCTGCACGCCGGCCCGCCGATCAGCTGGGATCGAGCGTCGGGCCCGCTTCGTGGCGCGCTGATCGGCGCCATGCTCCTCGAGGGCATCGTCGCAGGCCCAGCCGAGGCTGAGGCCACCCTGTCGGCCGGCCGCGTCGAGCTGGAACCGTGCCATCACCGGGGGGCTGTCGGGCCGATGGCGGGAGTCATCTCGCCGTCGATGTGGGTGTTCGAACTGCGCGACCCCGTGCGTGGCGGCATGGCCTGGTGCCCGCTCAACGAGGGGCTCGGCAGGGTGCTGCGCTACGGCGCGTACTCCCCCGATGTCATCGAACGCCTGCGCTGGATGAATTCGGTCCTGGGGCCCGCGTTGCGGGCGGCCGTTCGCCGGCACGGCCCGGTCGACGTCAAGTCGATCATCGCCCAGATGGTGCAGATGGGCGACGAGGGGCACAACCGCAACCGCGCGGGCACGCTCATGCTGCTCCGTGAGCTACTGCCGGACCTGGTCGAGACCGCGTCGGCGGAGGCACTCGGTGCCATCGTGCGCTTCGTGGCCGGCAACGACCACTTCTTCCTCAACTTGGTGATGCCCGCGGGCAAGCTGCAGACATCGGCCGCCGCCGGTATCGACGGCAGCAGCGTCGTCACGACGATGGCTCGCAACGGCACGGACTTCGGCATCCAGGTCTCCGGGCTCGGCGAGCGGTGGTTCACCGGGCCGGCTCAGGTTCCGGAGGGCTTGTTCCTCGGAACATACGGACCCGACGACGCCAACCCCGACATCGGCGACTCAGCCATCGCCGAGACGATGGGCCTCGGCGGCTTTGTCATGGCCTCGGCACCGGCGATCGTGCAGTTCGTCGGCGGGAGCGTTCGCGACGCCATCCGCACCACGCGGCTGATGTACGAAATCACCGTGGGCGAGAATCCAGCGTTCGCTCTACCGATCCTGGACTTCCGCGGCGCACCCACCGGCATCGACGTCGTCGCGGTCGTCAAGACCGGTGTCCTGCCGCAGATCAATACCGGCATGGCCGGCAACGTCGCCGGCACCGGACAGGTCGGTGCCGGGCTGGTCAACCCGCCGGTCGAATGCTTCTTGCAAGCGCTGGAAGCATTAGCCCAGGCGGTGCCCGACCCGTTCGTCACCAGCTGAGCGTCGTAGCCAGAGCAGCCCGAGCACCGGCAGCACCAGCGGGACGAAACCGTACCCTCGGCCGTAACCGGACCAGACGGTCTCGTCGGGGAAGGCGTCAGGCCATGCCAGGCTCAGCGTGCCGACGATGAGCACGCCAGCCAGTTCGACCGAGCAGGCGATGAACGCCACCCGGCGGGCCATCGGGCCGGATCTGGCCAGCGCGACCGTTGCGACGATGTAGATGACGGCAGCCAGCGCTGATAGCAGGTAGGCGAGCGGCGCCTCGTCGAACCGGGTGGCGATCTGGACGCCGGCCCGGGCCGTCGCCGCCAGCGCGAAGATTGCGTAGACCGCGACCAGAACCCGGCCCGGCCCGGAGTAGGTCGGCCTCGGCTCACCCACCCGCGGTGCTCCACAGGTCTTGCAGACGCACCGAGACCACGACCAATGCGAAACATGCGACCGCGAGCACCGCGGTCCCCCACCGAGACCGTTCGGCCAGCGCCCACAACGTGCCGAGAGGGAGCAGGATCACTGCGACGACCAGATAGCCGACGAACGTGCCGGGCTCGTCCGGGCGCTCACCCGCCACCAGCAGGACAATTGCGATCAGCACCAGCACCACAACCAGGATGCTGAGAACGCCGGATGCAATCACCAGGTACTCGCGGGGAGCCCGGCCCATGGCCGTCAGCACGAGCGCAGCGACTCCGTACGCAGCGACGAGGAGCATCAGCCCGGTCGCAAGGGCGTCAACCACCGCAGGATCGTACCGACGCTCAGTCCTGAGCAATCGTGAGACATCTACGGCGGTCGAGCCGGCGTACCTACCTCAAGATCTGCCGAGTTGGGACGGGTGATCGACGTCACGTGGGTCACCCGTCCCGGTGCAGTCGACCTCGACGACGTCGGCGCGGCGGCTCCACAGATACGAGCGGGCACCGTTGTCACCGACGGCCGCGGCCGCGGCGGCAACCCAATGCGAGCGTCCGAGCAGGACCGGATGCCCGCGTTCTCCGGCATAGGTGGCAACTGCGAGTTGGGCACCCGCGTCATGCGCTCGCACCAGCCTGCGGACGGCATCGGGACCGAGCCAAGGGGTGTCGACAAGAACGATGACGGCCGCGGTCGCGCGCTGCGACAACGCCGCCAGGCCGGTGCGCAGCGACGAACCCATCCCGGTAGCCCACTGCGGGTTGTCGACCACGAGAGCATCCGGAACTTGGAGTGTGGCCGCGCCCGCAACGACGATCACCGGCTGGCAGCCGCCGTCGCGGACCACTCGGACGGCCCGGTCGACCAGCCGTTCGCCGTCGAGCTCGACCAGCGCCTTGGGACGGCCGAACCGGCGCCCGGCGCCCGCCGCAAGGACAAGCCCGGCGACCGTCACGCGGGATGCTCGCGGTGGATCGGTCCGGCAATTCGGGACAGCGGCCGACCACTGCCGCCCCATCGCGCGGACACGATCTCGGCCGCGACCGATACAGCCGTCTCCTCCGGTGTCCGTGCCCCGATGTCCAGCCCGATGGGGGCGGAGAGCCGAGCCAGCTCCTCCTCGGTCATCCCCAGGTCCCGCAGGCGGGAGATCCGATCACCGTGCGTTCGGCGGGAACCCATGGCACCGATGTAGGCCGCGGGGCTGCGCAGCGCGATCTCCAGCAACGGAATGTCGAACTTCGGGTCATGGGTCAGCACACAGATGACCGTGCGCTCGTCCACCGTCGTCTCCGCGAGGTATTCATGCGGCCAGCGGACCACGACCTCGTCAGCCTCCGGGAACCTGGCCTTGGTAGCGAACACCGGGCGCGCGTCGCACACGGTGACGTGATAGCCGAGGAAAGCTCCGACCCGGGCCACTGCCGCGGCGAAGTCGATCGCACCGAAGACCAGCATCCGGGGCGGTGGTGCGAACGAGTTGACGAAGACTCCGAGTTCGTCCCCGCGCCGTTCGCCCTGGGGTCCATAGCGGCGCAGCCCGGTCATCCCTTGGTCTAGCATTCCGCGCGCGTCGTCGGTGACGGCATCGTCGAGGCGCTCGCTGCCCAGCGAACCCTCCCGGCTGTCAGGCCGGATGACCAAGTGCCCGGCGAGCCGGCCCGGCCCATCGACCACGGTGGCGATCGCGACCGGCCGTCGCTCGGCAACGTCGTCGGCGATTGTCTTCAGGGCCGGGAACGAGTCACGGTCGACGACCTCGACGAAGACCTCGATCGTCCCGCCACAGGTCAGCCCCACGGCGAACGCCTCGTCGTCGCTGACGCCGTAGTGTTCGAGGCTGGGCGGACCGCCGGCAAGGACACGTTCGGCAACCGCGTATACCGCCCCTTCGACGCAGCCGCCGGACACACTGCCGACGGCTTCGCCGTCCGGGCCGACCAGCATGGCGGCTCCGGGGGCCCGAGGCGCGGAACTCCAGGTCTGGATGACGGTGCCAACCGCTACCCGCTGGCCGTCGGCCCACCAGCCGGCCAGTCGGTCCAGGACGTCACGCATCGAGGTCCTCCCGTGAGAGCAGTGTGGCCAGCCGAGCCAACGCCTGCACGTTGTGGCCAGGAAGCAGAAGGTCTATCGACGGTAGCGCCGCGCGCAACCCGGCTGTCGTCGGCGCGAAGCCGCCCTTTCCGGCGTGTGGGCTGACCCAGACCACCCGGTGGGCGAGCCGGTTCAGCCGCAGCATCTGCTCGCCGAGTTGCGCGACTTCGCCGCGCTCCCAGCCGTCACTCGCCACCACGATGACCGCTCCCCGCGCCATGCCGCGCTGTCCCCAACGGTCCAAGAAGGCTTGGAGCTGCTCACCGAGCCGGGTACCCCCACTCCAGTCGGGTACGGCCGAGTACGCAGCGGTGAGCGCGGCGTCCGGATTCAGCCCCCGCAGCTCCCGACTGACCCTCGTCAGCCGGGTACCGATCGTGAAGACCTCAGTGGAAGGGCGCCGTCGACAGGCGGCGTGTGCGAAGCGCAGCAGTCCGTCGGAATAGGCCGACATCGAACCGCTGACGTCGACGAGCAGCACCATCCGCCGGGGCCGTTCCGATCTCGTTCGGCGGTGCAGCCGAGCAGGTTCGCCGCCGCGGCGCAGCATCGCCCGGACGGTCCGGTGGGGGTCCAGTTCGCCTCGATGCGATGGTCGCCGCCGACGGGTGCGGCGAGTCGGGCCGGACGGGCGCAGAGCAGAGAGCAACCGGTCGACCTCGCCGCGCTCCGTTTCGGTCAACTCGGCCAAATCCCGATTCCGCAAGACCTCCACCCGGCTGGCCGCCATTGCCACGTGTCGCGCGCCGGTCTGGGCTGGCTCATCATCCAGACGGTTCCCGTCGGGGACCGCCGCCGGAAGGGACACAGTGACGACCGGTCGACGAATCGTCCGCAAGGTGCCAGCCGGCAGGTCGCCGAAATATGTGGCAAACACGGCGTCGTATGCGGCTGCCTCGTCCGGTCCGGCGCACAGGGTGAGCCGGCCGGCCCAGTACACGTCGGCCGTCCGACGAGCGTCCAGGTGACTCAGCGCACGCGCCCAGGCATGCACCCGGGTCGACCCGGCGGGAACACCGGCTGCGCGCAGCGTCCGGGCGAACCCGACCAGCGCCGGGACCGTGCCGGTCACCATGCCGCTCACCAGGACCAGCCGTCTGCCGTCGCGGCCAGGACGCGTTCCTGGTCTTCGCGGTACTTCACCGCGGCGCCCAGGGTGCGGGCGGCGAGGTCTCGGTCCAGCGACCGGGCGCCGAGCGTGGCCAGGGCGGCCGCCCAGTCGATCGACTCCGCCAAGCCCGGTGGCTTGACCAGGTCCATGTCACGCAGGCCTTGGGCAGCGCGGGCGACGTCGGCTACCAGTCCGTCGTCGGCGCCCGGGATACGGCGACGGATCACTGCGACCTCTCGGTCGAAGTCCGGGTGGTCGAGCCAGTGGTAGAGACAGCGACGCTTGAGTGCGTCGTGGACTTCCCTGGTGCGGTTACTGGTGACCACGACAACCGGAGGCCGCTCGGCCCGGATGGTCCCGATCTCCGGAACTGTCACTGTGAAATCGCTCAACACCTCGAGGAGGAATGCCTCGAACTCGTCGTCGGCACGGTCGACCTCGTCCACCAAGAGGACCGCAGGGTGGCCATCGGTGCTGCTCTCGACCGCCTGCAACAACGGGCGGGCGAGCAGAAACCGGCGGTCATAGAGCTCCTGCTCGAGTTGGTCGGCGTCGGTGACACCGGCTGCTTCCGCGGCG
The DNA here is from genome assembly GCA_963819885.1 of uncultured Actinomycetota bacterium. Classification (GTDB taxonomy): domain Bacteria; phylum Actinomycetota; class Actinomycetes; order Jiangellales; family Jiangellaceae; genus JACVRX01. The sequence goes on along the minus strand of CAWFXV010000002.1, from coordinate 50,051 downwards.
CGCAGATGCAGCAGCTGCCGGGGGAAGTCCCAGTCATAGAGGGCCTGCGCAGCGTCGAGCCCTTCGTAGCACTGCAGGCGGATGAGTGAGGTCTGCAGCACATCGGCCAGCGCTTGGGCCAGCGCGGTCTTGCCGACACCCGCCTCTCCCTCGACGAACAGTGGGCGGGCCATCCGCAACGCCAGGAACGCCGCGGTGGCGACGCCGTCGTCGGCCAGGTAGTCGACCGCATCCAGCCGCTTCACCAGCTCGGCAGGCGACTGCGGCAGATCCACGAGCCCACGCTACGTCCTTCTGTCGTCGATCCCGAGCCTCGCTAGAGCCGGCAGGCCAGGATGTCGGTGACGAAGATCGCCCGACCGCCGATCTCCCACAGCGCGTCCATGACCCGTTGCGCGTCAGCACGAGGCACCATGGCGCGGACGGCCACCCAGCCTTCGCGATGCAGCGGCGACACGGTGGGCGACTCGATGCCGGGGGTCACGGCGCACGCCTCCTCCACCCGCTCGGCGCGGATGTCGTAATCCATCATCACGTAGCGACGTGCAACCAGAACACCCTGCAGGCGGCGGACGAGCTGCTGGACGGCGGGTTGGACCCGACCGCGGCCCGCGTGATCAGCACCGCCTCCGAGGTCATGATCGGCTCACCGACCAGTTCCAGGCCGGCTCTGCGCAGCGTTGTACCGGTCGAGACGACGTCCGCGACCACGTCGGCCACGCCGAGCTGGACTGCCGTCTCCACCGCGCCGTCGAGCCGGATCACTTCGGCGTCGATTCCGGCGTCGGCGAGATGCTTCGAGAGCAGTCCCGGGTACGACGTGGCGATCCGCAATCCGGCGAACTCACTGACGTCAATGGCCGAGCCGGCGCGAGCGGCGAACCGGAAGGTCGAATATCCGAAGTCCAGCGGCAGTAGTTCCTCCGCTGGTGATCCGGAGTCCTCTAGCAGATCGCGCCCGGTGATGCCGACCTCGACGGTGCCGGAGCCGACATAGACCGCGATGTCTCTCGGGCGCAGAAAGAAGAGCTCCGCGTTGTTGTCCGGGTCGGCGAGGACGAGCTCGCGGCCATCGGAACGCTGCCGGTAGCCAGCTTCGTGCAGCATCGTCGCGGCCGGCTCGGCCAGCAGCCCCTTGTTGGGCACGGCGATTCGCAGCGGCATCATCGTTCTCCTAGAGCCGTTCGTAAACGTCATCGAGCCCGACGCCGCTGGCGAGCATGAGCACTTGGACGTGATAGAGCAGCTGGGCGATCTCGTCGGCGGCCCGGTCTGCACCCTCGTGCTCGGCGGCCATCCACGCCTCTGCGGCTTCCTCGACCACCTTCTTGCCGACGTGGTGAACCCCATGCCCGACGGCATCGACCGTGCCGGATCCCTCGGCACCCGCGGCCACCTTCGCCGACAGCTCGGCCCAGAGGCCGTCGAAGCTCTTCACGGCCGTCAGCCTATGGCGACGAATAGTCAGTCCCTCCACCGCGTGACCTCGATTGGGCTTGTGGATGAGACGATTCCTTGTCGGCGCTCGCGCCGAGAATCGAACACATGTTCGAAGTGACGGATACCGTGGTACGGGTGCCCGCTGCTGTACTGGCGGCCCGCCCGGCCGGCATCGAGATCGCCGGCTTGCTCGCGGATCTCGCAGGTACTGGCCAGCGCCTTGGCCGATTCGCCGCCGGAGCGCGAGACGGATCCGGCTGTCGCCGCCGAGGCCGATCTGGTCGACCAGATCGGCTGCTGGGAGCGGGCCAAGGCTCGCGCGGAGGCGCGGCAGCTCCGCGCGATGGCCGAACTGGCTCGCCGGCCGATGTTCGCCGGCTGCGCCGAACACGGCGACGACGACCAACTCACGGCGTCCGCGGCGCCGCGTCCGTCGTATCGGCCGAGTTGCGCATCTCGCCCGGGAATGCCCGGGCCCGGGTGGAGCTGGCGTGCGAGCTGGTCGAGCAGCTACCGGCTGTCCTCGACGCCCTCGCCGCCGGCCGGCTCGACGGCTATGAGGCGCGGGTGATTGCGGAGGAGACCCGGCCTCTTGCCGACCGCACCGGCCTGCGCGCCGATGTGGTGGACCGCCTGCTGGCCAAGGCCGACCGGCAGAGGCCGCCGCCTCGATGCTGCCGCTCGGCACATCAAGACCACCAACCCGGCGATCCGCGGACGCTCGAACAGATCCGCGCCGACGTCCTGGCTGACATGGGCTGGTCCGCCCTCCAGGCTGGGCACCTCGGCTGCAGCAACCCCAGCTGCGGCCACGTGTCCATGCCGCTTGGTACGAAGCGCGGCCGGGCCGCGCACGTCGGCGTCGTCGTGCCGCTGTCCACCTTGCTCGGCATCGACGACCAACCGGCGCACCTGCAGGTATCGCCGACGGGTCGCCGACGGCTGCGCCGAGCCGAGAGCTGCGACGCCGACCACACCGTCCCGGCCGACGACTGGCGGCCCGACAGCCGAAGGCAACCTGGGGCCGCTGCACCGGGCCCATCATGTCGACAAGACCCATCACGGCTGGCTCCTCAGCCAGCCCGAACCCGGTCGGTTCATCTGGACCTCCCCCACCGGGCATTCTTATGAGGTCGATCCGGAGATCATCGGTCCGCTCGTCGCAGGCACACCCGTTTCGGAACCGCCACCGGAGGTCGATCCCAACCCTCCCCCCTTCTGAACACTTCGGCCGCGCGGCGGTCATCTGTGTTGAAGTGGCCTGGTGGACGCCGCGGATCTCGCCCGACGCTTCGATCTCGGCGGTGCCGCGAGGCTGTCGGACGGGCCGGTCGCGAGAGGCAAGCAGGGCCTGGTGTGGCGGCTGGACACAGCGGACGGCAGCTGGGCAGTGAAGGTTCCCTTTCAGCCGTCCAATGAGGACGAGGTGCGACTGACCACCGCCTTTCAGGAGGCCGCCCATGCCGCCGGTGTGCCGACCCCGCAGGTGCGGCGCACCACGGAGGGATCCGTGTTCGCCGCCAGCCAGGGCCAGCAGGCCAGGCTGTACGAGTGGGTCGATCTGCACGCGGCGGATCTTCGTCTCGACCCGGCGCTGGTCGGAGCGGTCGTGGCCGCTATTCACCAGGTATCTGTCACTGCCCTCGGTCCGGTGGACGCGTGGTATCGGGAACCGATCGGTCCCGAGCGCTGGGATCAGCTGGTCGAGCAGCTTCGGGTTGCGGGCGCGCCGTTTGCCGACCGGCTGGCCGACCTGCGGGATGAACTGGTCGCGCTGGAGTCCTGGATCGAGCCACCCGAAGTGCTGCAGACCTGCCACCGCGATCTGTGGGCGGACAACGTCCTGCCCACCGCGAACGGCGGAGTCTGCGTCATCGACTGGGAGAACAGCGGGCCGGCTGATCCCAATCAGGAGTTCGGCTGTGTGCTCTTCGAGTTCGCCCGCGCCGACTCGGGTCGGGCCCGCGCTCTCGCCGACGCCTATCGGGAGGCCGGTGGACCGGCGAGAGTGAATCGGCGCGGACACTTCTCGATGCTCATAGCCCAACTCGGGCACATCACCGAGATCGCAGCAACCGATTGGCTGACACCGAACCCTCGCAACCCCGATCGGGCCGACTCCGCGGCTTGGATCAGCGAGGTGCTCGACGAACCACACGCACGCACGCTGCTCGAGTCCCTGTTGGGAGCCGTGGTCGCCCGCCCCACCTCGATCGGGCCTGCTCAGGCGTAACAGGCGCGCAGGGTCAGGACCGTAGCCAGCGCCGCTTGGGCGGCCTCGAAGCCCTTGTCCTCGGCGGAACCAGGCAGTCCTGCTCGGTCGAGGGCCTGCGCCTCGTCATCGCAGGTGAGCAGGCCGAAGCCGATCGGGACCCCGGAGTCGACGCTGACCCTGACCAGGCCCTCGCTGGCGGCCCGGCAGATGTACTCGAAATGCGGAGTCTCGCCGCGGATGACCACCCCGAGGGCGACCAGGGCGTCGTACCGCGCTCGGGCCAGTCGAGCACACGCCACGGGTAGCTCGAACGAGCCCGGCACCCGCAGCACCAGCGGATCGTCGACCCTGGCCTGCGCGAGCGCTCGCAATGCGCCGTCCACCAGTCCAGCCATGACCTGTTCATGCCACCGCGTGGCGACGACGCCGACCCGAAGCTGGTCGGCGCCGGTCAGGTCCGTGGTCGGCGCGCCGCCTCGTGTCACGGGGACCTCACCTCCAGCTCGTCTCCCAGATTCGGCAGCGCATGCCCCATCCGGTCCCGTTTCGTTCGCAGGTAGCGGATGTTCTCGGGGTGCGGACGCACCGGCATCGGCACCCGTTCGACGACCTGCAATCCGTATCCGGCCAGGCCGGCGAGCTTGGTCGGGTTGTTGGTCATCAGCCGCATCGACTTGACGCCGAGATCGGCCAGGATCTGCGCTCCAGTCCCGTAGTCGCGGGCGTCGGCGGGCAGCCCGAGGTCCAGGTTGGCGTCGACGGTGTCCCGGCCACCGTCCTGCAGCTCGTAGGCCCGCAGCTTGTGCGCGAGGCCGATGCCACGCCCTTCGTGCCCGCGCAGGTACAGGACGACGCCCCGACCATTCGTCGGCCACGGCGGTCATGGCGGCGCGCAGTTGGGGCCCACAGTCGCAGCGCAGCGACCCGAACGTGTCGCCGGTCAGGCATTCGGAATGCACGCGCACCAGGACCGGATCGCCGTCGGCCACATTGCCGAGGACCAGCGCGACATGCTCCGCGCCGGTCACGACGTCTCGGTACGCGTGCACCTGGAAGATCGCTTCGGCTGTTGGCAACCTGGTCAGTGCAATGCGGCGGACATGGCTCTCGTATCGCCGCCGGTACCGGATCAGGTCCGCGATGGAGATCATCGCCAGGCCGTGCTCGTCGGCGAACGCACGCAACGCCGGAGCCCGCATCATGGAGCCGTCGTCGTTGACGATCTCGCACAGAACTCCGGCCGGGCTCTGGCCGGCGAGCCGAGCCAAGTCGACCGCCGCCTCGGTATGACCGGCCCGGGCAAGGACACCGCCGTCGCGATAACGCAGCGGCATGACGTGCCCGGGCTGCGTCAGCTCGTACGGTTCGGTTGCCGAGTCGGCCAGCACCCGGGCGGTGTGCGCGCGATCGGCCGCCGAGATGCCGGTGGTGACGCCGTCGCGTGCATCGACGGAGATCGTGTACGCAGTGCGCATCCGCTCCCGGTTGTGCGGTGTCATCAATGGGATGTTCAGCCGATCCAGGGTCTCGCCCTCGAGCGGTACACAGACGAACCCGCTCGTCCAGCGGATCATGAAGCCCATCAGCTCGGGGGTCGCCTTGCCGGCCGCGAAGATCAGGTCTCCCTCGTTCTCTCGGTCCTCGTCGTCCACGACGACCACGGCCCGACCCGCAGCGATGTCGGCGATCGCCCGCTCCACCGGGTCCAAAGAGATCGTCATCATGCATTCACCCGCCCGTTCATCAGTCGCTCGACGTACTTCGCGATCACATCGACTTCGAGATTGACCTGCTCGCCCACCGCGCGCTGGCCGAGCGTGGTCAGCGCCGTCGTGGTCGGAATCAAGCTCACCTCGAACCACCCGTCCGCGACGGCGGACACCGTGAGCGACACGCCGTCAAGCGCGATAGAACCCTTCTCGACGACGTACCGGGACAGTCTGTCGGGCAGCGAGATTCGCACGATCTGCCATCGGTCACCCGCCCGTCGGTGAATTACCGTGCCCACACCGTCTACGTGACCCTGGACGATGTGCCCGCCGAGCCGATCGGACGCCCGAACGGCGCGTTCGAGATTGACCGGCGAACCAACGGACAGGGCGCCGAGCGACGAACGGAGCAGCGTCTCGTGCATCACATCGGCGGTGAAGACGCCATCGGCAAGGTCGACCACTGTCAGGCAGACGCCATTGACAGCGATCGAGCTCCCCAGCACTGCGTCGGCCGTGACGCCTGGCGCTCGCACCGTGAGCCGGGCCGACTCAGCGTCGTGGTCGACCGCGACTACCTCGCCCATCTCCTCGACGATCCCGGTGAACATGTCACCCCTTTCTGGGCTGGGCGGTGATCCGCAGGTCGGGCCCGACCTGCATGACGTCGGTGAGTTCGAGCTGGACGGCGTCGGCGACTGTTGTGACACCCAGATCGCCGACGGCCGCCGGCCCGGCCCCGAGCAGGGCCGGGGCAAGGTAGGCGACCGTTCGGTCGACGAGCCCGGCACGCAGAAATGCTGCCGCCAGGGTCGGTCCGCCTTCGAGCCAGACCCGCTGCCGGCCGTCGCCGAAGAGCACCGCCAGAGCATGGCCCGGATCACGGGTCCTGAGTCGAAGCGACTCGGCCGCGTGATCGGCAACCGCCGCGTCGGCTGCAATCGGGCGCATCCCCATCACGGCGCGCAACGGTTGGAACCGTCGATCCAGTGGCGTGCCGTCACCGTCGCGCACGGTCAACTGGGGATCGTCGGTGAGCACCGTCCCTGTCCCGACCAGGATGGCGTCGCTCTCGGCCCGGAGACGGTGGACATCGGCGCGGGCTTCCGGCGAGGTGATCCACTGGCTGGTGCCGTCGGCGGCGGCGCTGCGGCCGTCGAGCGTCGCCGCGAACTTCCAGGTCACGAACGGGCGTCCGGTTTCGACGGCGAACGTCCACTCCGGGTTGACAGCTCGTGCCTCGTTGGCCAGAACACCGCCTTCGACGTCGATGCCAGCCGTTCGAAGTGCCTCAGCGCCACCCCGAGCCAGTGGATTCACATCGGGCTGCGCGTAGACGACCCGGACGACCCCCGCATCGCGCAGCGCCGACGAGCATGGCCCGGTCCGGCCGACGTGGTTGCACGGCTCCAGGGTGACAACTGCGGTACAGCCACCGGCCGAGTCGCCGGCTGCCCGCAACGCCGCGACCTCGGCATGCGGGTGGCCGGTGCCACGGTGGTAGCCATCCGCCACGACGATGCCGCCGTCATCTAGCAAGACGCAGCCGACCCGCGGGTTCGGACCGAGCGGAACACCAGGTGTCTGGGCAAGGTCGAGCGCCCGGCACATCGCCGCGATCTCCGCGGGACTGGCCATCCCGGTCCTCCTCGCCCGACCAAGGCGAGCTCCGGGGGGACGCGGCGGCACACATCGCTCGGACGACCAGCAACTCCGCGGCGCGTTCGACGCCACTGCCACTGACCGCCCGCGCGCGCTTCCTCCCATCCGGACTATCACCGTCGGTCCCGGAGTTCCACCGGGTCCACCGCCCGTCGCCCTCGGTAGAGGAGCGACGACCGGGTCGCGGACTGTCACCGCCGGTTCGGAGTTTCACCGACCCCGGAGCACGCGTGGTACTTCTGCTGAAGTCTAACCGGGGGTTCGGGCTGCCGCGAGCGCGCGCAGCTTGTCGATGGCGCCCGCCGGGTCGTGGGCGTCGAACACGGCGCTGCCGGCGACGAAGACATCGGCGCCCGCTCCCGCGCAGCGTTCGATCGTCTCCGCCGATACTCCACCGTCGACCTGAAGCCACACCGGCAGGCCCGAGCGAGACACCAACTCACGTGCCCGCCGGATTTTCGGCAGGCACATCTCGAGGAACGCCTGCCCGCCAAAGCCGGGCTCGACCGTCATGACGAGCAGCAGGTCGATCTCGGCGAGTAGGTCAACCACCGCGTCCACAGGCGTCGCCGGCTTGAGGGCTACTCCAGCCCGGGACCCGATGCGCCGAAGTTCACGGGCCAACCGCACCGGCGCACCTGCTGCCTCGATGTGGAACGTGACGCTGTGCGCGCCGGCCTCGGCGTATCCCGGTGCCCACCGGTCCGGGTTCTCGATCATCAGGTGGCAATCGAGGGGCAGCTCGGTGCGGGCAAGCAACGCCTCGACGACCGGCAGGCCGATCGTCAGGTTCGGCACGAAGTGGTTGTCCATGACGTCGACGTGCACCCAATCGGCGCCGACGGCACGGGCGATCTCCGACTGGAGGTTGGCGTAGTCCGCCGACAGGATGCTCGGCGCGATCAGCGGACCCACGCCAGCGCAGGCTAACGGATTGTCACGCGACTAGCGGCGGCGAAACAGCGCCAGGTACATCGCGTCGGTGCCGTGCCGGTGCGGCCAGAGTTGGACGTCCGGCCCGTGACCTAGATCGGGCACGCCGGGAAGGTACGGCCGTACGTCGAGCTGCTGCACGTCCCTTCGGTGCCGCATGACGTCGGAGACGACGGTGGCTGTCTCGGCGAGATGCGGAGAGCAGGTCGCATATTCCACGACCCCGCCCGGCCGGACAGCGTCGATGGCCGCGCGCAGCAGCCGCACCTGCAGCGACCGCAGCCCAGCCACCTCGCCCGGCTGCCGGCGCCATCGCGCCTCGGGCCGGCGGCGGAGCGCGCCCAAACCGGTGCACGGAGCATCGAGCAGAACCCGGTCGAAGGCCGGCTCTCCCGGGATCGGCTCGGTACTGTCCGCGACCAGAACTCGGTGTTCGCCAGGGTCGTCACGCAGCGCCCTCTCGACCAGCCGAGCCCGGTGCGGCTGGAGTTCCACGGCGAGCAGTCGCGCGCCCCGCTGGGTCGCTAGTCCGCCGAGCAGGGCCGCCTTGCCGCCGGGACCCGCACACATGTCCAGCCACCGCTCATCGGGCCCGGCGAGCGGCATGGCAGCCAGGGCGAGGGCAACCAACTGGCTGCCCTCGTCCTGGATGCCAGCCCGCCGCTCGCGCACAGCGGCGAGATCGGCCGGATCACCCTCGGCCAGCACCGCTGCGTAGGGCGACCAGCGGCCCGCTCGTGCGCCGGCCTGGAGAAGTTCGTCGACTTCCGCACGGCCGGGACGGGCTACCAGGGTCACCTCGGGTCGCTCGTTGTCAGCAGCGAGCGCCCGGCCGAGCTCCTCGATGTCGCCACCGAGTGAGTCGAGCATCGCTCGCGCGATCCAGGCCGGATGCGAGTAGCGCAGCGCCAGCCGCTCGACCGGGTCGGTAGACGTCGTCGGCGCGATCAGTTCGACCCACGCTTCCAGATCATGGGCGCTCACTCGGCGAAGCACCGCGTTCACCAGCTTTCCGGGTCCCTCACCGATCCGGTTCCGGGTCAGGTCGACGGTGGTGGAGACCGCGGCATGTGCCGGGATCCGGGTGGATAGGACTTGGTGAGCTCCCAGCCGCAGCGCGTCGAGCACCGGCGGGTCCAGGGTGGACAACGCCCGGTCGAGGTTCGTGCTCAGTACGGCGTCGTACGTGCCACGGCCGCGGAGGGTGCCGTAGGCCAACTCAGTGGCCAACGCGGCATCGCGGCCGCTCAGGCCGCGTTCCCGCAGCAGATCCGGCAGGACCAGATTGGCGTACGCATCGCGCTCGTCGACCGCTCGCAGGGCGTCGAACGCGGCGATCCGTGCGGCGTCCACGACCGGAGCAGGCATCTGTCGGCGGCCGGTCACCGGCCCAGCCGCTCAGCGGAGTCAAGCCGAGCGCCGCGGGCCCAGTCATCGGCGGGCATGGGCCGCTTACCCTGCGGCTGGACCTCGCCGAGAAGAATGGCACTACTTCCGGTGCCAACGCGGATGCCGTCGCGTTCCACCCGCACCTGCCCTGATGTCAGATCCGTTGGCTGAGAATCGACGCGTACCGGGCCGAGTTTGAGACGCTGTCCGCGAAACGTCGTCCATGCTCCCGGTGCCGGAGTGCAAGCGCGAACCAGCCGATCGACGCGCACCGCAGGAGCAGACCACTCGACTTGCGCGTCGGCCACGCTCAGCTTGGCTGCCCACGACACGCCGCCGGAGGATTGTGGGCGCGCGACAAGCGTCCCGTCCTCGATGCCGTCAAGGGTCGCGACTAGCAGCGTTGCGCCTGCCACCGCCAGCCGCTCGAGCAGATCGCCGCTCGTATCGGTCGGCTGGACGGCCTCGGTGACCACGCCGTAGACCGGCCCGGAGTCCAAGTCTTCCTCGATCTGAAATGTGCTCGCGCCGGTGACCTCGTCGCCGGCCAGGATCGCGTGCTGGACTGGCGCGGCACCTCGCCAGGCAGGCAACAGCGAGAAGTGCAGGTTGACCCAGCCGTGCTTGGGCAGGTCGAGCGCAGCCCGGGGAAGTAGCCCGCCGTAGGCAACGACCGGCGCGCAATCCGGGCTGATCTCGGCGAGCCGGGCGAGGAACTCCGGGTCACCGCGGCCGCTGGGGCTTGAGCACCTCGATGCCGGCATCAGCGGCGACCTGCGCCACTGGGCTGGGGCTGAGCTTTCGCCCGCGGCCTACCGGAGCGTCCGGCCTGGTGAGGATCGCGACGACCGCATGGTGTGAGTCGAGAATGGCCGAGAGCGACGGCACGGCGGTTTCCGGGGTGCCCGCGAAGACGACACGCACTCAGAGCGCCCGGCCGTAGGTGGGATGCGGAGAGAGCTTGACCGCCGGAGTCGTCTGCCCGAGCCACTCCGCCTCGCGGATCGCGCGCATGGCTGCTTTGCGTGCCGCGCGATCCAGGCGGTCGATGAACAACACACCGTCGAGGTGGTCGGTCTCGTGCTGGATACAGCGTGCCAACAGGTCATCGCCTTCGATCATGACCGGATCGCCGTACTCGTTGAAACCTTTCGCGACCACCCGCAGCGCCCGGCGGCAGTCGTACTCGATCCCGGGCAGGGACAGGCAGCCCTCGAGGTCGTACTGATCCTCGCCCGACAACTCCAGCTCCGGATTGATCAGGTGGCCGAGCTCGTCGTCGACGAAGTAGGTGAAGACGCGCAGTGAGACGCCGAGCTGCGGGGCGGCGAGGCCGACGCCCGGGGCGTCCATCATGGTGTCGGACAGATCCTTGACCAGCCGACGCAGTTCCGTGTCGAAGTCGACGACAAGCTCGGCCTTGGTGCGCAGGATGGGATCACCGAACAGCCGGATCGGCTGGATGGCCACGTGTCTCCCTGCAGTGATCAGACGTTGAAGCCGAGGGCGCGCAGTTGTTCGCGGCCCTCGTCGGTGATCTTGTCCGGCCCCCACGGCGGCATCCAGACCCAGTTGATCCGGAAGTCCTGCACGAGGCCGTCGAGGGCGGCGCTGGTCTGATCCTCGATCACGTCGGTCAACGGGCAGGCGGCACTGGTCAGCGTCATGTCGAGGGTGGCGACTCCGGCGTCGTCGACGTCGACGCCGTACACCAGGCCGAGGTCGACGACGTTGATGCCCAACTCGGGGTCGACGACGTCACGCATGGCCTCGGTGATGTCATCGATCGAAGTGACGCTCGTGGATTCGGTCATCGGTGGTCCCCTGTCGACTGGATCTGGGTCGAGGCCATGGCCCGCAGGGTTGCGTCCCGGAATGCCATCCAGGACAGCAGCGCGCATTTGACCCGGGCCGGGTAGCGCGCGACGCCGGCGAAGGCCACGCCGTCGCCGAGCACCTCTTCGTCCGGCTCGACGGCGCCCCTGCCCTGCATGAGCTCGGCGAACGCCTGATGGGTCTCGAACGCCTGCATTACCGGCGCTCCGGTGACCAGCTCGTGCAGAACGCTCGCCGAAGCCTGGCTGATCGAGCACCCTTGACCGTCGTACGAAACGTCCGCGACGACGTCGCCGGAGAGCCGTACCCGCACCGTGATCTCGTCGCCGCAGGTGGGGTTGACCTGATGCGACTCGGTGTCGAACGGCTCACGAAGGCCACGCCCGACCGGCCGCTTGTAGTGGTCCAGGATGATCTCCTGGTAGAGCGAGTCGGTGGTCACCGAAAGAACCTCTTTGCGTGCTCGACGCCGTCGACGAGTGCGTCGATCTCGGCCTGCGTGGTGTACAGGTAGAAAGACGCTCGGGTGGTCGCAGGAATTCCATACCGGACGCACACGGGTCGTGCGCAGTGGTGCCCGACCCGCACAGCGACGCCATGCTCGTCGAGGAGCTGTCCGATGTCGTGTGGGTGCACACCGTCGAGGGTGAACGACACGGTCCCGCCGCGTGAGATGGGCACCCGCGGCCCGATGAACCGCACGCCCTCGATCTCACCCAGCCGCTGGAGGGCGTACGTGGTCAGGGCTCGCTCGTGGGCGGCCACGCTCTCCATCCCCAGCGCAGACAGATAGTCGACGGCGGCACCGAGGCCGACCGCCTGCGCGATCGGCGGCGTGCCCGCTTCGAACTTGTGTGGGATCGGCGCAAAGGTCGAGCCGGTCATGTCGACGGTCTCGATCATCTCGCCGCCGCCCAGGAACGGCGGTAGCGATTCGAGGACCTCGGCGCGGCCCCACAACACTCCGATGCCGGTCGGCCCGCACATCTTGTGACCGGTGAAGGCGATCAGGTCGACGCCGAGCTCAACCACGTCGACCGGCTTGTGCGGGACCGACTGCGAGCAGTCCAGCATGATCAATGCACCCACCTCGCGGGCGCGTTCCACGATCGGAGACACCGAATTGACCGTGCCCAGGATGTTCGACTGGTGCACCATCGACACGATTGTGGTGCGCTCGGTGATGACTTCCTCGATGTTCGATACGTCGAGCCGTCCCTCGTCGGTCAACCCGAACCAGCGCAGTCGCGCACCGGTTCGCTGGCAGGCCAACTGCCACGGCACGATGTTGGAGTGATGTTCCATCTCCGTGATGACGACGTCGTCGCCCGGACCGAGGCGGAAACGCGGGTCTGCGGCCAGACCGCTGGCCAGGGTGTTGGCCACCAGGTTGAGCGCCTCTGAGGCGTTCTTGGTGAAGATGATCTCCTCGCGCGACGGGGCACTGACGAACTCGGCGACCTTGGTGCGGGCACTCTCATATGCCGCTGTCGCCTCTTCACCGAGCTGGTGGACCGCGCGGGCGACGTTGGCATTGTGACGCTCGTAATGATCGGCGAGTGCGTCGAGCACGGCCCTGGGCTTCTGCGAGGTGTTGGCGGAATCGAGATACACCAGCGGGCGGTCCCCCGCCAGGCGCCGCTCGAGTATCGGGAAGTCCTTGCGGACCTGCTCTATGTCCAGCGGACTGGAGTGTTGGGACACCGTCGACTCCTCGAAACGACTCAGGCCGACGTGCCGGCGTAGCTGACGTAGCCCTCGGCCTCGAGCTTCTCGGCCAGGTCCGGGCCGCCTTCCTCGGCGATGCGTCCGTCGACGAAGACATGGACGAAGTCGGGCGTGATGTAGCGCAGGATGCGGGTGTAGTGCGTGATGAGCAGGACACCCTTGCCGCCCCGAGCGTGGAACCGGTTGACACCGTCGGCCACGACGCGCAGCGCATCGATGTCCAGGCCGGAGTCGGTCTCGTCGAGGATCGCGACGCGCGGATCGAGCAGCTCCAGCTGGAGAATCTCGTGCCGCTTCTTCTCGCCGCCGGAGAAGCCGGTGTTGAGGTCGCGCTCGGCGAACGACGGATCGATGGCGAGGCCGTCCATCGCGGACTTGACGTCCTTGACCCAGGTCCGCAGCTTTGGCGCCTGCCCGTCGACAGCCGTCTTGGCCGTGCGCAGGAAGTTGGACACCGAGACGCCGGGCACCTCTACCGGGTATTGCATGGCGAGGAACAGGCCCGCCCGGGCACGCTGGTCGACCTTCATCGCGAGAACGTCCTCGCCGTCGAGGCTGACGCTGCCGCGAGTGACCTTGTACTTCGGGTGACCGGCGATGGAGTAGGCGAGTGTCGATTTGCCCGAGCCGTTCGGGCCCATGATCGCGTGGATCTGTCCCGCCGGGACGGTGAGGTCGACGCCGCGGAGGATCTCCTTGGCGCCCGCCTCGGTTTCCACCGAGACATAGAGGTCACGAATCTCGAGGGTGCTCATGGTTGATTGGCCTCCGAAACGGCGAGCTCGCGCTCGACCGCGGTGTGGAGCCGATCGACGAGCTCGGGCACGCCGAGCTTGTTGATCAGCGACGCGAAGAAACCACGCACGACCAGCCGCCGGGCCAGATCTTCGGGAATCCCGCGGGATTGCAAGTAAAACAGCTGCTCGTCGTCGAACCGCCCGGTCGCGCTGGCGTGTCCTGCCCCCTCGATCTCGCCGGTCTCGATCTCGAGGTTGGGAACGGAGTCGGCGCGGGCACCGTCGGTCAGGACGAGGTTGCGGTTGAGCTCGAACGTCTTGATGCCCTCGGCCTCGGGCCGGATCAGCACATCGCCGACCCAGACCGCGTGTGCCCCGGCGCCTTGCAACGCTCCTTTGTACTCGACGTTGCTGCGGGCTTTCGGAGTGTTGTGGTCGACGAAGAGCCGGTTCTCGACGTGCTGACCGGCGTCGACGAAGTACAGGCCCAGCAGTTCTGCCTCGCCACCTGGCCCGGAGTAGTCGAGCGAGGTGCTGATCCGGACCAGGTCGCCGCCGAATGTGACGATCGCGTGGCGGACGGTGGCATCGCGCCCGACCCGCACGTGGTGATGCGACAGGTGGACGGTGTCGTCTGCCCAGTCCTGCAGGCTCACCAGCGTGAGGTGCGCGCCGTCCTCGACGAGGATCTCGACATTGTCGGCGAACGCCGCCGAACCCTCATGCTCGATCAGCACGGTCGCGCGGCTGAATGCTTGGGCGGTGACCACGACATGACCGGCCGCTGCCTTCTCCGCCGACAGTCCACGCAGCCGGACAACAGTCGGTCGGGTCGCGACGACGTCCCGGGGGATGGTGACCGTGACCACTTTGTCGGAATCGGCCCAGGCCCGCGCACTGACCCGGTCGATCGGGACATAGCCCGACGTACCCCGACATGGGTCGTCAGCATCGCGGGTCTCCACGAGTACCTGCGGGTCGGCGTCGACCTCCAACTCGTAGTCGTGACCGTCCAGCGAGGTGTCGACGTGCAGGCCGCGCAGCCGGACCATCGGCGTGAACCGCCAGGCCTCCTCCCGGCCGCGCGGCACCGGGTGGGCGTCGACGTCGAAGGACGCGAAGCGGTGCAGTGAGCTGCCGCCGTGTCCGTCGGCCCGGCCCGTGCCCGCACCGTGGGAATGCTCGGTGAGGCCGTGCTGCGGCGACATCGTCGTGTCGTCGAGTGTCGTCATGCGGCTCAGCCCACCGCGCCTTCCATCTGCAGCTCGATCAACCGGTTGAGCTCCAGGGCGTACTCCATCGGCAGCTCGCGGGCGATCGGCTCGATGAACCCGCGCACGATCATCGCCATGGCCTCTTCTTCGGACATGCCACGGCTCATCAGATAGAACAGTTGGTCCTCACTGACCTTCGAGACCGTCGCCTCATGGCCCATGGACACGTCGTCGTTGCGCACGTCGACGTAGGGGTAGGTGTCCGAACGCGAGACGGTGTCGATCAGCAGGGCGTCGCAGCGAACCGTGCTGGCGCTGTGCACCGCTCGCGGCATGACCTGGACCAGGCCGCGGTAGGAGGTACGGCCACCGCCGCGCGCCACCGACTTGGACACGATCGACGACGACGTGTTCGGCGCCAGGTGCAGCATCTTCGCCCCGGCGTCCTGGTGCTGGCCCTCGCCGGCGAACGCCACCGAAAGCGTCTCGCCCTTCGCGTGCTCGCCCATCAGCCAGATCGCTGGGTACTTCATTGTGATCTTGGAACCGATGTTCCCGTCGATCCACTCCATCGTGGCGCCTTCGGCGGCCGTGGCACGCTTGGTCACCAGGTTGTAGACGTTGTTCGACCAGTTCTGGATGGTCGTGTACCGGCAGCGGGCGTTCTTCTTCACGATGATCTCGACGACCGCGCTGTGCAGCGAGTCAGACGAGTAGATCGGCGCGGTGCAGCCCTCGACATAGTGCACGTAGGCGTCCTCGTCGACGATGATCAGCGTGCGCTCGAACTGACCCATGTTCTCGGTGTTGATCCGGAAGTAGGCCTGTAGCGGGATCTCGACGTGCACGCCCTTCGGCACGTAAATGAAAGACTCCCCCGGACCAGACTGCCGTGTTGAGCGCCGAGAACTTGTTGTCGCCGGCCGGGATCACCGAGGTGAAGTACTCCTTGAACAGCTCCGGGTGCTCTTTCAGTCCGGTGTCGGTGTCCAAGAAGATGACGCCCTGTTCTTCCAGATCCTCCCGGATTTTGTGGTAAACCACTTCCGACTCGTATTGAGCCGCTACGCCCGCAATAAGCCTTTGTTTCTCTGCTTCCGGGATGCCCAATTTGTCGTAGGTATTCTTGATGTCCGCCGGCAGATCGTCCCAGCTGGCCGCCTGCTTCTCGGTGGACCGAACGAAGTACTTGATGTTGTCGAAGTCGATCGCAGACAGGTCGGCGCCCCAGGTGGGCATGGGCTTCTTCTCGAACAGGTGCAGCCCCTTGAGCCGCAGCTCGAGCATCCACTCCGGCTCGTTCTTCAGCGCTGAGATCTCGCGGACGACGTCCTCGGACAACCCTCGGCGCGCGAGAGCGCCCGCAGTGTCCGAGTCGGCCCAGCCGAACTTGTAGCGGCCCAGACCCTCGAGCTCGGGGTGAGCGGTCGTGGTCATCGAGAGATCTCCTCAGGGGTGTGCTCGCGGGGAATCATGTCAGCGCGCTCGGACAACTCCGACCGAAGGCGCGGGATGTGCCCCGGGATATGGGTGGTGCAGACGCCATCGCCGTGGGCGATTGTTGCCAGGCGTTGGACGTGGGTGCCGAGTAGGCGCGCGAACGCCTCAGTCTCGGCCTCACACAACTGCGGAAACTGCTCGGCCACATGCGCCACCGGGCAGTGGTGCTGACAAAGCTGTTCGCCGGACCCGGTCGGCGCTGTCTCAACTGACGCGGCATAGCCGTCGACCGACAGGGAGCGGGCCAGTGCTCGGGCCTTGGCCTCCGGGCCGTCAGCCGCGTCGACCGTGGGCCGGTAGCGGTCCTCCAACTCGGCGATGCGGCGCCGGGCAAATTCGCCGACGAGCTCGGCTCCCCCGGTTTCGGCGAGGAAACGCAGCGCCCCCAAAGCAAGATCATCGTAGGCCTGCTCAAAGGCGTCGCGGCCGGCCTCGGTAACGACGAAGACCTTGGCGGGACGTCCCCGCCCGCGATGCCCGCGTACTCGTGCCTGCCGGCCCTCGATCATCCCGTCGGCCTGCAAGGTGTCCAGGTGCCGACGGACGGCTGCCGGCGTGAGCCCGAGCCGCGCGCCCAACGTTGCGGCCGTGGACGGCCCGTTCTCCAGAATCGATCGGGCCACCCGCGCCCGGGTACCGGCGTGCGGGTCGTTGGACCGGCCCTGTGGCCAGGTTCCAGTTGCATCCCGCACGTTTTTCACAACACCATCGTGCTCTATTTCTGTTCCAGGCTCAACTCGACCCGCGGTCCGGGTCCGAGCCGTGATACTGATCCATGACAACCCTCGCCGGAGGAGGCCCTGGACGTGTCCGAACAGCGCCCGATGACCGGTGTGCTGGTTTCGCTGGACTACCGGCCGATTGCCTCCTACACCGGTGGGAAGCCGGGTCTTGCCCCGACCTCGCCGTCGGTGACCGGACGGCCGCTCGGCCAAGATTCACCGGCCGAGCGCGCGTATGGTGAGCACATTGCTGCAATCGAACGCGAGTTCGAAGCAGCATTGACAAGTGCGGTGCCGGAGGCGCGCATCATCCAGCGCCTTCGCATCGTCTACGGAGGTGTCGCGGTGACGCTGCCCGCTGATCGGGTAGCTGAACTTCGAACCCTCGTCCACGTCGTCGACGTTCAGCCGGACCGCCAGATGCACGTGCACGCAGTCGGCGCCAAACCCGACGTCCACGGCTAGCTCCCCCCGGAGAAACGGCTCGGTCAGGATCGCCCCAAGCACCCATTTGTGGGTGTAACTTCCTGCCCAAATCGGGTCACAAGTCAGGTGGCCCACGGGGAGGGCAGTCATGCGCTCTTGGCTCGGCCGGCTTGGCGTCAGCGCCGCCAGCACCATTCTGGTGGTTTCAGCCACCAGCGCCGCATTCGCGCAACCGCCTGAAGATCTCGTCGTCGGGGAGGATCTGCCAGCTCCAACCCGGGTGCAGGGCAACAAGGCGCCGTCGAGCGCCCTCGCCCAGACCGACCCTGCCCTGGTTCGGCGTACCGATTCAGCGCCGACCCAGGTCGTGATCAAGCTCGATTACGACGCGGCCGCAAGCTATTCCGGCGACATCGCCGGACTGCCCGCCACCAGCCCGGCGGTGACGGGCATGCCACTGACCGGGAAATCCGCCGCCGAACGCCGCTATGACAAGTATGTGGCTGCGATCGAGGCTGACGTTGCCGCGGCGCTCGAAGACGCAGTGCCGACCGCGGAGGTCGGTCGAAGCCTTCGGGTCGTCTATGGCGGTGTCGCCGCCGTGATCCCGGCCGACGAGGTCGAGACCGTGCTCGAGATCCCTGGTGTGGTGGCCGTCCAGCAGGACGCCTTGCACCAGCCGGTGACCGACGCCAGCCCGGAGTTCATCGGGGCCCCGACGATCTACGACGACCTCGGCACGACAGCGAACGCCGGCGAGGGGATCATCTATGGCAACCTCGACACCGGGGTGTGGCCGGAGCACCCTTCATTCGCCGATCTCGGCAACCTGCCGGACCCACCCGGGCCTGCCCGCGCGTGCAACTTCGGCGACAACCCGTTGACTCCGGCCCCCGATCCGTTTGCCTGCAACAACAAGCTGATCGGCGGCCAGCCGTTCCTCGCCACCTATTTGTCCAACCCGGCGCGGGCTGAGGCCGAGCCGTTCCACACCGCGCGCGACTCCAACGGCCACGGCACCCACACGTCGTCGACGACCGCCGGGAACATGGTCGCGCACGCCGCGGTGCTCGGCGTCGACCGGGGTTCTATCCACGGCGTCGCGCCGGGGGCACACGTCATCGAGTACAAGGTCTGCGGCATCCAGGGCTGCTTCAGTTCCGACTCCACCGCAGCCGTCCAGCAGGCAATCCTGGACGGCGTCGACGTCATCAACTTCTCCATCTCCGGCGGCACAGACCCGTTCATCGACCCGGTCGAGCTGGCCTTCCTCGACGCATACGCTGCCGGCGTCTTCGTGTCGGCGTCCGCCGGGAACGACGGTCCGGGTGCAGGCACTGTCAATCACCTCTCCCCGTGGGTCACCACCGTCGCTGCGTCCACCCAGACCCGCGAGTTCGCCACAACCCTGTCGCTCACCGCCGGTAACGGCGACACGTTCACCGCGGACGGCGCATCGATCACTGCGGGGGCCGGCCCGGCGCCGGTCGTATTGTCGTCTGCGGCGCCGTACAACAGGCCGCTGTGTGATGCGCCTGCGCCGGCCGGTTCGTTCACCGGCAAGATCGTCGCCTGCCAGCGCGGCGTTGTCGGCCGAGTCGAGAAGGGCTTCAACGTGCTCCAGGGCGGGGCCGTCGGGATGATCCTGTACAACCCAGCGCTGGCCGACGTGGAGACGGACAACCATTGGCTGCCGACGGTCCACCTCGCCGAGGGCACGGACTTTGTGGCATTCATGGGTAGTCACACCGGCGTCATTGGGTCGTTCCCCGCTGGCGAGCAGCGAGATGGACAGGGCGACGTCATGGCGGCGTTCTCATCCCGCGGGCCGGGCGGGCTGCCGGGTCTGCCGCCTAGCCCGTTCATCAAGCCCGACGTCACCGCGCCCGGCGTGCAAATCCTGGCCGGGCACACCCCGTTTCGGGAGAGCGTGCTCGAAGGCCCGCCCGGAGAGTACTTCCAGGCCATCGCCGGCACGTCGATGTCCTCACCGCACGTCGCCGGTGCCGCAATCCTGATCCGCGCCGTTCACCCGGAATGGACCCCGGGCCAGGTCAAGTCCGCCCTGATGACCACCGCGCTGCAGGACGTCGTGAAGGAGGACCTGACCACGCCCGCCGACCCGTTCGACTTCGGCAGCGGACGGATCGACCTGACCGTGGCGGGCGACCCGGCAGTCACGTTCGACGAGAGCGCGGCGAGATTCTTCGCGCTCGGCGAGGACCCGCTCAACGCAGTGCACCTCAACATCGCGTCCATCAACGCACCGGTGCTTCCCGGCCGGCTGGTGACCACCCGGGTCGCCACGAACACGACCGATCACGAGGTGCGGTACTCGGTGCACGACGTCCGCACCCGCTGGCTCGTCGATAACGGTGTCGCCGGCCAGGATCCGGATAGCCGCGGGCGGTTCGGCCACGCTGACCATCACGGTGGAGACCAGCGAGACCGAGGGCACTCACTTCGGGGAAATCCGTCTGACGCCCACTCGCGGCTCGAACGTGCCGCTCCATCTGCCGGTGGCCTTCACCGCGGGGCAAGGCGAGGTCAGCCTCACCCAGAGCTGTGACCCGACGACTATCGCCGTGGAGGGCAACCCCTCGAGCTGTGAAGTCGAGGCGGTCAACAACTCGTTCACCGATGTCACCGTCGACCTTGACACCACCGTCACCAACAATCTGAAGATCGACGACGCCGACGGCGCGACCCTGGTCACCAAACGGCACGCTCAACTGCACGTCGAGACGCTCGCCGCGGCCAAGCCGGGTGTACCGTCAGTCGGCCCCGGTGAGCTCTTCGGGTACATCCCGCTGGACGCCTTCGGCGTGACGCCGATCCCGATTGGCGACGAGCAGATCATCAACTTCAACGTCCCGGCGTTCGTCTACAACGGCGTCATGTACACCCACATGGGCGTCGACTCCAACGGCTACGTCATTGCCGGCCTGGGAACCTCCCGGGACAACAGCTGCTGCGTCCTGCCTACCGGGCCGGACCCAGCCCGGCCGAACAACATGCTGGCGCCGTTCTGGACCGACCTGGACGGCACCGGAGCACCCGGCATTTTCGCCGCAGTTCTCAGGGCCGGTGTCAACAGATGGCTGGTGGTGGAGTACCGAGTCAACGTGTTCGGAACGACCAGCCTGCGGGTGTTCCAGACCTGGATCGGGCTCAACGGCACGCAGGACATCACCTATGCCTACGACCCCGCGAACCTGCCCGGCGACCCGAACGGTCAGGCCTTCCTGGTGGGTGCCGAGAACGTCCTCGGTCAGGGCGACATGGAGGCGACGCTGCCGACTGAGGACATGCGGGTCACCAGCACAGCCCCGGCTGCCTGGGGGCTCGACCGGGTACACCCTGTCTGTGGTCGGGACGGAGGCCGGCACCGGCACGGTCCGCACCGAAATGCAGGCACCCACCGTCCCCGGCGTCACGGTGGTCACCACGCCGATCGAGGTGGTGCCCTGATCCTAAGATGACGGCGTGACCCTCGCCGAGACCCGGGCCGGGGGCGGCCGCGGCGTATGGGACCGGGTACCGGTGCCGTCCGATCGCGCGCTGCGCCGGCTCGCAATGGCGTCACTCGTGTCCCAGATCGGGATCGTCGTCACCGGCGGAGCGGTCCGGCTGACTGGCTCGGGCCTGGGATGCCCGACGGTTCCGCGATGCACCGACGAGTCGCTGGTCCCCACGGCGGAGCTGGGCGTTCATGGCGTCATCGAATTCGCCAACCGGCTGCTCACCTTCGTCCTTGCGGCAATCGCTGCTGCGATGCTCCTCGCGATCTGGCGAACGATGGGCTCCGCCCGGCCCCGGCGCGACCTGTTGGTTCCGGCATTCGTGCTGCTGCTCGGCATCCCCGCCCAGGCACTGATCGGCATGGCCACCGTCTGGACCCTGCTCAACCCGTGGGTCGTGATGCTGCACTTCATGTGCTCGGCCGCCTTGATCGCCGTCGCCGTGATTCTCCTCCGCCGGGCACAGCGTCCTGCCGGGAGCACACCGGTCAACCTCGGTTCTCCGTGGCTGCAGCGCCTGGCGACCACGACGCTGGTCGCCGGCTTCGTCGCCATCTACCTCGGCACTGTGGTGACCGGCAGCGGTCCACATGCCGGTGATCGCGAATCCCCCCGGACCGGCCTGGAACTCGAGTCCGTCGCCCAGCTGCACGTCGACGCGGTGTGCGTGCTGTTGGGCTTGTCCGTCGGGCTCTACTTCGCCGCTCGTGCGCTGGGGTCGCCCGGACGGGCTGCGCGGGCAGCGGCGATTCTCATCGGCGTGGAGATCGGCCAGGCTCTCGTCGGGGTCGTCCAGTACGCGCTCGACCTGCCGGTGCTCTTGGTGGGCCTGCACTTGCTCGGCGCCGCGCTGCTGGTGGCCGCAGTCGTCGACGCGTGGTATGCCGCACGCTGGCTCCCGGAGCCAGCCCCCTCACCACGAATCCGCCATCCGCGTCCATGACCGAGGCCCGATCCGCAGCCGCTGCGCAGCGACCGGGTCGTCCGGTCTTCGCAGCTCGACTCGCGCCAGCGCGGCGATCTCGGCGGCATCCTCACCCAGCATGACGTCGGCCCACGCCCCGTCCGGGGCGACGACGAGCAGCCGAGCGCCGGGCTCTCCCAGCGCGGTGAGATAACCCTCGACGTGCTGCCCAGCCTCGACGCCGTGCGCTCGCGCGAACGCGCGAAGTCGCAATGCGGTCCGCACCCGGCCGTTCGGGACCGTGCGGCCACCGGGCCGATGAAACAACCCAGCAAGAGCCGCGGCACCGATCACGGCGGTGACTACGGCAGCTGGAACTGCCTGCACGGTCACCGCGGCGACGACACCCACCGCCGCCGCGACAACGAACAGGGCTCCCCACGGCTGGGCAGGCAGCTGGCGCCCGGGAGGCACGTCGAGGTCCGACCCGTCGCCAGTCGCGCGCCACAGCGCAGCGTCGGCGAGAGTCAACACGAGCCCGATCACGACCAGCGTGACGACCGGAGCGCTCGCCGCGCCGGCGAAGGCCCACGCCGCGGCTCCGGCGACTACCGCTACGCCGGCGACTCCAAGCAGTCGGTCACGCACCCGCGGCGCCGCTAGCTCAACAGAAGCACGTCGATGGCCACGGCTGCGAACACGATCGTCAAGTAGGTGATCGAGCCGTGGAAGAGCCGCATCGCCTGCAATTCGGCACCGCTGGGATCGCGCTTGGCCCGTCGGTACAGCCGGTGCGCCTCGGCAAGGAACCAACCGCCGGCGAGAATCGCGAACGTGCCGTACAACCAGCCGAGGTCGGCGACGGGCCAGAGCATCAGCGTCGTCACGGCCATCGCCCAGGAATAGCCGAGGATCTGCCGAGCCACAGTCGCGGGCGGGGCTACGACGGGCAGCATAGGAACGCCTGCGCGGGCATAGTCCTCGCGAAAGCGCATCGCGAGCGGCCAGTAGTGCGGCGGGGTCCAGAAGAACACGATCAGGAACAGCAGCACTGGCTGCCAGGCCAGGCTGCCAGTGATCGCAGCCCAGCCGATCAGCGTCGGCAGGCAGCCGGCGACCCCACCCCAGACGATGTTCTGTGAGGTCCTACGCTTGAGCAGCACGGTGTAGACCACGACGTAGAAGACATTCGCGGCGACCGTCAGCGCTGCGGCCAGCGGGTTGACGAAAGCCAGCATCAGCAGCACCGCTGCGATGAGAAGCACGACGGCAAACACCGTGCCGGCGACCGGTGAGATGACAGCTGTGGCAACGGGCCGCCGGTGCGTGCGTCGCATCACGGCATCGATATCGCGCTCGAGCACCTGGTTGAAGGCATGGGCACTGCCGGCGGCGAGCGTGCCGGCCGACAACGTGACCACGACGAGTCCGACCGGGGGCACACCGCGCTCGGCGAGCACCATGGCTGGCAGCGTCGTCACCAGTAACAGCTCGACGACCCGCAGTTTCATCAACGACAGGTAGGCCGCGCAGGACGCACGCCACGAGCTCGGCCGAGGTCGCACGTCCGAAACACGGTGCGGCTCGACGGTCGTCACGACCTACCTCTCTCGTGCCGCGGATGGCGCGACCCCAACGCAGCTGCGCGGGACCACGCGAGTCTACCGATACGCCACCGCCGGACAGCGACAGCACGCGTGCCTGCCGCCTGATGGGTAGGCTCGCTCAGGGCCGCATTCAGCATGTCGACGAGGCCTGATCTCCCAGGTCGTCGGTCGAGAGGAGCACGATCCGGTGATCGAGCAGAGTGCCCTGGACTGGACGGATCTCGACAAGCGGGCCGTGGACACCATACGGGTCCTCGCGATGGACGCAGTCGAGAAAGTCGGCAACGGACACCCCGGTACTGCGATGAGCCTCGCGCCGGCCGCATACCTGCTTTTCCAGCGGCTCCTCCGGCACGACCCGGGCGATCCGAGTTGGTTGGGCAGGGACCGGTTCGTCCTCTCAGCCGGCCATTCGAGCCTGACGCTCTACATCCAGCTCTACCTGTCCGGCTACCCGATGGCCCTCGAGGACCTGGCCGCACTGCGTACCTGGGGTTCCATCACCCCGGGGCATCCGGAGGTCCATCACACGCCCGGTGTGGAGACCACGACCGGCCCACTCGGCCAGGGGGTTGGCAATGCCGTCGGGATGGCGATGGCCGCCCGCCGCACCCGCGGGCTGCTCGACCCGGACCCCGCCCCTGGTGAGAGCGTGTTCGACCACACGATCTGGTGCATCGCATCGGACGGCGACCTACAAGAGGGTGTGTCGGGCGAAACCTCCTCACTCGCGGGCACACAGCGGCTAGGCAACTTGGTGCTGCTGTGGGACGACAACCAGATCTCGATCGAGGACGACACCCGGGTCGCGTTCTCCGAAGATGTCCCCTCGCGATACGAGGCGTACGGCTGGCATGTGCAGAGGGTCGACTGGGTGGGAGGCAGCAACCGCGAAGGGCCGTACCACGAGGACGTCGAGTCTCTCTATGCCGCGTTCCAGGCGGCCCGGGACCAGACCGAGCGGCCCTCGTTCATCGCGCTGCGGACGATCATCGGTTGGCCGGCGCCCACCAAGCAGAACACCGGAACCGCACACGGCTCGGCGCTCGGAGCGGACGAGGTTGCCGCGACCAAGAAGCTGCTCGGCTTCGACCCCGAGCAAACCTTTGCCGTCACCGACGACGTCCGCGAGCACGCCCTCGCTGTCCGCGATCGCGGATCCGCGCTGCACAAGGCCTGGGCCGAGCGGTTCACCGCCTGGCAAGAGGCCAACCCGGATCAGGCAGAGCTGCTCGACCGGCTGGCGAAATCGGCGTTGCCGACCGGCTGGGTGGACGCGCTGCCGACGTTCCCCCCCGGCAAGGACGTCGCCACCCGCAAGGCGTCCGGTGAGGTCCTCACCGCCCTGGCACCGGTGCTTCCCGAACTGTGGGGCGGCTCCGCTGACCTGGCCGGCAGCAACAACACCACGCCCGACGGCGAGTTGTCGTTCTTGCCGCCGGACCGCTCTAGCAAGGAGTTCGAAGGCGACTGGTACGGCCGGGTCCTGCACTTCGGCATCCGCGAGCACGGGATGGGATCGATTCTCAACGGCATCGCGTTGCACGGGCTGACCCGCCCGTACGGCGGGACGTTCCTGGTGTTCAGCGATTACATGCGGCCGGCGGTACGCCTGGCGGCCGTCATGGGCCTGCCGGTCACCTATGTCTGGACCCACGACTCGATCGGACTGGGCGAGGACGGACCGACCCACCAGCCGGTCGAGCATTTGGCCGCGTTGCGCGCGATCCCCGGGCTGGACGTCGTCCGACCTGCCGATGCCAACGAGACGGCCGTCGCCTGGCGGACCGTCCTGGAACATCACGCGACCCGGCCGCGACCAGCCGGGATGTGCTTGACCCGGCAGAACGTCCCGACCTTTCCGCGGGGAACGGATGGCTTTGCGTCCGCCGACGGCGTGGCGCGCGGCGCATACGTGCTCCTCGACACCGACGACGGTCCCCCCGACGTCGTGCTGATCGCAACCGGCTCAGAGGTGCAACTGGCGGTGGCCGCGCGTGACCTGCTTGCCGCTGAGGGCGTCTCTGCCCGGGTGGTGTCGATGCCCTGTCGTGAATGGTTCCTCCGTGAGGACCAGCAGTACCGCGACGACGTGCTCCCGCCGAGCGTGCGAGCCCGGGTGTCGGTCGAAGCGGCAGTCGCACAGGGCTGGCGCGAGCTCGTCGGCGACGCCGGCCGGTCGATCAGCCTCGAACACTTCGGGGCATCGGCCGATTACAAGACTCTGTTCAGCGAGTTCGGCATCACTGCCGAGGCCGTCGCCGCGGCAGCCAAAGAATCCATCGCGGCCGCCGCAGGTTGACCCCCCAACCGTCCGGAGGACAGTCATGACGAACCCGCCCACCATCCGCGACGTCGACCGGCTGCGTCGGCTTTCCGAGCAGGGTGTCGCGATCTGGCTCGACGACTTGTCCCGTGACCGGCTCGAGGCTGGCACCCTGCAGAAACTGGTCGATGAGTGCCACGTCGTCGGCGTCACGACCAATCCGACGATCTTCCAAGCAGCGATCACCAAGAGCAGCGCGTATGACGGCCAGCTCAGGACGCACGCGCAACTCGGATCGCATGCCGATACCGCCATCCGTGATCTCACGACGGACGACGTCCGAGCGGCCTGCGACCTGCTCGAGCCAGTAGCCGAGCGAACCGGTGGACGCGACGGCCGGGTCTCGATCGAGGTCGACCCGCGGCTGGCCTACCAGACCCAGCCCACCACCGACCAGGCACACGATCTGTGGGCAGAAGTCGGCCAGCCAAACTTGTTCGTCAAGATCCCTGGGACTGGCCCCGGTCTGCCCGCGATCACGTCGGTCATCGCCGACGGCGTCAGCGTCAACGTGACGTTGATCTTCACAGTGGACCGGTACCGGGAAGTGATGGACGCATACGCGTCGGGCCTGGAGCAGCGACTGGCTATGGACCAGCCGCTGGACGGAATCGCGTCGGTGGCGTCGTTCTTCGTCAGCCGGGTTGATACGGAGATAGACAAGCGGCTGGAGACGATCGGCACTGACGATGCGCTCGGGTTGCGCGGCCAGGCGGCAGTCGCCAACGCCCGGCTTGCCTATCAGGCGTACCAAGAGTTCGTCGCCGGCGAGCGGTGGCGCCGCTTGGAAGCGGCTGGGGCGGCCCGCCAGCGGCCGCTGTGGGCCTCTACCGGCACCAAGAACCCCGAATACTCCGACACTCTGTACGTCACCGAACTAGTCGCCCCCGAGACGGTCAACACGATGCCCGAGAAGACCTTAGAGGCGGTGGCAGACCACGGCGAGATCCAAGGCGACACCATCACGGGAGCCTTCGACGAAGCCCGAGCCGTATTCGACCGGCTGCGCGAGGTTGGCGTTGACCTCGACGATGTCGGTCGGGTCCTCGAGGAACAGGGTGTCGAGAAGTTCGCGACCAGCTGGACGAGTCTGATCGACACCGTCGAGGCGACGCTACAGGCGGGTCGTTGATGGGTGGGCTTGCGGTCTCGACCCGGGCTGCAGACGAGGCCATTGTCGGCAGGTTGGTCGCGGATCGTGCCGCATCCCGCCTCGCAGCAGCCGACCCGACGCTGTGGGGAGCAGCCGCGCAGGAAGAGGCCGCAGTCCGTCTCGGCTGGGTACGGCTGTACGAGACATCCCGGCCACTGCTCGCCGAGATCGAGGCGCTGCAGGCCGACTTGCGTGCGGAGGGGCTCGACCGGATCGTGCTGTGCGGTATGGGCGGGTCTTCGCTAGCGCCTGAAGTCATCACCCGAACCGCGGGCATCGAGCTGACCGTCCTCGACACCACGGACCCCGCGCGGATCAGGGCCGCGCTCGAGGACCGCCTCGACCGCACGGTCGTCGTGGTGTCCAGCAAGTCCGGATCGACGGTGGAGACCGACAGCCAGCGCCGCGTGTTCGAAGCGGCCTTCGCCGCGGCGGGAGTCGAACCCGGATCGCGGATGGTGGCCGTGACCGATCCAGGCTCCGGCCTGGCCGAGCTCGCGACAGCCGCGAGCTACCGGCGCGTGTTCCTCGCCGATCCGAGCGTCGGTGGCCGCTATTCGGCACTGACGGCATTCGGCCTCGTGCCCTCGGCGCTGGCGGGAGTCGACGTGTCGGCGTTGCTCGACGAGGCAGCGTCGGCGGCACCGGCGCTGTCCGCTGACGACACGAGCAACCCTGCGCTCGTCCTCGGCGCGGCTCTCGGTGGTGGGGTCTCCACCGGGCGGGACAAAGTGGCCATCGGCGATGCCGGCTCTGGGATCGTCGGCTTTGCCGACTGGGCAGAGCAACTGATCGCCGAGTCGACGGGCAAGGACGGTACTGGTGTGCTGCCAATCGCGCTCGCCGGGATCGACGACCCGGAGATGCAGTGGCCAGCATCGGACGTGCTGCCGGCTGTGCTCGGCCCGGCGCCACCTGACGGCGGCGTCAGTGTGAGTGGGCCGCTGGGTGCCCAATTCCTGCTGTGGGAGTACGCCACGGCAGTAGCCGGCCAGGTGATCGGGATCAACCCGTTCGATCAGCCCGACGTGGAGAGCGCCAAGAAGGCAACTCGCGGTCTTCTCGACGGCCGGCCGGAGGCGGAGCCTGCCGCCTTCGTCGACGGCCCGGTCGAGGTGCGCGGGGCGCCCGGACTGTTGGACGGCGCGGACTCATTGCCGACGGCCGTCGCGGCGTTGCTGTCACGGCTGCCCGCCAACGGCTATCTGGCGGTCATGGCGTATCTGGATCGAGAAGGCGCCGACGCGGCATTGGCCGATGTTCGACGGCCGCTGGCGATGCGCACGCAGCGGCCGGTGACCTTCGGCTGGGGACCACGATTCCTGCACTCGACCGGGCAGTACCACAAGGGCGGACCGCCGACCGGCGTGTTCCTGCAGGTGACCGGTGCGGTTGAAGACGACCTTGCCATACCCGATCGGCCATTCACGTTCGGCGAGCTGATCACCGCCCAGGCAGCCGGTGATGCTCAGGTCCTGGCCGACCAGAACCGGCCGGTCCTCCGCCTGCACCTGACCGACCGGGCGGCGGGCCGGTCCCGCCTGCTCGAGGTTCTGCGGTGAGAACCGACGGTCGCCCGAAGAACCCGCTTCGGAATCCGCAGGACAAGCGGCTGCCCCGCATCGCCGGCCCGTGCAGTCTGGTGATCTTCGGCGTGACCGGTGATCTCTCGCGGAGGAAGCTCATGCCGGCGGTCTATGACCTGGCCAACCGAGGCCTGCTCCCGCCGGGGTTCTCGCTCGTGGGTTTCGCCCGCCGCGACTGGGCCGACCAGGACTTCGGCAGGGAAGTTCACGACGCAGTGCGTCAGTACGCGCGGACTCCGTTTCGAGAGGCCACGTGGCGGCAGCTGTCACAAGGTTTTCGCTTCGTGCCTGGTGAGTTCTCCGACGACGACGCATTCGACCGGCTGGCCGAGACGGTTCGTTCCCTCGACGACCAGCAGGGCACCGGCGGAAATTATGCGTTCTACTTGTCGATCCCCCCCAAGTTCTTCGGCGTCGTGTGCAAGCAGCTCGCGCGCTCGGGGCTGGCTGAGCCCGACAACCCGGACCAGTGGCGTCGAGTGGTGATCGAGAAACCGTTCGGGCACGACCTGGCCAGCGCCCGTGACCTCAACGACACCGTTGAGTCGATCTTTCCGCCGGACTCGATCTTCCGCATCGACCACTATCTCGGCAAAGAGACTGTGCAGAACATCATGGCGTTGCGGTTTGCGAACCAGCTGTTCGAGCCGATCTGGAATGCGCATTTCGTCGATCACGTGCAGATCACGATGGCAGAAGACGTCGGCATCGGGAGCCGGGCCGGATATTACGACGGCATCGGGGCGGCGCGGGATGTGATCCAGAACCACCTGCTTCAGTTACTCGCGCTGGTCGGAATGGAGGAGCCGGTCTCGTTCGACGCCTCGGACCTGCGGGCGGAGAAGGAGAAAGTTCTCTCCGCGGTCCGGCTGCCGCCGGACCTGGGCCGGCACACTGCGCGCGGTCAGTACTCCGAGGGCTGGGCGGGCGGAGTCAAGGTGGCAGGATTTCTCCAGGAAGAGGGGATTCCGGCCGATTCTCGCACCGAGACGTACGCAGCCATCCGTCTCGACATCGACACCCGGCGTTGGGCCGGGGTTCCGTTCTATCTGCGCACCGGCAAGCGGCTCGGCCGCCGGGTCACCGAGGTGGCCGTGGTGTTCGAACGCGCTCCGCATTTGCCGTTCGAGTCGACCGCGACCGAGGAACTCGGAGAGAACGCATTGGTCGTGCGGGTGCAGCCGGACGAGGGCGTGACGATGCGATTCGGATCCAAGGTGCCGGGGACGGCGATGGAGGTTCGCGACGTCACGATGGACTTTGGCTACGGGCACTCGTTCACCGAGGACAGCCCGGAGGCCTACGAGCGCCTCATCCTCGACGTCCTGCTCGGCGACCCGCCGTTGTTCCCACGGCACGAGGAGGTCGAGAAGTCCTGGCAGATCCTCGACCCGATAGAACGGTACTGGGCCCGGTACGGCAAACCCGAGCCGTACATATCCGGGTCGTGGGGGCCGGCCTCGGCCACGGAGATGCTGGCCCGGGACGGCCGGGTTTGGCGACGGCCATGATCATCGACCTGCCGTCGACCACGGCGCACAAGATTGCCAAGCGCATGGTGGACCTGCGCGAGACGCACGGAGCCGTCGCCCTTGGCAGGGTGCTCACCCTGGTGCTGGTGGTCGACGAGGCCAGCGCCGAGCCCGCGATCGAGTCGGCGAACCATGCCAGCCACGAGCATCCCTGCCGGATTCTCGCCGTGGCACAGGAGTCAGCGCGCGGAGCTGCCCGGTTGGATGCCCAGATCCGAGTCGGGGGCGACGCCGGCGCCAGCGAGGTCGTCGTGCTTCGGACGTTTGGCGCCCTCACCGCCCATCCGGGGTCCGTCGTGCTCCCGCTGCTGCTGCCGGATGCGCCGGTCGTGGCCTGGTGGCCCGCCGCTGCGCCGGCCGTTCCTGCCGACGACCCGGTGGGGCGGCTCGCGAACCGGCGCATCACCGACGCGGCGGCAGCAAAGCGACCTGGTACGGCGCTCGCCGCGCGGGCCGAGTCCTACCGGCCGGGTGATACCGATCTCGCCTGGAGCCGGGTGACGGGCTGGCGGGCTCTGCTCGCCGCCGCGCTGGACCAGCCACCGTTCGAACGGGTCACAGCAGCTCGGGTCACCGGCGCATCGGACAGCCCGAGCGCGGACCTGCTCGCCGCCTGGCTCGCGCTGACGCTTCGGGTTCCGGTGACCCGGGCGAAGGCGAGCGGAGTCGACGGTGTCGTCAACGTCCGCCTCGACCGCCGGTCGGGACCGCTGGAGCTGGACCGCCCGGGCGACGACGACGCGACGTTGTCAGTGCCGGGCCGTGATGAGCGCCGGGTCGCACTGCCCAAGCGGCTCGACCGGGACTGTCTCGCCGAGGAGCTGCGCCGGCTCGACCCCGACGAGGTGTACCACGCGGTGCTCACCGACGGCATGGCCCGGTTGCGAGACAAAGGCAGGACAACCCGTACACACGGCGAAGCGCAGAAGGCATCGGCTCGATGAGCACGCCGCTCGTAGTGGTCCATCACGACCCGGACGTGCTGGCCGAAGCCGTCGCTGCCCGAGTGATTACGCGCATTGCCGACGTTCAGGCAGCCAGAGGTGACGCATCCATCGTCCTGACCGGCGGCGGGATCGGGTCCAAGACCCTCTCCGCAGTCGCGGCATCTCCCGCGCGGTCGGCTGTCGACTGGGGACACCTGGACGTGTGGTGGGGCGATGAGCGGTTCCTTCCCAGTGCGGACCCCGAGCGCAACGAGACCCAGGCGCGCGCCGCGTTGCTTGATCGGGTTGCGCTGAATCCGACCAGGATTCATCCGATGCCGGCGTCGGACACCGCCGATCTCCACGGCGACCCCGACACAGCAGCCGACCGCTATCGGGCGACCCTCGCCGCATCCGCTCGCCCCGAGAACCACGCCCGGGTGCCGGCCTTCGACCTGCTGCTCCTCGGGGTAGGCCCGGACGCGCATGTTGCTTCGCTGTTCCCCGATCAGCCTGCGTTGTACGAGACCCGACCCGTCGTCGCCGTCCATGGAGCACCCAAACCGCCGCCTATCCGGCTGACGCTCACGCTGCCGGCAATCCGTGCGGCTGAGGAGGTCTGGCTGGTCGTTGCCGGGGAAGACAAGGCCGTGGCGGTGCGGATGGCACTGTCCGGCGCTGGCGAGGTGCAGGTCCCCGCGGCGGGGGCCCGAGGCCGCCACCGCACGCTGTGGCTGCTCGATCGGGCGGCGGCATCCGCACTCCCTCGCGGCCTGGAGCGGATCGCCTCGCCGTGATCGGGAGAAGACACGACTTGCGGGAGGCGGCGTCGGCGGCGACAGTGGAACGAGCACAAGATCCCATCGGGAGGTGGCGGAATTGAGCGAACAGGACGACCGAGACAGCACTGCCAGCGATGAACCCCAGAGCATGATCGAGAAGGCGCTGGCCGAGGGGCCGCTGCCCGGAATCAAGGGCCAGGAAGCGGCTGACGCGGAGCTTGCCGAGGAGGGCGAGGCGCCGGTCGGCGAACGCCCGCAGGACGAAGCCGACCAGCTCAAGGGCTTCAACCTACGGGCCTGACCTGCACTTTCCCTCAGCGGCGGACACTGGTGCTCCGATCTTCGCGCTGACCCCGACCTGGTCGCCCGTGTTTCCGATCATGTGGGTTGCTGTCCACTAAGGTTGGCGATCACACGATCCGGAGGGTTGGCACGATGGCAGTAGACACGTTCGTGGTGTTCGTCGGGGTGTACGGCAATGTCGATGACGCCGAGGCCGACTATCAGGCGGTCAAGGACCTGCACGTCGAGGCAGGCTTGCTCGATGCCTACGACGCAGCCGTGATCGCCCGCCGCGACGACGGCAAGGTCAAGATCACCAAGAAGCATGAGACACCGACCCGGGTCGGCGGCGTACTCGGCGGCGGCGTGGGGTTGGCGACCGGACTCGTGGTCGCGCTGTTCCCGTTCGCTGCGATCGGAGGCGGATTGCTGGTGGGAACGGCCGCCGGCGGCGCGCTGCTGGGGGCCCTGGCCGGGCATGCGGCCGCGGGAATGAGTCGACATGACCTCAAGGAGCTCGGGGAGCAGCTCGATGCCGGCCAGGCCGGTCTGATCGTGGTCGGCGTCGAGGATGTCGGTGCGCGAGTCGAGCAGGCGATGAAGAACGCGGAGAAGCTCGAGCGAAAGCAGCTTCAGGCAGACCCTGATGCGATCGCTGCCGACGCGAGTTCTGACACCTGACCTACGGCTGGCGCAGTTTACGCAACCCCTGTAACGCCTCTTCGAGGATGGCCGCACCGTCCGCATCGCTGCGGCGCTCTTTCACATAGGCGAGATGAGTCTTGTACGGCTCGTTTCGCGGTGCGGGTGGCGGATTCTCAGGGTCGCGGCTCGCGGGCAGCCCACAGCGGGGGCAGTCCCAGTATTCGGGGATCACCGCATCGGCGGCGAAACTGGGCTCGGTCTCGTGTCCTTGAACGCAGTAGAAGGTGATGCTTTGCCGGGGGGCGGACTCTCCCCGTTCGGCTTCTCCCATCGGACCGGCACCGACACGGCTGCCGCGGATGGCGTTACCACTTGCCACGAATGGGACTCCCTCGGTGTCGGGCCTGGCAGGGGATGGGTCAGACGGCGGCCTTGGCGAGCAGCCCAAGCCCGATGATGCTGGCTGCCCACAAGATCCCGATGGCGATTGTGAGGCGGTCGAGGTTGCGCTCGGCGATGGAGGATCCGCCCAGCGAGGACGAGATCCCGCCGCCGAACATGTCGGACAGGCCGCCGCCCTTGCCCTTGTGCAGGAGGACAAGCAAGATCAACAACAGACTGGTGAGCACGAGTACGACGGTAAAGACGATCTTCACTGGTGGAGCGGTTCCTTCCGGTCGACCGCGCGCAGCCCGGACAAGCTATGGCACGCGCAGGCACAGGGTAACCCGATCCACATTGAATTCATGCACGCAGGTGTCCGCGACGCACCAATCCGTCGTGCCGCGCGCGACTCACCGTCGGTTGGTCACGACCCGAACCGTGGCGGCACCACTGACAGTCGGGTCAAGATCTCCGCGATCCGGGCATCTGCGCTGCCGTCTGGCCCGGTCAGGACGACCTCGCCGTCGTTGACGCGACCGTCCATCCGTGCATGTCGGCCTCTGCGAGCAGCGCTTGGGCTTGATCCCTGATTCGCTCGTCACTTGTGGCGAGGGCGTGGATGATGTCACTGCCTCACTGACGACGCCGACGAGCCGGTCATCGTCGTCGACAACCGGCATCGACGTGATGCCGTACCGATTCAGCCGCTGGATCGCCTCCTTGATGGTGGCGTCGGGACCGATGGTCACGATGTGGCGGGTCATGATCTCTCGGGCATACATCTCGTCCTCCGTATCGTCGACGTCAGGCTGGCTCGTGCCACGACTCGTGGAAACGGCCAGAAGTCCCGAAGACTGGCGCGGAAGTCCCATCGCAGCGGGGAAGGGGAGAGAAGACTGTGTGCAGCGATGATTGGGATCGCCGATATGCAGACAGCGAGTTCCTCTGGAGCGCTGAGCCGAACCGCTTCGTGGTCCAGGAGCTCAGCGGGCTGCCGCCCGGGCAAGGTCTCGATCTCGCCTGCGGCGAAGGTCGAAACGCAGTGTGGCTGGCCGAACGGGGCTGGCGGGTTACCGCCGTCGACTTCTCCCCGGTCGGGCTTGCCAAGGCGAGGCGATTGGCCGACGAACGGAAGGTGAGCGTGGATTGGGTGTTGGCCGACCTGCTCGATTATCAACCGGCACCGGACACCTTTCAGCTCGCGTTGATCGCATATCTGCAGATTTCAGCCGAGAAACGTGCTGCCGTCTTGCTGAAAGCTTGCTCAGCGCTGGCCTCAGGGGGCGTGATCCTGGTCGTCGGCCATGACCTGGCCAATCTCAGCGAAGGCGTCGGCGGCCCGCAGGACCCGAGTGTCCTGTACACGCCGGATGATATTGCGGCCGAACTGCCCGGCTTGTCGGTCCAGCGCGCGGAGCGGGTCCGTCGACCGGTCGACGTCGACGGCCAGTTCCACGACGCGATCGACACGTTGGTCCGCGCATCACGACCATGAGGGCCGTCGGGCCCCTTCCCCACAGGTCGACTGGCCCTACCGGGCGACCACGTTCGGCGTGAGCCTGAACAGGAAGTCAGGTGATGCCGCATGGACCGGTTGACCGCACAGGATCTCAGTATGCTGTGGCCGGATGATCTTGGCTGGCCTCAGGACATCGGAGCTCTGGCCATTCTCGATGGCAGTCCGCTGCTCGACTCCGATGGCCGCTTTCGGATCGATACCGTGCGAAAGGCGGTGCAGACCCGACTACATGTGGTCCCGCGGTTTCGTCAAACGATCTATCTGCCACGACGTGGTCTCGGCGGACCGCTGTGGGTCGACGCACCGGACTTCGACATTGCCGAGCACATGCAGGTCCACCCCGTGCCCCTTCCTGGGGACGAGTCGCAGCTACTCGCCGTCACCGAGCAGCTGCGACGGCGCCCGTTGGTTCGCTCTCGACCGCTGTGGGGGATGTGGTTCCTGCCCGGCCTGCAGGAAGGACGGATCGGCCTGTACGTCAAGGTGCACCACAGCATTGCCGACGGCGTTGCCGGGGTAGCGACGTTGGGCGCCCTCCTCGACGCCAGCCCCCACGCAGTTCCTGGCGCCGGGTTGCCCTGGGCGCCGCGACCGGCGCCGTCGGCAGGTGAGTTGCTCGAGGACAATCTGCGGCGTCGTCGCCAGGGAACCGTCCGCGCCTTCTCGGCGCTGGGCCACCCGGTGAACACAGCGCGTCGAGTGCGTGACGTGCTGCCCACCCTGCGCGAGACGCTGGGCGGAGAACGAGCGCCTCGGTCTAGCCTCAACCGCACGCTTGGGCCTGGCCGCCGGCTTGCTCTCGTCCGCGGCAATCTCCACATCGCCAAGCTGGCTGCGCATGCGGCGGACGCGACGGTGAACGACGTGCTCATGGCGGCCGTCGCCGGTGGCTTTCGTGCGCTGCTCTCGAGCCGGCGAGAACGCGTCGACGAGGTCGTACTCCGGGGCTACGTACCTGTCTCGCTGCACGGGCAGCAACGAGGCCCAGCCCAAGGAAATCTGGACGGGATGATGGTCGTGCCGCTGCCGATCGGTGAGTCCGATCCGGTTCGAATGCTCCGGCTGATCGCATCGGAGACCACGAAGCGCAAGAAGAGGCGCCGGGTTCCGGGAGGGGCACTGCTGCGAAATGGAACGGTCCAGCGGATCTTTCTGCCGGTGATGGCCCGGCAGCACTGGGCCAATACCTACATGGCCAACGTACCCGGTCCGCCGATGCCGCTCTACCTCGCCGGCGCGCAGTTACTGGAGATGTTCCCGATCGTCCCACTCATCGGCAATATCACCCTTGGCGTCGGGGCACTCTCCTATGCCGGTCAGTTCAACATCACCGCCGTCGCCGACCGGGACGCATGCGCCGACGTCGAGGTGTTCGCCAGCGGTGTCCGGGACGCTCTGCAGTCACTTGCAGCCTCGGTGTCTGTGTCGACGGTCAGCTAGGGATGCTCATCATCGAGGAGGTAGTCATGCAGCGGTTGGAAGGACGAGTAGCACTTGTCACGGGAGCGGCCAGCGGTATCGGACACGCCATCGCGATCCGGCTCGCCGTCGAGGGAGCCGCGGTCGTCGTGACCGACATCGCGGATGAGCCGGGCGAGACGGTCGCCCTGGGCATCCGAGAAACCAGTGGCCGGGCAGTCTTCGTCCACCATGACGTCGTCTCTGAAGAAGAGTGGGAGCGAGCGGTTGGCACGGCAGCCGCGGAGTTCGGCGGTCTGGACATCCTGGTCAACAACGCCGGAATGGGCGACCTGGCCGCCATCGAGGAGACCTCGCTGGAGGACTACGAGCGCACCATCGCCATCGACCAGACCGGCGTGTTCCTGGGGATGAAGGTTTCAGCCGAGCTGCTCAGTGCGTCGCCGCATGGATCAGTGATCAACATCAGCTCGATCTTCGGCACCAGCGGCGGCTTCGGCACCTCCCCGGCGTATCACGCCGCCAAAGGCGCCGTCCGAACGCTGACCAAGAACACCGCCCTGCACTGGGCGGACAAAGGTATCCGGGTCAACTCCGTGCACCCGGGCTTCATCGACACCCCGATCCTCGCATCAACCAAGGGCACCGAATTCGAGCAGGCGATGATCGCCTTGACCCCGATGGGCCGCCTCGGCCGGCCACAGGAGATCGCCGCCGGAGTCGCATATCTCGCCAGTGATGACGCATCGTTCGTCACTGGTCTCGAGCTGTACATCGACGGCGGGTACATGGCGCGCTGATCGCGATGAATGCTCCGTCTCGAGATGACCTCTACCGGCGGTTCGTCCGCACTGTGAAGGGCGCCGAACTGCCCACGGGTCCCGACGACCCGACACCGTCAACATGTTAATGCCCACCGGTCCCCTGCCGTATGTCACCGGCCAGCTGAGCAGTATCACCTACAACGTCCCGCCCGGATCGTGAGGTTCTGGCAATCACACTAGCGTCAGGTCGTTCATCGGCAGTCAGGCCAAGGGATTTGGACAGCATGCAGATCATCGACGGAAAGCCGTTGTCCGAGGACGAGCTCGTGCGGATCGACAGCTACTGGCGGGCCGCGAACTACCTCGCCGTTGGCCAGATCTACCTGCTGGCGAACCCGCTGCTGCGTGAGCCGCTGCGTCCGGAGCACGTCAAGCGCCGCTTGCTTGGCCATTGGGGTACGACACCGGGCCTGAATCTCATCTACGCGCACCTCAATCGCGTCGTCGCGGAACGAGGCCTCGACGTCATCCACGTCACGGGGCCGGGCCACGGCGGTCCAGCGATCGTGGCGAACACCTGGCTGGAAGGCTCGTACAGCGAGCGGTACCCGGCAGTGCCTCAGGACGCCGGTGGGATGGCGCGGCTGTTCAAGCAGTTCTCCTTTCCCGGCGGCATTCCCAGTCACGTGGCGGCGGAGGTGCCGGGATCGATCCACGAGGGCGGTGAGCTGGGGTACTCGCTCGCGCACGCCTACGGAGCGGCATTCGACAACCCGGACCTGATCGTGGCGTGTGTCGTCGGAGACGGAGAAGCGGAGACCGGGCCGCTGGCCACGGCGTGGCACTCCACCAAGTTCGTCGACCCGGTCGGCGACGGCGCGGTCCTGCCGATCCTCCATCTCAACGGGTACAAGATCGCCAACCCGGCTGTGCTGGCCCGCATCGGCGAGCAGGAACTGACCTCGCTGCTGGAGGGCTACGGCCACACGCCATACCTGGTCTCCGGCGATGAGCCGCAAGCCGTCCACCAGCAGCTCGCTGCGACCCTCGATCACGTCCTCGACGAGATCGCCCGAATCCAGACCGCGGCCCGGAACGACGGCCGCCGGGAGCGGCCGAGCTGGCCGATGATCGTCCTGCGCACACCGAAGGGATGGACCGGACCGAAGGTCGTCGACGGCGTGCCCGTCGAGGGCACCTGGCGGTCGCATCAGGTTCCGCTGTCGGCGGTTCACGAACGGCCCGACCACCTGGCCATGCTCGAGGACTGGCTGCGCAGCTACCAACCGGACGGGCTGTTCGACGCCGACGGCCGTCCGCGAACCGAAATCGTGGCCTGGATCCCGACCGGCGACCGCCGGCTCGGCGCGAACCCGCACACCAACGGTGGCCGCGACCCGCGTGACCTGGAGTTGCCCGACTTCCGGGAGTACGCGGTGCCCGTTCCCTCCCCCGGCGCGACATCGTCGGAGCCGACCCGGGTCCTCGGTGGATGGCTGCGCGACGTCATGAGTGCGAACGCCGGCAACCGCAACTTCCGCATCGTCGGGCCGGACGAGACGGAGTCCAACCGGCTACAGGCGGTCTACGAGGTCACTGGCAAGGCCTGGCACGCAGAGATCCTCCCCGTCGACGAGCACCTGGTCCCGAACGGCCGGGTGATGGAGATCCTCTCCGAGCACACTTGCCAGGGCTGGCTGGAGGGATACCTGCTCACGGGCCGGCACGGCCTGTTCTCCTGCTACGAGGCGTTCGTCCACCTGGTCGACTCGATGTTCAACCAGCACGCCAAGTGGCTGAAGGTCATCCGGGGTCTGCACTGGCGCCGTCCGATCCCGTCGCTGAACTACCTGCTCACCTCGCACGTGTGGCGCCAGGACCACAACGGCTTCTCCCACCAGGACCCCGGGTTCATCGACCATGTCGTCAACAAGAAGGCCGAAGTCATCCGGGTCTACCTGCCGCCGGACGCCAACACGCTGCTCTCAGTCGCGGACCACTGCCTGCGCAGTCGCAACTACGTCAACGTCGTCGTCGCCGGCAAGCAGCCGCAGCCGGACTGGTTGTCCATGGACGAAGCGATCCTGCACTGCACCCGAGGCCTGGGCATCTGGGACTGGGCGTCCAACGACGACGGGGTCCCCGACGTGGTCATGGCGTGCGCCGGCGACGTCCCGACCCTCGAGACGCTGGCCGCTGTGGACCTGCTGCGGCAGCACTTGCCCGAGGTGAAAGTGCGGGTGGTCAACGTCGTCGACCTGATGCGCCTTCAGCCCGCCGACGAACATCCACACGGGATGTCCGACGCCGAGTTCGACGCGTTGTTCACCACCGACCGGCCGATCATCTTCGCCTATCACGGCTACCCCTGGCTGATCCACCGGCTCGCATACCGCCGCACCAACCATCGTGACCTGCACGTCCGCGGGTACAAGGAAGAGGGCACGACGACGACACCGTTCGACATGGTCGTCATGAACGAGATGGACCGGTTCCACCTTGTCATGGACGTCATCGACCGGGTGCCCGGGCTCGGCGAGCGGGCGGCCCTGGTGCGGCAGCTGATGAGGGACAAGCGGACGCAACACCGCGCCTACACCCGAGAGTGGGGCCAGGACATGCCCGAGGTCCTCGAGTGGACCTGGCCGCACGACCAACCCGGCGGCTGACCCACAGCTGACAAGGAGGCGAACCGGCCTTGCAGGTCGGGTGGAGCGTCATGATCACCGGTCCGGCCGCGGTCGTTGCCGACCCGGCGGAAATCCGCCGACTGGACAGATTGCCCCTGGCCCCCTGGGATCCTGCGCCCAAGCCGTACTTCGTCCGAATCCGAGCCAGCGAGATGACCGGCCGGCGGCTGCCGCTCCGCGCGGCCGGTGTCAGCGTCGAGCGCATGCGCAGTGAGACGGACTGATCGGGTCGAAGGGCCCGCCCACACGGGCCGAAGGTCTCGGTTTCGATCTGTCCTGCCGTGCCATGCTGGGCCGCGTGGAAGGCAACCCAGACGGAATCACAATCCTGACCGAGGACGAATGCTGGGGCCTGGTCGACGCGGCCGAGGTCGGGCGCCTCGCTGTGGCGGTCGCTGGAGAACCGGAGATCTTTCCGGTCAACTTCGTCGTCGACGGACGCGCCCTGATGTTCCGAACCGGGGAGGGCACGAAACTCGCGGCACTGACCATCTCGTCACGAGTGGCGTTCGAGATCGACGGTTATCTGCCCGAGACCGGACAGGCCTGGAGCGTCGTCGTCAAGGGTCGGGCCGAACGCATGGAGCACTTCCCGGACATCTATGCCGCCGAGAAGCTGCCGCTCTTCCCCTGGCAGGCATCGCCTAAGCAGTGGTTCGTGCGAGTGACGCCCGCGAAAGTGACCGGCCGGAGGTTCACTGTCGTGCGTGGACCGCGCGAGGACTGACTCGGAGCCAACGTCACTTCTTGCCGAGGTGATCCGCTTGGCCTCCGGCGCCTCTGCCTCTTTGAGACGCTCACGCTTTTCCCAACCAGCATGATCCACGGAACGTTTTGGGGGTTATGGCCCCCAGATTCATCCGTGGATCAAGGTCCCCTAAGCCGTGAGGTCAAGATACCGGTGTATCTACGGGTGGCCGCGCACCTCCAATAGAGGTAGGAGGTGAGTCGGATGGGCGTCCAGGAGCGCGCCGAGTTGTTCGGTATCCACGCCCCGGACATCCCCGACGACCGCTGGTTCGAGTACCTGAACGTTCTGGCGCGGTCCGCGTCGGAAGATCATGAGCCACTCGAACCCGAGTGGGATTAGAGCGAGTCAGTCGCTAAGAACCGATGCGCTGCCAACCGCGGCGGGGTTCGCGGGAGCCGACGCCGGCCGGTTTTACGTAGGTCTGCAACGACTTGGCGGCCGTTCGCGGTGGAGCATCACCCCAGAGACCGTCGATGAGCTCTTCGGCCGTGACGATTCGGCCGACGGACGCGACCAGGTGTGCCAGCAGCGTGCGCTCCTTACCCTCGGCGATGTCGATAGGTCCGCGTTCACCGGAAACCTGAAGCGGGCGAGGACGGCGAACTCCATGTTCGAACGGTAGGACCATCGCAGATCTCGCGACATGCTCTCCGCCCAATCGCGGCCTCAGACGCACAACACGCCTTCATGTCCGAGCTAAGCCAGAGTCACGCGCTGGCCTGTCACCGTCACAGGTCATAATGGTAGCGCGAGAGCCGCGAGGTGGCCGAGGCGATGGCACTTCCCGTCGGGTACACCCCCCGGGTGCTCAACCTGTTGGTATCAGCCGGTCTGGCCGAGGCACGCGCCGGCCGTCAGGGAGGGTACCGGCTGGCAACCCCACCGGAGACGATCTCGTTGCTGGCAGTGGTCGAGGCGGCCGAAGGTCCCTTTACGCTGGACCGATGCATCCTGCGCGGCGGACCGTGCCACTGGGACGACGCGTGCGCCGTCCACACCGCCTCGGCCACGCCATGCAGGCCTGCCGGGAGTCACTGAGGAGCGCAACCCTCGCTGACCTCGCCACGGCCGACGACGAGGGGCAGTCAGGTCGGTTGGCCGGCGGACAGCGCGGCATGGCTGCCACGTGAGGGCTCGCTGACCGTCAAGAGCTGACTACCGCGCCGTGTCGATGAACGATGCGTTCTCGATGCACTTCAGGTACTGACTTGTGGCCTCGTGTTGGCTGAGATGGTCAGCAGCGATCGCCACCTCGAGTACCTCGAGGGTGGCCCTGATCGTCTGAGCTCGGGCGATGTGCTCCTCGTAGTTTCTCGACGTGTGCAGCTGGGTGGCAACGGCTGCGGCCAGTGAGCAGACGGCGGCGAATGCGCACAGGATCCGCCAGGACGGCGACGTCAGCGCGAACGTCTCGGTGAGCCAGTCAGCCAGCGGTTTGCCGCCCAACGCAGGTGCAGCAGTCAACACCGTTGCGATCGCGCCGGCGATGATCGTCACGTTGACCAGCCGGCGGCGCCGCGCGCCGATGGCCCGCAGGTACGTTCGACCTTGACCCGTTTGGCCCGGACGCGCTCGATCAGCCCGTTGCCTGCGTCGACGCCGACATCGCCCGGCGCCTTCGGTGTCGGATTCCGTCCACCCTTCGCCTCCGGGGCCACGCCCGCCGCGGACCGGGTCTTGGGCGCGACTACTTGACCTGTCCCGTTTTGATCAAGAGCAACACGATCGGTGGGGATCATCGAAACCTCCAGGACTTCCGGCTCCGGCTTACCGGAACGGCATGACCAGACGATGCAGCCTGTGGTCGCACGCTGGGGTCGCTGGCCGGTCGCGGTTTGGAGGCTGATCAGTCAAACTCGGGTCGCGCCGCTACATCAGTTCTGGATCACTTCTGGATTCGATCGGCCGTCAGCGTCGATTCGTTTCATCCGCGCGGACCAGTGAGCTTGACGTCGGTCCGGGTCAAGGCCATCACCCACGACCCGGTTCATCGGTGCTCGCCTCGGCGCGACCCACCCAGCGTGGCCGACAATCGACATTCCGTGGTGGGAGATGCCGCGGGCCTCGATGATCTCCTTGATGGGCGCCGAAGAGGCCCGAGCCATCGACTGATCGCGCTCGGTCACAGCATCGCGGGCCCGCGTCTTCTCCAGCTCCGTTCGTGGGGCGTCACGGTCGACAATCGTTAGGTCGGTCAACTTGACCAGCGGTAGCCAACCGACAGCGAGATGGTCAGGGCGCGTACCCGCTGGCAACTCGCACCCGCGACGATCTCGTTGCTGGCTAGTCGTCGAGGTGGCCGAAGGTCCCTTCACGCTGGATCGGTGCATCCTCCGCAGTGGACCGTGCCACTGGGAGGGCACCTACGCCGTCCACGCCGCCTGGTCAACCGCCATGCGGCGTGCTGGGAGTCCGTGCGAGGCACGGGGTCGATTCCCCGATCAGCGTTAGTGGTGCACCGGGCGGAAGTAGTGGTCGAGTGCCCATTCCGCGACCTGTTGGCCCATTCGAGCTCCGGCGGTGTCGGCGAATCGGTAGTGGAATCCCAACCACACTCTGGCGTCGACCACGTCTTGGCGCGCCTGCCTTCCGGAGTCGTAGAAGCGGGTGGCACCGGGAACCGCGGTGGAGATGAAGGTCAGCTGCAAGTGCCGGGTGTCGAAGGTCTCTTGGAGCGCGCGGGTGAATGCGCCGATACCGCCGGAGTATCCGCTCACATAATCCGGATAGGGAGGGGTCGGGCGAAATGCCACCCAAGCCGGGTCGGCGGTCGTCGCCGGGTTGCCATCGGTGTCGGCCAGCTGAATCGCCGTGATCGGCCGCCAGAACCCGTAGACGTACTTGGAGTACCAGATCGAGATGACTCCATCG
The DNA here is from genome assembly GCA_963819885.1 of uncultured Actinomycetota bacterium. Taxonomy (GTDB): domain Bacteria; phylum Actinomycetota; class Actinomycetes; order Jiangellales; family Jiangellaceae; genus JACVRX01. The sequence goes on along the minus strand of CAWFXV010000002.1, from coordinate 6,878 downwards.
GCCAGGCTCATGTCGACCGCGGCGAACATTCGGGCGGCGTCGACGATGTCCAGCTGCCGAACGGTCACCTGGTCCCGCAGCGCCGTGTTGAACTGGATCAATGGGTTGCCAGAGTAGAAGAGCGCTATGTCTGTCTGCTCGGTCGTGCGTTGCGTCGAGTTCTCCGAACCCAGTGCCTTCACCTCGTTGAAGTCCCTCGTGTACCACGCCGAAGTCAGCGCCGGGGGTGGTCCGATTTCGCCGAACTGCGCGCCACTACGGACGAGCAACGGAGTCACGAATCCCATCCACGGGACGGTAAACGGCGCAAACCCCGGCGGCGTAGGCCGCCAAACACCAGGCGCTTCTGGTTGCGTGAACTGAATCGATGGGTCGTTGCGTCCGTCATCCACCCGCTGCGCGATCAGAGTGTCGGCGGCCAGCTCGCCGAATGCGACGCCGCGAGTCTTGGCCTGGCCGTCGGGGATTTCCGCCAGCGATGCTGCGTAGAAGGCATCGAGGTCGGCATGCTGCGTAGCCGGCGAGTAGGTCACCAGAATCCTGTGAGCGGCAGCCACCGCCGCCGCCTGCGAGGAAGCCCCATGCGGCGCATGAGCGCGGAAATTGATACGGCTCGTAACGACCCTCGATGCCGACCACGGCGTTGTAAACAGCCGCATGCATGAACCCCATATAGAGGAAGTCCTCAAGCACCGACGTGCCCGCATTAGCCAGGAGCGTCGTTTGCGCGATCTCGTTCCACTCCGCGATCACCGCCGGATTGCCCGCTGGGTGCGTCGTAGCCTCGCCCCCGCCGGTAGCGGTCGCCGGCGCCGTGACCACCAGCGACGTCAGCACGACGGCCGCCGCAACCATGGCAAGCCATCGGCGAATTCCAAAATGCCCAGGACCGGTGGATGCCGAGGCAGCAATCTGAGGAACTACGCGCATTTCGGACTCCAGCGCTCGAAGGATCACCGGTCGAAGACGGCAGTGCACTCCGACTCGGATACGAACCGATGTGTCCACACTGCTTGACAGCGGTCGCATCCTGGTCGCATCACGGTCGCGTCCCGGTCACAGCAACCTGAGGAGCACCCACTTCGGGCCCGTCAATGGTGACCGTCCTGGACCGCCTGCCAGTCGGGGTCGAGGTCGACTGCCGGGTTGCGCGTCTGGTTGACCTGGTTGCTGCCGTCCGCACCCATTGTGTAGATCTCGACGTTGGGGTTCTCGTCGGTGGCTAGTCGGAAGCTGGTAAACGCGATCTTCCTGCCGTCCGGAGACCAGGCGGGAAAGATATCGGTGAGATCGTCGAAGGTCAGCCTGGTCTGGTCCGCGCCGCTCGCGCGCATTGTGTAGATCTCGACCTGGAATGGGGTCTCCTCGGAACCGTCCCGGTCGGTGTCGAAGGCGATCATGCCGCCGTCCGGTGACCAGCTCGGGGCGCTGTCGAACGGTCCGTCGTTGGAGGTGAGCTGGCGCACTCGCGAGCCATCCGGCGCCATCGTGTAGATCTCCCCGTCTCCGTCACGGTCGCTCACGAAGGCGATCCGCCGTCCATCGGGTGACCAGTCGGCATCGGTTTCCTGGATGCCGGGCGAGTTCGTGAGGTTGCGCTCACCGGTGCCGTCGGCCCTCATCGTGAAGAGGTCATAGTCGACCTGTCCGCGGACCGGGTCGAAGTCCCTCTGGAAGACGATCTTCCGGCCGTCGGGTGACCAGGAAGGGAACTCGTCGTCTACCGCGTTGGAGGTGACCTGTCGCAGCACCGAACCGTCGGCGTTCATGACAAAGATCTCGAAATCCGCCTCCGGGCTGGCGGCAGTAACCCGGTCGCTCATGAACGCGATCTTTCGCCCGTCCGGACGCCAGCTCGGGGTGTTGTCGGCAGCATCGGAGTCCGCCGTCAGGTTGATCTGCTGGCTGCCGTTCGGGCGCATCGTCCAGATGTCATTGTCGCCACCATCACGATCGCTGACGAACGCGATCCTGCCGTTCCCGCCCGAGAACTCCGCCCCTAATGCGGGCAACATGCCGCACGCAAGTCCCCCTAACGAGACGAACACCAGAAGGCCGAACTTCCGGAGATACATGATTGCCACCTCCAAATAGATGGAAGCCCGACGATGCACGCCTACGGTCGCGCCTTGGTCGCGATCCGGTCGCGGTTGGTGCGGTCCGGTCGGGTGTGGCCGCAGTCGCTGTGTCAGTTCTGAGGGCATCGCTGAGAGTGCAGGTATTGACGGCACTCCGCGTCGCTCAGAACACGCTGCACGTTCCTGTGCGCGATCTCGATGAGGTCGTCGAGGTCGAGCGCCCAGATGCGCACAGGCCCAGCGCCTGCAGAGGCGAGTTTGGAGCCGTCCGGGCTCAATTCCACCCACCTGACCGTGCCCTGGTGGCCACGAAGCAGTAGGGTCTGCACTCCTGATTCCGCGTTCCATAGCCGCACGGTCCCGTCGGTTCCAGCGGTCGCGATCAGGGAGCCGTCAGCGCTGAATGCGACATCCCACATGGGTCCTTCGTGCCCCGCGAGGGTCGCCAGCTCGTTCCCGGTCTCGACGTCCCACACGCTCCCGGATCCGTCGTAGGGATCGCCGGTGACAAGCCGAGCGCCGGTCTGATCGAAGGCCAGGTCAACCGCCGCCGTGGCGATGGTCCGGACCACCTCGCGGCGTTCCCAGTCCCAGATTCGAACCTGATCGGCCCCAGAGGCGAGCAGGCGGCCATCCGGACTGAATGCCAATTCTGCGAAGAAGAATCCGGGCTCTTCGCGCAGTGTGGCGACCTCCTCGCCCGAGCGGTCGACGATCGTTGCAACGTCCCCGTAGTCCGTGGCCGAGGCGAGGAGTGTGCCGTCCGCACTCCAGGCAACCTCGCGAACTCCGCCATCGTGGCGGACGGTGAACACCATCTCTCCGGTCTCCGCGTTCCACACCTTCACCGTCTCGCCGCCACCGGTGGCGATCAGGCTTCCGTCACTGGTCATGTCGATGACGTTGACATCGGTGCCGCGAGGGTCGTCCGGAGGGCCGTGCGAGTTGATCGTGCGAAGAGCCGTCCACGTCTGGGGATCCCATACGGTCACCGAGCCACCGCCGCTGCTCGCGACCAGGCGGCGACCGTCGCCGCTGAACGCAACGCCGGTCCAACTGACCGGGTTGCCGGAAAGGTTGGCCCACTCCGCGTCTCCGCTGACACTGACGTCCCAGACCTTCACCGCGGTGATCGCCTGGTCTCCGGTCATCACTTGCTGACCGTCGGCCGAGAAGGCAACCCCGTTGATGCCGCCGCGCATGTCCTGGGCTGAAAGCGAGAGCAGCTCCTCGGTCCCGCTGTCGGCGATTGCCCATACCTTGGCGGTGCCATCCGCACTCCCGGTGACCAGGCGCGCCGAATCAGGGCTCCAATCAAGCGCGTAGACAGTCCCGGCGTGACCGGACAGCGTGAACCGCAGGTTTCCGGTCTGCGCGTCCCAGATCCGAGCCGCGAAGTCGTTGCTGGACGTGGCGATCCATCGTCCGTCCGGACTCCACTGCACATCCGCGAGCCACGCATTGGGGTGCCGCAGGATGAAGACGCTCTCGCCCGAGCCCGCGTCCACCACGACGGCGTCAGATGACCTTATTCCTGCGATCGCCAGCAGCTGTCCATCCGGACTGAACGACGTTGCAATCGGAGATCCGCCGATAGGGATCTCACGCATGGTCCTATCGGCGAGGTTCGAAACCCTGACCACGCCCTCGTCGAGCCAGGCCGCCGCCAGCAGGGACCCATCGGGACTGAACGACGGTCCCCACACCGCGCCCGAATCGCCTTGATGCCCGGTGAGCCGCCTCAGCTCCTTGCCCGTGGCGGGATCCCAGAGTGCTGCGGCTCCGTCGTCGCCGGTTGTTGCAAGCATCGACCCGTCAAGTGTGAACGCCACATCGTTCACATCTGAGTCGTGTCCGCGAAACGCACGGACCGACTCTCCGGTCTCTGCGTCCCGGATGTCGACTACACCGGTTTCCTCAGGTCCTTCTGTGACGAACGAGGTCCCGTCTGAGCTCCAGTCCAACGCCCCCCCGACGCCCGGCACGCTCAGTTCGATCCGCGAAGCCACCACGGCGTGGTGTAGTGCCTCCTCGGCTTCCGGCAGGACCGAGCCATCGACTGATCGCGTTCGGTCGACGGCTTCTAGGGCAAGCAGAATGCTCCGTTCGGGGTCTGCGTCCAGGTTCGCCACTGACGCCGCCGCGAGCTCCCGCACAGTGGCGACCCGGGCTTCCTGCTCGGCCCGGGAGTTCGACCAGATGGCAAGGGCCCCCGCGATCAGCGCCACCACCAGCACCAGGCCCAAGCCGCCGAGTAGCCAGCGCAGCCGGCGGTTCTGCCTTGCCGCGGCGATGGCACGCTCCTCGGCCGCCCGTCGCTCGGCGTCGTGCTGGGCTTGCCCAGCGTCAAGAAATGCCGCCTCGATGTCGGTGACTTCGTCCGGGTGGCTGGCCGCGAAGTCGGTTCCGGCGGCCAGCCGGGTGCCGCGCCACAGCTCGCTCGTCTCCCGCCCACCGGCGTCCCATTCAGCGGCGGCGGCGGCCAGTCGGCGCTGCACCGACCGGCTGGCGGCATCCTCCTCCAGCCAGGCCCGCAGCCTGGGCCACTCACGGAACAACGCCTCATGCGCGACCTCGACGTGGTCCGCGCTGACGCTGAGCAGCCTGGCCTCCGCGAGTGGATCGACGACCGCGCGCACGCGCCGATCAGGAAGGGCGCCAAGCTCGGCGAGAGGCACTCGGCGCCGCGTCGTTGCATCACCATCGCCAGGGCCGGCCAGCCGACGCATCAAGATCGGTGTCGCAGCCTGAAGTTCGGCGTCGAGTGCCCCATATGCGCGCTCCGCCATCCGTGCGACAGCGCCACGGATCCCGCCGGCCGCGACGTATGCGGCCAGCGTGAGGCGGTTGCCGTCACGTTGTTGCCAGAGCTCGGTCAGGGCCGTGGACAGCAGGGGCAACGACCCGGGCTCATCGCTAACGTCTGTCACCAGGGCATCGGCGAGTCCGACGTCGAGGTCCAGGCCTGCGCGCTGAGCGGGGAGTTCGACGGATCGCCGTGCCTCTGCCTCGGTTGGCGCCCCGACGAGGACGGTCACGTCGCCCAGGGCGTGAGCGAGCGTGGGATGGTCGGCGAGTTCACCTAGGTAGTCAGCACGTACCACGAGAACGAGCGTGCAACGCGGGTCGGACTTCCCGATCTCGACGATGGTGTCGAGGAAGGCCGCCCGCTCCCCAGGGTCGGCACAGGCCGTCCACGCCTCCTCCAGCTGGTCGACGACCAAGACGACTCGCGCTGTCGAGCTGTCGCCGTACACGAGGCGTCCGAGCAGATCGGCGACCCGATCGCGGTTCGGGTCGGCGCCCCGCAGGCCGACCCGGGCCAGCTCACGCATCGGGTGTGGCCCGGGACGCATGGCGAGCTGAACCCATCCTTCGCTTCCCGGAAGCGCACCTGCTTCGAGCGAGGCAACCAGGCCAGCGAACACCAGAGAGGACTTGCCACTGCCGGAGGCGCCGACGACAGCCAGCAGCTGCGCCGTCGCGACCCGGGCGAGCAACTCAGCTACTTGCCGCTCACGGCCAGCGAACCACGGCTCGTCAGCGACGCCGTACGCAGCGAGTCCCTTCCAGGGGCAGGTGTCCGCTGCCGAAAACGACTGATGCTGATTGACGTCGTGGAACTCGCTGACGCCTTCCCGTAGCTCGTCTCGTGCGACGCCCAGCGCGCGCTGTATTTCCCCTGTTCGCGCTGCCGCCTCACCGACTCGCTGAGCCACGCGCCGCCGAGCGTGACTGAGGGCGGCGTCATGGACACGCCCCGGTATGCCTCCGGATTCACGCAGCACTGCTGGCAATGCCTCGTCGACAGCCGGCTCGTCCAGATAGATCCCCAGAATCGTCCGAACGGCCTCCGGCGCAAGCGCAGGCAGGTCGAGCACCTCGACCCACTCAGGGGCAACAGTGGTCGGCCCGCCGAGGACAACGGTCAGGCGCGGACCGGACGGCAGGCCGCGCCGGTTCGGCAGCGCAACCTGGCCGGCAACAACGGTCAAGGTCGCGACTTCGGAAGTGACGGACGGCAAGGTGCCGTCGGCGTTGTATTCGACCCGGCAGCCGCTTTCGGCGACCTCGACCGCGAGCTCGCCGGCCAGTCGAGTGGCACCAGAGCCAACGGGGCCGCGAAGAAGCACGTGACGGGTTGCCCCTGCCGGCGCGCGCCCACGCGTCGCGCAAAACAGCGAGTTCGCGGTCTCGGCCCACGAACGGCCCAGGCGATGGGAGGAGGGCAGCAGGCACGGCGAGTGCCGGGACAGGAGTGAGTAGCGCCACGTCTTGGGCCAGCACCTGCGCATGCAACTCGCGCAGCTCTCGGCCGGGTTCCACACCGAGTTCCTCGATCAGGGTTTCCCGGGCCCGGCCATAGGCCGCCAGCGCATCAGCCTGCCGCTCCGAGCGATACAGGGCCAAGACGAGAAGGTGCCACAGGCGCTCCCTCAACGGGTGCTCGTGTACCAGTGCCTCGAGCTCAGGGATGCTTTCGCGGGCCCGGCCCAGATCAAGGTCGGCGGCGATCCGATCCTCGAGCGCGACGAGCCGCAGTTCCTCCAAACGGCGTGACTCGCTGCCGCCGAACCGGGTGTCCTCGAACCCTGCGTAAGCCGGACCACGCCACAGCGCGAGAGCTTCGCGTAGCGTCACAGCCGCGGCGTCTGCCCTGTCCTCGCGGTAGGCGCGGCACCCCAGGTCGACGAGCCGAGCGAACCGTCGAGCGTCAACCGCGTCTTCAGGTATGGCCAGTCGGTAGCCCGGGCCATCTGTGACAAGCAGCTGAGGCGAACCGTGGCGGTCGGGCTCCAG
>CAWFXV010000001.1:0-58144 GCA_963819885.1 uncultured Actinomycetota bacterium | reverse complement strand
TGCCCCCGGTGGGGGTCGAACCCATACTGGGCGGATTTTAAGGGTGCAGCATCGCGACGACTGTGGCATCTACCAGCGGCCTATGTTCTCACTGCCGTCCCCACTAGCCCCACCAGCACACCATGGTTGACGTCATTTCATGCCACGAACCATGCCACGCCGCTGCGCACCGGTGCGGTTCGTCATTGTTGGACGGCTTCGCCCAGCCGGCGAGCGCGGTCAGTCGAGCGTGGAGCGAGTACAGGGAGTGCGTTGTCCGCGAGGCAACGATCTCGGTGCCCGCGCTTGCCAGGGTAGTGGTTACCCGGGCGGCGAGTTGTGGGCTTCGAGCCCCAGCCTCACGGCCAGGGTGCAGTTCCTGGCCGACCATCACCAGCACCAGCAACCTCAAGAGCGTCACCGCGTCCGGGTCGGGAATCGCCCGGGACAACCTCGGTGGGTTCCACCAGGTCTTCTTCAACATGGCGTGGACGGGCGTTGGGCCGGTGGAGACAACCGTCAACGTGCCGGGAAGCGTGAGGAATGAGAGCCACACAGACTTCGTGGGCAGCCGAAATGATAGCCACAGCCCGGGCCCTAGACCGAAGCCTGGCCGGGTGCCGGTCCTACGGCAATGAAACAAGTAGCCGATGTCAGGGCGTCCGCTCACTCGGGTATGCCGGCGTCGACTTCGACAAATTCGGATTCACCCACGTCGAACGCGACACCCTGCCGGCCGTGCTCTCCGCATCGCCGGAGCTGACCGGGGCATGCCCCGACCCTGCGCGGGCCTACGTCCGCGGCCGCATTGCCGCCGCGCCTCGCTGGGCGTGGCGCCGCGCCTTGGCTTTAGCGGCCCATGGCCGTATCCAGCCGGGCGGTGGATACGCAGTCGGGTCGGAGCCGACCGCCCAAGGATCACCTGACCGGCCACAATCATCCGCTGATGCCGCGTTCGCGTGCCGGTGACAGCAGCTACCGCGCCCTCGCCTCCCGCCAGACCCTGATCGCCGAGACGATCAGCGCCAGGACCGGAACAAGAGCTGCACCGGGGACGACGCAGCAGGACACCACCGGCGACGCTGCCCGTCAACGAGCACCACCATGACCATGGTGAATCGCCCCGCTTCCCGAACCGCGGAAGGTCGTGTCCTGCCGGTACTTGGCGAACGCCACTATTTGCGGTGCTTTTGCAATGCCTCTGGCGGATTCGAACTGCCGACCCCCTCCTGTCCATCGCAACCACGGCAATGGTTTTGGCGTGTTTTCCGTGGTCTTGGCGGACGGCCGAGTTGCCGCTGATTGCCACTGGTTGCGCCTGCTGGGCTCCATAGACGCTCCATCGGCGTGGCGCGGATCGCTGAGTGCGAGGCGGGTTCGCCGGGCCAGCGTTCCGCGGGACCAGCTTCCTCCGCCGTGAGCGCGCGCTCGGTTCGGCACGCTAGGTGCTCGTGCTGGGACGGCCGAACTCAGCGGCGGCGCTGGCGTGGAGCTGGTTCAGCTGCCCGGGGGTGGGACACCAGTTCGATTCGAAGCTGATGGTGTCCCAGCCGGCAACGCCCGCGCCTGCCTCGTAGGCACTCTCGCAGAACGCGAGCAGCATCCTACGGGGATCTCGCGAGCCGCGCACCGTCTCGTAGGGGAGGATTGCGAATGAGGACGAGCCGTACTCGATCCAGCTGCCAGCGGCAAGCGGTTGCTCGCGGAGTCCCTCGGGCTCTGGCGCCGTGTAGGAGTAGTAGGCAGCGTCGCGGACGTTGTCGTCCCCCGCCCAGAAGCCGAAGGAGATGACCTCGTGCGAGTACGCCTCCCGGTTGACGGGATCGGCGTCGATCGTCTACTCGGCCGGCCTGAGAAGCGGGTGACGGCGAGGTCGAGACCGTGCCAGAAGAGGTGTACGGGGCTGGTCTTGCCGTTGAACCAGCCGCTGAACTCCTCGAGGACGGAGTCCGACCAGTCGAGGATGCGAGCGAAGCGGTCGATGGCCTCGTGATCCCACGACGCATGCTCCATGTCCTCGCGAAACGGTGTCTTCATGGGGACGCCGAACGGCTTCTCCTGAATCGCGACGTCGACGCCGAGGTTGTGAAGCGTGTCGTGCAGGCGGGTGTCGAAGTCCGCGACCGGCAAGCCGCCTGCGAGCGAGAAGGATCGGATCCGACCGTCGCCAGTCTGCACGACGAGAGCGTCGTCGATGAAGTCGAGCGCGATCTCGAACTCGGTTTCCCCGTGATGGAGGCGACGCGTCGTCAGGCCGCGGACGTCGACGTAGAGGGGCGCGTTCCACCAGTGGTTGCGCGGCGTGGTCGTCGCGAGCCGGATCTTGCCGAGAATCTGGCAGTAGAGGTGGAGGGTGTCCTTCGTCGGCCGCCAGTCTGCGAGGTGGAGCTCGGGGAGGGTCATGGCGGCTCCACCACGAAGGCGACTTTGTCGAGGTAGCACCAGCTCCAGTCCTCTCCCGGCTCGGCGGAGCGAATGATCGGGTGTCCAGAGCCGCGGGCATGGGCGGAGGCGTGCCGGTTCGGTGAGCTGTCGCAGCAGGCGATGTGGCCGCAGGACTGGCACATGCGCAGGTGCACCCAGGTTCCGCCGATCGCGAGGCAGTCCGTGCAGCCGGCGATCTGGTCGGGCAACTTGGTCAGCGTGATGCTGTCGGTGTGCGAGCAGATCGCGCTCATCGGGCCAATGCTTCCAGCAGGGTGGCCTCGTCGTAGCCGCCGCGGTGCACGACGCCGTCGATGAACAGCGTCGGTGTGCCGCGCACCTCGCCAGATGCCAGTCCGCTCTCGACGTCCCGCCGGATCCGCCGCGCGACGCCCGCGTCGGCCCTGTCTTGGTCGAACTGCTGGACGTCGAGGTCGAGCTCGGCGGCATAGCGCCGCAGGTCGTCGTCTTCGAGCGCTCTCTGGCGATGAAAGAGCAGTTTGTGCATCTCCCAGAAGCGGTCTTGGAGCGCGGCTGCCTCGGCGGCCGCCGCCGCCGCCAGCGCGTGCGGGTGGATGTCTGTGAGCGGGAAGTGCCGGAAGGCGAAGCGAACGCCACCGTTGAGTTGGCGCTCGACCCGTTCGATCGCGCGAAACGCCTGCCGCGAGTAGGGGCATTCGTAGTCGCCGTACTCGACGAGGACACGAGCGGCCGAGGGGCCGCGCACGTGATCGACCTCCTCCTCGAGCGGCTCCATCGTTGGCTGGCGTTTCTCCGGCATCGCTTCTCCGCCTCAGAACCCGACCTGCTGCCGGATGAGGACGACGTGGATGCGGCCGGGGTCCTCCTGGTGCATCTCGAGGATCTTTCCCACGCGGCTGTTCTGTCCGTAGGCGGCATAGGCGCGGGCGTCCTCGAGCTTCAGGCTGTGGTTGTAGATCCGCTCATGGGCCGCTTCCAGGGTGGGGACGAGTTTCTGCGCGCCCACGACGAAGATGACGTTGGCGGCGCCCCAGGCGTAGGAGGCGAGTTGGCTGCCGGAGGCCGAGGCGATGACGAGGGTTCCGTCGCGGGTGACCGCATGGACGCTGCCGAGGGCGTAATCGGGCTGGCCGCCGATCGCCTTCATCTCCTGCACTTGGGTCGCGAAGTCGAGCGCGAACATCCTGTTGCGCGCCGACTCGTACGGCCCGCCGCCGTCGATTGCGTCCGCGATCCCGGTCTCCTGCAGCGTGACCGATGTGTTGGTCATCACCGAGGAGCCTTCGGGGATCCGCGCGAGGACGGCCTCGCGCGCGGCATCGAGGTCATCGACGACCTCGACACTGAATCCGTGCTCTTCGAGGGCGACGACGGTGTCCGCGAGGGTCTGCTCGTCCGGAAGCGTCGTGAAGCGGTCGAGTGCATGGGTCGTACTCACTGTTGATCCTCCTCGGTGGGATGGTCGCCGTCGCCGACTTTGGAAGGCTGGACGTCGGGCAGCCGCCGAGCCGTGGCGGCGATTACTTCGCTCCTCGTGCTCGAGGTGCGCGTGCAGATGCCCTGCGAGCGCCTCGAGCGCGTCGGCGACGGCGCGGCGGGCGTCGAGGCCGTCGTCGTCGTAGTCCAGACTGTCGTTCAGGATGGCGGCGGAGCTTCGATGGTCATGATCTCCTTCGAACTAGTAAGGACGTAGCGGCTACGATAAATGGAGTAACGACGATGGTGCTAGTGGTATTCCGTGGAAGCTGTGCCTGAACGCCAGCCGCCCGTCGACGCCGAAGCCTGCGTTCGCGCCGACGCCGCGCTCGTGCGTGCGTTCGACCTCCTCGGCAGGCGCTGGACCGGGGTTCTACTGGGCACCCTGAGCGGCGGCCCAGCAGGCTTCCGTGCCATCTCGCGCGCAGTCGACGGCATCAGCGACTCGGTGCTCTCCGACCGACTCACCGAGCTCTGCAACGTCGGGCTCGCCACCCGCACGGTTGACGACAGACCACCCATCTCCGTCGCCTACGAGCTCACCGACGCAGGCCGGGCGCTGCTACCCGCGCTCGAACAGATCACCCGCTGGGCCGAGGAACACCTCCCCGCCACCGAGTAGCACCCCTCGCGGCTCTCGCGTTCGCTGTCGCCGGGTGGTCCGCGCTGCCGGGCGGCTGGCACTTCGGCCTGGCGTGTGCGGCCTTACCCCCGTGCGCGGCCGGTCGGCGCCGCTCGGCTCCGGGCGCGGCGGCCGCGTGGTCGCGCGTGCGCTGCGCCGGGCGGCCGGCCGCGGGGCGCGGGGCGGGGGCGCGCGCGCGGCCCGCCGGGCCGAGACGAGAGCGCTCGGCCGCGGCTGGGCGCCGCTCGCGCGCGCCCGCGGCGGTCCGCCTGCCTCGGCGCCCGCGCCGGCCCCCGTGCCGTCCTCGCCCATCACGTCGCCCCTCGATTCCGACGCGACAGGTGCTCACCGCGGCTCCGTACGGCCGCCGCGCTCTTCACCTCGAGCCATCTCTCTTTCTTCGGGTGTCGCCTCTCGTGCATCGCGCGTCGAGCGCGAGGTCCCGGAGCACGTCGGCCTTCGAGGCCACAGCAGCCCGCGCGCCGTCCCGCCGTCCGCACCTCGTCGTCGCCTCGTCTCTCGTCCTCAGCGCGGAGCGCCTCCTCGCTCAGGCGTCCCTCCACGACCTCTCCGCCGCGCCGCCTCTCGCCCTCCGCGCCGGCCGCTTCGCGCGCACCTGCATCCGCCCGCACTCCGCCCGCTCCCCCGCCTCGCGCCATCGCTCCTCGCCTACACGCTTGCCCACCTCGACGCCCGCATCGAGCCCGGAAGCTCGTCGATCCACGCCCGCGGACGGAAGTCCGGACGCGCGTCGATCAGCCGCGCGAGCACCGGGTCCGCGCTCCGAAGGAACTCGCGCGCCTCCGCATCGGCTCAGTCGCCGTCATTCCTTTAGCAGTCGTTCGGTGAGCACGATCTCGATAACGTCAGCGACCAGTCTCCTCGCGCGCCCAGTCGCGCTGGAGCTCGCAGCGAGCGCGACCCAGCTGATCGGCGCCTCCGGCCTGCACGACTCGCTCGAGCCCGGCGCGATGGGCCTCCTCCGCGGTGCCTCCGATCGCGTCGACGACCGGATAGACGTCGTAGCCTTCCCGCAGGGCGTCGAGGGCGGGGAACGCCATGCAGATCTCCGTCCAGAGCGCGCACGCGATCAGCTTGCGCCGCCCGGTGGCGCGCACCGCAGCGACGAAGTCGGCGTCCTCCCACGCGTTGAGGTCGTCCGGTCGATCGGCGGGTTGTCCTCGAGCAGCTCCGCGAGCTCCGGCACGGTCGGCTGCCGCGTCCCGATGCGACGTTGACCGTCGAATGGACGATCGGCACGTCGAACGCCTTCGCGGTCTTCACCGTCGAGACGATGTTCTCGAGCAGCAGGTCCCGATCCATCGAGCGACCGCGCGAACTGCGACGGCTGGTAGTCGATCACACCACGCCGGTTCTCTGGCGTGAGCAGGTGGTCGCCGATCGGGTCGCGTGTCGGTGCGCTGGCCATCAGGGGTGCACCTGCGAGCCGTAGCCGAGGTCGAGCCGGATCGATTCCATCACCCAGAACGTCGTGCTCTCGGTGAAAACGTCTGCTGCCGCCAAGACGCCGGTGTACTTCTCGATGACGGGTGCTGCGGCGACGGCGGTGACCTCGTCGAGGTAACCCTTCACCGCCGCCCACGTGTTCTCGCCGTACTTGACGAAGTACCGCGTCGGGTCAACGGTGTCGATGGCCTTCCTGGAGCTCTCGGAGATGTCGGCCATGTACTGCTGGTGCAACGTGACGTCGTCGCGGGTGCCGAGCCGACCGAGGTGGCCGCCGATGAAATGTTTCCAGGAGTAGGCGAGCGCGTTCGCCGGTGCCTCGATGTAACCGGGGATGTCTTCGGTCAGGTTCGAGATGTAGACGGGCGCCCAGCCCGGATTGGCGATGTCGATGAGCATCATCGTGTCGTGATCGGGCAGGTGGACGATGATGTTGTCGGGCGAATGGTTGGCGCCGTGCCAGGCCAGGTCGATCCGCTCGCCGCCGATCTCGAGGGTGCGGCGGTCCTGGAAGGTCTCTTCGTTGGGGGGTCTGGTCGGGTCGTCGTCGCGCAGCAGGAGGCGCCGAGTCTCCTCGTGTCCGATGCGGACGACGTTCTTGTCGAACAGCGACGACGCGCCGGTGTGGTCGGCATGGTGGTGGGAGTAGATGAGGTGGGTGACCTTGTTGCGGACGCCGTTGGCGGCGGCGATCTCGTCGACGGCCCGCTGGATGTTGTGGCCGATCGTCGGCGGCGCGTCGAGCAGCACGACGCCGTCCGACGTGGTGAGGAACGCTGACTGGTACGTGCCGTCGGTGACCCAGTAGAGGTTTCGCTCCACCCGTCCGACGTAGTAGCCCTGCTCGTTCACGGCCGGGCCGAGCGCCGAGCGAGGAACCGGCGCGTAGTCCGGCATGGCGGATGTCTCAGTTGGGCTCATGTCGGCACCTCTGCTGCGGCCGTGGCGGCGCGCGCTTGGTCGAGGTCGACGAGCTGGCCGTTCAAGCCGCCACCTTGGTGGAGGTCGCCGCCGGGTGCCTCGAGCCGTCCGGCATCGGCGAGGCCGCCCGCCTTCAATGGCTCGAAGCCGGCAGCACGGACCAGCCGTTCGATCGTCGTCGCAGCCGCGTCGTCGTCCGTGGCGTAGAACAGCACGGCCCGCCGCGGTTCGCGGTTTGCTCCGCTCGCGAGCGCGTCCGCACCGAGCGTGCCGAATGCCTTCACGTAGTGCGCGCCCGTGGGGAGCAGGGCAGCGACCACCGAACCGGACGATTGGTCGTCAGGCAGCGTCCGCATCATCTGCCCGTTCTCGTCGAAGCCGAGCGGGTTCGAGGGATCGACGACGACCTTGTTCTCGAGCAAGCGCGCATGCTTTGCGAGCAGTTCCTTGATCGTGTCGAGCCAGACGGCGAAGACGACGGGGTCGGCTCCGGCGATCGCGTCTTCGACGGAGGCGGCGCGCGCCTGCGGTCCGAGCTCGTCCGCGAGCGCTTGCGCCCGTAATTCGTTCTTCGAGGCCAGGACGACGGGCTCGCCGCCGCCTACGAGGTGCCGGGCCAGCGGGGCGCCGATGTTGCCGACCCCGATGATTGCGGTGGTCAACCTGACTCCTTTCCGAGTTGCGTTCTCATGGCAGGAATCGTGGCCTCCCCGGCTGGGCGATCGCATCCCGGAAACCCGTAGTCCGTGACCCCGGTGGCATGCTGCCGGGATGGTCGTCGGTGCGCAGGCGGGGGGGTTGCTCGGCAGGCGACGCGAACGCGCGGTGCTCGACCGCCTGCTCGATACCGCGCGGGACGGTCATGGCGCCGTCCTCGTCGTGCACGGAGACCCCGGCGTCGGCAAGACCGCGCTGCTCGAGTACGCGGTCGAGGCAGGCCAGGACTGTCGCGTCGTTCGGACTGCGGGCGTCGAGGGGGAGATCGAGCTCGACTACGCGGCGCTGCAACAGCTCTGTTCGCCGATCCTCGAGTTCGTCGAGCGTCTCCCAGATCCTCAGCGTGACGCGCTCGGTGTCGCCTTCGGGCTCAGTGCCGGACAGGCGCCGAGCCCGTTTCTTGTCGGGCTCGCGGTTCTGGGTCTCCTCTCCGAAGCTGCCGAGCGGCAGCCGCTGCTGTGCGTGGTCGACGATGCGCAGTGGCTCGACGGCGGATCGGCCCGCGCGCTCGCGTTCGTGGCTCGCCGCCTGCTGGCGGAGCGCATCGCACTCGCGTTCGCGACGCGTGTGGTGGGCAGTGGATTGGCCCGCTTCCCGGAGCTCCGCGTCGAGCCGTTGGGCCGTCGGGATGCCCGGGCGCTGTTGGAGTCCGTTCTGCCGGCGCGGCTGGACGAGTCCGTGCTCGAGCGGATCGTCGCGGAGACAGGCGGGAATCCGCTTGCGCTGCTGGAGCTCCCGCGCGGCCTCACACCCGCCCAGCTTGCCGGTGGTTTCGGCCTGCCTGCGGCGCTGCCTCTGTCCACTGGGATCGAGAAGAGCTTCGCTCGGCGTCTGGCGCGGCTCCCCCGCGACGCGCGGCGGTTGCTGCTCCTCGCGGCGGCAGAACCGGTCGGCGACCCTGCGCTTGTGTGGCGCGCAGCGAAGCAGCTAGGGATCCCAGAGTCAGCCGCGCGCGCAATTGAGTCCGAAGGCTTGCTGGTGCTGGACGGTGCAGTGGTGTTCCGTCATCCGCTCGTGCGCTCGGCGGTGTACGGTGCGGCCGAGCCGAACCAGCGGCGCGAGGTTCACCGCGCACTGGCCGACGCCACGGATCCGCAGATCGATCCGGATCGCCGCGCGTGGCATCGTGCGCAGGCCGCGTCCGCGCCCGACGAGGAGGTGGCCACCGAGCTCGAGCGCTCCGCGGCGCGGGCGCAGGCGCGTGGCGGCTTCGCTGCTGCTGCCGCCTTCCTCGAACGGGCTGCCACGCTGACACCCGTTGCCGCACGTCGTGCTCAGCGGACGCTGACGGCGGCTCAGACGAAGTTCCGGGCAGGCGCACTCGACGACGCCCTCGGTCTACTCTCGTCGACGGAGGCCGGCGCGCTCGACGAGCTCGAGCGCGCCCGAGTCGAATTGCTGCGCGCACAGATCGCTTTCGTCTCCACGCACGGCAGCGATGCCCCCAAGATGCTGCTCGAGGCCGCCCGCCGGCTCACGCCCCTATCTCCGACGCTCGCGTATGAGACGTATCTCGAGGCACTGTCGGCGGCGATGTTCGCAGGACGTCTGGCGGCGCCGGGCGCAAGCTCGCTCGACGTGGCTCAGGCCGCGAAGGCCGCGTCGAGGCCGCCCGTCCTCCGCGGTCCCGAGTTGTTGCTCGACGGACTCGCGACTCTTTTCAGCGAGAGTTACGAGGCTGCCGTTCCGATCCTGCACCGGGCGCAGAACGCGTTCGACTTCAGCGGCCTGCCCGTGAGCGAGCAACTGCGCTGGAAGTGGCTCGCGACCGTCTCGTCCGTCCACCTGTGGGACGACGAGCGCTGGGAGGCGATCTCCGAACGGCACGTGCAGATCGCCCGGGAGACCGGCGCGCTCGGCGATCTTCCGCTCGCGTTGAGCCAGCGTGTCTACGCGCATCTCTTCGCGGGCGAGCTGACGACGGCGGCGTCGCTCGTCGATGAGATCCGGGCGGCGATCGAGGCGACGGGCAGCAGCCTGGCGCCCTACGGCGCAGTAGGGCTCGCTGCGTTCCGAGGCCGCGAGGCAGCGGCGGCCTCTCTGATCGACGAAAGCCGTGGGGACGTGACGCGGCGAGGTGAGGGAGTCGGGCTCTCGGTGCTCGACTGGGCTCAGGCGGTGCTGTACAACGGGCTTGCGCGATACGACGAGGCTTGCGGGGCGGCGCGTCGGGTGGCTGAGTCTCCGCACGACCTCAGCACCTCGAACTGGGCGATGGTCGAGTTAATCGAGGCTGCGGTCCGAGCCGGAACACCCGAGCTGGCCGCCGGCGCTCGCTCGCGTCTCGCGGAGATGGCCCGGGTGAGCGGTACGGATTGGGCCCTCGGGATCGCGGCGCGCTCGGAGGCGCTCCTGGTGGAAGATCAGCAAGCCGAGGAGCTCTATGTCGAGGCGGTCGATCGACTTGGTCGATCTCGGATGGCGGTCGATCTCGCGCGTGCTCACCTCCTCTTCGGTGAGTGGCTGAGGCGTCAACGGCGGCGCCTTGATGCACGAACGCAATTGCGGACGGCACACGACCTCTTCTCCGACTTCGGTATGGAGGCGTTCGCCGAGCGCGCACGCGTCGAATTAGAAGCGACCGGCGAGCGTGCTCGCAGACGCACCGTCGATACCCTTGCTCAACTCACGCCGCAGGAAGCACAGATCTCACGCCTTGTGGCGCATGGTCACACGAACCGAGAGATAGCCGCGCAACTGTTCATCAGCCCGAGCACGGTCGAGTACCACCTGCGCAAGGTTTTCCGCAAGCTCAACGTGAAGTCGCGCACGCAGCTTGCGAACCTGTTGCGAGTGAGAAGTAGCGATCGTCGGCCCTAACCTTGACGCAAAGGTCAGCGTAGGGCTCCCTGCCGACGCCAGCCCGGCCGGCGTTGTCGGTTAACTCGACTCTATGCCGTATGGACCCACTCGCAGGCGAAAAGCGCACGAAGGCGTCGCCGTGGAGCTCGAGGAGGCGGGGCGGCGCGCGCGTCGCCGCGGGGCGCTTCACGTGGCGATCACCGCGTTGCGCCGGGCGGCGATCGCGACCTGCACATGAGGCTGCTGTGGCTGGCGGTCTCCCGAGCATGGTGGACGGACCCCGGACCGGCCGCGCGTCGCATCCTCGTTGCCGCCGCTCGCCGGCTCGGCGGCGCCGACCATCCCGACGCGCGTGCTCGCCATCTACGCGTGCGTCGATCCGGTAGGCCACGCGGCCAATGCCCTACCTCGGCTGCAGGCCGTAGCGCCACACGGACGCTGGATACGGAGTCCGTGCGGCACCTGGGGCCAGCGGCGCTCGTCCTCGGCGCCTTCGACATCGCCGTTGGCTTCGTTCCTTGGCGCGTGGGATGTCGCCGTTCCCGCCGGCGAGGAGGCGCGGCGGCTTGCGACCGAGCTCGGCGGGCCGCTCTGGACCGCGGGCGCGGCGAGACCGTCCTCTCTCCCTGGTCGCCGGCATACGAGGCGACGCCGCCGCCGAGCGCGGCGCCGCCCGCGCCGAGCAGCTGGGCCTGGCCGCCGACGGCAAGGTCACCGTCGCCCTGGCCCAGTTCGGCCGGGTGCTCAGCGCGTTGGGAGAGAGAGCCGGCACGACGACGCCTACGCGTCGGCCCGGCGGCTATTCGACCCAGACGATCCGGCGTACTACCCGGTCGTGGCTCGCTGGCTCATCGCCGACCTCGCCGAGGCCGCCCTCCACACCGACCGCGTCGCCGAGGCGAGAGAGCTGTTCACACACGTAGAGGACACGGCCGGCGCGCGACCCGGCCGTCTGGATCGAGCTGAACCTGCGCCACGCACACGCGCTCCAGGCGCCGGGCGCGGCCCGAGCGCAGCGCTGGTTCGACGACGCGCTCGCCGCGAGCCTCGGGCGCTGGCCCTTCCAACGCGCGCGCCTCCAGCTCGCCTACGGCCAGTGGCTGCGCCGCCAGCGGCGGATCGCCGATTCCCGCGCGCCGCTGTGCACCGCCCGCGACACGGAAAGAGGGCCCCTTTCACCGGAGCAGTCGGTAGAAGCGCCAGTAGTCGGTGCGTATCGGGAGAACCTCCACCTCGCTGAAGCCCGCCTGGAGGGCGTACTGACGAAGTAACGAGGGACGCATGACGGCTCCGGTGGCTGCGGTCTGCGGGTCTCCCATGGCGCCGGGCAGGCAGGAGACCACGCTCCAGCCGTACTCAGTTCGTTCCCGCGGTGAGGCGGGCACCGTGAACTCGTCGCCGACCAGCCCGTCGACCACCAGCAGCGTCCCTTCCTGGGAGAGGATCTGCCGGGCTGCGCTGAGTGCGTCCACAGGCCGGGACATGTCATGCAGGGCCTCGAAGATCGTCACCAGGTCGTACCCGCCCGGTCCGCCGAGGTCGGCGGCGTCGGTGACGGAGAACCTCACTCGATCAGCCACGCCGGCCCGCTCGGCGTTCCGGCGAGCGGCGGTGATGGCATCGTGGTCGAGATCGACGCCGTCCACGTTGATGTTGGGATAGGCCCGGGCCATCGCGATGCTCGACCAGCCGGTGCCGCACGCCACGTCGGCGACCTGCGCTGGCGGTTCAGCCCGAAGCCGCACGTCGACGTCGACAATCGCAGGGAGCCATTGCGTGCCAAGCAAGTTGATGAACCGGGCCCGGTTGGCATCCGCCCGACCCTCGGGCTCCCATGGCAGCGGCGGTGGCGCGTTCCCAACCCGAAACGCCTCCACCAGCTGCGGAAGGCGGCGACCGGCGCGGACGATGTCGACGCCGGTGTAGGCCTCGTATCGGAGGTCGTCGCGGTCTGCCAGGACGGGGATGTGCTCAGGCGGCAACCAGTACCGGCGAGCGAGTGGTTCCGCCCGCGGGTCGTCGACGACGAGCAGGTCACTCGCGGCGTGGTGCTCGAGCCACTCCCGCACGTACCGCTCGGTGGTTCCAGTGCGTGCGGCCAGCTGCGACGAGGTGGCCGCACCGCTTTCTGCGAGCGCCCGATATAGCCCGAGTCGTTCACCAAGGTAGATGGTGTAGAGCTCCAACGCCCCCACCGCATTGCCGAACAGCCGCTCACGCAACAAGTCCGTCCGGTCCACATCGGGGCGTCGATCCCCGGCAGCAAGCCTCGCTTCGAACGGATCGGGCCCGCCCTCGGACATCACGTTCACCTCCCGTCGGTAGGCGCCATCGGATCATCTCAGCCCACATGGTCCGAATCAGGAATGAGCGCGAACCGCACGATGATCGGGCCCTGAAGGCCGTGCCCCGGCACCTCCTTGGCTCTGGCTCCACGCGACGTCGCGGTGTTGAGCAGGAAACCGCCTGCCGGTTGCGGTACGGCCGCACCCGGTTGCGGGCCGGTTGCGAGCAGGCGTCCCGTCGGTGAGATAACGGGATCGCAGCACGACACAGCGATGTGACAGGTTGCAGCTGTGACGCAGAATTACTTCGGCGAGGACGTCGCATCGGGGTACGACCGGAGGTCGGCGCCGATGTTCGACCCAGCGGTCCTCGGGCCGACCGTCGACTTTCTCGCCGAGCTTGCCGGTGATGGTCAAGCCTTGGAGCTGGCGATCGGAACGGGTCGGGTCGCGCTGCCGCTCAGCCAGCGCGGGATACCGGTGCACGGCATCGAGTTGTCCGAGGACATGGTGCGACAACTTCGTCTGAAACCTGGCTCTGATCGGGTGGCGGTGACGATCGGGGACATGGCGACGACGCGGGTCTCAGGCACGTTCACGCTCGTCTATCTCGTCTTCAACACGATCACGAACCTCCTCACCCAGGATGAACAGGTCGAATGCTTCCGTCACGCGGCCGCCCACCTGGAGCCCGGTGGTTGCTTTGTTGTCGAGGTGTTCGTGCCAGACCTGCAGCGCCTGCCGCCCGGCGATACCGCCCGCCTCTTCGACATCGGTGAGCACGTCGGCTTCGACACCTTTGATCTGGTCAACCAACAATTGGTCTCGCATCACTTCTGGGTCAGCGGCGACACGGTCGACGTCTTCCGGTCACCCCATCGCTACGTCTGGCCGTCGGAACTCGACCTGATGGCACGGATTGCGGGCTTGCGGCTACGCGAGCGGTGGAGTGACTGGACGCGTTCGCCGTTCACGGCGGACAGCCGCTCGCACGTCTCCGTCTGGGAGAAGCCGATTGACTAACCATCGCTTCGACGGTCTCTCGGCGCACGGGGAACCCGACCGGCCCGTACGTACCTTGCGCGTCAGACGCACCGGCGGGGCCAGGGTGATGTCGCTTGGTCATGATTGTCGATGAGGACGATCAGGCGTGGCACTCACCGGCGTCGACGAGAGGTGTGGGAATGACAGGCATGCAGTTCGGGGTCTTCACCGTCGGTGACGTGACACCCGACCCGACGACAGGCCGCGCTCCGACGGAGGCAGAACGCATCCAGGCAACCGTCGTCATCGCCAAGAAGGTCGAGGAGGTGGGCTTGGACGTCTTCGCGACCGGCGAGCACCACAACCCGCCGTTCGTGCCGTCCTCACCGACCACGTTGCTCGGCTACATCGCGGCACAGACCGAGCGGATCATCCTGTCGACCTCCACCACGCTGATCACCACCGACGACCCGGTCAAGATCGCCGAGGACTTCGCCGTCCTGCAGCACCTGTCCGGCGGGCGGACCGACCTGATGCTCGGGCGCGGTAACACCGGTCCGGTGTACCCGTGGTTCGGGCAGGACATCCGCGACGCCGTCCCGCTGACGGTCGAGCACTACGGCCTGCTGCGCCGATTGTGGCGGGAGGAGGTCGTCGACTGGGAGGGCAGGTTTCGCACACCGTTGCAGGGCTTCACACTCGCGCCTCGACCGCTCGACGACGTCCCGCCGTTCGTGTGGCATGGCTCGATTCGCACGCCGGAGATCGCCGAACTGGCTGCCTACTACGGCGACGGTTTCTTCGCCAACCACATCTTCTGGCCCCCTTCGCACACGCAGCGCATGGTCCAGACGTACCGGCGGCGATTCCAGCACTACGGCCACGGCACAGCCGCACAGGCGATCGTCGGGCTGGGCGGGCAGGTCTTCATGCGCAGCAACAGCCAGGACGCAATTCGTGAGTTCCGGCCGTACTTCGACAACGCCCCGGTCTACGGCCACGGTCCGTCGCTGGAGGAGTTCACCACTCAGACTCCGCTGACGGTGGGATCACCCGATCAGGTCATCGAACGCACGATGGGATTCCGCGACTACGTCGGCGACTACCAGCGCCAGCTGTTCCTGATCGACCACGCCGGACTGCCGCTCAAGACGGTGCTCGAGCAGCTGGACCTGCTCGGCGAAGAGGTCGTACCGGTGCTGCGCAAGGAGTTCGCCGTCGGCAGACCTGCCGAGGTGCCCGATGCCCCGACGCACGAGTCATTATTGGCAGCAAAGCGTGCAGCCGAGATGGCGGCGCCGGCAGACAACAGTCGAGGTGAAGGACTCATGACATGACCACCAGATTGACGATCATCAGTGGCGGCCTACGAGAGCCTTCCTCGACCCGACTCCTCGCAGACCGACTCGAAACATCAGTGCGTGCTGAGCTGGCGGCATTAGAACTCGAGGCTGAGTCGTCGCTCGTCGAGCTTCGACCGCTTGGCCGGCCAATCATGGACGCGATGCTCACCGGGCTTGTCGCTCCGGCCCTAGAGTCGGCGTTCGAGACCGTCGCCAGTGCCGACGGGGTCATCGCGGTCACACCGGCTTTCAACGCCTCGTTCAGCGGGCTGTTCAAGTCGTTCTTCGATGTGCTCCCCCCCGAGTCACTCACGGACATGCCGGTACTCATTGGCGCGACGGGCGGTACTGAGAGGCACTCACTAGTCCTCGAGCATTCATTACGCCCGATGTTCTCCTACCTGCAGGCGATCGTGTCGCCCACCGGTGTCTATGCCGCCACCGAAGACTTCGGTGCTGGACAAGGCTCCGCATTGGGACAGCGAATCGCGAAGGCGGCAGCCGACTACGCACGTCTGATGCACAGTTGTGGTGCCCACCAGCGCCGCGACATGTTCGCCGAGGAGATTTCCTCGATGGAGCAACTGCTCAGCCGGACACCGACCGATCCGATCGTCTTGGATGACCTGTAGGTCGACCAGCCGAGAAACAGCTACGGCCCAGGTCCATATACAACCGTGAGGTCGCCCCGATCTGGCGCGCATAACGAACCGTCGTACAGCTGGTCTCGCTCAGGCGCCGAAACGGCCGCGGTGCTCGACCGGGATCAGCGGCTTCTGTGCTCGCACCTTGAGCTCCTGGACGGCCCAGGTGTTGCCGTCGGGATCGCTGAAGCCGAAGAACGTGCCGCCGTCGTCCGGTGAGAACTGCGTGATGTCACTGACCTCGACGCCCCTATCCAGGAGCTCCTGTCGCGCGGCGTGAGCGTCGGCTACCACCAACTGCAGCCCGCGCATCGAGCCCGGTGTCATCTCGCGCTGCGAAGGCAGGTCACCGACCACGATGGAGCAGCCGGAGCCCTTCGGGGTCAACTGCGCCACATGCATGTGCTCGTTGGTCGTGTCGTGATCGAGGTCGAAGCCGACCTTGTCGCGGTAGAACGCGATAGCCCGATCGATATCGCCAACAGGGAGGACTACCACTTCCAGGGTCCAATCCATGCTGCTCATCCTCTCCGGTGGTTGGCTCGGCCAGATCTGTCGACTGGCGAGGGTACCCGTGGCCTACGTTGGCCTCTCCGGACATGACAGGTCTCGGACCCGCAATAGCGGGCCCGAGACCATGGATGCGGGTGGTGGGCTACGCCGCTGGCTGCATCAGGAACAGCTGGCCGTCCTCGACGGTGACAGTCGGGTCGCCGCCAGGTGGAGTCGTCGGCGGGTGAGCTTGGACGTCGGAAAGCCAGGTGTTGGCGCCAAACAGTCCGGAGGCGTCGATGATGCCGCTTGTCTCCCAGACGCCCGGGCCGACGGCGATGCCGTCGCGACCTGGTGGATCGAGCTGGGCGACCCGAGTTGCCGTCGAGACGTCGACTCCGACCCCTTCCTTTGTGCGCTTGGTCACGTCAAACCGCCAGATCGAGCCGTCGCGACCCTTGGCGGCCATGACGGCCCGGCTCTCCGTCGTGCCGTCTTCGTTGATCATCAGGTAGTCGCGGCTGACGTCCAGGTTGTCTGGGCTGATGGCGATGTCGCCGCCGGCCGCAACCACGGCGTCGGCGTTGTAGACGACGCTGAGGGTCGCCGGCTTGAGCGGGTTTCCCGGGTGCAGCTGCAGGGAGTAGAGCCGGCCGAGCTCGTTGACACCATCGTCGACGCCACTGGAGGAGCCGGTGGTGTCGAAGAAGAATTCGTTGCGGTTCTCCGGATTGAAGGCACCGTCCTCTGGCCGCACGAACGTCATCGCCCCGGCAGCATCGCTAGCCGCCTCCAGCTCCATGTCGCTGAGGTCTTCGGCGTCGGGGATGAGGACCCACTCGCCAGTCACCGAGCCGCTGATGAAGGTACGCTCGCTGTTCCGCCCAACATCAAGGGAACGGAAGACGTACAGCTCGCCGTTGTCCAGCCCGTTGCGGCCTAGGACCCTGGCATCCGCCGACCAGTCCTTCGTGCCCACATACATGTAGAGCTGGTTGTCCAGCGTCGCGGGCCCATCCTCCATCGGGAAGATGACCGTGCGCTTGCCCACAGCGGGCTGCACGACGGTGTTCTCCTTGTTGAATCGGCCCATCTTCGGCAGCGTGTGCAGCTCGCCGTCGAAGATCGCAACCGACTGCCCGCCCCGGCCGTCGAAGCTGTCCGCACCACCGGACTCCTCGTTCGTCAGGTAGATCCGCCGGTCAAAGCCATGGTCGCGGCCAGCGAGGAAGGCGGAGCAGAACCGGGCGAACTGCCTCGGCATTTGCGCCTCGTTGCCCACCTCTGGCGCCGGCCCGAGGAGTGTGTTCTCGGCGTAGATCTGGTCATAGGCCCGCTTGCCCGCAACCGGATCGCCGTCGGCGTCAAGAATCCATTGGGACACGATCGCACCGCGGTTCTTCGGCCCGCCGACCACGGGCTCGGATAGCGCGGTGTAGCCGAGCTCATGATTCATGAACAGGGTGCCGGTGCCGTCGCGGTTGGCGCGAGCGCCCAGCCCGTCGGGGATCCCGACCATCCGGTACTGCTGCCCGCTGGCCCCGCCCAGAAGCGGCACCATGTCACCGACGCTGAACAGCGCCTTGATCTGGTAGTCGCCGCCGACTGGCTCGACGTATGGTTTCACCGAGGTGGCGGCCACCCCGGGACCCGCCGCGGCCGTCACGACGAGAGTGGCGGATACAGCGACGCTGCCGATCAGCCGACGGATTGTTTTGAGGTTGGATTGCTGCACGATTCCTCCTCGCCCCGGTCGCCCGGGTACTGCCGCACCTCGGGCGCTCGGACACCAGCTCGGTGTCGAACCGGAAGTTACGGCCCTCACGACGCTGCAAGGTGGCGTTGAGGTGACGCGGCGGTGAAGATGCTGCGACGGTGCTGCTTCAGCGCCTTGTCTCGATATAGCGAATCCGGTCGGTGCGACGCGGTATCCCGTTTTCGACCCGTTGCCACGCGCCGTCGCGCAGGACCTCATAGGACCTGAAGGCGCAGGGCACACCCTTGGCCAACACCAGGTCGGTGGAGTCCATCAGCTGGAAGTGCAGGTGCGGAGCCGTCGAGTTGCCGGTGTGCCCGACCCGACCGATCACATCCCCCGCAGCCACAGCCTGGCCTTCGGTCACCGCGACCGAGCCCGGTGCCAGGTGGGCGAAGCCGGCGAAGATGTCTCCGCTCCGGGCGATGACGTGGTTACCCAGGATCGACGGCAACCTGGATGGCCTGAACGTCACGGCATTCTTCAGCACAAGCGCCACCTCGCGAACGGGGTGGATCCAGCTCCGTTCCGCGACGCCGTCGACCGCGCGCACGATCTCGCCGTCGAACGGCGAGTGAATGGTCGCCCCCCACGCGTAGCACTCCCGAGTCCGACCACCGATCAACAGCCCACGAAGCGAGCCGGCCGGGTGGTAATGCACACCCTTGCGCTCGTCCACCTTGAGCAGGTCATAGGCATACCGCTGACCGAGCATGTCCACCCCATGGCTCGGGATGCGGTCACCGGGCGTCGTGACGGCCACCCACCTTTCGCCGCGCAACGGGAACTCAACCACCACGGCCCCGTCGAGCTCGCGATCCATGCGGTGATCGTACGGGAGATTACGAAAGCAACCAGCAGCGGCCGCTACGCGTAGCCGAGCTAATTCGAGGGCACAATGCTAATGACGACGTTGCCGATCTTCTGCCCTGTCTCGACATACCGGTATGCCTCGACAATCTGGTCCAGCGGGTACGTTCTGTCGATGACCGGCTTGAACGCTCCGGACGCTATCAGGTCCTTGAAATACTGCGCCATGTCGTTGTCCTGTTTCGGAATGGGGAACATGACCCTCTTACCGCCCAAGAGCGGGGTGACGAGCGCCAGAATCGGATTCTGCGACAATGGACCCAGGTCCGACGAGAGGTAGATCCCTCCTGATTTCAACAGTCGCCGGCATCTGCCGAACGAGCTTTTGCCGACCGCATCGAGGACGACGTCGTACCTCTGCTCGTCCTGCGTGAAGTCCTCGGTGGTGTGGTCGATGACTCTGTCGGCGGCCAAGCCTCGGACCAGTTCCACGTTCCGGGTGTCGCAGGTCGCGGTCACGTCAGCACCTAGATTCTTCAACAACTGCACCGCCGCCGAGCCGATGGCTCCGGTCGCGCCGTGGACAAGGACATGTTGGCCGCTGTGGATCTTTGCCGTCCTGATGAAGGCGAGGGCGTAGTGCGACCCCTCGGTGCTGGGAGCCGCCTCGACGTAGGTCACATTCTCCGGAATAGTCGCCAGCAATCCATCCTCCGGAGTCGCCATGTACTCGGCATGGGCACCGAATGAACCTTCGTTGTACCCGAACACTTTGGCGCCGACCTCGACGGAGGTGACGCTACGGCCGATTTCCACGACCTCTCCGGCGAACTCATTGCCCAGCACTGTCACTCGTGGCCGGATAAGGCCAGTGAAGAATCTCACGATGAATGGATTGGCGGCCCGGAAGCCGCAGTCGGTCCGATTCACCGTCGTCGCGTGAACCTTGACGAGCACCTCGTGGTCCTTGATCGTCGGCTTCTCGACTTCGGAGATCCGAACCACTTCCGGCGGGCCGTAGCTCGTGTGGACTGCTGCCTTCATGGGGGAACCGTAGCGACAGGGTGCGTTACACACCGGCCGCCTGTCGATACTCCCGGATCGCGTCGGAGACCCCGCCGTCCCACGGCGGCCCGTGCCCGGGCAGCACCCAGGTCGCTTGCACGTCCTCCAACCGAACGATCGATTCGATCGCGTCCTGTGGCTGGAGCGTGAAGGGCGCTGGCCGTGGACCACGTTCGCCGGTCAGTACGTTCCGGGTGGTCATCGCATCACCCACGAACACGGCATCCACCGCCGGCACGTGCACCGCGACGCTGCCGGGCGTGTGCCCCGGCAGGTGGACGATCCGTGGGGAGCCGGGCAGGTCGAGAGTCGTGCCGTCGGTGAAGGACACAACCTCGGCAACCGGCTTGATGCGCAGCCCACCGCGTCGTGCGCTGTACCAGAGGAAACCCAACAGTGGCCGCACCTTGATCGGCCCCCAGCCGGAGTTTGGCTTTTTGACCTCACCGCGGGCACGGGCGGCGTCGAGTTCGTGAACGTGGACCGCAACACCGAGCTGCCTGAGCTGCTCCGCGAAACCGATGTGATCGGTGTCGCCATGAGTCAAGACGACTCCCCGAACGTGGTCCAGCGAGCGACCCAGCTGGGTGAGTTCAGCCTCCAGCTCTCGCCAATGGCCAGGTAGTCCGGCGTCGACGATCGTTACTCCAGCTGCATCGTCGACCAGGTAGCAGTTGACGAAGTCCGAGCCGATGCGGTGTAAACCGGGTGCGAGCCTCATGCGATGCGATCATGCCGCGTGCGCCGCCTCGCTGCCCACCTTGCATGCTGGTCCTCATGGACAGAGCCAGTGATGCTGGTCCTCGAAAGTGACCAGACGGAGTTCGACGAACAGACCACTGACCAAGTCGACCGTCCACATTTACGCTGAGGGTGCCGTGTTGCCTCGCGGTGAATCGTGACGCCAAGGGAGGCGCTCCGCCATGACGACCGCCGGATCCGACACGCCGTCGAGCGAGATGACGATCACCGAACACGAGCTCCAGCAATGCGAAGCGGCCAACGCGACCGGCCGACCGCCGGTGGTGTTCGTGCACGGTCTGCGGGGCTGGACAAGAAGCCGGCCATCATCGGCCATTCGTTCGGCGGGCTGCTGACTCAGATCCTGGCCGGCCGGGGCCTGGCCGCGGCGTCGGTGGCAATCGACCCGGCACCATTCCGCGGCGTCCTGCCACTTCCGATCTCGTCGTTGAAGTCGGGTTTCCCGGTGCTCGGCAACCCGGCCAACCGCAACCGCGCGGTGCCACTGACCTATGAGCAGTTCCGCTACGCCTTTGCCAATGCGGTCAGCGAGGACGAGGCCAAGGACTTGTACGAGACCTACTCCGTGCCAACCTCCGGCAAACCGCTGTTCCAGGCCGCGGCCGCCAATCTCAACCCGTGGACCGAGGCCAAGGTCGACACTGAAAATCCCGAGCGCGGCCCGCTTCTGATCATCTCCGGGGAGAAGGACAACACCGTGCCGTGGGCAATCGCCCACGCCTCCTACAAGCAACAAACGGACAACGAAGGCGTGACCGAGATCGTCGAGATCAAGAATCGAGGACACGCGCTCACGATCGACAGCGGCTGGCGGGAGGTTGCCGAGACTGCACTTGCCTTCATAAAGCGCTTCATGCCGTCGACCGGTTGACGGCCAGTGGTCCGTCCCGCGGGCAGCTCGGCATCGGTGGACCGTCGACTGCGCAGTGCCAGCGCTGGTGTTCCACTGCGAGCGCGACGGGTGGTGGTTCCCTGACAGGCGCCCGCACCAGGACCGCCGCCAAAACACCGCCGGATGCCAGCAACGAGGTGCAGACCCACATGGCCGTCCGGTAGGCGGGCTCGAGCAGATCGGGGTCGTTGTATGCCTCCCCGCTGAGGCCCGCGACGAGCGGCAGTATCGCGACGGCGAGAAGACCAGCGACACGTGCAACGGCGTTGTTCACACCGCTGGCAAGACCGGCGTGCTGGGCGGGGGCTGCAGCGAGGGCCGTCGCAGTGAGCGGGGCCACCGTGACGGACAGGCCAAGGCCGAAGGCGATCACGGGAGGAAGCACGTCAGAGACGTACGACGCTCCCGGGCCGATCCGGGTCATACCCGCGACACCCAACGCACACAACAACGGTCCGACCGTCATGGGCAGGCGCGGTCCGACGCGCTGGGCGAGTGCGCCCATCCGGGACGAGAGCAGCAACATGATGAGGGTTGTCGGCAACAGCGCGACCCCGGCAGCAAGCGGTGAGTAGCCCGCAACCACCTGCAAGTTGAGTACCAGCCAGAAGAACACGCCGCCAAGGGCTGCGTAGACCACGAACGTGACGATGTTGACGGCACGGAACAGCGGTGACGCGAAGATGCCCAATGGCAGCATGGGATCGTTCACCGTGCGCTCGCGGACGACGAAGCCGATGAGCGCCGATACACCCACCACCAGTGCGAGGAGAACGGCCGGCGCGGTGAATCCCTGGTCCTGCCAAGTGATGAGCCCGTAGGTCACGGCACCGAGCCCCAGAGCACCAAGCGCTGCCCCCGCGAGGTCGATGTGTGCTGAGGCGGTCGGGTCTCGTGATTCGGGGACGTGACGGACAGCGATCACGACAACGGCGATGGCGAACGGCAGGTTGATGAAGAAGACCCAACGCCAGGACGCGACCTGCACGAGCCATCCACCGAGAAACGGCCCAGCTGCGCCGGCGACGCCTGCGAGGCCGGACCAGGCGCCGATCGCCCGGCCACGGTCCTCGGGCCGGAACGCGGATTGCAGGATGGCGAGACTGCCCGGGGTGAGCAGCGCGCCACCGATACCCTGCAGCGCCCTGGCGGCGATCAAGGTCTCGACGTTGGGTGCCAGGCCGCACAGCAGCGATGCGAGCGCGAACCACACGACGCCGGTGACGAAGACACGCCGCCGGCCGAACCGGTCGCCCAGGGAACCGCCGAGCAGAATCATCGAAGCGAGGGTCAACGTGTAGGCGTTGATGACCCAGGTCAGGCTGGACAGGCCAGCGCCGAGTGAGTCGCCGATGCTCGGAAGAGCAACGTTGACGACCGTCGCGTCGATGAATGCGAGCCCCGAGCCGAGCACTGTGGCAGCCACGACCCAGCGGGCGGGCGGTGATCCGAACGCGATTGCCGGTTCTGCAACCGGCGGGCGGGCTGACGTCGTCATGGTGCGAGCGTCACGACGTCTGGACCGGCCAGCAAGCGATCACGTCGCGGGCCAGACGAATGCGACCTCGTCGACGTAGCACCAACTCCAGTCCTCACCCTGCTCGGCAGAGCGCACGATCGGGTGGCCATCATCAGCTGCGTGCCGGGACGCATGACGGTTCGGCGACGAGTCGCAGCAGCCGATCTTCGCGCAGATCATGCACATCCGCAGGTGAACCCAGCGGCTGCCGGTCTTCAGGCATTCCTCACAGCCCGAGATCGACGATGGCAGGGTCTCCACCCTGATCCGATCGAGGTGTCCACAAACCGTCGTCATCTCTCGGCCTCCGGACGTCGCTGGGAGCGTCGGGGCGTGCGTCGAGGTGGTCGCGAGCAACGATTCCCGGCAAGCTCGTCGCGGACGATCCTAACCGTGCCCCGCCTCACCAGATGGGCCGTCGGCCATGACCATCTCCGAGCAGACCCGATCACACCGCCTTCGAGTGATGTCCGGCCGTGATCCGGACGAGCAGCACCGGGCAGCGACGCCCCTCGAGTTGCTCTATGACCTCACCTTCGTGGTGGCGTTCGGAGTGGCCAGCGGGCAGCTCGCGCGCCTGCTGGCCGAAGGCGACTACGCCGCTGGTCTGACGGGTTTCGTCCTGGCTGTGTTCGCGATCTGCTGGGCGTGGATCAACTTCTCCTGGTTCGCCTCGGCGTACGACACCGACGACTGGGCGTTCCGGCTCGCCACGATGGTGCAGATGGTCGGCGTGATCATCCTCGCTCTCGGCCTCCCCCAAGTCTTCCATTCGATCGACGAGGGCCGCCCGGTCGACAACAGCGTCACGGTGGCCGGCTACGTGGTGATGCGGGTCGCCATGGTCTTCCTCTGGCTGCGTGCAGCCCGGCAGGATCCGCCCCGGCGTCGGGCCTGCCAGACCTATGCCGTCACCATCGGAGTCGCCCAGCTCGGCTGGGTGCTGCTGCTGATCCTGGCGGACTCGACCGTCGGCGAGTTCTTCACCTGGGGTTCGGTGCTGTTCCTCATCGAGTTGGTGGGCCCGATCGTCGCCGAGCGCGGCAAGGGCGGAACCCCATGGCACGCACGCCACATCGTCGAACGCTATGCGCTGCTGACGATCATCACCCTTGGCGAAGGCGTGATCGGAACCGTCGCCTCTCTCGGCGCAGTGGTCGAATCCGAGGGGTGGAGCCTGGACGCGGTGCTCGTGGCGGTCGCGGGCACCGGACTGACGTTCGGGCTGTGGTGGATGTACTTCACGGTTCCGTCGGCAGAGGTGCTACGCGTCCACCGCGAACGGGCGTTCCCGTGGGGTTATGGGCACATGCTGATCTTCGGTTCGATCGCCGCCACCGGGGCCGGCCTGCACGTCGCCGCCGACTACATCGGCCACGAGGCGCACATCGGGCCCACCGCCACTGTGCTGACGGTGGCAGTGCCGGTCGCGGTCTTCGTACTCACGCTCTTTGCGTTGTACACGTACCTGGTGCGCGCCATCGACCCGTTCCACATCGCCCTGCTGGCCGGAACGGCCGTGGTGCTCGTGCTTCCGGTCGTCCTCGCCACCATGGGGACGCCGATGACCGTCTGCCTCGTCGTCCTCATGCTCGCCCCATTCGTGACCGTCATCGGTTACGAGACGATCGGGCACCGGCATGTGGTCATCGCGGTCCAGCGAACGGTCGCGGACTAACGTTGCTCTGCCGCGGCGTGCTCACCGAACCAGAGCGCCGTCACGTGGATCGCTTCTTGCAGCGCAGTTGCGCGCCAACCGAAGGCCTGCTCGAAGCGGCGACTGGAGACTAGCCACGGGCGCTCGGACTGATACAGCTGCTCCCTCACCGCACGGACAGTGGGGTTGAACAGGCCGGCCAGTGCCAGGCCCCACCCGGGCGCCGCCCGAAGACGCGGAGGACGGCCCAGCTCTGTGAAGACCATCTGCACGAATTGCCGGGTGGTGACCGGCTCGGCATTCGGAACGTGCCAAACATTACCCAGGGCCTCTTCCCGCTCCCCGAGGGTCACCAGAGCTCGAGCGAAATCCTCGATGTAGGTAACAGTGTGGGGTGCGTCCGGGTCGCCCAGCACCTGGGCGGCTTTGTCCGCAACGGCGCGGGCGAACACCCGATCGCCGACCATGGACTGATGGGCGTGTGGCCCGAAGAAGTCCGACCCACGCCCGATTGTCGCCCGGACCCGGCCGTCCTGGTGCGCAGCCATGAGATCGGCGGCGATCCGGGCCCGGGTTCGTCCGTTCGGGCCCTGAGCCCGGTCAGGCAGGTCCTCGGTGAGCGGGCCGTCGACCGGCCCATACGCATAGAGGTTGTCTCCAAAAACGAGCGTGGCGTCGGCGGAAGACGCACCTTCGATGACGGCCCTCATCAGCGGCGGGTGGAGCTCAGGCCACCGGGCGTATGGCGGGTTGGCGCAGTGGTAAACGACGGTGGCGCCGTCGCACGCCCGCTTCGCGTCCGCGGACTCGGCCACGTTCGCGGCCACGACCTCCACACCGTCGGGCAGGTCAGCTCGGCCGCCTCGATTCGCGACCCGCACCCGGTCACCTCTTGCCGCGAGATGTCGGGCCACGGCCAGGCCGAGCGGACCCGTACCCAAGACCACGTGGAGGCGCTGCTGCTCGTCCATCTCTCCCTTTCCGGGCTTCCATCACTCTGCCACCTGTCCCGGGACAGTTTGTAGTCCACGGTCTGCCGAGTCCCCGTGTGCAGACCTCCTAGAGCCAACCGCGCTTCGGCATTGCCTTCAGATCTGCGGTATCTACGACGCAACCGCGCCATGATCGGTCCATGACGTTCCTGGCTGATACACCGGAGATCAGCGCTCGCTATCGACCAAGGTCTGCGGTGGAGCGCCCGCCCGTCGAGTCGCCCGCACGGTTCGTTGCCCCCGGTTCAGTCACAAACGGGCAGTACGGCTTGTTCGAGTACGACGTGAAACCGCGTGGAGGACCCCATCCGCACTTTCACCGTACGTTTTCCGAGGCGTTCTACATCCTTGACGGCACGGTGCAGCTGTATGACGGAGCGGGCTGGGTCGACGCAGTGCAGGGCGACTTCCTCTACGTCCCCGAGGGTGGGATTCATGCGTTCCGAAATGACGGCGATGTCATGGCCAGCATGCTCATCCTGTTCGCTCCGGGCATCCGGCGGGAGCGCTTCTTCACCGAGATCGCCGAGATCTATGCATCGGGTCGGACTCTGTCGTCGGCGGAGTGGACGGAGTTCTACGCCAGGCATGACCAGTACCTGATCTGAGCCGGGAGCGGGCTACCGCCGTCTCGCGTCGGCAAATGGGGCCGCCGGCGTCGTATACACGTCGGCAAAGCCCTGCCGCCATGTCGGGTAGCGCAGCGTCCATCCGAGCTCGCGCTTGGCCTTCGCGTTGGAGGCGCCGCGGGATTCCGTTCCCATCATGACCGCGGCATCGCCTGCGACCAGCCGCGCCAGCCAGACCGGAAAGTGCCGAGGGGGCTTGGCGCCGAGCGCCCTCGCAAGCACCGGCAGCCACTCGCGGACCGGGGCGGGCTCGTCGTCGACGATGTTGTAGATCGCCGGAACCTCGCGCTCCATCGCGAGCACAGTCGCTGCGGCCGCGTCCTCGAGGTGGACGAACGACGAGACGCCGCCGCCGTCGCCGACGATCGGGAACCGCCGCTTGCGGACCGGCTCGACCAGTCCGTCGTTGGCGGCGCCGTAGAAGACGCCGTAACGAAGGGCGATCCCGCCAGCCTCCGTGACTGCCTGATCGAGGTAGTTCATCGCCGCGGCGGCCTCTTCCACGCCCTTCACCGGACTGGCATCGAGTGGGTCGTCTTCGGTCTTGACCCGCCCGCCTTCGCGTTCATACCGCAAGCTCGCGAAGCTCTGGGCGACGAAGCGTGACACGCCCGCCTCGCGCGCGGCGGCCAGGAGCGCGTCGGTGCCCTCGGTCCGAAGCCGGTTTGTCTCCGCGAAGCTGCGGTCCAGGCTCCTGGAGAAGCGCACGTTCGCCAGCGCCGTCGCCTGGTGGACGATCGCCTCGGGCTTGGCCTTGAGGACAGCCCTCCGCACGGCGTCAGGGTCTAGCAGATCGAGAACGACCGGCGTGGCGCCGAGCGCGCGGACACGCTCGGCGTTTCCAGTCGACCTGGAGGTGCCGATCACCTGGTGCCCTCGTTTGATCAGCTGCGCAACCAGCCGGGTGCCGATAGCACCGCTCGCCCCAGCGACGAAGACTCGCATCGTGTCTCTCCTCTGGTCACATCGGCAGGATTTCGCGGGTCTACCTGTATGACCCGGCGCGGCGAAAGGATGTGACAAGTGGACGAGCGCGACTGGCTTGCGAATCGATTCGAAGAGCACCGAGCCCGCCTGCGTGCGGTGGCCTATCGGATGCTCGGGTCGCTCAGCGAAGCCGACGACGCCGTCCAGGAGGCCTGGTTGCGGCTGAGCCGCACTGACGCACGCGAGGTCGAGAACCTCGGCTCCTGGCTGACGACCGTCGTCGCGCGCGTATCACTGAACATGCTCCGCTCACGCAGCGTGCGGAGCGAGGAGCCAATCCACGTGCGCATGCCCGACCCGATCGTCGATCGCACCGACGGGACGGACCCCGAGCACGAAGCACTGCTGGCCGACTCGGTCGGATTGGCGCTGCTCGTCGTGCTCGAGATGCTGTCCCCACCCGAGCGGCTCGCGTTCGTACTGCATGACATCTTCGCCGTGCCGTTTGGCGAGATCGCGCCGATCATCGACCGCTCCCCCGTGGCGGTACGGCAGCTCGCCAGCCGTGCGCGCCGCCGCGTCCAGGGCGAGAGAACGGTTCCCGACGCCGACCTCGATACTCAGCGCAAAGTCGTCGACGCCTTCCTCGCGGCCGCGCGACAGGGCAACTTCGAGGCGCTCCTCGAAGTGCTGGACCCGGATGTCGTGCTGCGAGTGGACCTCGGCCCACTGCCCGCCGGTGGAATGAGGGAGGTCCGCGGCGCGAGGGAGGTAGCCGGCCAGGCGCAGAATTATTCGCGGCTCGGGTTGCTCATGCAGCCGGTACTCATCAACGGCACCGCTGGAACCGTCGCAACACTCGATGGGAAGCCGTTCTCGGTCGGGGGCGTCACTGTCAGAGGCGGGAAGATCGTCGAAATCGACATCCTCGCTGACCCGAACCGGCTACGCCAGCTCGACCTGACAATCCTCGACACCTAGCCGGCGTGGTCGGTGCGCAACGTTGACGGTGTTCGTCCGTTGTTGGCGGGCCGTTCAGCCCAGGCGTCGGCGGGTCCACCAGAAGCAGAACCCGGCGAGCAATGCGGCGACGGCGAGGAGAACGCCGGTCTCGGTCCACTGGAGGGGCCAGAAGTGGTTGGCGGGGTGGTAGATGAGTTCCTGGCGGAGGCCGAGGCTGCCGAGCCATTCGTCGCAGGCTTGGGCGCTGGCAGCGAGCCCGCAGTATTGCGAGTCGGCGGGCATGGTGAACACCTGGCCGGTATCGGTGATGGTCTGGTTGGACAGCACCCAGGCATCGGGCAAATTGTCGGGGACAACGACTATATTCTCATTCACATTGCCCTCATTGATCACCACTATGTGTGGTGATGAAATGTCCAGCGGGTCGATGACATGGCTGGCGGATACCAGGCGTTCCCGGATCCATTCCTGTATCGAATAAGCGGCGAAACTGTAGATGGCGAGGGTGGCTGCCATCGCGGGGACGGTGCGGCGGATGAGCATGCCGAGGGTGACCCCGAGGGTGAACGCGAAGATGGCGTAGCCGATCGGGACGATGCCTCTGGCGCCGTAGAACACGGGTGTGATCCGGTCGCCGGTGGCGTCATCGATTAGGTTTGACGAGGTGGTGACTGCCCAGCTGAGCAGCCCGGCGGACACTGCCGCCGCTCCACCGACGATGACGAGTTTGGTGGCCAGCCAGCGGGTGCGAGTCACCGACTGATTCCAGACAAGGCGGTGGGTTCCGGCTTCGAGTTCACGGGCGATCAGCGGCGCGCCCCAGAAGACGCCGATCAAGGCGGGCACCGCGTAGACCATCATCTGGGCGAGGTCGTAGATCGTGTGGTTGCTGGCCTCGAACTGGCTGAGGAAGTTGTCGATCACCGCGGTGCAGTCGCCTTGGCAGGCGGCAACGTTGAGGGCGGTGTACATGTCCTCGATGTTCCGGGCGAAGATCACCAGGAGGACGCCGACTGTGGCCAGGGCGGCGATGGTGATCCAGGTCTGGGTGCGGAACTGGCGCCAGGTGAACCAGATCATCGCGTCGTCTCCAATGCGGGCAGGGGGCCGGTGACCTGCGACATGTAGGCCAGGACCAGGTCTTCGAGGGTGATCTGTTCGACGGTGAACGACGGATCGTCGATCGGGGTCGTGCTGTGCACGATCAGGGTGGACTGCCGGTCGGTGTGGCTTTCCTCGATCACCTCGGCGCCGGGCGGCAGGTCGGCCGGGTCGCGGCGGGCACCGGTGAGCCGGTAGTGGCTTGCCAACAGGTCGTCCACCTCGCCGGCGACGCGGACCCGGGAGGCGACGAGCACGATCAGGTAGTCGCAGACGCGTTCCAAGTCGGAGATCAGGTGCGAGGCCAAGATCACGCTCGCCTCATGTTCGGCGATGTACGCCATCAGGCCTTGCAGGAACTCCCGCCTTGCGAGTGGGTCGAGGCTGGCTACGGGCTCGTCGAGGATGAGCAGCTCCGGTCGCTTCGCGATGGCGATGGTCAGCGCAAGTTGGGCACGTTGCCCGCCGGACAGCTTCCCGGCCTTCTGTGAAGGGTCAAGGCCGAGTTTGGTGATCCGGTCATCGGCGACCTGCTGATCCCAGCCGGGGTTGGTGTGGGCACCGAAACGCAGATGGTCAGCGATGGACAGGCCAGCATAGGTAGGCGCGTCCTGGGCGACGAATCCCACCTTGGCCAGCTGTCCGGGACCGGACGCCGGATGGGCGCCGAGCACCTCGATGCTGCCCGCGGTGGGGCTCAGCAGGCCCACCGCGATGTGCAGCAAGGTCGTCTTACCGGCACCGTTCGGGCCGACCAGGCCCACGACCCGGCCGGGCGGGATGGCCAGTGTGCAGTCCGTCAACGCCTCGCGTCGCCCGTACCGTTTGGACAGGCCCTCGGCCTGTAGCACCGGGCTGCTCATACGGACTCCTCTATCGGGGTTCGGAATGTGGTCACGAACAAGGCCTCGACGCTCTCGGCGTCCAGCCCCGCTGCTTGTGCCCGGGCGAGCCAGGCGCGTAGCTCTTCGCGGAGTGGACCGTGCGCGGCCAGCGACTCGTCGGTCAGGGTCCGGGTGACGAAGGTGCCTACGCCGGGACGCGCTGCGACCAGACCGTCGTATTCGAGTTCTCGGTACGCCTTGAGCACCGTGTTCGGGTTGATCGCCACTTTCGCCACCACGTCCTTGACCGTGGGCAGTTGGTCACCCTCGGTCAGCAGCCCCAGCCGCATGGCCTGACGGACCTGCTGGATGAGCTGCATGTAGGGGGCGACGCCGGAGCGGCCGTCCAGGTGAAACTCGATCACTGTTGCCTCATTTAACTAGGTCCCTAGTACTATAGACTAATAGTGCAGGGCACCTCAAGAGGCTCGACCCGAGCGCCACGCAATGGCCAGCGGCGATCTCGTCGGGAGTGCTGGCGAGCGACTGTCCAGCAGCGGTCCCGCATCCGACCCAGCCGTCGAGCTGGGCAGTACCCAAACGTTGCGGCTCGTCGACACGCGACGGTGCGACGAACCTGCCGACTGCTGGTACCGCGTCCGACGAACCTGACGTCGCAGCCGCATCCAACAGCGCTGGATCAGTCCAGGGCGAACGATCCTGGGACGATCTCGCCCGCCGGCTCGTAGGTTCCGATCATGACTCCAGTGGTGGAGACCTTGGTGTCGACGAGGTTCAGCCCGGCGGGGATGGTGCCCTCCGAGAACAGCCGTTTGCCGGACCCGATGACAAGCGGGAAGACCCATAGGCGGTACTGGTCGACCAGGTTGTGCCGCAGCAGCGTCTGGACCAGATTCCCGCTGCCGTGCACCTGCAACTCTGGCCCGTCTTCTTTCTTGAGTGCCGCGATGCCCTCGGATGCGTCTCCCTCGATCAGGACCGAGTTCTTCCACTCCAGCGCGGGACGGCTCCGCGACGCGACGTACTTGGTGGCGTCGTTCAACGGCTTGGCACCGGCTTCTTCTGGGGCGTGCGGCCAGTGGGAGGCGAAGATGTCGTAGGTCTTGCGTCCGAGAACGAGGTCGAACGGCGTGCTCATCGACTCGTCCATGATCTGACCCATCTGCTCGTCCCAATAGTTCACCGACCAGCCACCGAGCGTGAAGCCGCCGCTGTCGTCTTCCCCCGGTCCGCCCGGGGCTTGCATGACCCCGTCGAGGGTCAAGAAGGTGCCTACGATCAGCTTCCTCATTGCTCGTGTCCTTTCGATCGGATCTGTAAAGCGGGGGCAAGCCGCCCCGGTTAGCCGGCGAGCAGGGCGTCCATCTGACCGACAGCTTGGCGTAGACCCTGGTCCATGCCCATGGTCATCAGCTGCTCCATCTGCTCCCGGGAATCGAAAACCGAACGCAGCTCCATCCGGGTGCCGCCGCCTTGCTCGGTGAGCTGCATATGCATCCTGGTGGTCGGCATGTCGGCGTTGGGTGTCCCGTCAGGCTTGGCGAATCCGTCGGTGAACTCCAGGGACTTCGGCGGGTTGACCGACGTGACCCGCCACCAGCCTCGGGACTGGTCGCCCTCCGGGCCTGTCATGACGTAGGTGACGTCACCGCCGGGAGTCAGATCGTGCTCCTCGAAGGTCGCCGGATAGGTCGGCGGCCCCCACCAGCGTTCCAGCTTCCGGGGATCCGCCCATAGCTGCCACACCCGCTCGATCGGGGCATCGAAGTCGGCGACCAGAGTGAGAGTGAGGCTGTCGTAGTCCTTGTCGACGCTGGTGACGCTCATCTGTCTCGTCCTTTCGTCGGGTTGTTCTCTGCAGGGTCGGGGCGTTCCCGGGCAAGCAGCTCGGACATCCGGTCTACTCGCCCGCGCCAGGCCGTCTCGAGCTGGTCGAGGAACTGCCGCGCCCGGCGTACGGCGTCGGGGTCGGTGCGCACGAGCTGCTCCCGTCCGCGGCGCTCCTTGGCGACCAAGCCGGCCCGCTCTAGCACCGCGACATGCTTCTGCACCGCGGCGAAGCTCATCGGGTAGGACGAGGCCAATCGCGACACCGAAAGGTCGCGCCGGGCGGAACGGCGGAGGATGTCGCGGCGAGTGGCATCGGCCAGCGCGTGGAACACCTGGCCTATGGACTCGGCGGGCAACTCATCTACAACCATTTGGTTGCAGATTAGCGTGGCCGTTCTTCGCTGTAAAGCAGCTCAGGTGCGGCCTGCCTAGGGACGAGCTCACTGCAGCTACGCCGACTTGAGCTCGCTGCGCATGACCAGAGTGAACCCGAGCACGAAGGGAATCGCGATCCAAATGGCGCTCGTCGTCGCAAGCTGGGCCCACTCCTCGCCCGTCAGCCCATCCGTGAACGCCAACAGCGGTTCCTGCGCCGTTCCCAAGTCGATCCACGGGGCGATATCCCGCAGCGCCGACACCAGGCCGAACAGCAGGCCGAACGCGATTGGCACCGCGAAATAGACCACGATGGCGGCCGCGCTGTTGCGCAACAGCATGCCGAACGCCAAACCCTGCACGATCGCACTGACCTGGAGAAGCAACACGTAGGTCAGGCCGGACAAGCCGAACGACCAGGCGCTGTCACCGCCTTGCAGCGTCATGGCAAGCCAGTTCCCAATGACGGCCGTCGTGAGGCCGATGGCAACGGCCGCCAATCCGACCAACAGCGCCGCGAGCGTCTTGGCGACCAGCACGCGGGGTCGACTTGG
The DNA here is from genome assembly GCA_963819885.1 of uncultured Actinomycetota bacterium. Classification (GTDB taxonomy): domain Bacteria; phylum Actinomycetota; class Actinomycetes; order Jiangellales; family Jiangellaceae; genus JACVRX01. Next base: position 25,329 of record CAWFXV010000001.1, on the reverse strand, counting down.
CTCCAGCGTGAACGTGATCAAACCTGTGCGCTGGCTCCACTCGCTGGTGATGAGCAGGATGCCGAGCACTGGGAGGACGATGGCCTGCGGAACAAGCGTGGCACCGAGGAAGCCAGCAAAGTTCAGTTGGTCGCTCGGGGCGAAAACAAGGTAGAGCAAGACTGCCGCGACGGTGATGACGCCAATCGCGATGAACAGCCACATGCCAGCTCTGGTGTCAACCATCTTGCGCAGCTCGACGCGGAGTAAGCGGCTCATTGGGACGCGGTGCGCCCTGTCCGTCAGCCCAACAGGACCCGGGCCTATGAGAGACGTAGTAGTCACGCCGGCACCTTCTCTCGTGCGTCTTCTGCGGTCAGCTGGAGGAACATCTCTTCGAGTCCCGCTCCCTCAGCCGCGCGCAGTTCGGCGAGCACCACGCCCCGCTCGGCGGCAATCCGCCCGACCAACAGCGGCTCGGCGTTGACGAGAAGGCCGCCGTCCTCGTGCGTCGTGAAACTCAGCCCGGCAAGCCCGAGGACTTCCGACAGGGCTGCCGGATCAGGACTGCGGACCAGCGTGCCCGAAGCGGCGAGCAACTCGGCCTTGCTGCCCTGGGCCACGATGCGGCCCCGATCGATGACGACGAGCTCGTCCGCGATGACATCGACCTCGCGAAGTAGGTGCGACGACAGCAACGCCGTGCCACCTCGGTCGGCAAACTCACGCAGCAGGCCGCGGATCCAACGGATGCCCGCCGGGTCCAGGCCGTTCGCCGGCTCATCCAAGATGAGCACCTTCGGATCGCCGATCAGCGCGTTCGCAATGCCGAGGCGCTGCTGCATGCCGAGCGAATAGTTGCCTTTCCGTCGCTTTGCCACGGCCGGTGTCAGGCCGACCAGCTCCAACATCTCGTCCACGCGCGACCGGTCCAGACCCATGAGCATGGCGCTCAGGGTCAGAATCTCCCGACCGGTGCGACCGGCGTGCTGGGCTGACGCGTCGAGCAGAACCCCTACCTGGGTGCCCGGGTTCGAGATGTCGGCATATGGGACGCCGAAGATCGCCGTGTGACCGGCTGACGGCGGCGTCAGTCCACAGATCATCCGCATCGTGGTGGACTTGCCCGCCCCGTTTGGGCCGAGGAACCCGGTGACACTGCCCGGCTCGACGCGGAACGAGACGTCGTTCACGGCGAGGTGGGCACCGTAGCGTTTGGAGAGCCCGACGACTTCAATCATGAAATCGAGGGTGCCGTCCATTCCCATGCCGGCGCATCGGGCAATAGTCGGCAAGCCGATAGACCTAAGTCGCTGCCCACATCGACCTAAGTTGCTGTGGCGACGCCGAACCACGTGCCTAACCTGACCTTGTGACCCCGCGGCGATCGCACCAGGACCCGGTCGCGCCGCCTCCGTTGACACGCTGGCAGAGCACCTGGCGGTATCTCCTTGCGCTCGCCATCAGCGTCGTCGCATGGGTGGAGGTGGTCGACAACCAGTGGCGCGATCAGTGGGTCGTCCTCTGGTTGGAACTGGTCGCAGGAGTCGCGGCGTTCGTCGCCTACCACTTCCGCCGCCGGTATCCGCTTCCGATCGTGACCGGCTTGGTCGCCCTCTCTGCGGTGTCGAGTCTGGCGGCCGGACCGGCCCTGCTTGGGCTCGTGTCGCTCGCCACGAGGCGCCTCTGGAGAGAGATCCTCCCAGTAGCGGCGCTCTCGGTCCTCGCGAACAGCGTGTATGTCGCGGTGCAGCCTGTGGGGGGCAACCAGTTGGTGTGGTTCGTGGTGAACGTACTGGCTACCGGCGTGGTCGTCGCCGTGGGGATGTACATCGGCGCCCGGCGAGAACTGGTCGCCACTGTTCGGGAGCGAGCCGCGCGCGCCGAGAGCGAACAGGCCTTGCGGTTCGCTCGAGCGCAGGCCGACGAGCGCGCGCGGATCGCCCGGGAGATGCACGACGTGCTCGCGCACCGGATATCTCTGGTCGCCATGCATGCCGGAGCCCTTGCGTATCGCTCCGACCTCACCCCCGAAGAGCGAGAGGAGGCGGCGAGTGTCATCCAAGTCAACGCGCACCGCGCTCTCGCCGACCTCAGGGAGATACTCGGCGTGCTGCGAGAGCGCGGGCCCGGCGATGGGCCGGAGCGTCCACAGCCGACGTTGCGTGACCTCGATGAGCTGATTGCCGATGAAGTGCAGACGGGCGCGCGCATTCGGTTGCGGAACAGGCTGCAGCACGCCGACAAGATCCCCGAGTCGGTCGGCCGCAACGCCTACCGGATCGTGCAAGAGGGCCTGACGAACGCCCGCAAACACGCCCCGAATGCGGCAGTGGACGTGGTTGTGGCCGGCTCACCCGGCCACTCGCTCATCCTGCTCGTGCGCAACCCATTGCCCGTCGGATCTGTCAACGGGACCCCCGGCGCGGGACTCGGGCTGGTCGGGCTCGCCGAGCGCGCGGCCCTGGTCGGCGGGCGGCTCGACCATCGAGTAACCCGCAGCGGGCAGTTCGTCGTCCGCGCGCAACTACCGTGGCCAGCATGATGTCCGAGCCCCGCATCCGCTTGATCCTGGTCGACGACGATCCGCTGGTGCGCGCTGGCCTGGGCATGATCCTCAACGGAGCAACCGACATCGAAATCGTGGGCGAGGCTGCCGACGGGATCGACGCCGTAGCCCTGGCCGACGATGTCACAGCAGACATCGTGCTGATGGACATCCGGATGCCGCGAATGGATGGGCTGGAGGCGACCCGCCAACTCCTCCGACGACCGAACCCGCCCAAGGTGATCGTGTTGACCACCTTCGACGCCGACGAGTATGTCGTGCGTGCACTCGCCGACGGCGCCGCCGGGTTCCTGCTCAAGGACACCCGCCCGGCGGACATCGTCGACGGGGTACGACGAGTTGCTCGCGGCGAACCGATCCTCTCGCCGACCGTCACCGCTCAGCTGATTCGACAGTTCACCAATGGAGCGAGCGATCGGGCAGCAGACGGCCGATCCGCGGAGGCGATGGCCCTCATCGACCGGTTGACCGAGCGAGAACGGGAGGTGGCCGTCGCAGTAGGCAAGGGCAAGTCCAACACGGAGATCGCCGCTGAGCTCTATGTGAGCCTCGCTACCGTCAAGGCCTACGTATCCCGCGTCCTCGACAAGCTCGACGCCTCGAACCGCGTGCAGATCGCCATCCGGATTCACGACGCGGGCCTGACCTAGCTCGTCGTCACCGCTGACATGGAGGGCTCAGGAGGCCATGTCGCAAACTCCCTCGAAGGACGGGCCCCACAACCTGGCCCGGGAGGTCCTCGCCTCAAATCTTGATGGAGTTCTTCATCGAGTGTGCTCATGGTCGAGGCTGGTGGCGTGACCGAGGAACGGCCGCTCGCTGATGCGCGGTGGTCGAACACATGTAGCCGGCCCGACCGTCAGGAGCAGCCATGGGCAAAGTCCTCTACTCGATGAACGTCTCGCTCGACGGCTACATCGAAGACGCCAACGGCAGCATTGAGTTCTCCACACCGGACGAGGAGGTGCACCGGCTGGCAAACGAGCAGGCCCGCCAGACCTCCGCTTTTCTGTTCGGCCGACGCCTTTACGACGTGATGGAGGAGCCCTGGACGACCGCGGCGAGCCGAGACGACCTGCCCGACGTCGAAGCGGAGTTCGCCCGGATTTACGTGGCTACACCAAGGATCGTGTTCTCCGACACACTCGACAGCGTTCCCGAGGGCGTTCGGCTGGTTCGTAGCAATGACGCGGTCGAGGAGGTGACACGGCTCAAGCAGCAGACCGAAGGGGAACTTGACCTCGGCGGTGCCAGCCTGGCCGCCTCGCTGATTGACCTGATCGACGAGTTCCGGCTCTATGTCATGCCCGTTGTCGTCGGAGGCGGAAAACCGTTCTTCGCGGCCCGGAAGAAGCTGCGACTACGGCTCGCCGAGCACCGCGTATTGGCCTCGGGCACGGTGTATTTGCGGTACGAGCGGGCAGATTGAGTCGCAAGACCTACGAGGGACTCGCCGCAGTCTGGCCGCAGCTGGTGGACGACCCGATGCTAGGCATGATTGCGGACCGGCTGAACAGCATGCCCAAGTACGTAGCGTCCCGGACCCTGCGCGAGCCGTTGGCCTGGAACGCGACCCTGCTCAACGGCGACCTGGCCGAGAGTGTGACTTCCCTCCAGCAGGACAGGGTATCCGGCTAGGTCCAAGTGTCATGAACAGCCCTACCGCGTCGGCCCGACGACCGTCAGCAAACACGTCGATCAGGCTAACCCTCACACTGAGCCGGCGAGCAAAGTGTCGAGTTTGGCGAACATCATCTGCCACGCCTGACGACCCATGTCGGCCGTGCCGGCCGGGTGCGGGCCTTCGCGCAGCACAAGCCGCGTGCTGCCGTTGTCGTCATGGAACTCCACTCGCAGGTGCGACGGCCATGGGTCTGCCTGGCCGGGGATCCCATCCCAGCTCCCACTGCTTGCCAACAGCCGGTCGGGGACGACCTCGGTGAAACGGCCGGTGAATTCCGTCCGCATGGACGGGTCGACCTCGCTGACCATCGCGAATCGCTGTGACCCACCGACGCGGACCTCGAGGTCGACGGTGTCTCGACGTGCGGGGAACCCCTCCGGCCCGTACCACCGGGCAAACTCGTCGGGATCAGTGAACGCGTTATAGACCCGTTCCCGCGGGGCGTCGAAGACGCGGATGAGATCGATGTCGTAGCCGGGGTTGTCAGTCATCTTGGTCTCCTGTTGTCGTGGGTCCTCAGCGGGCAGCTTCGTTTGTGACGTCGAAGCTGCCGATCGCCTCTCGACATCGCCCGCCGTGCCGCGCCGAATGAACGACAGTGGCTGAGACGATAGTGACTGTGCAGGAAGACTCCGAGTACGAACGCGAACGGCTCCGGTGGATCGGCCGTACGCAGGACCCGAGGCAAGTTCAAGAATGGATCCGGCAGAACAGCCTGATCTACGGCGGATTGATCGGAATCGGCGTAGTCATGGTGCAGCCGTTCCTCACAGCAGCATCGCTCGACCTGGCCGCCAAGATCTGCGTTGTCGCATTCTCGGTGGCCATCCCGCTCCTTGCTGCCCTTGTGCTGGTCAACCAGCAGGAGGTCTTCCGTGGTCGTACGACGAAGTCCTTCCTCGTCGCAACAGCACAATCAGTCGCGCAAATGTGCGCATTCATCGGCGTGGTCGCCGGCTTCTGGCACATCTTGTGGATCGCTGGAGTTGCGATGCTGGTGTTCGGGATCGTAGGGGTGGCGGTTCACTCCGCAGGCTATGTGCGCCTGGAACAGGAACAGCCGCCTCCACCAGGGGAAGCCGAAGTATCAGGCGACACCAAGCCATAGATACCCGGGGGCGGTCGGCCAAAATCTGCATCTGCGAGATCGCTCGCCTCATCCGTTTGGTGGATACCACGAGTCCACCAAGGCCGACGCGTTTCATGACCGCACGGACGACCCCCGGGCCGACATAGTTCGCCAAAGCTGGATGCATGCCAGTCATCGAGGTTCAGCACTTGCACAAGCGCTATGGCGAGACGGTTGCCGTCGACGACGTGTCGATCACGGTGGAGCGCGGTGAGATCTTCGGCATCGTCGGTCCCAACGGTGCCGGCAAGACCACGACGGTCGAGTCGATCTCCGGACTCCGCATACCTGACCGGGGGTCGGTGACCGTTCTCGGTCTGGATCCACAGCGGGATCGGGCCGAACTGCGCCAACGCGTTGGCGTCCAGCTGCAAGAGAGCACGCTGCCGGACAAACTCAAGGTCTGGGAAGCACTACAGCTGTACAGCACGTTCTACGAGGACCCGGCGGACTGGGAGAAGCTGATCGTCGACCTCGGGCTCGAGGACAAGCGGGACGCCGTATATCGCGACCTCTCCGGCGGCCAGCAACAGAGGTTGTCCATCGCGCTCGCCCTGGTCGGTAACCCGGAAGTCGCGATTCTCGACGAGCTGACGACCGGACTGGATCCGCAGGCGCGCCGTGACACGTGGGCGCTCATCGAGAGAGTCCGGGACCGTGGGGTCACGGTGGTCCTCGTCACGCACTTCATGGAGGAGGCGGAGCGGCTCTGTGACCACGTCGCCCTCATCGACGGTGGCCGCCTGGTCGCGATCGACACGCCCGCCGGGCTGGTTTCCAGGGTGGACACCGAACAGCGCATCCGGTTCCGGCCGTCGGGTCCGATCGACGATGCCATGATCGCCCACTTGCCAGGGGTCTCGAGTATCAGTCGCTCCGAAGGGCAGATCGTCGTCACCGGCGTCGGCAACGTCGTCGCCACGGTGATCGCCGCACTGGCCGCGCGCGGCGTGACAGCCCTGGAGCTGCGCGTCGATCAGGCGACCCTCGACGACGCGTTCGTCGTCCTCACCGGCCGCGCCTCGGACACAGCCGGCGCGGCCGACCACAGCTAGGAGATCCGATGTCTGCCCTCGCCACCATGACCACCGTTGAGTGGAAGCTGTTCCGTCGAGACGGGATGGCGCTGTTCTTCGGCCTGGCATTCCCGCCCGCCTTACTCCTCGCACTCGGCGCGTTCATCCCGGGTTTCCGGGAGCCCAACGCGGACATCGGCGGCCAGCGTCTCATCGATCTGTACCTGCCGATCGTCATAGGGCTGGCCCTCGCCACACTGGCCTTGTCGACCTTTCCGACGTTCCTGGCCACGTACCGAGAGAAGGGCATCCTTCGCCGCCTGGCTACGACGCCGGTCGGACCGGCCAAGTTGCTGGGCGCCCAGTTGCTGCTCAACGTCGGCGTGGCCGTCGTCGCCGTGATCTTGACGATCGCGGTAGCCGTGATCGGCTTCGACGTCGAGGCGACGGGGAACGCGTTGGGCTTCCTTGCCACGTTCGTGTTCGTCGCGGCCGCGATGTTCGCCGTCGGGCTGGTCATCGCGGCCGTCGCTCCTCGCGCATCCGTCGCGACCGGAATCGGGATGGCGGTCTACTTCCCGGCGTTGTTCCTTGCCGGCGTGTACTTCCCCCGCGAGGCGATGTCGGATTCGCTGCGCGCGTTCAGCGACGCGACGCCTATCGGGTCCGGTGTGCAAGCGATGCAGGACACGCTGGCGGGCAACTGGCCGCAGCCACTCAACCTGGCAGTTCTCCTGATCTGGATCGTGATCGCCGGTATAGCGGCGGTTAGGTTGTTCAGGTGGGAGTGACCGACTGGGAAGGGTGGTTCAATCGGGCGCTCCGTTGGGTTCCGTACGCCACGCTCACCATCAGCACCGCGGTCGCCCTTGCCCAACCGGATCAGAGCTGGTCGCACCGGCTCGGCACACTGGCGCTGGTCGCGGTGACGGCCAGCTGGGTGTACGTGATGTACACAATGCGGGCCGATCGATGCCGCGAGCAGCCCGCATTCGCAGCTGTCTACTTCACCGGCATGTTGCTCCTGGCCACGGTGCTCATGGTGTGGGAGCCGCTGTTCTTCATCTTCACGATCACCGGCTTCTTCCATGCCGCCCTGCTGGGCCCCTGGTACGCCACCTTCCTCGGGGTCTTCGCCACATCGGTCCTGATCAACACTGTTCCGTTCGGGGTAACGGCCGATCCCACGGTCAGCGACATCATCGGCTACGTCTCCATCATCGTCATCCAGACCTTGGCGATCGGCGGCGGGACGGTCGTGGGCGCCAGGATGACCGAGCAGAACGAGCAGCGACGCCGAACTCTCAGCGACCTTGAGGCCGCCGTCGCGGAGAACCAGGCGCTGCAGGCACAGCTGTTGACACAGGCTCGGGAAGCGGGTGTCCACGATGAGCGGCAAAGGATCGCCGGGGAGATCCACGACACCCTCGCGCAGGGGCTCACCGGCATCATCACCCAGCTCGAGGCGGCGGAGCAGTCCGCGGACCGGCCGGCGCAATGGCGGCGTCACATAGCCAACGCATCCCAACTCGCTCGCGAGGGCCTGTCCGAGGCGCGCCGCTCGGTCGGCGCGATGCGACCCGAGGCTCTGGAGAAGGCGCCTCTGCTCAACGCCATTCGCGATGTCGTCGAGCAGTGGTCGCGGATGCACGGAATCCCCGTCGTGGTCGCGACCACGGGAACCGCGCGCCAGCTACACCCAGAGATCGAGGTCGCATTGCTCCGCACCGCCCAAGAGGCGTTGGCAAACGTGGCCAAGCATGCAAACGCGTCCACGGTTTGGCTGACTGTGTCGTACATGGAAGACGTTGTCACCCTTGATGTCCGGGACGACGGCACCGGCTTCCAACCAGGCAGCGCGGCGGCCAGCGACGGCGGATTCGGCCTGGCCGGGATGCGGCGTCGGGTGAGCCGGGTGGCCGGGATCCTGGAGATCGAGTCCGAACCAGGCAGCGGTACCGCGATCTCCGCCAGTGTGCCGGCCGTTGCTACCGGAAGCACCGATGACTAACTCGAGACTCCGGCTGCTCATCGTGGACGACCACCCGGTCGTCCGGGACGGGTTGCAGGGGATGTTCGCGGGCGAACCCGACTTCGAGGTGGTCGGCGAAGCAGCCGACGGGGCCGAGGCCGTGACTCGCGCAGAACTGCTCCAGCCAGATGTCATCCTCATGGATCTTCGGATGCCGGGACTCGACGGTGTCGCCGCGATCGGCCGGCTGGCCGAGCGCGGCGTCACCTCACACGTGCTGGTGCTGACGACCTACGAGACCGACCACGATGTCCTCCCGGCGATAGAAGCAGGCGCAACTGGCTACCTGCTCAAGGACGCACCTCGTGAAGAGCTGTTCCGGGCGGTCCGAGCCGCCGCCCGAGGCGAGGCGGTGCTCTCGCCGTCGGTTGCGACTCGGCTGGTGAGCCAGGTCCGTGAGCCGGTTCGTGAACCCCTCAGCCAGCGGGAGCTCGAAGTACTGGAGATGGTTGCCCACGGCTCGACGAACCGAGAGGCTGCCCACCGGCTGTACATCAGTGAGGCAACGGTCAAGACCCACCTTCTCCACGTCTACGCCAAGCTCGGTGTGAACGACCGCGCGGCGGCCGTGGCAGCGGCGTTCGAGCGGGGCATCCTGAAGCCGGGAAGGTGACCAGTCAGCGTATGGGGTCGCGGTTGTAGAGCTTCTTCGCCCAGAGGTATGTCGACCACGACGCGGCCAATCGCGACACCTATAACTCGCCCCGCACTGACCGTCATCCTCTGTCAATGCCCGAGCCTGGTGGCTGACGTCGTGAGGAGCCGAAGCGTCGCACGAGCAGAGCGACCACAATGGCGAGCACGACGAGACCGGGGCCGCAATGCACAGCGAGCACCCCGAACAAGCTCGGGCCGCCCCAGTCGTTGGCGTACGTGGCCGGATCGTCCAAGCTGATGACGAACGGCTCAACGATCGCGCGTACCACGAGATACCCCCCGAGCACGCTACTGATGGTGTACAGCACTGCCCGCATGCCGCGACTTCCTTCTCTCAGCTTTCGAGTGGTTCCGATATGGGCTGCTGCACTCCGACGGCGCCGAGGATGCGCACGACCAGATCGTGTAGCGCTGATCCCTGCAACGCCCGTCCGCCCGCGCCCACAAGCTGGTTGAACAGCAGCCCGTCGACCAGCATGAGAAAGTCCTGCGCCCGCTCGTCAGGCTCGGGTACGCCGAGGGCAGCAAACCGCTCCGCTATCAGCGCGCGGATACGCGCAGCCGAGGTGGCGAGGCTCTCCCGCAGCTCGGGTTGGCGGGCCGCCTCGAACAACAGCTGGTAGCGGGCGAGCTGCCGGTCGCGCCCGTCAGAGAGCAGGTGCGCGAGGACTGCGCGGAACGCCAAGGCGAAGTCTCTCGGGTTGGTCTCGGGAAGCGTGGGGATCTCCGCGGCGTCGAGCTCGGCCAGCCGCTGTACAGCCGCCCGCAATAGATCGAGGCGCGACCGGAAGTAAAAGGACGTGGAACCCTCCGGCACGCCGGCGGCGCGGTCGACGGCGCGATGAGTCAGGCCCCGGCTGCCGTCCCGCGCCAGCGTCGCGATCGCCGCGTCGGCTAGCTCAGATCTTCGTGATGTGTCCGGCATCCCGACTCCTCACTTGCCTCGTTCCTCTACTTTTGTAGAGTAACCTCTACAAAAGTAGAGGACCACCGCCTGTTGGTCATCAGCGCCGTATCCAGCCGTGAACTGGAGGAGACCATGCCCATCGGGTACTTCGTGACGGTCGCGCTCGCGGCGTCATTCACTGCTCTCGCTCTGTGGCCAATATCCAGGCCACGCCTGCTCGCGAGGCTGAGTTTCGCGTTCGCCGTGGTCGTCAACGAGCTGCCGCACGTGGCACTTCTGCTGCTGCTCGCTTCGACCCTGCTGGCTATCGGGCAGGACGGACTCCTCGACACCACGGGTGGTTGGGCATTGGCCGGCATGGCGGGGCTGACGACCCTCGGGCTCGCCGTCCTCGTGCGGCGGGCCATGGCAGCTCGCGAAGTCGTCGAGACTGCCGTAGGCGGCGGATTGGGCGTCCACCGACCGGGTACACCGGTCGAAGCCCCCAAATCTCGGCTGCGCCCCCGTGCATGGTTGCGTGTCCTGCTCGCGCCGTACCCATTCCGTTCCCGCCGCGTCGAGCGGATCGCCAACCTCCCCTATGGCAACGCGGGAAAGCGGAACCGCCTGGACGTCTTCCGCCACCGTTCACGCCCGCGGGGAGCCCCGGCGCTGTTGTACTTCCACGGCGGCGGCTACTTCAGCGGCAACAAGAACCGCGAGGGCCGCGCCCTCCTACACCGACTCGCCGCTCACGGCTGGGTGTGCTTTGGCGCCACGTACCGGCTGCGACCCGCCGCCGGATTCCCCGATCACCTGGTCGACGCGAAGAAAGCGATCGCCTGGGTCCGCAGGCACGGGCGCGAGTACGGCGCAGACCCGGCCACCCTCGTCGTGGCGGGCAGCTCCGCGGGAGCGCACCTGGCGTCACTGGCCGCTTTGACGCCGAACGACCCGATCCTGCAGCCAGGGTTCGAGTCCGCCGATACGACCGTCGACGCCGCCATCTGCCTGTACGGCTACTACGGGCGCTACTACGGGCGCGGCCACGACGAACGGCCGCCGTCGACCCCATTGGCCTACGACGCCTCGCAGGCCCCTCCGTTCTTCGTCTCGCACGGCGATTGCGACACTTACGTGCCGGTCGAGGGTGCCCGGATGTTCGTCGAACACCTGCGGGAGGCGTCGCCCGAGCCGGTCGTTTACGCCGAGCTGCCCGGCGGGCAGCACGCGTTCGACCTGTTCCATTCCGCCCGCAACGAGGCCGTGGTCGACGGCATCGAAGCGTTCCTCGACATGGCACCGATGCCCCCGACGTGATCGAGGCTCCTCTTCGACAGTCACAGGCGACTGACGACGAAATCGCGGGAAGCACACGTGATGGTTTGCGGATCGTTGCGTCGGCCATTGCAGCCGTAGCGTTGCCCTAGCCCGCCGCGACTGTCGTCGGGTCACGGGTGGTCGAGACGAAGGAGCGTCGTGCAGTACGAAATCGTCGCCGAGGCATACCGCGACTTGGAACAGGCCAGCGGACGGCTGGCGCTCATCGATCGGCTCGCCGCACTGCTCGGCGAAACCCCCACCGAGCTCGTCGGCACGGTCTGTTATCTGTCTCAGGGTCTGATCGCGCCGGAGTTCGCCGGTGTCGATCTCGGCCTGGCCGAGAAGCTCGCCGTCCGTTCGGTCGCTACCGCGACCGGCGCCAGCCTCGAGCAGGTCAACGTGTCGCTGAGGGAGACCGGGGACCTTGGCCAGGCCGCCGAGCAGCTGTTGGGCAGCATCGCTGGCGACCGGCCGGCCAGCTTGCAGGTCCTGGTCGTCGTCGACACCCTGCACCAGATCGCCCAGGCCGAAGGGCAGGGCTCGCAGGGCCGCAAACTGGACCTGCTGGCCGGCCTGCTCGCCCGTGCCACCCCGCTGGAAGCCCGCTACTTGCTCCGCCTGGTCACGGGCAACCTGCGGCTGGGGATCGGTACCCCCACCATCCTGGACGCGCTCGCGCTGGTCCACGCCGGGGGCCGGACCGACCGGCCGGTTCTGGAGCGCGCCTACAACGTCTGCTGCGACCTCGGCCTAGTCGCGTCAACGCTTGCCAACGGCGGGCTGGCAGCGGTCGAGCAGATTCAGGTACACCCTGGCAACCCGGTTCGGGCCATGCTCGCCCAGCGGCTGTCGGACGCTGCCGAGATCCTCGCCAAACTGGGTGGAGAATGCGCGGCTGAGTACAAGTACGACGGCGTCCGGGTCCAGGCCCACCGCACCGCCGATGGTCGGATCGAACTGTTCACGCGCGGGCTGGAGCGGATCAATCACCAATTCCCGGACGTCGTCGAGATCCTGCAGAAGGGACTCGGCCCACGCGAGGCAATCGTCGAGGGTGAGTTGGTCGCCTTCGACCCAGAGGCCGGGGAGCTGCGCCCGTTCCAGGAGGTCATGTTTCGGCGGCGTAAGCACGGAATCGCCGAGGCCGCACGCGACGTGCCGGTCGGCCTGTTCTGCTTCGAGCTGCTGTACGCCGACGGCCAGGACCTCACCCAACTGTCGTATCCGGAGCGACGGGCTCGACTGGCCGAAGCGATCAACCCGTCAACTCGGCTGCGGCTCACCACCGCGATCCAGGTCAGCACCGCCGCCGCCCTGGACGAGACGTTCGAGCAGGCGGTCACCGACGGCTGCGAGGGGCTGCTGTGCAAGTCGATCAGCCCGAGCGCCGGGTACCAGGCCGGCGCCCGCGGATGGCTGTGGATCAAACTCAAGCGGGACTACCGCACCGAGCTGGCAGACACTGTCGACCTGGTGGTGGTCGGCGCGTTCGCCGGGCGTGGCCGCCGTCGCGGCCTCTACGGTGCGCTGCTGCTGGCCGCCTATGACCCAACCGCGGACATGTTCCGCACCGTAGGCAAGTGCGGCACCGGATTCTCCGACGCCGAGATGGCTGCGCTGCCCGACCGGCTGGCGATACTGGCCCGAACCGAGCGACCCGCCCGGGTCGACGCGCGCCAACCAGCAGACGTGTGGTTCGAGCCAAGTCTGGTGCTGGAGGTCCTCAGCGCGGAGCTGACACTCTCCCCGAACCACACCGCCGGCTGGGGACAGATCAAGCCCGACACGGGGCTGGCGATGCGGTTCCCGCGATTCACCGGGCGATGGCGCGATGACAAGACCGCGCAGGACGCGACCACGACACAGGAGCTGGTCGACCTCTTCAACACCGCACGGCGAGCACCCACCGGCAGTTGAGTCGAGCCGTCTCGGGCTGTGACCGGAGTTTCCCCCTCCAATCCGGTGGCAGCGCTGACCCGCCGTACGAGCTCACACTGCGCAGGTGACCGCGCGGCGGCGTGGACTACCGTCTGCGATCAGTGCGCGTGTCACGAAGGGTGCTATATGTCCGACGTCCTACGCGAGGTCATCCTGATCGCGGCCACCATGACCATGGGCCTGATGGCAGGTGTCTTCGGCCTGTACAGCAACTCGATCATGCCGGGTCTGCGCCGTACTGACGACCGCACTTTCGTCGCGGCATTCCAGGCGCTCGACCGCGCGATCATCAACCCCGCGTTCATGGCGACCTTCTTCGGTGCGCTGCTACTCACTGCCCTGGCCGCGGTGTTGCATCTCTCCGACGACGCAAGATGGGCGCTCCCCTGGATCGGCGCCGCGCTCGTCTTGTACCTCGTCGTCTTCGTCATCACCATCGGGGTCAACGTGCCGCGCAACAATGAGATCAAGGCCGCCGGCGACGTCAACCAGATGACTGATCTTCATGGCGTGCGGGAGCGATTCGACGAGGCTCGGTGGGTGCGCTGGAACCACGTGCGAACGTTCGCTTGTATCGTCGCGTTCGCCCTGCTCGCCTGGGCGCTCGTCGAGTCCGGCCAGGCACTCTGATCTCCGGGACACCTAACGCGCGCAGTCAGTTGTTGACCATGTCGAGCAGCGCCGTGACGGTACGCCAGTTTCGGGTCGTGCCCGAGCCCTGCAAGGCCTTCTCCATGGCGACCGCGAGCTTCGAGCGCCCCAGGCCCTTGGGTAACGAGAGGTAGACCTCGCGCTTGCGCGTCGCGAACTCCTCGGGCGTGAAGTCGGCCGCGGTGAGGTGGCTGAGCCATGACCGGTCGAGTGGTTGCCCGAGGAACGTCACGTGCAACTTCGTCGGGTCGGCGGCGGCGTCGGGGAACGGATTGTTCCTGACCACGTCGGCGAGGTCGGCACGGCTGCGTACGATCACGGGCACCGCGAATCCGAGTGCGTTGGTGAGCTCGGCCTCGAGCTCCGCGGCGATCCGCGATTCGCCTTTCTTCTTGCTGGCCAGGACGGCGTTGCCGCTTTGCACGTACGTGCTGACATCCGAATAGCCCAGTTTCTCGAGCAGCGTCCTGAGCTCGGCCATCGAGACCCGTCGCTTGCCGAGGTTGACCCCGCGCAGCAGCGCCACGTGCGTTGGCATACGGCCAGGCTAGGACGTCGGATCCACCAATCGGTTGATGACGCCCATGCGTCGAAGCCGTGATCGATCCCATGACGCCGTCACGGCGTGGGGGTTGTCGCCAACTGACGGAGCAAGCTGTTCATCCGCGCGATCTCGATCTGCTGATCTGAATCGATATGTTGCGCCAGCTGGAAGACCGCCGGCTCCTGGCCGCCCTTGCCACCGGTCAGTAGGTCATCGACCATCACCACCGCGCCTTGGTGGTGGTAGATCATGGACTGCAGAAACAGCTGGTCGAATTCCGCGCCGGTCGCGTTCTCGAGCTGTGCGAGCTGCTCGTCGGTCAGCATGCCGGGCATCAGCCCCATGCCGCCGTGATGGGAGTGCGCATCGGGGATCCGCTCGCCGCGGTCGGTCAGCCACCTCTCCAGCAGCCCGATCTCGTCCTGCTGCGATATCTCGATGCGCTCGGCGAGTAGCGGGATGTCCGCACGAGAGGTGCGATCGACCACCAGTTCCGTCATCTCCAGCGCTTGGGCGTGGTGCGGGATCATCGACTGGACGAACGCAACGTCGGCAGGCGTGTGCTGTGGGGCCTCCAGCTGCGCCGCCTCGGACTCGGTGAGGACACGGTTCGTGCCCCCGGGGGAGGCAAGTTGCACGACCCGGGGCGCGTCGGGATCGGCGTCAGCTGTGCAGCCAGCGGCCAGCAAGAGAACCACCGCAAGGACGAGCCGGTAGATGAACCTCATGGAGCTGCAATCCCCACCTAAACCCGCCAAAGGTACTGACGGCTCACCAATCGACCGGTAACGTGCTCGCCAGCGTACGTTCCTTGTGACAGCCGTCGCCAGGCAGGGCGAGCGAACGTAACACCGGAGGTGGAGACCGTGGCAGCGCAGCCAGTTCTTCCGACTCGATTCCGACGCGCCCGGCGGCGCACCGTTGTGGTGGCTGGGGCGACACTCCTGTTCGCTGCCATGCTGCCGCTCGCGGCATCGGCACAGGGCGACCCGCGGGAAGGCCTGGCACCGGGGTATTTCCCATGGTCAGAGGCGAGCAGCAACATCGACCTGCTCGACAACGACCCGCGGGTCGCGCCGTTCGACGCCCCGCCGGGCAACTTCGGGTTCGTCAACTCCGACCTGGCCTTCATCGGCGACGAACGCGATCGTCGGCAGCTTCAACGGCTTCCAGGTCTACGACATCAGCGACCCGGACAACCCGGTGCTGCGCAGCTCGTTCGTGTGCCCGGGTGGGCAGGGCGACCCCTCCGTCTACAGCTCTCGAACACGGCGACCTGCTGTTCATGTCGGTCGAGGAGACCCGGGGCCGCATCGACTGCGGCACCCAGGGGGCCGCCCCTGGCGCCGTCAACCCGGAGCGGTTCCGTGGCGTGCGCATCTTCGATATCAGCGACATCGACAACCCGGTCCAGCTTCCCGGCGTGCAGACCTGCCGCGGCTCGCACACGCACACGCTCGTCACCGATCCCGGACGACCCGGACAACATCTACGTCTACAACTCGGGCACCGCTGGCGTGCGGTCGCCGTTGGAGCTGGCTGGCGTGCGAGAACGCCGCTCTCACCACGGACCCGGTGACCACCGGGAACCCGACCCAGTGGCGGATCGATGTCATCAAGGTCCCGCTGGACGCGCCGGAGACGGCGTCGATCGTCAGCCAGCCGCGGATCTTCACCGACCCGGCCACCGGCGCCTTCAACGGCCTGCAGAACACGCTCCCCGGCGCGCTGCACCCGTCGGGCACGCCCTACTCGCCGCTGCCCAACACGAACACCTGCCACGACGTCAGCGCGTTCCCGGAGATCGGCCTGCTCGCCGGCGCGTGCCAGGGCAACGGCGTGCTGCTGGACATCTCCGACCCGGTGAATCCGGTGCGCCTGGACGCAGTCTCCGACCCGAACTTCTCCTACTGGCACTCCGCCCAGTTCAGCAACGACGGCACCAAGGTGATGTTCACCGACGAGTGGGGCGGCGGAACCAGCGCACGCTGCCGGATGACCGACCAGCCGGAGTGGGGAGCCGACGCTCTGTTCGACATCGTGCGACGGGAAGATGGAGTTCGCGAGCTACTACAAGATGCCCGCGGTGCAGACCGTCAGCAGAGAACTGCGTGGCGCACAACTCGTCGGTCATCCCGGTGCCGAACCGCGACATCTACGTGCAGGCCTGGTACCAGGGCGGCGTGTCGGTCGTCGACTTCACCGACACCGCGAACCCGGTCGAGATCGCCTTCTTCGACCGCGGCCCGATCAACAGCCCGTTCCCGATCCCGGTCCGACCAACCCGAACCGGACTCAACCTCGGCGGCCTGTGGGCGACGTACTGGTACAACGGCTACATCTACGGCACCGAGATCGCCCGTGGCTTCGACACGTTCGGGCTGGTGCCGAGCGCGCAGCTGACCGCCAACGAGATCGAGGCGGCCAGCGAGATCCAGCTGGACCAGTTCAACTCCCAGCTGATGTCCGAGCTGGTGGCATGCGCCGAGCTTCGCGGTCGTGCTGCGCCAACCTCGACCAGGTGGTCCGGGCCGCTGACATCGACGACCAAGACCGCCGACAAGGTCCGGCAGGCCGTCGACAAGGCCGAGAAGCTGGCTGACAAGGGAGAGAACGCGTCGGCCGTGGATCAGCTGAACAACGCCCTGCGGCGGCTGGACGATCCGCAGGCCAGGCCAACTTGACAGAAGCCCTGGAGGATGCTGATCGACGAGATTCAGGAGAAGCTCGCTCATCGGCCCTGCTCTGCCAGCCGGGCAGCGAGGATCTTCTGCACGAGCGACGCCGGCAACGGGTTCTCCGGCGTGAAGTGAATGGTCGCGCCGGACACCTCGTGCGTCTTCCCGATCTCCGTCTTCATCGCCTTGGCAAGCTTCGGGCTCATCGTCAAGAACGACAGGTGCTTCGGCTGCGCGACGAAGCCGACCAGGTCGCCGTCGAGTGCAAATATCACAGCTGTGCCGTAGGAGATGCGCTCACCGACGTCAGGGACGGTGGACTTGACGAGTCGTCGCAGCTGTTCGAGGACCTCTCGCCGGTCCGGTGACAACCCCGCGAGATACTCGTCCACAGCCGCCGGATCGTCCTTGGTCTTCGCCATGACGCTGCCCTCCGATGATCGGCGATTCGCGTGAATGTCTGCCTGTACTTTGGCAGACGCGTATCCGATCGAGGAGGCATCGATGTCCAGCCCCCAACCGACGGCAGAGCTCGCCGCCGAATGAGCCAGGCCGGTCAGGTCTGAGCTTCGTCACCCAGCTCCTCGAACACCGTGATCTGCAGGTCCGCCGGCGCCGCCAGGCGGGAATTGAGCGACCGCCAAGGCGTGACGGTCGGCTCAGCAATCAGCTCTGCACCGCGGTCGACGAGTTCACCCGTCACGCTCGCCGCATCGGCGACCTCGAAGGCGACCCGCAGCCGGGGGCTCACCCGCCGCCCGACCTCCACGTCGTCGATCATCGCGACCTGGGCAGGGTTCGACAGCTCCAAGGTTGCTCGACCCATGTCGAGGATCGTCACCTTCGCGCCGCCTTCGCTCTCGACGGCCAGTTCTTCGCGCGCCCCCAGGACGTCTCGGTAGAAGGCCACGGCCTGCTCGTAGTCGGGCGCCTCGACCACCAGCCGCATCTGCAGCACCCGGCGTGCCCCGGACTGATCCACCGTCGACCAACTCCTCCGTTGTCCAACGTGATCACGCCTTGGTGTCGTCAGGCTGCGACGTGGACGGCCCCGCGACTGTCAGTTTGCACTGGCATGCTGGCTGGCATGGTGGAGGCACCGAAGTTCTACTCGAAGCGCTGGGCGAACGACTCTCGAATCAACCCCCCTTACGTCGGTGACGAGCGCGAGATCCTGGTCGCTTATCTCGACTGGCATCGGGCGACATTCGAAGCAAAATGCACGGGCGTCCCACCGGAACGGCTCTCCGAGCGGACTGTCCCTCCGTCCACGCTGACCCTGCACGGGTTGGTCCGTCATCTCGCCGGCGTCGAGCGGTGGTGGTTCCGGATCCAGTTCGTCGGCGAGGATGTGCCGTTGCTCTATTACTCAGACGACGACCCGAACCAAGACTTCGACCAAGCTCGATGGTGACGTATCCGAGGCCTTCGAGATCTGGCACGGCGAATGCCAACGATCCCGCGACATCGTCGCAGCCACCCCGTCCCTGGAGCAGACCGGCACCGTGCTGTCGAGCGGTCAGCCGGTGTCGCTTCGCCGGGTCATGATCAACATGATCGCCGAGTATGCCCGGCACAACGGGCACGCCGACCTACTCCGCGAGCGGATTGACGGCGCCACCGGGCAGTGAATCGCGCCGCCAAGTCAAGGTGAGGGCGCCCCGCCGCTACAGCACGATGTCGGCGAGACTCTGCAGCGGCCGGACCGAAGAACCTTCGGTCTGGGCGAGCGGGTCGAAGTCCTTGAGACTGCCGAAGTCAAGACGGGTCTGCTCCTCGACGGTGGCGATGGGGACTTGGTAGGTCATGAATGGCCCGAACGCGAACTCGAGGTCGTCCATGAAGTCACGCTGGCTGACGACGTAAGCCGTGACCGACAGCCGGCCGGTTTCGTCGTTCACCATCGCGACGACCTTCCAGTAGTCCTCCGGGATCAAGAACTCGCGGTACCGGCGGTCGCTCTCACGGAAGATCGGCCCGCTGAACACGTCGACCCGCAAGTCGCGAACGTCGGCATTGCTAAGGATGTGGTCTTCGATGCCGAGCCACAGGTCCTGGTTGTGCCGGGCGTGTTGCGGCGCGCAGTTGGTGTAGAAGAACGTGTCCAGCGCCGCAGCCTCGGCATCGGCGAAGGTGTCGCCCCACGCCGGGTCGAGCCGTCGAACCAGGTGTCCGCGGTCGAGCTTGTTGCGCTCGTACAGCTCGTTGCCAACCTGGAACTGGGTGTCGATACGCGGATCCATGTTCCACTTGTCCCGCTCTCGGCGAACGTTGCGCGCCGACGCCCCGTCGATGTTGACCGCGGTGTACATCGCCAGGCGGCGGAACCGGTGCATACGAACCGAGTAGTGGGTGTAGTCAAGGATTCCGTCGTCCCGGCCGGTGACCGGCGCCAGCGCTGCCGCGAGCTCGGGCCGCAGCTGGGGATGATCGACCGTCGGGCCGAGGAAATTCGGCTCGAAACCGGTCCGGCCATCCAGGTCCGCCAGCGTCAGTGGCTTCTCGACGCCCACGGTGGGTGTCGTCGGGGCCGTGCGGCCGGTCGGGCCGCTGCCCACGAGCTGGTCGAGCCGCGCCTGGACCGTTGGGGCGGGAACGGCGAAGTTGCGGTCTCTTTCCCGGCCGGCGAAGTGC
This sequence comes from uncultured Actinomycetota bacterium, assembly GCA_963819885.1. Taxonomy (GTDB): domain Bacteria; phylum Actinomycetota; class Actinomycetes; order Jiangellales; family Jiangellaceae; genus JACVRX01. Next base: position 5,609 of record CAWFXV010000001.1, on the reverse strand, counting down.
AGGGCAACTGCCTCACCGGTCTCGAGGTCGAGTACTGCCGAGCCGGAATTGCCACCGAGCGTCGTGCAGTCGTGGTTGATCAGCTGTTCTTGCTCGCTGACAGCGGTGACGTCACCCGGTGCCAGGCGCTTGACGTTGTACACCGACCCGAAGATCCGGTCCATCTCGTCGGGAATCCGGGTCCGGGAGTCCTTGGCGGGATAGCCGATGACGGCGACGCCGCGACCGGTCTCGGTGCTGGTCGCGAGTCGGATCGGCGCCCGCTTCTGCCCCGTCCCCCAGTCGACCCGGAGGAACGCCATGTCCGGGCCCGGCGCGTCCTCGATGTGGAGCACCTCGGTGACCCGGAACTCGGCGGGGTTGGGCCCCTGGAACTCCTCCTTGAAGTCGATCCGGGCGCCCATCTGGCCCATCACGGATCTCTGGAAGACGAAGCCGTCCCCCTCCCGGCGGGCGAACTCGGCCGCGACATGCCGGTTGGTGACGACGACGTCGTCGGACACCATCCAGCCGGTGCCGACCCAGTCGAAGCGCGGGTTGTTGTCCAGATCAACTCGGCCGATGGAGAGCAGGGCCGACCTGAGCCCGTGCCGGGCCCTTTCCAGCCTGGTCCTCCAGGTGTCGGTCTCCAACGTCGCCAGGTCGAAGTCGTCGTTCTGCACCAGCAGCACCGGCCGGCCCATCACCAGGATGATCGCCTCGAGGCCGAAGTCGAATGGCCGATCCGGCGGGTCCTCGATCACCGAACGAGCCGCATCGACGGTGACCTGGCTCGGCACAGCGAACTCGGGCACGAAGTCGCCGGGTGCCGCACCGGCCGGAGCCGTCGGTGCGCGTTCAGCGAGGCGTTCCGCCAGAGCGGGGTCTTCGCTGATCCTGGTGAGGATCTCTTCCTTGAGCGTTTCGTCTCGGTTGATGGTGCGAAGCGCATCCAGCCGGCCCACGGCGTCCTCCCTGTTCTCCCGATGCGACCATCGTGCGCCGCATTCAGTGATGTTGCGATACCTGTCAGATCTCCTGAGCGAGCAGAGCCACGTAGACGGTCGGCTTGTCGGTCTGGCCATTGGTGAGGATCACGTCGTAGAGCATCGGCGCCACGACGGGGACGCTCAGGACCAGGCCCGTGCTGCCATAATTGACTGGCACGTTATAGGAAAACTCTCGCTCCTGGACCGTGTCCTCAAACCATATGGTGCTGTCGGCGAGGAGAACCGCTCCGGGAACCGGTGTGCCGAACAGCACCCGGATGGAGAGGTCGTCGACTGCCCTCACGCCGCCGGATACATGCAGGTGCAGCCGGTCGTATGCAGAGACGTCCAAACCGGGCAACAACCGCCGTTCCTGTCCGGCGGCTATCGGCTGACCATCCAGTAAGACTTGTTGGAACGCCATTGGAGACTCCCGTCGCTGTGTCCGCAGAATTGAACGACGACAATCAGAGTCGGGTGAGGGTTCTCAGATACAGTGCCGGCGAGTCGATCGGGCCACCTATGGTGATCGCATGTCGGCGTCTGAGGTCCTCGACATCGCCGGACGCGAGGTGACGGTCACCAACCCGGACAAGCTGATCTTCGCGACCGGCGGCATTACCAAGCTCGATCTGGTGCGCTACTACCTTGCCGTTGCCGATGGTGCGCTACGCGGAGTCGAGGGCCGGCCGATGGTCCTGAAGCGGTTCGTCAAGGGCATCGACCAGGAGGCGGTCTGGCAGAAGCGGGCACCGACCAAGCGGCCGGACTGGATCGAGGTTGCCGAATTGCACTACAGGTCCGGGCTATCGGCGGCCGAGGTCGTCGTACGCGATGCGGCCGCGTTGGCCTGGGTGGTGAATCTGGGCTGCATCGACCTCAACCCGCATCCGGTGCGGGCCGAGGATCTCGATCGTCCGGACGAGCTTCGTATCGACCTCGATCCGGTCCCGGGCGTGGACTGGAAGCAGATACTCGACGTCGCCCTGGTAGCGAAAGCGGTGCTCGAGGATCACGGCCTCACCGGCTGGCCGAAGACTTCGGGATCGCGCGGATTTCACATCTTCACCCGGATCGATCCGCAGTGGTCCTACCGGGAAGTGCGGCTCGCGGCGGAGACGATCGCGAGGGAAGTCGAGAACCGCGCTCCCGACCTCGCCACCAGCAAGTGGTGGAAGGAAGAACGGCAGGGTGTCTTCGTCGACTTCAACCAGAACGCGAAGGACCGCACGGTCGCCTCGGCCTATTCCGTGCGCCCGACGCCGGACGCTCGGGTATCGACGCCGCTGCGCTGGAGCGAGGTGCCCGACTGCCGCCCGGAGCTGTTCACGGTGCCGACCGTGCTGGAGCGCTACGCGTCGCTCGGCGATCCATGGCAGGGCATCGAGACCTCGGCCGGTTCGCTGGACGCCGTCCTCGACCTCGCCCGGCGGCTCGGCCCGGCGGAGAAGCCGCCCAAGGGCACCGGGCGTCGCCAGTCCACGATGCCCCTCGTCGAGATCGCCCGCGCCAAGACCAAGGACGAGGCGATGGAGGGGCTGGATCGGTGGAAGGCCCGGCATCCGACGATCGTCCCCCGGCTCGAACCGGCCGACATCCTGGTCGACGGGATGCGAGGGAGAAGCTCCATCTGGTACCGCATCCGGGTCAACCTTCAGCACGTTCCGGAAGCGGAGCGCCCACCACAGGAACCCCTCGAGGTCGACTACGACCCGTGGGTCAACGCGCCCTGGCCGCGTGAGGGCGGCTAGCCCGGGGTCGGCGCCGCAGGTGCGCCTGTCGCCTCGTCGGCCGGCGCCCGTTCGCGACGGCTGGCGACCAGGAACGGGACCGCCAGCAGCTCGATCGCCCCGCCGATCACGAAGGACGTCGCGTAGCTATTGACGTCGGCCACGCGTCCGAGAACAGGTTGGACCACCACGCCGCCGCTGCTGCTCATCAGCGAGTCGAACGACAGCACCGTGGCGCGCTGTTTGGACGGGATCATGTCGTTCAGGTAGGCCTGCCGGATCGGGAACACAGCCGAGAAGATCAACCCCCAGATCACCAACAGGCCAAGCGCGAGCCAGAATGAGCTGATCAGGCCGAGCAACACCAGAATGGCCGCGCTGACGACGGAACCGAGAATCAGCGCCGTCGTCCGCTTCTTGAACAGCAGCCGAACCCGCGGTGCGGCATAACCACCGGCGATCTGCGCCCCAGCGACAATCGCAGCCGCCAGCCCGGCGACCGAGTACGCGTTGGGATCCCCATAGAGCTCGAGCAGGTACGGCTGCAGCGCATAGAAGGCGTAGACGGCGACGCCGCCGGTGAACGGCGCCGCAAGCATCACCCATCGCACCGGCCGGTTCTTCAGTCCGTGCTCGAGCGACGCATTGAACACGTCGCGGGTCGCACGGAGCGGGTGAGTTGCCGGCTCGGGGGTGAAACCGAGGTCCCTCATGAGCAGGAACGCGACGACGAACATGATCAAAAGGATGGCGACGCGCAACAGGAACGGGACGCCGAGTGTGGTTGCCTGGGCGATGATCCCGCCGAGAACCGATCCGCCCAACATGGCCGCACCGGAGACCATCTGGCCACGGCCGAGAACCGTCTCCAACCCGCCGTCGTACTCGGCGAAATGCAGTGCGTCGACCAGCCACGCCTCGACGGCGCCGGAGAAGAAGGTGAACCCGAGCCCGATCAACACCGAGACGACCGCCCACAGCCAGAAGGGCGCCTCCAGTTGCCACATCAGGAAATAGAGGAAGGTGGACGTGGCCAGCGTGATCGTGCCCAACAGGTAGGAGATCCGCCGGCCCCACGTGTCCGCCACCACGCCGGTTGGTACCTCGAAGATCACCATGCCGGCAGTGAAGAAGGCGTTGGCTGCGAACGCTTCGAGGTTGGACAGCCCGGCGTCGAGCAAGAACAGCGTATTGATGCCCCAGATGAGCGAGGCGGCCAGGGTGTTGCCGAGGAGCAGGATCAGATACGTGCGCTGGATGCCGCGGGCCTGCGGGTTCATCACCACCAGCCCTGACGCTTCGTCCACCGCAGCAACAGCAGGCTGATGGCCACCATGAGCGCGAGTACGGCGAACAGCTGCGGCATGTTGGTGGCCTCGTTGACGATGACGTTCATCCCGACAACCGACGCAACGGCCGTGACCGGGAGGGTGACAGCGGCAAGTACCGCCAGCCGCTCCATGGCGATCATCATCTTGGTGCCGGTGCGGGTCTGGTAGTAGTCGATGACCCCGGCCAGAAAGTCCCGCTCGCCGTCGCCGATGGTGCGCAGGCGCGAGAACCGGTCGGACAGGTCGGCGAAGAGCGCTCGATCGTCGAGGACGGGAGTCCCGACGACGGTCGACATCCGCTCGAAGATCTCATGGGTGTTGCTCGCCATCGTCCGGACCGTGACGAGCTCGTGACGCATCAGGAACATCTGCTCCAGCAGCTCCTCGGGCCGGCGGAGATCGTCGGTCATGACGTGCTGCTCGAGCTCCGCGACCCGGCTGGCAATCGTGCCGATGTCGTCGCGGATCTCCCGCGAGAGGGCGCCGAGAATTCCGTGCGCCAGCGCAGACGGAGACGAGGGGAGGAACCGACCGGAATCGAGCCGCTCGCGGGCCATCGCCGTGTCGCGGCCGACTGCCGCCGGTTCGACCTCCGGGTTGTAAGGACCGTGCAAGGTCACCAGGAAGTCGGGGCCGATGAAGAACTCGATCTGCAGCAAATGCACGTGCCCGATCGAACCCAGCAGCGGCCGATGCACGACGACGAACCAATGGTCTCGGTAACCGTGAAACGTCGGCAAATGTATGCGACGCCGGCAGGTCGCGAGCGCCTGGGGATGAAAGCCGAACTGGTCACGCAACAGATCCGCAGTCTCGTCGTCGCAGGCGGGAAAATCGGCCCAGAGGAAGCCATCTGACCGCTTTCGCCACTGCTCGAAGTCCTCGGATGTCCCCACCTCCACACCGGTCGTGGTGAGGTAGCGCAGAGCCATCACGGCGTCAGTCACGTTGTTACGGTAGCGCCGAGTAGGGCACCTGGTAGTGCGTGACGGTGGTCTCGCGGTCGACGAGGTAGTCGTCGTCTTCGGGATAGAACTTGGCGACGTCGATGTCGTCGCCTGCGAACGCGCGGACGGCGTCCAGCGATGCCCACCAGCTCAGCGTCAGCACCTCGGACCGTCCGTCGTCGAGGTCTCGGGTCAGCATCTGGGCGCCCAGGTTGCCTGGCGTCTGCCGGTATTCGGCAATGCCGGTACGTCCGATGTACCGGACGTAATCGGCCACCTGCTCAGTTGCGACCCATCCCCGCCAGATCCGCGCGATCATCTGCCGACCCTTTCACGGCGACGTTGGGCGAAGCCAAGCGCTCGACGAGACGTGGCAGGCGGACTGGGATCTGCACGTCATGGCCGCGGTGCGGTTGGCCCGCGGCATCGTGCTGACTGGCAGGGATACCTGGACGGCGTGGCCCGCGAGCACGCGCCGATCAGCCGCTTTGCCACGCCCGAAGAGCTCGCCAGCTTCGTCGTCTTCCTCTGCTCGGAGCGGGCAAGTTACTCCACCGGCTCTACATACTTCGTCGACGGCGGCATGCTCAAGACGGTCTAACCGAGCAAGAGAAGGTCGAGCCCGGTGAATTG